>NZ_JAUCCV010000009.1:0-287339 GCF_034675905.1 Castellaniella sp. | reverse complement strand
CTCTCGGGGGGCCCACCAGTCGTCTGCCCATTCCCTTGGGGGATTCAGCCAGCCGGAATCCGAAACACCACACTCCACCAGCCTAGAGTGTGTCAATTCTTGATGAAAGCCACTCAAGCATGGAGAACTGCCGGATCTGTGTAACCGGCGGCAATATCCGGCCCCAAAACACGGCGATTGCGACCATAATTTCAGTCATGAAAACGCCTATTGCACATCGCGCTACCCGGTTCGCGGTCCTGCTGCTTGCAGTGTCCGCTCTAGGTGGATGCGCCGTCTACCAACCCGCCCCTGCCTACTATGATGACGGCGGGATCGTTTATGGCGGACCATCTGTTTATGTTGCGCCGCCGGTCTACGTGGCGCCGCCCAGCTTTCACTTCGGCTACCGTTCGCGGGGCTGGGATCATCGTGGCTACTATCACGGCAGGCACGGAAGGCGCGGGTGGCGTTGATACTGGATGTTCAGCCACCGTCCCAGGCAGTATCAATCTGACGCGCCTACCTGGCGATCAGAGACAGCACAGACTGTGGAACCTGATTAGCTTGAGCCAACACTGCCGCACCTGCCTGCTGCAGGATCTGGGCGCGTGTCATATTGGACACCTCTACCGCATAGTCGGCGTCCTCGATTCTGGATCGAGCAGCCACAAGATCTGCGCCTGTCGTTTTGCTTTGATCGATAATCGCTTCCAGACGGTTATCCAAAGCCCCCAGTTCGCTACGTTTCCGATCCACACGGGCAATCGCCTCGTCGATTGCTGCCAAAGGTTCCGGCGGCGTGCGCAAACGCTGGGCAATGTCTGTTTCACGCACCGTGATGATCGTCATGTCAGATTCCGCATTACTGAACACGTCAAAGGCTGGCCTATGTGTGCCATCGGCATTGGTGTAGAACAGGGGGTAGTAGAGCATGACCTCGCCCATCCCATTAGCCGTTTGCAGCATGTAATCGCCTGCCTGGTTGATAACGACCTTAGCTGTCTTGTAGACAGGGTTGCCGCCGCCATTCAGACCGTCCAGGCGGAAGATATAGCCGCCTTCGCCGTCGCTTTGCATCACATCCGTCATCATCCGCCCATCCAGATCCACATAATTGATCTGGATATTTTGGTTTTCCGGCTTCAGATACGCGATCGACGTGCCCGACACATAAGGCTCATCAGCTACCGAAATGGCACGACTCCGATCAGAGACTACCGTGATCGAATTCTGGGACCCACCCGTTTTGACGGTCACATCAGCCCGGTAATACGAATACTGCCCTGAACTCAGCTTTTCTTCGACGTAGTAATACCCGCCTAAATAAACAAGCTGCATGTCTGCATTGGCCGCTTCGTCCACACCATCCAAGGTCATCGAATAATCGGCGCTTGCCTTGGGTACCTGAGGCGCAGAGGTCAAACGCTGCGAAATCGACCCCGGCATATCGGCTTCCGCAACCCGGTTTGCTGATTTTGCCTGGGCCGTGATCTTGTGCTGATTACCATGAACGGTCAGCTCGGCCTCGTAGTAGTAAGCGGCCCCATTGTATTGGTGCTTGATCCAGTATTGCCCCCCGGACCTGACCACCGACGGCTGCGATAAGGCCATAGGGTTGCCACTATCGTCCAGATAGGCCCAACTGGAAATGGATTCTCCGGCTGTCGCGGACACCACCGGGCTGCTGATGCTCAAACCCACATTGCTCGTGCTCGTATCCGTGTTATATCCCGCATTCACAGAGACGTTCTTCAGCCTGCCGCCGTCATCGTCCAGCTGCACAACCGCGCGACTACCGCTTTGCGAAGGCCGAACCAGATTCGGACTATCGGTTGGGGGGTAATAATTAACCGTCGTGCGCGCTGCATCGTCTAGATCGATCCTGGACGACGACCCGGTCAACGTGGATACCGGTGTCACACGCCCCGGCGCACCTTGTATTGTCAGATCCCGCAGGCCCAGTTCCTGAATGCTGAAGCCTGGAGGCCCCAGATCGACATCCAGCGTGTCCCTATCGCGGGCCCCCACCTGAAGGGTTTTGGTGCCGGTTGTCCCATCCAGCAAAGACACGCCATTGAAAGACGCCCATTGATTCAGGCGGTCGATCTCCTTCAGGTTCATATTGATTTCGGCCTGGATGTAATCCCCGGTCTCCCCGTTATACAACTCACTCAGCCCTTGAACAGAAAGCTCTCGGATGCGTTGCAGGCGAGCATTGATCGCATCCAGCGCACCCTGGGCCGTTTGCGATAGAGAGATCCCATCGTTGGTGTTGCGGGCAGCCTGGGCCAGACCCGTAATCTGAGCCGTGAAGCGATTGGCGATGGCTTGGCCGGCGGCGTCATCCTTGGCGCTGTTGATGCGCAGACCAGAAGACAGGCGTTGAATCGCCTGATCCAGCGCACTGCCCGCCTGCCGATTGTGGTTCTGGGCTTGCTGGGCGGAAACATTCGTGCGAACAGAAACCATGGATCAATCCACGCTAGAAGCAACAATGCGGAATATAACAAAATGCATCAAAGCACGCAGAACGCGAGGGAGCCGAAAAAAGTGAATCACTGGGCCAAAAAAATTGCGAACCGCCCTAAAGTTCCCCGCCCCCCTTCCGTTAACACGTCAGAACAGGAGGTCACTCAGTTTGTCATCCTGGGCAACAAGGGCGGATCTCCGCCGAACTACTTAGGAGTCTCTCATGGCTGTTATCAACACCAACTACCTTGCTCTGGTCTCCCAGAACAACCTGAACAAGTCCCAGTCCTCCCTGGGCTCCGCGATCGAGCGCCTGTCCTCCGGCCTGCGCATCAACAGCGCCAAGGATGACGCCGCCGGCCAAGCCATCGCCAACCGCTTCACGGCTCAGATCACGGGCCTGACCCAGGCTGCCCGCAACGCCAACGACGGGATTTCCATCGCGCAAACGACGGAAGGCTCCCTGAACGAAATCAACAACAACCTGCAGCGCATCCGCCAACTGGCCGTTCAAGCCTACAACGGCACGAACTCCGACGATGACTTGAAGTCCATCAACGCTGAAATCAAGCAGCGCCTGGACGAAATCGACCGTGTGGCCGATCAAAGCGAATTCAACGGCGTGAAGGTCCTGAACGGCTCGATCCCCTCGGGCGCTGGTCAAGGCCTGGCCATTCAGGTTGGTGCACGTGATGGCCAGACCATCAGCATCTCCGGCACCGACGCCCGGGTCTCCGCCCTGCTCAGCGGCGCCACGTCCATCACCGCCACCGGTCTGACGCGCGCTGCTGGCGTGTCCGGCGCAGGCGCCACCCAAGGCGTGGTGTCCGGCGCACTGAAGGAAATCGACGCCGCCATCGCGTTGGTCGACGGCATGCGCAGCGACCTGGGCGCTGTCCAGAACCGCTTCGAATCCACCATCGCCAACCTGAACAACACCATCACCAACCTGTCGGCTTCGCGTTCGCGCATCGAAGACGCCGACTACGCGGTGGAAGTGTCCAACATGACGCGCGCCCAGATCCTGCAGCAAGCTGGTACCGCCGTGCTGGCCCAGGCCAATCAGGTTCCGCAGACCATGTTGTCCCTGCTGCGTTAATTCACAGCACCAAGGCGGGTTCATCCCGCCTCAGGCAACAAAAAAACCGCCGGATTCTTTCCGGCGGTTTTTTATTGCGCTCGATCTATGGCTTAAGCACCGGCTGGCGCCATCCCCCAAGCATGGGCCCATTGATCCAGGAAAGCGTCTTCCAGCATCCAACCAGTCAGCACCGCCTGCCGTAGCGCATCGCCCTGCCGGGCCAGCGCATCCATATCCGACAAATGGCTGCGAATCGACTGCACCCAGTCCCGTGGGCGGTTGCGCACCAAAGTCACCGGCAGGCCCGTGCGATATGGATCGATGTCTGTCGCAATGACCGGCACCCCGCAGGCGCCGAATTCCAGCAAGCGCAGATTGCTTTTGCAGCGATTGAACTGGTTGTCCTCCAAGGGCACGACAGCCAGATCCAGGTTCAGGCTGGCCAATTTGGCCGGATAGCGGTTGATATCCACACTGGCATGATATTCACACGCCACGCCATCAGGCTTCATGCCCATGAAGACCCACTCGACCTCACCCTGCAAATCCTGAACCACCGCCCGGATTTCCGCTAAATCCCCCGTATGGCTGATGCCGCCGGCCCACCCGACCCGGGGTTTACGCCCTGCCTGCCGCTGCCCGCTTAAATCCCCCCAAATCGCCCGCGGCAAGCCATTGTGCGCCACCCGGATATCGGCATGGTAAGCGCGATATTCTTCTGCCAGCACTGGCGTCGACACCACCAACCAATCCACTTCCTCGATGGCCCGACGCATTTTCTTGATTTCGCTTTGCGGCATTCGCTGCCGATAGACGCTGCGGGTGGGAATGTTCGGCAGATAATCGTCGAACTCCAGGACCACCTTGGCCCCGGTCAAATCACGGTAGCGCCGGATTTCCTCCAGAATGCCATTCACGATCCATGCCCCTTGCAGCACGATCACATCAGGCTGGATCCTGGCGACATCCCCAAAATAATAATTCCCTATTTTTAAACTGCCATCCAGGCGCAATTCATCGGATAGCGCCCGGAAGGGATGCAGGATACGGTAGTGACCGCATCCCTCCCAGTCCGCATGCATCGCCATGACGACAGGCAAAGGTCGTCCCGGCAGAGGCGTCTGGATGCGTGCAGCATCCCGGCTCAGATCGAAGCCCGGCGCAAACTTTCCAAAAGCCGGGTGGTAATTGGGATCCTGCGCCAACTGCGGCAGCCAGCGGGCAAAGAGCTGATCGCGTTCTGCTGCGCCTGGCTGACTTTCGATACCAAACTTCTTAGTCAGCAGGCGCGTCGCGCCGCCCATATGCCTCAGGCTGATGTCAGGCTCCAGCGCCAGCAGATAGCCTGCCTGCGTGGCCTTCATGCACAGATCGGCATCCCCGTAGTCAATCGGAAAATTCTTGGCGTCGAATCCACCCAATTCCTGGAAGACATCGCGCCGCATCATCAAACAAGACGCGCTCAAGGCGCTGACATTCTGCTGCGCGACCAAGCGGTTCATATATCCACGCCGCCCCACAGGCTGACCGCGAAATGCCCCACCGACGCCGCCGTTAAGCCCTAGCACCAGACCATTTTGATCGACCTTTCCGTCGGCCAGATCCAATCTGGGGCCTGCTGCCCCCACTTCAGGTCTCAAGGCCAGGGACAAAAGCCGCTGCAGCCAGTCCGGCCGCGTCTGATCGGTAAAGCTGATGTCATTATTCAAAAACAGGAAAACATCGCCACGCGCCTGCTGTACGGCAAAATTATTGATAGCAGAAAAATCGAAGGCCTGAGGCCAGCGCAAGATCCTGATCTGCTCAGAGGCCAGGGATTCTAGCTGCGCCAGGAACTGAAGCGCCTCGGGGTCGCGGCTGTCATTGTCCACAATCAGCAATTCATAATGCGGATAGGTCGTGCGTTCCATCAAGCCTTCGACGCAGGCGCGCAACACCGGCAGTTGATCGCGGGTGGGAATGATGATCGAGACCAGCGGCTGGGCCGGCAACGGGTAAGCAACCCGACAAACGCCTTGGTGTGCAGTGGTTTCCACCGTGGCCTGCGAACCCATACGAACCAGATGTGTCTGCGTTGCCACGGGCGACCAAAGCATCGCCTGGGCCGATTCCACCCAATCCAGCAAGCTGACCGCCCCATACAGCAAGACTTCCGGGATGTGGCCCACGACAGGGGGGCCTACTTGTTCCACCATCCGCCACAACAGATCCACCGGCGCCAGATCGGCCAGCTGGTCCTGCAGCCCTCCCACCGCCTGAACAGCCGCCGTGCTGATGATCAGGTTGCGGCCAACATAGGGGTAGCTGCGCAGCAGATCCACATTGAAATCCGGCTTCAGCATGGGATTGGCCGGCAGTTTGTCGATCAATACGGCCTCGTCGGCATACCAAACCAGAGGATTGGGACTGCGCAGGCGATATTCCCCCATCAACAGCGTGGCATGCGGCACCAGGCGGTCGCCCGCATGCAGGACCCACAAGAAATCGGGCGCATTGCCCTGGGCAATGCGATCAGACAAGCGCTTGGGCCACCCGCCACTGCCGGAAACGATCTCGATGCCATTGCCCGCTGCCGTCGACGGAATGCCGTCGCCAATCAGCCAGACGCCATCAACAGGCCGATGCTGGACGCCCAGGCTTTCCAGGGTATCGACCAGCGGCTGCAGTGCATTCGTATCGGATACGATGACCGCGACGCCCAGAGTCCCGACATCGGGATTCGCCTGCAGCATGGTCCGGAGAGCCAGGACGCGCGAAGACGATGGGGTCCGGTCGGCAATCCAATCCGGGACAGACCAGGATTCCTTTTGATTCAGCGTTTGCAGCAGGCGTTGCTGGCGGCTGCGGATGCGTTCAGCCAAGTCCAATGGGGCGAACCCCCGGGTTTTATCATTCAGCGGTCTGACGCGGACGAGATGGTTGTCTTTGGCACGATACCAGCCCAATTCGCGGATCATGCGGCGGAAATCGTTATGACCTTTTTCTCCGATGCCTGGCTGGTCACGGCCTTGCTGGCTGAACTGCTCTTTTGAGACGCGAAAGGCGGAATAAGGTTCGTGCAGCAAGGCCAAGTTACCGCGGCGCAATAGTTTGACCGTCATGGCTAAATCACCCACCCACTCGATATACTGATCCCCTAGCTTATACAGGCCAAGAGGTTGCTATGACCACTGGGAATATAGTCATCTCGGCGAAACATGACTGCAGAGCTCGGTTCGCCAATAAAATTCAGGGTAATATCACCTAAAAACGAAACAACATCCTTCCCATGAATAACAATATCCTCATCGAACAACCCCACAGTTGCGATATTATCCGGCAAGGAGCTACCCCTACTCATCTACTAAAAAACGGCGAGATCCCACCACCGAAACATGTGCATTTTGTTCCTGAAAAATCTGCACAAATCTCGACAAGACAACCTGGCTCCAACACATCATCATCAAATAAGGGCTTAATATATTTTCCCCTGGCCCTGCTTTGGATGCACTCAGAAAAATTTCAACCTCCGCCCAAGGGGATTCTTTCGTTTTTGTGGTATCGGAAATTATCTATTTTTTTGTTTTTGACAAAATTCTCAACAAAAACAAAAACCTCGATCTGTGGGGCAATCGTCTCCCACAACTATTTCATAGTCCGAGAAATTTTGATCCAGCAAACTATCAAGCACAGCCTGAAGATATTTCACCCTAAAGGCTGGGATCACCACAGAAACAAGAGGCTGCACGCTCATCCTGGGAGGTTTCAAAATCCATTGCCATCAATCTATTTCCGATATTCATTAAATTAAATCTTCTGGATCAGATAACTGTTTTCAAACCCACGCACAGACCCAAGCACGTTGTATCCATTGAAATATCCGCCCGCCCGCAGCAGATCGACAGCTGGGCCGACTTCTGGGCTATACCTGACATCCATATAATCGTCGAACACAACGAATCCACCCTGAACCACGCTTGGGGAATACAGCAAAAAGTCCAGCAGGACATTCCTGCCCTCATGTCCTCCATCAATATGCAACAACGCTACGGTGGGGGATAATTCCTGAAACCGTTCCGCGCAAAGTTCTGAAACCCCCCTGAGCACCACGGCATTCTGGAACAGCAAGCGCTTGTAATGACTGAATTCCTCGTACTGCTTCGGCAGAGCGAAAGGATCGATGCCGATGACTCTGCGTTCGCGGTTGCACACCTCGTTCATCAGAGAAAGGGATTTTCCTTTCCAGACACCGATCTCGACGATGTCACCCGGCAAATCTCCGATCAAGAAGCATAGATAGGCCAGCAGGCGGATCTGGTCGTGGAACGAGAGTTCCTTGCGATCCATCGCCTGTTCGACCGGCAGCAACGTTTGGGCCTGCTTGAAACTCTGCCCCAGCAGATCCCAAACAGTGGCTACCATCTCATTCAATTGCGGATTCTCCAGGACTTCATACAATTGCTTTCTGCTAATCATTTTTGCCCTTAACGATCGAAATGACGCCTATCCACATGGGATATCCAATGGATGCCTGCTTCACCGGTAGAGTATCATCAGCAGGGTTTCTCACAGCATCCGCGCGGCCCTCTCCAGCATAGGACGACATGATCTCACAGCGCCCCATTTTCGTCACCGAGCCGCACCTGCCCCCCCTGCAGGAATTCATCCCCTATCTGGAAAAAATCTGGACCAGCAAGCGCTTGACCAACGGCGGCCCCTTCCATGAACAACTGGAACGCGAACTGGCCGACTATCTGGGCGTTCAGCATCTAAGCCTGTTCACCAACGGAACCATCGCACTGGTCACCGCCCTGCAGGCCCTGCGGATCAGCGGCGAAGTCATCACCACGCCCTATACCTTTGCCGCTACTGCCCATTCACTGCTGTGGAACAACATCAAACCCGTCTTTGTCGACGTCGATCCAGCCACGTGCAACCTGGACCCGAGCCGGATCGAGGAAGCCATTACCCCCGCCACCAGCGCTATCCTGCCGGTGCACTGCTACGGCATTCCCTGCGACGTCGATCACATCCAACGGATCGCGGATACCTACGGCCTGAAAGTCATCTACGATGCGGCGCACGCATTCGGTGTCAAACAGGGTGGCATCAGCATACTGAACCACGGCGATCTGGCCGTTCTCAGCTTCCATGCCACCAAGGTCTTCAACACCTTTGAAGGCGGCGCCATCGTCTGCCCCGACGCCAAGATCAAACAACGCATCGACTACCTGAAGAACTTCGGCTTCGCCGACGAAGTCACCGTGGTAGCGCCTGGCATCAACGGCAAGATGAACGAGGTCTGCGCGGCCATGGGGCTGCTGCAGCTCAAGCACATGGACCAGGCGCTGGATACCCGGATGGCCATCTACCGGCGCTACCAGGCCGCCTTCCAGGACATCCCCAGCCTGCGCCTGCTGCAGGGGCCGGCCGGACTGGAATGGAACCACGCCTACTGCCCTCTGTTTGTCGGCCCGGACCATCCCGCCAGCCGCGACGAAATATACGCCTTGCTGAAATCACACCATATCCACGCCCGGCGCTACTTCTACCCTCTGGTCAGCTCGTTCCCCATGTATCGCGGCTTACCCAGCGCCGCCGATGGGCATCTGTCCCATGCGCACACCCTGGCCGAGCAGGTCATCTGCCTGCCCATCTCCGCCACGCTTCAACCTGAAGATCAGGAACGGATCATCGAATTGATCCGGCAGACCGCCCTATGAGCAAACGCATCCTGGTCTTTCCTTGCGGTTCGGAAATCGGCCTGGAGATCCACCGGGCGCTGCGCTATTCCGCGCACTTCGACCTGGTCGGCGCTTCCAGCGTAGAAGACCACGGCCGCTTCGTCTATGAAGACTACGTGGGCAGCCTGCCTTTTCACGACAGCCCAGACTTTGCCGCACGCCTAGCCGAAATCATTCAGGCGCATGGGATCGACGCCCTCTATCCGACGATGGATGCAGTGGCTGAAACCTTGCAGAATCTGGCTGAGCGCCTGGGCGTGCGGGTCATCGGAAGCCCGTCAGATACCACCCGCATCTGCGCGTCAAAGACTTCGACCTACGATGCACTGCGCGGCCTGGTCCCCTCGCCGGCGCGTTACATTGACCCACAGGCTGTCCCCGCTTATCCAGTCTTCATCAAGCCAGACAGGGGCTATGGGTCACGCCACGCGGCGCGGGCCGACGATGCGATCGACGCCGCCGCGCTACTGGCCAGACAGCCCGACCAGAAGATGCTGATCCTGGAGTACCTGCCTGGCCGCGAATGGACCGTTGACTGCTTTTCGGATCGCCACGGCGCCTTACTGTTTCACGCAGCCAGAGGACGAGACCGGGTCAGCAACGGCATCAGCGTCAATACCTCGCCCAGCGCCGAATTCAGCGACCTATTCGCCAGCTGGGCCGCTGTCATCAACCAAAACCTGCGACCGCGCGGCGCCTGGTTCTTCCAGGCGAAACTGGACCACACCGGCCAACCCAAGCTACTCGAAGTCGCCGCCCGCTTCGCCGGATCATCGGCTCTGCAGCGCGGCCTGGGGGTGAACCTGCCACTGCTCAGCGCCTTTGACGCCTTTGACTGGCCGGTTTCCATCGCCCCCAATGATTATCCGATCGAACTGGATCGCGCCTTGGAAAACCGGTTCCGGATTCGGCTCGACTACCGGCATGTCTATGTCGATCTGGATGACTGCCTGCTCATCAAGGGGCGGGTCAACACCACGCTGCTGGCATTCCTGTACAAGGCCATTGATGACGGCTGCACGATCACGTTGCTGACGCGGCATGCGGGGGATCTGGATGCAACGTTGAAGAAGGCCCGACTGCAGCACCTATTCGACCACATCGTGCATATTCAGGACGGCGCCCCAAAAGCACGCCATATCCGCCAAGACTCCGCCATCTTCATCGATGATTCCTTCCAGGAACGCGCGGACATTGCCCACACCTTGCATATCCCGGTCTTCGCGCCGGATATGATCGAAACCCTGCTCTAATTCACTGAAAACCGCCATCGGCAAGCCTGAGTCATGAAAAATTTTGCCATCATCCTGGCCGCCGGCAGCGGCACGCGATTCGGAGGCGACCTGCCCAAGCAATTCACCAAGCTGGCAGGCCGCATGATCATCGAACATACCGTCGACGTTTTCCACGACGCCCCCCGCATCGACGAAATCCATATCGTCACCCAGGACGAACACATCGCCCAGGTCTGGGATCTGATCAAGTCGAACGGCTGGACCAAAGTCACCAAAGTCGTGCACGGCGGCAACACCCGCATGGATTCCACGCGGTCCGCGCTGCAGGCGCTGGCGCAGGAACCACCCGACAGCAAGGTGCTGTTCCACGACGCCGTGCGCCCCCTGGTGGACGGCAGGATCATCGACGATTGCCTGAACGCCCTGGATCAATTCGACGCGGTCGACGTTGTCATCCCGTCAGCCGACACCTTGGTCCGGGTCGCCGATGACGAAAGCATCGACAACATTCCCAATCGGACCTCCATGCGACGCGGCCAAACGCCGCAAGCCTTCAAGCTAGACTGCATCCAGGCCGCCTATCAAAAAGCAGCACAGCAGCGGCGGGACAGCTTTACCTGCGACTGCGGTGTCGTGCGCGCGACCCTACCGAACGTCAAGATCATGACAGTCCAGGGCAGTGAAAAAAACGTCAAGGTCACCCAGCCCATCGACCTGTTCCTGGCGGAAAAACTGCTGCAAGCCGGGCTGGATGTTGATCCATCCGATGATCCAGGAACCGGAAAAATCAGCGGCAAAAACCTGGTCATCTTCGGCGGCGCCAGCGGCATCGGTCTGGAAATCAAGCACGTCGCGCTGGCGGTCGGGGCGCGTGTGGAAGTCGCCAGCCGACGATTCAACGGCGTGGACATTCGTAAATTGGCGGATGTCCGGGCCTTTCTGGATACCGCCCGCGCGCGACTGGGCCAGATCGACTACATCGTCAATACCGCCGGATTTCTGATCAAGAAACCGATCGACTGGCTGGAAGAATCAGAAATCAGCGAACTGATCGACACGAACTATACCGGCGCCATCAACGTGGCCATCGCCGCCAAGCCGCATCTGCTGCTCAGCAAGGGCATGCTGCTGAACTTCACGTCCAGTTCTTACACCCGGGGACGCCCGCTGTACACGATCTATTCCTCGGCCAATGCCGCCATCGTCAACCTGACGCAAGGCCTCGCAGCGGAATGGGCGCCGGACGGCATTCGCGTCAACTGCATCAACCCTGAACGCACGAACACGCCCATGCGCCAAGCCAATTTCGGTATCGAACCCCCCGAATTGCTGCTGGATGCTGAAACGGTGGCCCGCGCGTCCATCCGGACCCTGACCAGTCACCTGACCGGCGCGATTGTGGATGTGAGAAAGGATGGGCGCTGAGGGCCCCCGTCCTTTGACTAATGACCCATCCGGGCCAACTCCTGCTTGACCCTGTTGCAGACCCGCTCCGCGTTGTGATCATCGTTGAATTTGAAGAACAGGCTGCGGGTCAGACCGGCATCACCGTCTGCATGCGGCGGATCCTTCAGACAATTTTCCAGGCCTGCCAGCAACGCATCAAAGTCCTTGAATACCCGATTTGAAAAGATCAGGTTCGGGTCATACAGCAGACCATCCTGATTCTGGTTGTATTCCTCCAGATCGTAGGCAAAGCACAGCCCCGGCTTGTTCAAGTACAGGGCCTCTGTATAAACGCTGGAATAATCCGTGATCACGGCCTCGCACTCACGGATCAGCGCGGAAATGTCCGACACGACCGCCTGAGACATGTCCAGGATGCAGTCGCCATCCACATACTGATCCATATTGAAGTAATCATTGGAGTTCTTGAAGTAATGGGGCCGGTAGCCCAGGACTGCGCCATGGGACTTTAGGACTGCCCGCAGCCGGGCGATCTCGTCGTCCGAAAAATGATAGTAATGCGCGCTGGTCGACACATTCGTTTGCCGATAAGTGGGTGCATACAACACCAGCCGCTTGCCCTGCACAACCCCCCGGATTCTGGACAAGGACTGGCGGATGTAATTTGGCAGTCTTGCCTCATCCATCGACAGAAAATCATGCCTGGGAATACCTGTAGTCCAGATTTGTTGATAATTGAGGGGATAGTACATCGATGCCATCACATAACCATCTACATCGGATGCCGCCAACATCCCGGCATAGCCGCGTCGTTCAGCGCCTCGATACGCCATTCGGTCATGATAGGCCAGCATGGCTTTGTTCGATGTGTATAAAAGCCGTTTGATGGAGACGCCATGAGACAGATTGACAACCACTCTTTTTTTAGTAGAAATTGGCAATACAAGGAATGATCGCGCCCCCCATCTCAGAGAATAATCCATCGAAATCGAGTGTGTCAGGAACACGGTCTTGCACTTGGCCAGCAGCCTCAATCCCCGCAGCGTATCCAGCCTGACGAATTCATATTCGGCGGCGCCCTGCGCGTCAGGATTTGACAGTTTTCCCCGATAAAAAATAATTTTTCTGATTTTGCGGATCAGCCTTTATACTCTCGAACACCGCACGCTGGTTTTCGATGAACTCGCCTGTGCGGATATGATGCGTCGAAAAAGCCCACCAAGCAGCTTCTTTCCTGGAAACCAGGTCCAGAATACCCCACAGGGCTCGCAACCATCTGGAATAAATACCCATCATCATCAATATCATCCAGTCCGCATCCATCGGACAAAATCAGCTACAAAGACTTATGACGCCGCAGTGAAAAAACCACAGAGTACGCCATCCTGATGAGCCAAACACTGCGCTTCAGCGATATCTCAACCGACTCGCTCTCAGGCTTTCGACCCAGCAGAGCTTGCCAGAGGGCTCGCAGACCAAAAGCCGGGGCAAACTCAGTTTCTTCACCAAAGGAGCGATTGACGTACTTCAGGCGGGCGAACGGCTCCCACACAACACGATCCGATAAATCGGTTGAAAACCTCCCAATCGACCAGTCAAACACCCTGCGCAAGGTGTCGGCCTTGTCAAATAAACCAGCCCTGCACAGGTCAAGCGCGAACTGTGGCAGCAATGCCTCCATCGCTGAAAAAAGCGCTTCGTCATGCTGCCGAGGATATGTCACAGCTTGGGTTTTGCCCATATCCCCACGCTCGTAGGCTGTCACCGTGCTCCGAGGGAAATTTGCAAACAAGCGTTCAACAGGCAGCAAGGAGCTCTTGCTGACTGTGAAATTACGACGAACCCCGGTTGCATCGCTCTGATAGATGCTGCGGGCGTAATAGAATTCTGTAGATAGCGGTGTCTCGTGCGCGCATGCCAGCAAGCGGCCAAAGCAGGTCTGGGTAAAGCCACGGCCCCAATACTCGACAAATGCCGAGCGTTTTTCGAGATCCACGGACTCTCGTAGATACTGGCACACCATAGGACGCCTTGATCGGGCCAGTTCCAGGATGTGGTTTTCGTAGGCTTTTGATGCCTTAGCTGCCTGAACAATAGATTTGACGTCCGGTAATGGTAGCCGGGTCCGTTGGCTCCACTCGGGGAATTGCGGAAAAATACGATGAAAAGCTCGGGCATCGAGGCTCAGGGAATCCAGAATATCCGAAAACCGGCAGGATTCCTTCAAGCTTTCAAGACCCAGGAAAAACTCAGCATCAATATGATCGACGAAGGAAGCAATCCACCAGACTTTTCGAGAGCCATACAGGTAATGGGTGGCAATGCCCAGGTTCTGTTCCTTGATGACCGCATCCGCGATACGCTTTAAATGGTGACCATCTCTGGAAATGAAGTAAAGATTTTCGATTCCTCGATTGACGGCGTCACTCAGTACCCATAACACATAACTCACCAGGTACAAAGAAACCCGCGTATATGCGAATTCTTGTGCAGTAGAAGGCTCGTGGTCAAAGCGGTACCGCGCCATCAATGTCGCAATACAATAGGCATCGTAGCTACCAAGATCACGAACCAAAGACCGCTCATATTCATTAAACCGAGGAATCGAGTGCAACACTGGTGTGATCCCCAAACGGCCCGGAAGTACGCCATCCGCCACTGGGTTGTCGCCGTAATGCCTCCAATCTGAAAAATCCACATCCTGCGCCTTCTGCAACCAGATCGAACAATGCGCCGGTCGATTTCTGCGCTCCCTGGGTGGAAGACAGGTAAAGCGGAATATCCGCCAGACGCGGCTCTACCTTAACCAGCAACCGTCGGACAAAAGGCTCAGGCAGATACATATCCGATATCAGGACTACACGCACATTGCGTTGCAACAAAGCCAGTATCTGATCGATCCCAGCCTGTCGCGGCTGGCAGGCTGCCAGCTCGCATTCCAGTTCAGCCCGGGAAAGAGGAAGTCCGACTGTGCCGCATTCAAATCGTAAACATCGACCAAGCGCCGGAAGATATCGACAAAGGAGATATCTCTGGACACGCCAAAATTTGAACGGTAGGCGTAACGCACGTTAGACTCAGCACCCATACGCGCGGAGGGATAATCTTCGATCAGTCCGAGCGGAAAATCAAGGTCCGACACACGCATTTGCTCTCGGACGCGGAAAAATATCCCGATCGGCTCTAGTGTAGTGCGCTGAATAAGTGTGTCGAACACATCAAAAGAATAGAATTCAGGTGATGATTCCTTAGCGTCATTCAATGAGGAATATTTTAATCGATCCACGTGTCATCCATTTAAAACATCGGAATCACCAGATTCATGCACAGGAATCAAGAACGACTGCAACATCGCCCGCAGCAGAAAATACACTTGAAGAAAACCTGAAAGGGTGATTTTCAGCCCAAGGTATTGGGGAGTGGAAAATTTCCGGCACACACCCGGACTTCAATAATTCTCTATATGCCATCTATTAAATGCTTCAATGTACTTCAAGAGTTCAGGAGGGAACTAGCTGTCCGCCAAAACCAGTGCCGTCCCCCGCCATCGTCAATGAGTCATCACGACGCGAGGCGAGGGATAAAGGAGCAGAAATATTACGATGATCCGCAGAATTTCCATAAATTAAATTTATACGCCGGATAATCTCAACATCAGCCCCCGTCCGAGCGCATGGATCCCACCCGCCAATTGCCGAAATAAATCCATTTCTACGCCTAAAAAGCAAGAGAAGAATAATTGATATGAACCAGATCAACCCTTTCCACTACTATCCACTATCACCGCATCAGAAACACGTATCCAATTCGAAGTGGTTGCCATCAATGAGTGATATCCTCGAGCAAAGGTATAATCTGCAGTTCCAATTTCAAAGGATGCGCCCAATCATCTGCGTCCATACACGTTACAAATTCTCCACCAGCATATCTCAGACCAACACTCTTGGCACAATAGGTGCCTACATTTCAATCCAACTTCAGCACGCAAACCCGTGAATCTCTCTGTGTCCATTTCACGACTTCTGGGACAGTATCATCGGAGCTGAAATCATCAACCACAATCAACTCCAGATGACGATAGCTTTGTTCTAGGACAGACCCAATTGCAGTTGAAACTCGTCCTCCCACATTGAAGGTTGTCATCAGCACCGATACTAATGGGCCATCAAAAAAATTATGAAGACCAGGGGCGTGTACATTGAGGGGGCTGAGAGGTTTATCGTCACAACAAAGAGCCAGTACCGGCAAACCATATGCTGTGTGCACTCGATTGAAGCAATCCAATTGCTGTTGCGGCGACATCACCTCGGTTATCGTTCGGTAGAGATGAAGAACTGCATAATCCCCCTCTTCCCCCCGATCCAGTGTCATCCGAACAAAATCCCGAGCGCGTTCTTTGCAACCGGCCCGCAAGAAGGACTCAAAGCGCGAACAGCCGCGGGCACCTGGCCTTCATCCACACTCTCAAGCAGTCGGAAGGCCTCTTGCGGCATATAGCTCGACAAGTGCTTAGCGACAGCAACACGCAAAGACGTAGGCAGGCGATCCCCCCAGGGAGCCTGGTATCGCAGCAGCGCGTGCACCAAAGCAAACCTGCTCAAAGCGGCCTGCGACAAAATAGCAGGCAGGAGCTGGCGTTCCGCATACCCTGGATGACATGGATCAATACCCAAGGACGCAACCGTTTCATACATACCTAACCTGAAATAAGCCCAAGGCTGCCATATACCCCGCTCGCTATTCGGTTCAGAACGCGTCAATGAGAGCGCCCGGGCGAACTCCTCTCGCTCAGCATAGAGAAATGCCGAAGACTCTGGATTCACGTTAGACTCCCCAGGCCTTTATCCACTGATCCAGGAATGACCCTTGTAACATCCAGTCTTTCATAACGATATTGCGCAACTCATCCCCCGCCCGCTCCATGCCATCGGAATCAGAAATATGTGAGCGAATGGCATCAATCCAATCCTCATGTCTATTCGTCACACGAGTGACTGGCAAACTACCCCGATAAGCCTCGACATCCGTACAGATGACCGGCACGCCGCAAGCACCCAATTCCAGAATATTAAGATTGCTCTTGCAACGATTATAAGAATTCTCTTGAAATGGCGCCACGGCCAAATCGAGGTTGAGGCTAGCCAGTTTTTCCGGATAATTTTCCATAGACCCTCTACGGTGGTGTTCATAAAGAACACCCTCCGATTTATCGCCCAGAAAAACCCACTCGACCTCGTCTTGCAATTCCTTGATCACAGAATAAATTACAGCCAAGTCAACAGCATAGCTTGAGCTGCATGCCCAGCCCACCCGCATTTTCTTTCCTGCTCTACGCTGGCCAGAAATATTTCCCCAGCGAGCTGGAAGCAAGCCATTCATAGCAACACGAACATCAGGATGATAGTCTTCATATTCTCTGGCTAGCATGGGCGTCGAAACCACGAGCCAATCGACATGTTCCATCAAAGCATGCATTTTCTTGATGAGAACGGGAAACTGCATGATGCGGGAAAGACTGCGGGTGGGAAGGTTCGGAAAATAATCGTCAAACTCAAGGACTATCTTGACTCCCATGATCTCTCGGTAACGTCGGATTTGCGCCAGAATCTCCTCATTCTGCCATGCGCCTTGCAGCACGATCACGTCCGGCCTGATCCGCGCAGCATCACACCAATCGAAGCCGCTCACCCCAAACCCTCCATCCAGCCGAAACTCATTCATCAGGGCCTCAAAGGGGTGAAGGATCCGATAATGGCTACTCCCTTGCCAATCCACATGCGCCGCTAACACCACTGGCAGCGGCCTCCCCGGAAGAGGCTCTTCGAGCCTGGAAGCATTACGGCTCAACCTGAATCCAGGGGAATATTTCTTAAATGCCGGATGATAGTTCGGGTCCCGCACCAATTGAGGCAGCCATCGCGCACGCAACCTGGCTGAATGCTCATCATCCGCCGCGGCCTGGAGGCTCTCCACCATCGAAGCAGACGCTGCCTTACCCATACGTTCCAGACCCGTATCGGGCTCCAGTGCCAGCAGATAACCGGCTCGTGTCGCCTTCAAGCACAAATCGATGTCGTAATGATGGTCAGGGAAGGCGCCGGCATCGAACCCCCCCAGTTGATCGAACACCGTTTTCCTCATCACCAGGCAGGAAGCGCTGAGAGCACTGACATTCTGCTGGGCGACCAGACGGCTCATATAACCGAATGCATCCGCTGACTCTCCCCGGAATCCTGCCCCAGCCCCGTTGTTCAACCCCAAGATCTGGCCGCATTGATCCACCCTCTTGCCATCCAGGCAATTCAGGCGCGAACCTGCCATGCCAACTTCTGGCCTGAGCGCCAATACCAATAAACGCTCCAACCAGTCTGAGCGGGTTTGATCCGAAAATCGGATATCATCCCCCAAGAACAAGAGGATCTCGCCTTGTGCTTGTGCTGCGGCAAAATTACTGACCATTGCAGGGTTGATCGCTTGAGGGCAGCACAATAGCCGCACCCGACCCACCCCCGGCTCTTCGAGACTCGAAAAGGTGTCTAATGCGTCAGAATCCTGATCCCCACGATCCATCACCAGCAATTCATAACGAACATAGCCGGTATGCTTCTTGAGTCCTTGGATGAAAACCTGCGATCCAAGCAACGAGGCTGAAGCAGGCAAGATGATGGAAACCAGCGGACTGGACGTCAATCGGTAATCCACACGAGACACGCCCAACGCGGGCTGTAAACTGACCTGGGCATCAGTGCCCGCTCGATCAAGGTGGGCATTGGTAGAAGCCGCCGACTGATTCATGATTGTGACGGATTGTGCCCAAGCCATCAAATCAACAGACATATGCTGCAACACCTCCGGCACATGGCCCACCAAAGGTTGATCTTGCTGCTCCACAACACGCCAGAGCAAATCCACGAGAGCCAGGTCAGCCATCTGTTCATCCAAGCCACCCGCCACCCGGATCGCTTCGCTACTAACGATCAAATTCCTACCCACATAAGGATAGCTGCACAACAGATCAGCGTTGAAATCGGGCTTCAATGCCAAAGAGCTTGGCGCTCCCGATTGCTGCATCACTTCATCCGCATACCATATCAGCGCATCTGGCTGACGCATACGATATTCACTCATCGTGAGCGTGGCATGAGGCACCAGCTTGTCACCAGCATGAAGGACCCAGAGAAAACCCGGTGAATGCCCCTGAAGGATCCGATCAGACAAACGCTGCGGCCAACTGGTCATGCCATTCAAAATCTCGACACTTTCTTGAACCGCAACCGTTTGAATGCCCTGATCTCCGATCAACCAGACCGCATCCACAGGTCGATGCTGAGTCTTCAGGCTGTCAAGCGTATCCAACAATAGCCGCGAGCACGCCACGCCCCCAGCAATGATCACAATCCCTAGTGTGCTGACGCTCGGATTGGCCCTCAATGCAGCCAAAGAGGATTGAATACGAGAGACTGATGGAGTGCGGTCTGACAACCATGCCTCGACGTCCCAAGGGTGTTCCGAAGGAGGCTGACCTGACAGGATATTATTACGTTCTGCCTGGATACGACCACGACGAGCAACCGGGTGAAGCGCATATAATTTCTGATAAAAAGGCAGCAAACTATTACGATTCCTCAATTGGATCGATTGTGTATCCTCTTCGTCCGTCACCCATTGATGATTTTCGACTGTCACCTGCTTGGTTCCATACACAGGATAGCTCTGCACCAAGCGTAACAACATATCCCAGTCTTCCAGGACGCTCAGTCCTGTATCAAAATTCCCAAATCTGAATACTGCCGCACGGGGAAATGCCCAAGTATTGACGGGGATATGATTATGAACAAAAAGATCATCGCAATCCAATACCTCAGAACCAACCAACCGAGACTGAAACAAATCAACAGAATGCTCACCTTTCAGTATTTTAATAATATGCAAGGCATCGGAATAAACAATAGATTCAGGATATTTTTCAAATTTATCCGCCAAAGCCTGGAGGTGATCTGGCAGATAGACCCCTTCATCGCTCAGACAAACGACGTAGCGGCCGCGCGCAAGCTTCAGACCAGCATTGCGCGCAGCGGAAAGCCCCGATCCATGAGGCAATTTGGCATACATCAAAGGAAAATCAACTTCGACCGGCAGAGGCTCAAGCATTTTATCTCTGACATTGACCAAAATGACCTCAAAGTCATGGCAGACTTGCGCCTGCAGACAGGCCAAGATATCAAGCACGCGTTCCGGCGCCCGAGTAATCGTCACAATAACGGAAAACAACGGCCCTTCCACACTCACAGGAGGCGTCAATGCTTCAAATAATCTTTCGCTAATCTTCTGCGCCTGATCGAGAATTTTTTGACGATCAGGCACCGGATAAGCGTTTAAGCGTTTCTGATACAAGCGCCAGATCGGCAGTGGCGCAACCCTCATCCGTGCCAAGGTTTCGCCATCACCCAGGCAATGCTCAAGAATCGTAGTATGTTCATACAAAGGGCGGGCATCCGCATAGAATTCCATGGACACTTGTCCAGCATGGATTCGATAGCCTACACTTGCTTGCCGGATGAAAACAAAATCTGGATGAACCCTGGCGATACGAAGCCAAAGTTCCCAATCGCCTGCCATCATGCCTTCCCTGGCCAAATTTCCATTTTCGAGAGCGACATCATCGAGCATTGATCGACGCAACATCGCAGCAGAGGGGGTCACATAACAATCATAGGTTAATAAATCAACAATCTCATCTCGTCCGCCGAAGTAAGATTCCGATTTATGCCCCGCATGTATGGCACATTGGATCAGTTGGCCATCCTGATCGATCCAATTGCACAATGTATAAGCCAGCATGGCCAATGGCAATGCATCAAGCGCCTGGCACAAGGATTTCAAATGCCCTGGATAAAGTAAATCATCAGATCCGAGGACAACCACATAACGCCCCCTGCCCTGTCGGACGCAATAATTATAATTCCCGGTTTGCCCTAAATTACGCTCATTTACAGAGTAACTAAATCTATAATCTTCAAGAAAATTCCGAATAATTTCCAGGCTTTCATCCTGAGAGCGATCATCAACTACGATTACCTCCAAGGACACACCTTCTTGCGCCAAGCAAGACTCTATCGCCTGCCCTAGAAAGGCGGCGTTATTGTAAGACATGATTATGACAGATACATCAATATCGCCATTCTGCCTCAGGGCTTGACCTTGCATACATTTCCCTTCGCTTCACAGGATTTTGATTTTTATATTGAATCAAAGAACGAAATCATTGCACGCATCCACAATTTTATTGATCTCATCTTCCCTGATCGTCGGCCCCATGGGAAGACTTAACACGCAACGACTCAAAACCTCTGTTACCGAAAGCGATGTAGCCCACTGCCCACTATAAGCCAGTCGACGATGCGGTGCGATCGGATAATGAACCAGAGTCCCGATATCCAGGCGTTTCAAATGCCTGAGAAGGCACTCGCGATAATTAGATCGCACTACAAATAGATGCCAAACATGCGCATCCCAGACCTGTGGTTTGTCCTGGACTGAAGGCAAGATAATATGTTCGTTAACAATACCATCCATATAGGCTTGCGCCACCTCGCGCCGCAGCCGGATATCTTGGTCTAGATGTTGGAGCTTTACCCGAAGAATGGCTGCCTGGATTTCATCAAGCCGACTATTCACCCCCTGAAAATCGTGTTTATACTTCGCACAAGAGCCATAATTCCGCAAAGCACGCAAACGCTCGGCCAACCGGGTATCATCTGTCCTCACTGCTCCAGCATCGCCCAGGGCACCCAAATTTTTGCCAGGATAAAAACTGAACCCCGCCGCATCGCCCCAGCTCTGGCCTTACGACCGCCGATGCTGGCGCCATGGGCCTGCGCTGCATCCTCCAGCACCAGCAAATCGCGGCGATTTGCGATCTCCTTGATGACAGCTATTTGCGCCACCTTTTAATATAGATGTACCGACATCATCACGCGCGTGCGCTGGGTAACGGCCGCCTCGACTTCTTCCCGAATCAATATTGAAAGTCTTCAGGCACCCGGCTCCACCAGGACCGGTTTCAATTGGTTCTCGGTAATCGCCAAAATTGTAGCAATATAAGTATTTGCTGGGACCAGAACTTCGTCGCCTTCCTTCAAGCGCCCCAGACCCTTCCAGGCACGGGAGCGTCAAAGTCAAGGCATCAAGCCCATTACCGACACCTACACAATGTTGAACGCCACAATATGCGGCAAATTCCTGCTCGAAGGCTTCCAATTCTGCGCCGCCGATATACCACCCGGAATCAATGACTCGAGCGCAGACCTCAAGCAACTCATCTCGATAGCGAGCATTGACAACCCGTAGATCCAGGAACGGCACGGAAGATTCAGATCGAGACATAGGAGATCAAAAGTCAGACCCGTTGGAGGCCAAGATTTTGATCTTCTCCAGCAATATCCGGATAGCGTTCGCCCAGCGCCATGAATGCCTCGACCATCTGTGGCGTCCAATCTGATTCTATCTGCGCATTGGACACGGGTTTCATCCAATATCCTCCGAATAAGTCTATACTCAAACCCGCCTGAGAGAAAGCTTGGCGAAAGGTCTCTGGCGTAAAGACCCGGCGATGACCACGACGCTTGTCCGTCTCATTCAGCGCGTCCTCAGTCGGCACTATGCCCATCATGACAGCAGCCCCTGGGGCGCAGCGAACGGGCATTGGGAACTGCCCCGAAAATCCGTCCACCCGGTGTCAACCAACGTCGCGCACGGGCCAAAATATCCACCGGATCCTGAACGTGTTCCAGCACATGACCAAGCACAATATTGTCAAACCGATCTGATGGATCAAACTCTTCGAACAATGTATGCTCGATCGTCGCATCGGGGAACCCATCTGCAAGGTCCTCGCAGAATCTAGCCGACCCTTCAACCAGTGTCATCTTCAAACCCAGAGTCGCTAGGCGCTCAGTCATAACGCCTTCTGCCGGCCCCATCTCCAAAATATTTACACCACGCAAGTGACGACGGTCACTCTGAAAGGAATAGAGAATTGAAGCCGTGTTCACACCAGCAGCATACAGGGAGTGCTCGGAAATTTTTTCCAAGTGCGACAACTCTTTTTTAGACATAAACGAGTTCCTTAGTGTTGAGGAAATAGGGCCCTTCAATCCACCCTCTCAATAAACTCAATAAAGAAAAACCACCAGGCAGCATGGCGAAACAAACCAGCCGCTCCTTGAATGCAACGGCCGGAGCAGGCGACACAAGCAACTTCCCTCGCCGCCGTCTGGCCCACGCAATTCCTTCTTCTAACCGCTCGACCAAGTAAGCTAAGTGATACATCGATACGCCAGCATCAAGCCAGGGAGTCAAAGTTTCAAAACCTTCAATATTTTCCAGCAACTCAATACGCGGCCCAGCCCCTATCAGAAAGCAACCCGCCACACCTTGAATAGGGTCAACAAAACGACCTCCCCTCCTGTACATACCCCAAGCTTTCAAAAGGAATACGCGCCTTATCAATGGAATGGCATGCATAGCCAATATGATGAAAGTCGAATGGTGGACCTTTGTCCGGCTGAAGATCAAAGTCAGGCATGCAAGACCCTGGTGGCAATCCTGGCAGCCAGCCGCTCGAGATAAGGCCCAACCGTCTCGCGCTAGTTGCTTCGATCTACGCGATGCTCTATCGCATCAAAAAATCCGGTCACCCAATTCAACGTGACGGTGCAGCACATGTCGCTCAGCGCAGCCACAGGAATCGTGAAATGCCACTACACTCGTGTTGTCAGCCACGGTGCGGCAGTACACCGCAGCTAACGCCAAGCGATCAAAAGCACAACGATAAATAAGCGCTGCGCTTTCGACCGCAGCCAGAGACCCACTTACTCAAGACCCACGCGCCCCCACTCCGCTACCAAATTCATATCATCCAGATCATAAAGGGCGACGATCCCCTCGGCACGCCCATCCACGCCACGCTCAACGACAAAATAGTAGTCTCCTGATTGTTCATAATAAGCAGCCAACCACTCCAGCTGGCAATCCAGCATGGGAGGCGAGGGATGCAGGAAACCGGTTCAGTTCGGGATCTCCCGCACCCCCACTATCAATTCAGCATCCGAAAAGCCCACTGGACGCAAACGAAAGCCAGAGCCTTCGACACGAATATCATGTCGCATAGCCCGCAACCCGATCAATGATCACCGCCACGCCATCCAAACCGGACAACTCTTCCTCCGAAAATACGATCCCAAATTCGTCCTCAAGCGCGAACATGATCTCGATATGTTTGAGAGAGTCCCACTTCGCCAATCCGGCGCGCGACTCGTCCCGGACCGACCGACTCCTTCAGAACGGCACTGATGATCTTGAGCACCACCGCCTCGACTTGCTGACGATCCATACTATTTCTCCTTATTCATGCGCAAGCGTCACGCCCGATGGGGGTGTAAAGTAAGTAAGCTGCTCCACCCCAATTTCGCCGCCTCCGGGCGGTCCGCCAAAGCGGCTCACCAATCCATTAAGCCAGTCTCTAGCAGGCTGATTACGAGGCCCTTCGACGAAGTTGAACCGGACATATCGGCACCCTTCAAATAACCGCATCCCACGCAAAGAGGCAAGCACGATCGTATCCTCGAGTTGGCGACCCAGTGCTCGACAACTGATGCAGAGTTCCTCGATAACAAGCGCATCACGCTCCCGCACCGCGACCAAAACAGCAATCGTGCCACTGTCGGACAAACGGTCGGAAAGCAACACCGCCACAGCACAGGCATCATCGCGCGCCATGAAGGCCGCCAAATCGGCCTCATTGTAGCGGCGTAACGTCAGATTGAATTGATTGGTTTTGCGGCACAACTCCGCCAAACGCGGAAGATCGGCGGCAGCATCATAGCGCACGGTCAGGGCGATGCCCAGCTCTCGGAAATACTGTCCCGCATCTTCTGCCGTCCGAGCAAGTCTGTCGCGCTCGACATTGGCCTTCATGTCTTGGACTCGAAGGGCATCATCAGTCGACACAGACCAGCGCCACAGACCGGGATAATAGCTCAAAGCGCGATATGTCCCCATACCTTTTGGAGATGCAAACAATGTGCGAACTTCAGGGCAACCGGCGGCCACACTGGCCAGCTCGCCCGGATTATCATCAATGAATAGCACAGCATTGGGTGCGATCCGCAACTGCTGTGCTACACGCTTCACGGCATCGGCTTTACTGCCCCACGAAACCTCGACAATCGAAAAATCGTCCCAACGCAAAAGATAATCGGCCCTCTGCACGAATAGAGCCTCGACGTCCTCTCGCTCATTGCGCGACACCAGCGCCAGGAAGACTCCTTGAGTCCTCAATACCCGTAATGCGTTCTGCAAAGCCTTATGGCCCGTGCTCAGCCATACGCCATCTACCCCATCCTCTCCCAAGACTCCAGCGTGCAGAGTGTTGTCCAAGTCCACCGCAACCGCCTTGATGGGGGGCAACAACAATCCCGGCAGCCACTGGCAGCCCAGCCGACGAGCCAAAACCGTCTGAGCGGAACGGGAAATGGGAGATCCGGAAACCTTCACCACCCGGGAGTCCAGCAAAGCGACACCCTCTTCATGGCACACAGCACCGAGATCTGCCACATGCGCCTCTGGAACACCACTAACCAGCACGCTCAAGTCCTGGGCATCACTCTCTTGCCCCCATGCATCCCAGCTTGCAACCAGAATGGGTGCGGTCGTCCTGGACCGAAGATCCAGCAGCCGGTTACGCAGCCAGCCCAGCCAATCCTCGAGTACCATCCGACTGACATACCGAGAGCTGTCCAACCACAGGATCTCGACGTCAGCCGACTCCCAGAGGGAGAAATCCAGCGTATCGTCATACCCATGAACACGGCACTCAAGCTCCAGCCTCGCATAGCTTAGAAACGGTCTCAGCAAGCCCTCGAAAGTCTCGAAGTTCTGATTACGCCATACATTAGCGCGATACCGCCCCAATGGCCTGGACGGCAGATCAAGCGCCTGAAGATCCAGCCTGGAAGGTGCTTCCGCAAACAGGACTTCCTGAGCCAAGGATCGCGCCAGGAGACTGTCGACGAGTCCGACTGGCCCATCTGCCCCTGATCCAGAAGCGGGCACCCTATCATCTTGCTCAAGCACAGACATCATTCCTTCCCACCCAACTCCGACCGGAACTGCCCATAGTCCCGGATGTAATCCGCCTCGTCATAGTGTTCGCTGGCCAGCACCAACAGGACGCAATATGATGTGAAGTCGTGCATTTCCCGCCAGACCATGCGCCTGATCATCAAGCCGCGCGTAGGTGCGTCGAGTAATGCCTCCTCGCGTCTAGAACCATCATCCAATACTATTCGGCAGCTTCCTGTGACGCAAACTGCAACCTCCGATAAATGCCGATGCGCATAAACCCCCTCGACACACCAGCCTTCGTACCAAACAAGTAATAAACTCGACGAATGGTAAAAGGCACTGTCTTCTGACCTTCTAGAGCAACGAGGGAGCCACGGGCATCGCCCAATGGAGGAAATTCAATCCATTCAATAAAACTCATCTTTGCTCTGCTCCAGCTTCGATCAGCTTCGCCGTGTAATCCAACGGATATGTGCTCCCTCGTTCAATCTGCACCATGCGCCTGCTACGGCCAAAGCGAGTGGCCAGATCTGCTGCCGGGGTGTCCCGTCCAGCAAGATGCAGATACGTCACGGGCAAGCAGATATCCTGAAGGAAGCTTTCAAGCCCTTCAGCACCTCTGTTGATGAGAATCAGCTCGAAATCGTCTGTATGTCTGAGAATCCAGACATAACAAGATTTCTCTTACTTCAGAAGGAGTATCCACATCCAGAATAAGTGTCAACACTGGGCGCAGGCTTCAGCACCGCCATCGTTCTCCAATCCACGGGCAGGCCCGCACTATCGACGTTTCCGTATCAAGGCCAGCTGCTGGAATAGGTCGCTCTGGATTGACATATGACTGCACCTCATTGGAAAAACATGTCAAGTCGCCGTAGCGCTCTTTGTCCGGCTTGGCCATCAAACTGAGGAAAGAATTTATCTATTGCCAAGAGCCGCCGTTGCTTTGGAGGATCATCCCCTCTTGTCAACTCTGGTCCAGAAATCTCCGAACCCCTTCTATCCTTGAAGTCTTATCATATAAAGGAATAAGAGCTTTTCCCACATCATTAACACCTAGCCCGTCTGGATTTTCCAATAAAATACTGGCTTTTCCGTCACAAGATATTCCAGCAGGAAAGAACCGACATCACTCAGCATGGCCGCGCTGGCAGCAAAAACGTGGCGATGGTCCGGGCGTTCATCGATGATGACACCCCTTGCTATCAGTTCGCGCTTAAATGCATGCACACCTGCCCTATCAAGGACGCCCATATTGTTTAATTGCTTCCAGAGCAAAGGATGGGGACGAAACAGCAGGAAAAGGTGTGGCTGCTCCTCGAAGATCTCAAAAATCCCTCCCCCCAGAAAATCGAACGTCGACCACAATTCCGCGTCAAACCTGAAATGAGCATTCCATAGGACAGCTTTCCTATTGCCGATTTCGGCTCTCAATCTTGGGTCTATAAGGAAGTTGGAAAAATCTGAGCCGCTCATCCATTCTGGGCAGTCCAGTTGCAAATACATGCCCTGCACCCGTTGCGCAATGCCTTGCATACATTTCTCGTGAATCTGCTCCTCGCACGAAGATAGCAGAGGCGCCCTCTGCGATAGGCTGCCCATATTGATAGAAAAGATTCACCTCCCCTCCGCCTATTTCCAACCCGTAGGGGATATAAGCCGTCGCCACAGATAATTTTTTTATTCTATCAAAATGATATTCTGGCGGACGCGTGGAATCATAAGGCGATGTAAAAAGAAAGATTGACCCAGATGCCTCCTGCAGGTCGAAACGATTCCAAAATTGGTGTACAACTCCCGAAACCATCTAAATGATTTTTAGACAGTTCAGGCTTCCAGTCATGCTCTTTATGTAGGAATGGCAGCACAATAACACGCACATCCCATGTAGGATCCGCCTGCGCCGCTTCCCAAACCGAGAGCACATTCAGCCAAGACTCGGGCATCTGGTACAGAATTACCAAGCGTTTGCGAGATTGGCTCTGCAGTTTCAATGCCTTATTCCTAGATAAACACCTGAGACGCGTACAGTTATTCAGCATCAACTGAAAGCAAGCCGATACCGTGAACCGCCCCGGTCCCGCCAACGCCGCATTAGACTCCACAACCACCGGTACACACATTTTGCAGGTAGTCAGCAGTCCTGCCAACTCTGTACATCCGAGGATAATCCCACCGACACCGTGCGCAACAAAATCTCTCAGCAATACTTCAACCAGCCCTATGCATGACAGCTGATACCTGTCCATCGACTTTCACCTCTGCAATCGCCCGGTTGACCACAGCCTGTTGATCCTCCGACAGCCCCATAGGCGCCAGCCCTCGCGCTTTCAATGCTCGCTCGTACAGGCCAAAACGCGCAATCGAACCTGAGGCCAGCACCGCCACGGCCCCACAGTCCCCAACTAATTCATCTAGTACCGCATCGACAATGCTCAGCACCGGAATCGAAGTCCCGATACCCCATTGATCAAAAAGGATATGCGCCGTATTGCATGGTAACCACGGCGCAAGTCGCTCCCTGGACGGCCAACTCTTCAATGGTTTCCCGGATATAGGGTGCGGGATTGCGCTCACCCAGATCCAGATGCCGCCCTCGGCTGGGTAGTTTGGTATTGATATCGGTCAGCACGCGGGGATAATGCCAATCCTTGGTCGCGGGCACCAAGCTGTAGAGCGCCCCAGAAAATCCAACGTCGCCCAAGGCGCCACACCCACCACGCCAATTACCCCTTCATCGCGCGGCCAATCGACTTCCCGGCTCAGCGGCTGGATCCGAGGCATCAGCGCTTCCGCTCGAAGAGAAACAGATGCAACCGGGTTTCCGGATACTTGTTCAACGGGTGTCCCTCGAGAAACATGTTCTCGTCGCGCAGCAGGGACAGACCCACGGACTCGAACTGCCGGACATATTCGTCCCGCGTACGGTAGGTCGCCGAATACTGCTCCTTCAGGTGTTCAGAGAAGCGGTCATTGATCTCATGACGCCCGGCCACCCCCATGCCATCGCGCAGCATCAGCAAGGCGCCTGGGTGCAGAAACCCCGGGACATGAGCCAGAAGGCCGTTTTTCCGTCGTCGTTCGGGTGGGCGCAAGGGCCCGAGATGAATACCAGATCGAACGGCGCACCCACCTCCAAGGCCTCGGCCGCCTGCGTATGGAATTCGACCTGCTCCAGACCTCGATCCCGCGCTTCCTTGCGACCGATCTCCGCCAGCCCTTGCGCGTACTCGACGGCTAGGACGCGACGCGCATTGCGCTCAGCGAAGCGAAAACTCCACTGCCCCACCCCGGCGCCCAATCCAGGACCTCCAGCCCATCGACCGGCGGCAGCCAGTCGAAGACCTTTTGGGTCTCGTCGTTGATCTTCAGATGCAGGTTATTTTCATCCTGCTCCAGATTTGCCACCATTTTGAGTGCGACCTTCCGATAGGCATCGACCCGTCCGTCCCAAAAAGCCTTCACTTTATCCGCATCAATCATTTTTGCTCCAACTCATCCCGACTGGCAGCATAGCGCCAGACATCACCCGAGAGCATCAGCGCGGAGGCGCTCATTCCCACATCCATCACCCGACTGTCGCACAGGAAATCCAGGTTCAATTGGGTCATCTCATTAATCGTTCGTGTCGGTATCGGCAAAACCCGCACTCCCAAAGGCTTGCGCAGTCGCACGGCCAACGCAGAAATCCCCAAGCGCTAGGCCCGCCAGATCCTCGGCAAACATCATGCCCGGCACCGGTACCATATCAATGCCGCAACCACATACGCTCGAAAAAACAGCAAGCTTCTCAATCGTCACCGCTCGCAGATTGTTCGCCTCAGCCAGGCCGTTATCTTCCAATAGGGAGTACATCACGCCGTTGAATCCCACGGTCCTGGCCTGCGCTCGCGCGCACGCGGTCTTAATAGCAGCTCCCAGAGACGCTGGTGATGAAAAGCGTGCCGTGTATTCAGGGCACCTACAGGTGAAGGGCCCAGCAGTTCGACCAGATGACCGATGGAAGTTACCCCATCGGGGAAAGGTGCCAGCGAACCATCCAGGCCTCGGTATTCGATCCCCGACTTCTCCTCCAAGGACTGGCCGAAGGCATCCACACGGCTCATCTCATCGGCCAGGGCCTTGATCAGCCGCTCCTAAAGTCCAGCAACGAGAGCTGTTCCGAGCGCGCGCGTTCAGCGCATTGCAGCGCTAGAGATCCGGTCTCCAGTGCCAGACTGAATCCAGGCTCGCTGCCCTCATGGCGCGAAAACGGAAAAAAAGGCGTGTTTGCCGGGCATGCCGCCAATACGCCTACTCTGAAATTATCGACGCCGGTATTGCCGCGCCGAGCCAGACTCAGGATAAACCGGCTGGCGCTATGCGCCCCTTTGATGGAAATGACCTCCGGGTCGGCAGCGATCAGATTGACAAACAGGCGTTTTCCGCGCAGCACCAGGGTCTGCGCCTCATCAAGTACGGCGCCATGCATACCCGACCGCAACAGGTCCAGCGGCAGGCAATACCAGCGCGCGCCGAGCACATCGGCTGAACCCCGCACACCATCCATGATGGAGGACAGGGCGCCGGGCTGGTGGCCTTCCTCCTCGGAGGGGCCCGCGGGTCGCGTCAGACGCACCGTGCGCGTCTGGATGCCCTGCTCCTGTCCCAGGAGAGCCAGATGACGGTTGAAGGCCTCCAATTGGCGGATAGGACCCCTGCTTCGACCGAGAGTCATGGGCACGCCCATCGTCAGAGAACGAATCATGGCTATGCGCGGCTCCGGATAAGTTCCATATAGTCAGTGGGCGTATTAACCTCGAAAAACAACTCGTCATCGGCCAAACACACAGACCGCACACGAGGCGGATCGCAAGGCAGCAACTGACCGGCGAACAGGTTCGAGTGTTCGATGCAGCGTCTGCGCCACTGCCATAGCACTTCGGGAGAAGAAACCTTGAACAGCCCGACCGACTCTGGGTGCGCCATGTCGCGCACAGGCCCCTGATAGGGCTCGATCACACACCCCGCATCGTCGAGTACGCAATACACCGCCGTCAACCTGCGCTTCTCGCGCCGAGAGGTGAGCACTAGGTCCGGCGCCTCCCGATCCAGACGCTCAATCAACCGTTGTTCAATGAAAATGTCGCCTGACACCACATAGGTAGGTGCCTCGGTCAGGGCCAGCCCCAAACTCATGGCATTGTTGGTCAACGCCCATTCCGGATTATGGATGTAATCCAGATTGGGATAGGCCTGCATGATCTGGATTGCCCGAAAACCCACAACGACCGTGATTCGTTTGCCAGCAAAGGCTTCGATGGCCCAGTCCAAAATCGTGCGACCGTCGGTCGGGTGGCGGATCAGGATCTTGCTGATCCCGTCAAGCTGCAGGCTCTTGCCCACCGCGAGGATGATGACGTGCTCCACCGTGCTCATTCGAATAGCTCCGCCAGCGGGAAACGGCAGGCCGGCAAACCGCCATCGGGAAACCGATCTTTAACAGTCTTGTAGGGGTACGGTTCGTCGGCCAACGCACGCCGAGTCACTTCGCGCCAGTCGAACGCATGGTTCGGGCGCAGACTCCAGAGATCGACGTCGGCGTAGCGGTAGCGCACGACCGGCACCCATTTCAACCCCAAGGTCTTGGCGACTTCCATGCGATGCTGACCATCCAGCACCAGATCATGCATGTCATCCAGCGCCAGCGGCTTGATCCAGACCCCCTCGGACCAGATCTTGTCGATCAGGCTCTGGACTCGCTTCTTGCTGAATCCTTCGATATGCTTAAGACGCCCCACTGGGACCCAAATCATCAAAGATGAATTCTCTGTGCTCATGAATAATCAGCTGTAATCATTAAAAGGTTATTTAACCTCACCGTTTCCGGCAACTTCCGCACCAACATCAGTCAAAAACGCCTGGGTGGCGGTATCAAGTTCGGCAGACGTATTGAAGGATGCTGCAAACCCACCGTCCACCTGCAACGCACGACAAGGCAATGCATCCCTGTGGACGATCCATGGCCGCATATAGTATTGCCTCACATCGCCGAGCATCGCCTGACGGTACCGACAATCAGGGCCGACCTCTCTCGGACCAACGTACAGCATGCCCAGCATCTTGCGCCACCCCTCGAACTCAGACTGGTACACCGGCTGGTAGTCAATGGCATCAATCACATCACCAACAGGCGTACGGACGATCCCCCCGGTCAGCCCAGTACTGTACCGTCCGCGACACACCCAGAACAATCGGATGATACCCGCATCTGATCGAACACCCGATCCCAGACCCAGCTATTAACCAGCAAATCGGTCTCCACGATCAGGTAGCCCCACTCAGGGTGCATCAGCGTCTGGACGCCCTGTTCGACCGACAAATATTGACATCCTCGCGATACCGAGCGTTGACAGTCGTACGCACTCGGCCCCCGTACCGCGCCGCTAGGTGTTCGGATAACAATTGAGCACCATCTCCCAGCACAACCACAACCTCTCCGGTCGTCCTAGCGAGCACTGCATCCAGAATCCAATCCAAACGGGCCGCCCACCAACTTCCAGCAACGCTTTGGGAATCTGCTCGGTCAACGGGCCCATGCGGCTTCCTCGGCCAGCAGCTAAAAGGACGACCGAGGGGCCTGCCTGCTGCCTACCTACCTCATAACCCTGCACAACCACCCTCCATATCCAGTCTGTTCATCTACCTACGATACCTCCCCTTCCACAACGAAGAGGATAGCAGCGAACGAAGACCAGCAATGACAAAAAAAGAGGGGTATTAGGGGTAACATCATCATGATCTTCATCCAGTTTCTAAAAATGGCGCACTAGGTGAATCTGTGAGTCGGCTCGGAGCCACCAGAGAAGATCCGAACAAGACTCGAGAACCTGTTATTCCCAGAGCGACTCAGCGAATGCCTAGTCATCCCGAGCCGACTCACCCCGTCAGCTTCGCTTCGCGCAGAATCTGCGTTCTCCATGGTCTTCTTGCCCAGCATCCGCTGCAATTCTCGGATCTGCTTGAGCGCGTTGGCCAGCTCCGAGGCGACGACCACCCGCTCGCCAGCCCTCACCGCCGACAGGCCGCCGTCCTGGTACAGTTTGCGCCAGTGGGACAGTTGGTTCGGGTTCACGCCATGGCGGCGCACTACCATCGACACCGTCTGGCCAGACTCATTGCTCTCGCGCACCATGGCATGGCCAGCTTCCGCTCCACTGACCAGCGCCGCCGACGTTCCGGCTGGGTCAGTAACTCCATCACTTCCTGCTTGCTGTTGGTCATAAACACAGTCGTATGCCTACCTACTATTTTAAGTAGATGACTGTGTCCGGTGCTTCAGGGGGCCGATCCAGCAAAAAAGAAAGAAGGGTAATTTAGTGAATAGATGGGGGAAAGGCAGGGATTGGGAGCAGCATCGGACCGCCCCAATCCACCCCGGTATCTTCACCCCACAACTCTGGTCGCTCGCGGATGAGTGAGTACCTAGTGATCACGGACCGATTCCAGGATTCATCTCGCAGGCATCCTTGCCAATCGATCCGCCGCATCACGCATGCCTGCCTGCACAGCAGCAAACACCGCTGCCGGGAATCCTGCCGGCAAGTCAGCTGCCACGGTTTCCAGAATCTGCGGCAACGGATCCAACACCTCGGCGATCAGGTCCTCCATATTCACCCCCCAGCCGCACAGGTACGCCATGTGGTTGAAATGCCGGCGCTGTATGTCCCGCAGGCGGTAGTGTGTATTGCTTCCCTTGACAGCCATGGCCAGGCGCAAGCGGTTGGCGTCCAATTGATTGGGCCCGCGCCCGGTCACGGGCCAAGCAGAGAGCACGTCATACAAAGGCGTCAAGCGATAGCGTCGGGCAGCAAATTATCAAAGTAGCTGTGAACAGCCGCACCGCGCAACGGCGCATTGTCCAACGTGAAAGGCAAAGGGCCGCCCCTGCGGCGAAGCCACCCACTGCGGGTCGTAGGTCAGAGTGTCCATGCCTTTGCCAGACACCTGCCACTGCCCCACCCGAACGCCATTAGCCCAAAGGTCCAGGCATCTGCTTCTGGATCGCCGCGCCATGACTACCACTCGTCTTGCGCAGGTGCGCTTTGAGCGCGCTCTTGGAGCGTCAATTCCAGCCCCAGGACTCCAGCCAATGCCAGCAAACGATCTGCGGTCAGCGCGGCAGGCTGATTCTCTAGCTCAGACAGGCGATTCTGGCTGATGCCCAAACGCGAAGCCACTTCGGCCTGGGTCAATCCTAAAGCCCTACGCCGCGCAATCAATACATGGGCCATCTGATCAGTCGTCGATAATTTTTGCATGATGAAATATCGCTGAGATCGATATTCACAATATATCGATATTATCGATTAAATGCAAACATCGATGATGCCGATGAAACAACGATATCGTAAACACCGATAGCCGGGCGTCTCTTGGACACTTTTTTGGGGGCCGACATAGTCGGCAAAATGCGATAAAATGCATGAAATTTCAATGAGAAATTCGACGTGCCTGCAGCTACTCCATCTACCGTTGATCCCCTTCGAGGGGCCGCAGCTCATCTTGCGGATGAGTTGCAAGCCGGTCGTGTCTATCGGCGCGAGGACTTGGCACGTCTGTCCACCGCAGTGGATAGGCATCTCCGTGAGTTGGTAGCTACAGGAAAGCTGAAAAAACTCGCTCAGGGCCTCTACCACGCGCCGAAGCAGTCCAGCTTTGGGCCCGCTGCCACCAACGGATGACCAAGTGGTGGGAGGCTTTCTTCGTGACAAGGACTTTCTGGTGTTTTCACCCTCGGCCTACAACGCCGTGGGTCTTGGTACCACTCAGCTCTATAACCGCACGCTGGTCTACAACCACAAGCGTCATGGTGTTTTCCAACTTGGCAACCGGCAGTTCGATTTTCGAATGAAGCCGCGCTTCCCAAAGAAGCTGACCCCCGAGTTTCTGTATGTCGATCTGATAAATAATCTTGAAGAGTTGGCCGAGGATCGCGATGCCGTTTTGCGCCAAGCGCGCGGCAAGCTGTCCTCGTTCGACTCAGTCCGGCTGCAGCGGGCCGCCGACAGTTTTGGCAATGTGGCGACGCGCAAGCGCCTGCGGGAGTGGATAAGTGCTTGATTTCTTGCACGCGCGAAAGGACTTTGATCAGTTGCTTGCGCTTGTCGCTGATGAACGAGGGCTTGATCCTATGTTGGTCGAGAAGGACTACTGGATCATGCATTGCCTGTGGGGTTTGCAGGCACAGGGCTTCCAGTTCGAACTAAAGGGAGGGACGTCGCTCTCGAAGGGCTTTGGCGTTATCCATCGTTTTTCCGAAGACATCGACATTCGCGTCGAGCCGCCCGCCGACATGGATGTGAAGACGGGGCGTAATCAAGATAAGCCAACGCACGTCCTTTCGCGCCGTACGTATTACGACGAACTGGCGGCGCGTATCCGTATCCCAGGCATCGACAATGTTGAGCGCGACACGCAATTTGACGACGACAAGATGCGCAGCGCTGGCATCCGCTTGATATACACGCAGCGCGTATCGGCATTGGCAGGCGTCAAAGATGGAATTTTGTTAGAGCTTGGGTTTGACGACACGGCACCCAATCGAGCTGTCACGATCTCGTCATGGGCTTTCGATGTTGCCAGAGATCGCGGCGTAGACGTGTTCGACAACCGTGCAGTCGCGGTACCTTGCTATGCGCCGACGCACACTTTCGTCGAGAAGCTTCAGACAATTTCCACCAAGTACCGTCGCTTGAGTGAGTCGGAGGTGTTTCCGGGCAATTTCCTTCGGCACTACTATGACGTGTACTGCCTTCTGGGCTTGGAGGAGGTGCAGGCATTCATGCGGGAGCCGGCCTATCAGGAGCGCAAGGCGCAGCGCTTTCGCAGCGGGGATGAGCAGGTGATTGCACGAAACCAAGCCTTTGTCCTTGCTGACACCGCACAACGCGAGCGCTTCGCATTGGAGTACCGCAAGACGGAAGCGCTGTATTACCAGGGTCAGCCAGATTTCGAGGCTCTGGTGGCTCGAATACATGAGCACATCGACGTGATGTGAACTGCTGGTCAGTTCTTCCAAAAAACGACATGGGTAATCCCCCCATAAAGGCGGTGAGATCAGAAGTAGAATTTTCTCATTGAGGAGTTCTACAGCATGAAGAAGTCACGATTCACAGACAGCCAGATCCTGGACGCGATCAAACGGGTAGAGGCCGGCATGACGGTGCCTGAGATGTGCCGTGAACTGGGCATCAGCTCCGCGACGTTCTATAAGTGGCGCGCCAAGTACGGCGGCATGGATGTGCCGATGATGTCGCGGATGAAGGAGCTGGAAGCGGAGAACGCCCGGCTACGCAAGATGTACGTCGAAGAGAAGCTCAAGGCCGAGCTGCGCGCGGAGGCTCTCGAAAAAAAGTGGTGAAGCCATCTCGCCGCCGCGAGATGGCTCAACGTGTGGTGCAGGAGTGCGGGGTATCGGTCCGGTTGGCCTGCGAGACGTTTGGCATCAGCCAGACGTGCTATCGCTATGAGGGCAAGCACAAGGCTGAAAACGACGAAATCGCCGACTGGCTGCTGCGCCTGACGGACAACCACCGCAACTGGGGATTTGGGCTGTGCTACCTGTATCTGCGCAACGTGAAGGGCTTCGGTTGGAACCACAAACGGATCTACCGCATCTATCGGGAGTTGGAGCTGAACCTGAGAATCAAGCCGCGCAAACGCCTGGTGCGCCAGGCGCCCGAGCCGCTGACGGTACCCGCCGCCACGAATCAGGTCTGGTCGATGGACTTCATGCACGATCAACTGTCCGATGGACGCAGTATCCGGCTGTTCAACGTGATCGATGACTTCAACCGCGAAGCGCTGGGCATCGAGATTGACTTCTCCTTGCCCTCGGAGCGGGTCATCCGTGCGTTAAAACAGATCATTGCCTGGCGCGGCAAACCCTTGGCGATTCGTTGTGACAACGGCCCTGAATACCTGAGTTCAGCGATCACAGAGTGGGCACGCCGGTGGGGCATCAAGCTGGAATACATCCAGCCGGGCAAGCCGCAACAAAATGCCTACGTCGAGCGGTTCAATCGAACTGTGCGCTACGAATGGTTGTCCCAATATCACTGGGAAGATCTGGATCAGGTCCAGCGCGTAGCGACAGAGTGGATGTGGTCCTACAATCACGAACGCCCAAATATGGCCTTGGGCGGCATCACCCCAAAACAGCGGCTGGCCATGGCCGCATAGCCTGCCTACTTCTGGCAATCGCTAAAAATGGGGGGATTACCCACCAACATGCGCCAACAACGCGCCAAAAACAGGTTGACAAACTGCGCCGCCAGCCCTAGAGTAGTGCCATTGTCGCTTGCGTTCACTACGGTATTTGGCGCGGCGGCCTACACAAAGCCCCGAAAGGGGCTTTTACTTTTACAGAGTTCCGAAAGGACCTTGCATGGATCGCTATACCATTTTCGTCGACGCCGGCTACTTCTTTGCCGCTGGCGCCCAGGCTGCCTTTGGGGACCATATCCCCCGCAAGCAGGTCGCTTTGAAAGCACCTGCCGCAATGCTGGATGACCTCTGCAAAAAAGCCTCCCTGGCAGTCGGCGGCCTCCCTCTTCTGCGTGCCTATTGGTACGATGCGATGCCTGGTCCGCGCCTGTCGCTGGAACAATCGACACTTGCCATGCTGGCGGGCATCAAACTACGGCTTGGCGCTCTCAATAGTGCAGGCGAGCAAAAGGGTGTCGACTCTCTGATCGTAACGGACCTTATCGACCTTGCTCGTAACCGGGCCACCGCAGACGCGGTTGTCGTGACCGGCGATGAAGATCTGCGCATAGCGGTTCAGGTGGCGCAGTCATTCGGTGTCCGCGTCCATATTCTCGCAGCTGGCGACCCATCAAAGAACGTAAGCCCCACGCTGCAGATGGAAGCCGACTCTGTGACGACACTGGATGGCGCTTGGTTCGCCAAGCACCTTGACCTGCTTTCACCTACGCATAAACCTGCCGCCGCTGCGGGCCCCGTTGATTCAACGACCATGGCTCCCGCATCAACCGCCGGTGCAGAAACAATCGGAGAAATCGACACAGCTGCTATCGCCATCATCGAAAGCCTGCTGACATCCATCGAGCAGAAGCAACTAGAACAGTTGACCCTGCACTTCTCAACTCAGAAAACGGTTCCCCCAGAGTACGACCGCCCATTGGTGGCCAGAACTTCCGATGCCCTTTCAGGTCAACGCTTGACCGGCGCACAGATGCGCCGCATCCGCGGATTGTTTGTGCGGGCGGTACAAGGTCGCTCTCAGGACTGAATACGATACCTCGCATGCCCTCTCAGCAAGCCGACCTCTTTCGCCATCTCAGCGTCGAGAAGGCCGACCTGTACCGCCAGATAATGGATTGCTTTGCTGCTGCCAAGCGCCAGTTTCGTCTGCATCTGCGCCCGGACGAAGTGTTGGCCGAAGGCGCTTGGTCTTCTTTGCCGCCGGCCTCACGCCCCAAACTCATCGACATCCAGGCGGCGCTCAATCAGCTGACCGACTGGGGCAATCTGGAATCCCAGCCTGATGTCTCGCGGGTCACCAGCCTAAGCGACTATTATCGGGCGCAATATCTGTACCGTCTGTCCCAGGAAGCCGAGCAGACCCTGGAGGATTGCCATGACAAGCTGCGCCTGGCCTCTGCAAACCATGCCCGCATGACCCAAAAAGCCGAAGCGGCCAATCAAGTGCTGGAACAGCGGATGCAGGCGCGCCAGCAGACCATGACGCAGTGGCGGGACTTCACCGGGACAGGTTTGCTGGCCTCGGCGCTGCCGGATCTGGAATTGCCCGCGCCGCAGGACAATTGGTCGATCGAAACCGCCCTGGGCCTGGCACGGCGTACCGAACGGCACCTGAGTCAAACCGTGGACGATGACGCCGCCTGGACACGCATCCAGGGTGAAATTTCCCAGGACTACACCGAACTGGGCAAGGCCCTGAGCGCGCTGGGCCACCAGGCGCAGGCCGATACCAGCGATTTCGGTCTGGTGGTGCACATCATCTACCACAACCGCCCGGAACGCCCCGACCGTCTTGAGGCCCACCTGACTGCCGAAATCGCACAGCGCAAGGAACTGCTGAGCGCCCGCGAACGTGAAATCCTGGAAACGCATTTGCAGGCGGAAATTTCAAGCGCCATTCAGAAGCGCCTGCGCGATGCACAACAGCAGATTCTGGCGATCAATCAAGAACTGCATCAACGCCCTACCAGCACCGGCGTCCGCTTCCGCCTGAAATGGGAAACGCTGCCGGAAGGGGTCGATGGGGCGCCTGTCGGCCTGGAAGCCGCCCGCCAACACCTGCTGAACACCAGTACCGATCTATGGTCAGCCGACGACCGCCGGGTAGTGGGCGAGATGCTGCAGCAGCGCATCGAGGCCGAACGCAGCCGCAGCGACATCTTACCCGGATCCAGCCTGCAGGAACAACTGGACCGGGCGCTGGACTACCGCCGCTGGCACCGCTTCCGGATAGAGCGCTGGGCTGCCGGGGAATGGCGCTCTTTGATGGGCCCCGCATCCAGCGGCGAGCGGGCGCTGGGCCTGACAGTCCCTCTATTTGCGGCGGTTTCCAGCTTTTACACCCGCGGCGGCAGCAGCCATGCGCCGCGCCTGGTGCTGCTGGACGAGGTCTTCGCCGGGATTGACGAGCCGGCCCGGGCTCACTGCTGGGCCTTGATCCGGGAGTTCGATCTGGACTTTGTCGTCACCAGCGAACGGGAATGGGCCTGCTCGGTCGAACTGCCCGGCGTCGCCATCGCCCAGTTGCAGCGTCGCGAAGGCATCGACGCCGTCCACATATCACGCTGGATTTGGGACGGGCGCACCAAACGACACGCACCGGACCCTGGGCAGCGATTCCCGCCTGATGTCGAAACGGACGCAATAGATAATGGACATGCCCCCTGATGATGCACGCCTGCAGCGTCTGCTGGGCGGCCCTGACCTGGAAAAACTGCGTCAACGGCTGCGGCGTCACTATGAACGCCACCCGGCTGGGCAGCACCCTTCCTATCTGCAGCTAGGCGGATTGTCACCCCAGGAACAGGAAAGACTGGCCGAACTGATGGGGAAGCCGACCCGACCGGCAAAAACCGTCCGCATCGATCTGACCCGCATTGATATGGCACTGCATCAGGCCGGGGTGTGTGCGTCTCTGCGCGCAGCGCTGGAATACATCGACGGCCCATTGATCGACCGGCAGGCAGCTAAAACTGAACAGATGCAGGCCTGGACGGCTCTGACAAGCGGCCAGAGACACGCCGATGGCTGTGGCGATCGGCTGGACACACGGCTGCTAGTCTGGTTGCAAACGCCCTTGTCCACCCGCTTGCTGAAGCGGCTTGGCCGATCCGATATCCACCATGCGGCAAGCCTGCTGTCACAAGCCCATGCTGTCATGCAGCAACTGCCGGCCCAAGGCATGCCCAGGGCGCAGCTTGCAGCCCGCACCCTGGGCGACGCCCATGCCCTGGATGATGGCCGGGCGGTGGCTCGCCTTGTGCTGGCGGTATGGGCCCAGACAGAAGCCGCCCCCTTATCGGAACCTGAAGTCAGCGACGAACACAGCCGGACCATCTGGGCGCGCGCCGGTATTCTGGTCAATGAACTGGCTCGTCCCGCCCTGTGTCTGAATTTGCCCGTCCAGGACATCGCCAACGCCACCTGGCAGCCAGGAATACCCGCATATCTGTCGCTGCGCCAACTGTTGCGCCACCCGCCCCGATGGGCCGTGGCGGGGATCACGGTTCATGTCTGCGAAAATCCCAACCTGCTGGCCATTGCCGCCGATCAACTGGCCGATCATTGCACCCCGCTGGTGTGCACCGATGGCATGCCGTCGGCCGCCCAACGCACCTTGCTGGATCAATTGTCCGCAGCCGGCGCCAAACTGGCCTATCACGGGGATTTCGACTGGCCCGGACTGCAGATCGCCAACTATGTCCAACAACGCTGGCAAGCCCGCCCTTGGCGGATGAGCGCTGCAGATTATGCAAATGCCCTGCAGCACGCGCCGCACCGCCCCCCGGACCTGGGAGACGCAGCGGCGCAGGCCCGATGGGATCCTGCTCTGACCCTGGCCATGCAGACCCATGGCCTGATCGTTGCCGAAGAAGCCGTGGCCGATTCTCTGATGCCGGATCTGCGCCGGACTCACCCCTCCAAACGAACCGGATAGCCGCTATTTATCGATCCCTAACCGGTACACTACGTGCTTCATCCCCCTCCTTGTGCAAACCCCATGAAAGGCATCATCCTGGCCGGCGGTTCCGGCACCCGGCTGCATCCCATCACGCGCGGCGTGTCCAAGCAGCTGCTGCCGATCTACGACAAGCCCATGATCTACTACCCGCTGTCGGTGCTGATGCTGGCGGGCATCCACGATGTGCTGGTGATTTCCACACCCGATGATCTGCCGGGATTCCGGCGCCTGCTGGGCGACGGGTCAGATTTCGGCATCAGCCTGTCGTATGCGGAACAGCCCTCGCCCGATGGCCTGGCCCAGGCCTTTCTGATCGGGGCGGACTTCATCGGCGACGAACGTGTCTGCCTGGTGCTGGGGGACAACATCTTTTACGGCTACGGCTTCAGCCGGATGCTGCGCGAAGCCGCGCAACGCCCCTCCGGCGCCACAGTCTTTGGCTACCGGGTAGCGGATCCGGAACGATTCGGCGTGGTCGAATTCAATGCCGCCGGTCAGGCGATCTCGATCGAGGAAAAGCCGCAGCAGCCCAAATCCCCCTACGCCGTCACCGGCCTGTACTTCTACGATAACGACGTCGTGGACATCGCCCGTCAGGTCCGTCCGTCGGCGCGCGGGGAACTGGAAATCACCGACGTCAACAACGCCTACCTGCAGCGGGGCGACCTGCACGTGCAGGTGCTGGGGCGCGGTTTCGCCTGGCTGGACACCGGCACACATGAAAGCCTGCTGGATGCCGGCACCTATGTGCAGACGATCGAGCACCGCCAGGGGCAAAAGGTCGCCTGCCTGGAAGAAATCGCCTTCAACAACGGCTGGCTGGACCAGGCCGGCCTGATCGAACGCGGCCAGCGCCTGTCCAAGACGGAATACGGGCAATACCTGCTGGCGCTGGGTCGCGAGGGCGGCGGACAATGAAAGTCATCGAGACCACCCTGCCCGGCGTGCGCCTGATCGAACCACAGGTGTTTGGGGATTCACGCGGATTTTTTCTGGAATCGTTCAGCGCCCGCCGCTACCGCGAAGACGCCGGCATCGAACTGGATTTCGTACAAGACAATATCTCCCGATCCGCCCGCGGGGTGCTGCGCGGTCTGCATTTTCAGCGTCAACGCCCGCAGGGAAAGCTGATTCAGGTGGTCGAGGGCGCCGTCTTTGATGTCGCGGTGGACATCGACCCCCGGTCGGCGACATGCGGCCAGTATGTGGTAGCGGAACTATCCGCCGACAACCACCGTCAGATCTGGATTCCACCTGGCTACGCACACGGTTTCTGCGTCACCAGCGAATCGGCGATTTTCCAATACAAGTGCACGGATTATTATGATGCGGCCGACGAGGGCGGCCTGGCTTGGAATTGCCCGGATCTGGCCATCCCCTGGCCGATCGATGATCCGATGCTATCGGACAAGGACCGGCGCTATCCGGGGCTGCACGATCTGCTGGTGCAGCGGCGCTAAGGACAGACGGCAGGCGCTGTTCACACCTGACGTCCCAACGCTTCACGCCCGCCTACGATCCCAAGAGGCATAACCATGAACTTAAGCTACCCATGGCTCTACGACACCGTGCGTGCGCGCTTCGATTCCGACGACGCCATGGAAGCCTTTCTACCCAAAGCTTTGACACCCGGCGAGCTGAAATGCAAGGGTGACGACCGCTATCTGTCTGCGATGACGCAGCGGATATTCCAGGCCGGCATGCAGCATTCCGTGGTGAACGCCAAGTGGCCCGCCTTCGAAGAAGCCTTTTCGGGCTTCACCCCCGAGGCCATGGTCATGCTGACTGAAGCGGACATCCAGCGCCACATGCAAAATCCCCACGCCTTGTCCGCCACCTGGTCAAACTGCAGACCATCCCGGCAAACGCCCGCTTTGTGCTGGACGCCCGCCAGGAACACGGCGACAGTTTCGGTGCGCTTGTCGCCGGCTGGCCGGTCACCGACATCATCGGCTTATGGCGCCTGCTGGCCCAGCGCGGCGTCCGCCTGGGCGGGCGATCCGGGGCCGGATTTCTGCGCCTGGTCGGCAAAGATACCTTTTTGCTGACCAGCCATGTCGTCGAACGCCTGGTGACGGCAGGCTGCATTGCCAAGACCCCTACCAGCCAAGGCGATCTGCAGGCCGCGCAGGCCGCATTCAATGCCCTGCAGCAGGTGTCCGGCAGGCCGCTATGCCAACTGTCGTCCATGCTGGCGCTAAGCATCCACCCGGCTGCCGACAGCCTGCGCGATTCCTGAGGGCGGTGAACACTCACGAAGCTCGGTGCTCAACCCCAGGCCGGCGCCCATTCCACGCGATTGCGCCCTGAGGTCTTGCCGTGATAGAGCGCGGCATCCGCCTGCTGCAAGGCCTCGTCCAGCGCAGCGGCGCTGGCAAAACCCATTGAAACCCCGATGGTGACCGTGCATCGAATCAGCTCGTGCGGCTTGCCGCCAGGCATCTGACTGGATGCCACCGCCTCGCGCATGCGCTCGGCCAAATGCACGGCGCCGCTATGGTCAGTATTCAAGGCAAGCACAACAAACTCCTCGCCGCCGAACCGGCAGGCGAGATCCCCCTGCCGAACCGTACTTTTGAGGGCTTCAGCCACGCGGGCCAAGACGGCATCGCCCATTTGATGGCCATGGGTATCATTAATCTGCTTGAAGTGATCGATGTCCACGATCAGCAGATGCGCAGACGCTGCCATCCGGGACCGAAAATGCCTGGCCAGCCCTTCCGTCAGGCCGCGCCGGTTCAACAAGCCGGTCAGCGGATCATTGACCGCCAGAATCCGCAACTGATCGACGAGACGGCTCAGTACGAGCCAGACGACGGCCGGCGGCAGCACTGTACCCAAAAACGACATATAGAGGTAGAACGCCATCTGAAACGGACTACTCATGTCCAGGGCCTGCAGCCCCCCCGTCAGAATCATGACGAACTTCGCAGCGTTCAACACACAGATGCCGCCGATCAGGACGGCGAACAGCATCATTTCGACGCGCAGATCTCTGGCAAATGTACGCGCGCTGTAGAGCAAGGTCACCACCATGCCCAGAAACAACACGGCGCAGGCACAGGCCAGCAAGGCATGGCGCGCTTCGGTCCCAAGCGCCATCTGCACCAGTACTTGCGCCCCGGTATAGAGGCCAGCCACCGTCAGCAATGGCCCCCACACCGGGACGTGGCGATCAAAGAATCGGATCGCCCCCAATACATACACGACCGGCGCGCAGAAGGTCAGTGTGTGATTGACGACACTCGCTACCCCCCATTCCGGAGCGCCTCCCAGAAGCTGCAGAAAATAGGCCAGCCCCAAGAGAAGATGGCCGGCGGCAAAGACGTCCGTACCCATTTTCCCGCCCTTCAGCCGGACGCTGATCAGCAGAAACATTACGCAAAAGCACATCAGGTGCACGCAGAGCATGCCTAGGATGACGGTCGCATTCATGGGTCAGTGAAATCTTTCGGCCCTTGTGAGCAAGTTCCAGCATGGTGTCATGCGCTGCGCGCGGGTTTCGGGACCCTTTGCTGTCGTGGGGCGATAGTAAATTATTTACGGCTTCCTGTGGTTCGAGACGGCGGACGAGCCAAAAGCCTACACTGACGGTCCATGCAACTTTTCGCAGTCTTGCGAGCGCCCCTATCGTGACCGACACGGCCTTTTCTTCCCTGCCCCTTTTGCCCGCCTTGCTGGATAACCTGCAAAGCCTGGACTTCGCGCAGATGACGCCCATCCAGGCGCAAAGCCTGCCGCTGATCCTGGAAGGCCGCGACCTGATCGCACAAGCCAAGACCGGCAGCGGCAAGACGGCGGCCTTCGGCCTGGGCATCCTGCAGCACCTGGACGTCAACCGCCTGGCCCCGCAAGCGCTCGTGGTCTGCCCGACCCGCGAACTGGCCGATCAGGTCGCTCAGGAAATGCGCCGGCTGGCCCGGCAGATCCCCAACGTCAAGGTGCTGACGCTGTGCGGCGGCGCCGCGGCGCGGCCCCAGGCCGAATCACTGGCGCGCGGCGCCCATCTGCTGGTGGGCACGCCTGGCCGTATCCAGGATCATCTGGGGCGCGGCCGCCTGGATCTGTCCGGCCTGAACACCCTGGTGCTGGACGAAGCCGACCGCATGGTGGACATGGGCTTTTATGACGATATCGTCGCCATCGCCTCGCACTGCCCCAACAAGCGCCAGACCTTGCTGTTTTCCGCCACCTACCCGGACAACATCCGCAAGCTGAGCGCCCGGTTTCTGCGCAATCCGGCCGAGGTCAAAGTCGAAGCCCTGCACGATGCCAGCCGCATCGAGCAGATTTTCTATGAAATCGACGATCACCAGCGACTGAACGCGGTGGTCACGCTGTTGAAGCACTTTCGTCCGGTCTCTACCCTGGTCTTTTGCAACACCAAGATCCGCAGCCACGAACTGGTCGAACAGCTGCTGTCCGAAGGCATCCGGGCCCAGGCGCTGAACGGCGACCTGGAACAGCGCGAGCGCGACGAAATCCTGATCCAGTTCGCCAACCAAAGCTGCACGGTCCTGGTGGCGACCGATGTGGCTGCCCGCGGACTGGATATCCAGAGCCTGGGCGCCGTGATCAATGTGGATGTGACCAAAGACACCGAAGTCCATGTCCACCGTATCGGCCGTTGCGGCCGCGGAGATCAGAAAGGTCTGGCGCTAAGCCTGTGTTCGCCGGCAGAAATGCGCTGGGCCAATCTGATTGAACAATACCAGGGCGCACCGCTGAAATGGGCCAACCTCAAATCGCTGCGCCCCACCTCAGACCGCCCCCTGAATGCGCCCATGACCACCTTGTGCATACAGGGCGGCAAGAAAGACAAGCTGCGCCCCGGCGATCTGGTGGGCGCCCTGACCGGCGACGGCGGCCTGACGTTTGAACAAGTCGGCAAGATCCACATCACCGAGTTCAATTCTTATGTGGCGCTGGACCGCAGGATCGCCGAACAGGCATTTGCGCGGCTTTCCAATAGCAATATCAAGGGGCGCCGGTTTCGCATGCGGTTTTTAGAGCAAAACACAGATCTGTGACCGTTCATCTCCGGCTTGCCCGTTTTAGTCTTCAACGCTACCTGAATAGCGCCTAGCGATTTCTGTAGTTGGCAGGCACGAAGCGATAGGCGCCGTGGCTATCGGCATTGATATGGCCTAGACCTGGAAAAGGAATATGCGCGCCCGCCACCAGTTCGCGGCTCTTGGAGAGAATGGAAAATTGTTTGATGCGTTGCTTCGCGGCCTCGGACTGGCTCACATCGAACTGGATGGTGATGTCGGGTTTTTCAAATTGAATCGATTCAACATGCACGATATCGCCGATAAACGTCATGGACTGCCCCTGGCTTTCGACGCGGTAGGAACTATGACCAGGCGTATGCCCCGGCGTTGAGATCGAACGGATGCCAGGTAGAATCTGCGTGGAACCTGAAAATGGCTGCAGCTGCCCTGTTTTTACATACGGCGCCAAGCACAGGGTTGCCTGTTCGAAGTATTCCTTTGCGTAGCCGTTGACGCCATGTTGATGAGCGGCATCCAGAAAAAAATCGGCGTCCGGCTTGCCCACATGGACGACTGCATTGGCAAAGACAATCTTGCCATTGTGAACCAGTCCACCGCTGTGATCTGTATGGACATGCGTCAATAGCACGTCGCTGATCTGGGACGGCTCGTATCCGGCCTGCTTCAGATTAGCGATCAACTTTCCCCCGGCGCCAGGCCCAAAGAGGTCCCCCGCACCGGTGTCGACCAGGATCAATTTTTCCCCGGTATCGATCAAGAACGCATTCACCGATTCCTCGACAGGGTTGCTCAGGAAAGCGCGATACAGGCGCCCGTCGATGGATTTCGCGGTAGCGCCCTGCAGCAGCGCATGTACATCCAGCGGAACGGTGCCATCAGACAAGGCAGTAATCTCAAAATCACCCAGACGATAACGATAGACGCCACTTTGCTGAGGCTGCGCTGCAGCCTCGACGGCGGGCGCTCGTACTTCGGCTGTAGTGGCGGCAACGGAAAAGGTGCCGGCTGTCAAAGCTGCCACTGCCAACGCAGCAGCGAACGGTTTCAAGTAATAAGACATTAAAATTCCTAAAGTAATGGAGAATCATTGACCGTAGTCAGGCCGCTAATTGGCCATGTTGGAACAGGCTGGCTTTGGTCTCATCATCCAATTCGGTCTTGAATGCATGGCGTGTTCTCAGCGCATTGGCTCGTTGCGCAGCAGGCCGACTGTTCAATTCATCGTACAAACGTTTCACGTTTGGAAACCTGACCCAGCCTGCGTCACCCATCAGATAATCAATGCCTCTGCACCACCCCCAAAGCGACATATCAACGATTGTGTAGTGCTCGCCCATCATGTAATGGCGGGTCGCCAGCCGTTGGTCGATCAGATCCCAATGCCGTTCAGCCTCGAAGACATAACGATGCAGGGCATAATCATTAGGCTTGGGCGCATAGTGCTTAAAATGGATCGCCTGGCCGGTAAAAGGCCCCACCCCGGTGCCGATCAACATCATCCAGGACATCAATTCGGCTTGCGATTCAGGGCTGGGGTCTCCCATGAAGCGCCCAGTTTTTTCACCTAGATAGAGTAAAATAGCGCTGCTGTCGAATAACGTGACGTCTCCATCGGTCAAGGCGGGGACCTTGCCGTTGGGATTGATGGCGCGATATGCTGGAGTATGCTGTTCACCGCGCGATGTATCGATAGGAATCAACTGGTAGTCGATCTCAGCCTCCTCCAGAAATAATGCGACCTTTGATGGATTCGGCGTAGGGTGATAATAAAAATCAATCATGACAGTTTCTCACTTTGAAAGAACAGGTCCTAATCTACGCTGAATGCGCCTGGGCAGTTAGTTGGAATTCCCGATACGAGGTATCACCTATATGGATATAAAACGCTCCGACCTTCCCTTGCTGATCTCACTTGACGTTCTACTCGACGAACTCAATGTCACCCGGGCGGCCAAGCGCTTGAATATCAGTCAGTCTGCGCTGTCAGGCCAACTCGTACGCCTTCGAGATCTCTTTGATGACCGCCTGCTGGTGCCATCCGAAAGCGGTCGCGGCATGGTGCCCACGCAGCGCGCCATGGATCTGCGGCCTCGTTTAAGAGACGCACTGACCCATCTACGCGATGCGGTCTACTCCGCCCCCTCATTCGACCCCAGCACCACCAATCGCACATTCATCGTTGCCGCACATGACAGCGTCTTCACCATGGTGGGCCTGGGTGCTCTGGAAGCCGTAGTAGCTCAGAAAAATCCCGGTTTGCGCATTGCTGTCATCCCCGCAACCAGTGCTCAGCTGACCGAACAAATGGAACTCGGCGAAGTCGATCTCTTTTTGGGGGATATCTCTAAAGTGCCTGATTCGCTGAAAGTCCGTTTTTTACTCAGCGACCATTTTCAGATGGCCCAGAAAATCGGACATCCACGGGGCAATACCTGCGCGGATCTCGACGAATACTGCACGCTACCGCATGTCATGGTTTCGCAGTCGGCCCAATTTCATAGCCCGGTAGACGACGTCCTCGCGACATTATCCAAATCCCGGAATGTGATTGTCGTCGTGCCGAATTACAACCAGGTAGCTGTGGTCCTGGCGCATAGCGAATGTGTAGCTACGCTTCCCAGCCAGCTACTCAAACGCTATGCATCGATTATCGATATCCTTGATCTTCCTTTCGAGATCCCACCTTTCAACCTAGCCATGGCGTGGCATGCTCGAGCACAGTTCGACGAAGGCCATTGCTGGTTACGAAAATGTTTTACCGACGCAGCAGATTCAATCAAATAATTTTCTATTGCGCTAAACCTCACCCTGAATCGGCCCGGGTTTTCTAGACGGTCCCGGTCTTCAAAAAATGCTGGTTCTCGAATTCTACCGGTGAGAGATCACCGGCATGGCTGTGGCGCCGTTTCGGGTTGTAGAACATCTCGATGTAATCGAAGATATCAGCCCTGGCCTGCTCCCGGGTGGCGTAGACGCGACGGCGGATCCGTTCGCGCTTGAGCAGCTGGAAGAAGCTCTCGGCCACGGCGTTGTCATGGCAATTGCCGCGCCGACTCATGCTTGGTTTGAGCCGATGGGACTTCAAGAAATCACGCCAATCGTGGCTACCGAACTGGCTGCCCTGATCGCTATGGATGATGACCTCAGTCTTCGGACGGCGGCGCCAGACGGCCGCTAACAAGGCGTTGAGCACCAGATCGCTATCGATGCGACTGCCCATGGACCACCCGACCACGGTGCGCGCAAAGAGGTCGATCACCACCGCCAGATACAACCATCCCTCATGAGTGCGGATATAGGTGATGTCGGTCACCCACGCCTGATCGGGCGCAGCCACGTCGAACTGTTGCTGCAAGAGGTTCTCAGCCACCAAGCTGGGGTGCCCGCCTCGGTTACCCGGCCGCCGGCGCTTGTAACCCGTCTGAGAACGCAGGTGATGCTCGCGCATGATCCGCGCCACCCGGTGCCTGCCACAGATCTCGCCCAGATCCCGTAGGTCGTGGGTCACCTTGCGATAGCCGTAGATGTACTCGCTGTCCTGCCAGCTCTGACGAATGAGCCCTACGAGCCGCTGATCCTCCAGAGTGCGAGCGCTGTGTGGAGAACGGCGCCAGGCGTAGTAGCCGCTGGGATGGATACCGAGCACCGCGCACATACGTCGCACCGGAAAGACGGTCGTGTGGTCCCGAACGAAGGCGTACTTCACTGGGACTGCTTCGCGAAGTACGCCGCCGCTTTTTTTAAGATGTCGCGCTCCTCGGTCACACGCCGCAGCTCGGCCTTCAGGCGCCGAACTTCCTGAGCCTGTTCACCGGCCTCGCGGCGGCTGCCCTCGTCACCAGCGTACTGTTTACGCCACTGATACAGGCTCCAGGTACTGATCCCCAAACGCGCTGCAACATCGGCCACCTTGTGGCCGCGCTCGGTCGTCTGGCGCACAGCCTCGATCTTGAACTCTTCGGAAAAACGCTTCTGCATGGCCTTCGTGCTCATGATGACTCCTCATCGCCCCATTATGAGGCATATGGGTGTCTAGAGGTTCCGGGCCGATTCACCCCGATAGCCGATGCTTTGGCCATCGGGGTGATGCCACATCGATCATCCGATTGCCTTCACGAAACAGCGTTTAGTAATGCTTCACTCTTTTCCCAAAGCTGTCTGGCCTTGTGTGCATCGAACGCATATGACCTGGCGCCATCGGCAAATGGATTGAGCGCGTCATTGATCGGCGCGACCGCGCAATCCTCAAGATAGCGACCGCCGACTGCGTCTTTGTCCGCCACTACCGCAGCCCAGACTGACGTGGCCGCCGCCTGTGGGATTTCCTTCAGCTCTGCAGGGGGAAGGCCCGCTTCAAGGCGCGCACTGCCAACCATCTCGAACAGCCCCTGCAGATCCGCCTGCGAAAAGTGGCGAACAAGATTCGTGAAACTGTTGCCGGGCATCACGGATACGGCCCTGATACCGCGCTCACGATGTCGCCTATCAAATTCCACGGCAAAAAGACAAGCCGCAGTTTTTGAGCGACCATAGGCGATCCATGGATCGTAGGCCTGCTGTTCAAAATTGGGATCATCCAGATTCACATCCGCAATGCGATGCGCCTGAGACGACAGCACGACCAAGCGCCCATGATCGACCAGCAGCGGCTCGATTCGATTGGTCAAGGCGAAATGCCCAAGATAGTTAATTGCGAACTGAGCTTCGAAACCATCAACCGTCCGACCGAATGGAATCGCCATCACACCGGCGTTGGCAATAATGACGTCCAGCGACTGGCCGCCGCTGAGCAGTTGATCCGCGCAGGCGCGAACGCTTTGCAAGGATGCCAGGTCAAGCTCGACCAACATCAGGCTGCCGACCCCTTGAGATGCAAGCTCACGGATCGCTGCGGTGGCTGGATCAGCCGCAACAGGGTCTCGGACCGCAGCAATCACGCTGGCGCCATGAGCAAGCAGCGTGCGGGCAGTTTCAAACCCAATTCCCGAAGATGCACCCGTAATAAAAAATCGTTTGCCCTTGAGATCAATGCCTTCCAGCACTTCGTCGGCGCTTGTCTTGGAACCAAATTGTTGAGTCATAGATGTATTTTTAATTGAGAAAAAAGCAGGATTGGGCAGCGCTGCGGACCCTTGCTGGTCACACGCGCTTGCGCTTGATCCAGTCGTCGCGCGCGCCGAGCACATCACCAATGAGGCGAGCCTTCACTCTATCTGTTCCATGTAAATTCATAAACATGGAAAACATGCCATCACTATTTATAAAAATAGAACAATTTGTCGGAAATCCGCCTGTAACCACGCTTAAGACTTAAGAAAGCTGTGCTGACGTCAGGCAGCTACTGAAAAGTAGCCGATGCATTAGGCATAAAAATGGAGAGCCACCAAAGCAGGGGCTCTCCGAGTTCTGATGCGGGTTATCGCATCAGGCTGCCAGGCGGGAAATCACTCCCACTCGATTGTCAATGAGCAACATACTTCATTGATTTAAATAGAAATTTTCAATCAATGTAGCGACAGCACCATTGAAAATACCATGTTCAGCATAACGCCTGATCGTGCCCGACAATGCCAGACGCTGCCAGAACATCCGTTTAACGCCGCTCGGTGGCGCTGCGGGTCGGCTCTTTTGAATCGGGCGGATTCGGCCCGATGTAGACTGATTTGCCATCCTTCCACACCACGGCGTACTGGCCCAAGCGCCGCTTGCGATCCAGTGCCTTGGCCACGGAGCTGCGCAGGCTTTCCAGCGCCTTGCGCGTGTCTTCATCATATTGGGGCTTCATAGGCCTGCCTCGTTGTGTAGGTGCCGATGGACGATATCAGCTTGATCAAAAGCTATCTGATAAGATGCCTTTATGGACCATCGAAGAGAAATTTGCTGAATTCCGCAGGAATAGATTGTAATGCTGCCCTCCAACAAAATCGTCTATATCAAAGCACCCTTCAAGCCCGTGGGGAAAAATGTAACAATTAAGGTACCCACCGGAGAGAAGAAAAAGGGTTTTTTTGGCAAAGAGAAGGACGTCCTCTCCAAGGAGTCACGATGGGAGCAAACAGGGTGGTCAGACTGCGAAATCGACGGGGAAAAGCTTTCCGAGGACCTTTCGACAGCGATAGATTCTCTGAACCGGGAAGGCTACGAAGTCGTTTCCATACTCCCAATAATCTCCGGAAAATATGCCTATAAATATCAAGCGCAGGGCATTTCGAGTTCACAACGAGCTCTAGGAGATACGGAGAAGGTTAGTGGTGGGGCAAGCTATGGGTTTGGCTACGGCTATAGCTACACGGAAGGCGTTTCTATAGTTGCTCGCAGGGTCTCTTGACTTACTGTTCGGCAGAGCCCTTTCGGGCAGCCACGCGCAGCAGCCGTTTCATCTTGAACATTGCGGCACACGATACCGCGCTGACGTTGTCCTCATTTTATCCTTCCGAGCTCAGCGTTCTCCGTGTTTAAATGACGGCACACGATAGGTACCTGCATGACAGCGTCAGCCCTATATCGGCAAATAGAGCGTCAGCGCAGCACTGACCGTGCGCCGAAAGCCAAAACTCTCGTAAAACGCGGCTACCTTTGCATCCTTTGCATCCACGATCAACACCCGCACACCTATGGTTTGCCGCACAGCCACAGTAAGATTCACTGCATGGCCCAATAGCAGTTGACCATACCCTTTGCCCTGCAGCTCCTGGGACACGGCCAAGCGCCCTACCCGTATGGCGGGCACGGGATATGCCGGTAGTCGCCTGCGATCTTGCTCAAGCATCTCGTGCAGGTAGAGTTGTGCCGCTGACAGAGAGCAATAGCCAAGAATGCGTGTAGGATCAGTGTCGTCTACCAGGACATGCGTGGTAGCGATACCGTCGCGCTGATGCTGTCCGGCCCGACGGCGTAGGTAGTCATCCAGGGCTGCGACACCACAGGAAAACCCGGCGCGGTCATGCCGATGCCCATCCAGGACAACAAAGGCCAGCGACATGGATCAACGCTGTGCCACAGAGGCGGCAGCATCCATTGCTGCCTTCAGGCGAGCATTGGGCTGAAATGGGGTATCCAGCGCTGCCAGGAAGCGACGTGACTCCGCAGCGGACAAAGTGACGACTGTATCGGCTGCAATGGCGGCATCGGCTTCGCGCAAGACAGCATCGCGAACGAACGACGACACAGGTAGGCCGCGCAAGGCGGCGGCCTTGGTGATACGGTCTTTGTCACGCGGCTCAAGGCGCAGGTCTAGACGGGCAGCGGCAGTAGTCATAATTCATCTCCGATTTGTACGCTATTATACCGTACAATTTTCTGAGCCAAGAACATATTTCAAATCAACCGCCGAGCATCTTCACTTCATCACTAGAGCGGTCGCCTGCCTCACCTCACGCTGCAGCTTACGGAAGCCCAGCATCATCGCTTCGACATCAGACGGGTGTGCCCCCTGTCCGCGCTTTTCAGCAAGCCAGAGCCTCAACAAACCCGCCACCCGGCCCAGATCACCAGTCACTTTTACAAGGTCGGCAATCGCCTGATAGTCGGCCTTGGATCGGATCGGTGTGTTCAGGGCCAGCGCCCGAAGGTAGGCTGACGCGGTCATGCCCACTGCCTCTGCTGACTCGGTGATCGCCGCTTTTTCCTCCCCTGTGGCCCACACTTCTATCCGTTCTCGGCGGGGTCGCCCCGCCCTTTTTTCCTTCGTACCTGTTTCTTGTTTTGCCATGCTTCTGATCCTGGTCGCGGCGGCGACAGTGTGCCTTGCAGAGCAAGATTCCGTCGAGCCACAGGCGAGTAAGAGGCGGTAATGTACGGGCTCATGCGCAGCGTGTACCGGTACATTACACATCTTGCCATCCAGTATGGTGCAACTTAACGATAATCGCTATGGGCATCGGGAAAAATTGCCCTAAGTTGCGCTAAATTTCCTTGAATTGCGTTGAATTGCACAAAACAATCAAAAGCACCAAAATAATCACCTACATTTGCGCAGAATTGCGCAAAATTGCCTAGCGGGGGCCAGATATGACGATCACCTTCAGCGGATACGACACAGTGGACTACCTTGCAACCGAAGCCGATATTGCAGCCTATCTGGCGGCTGCAGAGGAAGACGGCGACCCGTCGGTGATGGCCGCAGCGCGACAAGACGCAGAACGGGCACGCGCTCGGTGGCGATCCCTGACAAGCCACCTGTCGAAGGATGATGCCTCTGCCGACAAATCGGAACGCTAAGACCGGCCCCAGGTACACGCCCGAAAACAAACAAAATGAAAGCGTCACTGCCCGGTGGGTAATGTACGGACGCTGAGACGAATCCGGGGGAATTTACCCCATATCGGCGCCGCCGCAGCTATTTCGAGCCTTGCGCAGCGTCCCAGACGCACCTGCAGCCGTACTTTACACACCCGCTTTCACGAGCGACGAACGCCGTGCTTCTTCTTTTGGTGCTCATCCTGCCTTCCAGGCCTACGAAACGCCCTCCCCTCAGCACTGCTGCAGGGCAGTTATCCACATTTTTCGTGCTCTTCTTACCAGTAAAAAGGTATAGGTAAGAATTACAGGTAAAGGTATCGGTTTTAGGGTAGGGGCGATTGCACGAAAAAAGTAGGGGTGATTGCACGAAAAGGTAGGGGTGATCGCACGAAAGGGGTAGGGGCGATTGCACGGGGATAACTTGGCCAATCCACAGACATGCCCACACCCGAATCAGCATCCTCGGCCAGGGGACAAGCACAGGGCTATCTTTGGCACTCCGGTAGCCGGACGGCTATCCGACCGGAAAGCAGCGACGCGACACCGGAGCGGGCGAAGGAGCCAGCTGTACGCCACCGCGCACGACACGCACTTCGGCCTGGGGGTACACCACCAACACCTTCTGCAGCGCCGCCAGGAAACTTTTCTTGAAATCGGTTGCGGCCGTCTTCCCGGTGTATTCCTGGGCGAACTGTTCTCGCAGCGGTTTCCAGTGCAGGAGGGCCCTATGACCCTCCAGACGATGCAAACGATGGGCGAGCCATGCGTAGACGTCCAAAGCTAATGCGGAGCCTCTGAGGGCCTGTAATGCCCTGTTGTCGAGTGGCACCGCGCTTTCCCGCAACTCCCGGTAGTACGACTCTGACAGAACCATCAAACCCGGCCACAGCGATCGCTGTGTGCTGTCCCGGTCAGCGATCCAGGCATCAAACTGTTCCACGGGCTGGTCGTTGAAGGTTCGGCCCTTGAAGCCCAGTTGCAAGCGGCAGGCTGCCAAGGCGTGCATTTGCGCGCGCAATGTCCGATAGCGGCGACCGCCCATATCCGTGCCCATTGAACGCAGAAATGCAGACGCGCTATCGCCAATCGGAATCTCCCGTGTCCCGTGCCGTACGGCATAGGTCGAAATCCATGCCAACGCCAAACGCGGCATCGCCCCGTACGGAACCAACTGCTGCACCGGCCCCCTGCCCTCGTCCAACCATCCCGCCTGCACGCTAACCCAGGCCGCGCCTGACCGGCGCATGAACTCATGGCCTTGCACCTTTGCCCGAGGCAAGCCAACCTGACAGAGAATCGCATGCGTGAACGCCATATCGTCGCCAGCCGGGGGAATGCTGGCGATTTCTATAGATCGTTCAATCAGGGCGCTATCGGCGTCGGACATTAACCGGCTCAGGTGCTTGACAACAGCACCGAGAATGCCGGATAGTGCCTGACAATGCAGTCTACAAAGTATCTTCTATGGTTGACATTGCCGTCTTACGGCATCTCCTGACCGAGTCACATTGTGACCCCGCTGTCGCCGACGCTACTCATACGTTTTTGTTGGAATGGGGGCCTTACACCGAGAAGGGAAGCAAATTCTCGATCTACCGCCTATTCCGAGAGCACATAGATCCGGCATGGCGGGAACTGGTGCAACGCAACCCACGCAGCCTGTCCACCAACATCATGGAACTCGCCTGGACCAAGTACACCTTGAGCGCCTTGCAGCCCGGCACCATCCCCGGCAACGATGGGGACATCGTCCAAGGCTCAAACGCAGAAGCCGTACAGCTGTTCACGCAGCGCAGCAGACCCAAGGACTGGAGCGCACTTTCCACAATCGCCCATCACTACCGCATGGATCGGCTGGAGCGATTTCTGTTTTTCGTGCAGCGCACCAGCCCCAGCAAGCACAGCCAAACCTTGGCTGACCAGGCCGTCATTGAGACCATCGACGTACTGCGCCATCTTGCCGAGGCCTGCAGCCTTAAACTGCCCAAGCGGCGACCAGACCGGCGCTTGACCAACCGGCATCAGAGTTCCGTCTGTCGATTCTGCGGTCATCCCACCGAAGCCGCCGACTTTCATGCACGGGGCAGCGAAGCACTGCGCGGTCTTCCTGACAACACGCGACTGAGCGCCAAATATTGCAGTCGCCACAAATCGAAGGGTCCGACATCACCCGCTATGAGACTGGCCTACCAACGTGCCAAGCGCAGCGAAGGCGCGTTCAGTGCGGAACTGAAAAGGCTGCATAGCCAAAGCATCGGTGGACATACTGCCACCTACGCCCGATCCGGCAACCCATTGGTTGACGAATTCATCAGAATGCTTGTCGCTCAACGAAAGCTGCACCACGAGGAACAAACGACAAACGAAGCTGTGCAGTCGCTGGATGGCCCCCTGCATGCCGAAGCCCGGAAATTGGTGGACTGGCGTATGACCGACCGGAAGAAGGAGATTGTCGCGCTACTGGCTCAGGGCCTGAACCAGTCCCAGGTCGCCGCCACACTGAACACCAGCCGACAAGCAGTTTCCAAGGCATTGCAAGCCATCCCAGACGAATACCGACTCAATACCTTGAGGATGACAACCAAATAGGAAACTTAATAGGCTGTACCGTCTGGCACTATCCGGCATTCTGTCTCCATCGCAGAACACATGGAATGACGGCAATGCAAAGTCCGAATCCGCACGACGGCCTGAACAGCTCACTCGGCCTGCCAGCCCAGCGGCCCTCTACACTTGGACGCGTACTGATCAATCGCAAGCACCTGCTGGCCATGGTGCCGCTGTGCGACCGCACCATCTACAACCTGGAACGCAAGGGCGAATTTCCACAACGAATCGCCCTGTCCAGCCGCAGCGTCGCCTGGGATTTGAGCGAAGTCGAAGACTGGATCGAACATCGCAGAACCAGCGGCGCCCAGGCCACGCGACCCGGCGCAACGCCTATGGCATCGTAGTGCGGCCTGTCCACTCGTCGATCATGTCCGCCCAGTCCTGCAGCATGCCAGTTCGCTGCTCCCGGTATTCTGCCTTGTTGTAGATGGCCCGCACGCCCCGCTGCTCATGGGCTAGGCATTTCTCGATCCAGTCGCTGTTGTATCCCGCCTCGTGCAGCAAGGTGCTGGCCGTCCGCCGCAGATCATGCGGGCCAAACTTGGCCAGCGACCTGCCCTCTTTCTGGGCCAGCCGGTAAGTCAGCGTCAGCACCTGATTCAGCGTCGCACTGCTCATGGGCCGGTCTGAGTCATACCGTGATGGCAGGACATAGTCCGATCCTCCGGCAAAGGTCTTCAAGGCAATGAAGATGTCCAGTGCTTGTCGGGACAGGAACACCAAATGAGGGTTACGGCGCTTCATCCGCTCTTTGGGGACGGTCCATAACGCCTCGTTGAAATTGACTTCATCCCAAGTTGCGTTGGTGAGTTCACTTTTCCGCACCATGGTCAGCAGCAACAGCTTTGCCGCCGCTCGAATCGACGGCGTGGTGCCGATCCGCTCCATGTACTGATACATCAGGCTAATTTCGTCCGATGTCAGTGCCCGATCCCGTGGTTCAAACTGGGCAATGCTGGTCGGACGCACCAGCATTGCGGGGTTCTTGACCTTCTGCCCACGCTCGATGGCCCAGCGATACACCTGCAGCACCACCTCGCGGGTATGCACAGCCGTCGCTGGTGCACCACGCGCCACAATCGCATCTGTCAGGATGCGCAAGTCCTCGTGGGTGATTTCGGCCAGCTTCAGCTTTCCAAACTTGGCCTTCAATTCGCGGTTGTAGACTGCCCGACGCATGTCACGGGTGGAATCCGCCATTTGGTAGCCCCGCAGCCACTTCTCCGCCCAGGCGTCAAACGTTTTTGCGTCCTTGTCACGGGCTTTCTCGCGGGCTTTCTCTCGTGCCGGTGACTTTCCTTCGGCCAACAGCTGCTTGGCCTCTGCAAGGCGCTCTCGCGCCTCTGACAACGTGATACCCCCTACGCCGTACTGGCCGAAGGTCATCGTCTCCTGTCGCCCGTTGATCAGGTAGTTATAGCGAAAGGAGATCGCCCCCGCCTTGGTGACGGCAACATACAGGCCGTCACGGTCGGGCAGCTTGTACATCCGGTCCTGCGGCTTGAGGTTACGAAGCTTGGTATCGGTCAACATGGCGGGCTTCCTGATCGTAGCTGCGATACCATGATGAGAATTGGCCTAAAAATTATCTATAACGCATTGAATCCAATGGATTTTTATAAACTTGATACCATGATGTATCCACAACATGGAATCATGGTATCGCGCACGGATCATGGTATCGCCGTCGATAATACCATCGTTCGTACCATGAAAAATTTGTACTTGTAGCTACCCGACAATGCCAGACACTGCCAAGAGAGATGCGAAAAAAGCCCGTGATAACACGGGCTTATGAAAATTTCTTGCTATGTGGTGCTAGTCCTTGCCAGACGCGGAATCATTCCCACTCAATCGTCGCGGGCGGCTTGCTCGACACGTCATACGTGACCCGATTGATCCCGCGTACCTCGTTGATAATGCGCGACGAGACCTTCTTCAACAGCGCATACGGCAGTTCCGCCCAGTCCGCCGTCATGAAGTCGGTCGTCTGCACAGCCCGCAGGGCCACGACATAATCGTAAGTACGGCCATCGCCCATCACACCCACGGATTTCACGGGCAAGAAGACGGTGAAAGCCTGTGACGTCAGGTCGTACCAGGATTTACCGGACGCCGAATCGATGGTATCGCGCAGCTCGGTGATGAAGATATCGTCGGCGCGACGCAGCAGATCGGCGTATTCCTGCTTGACCTCGCCCAGGATGCGCACACCCAGGCCGGGGCCGGGGAAAGGATGGCGGAAGACCATTTCGGGCGGCAGGCCCAGGGCCAGACCCAGATGGCGGACTTCGTCCTTGAACAGTTCGCGCAAGGGTTCCAACAGCTTCAGGTTCAGAGTATCGGGCAAGCCGCCGACGTTGTGGTGGGACTTGATGGCGACCGCCTTGCCGGTCTTGGATGCAGCCGATTCGATCACGTCCGGGTAGATGGTGCCCTGGGCCAGCCAACGGGCGGATTTCAGCTTGGCGGATTCGGTCTGGAAGACTTCGACGAATTCGCGGCCGATGATCTTGCGCTTGGCTTCAGGGTCGGCGACACCGACCAGCTTGCCCATGAATTGTTCGCTGGCATCGACGTGGATGACACGGATGCCCAGGTGTCGGGACATGGTGTCCATGACCTGTTTGGCTTCGTTCAGGCGCAGCAGGCCGTGATCGACGAACACGCAGGTCAGCTGGTCGCCGATGGCCTTATGGATCAAGGCGGCGGCTACAGAGGAATCCACGCCGCCGGACAGGCCCAGGATGACTTCGTCGGCGCCGACCTGTTCGCGGATGCGGGCAACGGCTTCGGTCACGTAGTCAGGCATGTTCCAGTCGCCGGCGCAGCCGCAGATCTCGGTGACGAAACGCTGCAGGATCGCCTGCCCCTGGACCGTATGAGTGACCTCGGGGTGGAACTGCACAGCGTAGAAGCCGCGCGCTTCGTCGGCCATGCCGGCGATGTCGCACGAAGGGGTGGACGCCATGCGGACGAAACCGGGCGGCAACGCAGTGACGCGGTCGCCATGGCTCATCCAGACTTTCAGCATGCCGTGACCGTCGGGGGTGGCAAAATCCTGCAGACCGTCCAGCAGCCGGGTATGGCCATGGGCGCGGACTTCAGCGTAGCCGAATTCGCGGTGATCCGAAAATTCGACCTGGCCGCCCAGCTGAACCGCCATGGACTGCATGCCGTAGCAGATGCCCAGCACCGGCACGCCTGCCTGAAAGACCGCGCCAGGTACTTTCAGGGACTCGTCGGCATAGGCCGAGGCATGGCTGCCCGACAGGATGATGCCCTTCAGACCCTGGTTTTGCTGTTCACGGATAAAGGCGTCGCTCACGTCGCCTGGATGGATCTCGCAAAAGACGCCTGTGTCACGAACACGGCGGGCAATGAGCTGGGTGACCTGTGAACCGTAGTCCAGGATGAGGATGCGCTGATGCATGGCGGGTAATATCGAAGGGCTGTTCAAGGCGTTAATGTAACCCATGGACAGGCTTGGCCTGAAGCCCCTGCAACCGTTACAGTAGTCGGGTCCGCAACAAAAAATATCCCCCATGCTCATCCGCGCACCGATCCTTCCCCTGCCCCTGGCCGGGCTGCTGGCCCTGGCGGTCGCCATGGGCATCGGCCGGTTCGCCTTCACGCCGGTATTGCCCATGATGCAGGCTGACCTTGGCCTGTCGCTGGCGCAAGGCGGCTGGCTGGCCAGCGCCAATTATCTGGGCTACCTGCTGGGCGCGCTGCTGGTCACGCACATGAGCTGGCCGCCCGCCACGCTGCTGCGCCGAGGCCTGTGGCTGGTAGTGCTGATGACCGCCGCCATGGGGCTGGACACGCACTGGGCCGGCTGGCTGAGCTGGCGGCTGCTGGCGGGAGTGGCCAGCGCCTGGGTGCTGATCGGGACCGCATCCCTATGCATCGCACGACTGAATGCCCAGGGCCAGGAACGGCATAGCGGCATCGTCTTCGCCGGCGTGGGCTGCGGGATCACGTTTGCAGGGCTGGCCTGCATGGGGCTGACGCTGCTGGGTACGACGGCTTCGCAGGCCTGGCTGTGGCTGGCGGCTGCCGCCTTGTTGGGGCTGATGGGAGCGTCCATGCTGTGGGCTGCGCCCGATCCAGAAAAACAAGCGATCAAACTCGATGCCCCCAAGACGGATGACACCCCCGCCCAGACAACTGCGCTGCCCGACACGCCCCAACTCGCAGAGGCGCCGCCGGACCCAACTCCGTCGCCGCTGCATTGGGGCCTGATCCTGTGCTACGGGGTCTATGGTTTCGGCTACATTCTGCCGGCGACGTTCTTGCCAGCGCAGGCCCGCCTGCTGGTACCCAACCCCTGGCTGTTCAGCCTGGCGTGGCCGGTATTCGGACTGGCGGGAGCGGTCTCGACCCTGATCGCCAGCCGGTTTGCCCGGCGCTTCAGCCGGCCACAGGTCTGGGCGGGCGCCCAGATCATCATGGCCGTCGGCGTCCTGCTGCCGGCCATCTGGCATTCCCTGCCGGCCATACTGATCGCCGCCACCTGCGTCGGCAGCACCTTCATGGTGATCACCATGGTCGGCCTGCAGGAAGCCCAGGCCACCGTCGGGCCTGCCGGGGCCAAGCGGCAGATGGCGGCCATGACGGCCTCGTTCGCCCTGGGGCAATTGATCGGACCACTGTTTTTCAGCCTGACGCACGCCTGGTTCAACGCGCCGCTGGAGTTCGCCCTGGTGTTGGGCGCACTGGGTCTGCTGGCAGGCGCAGCGCCCATTTTGCGGCTGCAAGGACAAGCAGGAGCACGCACATGACCTCATCAGACACCTATGTCCTGGTCCACGGCGCCTGGCACGGCGGCTGGTGCTGGGCCACGGTCGCAGACCGGCTGCTGCGGCAGGCCGGCCACCAGGTATTCACCCCCACGCTGCCGGGTCTGGGAGAGCGCCGCGACCAGCTCAGCCCGGCCATCACGCTCAGCGACTTTATCCAGGACCTGTGCGATACGCTGCTGCGCCATGATCTGCACGACATCATTCTGGTGGGCCACAGCTTCGGCGGGCTGGTGGTGTCCGGCGCCGCCGACCGCCTGCCCGAACGCATCCGGCGGCTGGTCTATCTGGATGCATTCCTACTGCCGCCCGACACATCGACCTTTGACACGCTGCCTGCGGACATTGTCGAACGATTGGAACTGGCTGCCGCCCGTACCGGCGGCATTCCCCCACCCCGCCCTGAAAGTCTGGGGCTGAGCGCACCGGCGGACATCGCCTACGCGCAGGAAAACATGACCCCCCAGCCGATCGGCACCTACCGCGAAGCGCTGCAGTTGGAGCACCCGCTGGGCAATGGCCTGCCGGCCACGTATCTGCGCTGTACTGAACAGCCCTTCCAAGCCGTCGGACAAGGATACGAGTGGGCGCGCTCGCAGTATGAAACCCGTTGGACCTGGCACGACCTGGCCTGCGGCCACGACGCCATGATCAGCGCACCAGATCAGGTGGTCAGCGCCCTGCTGGACGCGGGGGCCGCCAGCCGCTGATGCACCAGGGTGGCGAAAATCGCCGCCCCTTGGGGCAATAGTGCATCATCGAAATCAAAGGCCGGATGGTGGCACGTCAAACCATCGTGTCCCAAAAAGAAATACGCCCCTGGACAATGATCCAGCAGGTAGGCGAAATCTTCGGAAGCCATCAGCGGCGTCACAGGATCGACGATCTGATCCGCCCCCAGCACGGCAGCGGCAGCGCGCTTTACATGCGCCACCGGCCCGGCCTGATTGATGGTCGGCGGAGAACTCAGCAGATGGCGGAATTCCACCTCGCAGCCATAACCCCGCGCCGCGCCCTCGCACAGATCACGCAGGCGTTGCAGGGTGCAGGTCTGTGCCTCGCGCGACAGTGTCCGCACCGTTCCGCGCAACACGGCATGGTCGGCGATGACGTTGATGGCGCTGCCCGCCTGGAACTGGCAGATGCTGAGCACTGCCGTATCGAAAGGACTGATGTTGCGGCTGACCACGGATTGCAGAGACTGCACCAGCGCCGCACCGGCCACGATGGGATCGTTGGCCTGATGCGGCATGGCGGCATGACCGCCTACGCCGCGAATATGGATCTCGAACAGATCGCACGCCGACAGGATGGCGCCGGTGCGCACGCCGACCTGACCCGGACCGATGCAATTATTATTGTGCAGGCCGTACAGTTCGTCGCAGGGAAAATCCCGGAACAGGCCCGCTGCCACCAAGGCCTGGGCGCCGGTCAGGGGTTCTTCGGCAGGTTGAAAAATAAAGACGACGCGGCCGGCAAAATCCGGCTGCGCCGCCAGATGGCAGGCGGCGCCCAGCAACATGGCGGTATGGCCGTCATGACCGCAGGCATGGGCCACCCCGTCATGCCGGGATTGGTGCGCCAGCCCGCTCTGGTCCTGCATGGGCAGCGCATCCATGTCGGCGCGCAACCCCAGTGTCGGCCCCGCCCCCAGACGTCCGTCCAATACCCCGATCACGCCCGTCGTGCCGCCATAGCCTTCGTGCACACGGATGCCCCAGCCACGCAGCAATTCGGCCACGCGCGCAGCCGTGCGGTGTTCCTGGTGGCCCAGTTCCGGGTGTTGATGAAAATCGCGACGCCAGCCGCGCATGGTCTGCGCCAGATCATCATTGATCTGCACGCCCGCCGAAGCGGGCGTGGGGACGCCGGTCAGGGACATCGCGATCAGTCGGCCCGGTAGTTCGGGGCTTCTTTCGTGATCTGCACGTCGTGGACGTGGGATTCACGCACCCCGGCTGCCGTGATTTCCACGAATTCGGCCTGCGCATGCAGATCGGCGATCGTGGCGCTGCCGCAATAGCCCATGGACGCCCGGATGCCGCCCACCAGTTGGAAGATGATGGCGATGACGCTGCCCTTGTAGGGGACGCGCGCCTCGATGCCTTCGGGGACCAGCTTGTCGACGTTGTTGTTCGGATCCTGGAAATAGCGATCAGCGGAACCATCGGCCATGGCGCCCAGACTGCCCATGCCCCGATACGACTTGTAGGACCGGCCCTGGAACAGGACGACCTCGCCGGGAGCTTCTTCGGTGCCCGCGAACATGCCGCCCATCATGCAGGTGGATGCGCCAGCCGCCAGGGCCTTGGAAACGTCGCCGGAATAGCGGATGCCGCCATCGGCGATCAAGGGTACGCCAGTGCCTTCCAGCGCCTGGGCGACATCGGCAATGGCCGTGATCTGCGGCACGCCGACCCCCGCCACAATGCGGGTGGTGCAGATGGAACCCGGCCCGATGCCGACTTTCACTGCATCGGCGCCGGCTTCCACCAGCGCCAAAGCGGCAGCAGCCGTGGCGATGTTGCCGCCCACGACCTGGATGTTGGGATAATGTTTTTTGACCCAGCGCACGCGCTCGATGACACCGGCCGAATGACCATGCGCCGTGTCGACCACGATGACGTCGACCCCGGCAGCCGCCAGTTTTTCGACGCGTTCGTCCGTGCCTTCGCCCACGCCCACGGCGGCGCCGACGCGCAGCTGGCCCTGGGTGTCCTTGCTGGCCAAGGGGTGTTCGGTGTTCTTGACGATGTCCTTGACCGTCGCCAGACCGCGCAGCTGAAATTTTTCGTTGACGATCAACACGCGTTCCAGCCGGTGCTTATGCATCAGCGCCTGGGCTTCTTCCAGGGTAGCGCCCTCGCGCAGCGTCACCAGACGGTCTTGCGGCGTCATGATTTCGCGCAGCGACACATCCAGACGGTCTTCGAAACGCAGATCGCGGTTGGTGACGATGCCCACCAGCTTGCCGGCTTCGACCACGGGCAGGCCGGAAATGCCATGCAGACGCTGCAGTTCGATGACGTCGCGAACCTTCATCGTGGGCGTCACGGTGATGGGGTCGATGACGATGCCGAATTCGTGACGCTTGACGCGCGCGACCTCGCGGGCCTGCTCGTCGGCGCTGAGGTTTTTATGGATGATGCCGATGCCGCCTTCCTGGGCCATGGCAATCGCCAGGCGGGATTCGGTCACGGTGTCCATCGCGGCGGAAACCAGGGGGATGTTCAACTGGATGCCACGCGTCAGCTGCGTGGTCAGGCGCGTGTCGCGCGGCAGAACCTGGGAAAAGGCAGGCACCAGGAGAACGTCGTCGAAGGTGAGCGCTTTTTTGATCAGACGCATAAACTGTATAGACTCCGGGCAAAGCAGGATTATACGCCGTAGGGGCCTACGGATAAACCCCTAGACAATATCGGCAAGCCAGGGCGCAATCGCCTGGCCGCAGCACAGGAACCAGGGCACAGGCCCGCATTGACCGCAATCCTCAAGCGGTATCATGTTCTGAACGTCTGAACACGAAAACCCGAACCTGGAGTCGCGTCATGACTGTCGTGCTGCTTCTGATCATCCTCATCCTGATTGCGCTGGCTTGCGTGCTGACGCGGCGGGACTGGCGCCTGAGATTTCTCAGCCGGCCCTTGTACCGGTTGTTCCGGCGCATCCTGCCCCGCATGTCGGACACCGAACGCGAGGCCCTGGAGGCCGGCACGGTCTGGTGGGACGGCGACCTCTTTTCCGGACGGCCCAGCGCCCGCGCCCTGCATGCCATCCCTGCGCCCCGGCTGTCGGACGAAGAACAGTCCTTTCTGGATCACGAAGTCGAAACGCTGTGCGCCCTGGTGCGCGACTGGCAGGTCACGCGCCAGGACCTGGACCTGCCTGCCGAGGCCTGGGACTACATCAAGACGCACCGTTTCTTCGGCATGATCATCCCGAAGCAATACGGCGGGCTGGAGTTCTCCGCCAGCGCCCATTCAGCGGTCGTGACCCGCCTGGCATCGCGCAATTCCGCGCTGTCGGTCACCGTCATGGTGCCCAATTCCCTGGGGCCTGCCGAATTGCTGCTGCACTACGGCACGGAAGAACAGAAAAATCACTACCTGCCCCGCCTGGCGCGCGGCGAAGAGATCCCTGCCTTCGGCCTGACCAGCCCCTGGGCCGGGTCGGACGCCGCCGCCATCCCGGATCACGGCATCGTCTGCAAAGAGCTGTGGCAAGGCCGGGAAACCCTGGGCATGCGCGTCACCTGGGACAAGCGCTACATCACGCTGGGGCCGGTCTGCACGGTGCTGGGCCTGGCGTTCCGGCTCTATGACCCGGACGGGCTGCTGGGCGATGAACCCGACATCGGCATCACCTGCGCCCTGGTGCCGCGCGACCACCCCGGCGTCGAGATCGGTCGGCGCCATTTTCCGCTGGACGCCATGTTCATGAACGGCCCCACACAAGGGCGCGACGTCTTCATGCCGCTGGACTTCATCATCGGCGGCCCGGAACGCGCAGGCCAGGGCTGGCGCATGTTGATGGAATGCCTGGCAGCCGGGCGCTCGATCTCGCTGCCCGCATCCTATGCCGGCATGGCGCAACTGACGGCCCGGACGGTCGGCGCCTACAGCGCGGTCCGTGATCAGTTCCGCACCCGCATCCATCATTTCGAAGGCGTCATCGAACCGCTGGCCCGCATCGGCGCGAACACCTATCTGATGGACGCCGTGCGTTCCATGACCGCAGGCGCAGTCGATCTGGGCGAGAAGCCCGCCGTCCTGTCGGCCATCGCCAAATATCACATCACGGAACGCGGGCGGGACGTGGTCAACGACGGCATGGACATTCTCGGCGGCAAGGGCATCATCCTGGGGCCGCAGAACTTTCTGGGGCGGGCCTACCAGCAGATTCCCGTGGGCATCACCGTCGAAGGCGCCAACATCTTGACGCGCAGCCTGATCATCTTCGGCCAGGGCGCCATCCGCTGCCACCCCTTCGTGCTGGCGGAAATGCGGGCGGCGCAGGCCAGCGACCCGGAACAGGGGTTGGCGGATTTCGACACGGCGTTCTGGGGGCACATGCGCCATACCGCAGGCAATAAAATGCGCGCGATCTGGCACGGCTGGACCGGCGCCCTGCTGGCCCGCCCCGACACCGGCGTCGATCCCGGCATGGCGCGCTACTACCGGCAACTGACACGATTTTCCGCCGCCTTCGCTACCCTGGCGGATGTTGCCATGCTGGTGCTGGGCGGATCGCTGAAGCGCCGTGAATCCCTGTCCGCCCGCCTGGGCGACGTGCTGTCGCAGCTCTACCTGGTTTCCGCGACGCTCAAGCGTTTCCAGGATGAAGGCCGCCAGACCGCCGATGCGCCGCTGGCGCACTGGGCCATCCAGGATGCGTTCTGCCGGGCGCAGGACGCCATCGACGGGGTGCTGCGCAATTTCCCCAACCGTTTCCTGGCCTGCACGCTGAAAGTGCTGCTGTTCCCCTGGGGCCGCAGCTTCTCGCCGCCCTCGGATGCGCTATCCGCCGCCGTGGCGGATGCGCTCTGCGCGCCAGGCCCCGCCCGAGATCGCCTGACCCGACTGGTCCACGTGCCCACGGATCTGGAAGATCCCATAGGCGTCCTGGAAGCCGCGTTGCAGGCCGTGCTGGACACGCAATCGCTGGACGCCCGCGTGCGCGCATTCGAAAAATCGGGACAGATCCCCGCCGCCGATCCGCGCGCCAACGTGCGCGACATCGCCGAGGCCGTTCATGCCGCAGGCGGGCTGACGGACGAGGAATACGAACGTCTGCGCGAACGCAACGCCCTGCACGACCGGGTGATTGCCGTGGACGATTTCGCCCCCGACTTCCAGGGGCCGTCGGGAGCACAGGCACGGGGTTGATCAGTCGAGGAACACCCGGGCGTTGCGGAACATCCGCATCCAGGGGGTGTAGCCGCCGTGCACCGTGTCATCCCCGCCCTGATCCGCCGCGCCCCAACGGGCTGGACGCCAGGACATGGCGACGTTGCGCGTGACCCGTTCCGGGTGCGGCATCATGGCGGTGAAGCGGCCATCCGCCGTGGTGACGGCGGTCAGGCCATCGGGACTGCCGTTGGGATTGGCCGGATACGCCTGGGTACGCACCCCGCGATTGTCCACAAAGGCCGCCGCCGCCAGCACTTGCCTGGCATCGCCCTGGCGGCTGAAATCGGCGTAGCCCTCGCCATGCGCCACGGCGATGGGCACTTGCGCCCCGGCCATGCCGGCAAAGAACAAGGACGGTGAATCCAGAATTTCCACCAGCGACAGCCGCGCCTCGTATTTTTCCGAGATGTTGCGGGTGAAACGCGGCCAGTGCTGCGCGCCCGGAATCATATCGGCCAGAGCGGCCAGCATCTGGCAGCCGTTGCAGACACCCAGGGCAAAGATGTCCGGGCGCGCAAAGAACCCGCCGAATTGATCGGACAAGGCTGCATTGAAACGAATGGTGCGCGCCCAGCCCTCGCCTGCGCCCAGCACGTCGCCGTAGCTGAAACCGCCCACCGCGACCAGGCCCTGCATATCGTCCAGGCGGATGCGCCCGGCCAGCAGGTCGGTCATGTGCACGTCCACGGACTGGAAGCCGGCCACGTCGAAGGCCCAGGCCATTTCCACCTGGCTGTTGCAGCCCTGTTCGCGCAGGATGGCGACCCGAGGACGCGCGCCGCTGGCGATGAACGGCGCCGCCACGTCCTGCTGCGGATCAAAGCCGACTGTCGGCGTCAGCCCCGGATTATCCACGTCCAGCCAGGTGTCATATTCTGCCTGAGCGCAATCGGGGTGATCGCGCCGCGCCATGATGCGGCGGGTGGTCTCGCTCCAGATCTGCCCCAGTTCGGACAAGGGTCGGTGATACAGAATGGCGCCGTCGCGGAACACCTGCAGTTCCTGTCTGGTGTTCAACATGCCAACGACCTGCGTGATGGCCGCCAGACCGGCCTGGCGCAGGAACTGCAGAATCTCGTCGCGATGGGCGCGAGGCACTTGCAGCAGCCAGCCGGCTTCTTCGTTGAAGAGCGCCGTCAGATTGTGTTCGTGATGCAGGACCGCGACCTGATCGTTGCGGATCTTGTAGTCGCCGGCGTCGGCGGTGTGCGGGTCGATGGTCAGCATGTCCAGATTCAAGGACACGCCCACGTGACCGGCAAAGGCCATTTCCGCGGCGGCGGCCAGCAGCCCGCCATCGGAACGATCGTGGCAGGCCAGCACCCAGCCGCGCGCCACCAGTTCACGCACCGTCAGAAAGGCGGTGCGCAGCAGATTGCCGTCCTGCATATCGGGGGTTTCAGCGCCCATGCCGCCATAGACCTGACCCAGGACGGAACCGCCCATGCGCTGACGGCCTTCGCCCAGATCGATCAGCAGCAACACGGAATCGCCCGCATCGGTGCGCAGCTGCGGGGTAACCGTGGCGCGCACGTCCGCCACCGGCGCAAAAGCCGTGACGACCAGCGACACCGGGGACACGACTTGCTGATCACCGGCATCGTCCTGCCAGGCGGTGCGCATGGACAGGGAATCCTTGCCCACCGGAATCGACAGGCCCAGAGTCTGGCACCAGTCGCTGACGGCTGCCACGGTATCGAACAAGGCCGCATCCTGGCCCGGCGCGCCGCAGGCCGCCATCCAGTTGGCGGATAGTTTGATGTCTTCCAGGCGGGCCACCCCGGCGGCGACCAGGTTGGTCAGGGCTTCCGTCACCGCCATGCGACCGGAAGCCGCCGGATTGATCACGGCGATGGGGCTGCGTTCGCCCAGGGCCATGGCCTCGCCGGCCACGCCTTCGTAGTCGCGCAGAGTGACGGCGCAATCGGCGACAGGGATCTGCCACGGACCGACCATCTGATCGCGGGCCGTCAGGCCGCCCACCGTGCGATCGCCGATGGTGATCAAGAAAGATTTGCTGGCCACCGTCGGATGGCGCAGCACGCGTTCCACCGCATCGGGCAGTTCAACACCGGACAGATCCAGCGGCTGGCTGGCGACCGTTGAACGGGTCGCTTCGCGCTGCATGCGCGGCGGTTTGCCCAGGATCACGTCCACCGGCACATCCACGGGCCGCAGGCTGGTGGCGGGCAGCTCGCCCTCCGGGCGATCCAGGCCGGGCAGGCCCTCGCCCAGGGTCACACGCAGGCGGCGTTCTTCCGTGGCGATACCCACGACCGCATAGGGACAGCGCTCGCGATCCGCGATCCGGGCGAAACGATCCAGATCCGCCGGCAGCACGGCCAGCACATAGCGCTCCTGAGATTCGTTGCTCCAGATTTCAGCGGGCGACAGACCGGATTCTTCCAGCTGCACGCGCTGCAATTCGAATTCAGCCCCCCGCCCGGCGTCATTGACCAGCTCGGGGAAAGCATTGGACAGGCCGCCCGCGCCCACGTCGTGGATGGCCAGGATGGGGTTGTCGCCCCCCTGCTGCCAGCAGCGGTCGATGACTTCCTGGGCGCGGCGCTGCATTTCCGGATTGCCGCGCTGCACGGAATCGAAATCCAGGTCGGCCTGATTGGTGCCGGCGCCCATGCTGGACGCGGCGCCGCCGCCCATGCCGATACGCATGCCGGGACCGCCCAGCTGAACCAGCAGCGCCCCCGGGGGCAAGGGATCCTTATGCGTCAGGCGGGCATCGATCTGGCCCAGGCCGCCGGCCAGCATGATGGGCTTGTGATAGCCCCAGCGCACGCCATCCACTGTCTGTTCGAAGCTGCGGAAATAGCCCAGCAGGTTCGGCCGGCCGAACTCATTATTGAACGCCGCCCCGCCGACAGGGCCTTCGATCATGATGTCCAGGGGCGTGGCGATGCGCTCCGGCGCGCTGGCCGGGCCTTCCCAGGGTTCGACGGCACCGTCCACCCGCAGATTGGACACCGTAAAGCCCGTCAGACCGGCCTTGGGTTTGGAACCCCGGCCCGTGGCGCCCTCGTCGCGGATTTCCCCGCCTGCCCCGGTGGCCGCGCCGGGAAACGGCGCAATCGCGGTGGGATGGTTGTGGGTTTCGACCTTCATCAGGATGTGGGCCGTGACGTCGTGACGACGATAGACCGTATCCTGGGCGGCGCCCGCATGAAAGATCGACGCCGGGCCGCCTGCCATGACGGCGGCATTGTCGGAATACGCCACGACGGTGCCTTCGGGCTGGGCCGCATGGGTGGCGCGAATCATGTCGAACAGCGTCTGCGTCTGCGCCTGGCCGTCCAGCGTCCAGTGGGCATTGAAGATCTTATGGCGGCAATGCTCGCTATTGGCCTGCGCGAACATCATCAATTCGACGTCGGTGGGGTCGCGCCCCAGATCGCGGTAGGCGCGCAGCAGATAATCGATTTCATCGGCCGACAGCGCCAGGCCCAGGCGGGTATTGCAGTCGTCCAACGCTGCACGGCCCTGGGCCATGACGGGCACCGCCTGCACCGGCTGTCCGGACACCGGCGCGAACAGCGCCTGCCCGTCGAAATCCGCCGCGACGACGGTCTCCGTCATGCGGTCATGCAGCGCAGCGGCAACCGCCTGAATCTGGCGATCATCCAGTTTCTGGGCGCTCAGCAAACGGCGTTCGGGCTGGATGGCGTAACGCACGCCGCGTTCGATGCGATGCACCTGCGGCAGACCGCAATGCCGGGCGATATCGGTTGCCTTGCTGGCCCAGGGGGAAATCGTGCCCAGACGCGGCACCACCAGAAATTCCACGGCATGGCGGTCAGCCTGCCAGGGTTCGCGACGGCCATCATCCAGCAAGGCATCCAGCCGTGCCCGGTCGGCATCGGACAGATCCCCGTCAACCCCGACGAAATAGCAGGACTGAGCCGCCACTGCCGCCACCGGCAGGCCCTGATCCGTCAGGGTGCGCAGCAGACGCTGCCGGCGAAAATCGGACAAAGCAGCAGAACCGGGAATGATCAATACGGTGGTCACGACAGAAGGCCCAAGACAAACAAAGGAATAATCCTCCATTTTACCGGGATCGGGCCGACAGCAGGCCTATGTCCTCGTTACCCTCTCGGCGGGTCTGGCCTGCCGGCTCAGGATCGACGCAATCCGATCCATCCAGCCGGCTGCGCGAGACGCGAACTGATTCAGTTCGGCGCAGGCGGATAACTGACGTCCAGGACGTCCAGTTCTTCGATACCCGCCGGGGTGCGCAGGGTCACGGTATCGCCCTCGTGCGCCTTGATCAAGGCGCGCGCGACCGGCGACACCCAGCTGATGCGCCCCAGCAGCGGCTCGGCCTCGTCCACCCCCACGATCGTGACGGTGAATTCCTGACCCTGGCTATCGCTGTAATGCACGGTGGCGCCAAAGAACACCTGATCGCGATTGGGCTGCAGGGCCGGATCGACGATCTCGGCGGATTCCAGGCGGCGCGTCAGGAAACGGACGCGCCGGTCGATTTCCCGCAGGCGTTTCTTGCCGTAGATATAGTCGCCGTTTTCAGAGCGGTCGCCGTTGGACGCCGCCCAGGACACGATCTGCACCATCTCGGGCCGCTCGACGTTCAGCAGATGCATCCGTTCGTCGTTCAGCGTCTGGTAGCCCGTCGTGGTCATATAGTTTTTCGTGCCGGCAGGCAGGGACTGGATTTCAGGCAGATCGTCGTCCTCGTCCCTGTCGGATTCTTTGACAAAGGCTTTGTTCATGTTCGGTCTCCCGCATCAAATCCAGTCTTGCCAGACAGGGATCAAACCGTCAGGCAGATCCGGCATGCCGCCCAGATCGACCCGCCCGGCGCCCGGCGCATGAAAATCCGACCCACGCGAGGCCTGAAATCCATAGGCAGCCGCCAGCTTGGCGTATTGCTTGTATTGCGCCGGCGTGTGGCTGCCGGTGACAACTTCGATCCCCTGCCCGCCCAGGTCCTTGAAGGTCTGAAACAGGGCGTCATGCTGCTGGGGCGTATATTTGTAGCGCCCCGGATGAGCGATCACCGCCTTGCCGCCCGCCGCCCGTATCCAGCCCAGCGCCTGTTCCAGGCTGGCCCACTGGATCACGACGGACGCCCGCTTGCCGTCCCCCAGATACCGGTCAAAGGCCTGCTGCAGCGATTTGACATGCCCCTGTTCCCGCAGATGGCGGGCGAAATGCACGCGGCTGATCAGATCCGGATTGTCTACATAGCGCAACGCGCCCTCGAAGGCATCCGCGATCCCGCAATCGGCCAGACGATCAGCCATCCGATGCGCCCGGTCAAAGCGGCTGCGGCGGATGGCAGCCAAGCCGGCGGCCAGATCGGCATTGGCCGGGTCGATATGCAGCCCCAGGATGTGAACCGTCTTGTCGCAGAAGGTGACAGAAATTTCCACCCCCGGAATAAAGCCCATATCCAGATTGGCAGCGGCTTGTGCGGCCTCGGCCAAGCCGCTGGTCTCGTCGTGATCCGACAGCGCCCACCAGTCCACCCCGTTGGCATGCGCCCGCTCGGCGACATCCGTCGGCGACAGCACGCCATCGGACTGCATGGAATGGCTATGTAAATCAATATTCAACATCATCTGTCCGACTGTACACGAGCGCGCCCCGCCCTGCAGGCAATCAAGGCGCCAGCAGGAACTGCCGCACGGCGTCGATCTGTTCGCCGGACCGCAGCGTGGGGGCATGTCCAACCCCTGCGAATTCCACGCAGCGGGCACGGGCGTTGCGGCTGACCATCTGCTGTGCGGTCTGGGTCGACAGAATGTCGGACTGCTCGCCCCGCATGATCAGCGCCGGCACAGGCAGATGATCCCAGGCCTGCCACAGCAGCGTTTCAGCGGCAGCGGTGGCTTGCGGCGTCTGCAAGGCAAAAGGCTGGGCCATGCGCAAATCGTAATGTTTGACCCATTGCCCGTCCTGTTCATGAAAGACGTGTTCGGTCAGCGCTGCCCAACCGGCTGCATCGTGCGGACCGAAGCCCTGGGACACGGCCTGCACATAATCCACCGCCTGCTGAAACGAGGCGAAGCGGATATCCTGACCGACATAGCTGCCGATACGCGACAGACCATCCAGATTCAAAGCAGGACCAATGTCGTTGAACACCATGCGGCCAAAGGGAATGTCCGGCGCGGCGCCCAGGCCCCATCGGCCCCGGCCAGGGCGCAGCGCCGGCGACATCGTCGCGGCGCCCGCCAGACCCAGGCCGATCAGGCCACCCATGGACGTACCCACCCAGTCCAGCCGCCCAGGCGCCAGGCGGGCGACCAGCGCCACCATATCGGCCACATACTGCGGCACCACGTAGCCTGCCGGGTCGATCAGCCAGTCGGATCGCCCGCGTCCCGCTACGTCGGGACACACCACCCGATAATCGTTTTGCAGCGTCTGAGCCAGCACATCGAAATCGCGCCCGGTGCGCGTCAGGCCATGCACGCACAGCAGCACCCGATCATTGTCGGGGTCGCCCCATTCCCAGTAGGCCATGCGATGCAGGCCGGCGGGACTGGCGCAGGTGACGGAATTCAGGCGGGGTTCGGTGGCCGAATGGGCAATGGCAGACATGGTCGCAGCCTTGGGCGAAGAAGAGGGTCTTTCGATTGTAGTCGGCCTGCCCGCCTTGGCTTGCACGACGTACGAGACCCCGCCTTGGTCGCCCCAAAGCGGGTCTGCGCCGTCGCAGAAAAGCGCCTTAGATGTGCAGCGCCTGCCCCAGCGCCCGCAAGGCTGCTTCCTGGATGGCTTCGCCCTGGGTGGGATGGGCGTGGATGGTGTGTGCGACATCCTCCAGGCAAGCCCCCATTTCGATGGATTGGCCAAAAGCCGCAGCGAATTCGGATACGCCCCGCCCCACGGCCTGCCAGCCCAGGATCAGGTGGTTGTCACGCCGCGCCACGACGCGCACAAAGCCATCCGTGGATTCCAGCGTCATGGCCCGCCCATTGACCGCCAGGGGAAAGACGCCTTCGATCGCATCGAGGCCGGCGGCAGCGGCCTGCTGCGGCGACAACCCCGCCGTGACGACTTCGGGGTCCGTGAAGCACACGGCGGGAATAGCGGCAGGCGCAAAACGCCGGGTCTGGCCGGCGATCTGTTCGGCCACGCATTCGCCCTGCGCCATGGCGCGATGAGCCAGCATGGGTTCGCCGGTCAGGTCGCCGATGGCCCACACCCCGTTCATGGAAGTGCGGCAACGCTCATCCACCCGCACCGCCAGGCCGTCCATATCCAGCATCAGGGAACTGAGGCCGAATCCCCGGCTACGGGGCTTGCGTCCCACCGCCACCAGAATCTGCTGGGCGGCCAGTATCTGTTCATCCGCCTTGGGCGGCTGGATGCGCAGACCCTTGCCGTCCTCAGCCAACCCCAGCACCTGGGTCTGCAGATGCAGGCCGATGCCCAGGGATTTCAGCGCCTTGTGCACGGGCTTGACCAGATCGGCGTCGTAGACGGGCAGGATGCGGTCCTGAGCCTCGATCACATCCACCTTGACGCCCAGCTTGCGATATACCGTGCCCAGCTCCAGGCCGATATAGCCTGCGCCCACAATCGCCAGGGATTTAGGCAGTTTCTTGGGCGACAGGGCTTCGGTGGAGGAAATCACCGGGCCGCCAAACGGCATGAAGGGCAAGGCGGCGGGCTCGGACCCGGTGGCCAGCAACAGGTGTTCGCAGCGGATGCGCTGGGGCGCGCCCGCCTTGCCCTTGACCACCGGATCGACATCGACGGTCTTGCCGTCGACAATGTGCGCCCAGCCTTGAACGACCGTGACCTTGTGCTTTTTCAATAAGGCCCCGATCCCTGTCGTCAGCTTTTTGACGATGCCGTCCTTCCAGGCAATGCTGCGATCCAGGTCCAGTTCCGGCGCCTGGGTGCGGATGCCCAACGGCGAATCCCCGGCATAGCCCTGCAGGGCATGGAACTGTTCCGCCACGTGGATCAGCGCCTTGGACGGAATGCAGCCGATATTCAGGCAGGTGCCGCCCAGGGTGGCGCCCTCGACCAGCACGGTCGGGATGCCCAACTGGCCGGCCCGGATGGCCGCCACGTACCCGCCAGGGCCGCCACCGACGATCAACAAGGTGGTATTGAGGGGATTGGACATGCTGCTTACTCCACAAACAGAAGCGCCGGGCATTCCAGATAGCGCCGGATGCACTGGATGAACTCGGCGGCGTGCATGCCGTCGACCACGCGATGATCAAAGGACGAGGACAGATTCATGAGCTTGCGGGCCACCACCCGGCCTTCTTCGAAGACCGGACGTTCGACCACCCGGTTGACGCCCACGATGGCGACCTCGGGGTGATTGATCACGGGAGTGGACACGATGCCGCCCAGCGGCCCCAGACTGGTGATGGTGATGGTGGAGCCGGTCAGTTCATCGCGCGCGGCCTTGCCCTGACGGGCGGCTTCGGCCAGGCGGATGATCTCGGCGGCGCAAGACCATAGATCCAGGGTTTCCGCATGATGCACCACCGGCACCATCAGGCCCGACGGCGTCTGGGCCGCCACCCCCAGGTGCACGGCGCCGAACTGCGTCACCACCCCGGCCTCGTCATCAAAGCGGGCGTTGATCTGCGGAAATTCCCGCAGGGCCAACACCATGGCGCGGGCCAGGAAGGGCAGCAAGGTCAGTTTGCCGCGTTCCGTGCTGTAGCGGGCATTGAGCCGGCTGCGCAGGGATTCCAGTTCGGTGACGTCGATTTCCTCGACATAGGTGAAATGCGGGATACGCCGCTTGGCTTCCTGCATTTTCTGCGCGATCTTGCGCCGCAGGCCGATCACCGGCACTGCGGTTTCGTCGTTGTGCGACTGATACAGGGCGCCGGTGGTGCGGTGCGAAGTATCGTTGCGATCGCGCGCCAGCCAGGCGTCCAGGTCGCCCTGCGTGATGCGGCCTGCCGGCCCGCTGCCCGGCACATACTGCAGGGTCACGCCCAGGTCCCAGGCGCGACGACGCACGGCAGGTGAAGCCAGAGGCCGTTGCCCTTCAGGCCGCGCAGGCGCGTGGGTCGTCGCATGCGGCGCCGAAACTGCGGGGGCCGCAGGCGCGGCGACCGTTGCCGCTGCCGGGGCGGGGGCGGAGACAGCGGGAGCGATCTCGACCGCCGCCGCCACAGGCGCCGCTTGTGCAGCGGCCTGCGTCCGAGACGATTCAGCCGGCGCGGCGCGGGTCTTGAACAGGTGTTCGTTGCCTTCGCCGGAGACTTCCAGACGGATCAGCTCGGACCCGACCGCCATCACCTGACCGACCTGCCCGCCCAATGAGACGACCTGCCCATGCACGGGGGACGGCACCTGCACGGTGGCCTTGTCGGTCATGACGTCGGCGAGGATCTGGTCCTCGACCACCGCATCACCCGGCTGGACGTGCCATTCGACGAGTTCGACTTCCGCGATGCCTTCGCCGATATCCGGCATCTTGATGATATGAATGCCCATTATGCCTCCCGGAACGCACGTTTGAACGCCTCGGCCACCCGTTTGGGGCCGGGGAAATACGCCCATTCATGGGAATGCGGATACGGCGTATCCCACCCCGTGATGCGCTCGATCGGAGCTTCGAGATGATAGAAACAATGTTCCTGGACCAGGGCGCAGAGTTCGGCGCCGAAACCGCTGGTGCGGGTGGCCTCGTGCAGCACCACGCAACGGCTGGTCTTGCGCACGGATGTCAGGATGGCATCCAGGTCCAGCGGCCACAGGCTGCGCAAATCGATGATGTCGGCCTCAATGCCGGCATCGCGGGCGGCGACTTCCGCCACATAGACCATGGTGCCGTAGGTCAACACGGTCAGTTCGCGGCCCTCGCGGTAGAGCGCAGCCTTGTCCAGCGGCACGTTGTAATAGCCTTCGGGGACATTGCCCAGCGGATGCTTGGACCAGGGCACGACCGGCTGATCGTGATGGCCGTCGAACGGCCCGTTGTACAGGCGTTTGGGTTCCAGGAAGATGACAGGATCATCGTTCTCGATAGAACTGATCAGCAGGCCCTTGGCGTCGTAGGGGTTGGACGGCATCACCGTTCGCAGACCCGAGACATGCGTGAACAGGGCCTCGGGGCTTTGGCTGTGCGTCTGGCCGCCGAAAATACCGCCGCCGCAAGGCATGCGAATCGTCAGCGGCGCCGTATAACCGCCCGCCGAGCGGTAGCGCATCCGGGCGGCCTCTGAAAAAATCTGATCGGCCGCCGGGTAGAAATAGTCGGCAAACTGGATTTCCACCACCGGGCGCAGACCGTAGGCCCCCATGCCGACGGCGGCAGCCACGATGCCGCTTTCGGAAATCGGCGCATCGAACACCCGCGACTGGCCGTATTTGGCCTGCAGGCCTTCGGTGCAGCGGAACACGCCGCCGAAATAGCCGACGTCCTCGCCAAAGACAACCACGTTGTCATCGCGCTCCAGCATGATGTCCATGGCGGATCGCAAGGCCTGGATCATGGTCATGGGGCGTGTTTTCATTGTGTTCTGCGTCATGATCACACCCCCAGTTCCTGGCGCTGCCGGCGCAAGTGTTCCGGCATGTCTTTATAAACGTCCTCGAACATGGTGGCCACGCTGGACGTGCGTCCCGTGGCCAGCGTGCCATGGGCTTCCGCTTTTTTCTGGGCCGCGACGATCTCGGCCTCGCAGGATTTCTGCGTTTCCTGGTGTTCTTTTTCGGACCAAATGCCGCGCCCGATCAAGTATTGCTTCAGGCGGGGAATCGGGTCCCCCAGAGGAAACCGCGACCAATCGTCTGCCGGCCGGTACTTGGAGGGATCATCGGACGTCGAATGCGGCCCGGCCCGGTAGCTGACCCATTCGATCAGCGTGGCGCCGCAGTTGCTGCGGGCCCGTTCAGCCGCCCAACGCGACACGGCATACACCGCCAGGAAATCATTGCCGTCCACCCGCAGGGACGCCACATTGGAACCGATCCCGCGCGCCGCCAGGGTAATGCCCTCGCCGCCCGCCACCGACTGAAAGGTGGAAATGGCCCATTGATTGTTGATCACGTTCAGAATTACCGGGGCGCGGTAGACATTGGCAAACAGCAGCGCCGTCTGATAGTCGGATTCGGCGGTGGCGCCGTCGCCGATCCAGCCGCAGGCGATGCGGGTATCGCCTTTGATGGCGGATGCCATGGCCCAGCCCACGGCCTGCGGCATCTGCGTGCCCAAGTTGCCCGACAAGGTGAAAAAGCCCTTTTCCGGCACGGAATACAGCACCGGCAACTGGCGGCCTTTCAGCGGATCTTTGTCGTTTGAAAAGATCTGGCACATCATGTCGAACAGGGGGTAGTCCTGCGCAATCAGCAGCCCCTGCTGGCGGTAGGACGGAAAATGCATATCGCCCTGCTGCAGCGCCAGCGACTGGCCGATGGCGATGGCTTCCTCGCCCAGGCATTGCATGTAGAAAGAGGTTTTTTTCTGGCGTTGGGCGATGACCATGCGGGCATCGAAGATGCGCGTCTTGATCATGGCCTGCATGCCCCGGCGCAAGACATCATCGTCGGGCAGGTTTTCAGCCCAGGGGCCGACGGCATGGCCGTCATCGTCCAGCACCCGGATCAGGCCCAATGCCAGATCGCGCGTATCGTAGGGGATGGTATCGATGGGAGGTTTGCGGGCGGCGCCTGCCGGCTGCAGCTGCAGATAGGAAAAATCGGTCGCCTGACCGGGACGCCCCGAGGGTTCGGGGACATAGAACTTCAGCGGTGTCTGTGTCATGGTCGCAGAAATCTTTTGGATTTGCCAATAACCCGTTGACGGGCAATAGTCGTCTTGTGGACGGCTGCCGCATCATCGCTGATCCTGCCATGCTGCGCAAGATCGCGTAAACCACTACGGGCGCCGTCCGCGCCAATCACAACGAGACGACTCAAGAACACTGTACATCGACAGACGGGTGCTGCGCGACCGGGCATTTACCCCGGTTTGCCAGCTGGCGCATCACAAGTCAGTGCCGGTGTTGGTGGTGAGCGTCCGGAAAATGCGCATGATCATGCGTCATCGGTTCATGCCGATGCCAATGGCTATGCACGGTTCCCGGCGCAACCGGCTCGTCGTGCGCATGTTGATGATGCGCGTCATGAGCATGCCGATGCTGATGTTCCAGCGCGTCATGCGTATGGACATGGCTATGCCGCTCGGTCAGATGCAAGTAGACCCCCACGGCCATCAAGGCCCCCGCTAGCAACAAGGGCGCGGTAAGCGACTCACCCAAGGCGACCGCCAGCATCGCGCCAAAGAACGGCGCGACCGAAAAATAGGCGCCGGTCCGCGCCGTTCCCAGATGACGCAAGCCGACCACAAACAGCGCCAGACTGACGCCATACGCCAAAAACCCCACCACCATGGCGCCTGCCACACTGGGCCATGCAGGCCAGGAGGCGCCCAAAACCAGCGCCAGCATGACATTCACGCTGCCAGCCACAAGGCCTTTAACCGCGGCGATCCAGGTGGCATCGGTCAGCGCAACCTTGCGCGTCAGGTTGTTATCGATCCCCCACGCCAGGCAAGCCCCCAGCACCGCCAAAGCCGGCCAGACCCCGGAAAAACGCGCCTCACCGGGCCAGCTCAGCACCAAGGCCCCGGCAACGATAGCCGCCATGCCCCACGCAATCCTGCGATCCACATTTTCTTTGAAGACGAACCAGGCCAACAACGCCGTCAACACGCCTTCGGCATTGAGCAGCAAGGAAGCGCCTGACGCGGGCATTCCGGTCAAACCCAGCATAAGCAAAACCGGTCCCAGCACGCCGCCGGCGCCGATCGCCCCGAACAAGTACGGCGCCTCCCGGCGCGATAGCCGCACCGACGGTGCATGCGTCAGGCGGCGATATAGCGTCAGACCGACGCCCGCCCCCAGATACAACAGACCCGCCAGCATCCACGGATCCACGCGTTCCAGCAAGACCTTGGCCAATGGCGTGCCAGCGCCAAACAACAGCGCCGCCGCCAAGGCGGACAGAACGCCGGCTTGATGCAGATTCCGCTTCCAATCGGAAAGAGGCATATGAACGTCCAGCACCTGAGCAAGGCAGTAAGCTTACATCGCGAAAATCGTTGCATAGCGCTCGGGCTTGAAACCGACTTCAATACCGTGCGGCGTCGTCAGCACCGGACGCTTGATCATCGTCGGTTCCGCGACCATCAGATCGATCGCTTTGGCTTCATCCAGACCGTCGCGTGCCGCTTCAGGCAGCGCGCGAAACGTCCTGCTCGCTTTGTTCAGCACCTTGTCGAGCCCCGCTTCGGCCACCCACGCCGCGACCTCGGCGCGGGTGATACCCGCGACGCGATAATCGTGGAAGGTGTAATCAATGCCCTGGGCACCCAGCCATGCGAAGGCCTTTTTCATCGTGTCGCAGTTCTTGATGCCGTAGATGGTAACCGTCATAGCGGGGTGCTCATTTTTGGGTGTGGATTTGTTATTGGGCGGCTGACGTAGCCAGCCAGTCGAGCGCATGACGATACTCGATGGGACTATAACTGGCCAGTGGGCGCTTCATGCGGCGCTCGTTGGTCTGGGGAATATGGGTATCAATCAGTGGGTTTTTGGGTGCTTATGGTGTGCGACACTCTGACTCGGCTGTGTAGTCGTTGGTCTGGTGGGCTGGGTGGGTGGGGCGTGAGGGCCGCGCCGATGCTGGCTGTTGGGGAGAGTTGGCAGGCCTCCGCGAAGGTCAGCCACCGGCCATAAGGCGACGCTCCACAGCGTGGCGAACAGCATCATAATCACCTTGGGTCGTACTCCTCATCGTGACTTCGAGCGAGCAGCGTCTTGCTGGCGCCCAGCTAAACCGACATGTCGAGCAGATCCGTCATCAGGCCACGCGGTGAAGACCCGGCGAGAGAGGCGTCGGCAGTTACGGGTAGATCGATATTGCTATGAGGCTTGAGGCCGCCGTCGGCAGAGGATCCGAACAGGAGGATAGCGGATGCGTGTCGTCTAGGTGGCGATCCAGTACTGCACGAATTTCTCATACTTGCAAGTTGAGTATGCCCTGTATAAAGCCAGTATAAAGGACAGCGGCGAGTAATAGTTAGTTCGGTGCCTCGGCAGTCGATTAAACTTTTGTCGCCGATAACGCGAGACACCAGCATGCCGAACTCATTTTTCCCAATCCTCTCCCCCAGGAGTGGGCGGAATCTCTTGTCGCGGATGCGACAGTTTTCGGTCTCAGGACCGCTGCAGCAATTGGTGAGCCATTGCTCGATTTCTCTCGAATGAACGCAACAACATTCGAACAGTTTTGCTGGTGGCTTTTGACGAAGGAACGGGCTCTGATTGGCTGCAAACGTCTCGGTCGCAGCGGAACAGAGCAAGGCGGCATTGATCTTTTTGCATTCGATGAGCAGCAGCCCGCGGAGAAACTGAGTGTCTTCAATGCAAGGCCCGGAAGGACTTCACTTCCACGAATTTGAAAGAGGCGATCGACGGATTTCTGAGCGGAAGCTGGGCGGAGTTGACCAGGAAATTCACGCTGATTCTTGCGCAACAGGATGTCGGACGAGCGTTGGCCAGCCGCTGGACAGAGGAAATGGGACGCTTGAAACGGGTCGGGATAGACGCCAGAACTATGGACTGCACATACGCTCACGCTGAAAGTCCAAATTCTATCCGGACGTTCTAAAAAAAAAAAAAAAAAAAAAAAAAACCACTATTTTTTCCGTGGGTTAGTGTCGAACATCACGCTAATCTTTGGATGCAGCGTGTCGGCTTCTATGAGCTAGTCAGCAAGGCACTCTTCGATCCGCGCGAACGCGCGCGCGACTGGGCGCGCGAAATGCGGGGCAACGACGCAAGCCAATGTCGACGATGGGCCCGATAGTCGTTCGCATGATAGCCTGAGCACGGCGGAGGCCGCTCTATCATCGCACGTTCAGTTCGATACATACGATGCGCGAAGGCCTGCTCTCGCTGTTGATGGGGTATACCGAAGAGTCAGTCAGGCCGCCAACTCTTGGGATTCCAACGGACCTTGGTTTTCGCTTAGTGCAATACTGCCCGAGGGGGGCTTCAGTCAAGGCTCGGCCGCAATCACGTTCAATAGGCCGGACATCCAGGGCCTGACGATTACTCTCGACCACAAGTGGCTTCTGAAGCGGTTCCTGTCGGGCTCTAATGCACCTTTGACAGACGCCTGCCGCGGATTCATCGTTGGGACAATGCCGCATGATTCCGGCTTGTACATCGTCGACTTACCGCATTGCCGGTTCTCTCTTGAGGAAGATGGTGTCAGGGAAATCGCATGGGTGGCCGATATGCTGGCTACCGCCATGCGCAAGTCTCTCCGGTCGATGGAGACTGCCTGGGCAGCACAAGATTTCCCGTTCGGCAGACGTGGGGTGGGAGGAAAGTTGGGCTGGCTGCTTATCAGCCTGGAAGTCTGGAACGAGATCAGAAGATTCGCCGACGAGCATGACGTTTCGAATGGCACGACATCCTGGCATATGTTTGATGGAAACTCCGAGATACTGAAACCCTACCACCAGCAGTCGACTGAGCATTTCGATGCGGGCTATCACGGTGTGTTCTACGCCGTCAAGATTGAGGGCCTGTCATTCGAGCGCGAGGTTGTGCTGCTGTGGCAACCCGACGATTCGTATTCGAAACCGGCATTCTCGCCGCGTGGCTGGTGGGCATGTGAATTCGCGTTCCAGTGGCTGACAGAGACGCTGCTGCCCGAAGTAAAGCAGCGCATATATAGACGCTTCTTCTGGAAAGCGGTGGAAGGAAATTCTTCATCGCACACACGCGAGGAGTCTGGCCGCGCATCTTGATGAGCGATTCGTAGCCAGAGATCTGCGCCAACATGCGCTGATGCGCGATGGACAGTGGTCTGCCGGGCTGGTCGAGAGCGTGATTGTGCTGCAGCGCTTTTTCCATATTCCAGAGAAACCAGAGCCGTATATTCACCAGCGCGATCTGGATGAACTCTTTCGGGCCGTTGCTTTGGTCGCGCAAGGTGGAAAAGGCTATGTAAGGTTCGCCGGTTCGAAATTGGGGCTTCGCGGCGTTCCACAGGATCATGCGGCCCTTGTTCAAATGATCCACGAGCATGTTCGGGAATGGTGGATTGTGCCCAACAGTGCTGTAGTGGACAATGTGTTTCGAGCGATGCTGGAACTGCTGGACGATTCCGACGAATGGCTCTCCTCCGCACACCGAGAAACAATCAAGGCGGCCATAGAGCCTTTCTCACGCATCAGAGACGACGCTGCGCTGATCGAACGGCATACACGGTGGAGCTGAGTTTCGGACGGGCGAAAAGGGTGCTGACATCGAATTTTCGCAATCGCAGCTCTCTCCATAGCATTGAGCCCGCGATACGAGAGGCTCTCCAAGGTATGTCACAAAGTCTGCTTTCGACCCAAAGCTCACATGCGGGAAATGCAGCAGTCGTGCGAATTTTGGCTATATTGATTAATAGAAACTAAAATCCCAACGGGTTATAGGGTTGGAGAAATTGGCAGGCTACATTTGCCAGAAAAAATGTGCCAGCACGTTTATTCAATCATAGAATGCGCCGTCTAATAAATTGCTATACAGCAAACACCTTGAATTTTTTCACAGTCTAGTTTTGATTAAATTAAACTCAAAGGAAGTGAAGTGGCAATGAATCCGATTATTAAGGCACAATTAGGTACATTTATTAAAAGAACCCCAACGCAACCTATAGTGAATCAGATTTCTTTGAGGTCATGTCAATTTTTTCATTGGAAAATGGATTTCTTGGAGAAAACATTGACCCCTTTAGGGCTCACTTAAAGGGAGATGAGTTTGGTATAGATGGCGTTGCTATTTCCATTCAAGGAACACTTTGCACTGATGTGGATGAGGCGGAAGATATCCTATCTGTTGGAAAAAATCACACCTCAGAATTCCGATTCTATCAGTCGAAAACATCGGACAAACTAGATTATGGTGATATTTCAAGGTTTTTGGATGCGGTATATGACTTCTTTACTAGCCAAGAATTGACAACTGGAACGCAATTAGAGAGTCTGGTTGAAGTGAAAGATAAGATATATGAAGTGACAGCTAAAACCAGTCCCTCATTGAGATGCTTTTACTGCACTACAGGGTCGGGTCAAGTTTCTACCGTGATTCAAAAATTGATTGACACCAATAAAGATCGATTGTCTGAGTTAAATATATTTGAAGAAATCCAAATAGAATGCATGGGCGCCAAAATAATTCAGAATGGTTTTCGTTCTGCGACTAACTCATCATCTGCAAAAATAAATTTTCCAAAAGCGATAACGATGCCAACCCATGAGAAGGTTGACGAGGCATACATAGGGTATGTTCCTGCATCTGAAATTCTAGAAATATCACTTGGCGACCCTGATCAGGACGGAGTTCGTCATATAAATAGGTCGCTATTCTACGATAATGTTAGGGGTTTCAACCCAGATTCAGAAATAAATAAAAAAATTATTTCAGAGTTAGAGTCTGGTGATAATGCTTCTTTTGTTTTCAAAAACAATGGAATAACCGTGGTCTCGAAAAGCATAGATCGCAAAGGTGATACTTTTACCATTGAAGACTATCAAATTGTTAATGGGTGCCAAACCACCAACATATTGGCTCACATTAGGGAAAACGCTGAGGGAATATCAGTTCCATTACGCTTAATCGGCTGTAGTGATATTGATTTTGTATCTAGTATCATAATTGGCACTAACAGGCAAAACGAAGTTAAAGAAGATCAATTTTGGGCGATGCGCCCATTTATGAAGGACTTAGAAGAGTATTGCGCCTTTCAAAGTGGTGATAGCAGAATATTTATAGAAAGACGCGATAATCAGTATCGAGACATATCAATTGAACGCACGCGTATCTTTAAACCCTCGGATCTGATGAAGGCTGCTGCAGCAATGTTTTTCCACCAACCGCATCGAGCGGCACGCGATCATAGGGGGATTCGAAGTGAATTTTCGGAGCGGATATTTACAGAAGGTCATAATGTTGAGCTCTATCATGTGGCTGCTCTAGCACTGTATAAGTTTGACTTCCTAGTGCGCACGGCAAAGACAGATAGGTCACGGGTTATTTATAGATTCTATGCATTATATGCTTTATTTAGAATGCATTGGAGCACACCTGATATATTAGACGCAGCACCTAAATCGCAAAAAAAAGTCCGCGACGCAGTGATTGCCGTTTTGAATGATAACGAAGCGTTTTCGATTCAAATCGAAGAGGTAGCTGGCCACCTTGAAAAAATAATATCTGAGGCAGGTATAACTACTCGCGAAAAAATTCGAGAACTACTTAAGAGCTGAAAGTGTAGTAGATGAGTTTAGCAGTGGATTTTTTCCAAAAATAGTGTAGTGATTGGCCCGTATGTGAAGTGCCAAATTTGAAGTAGCGTATAACTAGGCGTATGTCAGTCTACGCTGGATGTCCGCTCTTGGCTGTGGATTCAACCGGTGGATGCAACGGTCTTATTGAACCGTTGCGCTGGTGTCTCGTAGTTTAGAGTTTTTCTCGGACGGCTCATTTAGTCGCCGCGCAATCGCATTGAGCTTGGCCTGTGAATAGTCGGATAGATCGATTCCCTTTGGCAAGTACTGTCGCACAAGACCATTGGTGTTCTCGTTCGTTCCACGTTGCCAGGGGTTCTGAGGGTCACAGAAATAGACTTTGATATCTGTGGCCAGGTGGCCACGTGAATCGCTTGTGATCTGCCAACTCTTTGCCTCGATCCCAGGTGAGCGACTTATAGAGTTCCCGTGGCAGTTGTCGAGCATTCTTGATCAACCCATTGACCACCGTCTTAGTATCCTTGGCCGCCACCTTCACCAGCATGACATAACGCGTCTGGCGTTCGACCAGAGTCGCAATCTGGCTGTTGCTGCTGCCAAAGAGCAAGTCCCCTTCCCAATGTCCTGGAACAGCTCGATCTTCCGCTGAAGCAGGACGCTCGCTGATCGAGACCGCGCCGACAATCCGACCGTGGTTGTCCACCTTCTGCGTATGATGGCGGGAGCGACGCATGGCTCGAGTGCGCCGCAAGTGCGCCAACAGCTCCTTCTTCAAGGCGCCGCGCGTCTGGATAAAGAGCGTGCGATAGATGGTCTCGTGTGACACCTGATATTCCTCGTCGGTGGGATGGGCACACTTCAGCCATCCAGCGATCTGTTCCGGCGACCACTGCAACCGGAGCTTCTCAGCCACAAGGTGCGCTAGGTTTGGATTGCCTGCCAATTTACACGTCTTAGGGCGAAGTGCCCTGTCCCACGCGGCCTGTTCGGCTCGGTTGGCGCGATAATCCGATGGCCCTCCGTTACGATGGACTTCCCGGCTGACCGTGGAGGGCGCTCGCTTGAGACCTGTGGAAATCGAACGGATTGAATGACCAGCGATCAACCCTCGCGAGATCTCCTCGCGCTCGGCTAGCGTCAGCGCCAGACGGGATCGGCACCTTGGCGCTGGTTGTATGCCACCAGTCTCAGCAAGAATCCGTTGGATCGAGGAGTGGTTTCGGCCAAACATCTGGGCGATCTGCTGAAGCGACTCGCCCTTACGCCAGCGCTCCCACATCACGGCCTTCTGACCGTCCGTGTAGTAGATTCGAGGCCGCTGCTTCATCTGCAACACTCCTTCTGCTTACGCAGTTGCTAGTATGTTGCATCCACCGGTTGAATCCACAGCCGATAGCGGCCTGAAAGAACCCTTCCTTGACGAGGCCTTTAAGAAAAATGCATTTTTTTATCAAGAACAGCCTAGAGTTAACCTACGGCCGCCCCCCATGCCAATACCGCCGTGACAACTCCAAAACACTGCTCACCGCCAGTCCAGCCCCCCTCGACTGGACATTGATCCCCCCCTGCCAATCCGTACGCCACATCACCGCACCCCCCTGCCCCCAGCGTTCCAGCACGGCATCATTCGGATGCCCATGACGATTCCAGCGCCCCACCTGCACAATCACATGCTGCGCCCCCACCGCCTGGACAAAGGGCGCCGTCGAAGAAGTCCGAGAACCATGATGGGCCGCTACCACCACATCGGCGGGCGTCAGGCCACGTTGCACCAGGGCCGCTTCGGTGCGGGCCTCAATATCGCCCGTCAGCAGCAGGCTGTGATATTTGCCACGCACTCGCAGCACGCAGCTGCCGGCGTTGGCCTGAATGCCCTTGCGTTCGCGGCGCACATCCAGCGGCCATAGGAACTCAAAACTGACACCGTCGATCTGCCAGCGCCCGCCGAACAGGCAGGGGCTGGCGGCCAAGGGGCGCGGTGCGGGCTCGGCCTGCAGCAGTCGGGATTCCCTGTCCAGCCAGCGGTCCAGGTCGAAGGAACTAAAGGTCTGTTCTACCGGTACGGCTTCCAGCACGCTGCGCGCGCCGCCGGCATGGTCCAGATCGGCATGGGAAATAATCAGGGCATCCAGCCGCCGCACCCCCAGCGCCTTCAAGGCAGGCACGACGGTGCGGGCGCCCTCGTCCGCATCTCGCGCATGGCGGGCGCCGGCGTCAAAGACAATGGCGTGCCGGGCGGTGCGCAGCAACAGGGCGCTGCCTTGGCCGACGTCCAGAGCGTGCAGGTCCCATTCTCCCTCGGCGGGACGCGGCGGCGTCCACAGCGCCATCGGCAGCAGGGCTAACCAGGCCCAACGACGCCGACGCCACAGGCTTTGCACCGCAGCCGGTACGGTCGCGCCCACCCGCCCTGTCCAACCCAAAGGCGGTTCACCCGAGTCCTGCCTGGTCGACGAACCCGACCGCAAGGTGGGCGATCCCGGCCACAAGGCACACACCGCCCCGCCCGCTGCCAGCCAATACAGCCACACCGGCCCTGCCGCCACCGGCAATGTCGGCAAACCCGCCAGCCATTCGGTGGGCTGCATCATCAGGGACAGCACACCGTGGGCCAAGCAGGCCAGACCGGCGGCAGCCCCCTCCAGACCCGGCGCCAGGGAGACGGCAGCCAGCAACAAGGACAGCGGCGTGACCAGCAGTTCGATCACGGGAATGGCATAGGCATTGGCCAACGGCGATACCAGGGATACCTCGTGAAACAGCCAGGCCAGAGCCGGCGCCAGAGCCAGGGTGATGGCCCATTGCAAACGGGCTGCCAGGCGCAGGCCGCGCAGCCAGCGGCCTGAACGCGACACGACCGGAGGAGCAGCGACTGCGACGGCGCCCTGCTGGCTGTCGAGCACGAGAGATGAGGCCGCAGCCTGGGCCGATGAGACCGTGGCATCCCGCCCCACGGCCAGCAGTACCGCGACGGCGGCAAAAGACAGCCAGAAACCGCTGGCCAACACCGACCAAGGATCCAGCGCGACCACGACGACGGCGGCCAAGGCCAACACCCGCGAGCCATTCAGGCGCAGCTGCAGGGCTTGGGCGCCCGCCACGACCGCCAACATCATGAAGGTGCGGCGAGCGGGCACGCCCCAGCCGGCCAGCAGGCAATACAGCCAGGCGGTGATCAGGGCGGCGCAGGCCGCAGCCCGGCGGGCGGGCCACCGTTCGGCCAGCACTCTGCCGCGCCAGGACAGACGGCACCATAGCCAGTATGCGGTCAGGGCAGCCGCACCGGATAGCATCGTGATATGGGACCCGGATATTGAAACCAAATGTGTCAACGAGGTGCGGTTGAAGATGCGCCAGTCGGCGTCGCCCATCCCATCCTGATCCCCGATCGCCAGCGCCCGCAGCACGGCGCCGTAGCGTTTGCCGTCCAGGTGCGGCGTCATGGCCTGGCGGATCCGGTGCCGCGCCCGGTCTGCGACGACCGCAATGCTGTGCCAGTCCTCGTCGCGCAGATGCTCCGGTGTGCCGCGCACGGCGCCGGTCGCCCGAATGCCTGCGGCAAAGACGTGCGCTTCGTAGTCGAAGGCTGCCACGTTCTGCGCTGCCCGCACAGGACGCAGGACCAGCGCCATGCGCCACACCTGCCCTGCCCGGATCTCGGGAAACGGCGGATCGGCAGGCTGCGCCGCCGCATAAGGACTGCGCCAGCCTGAAGCAGACCAGTTGACCAGGATCCGCTGCGGCACGCCGGTCGGATGCGCATCCAGCACATCGGCCTCGAAGCGAACCCGGTCCGGCTGCAGACGGGGTAGCCCCTGCACACGCAGCGTGACCCGCGACACCCGGTCCACATTACCGTCGACCAAGCGCTGATCCAGCCGCTGCTGCGCCCAGAAAACGGTGATGGCAAAGGCCAGACCAGCGGCCAGCATCCAGAACGCCAGAATACGTAAAAGGCGGCTCAGCAGGGAAAACCGGCGAAGCGACAAACCAGCGACACCTGCCGGAGGCAGCACACAAACCGCGCGAACGCCTAGCCGATGCCCCAGATACCAGGCCAGTCCCAACAAAGCCACCGGAGTCAGCACCGCCGCCGCAGCCCAAGGCCAGGCAGGCAGCTCAGGCAACTGGTGCACGGCCCCCACCCCCAGCAGCCCTGCCACCATCGCCAGCCGTCCGATCATGTCCCGCCCCAGAAGCCCCAGACCATCAAGACTAAAGGGCGCGAGTGCGACAAAACCAGGCCCTTAGGCCATTTTCATCACACCCGGGCTACGGAAAGCGGAGGCGCCAACAGCAACTGACAGACCGACTTAGTTAAACGGCAGCAACCCTTTCAAACGCGGCAGAACCCGCACCGCATTGCGCGCGCACTGCGCGATCACTGCGTCCTGAGATTCCGACCGCAAGCCAGCCAACTCCTGAGCGATCTGTGCAATTTCCGCCGGCTCATTACGGGCGGGCTGCCGGCGACCATCCGCATCACGCCCCAACCAGGCGGGTGGAATATCGGGCGCGTCAGTTTCCAGCACCAGCGCCGTCGCGGGCAACTGCGCAGCCAGACGGCGGATCTGCAAGGCTCGGCCAAAGGTCATGGCCCCGCCGATTCCCAGCGCAAATCCCAGTTCCAGAAACTGTCCGGCCTGCTGAAAGCTGCCGTTAAAGGCATGAGCGATGCCGCCGATCGGCGGGCGACGGCGCAGGTGCTTCAACAGCATGTCCTGGGATTTGCGCACATGCAGCAGCACCGGCAGGCCAAAGCGCTGCGCCAGATCCAGTTGGCGGGTGTAGAACCATTCCTGCCGCGCCCGCAGCGCCGGGGTGCTGATCTCGGGCACGAAAAAATCCAGGCCGATTTCGCCAATGGCGACCAGGCGCGGATCATTCTTCCACGCCTGCAGGCAGTTTTCCAAAACTGTCAGATCAGCCTCATCCGCCTGCAACACGTACAGGGGATGGATGCCCAGCGCATAGGCGCCGCCCGGCAGGGAAGCCGCCAGATCTCGCACTGTCTGAAAGTTGTCGCGGCACACGGCGGGGATGACGATGCTGCGTACGCCTGCCTGCTGCGCCCGACGGATGACCTGGGGCCGATCCGCGTCGAATTCGGCGGCATCCAGATGGCAATGCGTATCGATGAGCATCCGCGCCTCCTTTCAGCCTGCAAGGCCTCTGCGACCCGCGCCAGCCGCCCTATTCCGCAATCGTTAGACCAGCCGCCCCGCCTGCATGTGCAACTGGCGATGCGCCAGCGCCGCCAGGGCCGGGTCGTGGGTCACGATGACAAAGGCCGTCCCCAGATCCTGATTGATTCTGCCCAGCAGGTCAAACATGACATCCGCCGTATGGCGGTCCAGATTGCCGGTGGGTTCGTCGGCCAGCACGCAGGCGGGCTGCGTCACCAGGGCGCGGGCCAGCGCGACCCGCTGGCGCTCGCCCCCCGACAATTGACCGGGGAAATGCGTGGCGCGATTGCCCAAACCCACCTGTTCCAGCAGCTGCCGCGCCTGTTCCCGCGCCTGGGCGCGATGCATGCGGCGCACGATCAGCGGCATGGCGACATTGTCCAGCGCGGAAAATTCGGGCAGCAGATGATGGAACTGATAGACGAAACCCAGCGCGCGATTGCGCAGCTGGCTGCGCTTGCGTTCGTTCAGACCGCCGGCGGCCTCTCCGGCGATCCATAACTGCCCGCCATCCGGCTGATCCAACAGGCCCAAGACGTGCAGCAGCGTGCTCTTGCCAGAACCCGACGCGCCCACGATGGCGACCATTTCATGCGCGCGCACGGCCAGGCTCACATCCTGCAGAACGTCGACCCTGCCAGCGCCCTCGTCGTAGGTCTTGACCAGGTGTTCGGCGCGCAGCACCGTTTTCACATCATTCATCGCATCAGTCATGGCGCAACACCTGGGCAGGCTGCAGGCGGGACGCCCGCCAGCTGGGATACAGCGTCGCCAGCAGCGACAGCACCAGCGAGGTCACGCCGATCACCGTGATGTCGCCCGCCTGCGGGTTGGACGGCAGCTCGCTGATGAAATAGATCTGCTGCGGCAGAAACTGAATGCCCAGCATCCGTTCGATCCAGGGCACGATGACGTCGATGTTGTAGGCGGTCACGGTACCCAGCAGTACGCCCGCCGCCGTTCCCACGACCCCGATCAGCGCCCCTTGGATCAGAAAGATCTTGGCGACCTCGCCAGGGGTCGCACCCAGGGTGCGCAGGATGGCGATGTCGGACCGCTTGTCCTTGACCGCCATCACCAGGGACGACAGCAGATTGAACGCCGCCACCGCCACGATCAGCGTCAGGATCAGGAACATCATGCGCTTTTCCGTCTGCACGGCGGCAAACCAGGTGCGGTTGTTCTGCGTCCAGTCCATCGCCTGGACGCCCGGCGGCATCAGGTTCAGCAATTGCCGGGCGACTTGCGGCGCCTGTTGCATGTCGGCGATTTTCAGGCGCACGCCGCTGACGCCGCTGTCGCGAAAGACGCGCGCCGCATCCTGCACGTTCACAAAGGCCAGTGTGGCGTCATATTCGTAATAACCGGTGGCAAACACGCCCGACACGGTGAACTGCCGCATGCGCGGCGCAAACCCGGCGGGTGAAATCGATCCCTGGGGCGCCAGCATCAGCACCGTATCGCCGACCATCAGGCCCAGGGACTGCGCAATCTGGCTGCCGATGATGACGTTGAAGGACCCCGGCGACAGACTGTCCAGCGTCCCGGATTCCAGCTGGCCTTTCAGATCGGAGACCTGCGGTTCGATGGCCGGATCGATGCCTCGGATCTGGACGCCGCTGAGCGACTGGCCTCGCGCCAGCATGGCCTGGGCCGCGACAAACGGCGCCGCCCCCCGCACTTCGGGATCGGCCTTGGCTGCCTGCGCCAGATCCTGCCAGCGATCCAGCACCTGCTCGTGGCCGCCGCCCGGCACATAGAGTTCGATATGCGGCAGTACCGACAGCATGCGGTCGCGCACCTGTGTCTGAAAACCGTTCATGACCGACAGCACGATGATCAAGGCCGCCACCCCCAGACCGATGCCGGCCATGGAGCTGGCCGCCACGAAAGACACAAAACGGTCGCCCCGGCGTCCGCCGCGCCCGACGCGGGCCAGGCCGGCATACCGCGCCCCTATCCACCATTCATAGGCCATGCGCACCGCCCTTGCTTCTGTTTGACTCTACAATTCCGACATGCATATCGTGATTTCCGGGGCTTGGCCCGATCCTGAAGTGGCTGCCGAACTGGCGCCCCACCTGGCGCAACGCGCGCCCACCCTGGCTGGCTGGCTGGGGCGCGGCAAGCTTGTCCCGACCGCCAGCCTGGCCGCCGACACCTGGTGCACACCGCTGGAACACTGGCGTTTGCAGGCGCACGGTTTTATCGCAGCACAAGCCGAGCATATTAGCGCAGGTCTAGGCCCCTTGTGCGCCGACGTGCAGGACGACGAGCCCGTCTGGCTGGCCGAACTGATTCACATGGCGCCCTCGCGCGACGGCGCGGCCTTGCTGCCGGCCGCCACGCTGGATATCACGGCGGAACAGTCCGACGCGCTGCTGCGCACCGCCCGGGAACACCTGGACGATAGCGGCCTGGAACTGGACCTGTTGCGCCCCGATACCTGGCGCCTGCGCTGGCCGCAGCCCATCCGGCTGGCCTGCGCCAGCCCCGCCCTGGTGGCCGTCAGCGCGGTCAACGACTGGTGGCCTCAGGACCCGGTGGCGCAACCCTGGCGCCGCCTGGTCAACACCTTGCAGATGGCCTGGTTCGAGCACCCCGTCAACCAGGCGCGTCAACAGGCAGGCCAGGCCCCCATCAACAGCCTCTGGCTGTACGGCGGCGCCCGCGCCAGCCAGTTGACCCAGCTCCCCGCCTGCCGACCTGCGCATTGAAACCGCGCTGCAGGACGCTGCCACCGCCCAGAACTGGGGGGTCTGGATCGAGGCGCTGGCAGCGCTGGAACAAGCACTGTTTCGCACCGCTGGCCCGACACCACCCGACGCTGGTGCTGACCGGCCGCGACCGCTACGCCACCATCACCGTACAGAACGGCTGGCTGGCGCGGCTGCGCACTCAGGATTGGAGGCGCTGGTGGTGCAGCCGCTGATCCGCCCGCGCAGCGCCAACCGGCAGCGGGCGCAAGCGCTGGCCGAGGCCGGCGTCCATCCGCTGCTGGCGCGGCTCTGGGCGGCCCGAGGCCTGGCGCAAACGACCCCGACTGAATGGTCGGCGCTGATCCCGCCCGCCCAACTGACGCACGTGCTCGACGCCGCCCGCTTGTTGGCCGATGCCCTGGCCGCCCGGCAGAAGCTGCTGATCGTGGCCGACTACGATTGCGACGGCGCCACCGCCTGTGCAGTCGCCGTGCGCGGTCTGCGAGCCTTCGGCGCTCAGGTGGATTTTCTGGTGCCCAACCGCTTCGAGACCGGCTATGGCCTGTCGCCTGCGGTCGTGGAACTCGCCCGCCAGCACCCCGCCGGCAAGCCGGATCTGCTGATCACGGTGGACAACGGCATTGCCAGCATCGAAGGCGTGGCAGCCGCGCGCGCCGCCGGCATGCAGGTCATCGTCACCGACCATCACCTGCCGGGGCCGCACTTGCCCGATGCCCTGGCTATCGTCAACCCCAACCAGACGGGCTGCGGCTTTCCCTCCAAACATCTGGCCGGGGTCGGCGTGATCTTCTACGTGCTGCTGGCCCTGCGGGCCGTGCTGCGCGAACGCGGCGAGCTGCCCGCCCAGGGCGGTCCCCGCCTGGACAGCCTGAGCGACCTGGTTGCCCTGGGCACCGTGGCCGACGTCGTCCGCCTGGATGCCAACAACCGCCTGCTGGTCGCCCAAGGGCTCAAGCGCATCCGCCAGGGGCGCATGCAGGCCGGGATCGCCGCCCTGTTCGAGATCGCCGGGCGCGACCCTGGGCAGGCCGGCACGGACGACCTGGGCTTCGCCTTGGGGCCGCGCATCAACGCGGCGGGGCGCATGGCCGATATGAGTCTGGGCATCCACTGCCTGCTGGAAGACGATCCCGCCCGCGCCCGCACCCTGGCGCAAGCCCTGGACGAAATCAATCGCGAACGGCGCCACCGCGAAACAGAAATGCGCGACGAGGCCCTGGCGCACCTGGATGCGCAACCCTTGGCCCAGGCCGCCAGCGTTTGTGTCTGGCAAGCGGGCTGGCACCCCGGCGTAATCGGCCTGGTCGCCTCGCGCTTGAAAGAAACCTATTGGCGCCCCGCCCTGGCCTTCGCCCCGGACGAGGCCGGCACGCTGCGCGGCTCGGGCCGATCCATCCCGGAAGTCCACCTGCGCGACGTCCTGGATCTGGTCAGCAAACGGCTGCCCGGCGCCATCCTGCAGTTCGGCGGCCACGCCATGGCGGCCGGTCTGACCCTGCGCCAGGCGGCATTCGACGATTTCGCTCCGCAATTTGACGACGCCGTCCGCACGATCAGCGGCCGGGAAACCTTCGAGCCCAGCCTGGAAACAGACGGTTCGCTGGAGCCGCTCTACGCCACGACCGATACCGCCGACCTGTTGGCCGCGCAGATCTGGGGCGCAGGCTTTCCGGCCCCTTTGTTTCAGGATCGATTCCAGGTCGTGCATCAGCGCGTGCTGAAAGAACGCCACCTGAAGCTCTTCCTGGAACGTGATGGCCGACGGCTGGACGCCATCTGGTTCAATCATGCCGAGCCCCTGCCCGAACAGATCGAAGCCGTCTACCGCCTGAGCAGCAATACCTGGGGCGGACAGACCACGGTGCAGTTGTTGATCGAGCACGCCCAGGCAGGCTGAACAGGCGTCAGGCCCCGGCGTCGCGCCCCGGCCAGACCGCCAGGACCAGCCCCAGCAAGGCGGCGGCAAACGCCAGCGCATGCAGCTGACTGAAGGCTTCCCCCAGCATGCCCACCCCGACGCAGGCGGCCCCCACCGGCAGCAGCACGGTGAACACCCCGGCCCGCGAGGCCGGCACCCGGCGCAAACCCGTCATCCAGAGCCAGATGGTCCCGCTGGCCGCCAGGCCATAGAACAACAGCAGCCCCCAGACCGGGCCGGTGATGGCCGAAAAGTCGAAATGCCAGGCGGCATAGGCTCCCGCCGGCAGCATCAGGACAAAGCCCCAGGCATTCATCAGCGCGCTGATGCGCTTGGCTGACAGGACCCCTGTCAGTTGCTTGCCGATGACAGCGTAAGCCGCTTCGCACAGCACGGCGCCTCCCAGCAAGGCATACCCCAGCCAGCGGTTTGCTGAATCGGCATCGGCATCCCCAGCCGGCTGCGCCACAGCCAGCAGACCAATCCCGCAGATGGCGCAGACGATGGCCGCCACCACCTGGGGCCGGATGGCTTCGCGCAGCACCAGACGGCTCAATACCGCGATGGCGGCAGGGATCGCCGACATGATGACGCCAGCCGCTACCGCGCTGCTGTAGCTGACCCCCAGCACCATGAAGACCGTGAACAGAAAACTGCCGATGAAGGATTCCAGAAAGATCAGCCAACGTACGCGCGCGGTCAGGGGGGCCTCGGAGGCGGGCTTGCGCAGCCAGTGCAGAACCGCCAGACCGCCGATGCCGAAACGCAGACAACCCAGCAAAAAGACAGGGAAAATCACTGCCAAGGGTTTGCTCAGGGCGACATAGGCCCCGACCACGAACATACTGGACCCCAGGCAGGCATAGGCCAGCCCCGGACTCAGTTCCGTGCCGGCGGCGCGCCTCATGCGCCGCCCCGGCGCGAGGACAGCACGATACCGCCGATGATCAGCAGGAAAGCCACCGCGTGATAAAAATGGGGCGTCTCGCCCAGCAAGGCCAGAGACAGCAACGCCGCCATCAGGGGCGTGAGATTATTGAAAAAACCCGCCAGTGTCGGCCCCACCCGCTGCACCCCCGCCCCCCAGCAACGAAAAGCGATCACGGCCGGGCCGATGGCGACAAACGCCACGGTCAACGCCAAGGGCCAGCCCCAGACGACCCGCCAATCGCTGAAACCCCATTCCAGGGCGGCAAACAGTCCGGACCAGGCCGCCCCGTACAGGACCTGCCCCAGCAAGAACCCCGCCCAATGAGCGCGAACCGGCGCATCGGCGGGCACCCGCGTCAACTGCCAGCTGTAAAACGCCCAGATGATGGTCGCCAGGACCATCAGCAGATCCCCCGCCACGAAACGCAAGGCCCACAATTGCGCCCATTTGCCATGAGACAGCACCACGGCCACTCCGGCCAGGGATAGCGCAGCCCCCAGCACCTGGGCGGGACGGATGGCGACGCCATGAAACATCCGGCCCACGATCATCATCCAGACCGGCATGCTGGCAGCGACCAGCGTGACATTGATCGGCGTGGACGTATGCAGGGCCAAATATTGCAGCGAGTTATATAAACCCACCCCCAACAGCCCCAGCAAGGCATAGCGCGGCCACTGCCGCCAGACGGCGCTGCCGCGCTGCAACACCCGATAGCCCAGCGGCAGGAGCAGCAACAGAGCCACCGCCCAGCGCAGAAAATTCAAGGTCAAGGGCGGCACCAGGTGCACCACCGCCCGGCCCACCACGGCATTGCCCGCCCAAAGCATGGGCGGGATCAGCAGCAAGGCCACCGTTCCGGGAGTCAATCTATCGTTCATGCGTATCGTCAGCCTGCCTCATCAGCAAGGATTCTAACCGCCACTTTATTTCTTGACATAATACTGCCCCAACCCTTATCATAAGAGATTGTTTCATCAGTGGTTTTCAGTATTTGTCGGTTCGCCGGCTGCCTTGGCAGGTCCAGTGTCCCTGGTGCCCGCTGCCTCTCTGGGGCCTTCGCACCCCTGTCTGGATTCTGATCGCCCTTACGATCCTGTCGACCCGCCCGCCACGGCTGGACCGACCCCGCATTCGCCCGCTGATGATTTGACGACCCTACGGGAGCACACCATATATGGCTAAAGAAGAACTACTCGAAATGCACGGATCCGTGACCGAAGTCCTGCCGGACTCCCGTTTCCGCGTCACCCTGGACAATGGGCACCCGGTCATCGCCTACACCGGCGGCAAGATGCGCAAACACCATATCCGTATTCTGGCCGGCGACCAGGTCACGCTGGAAATGTCTCCCTACGACCTCAGCAAAGGCCGCATCACCTTCCGCCACCTGAACCGCGGCCCCGGCAGCGCCCCTACCACTCCCCGCCGCCGCTGATTCTCTGTGGCATCTGCCCGGTTCAATGGCAATCGGGTACCGTCTGATCCAGATAGACCTCAAAAGCAATGGCCTTGACCTGTTCCTGCACGGCATGCTGCAGGCTGGCAGCGCTCAAGGCCTGCTGCAGGGCCTGACGGCCCGAAACCGGCAGATCGGCACGGCGCAACTGCGCCAACGCCAGCTTGCGATACGGCTGCAGTTGCGCTGAAAACTTGCGCCACTCGGGGTACGTCAGCAACTGACGCAAAAAATCCTCGTCCTGCACCGCCGCATCACACTGCCCGGTGCGCAAGGCCAGCAGCGCGTCCGTCGCCGACGGGTAGACCTGCTCGATCGCCGCAAAGCGCGCATTCAGCTCGCCCACAAAACGCCCATCAGCGCTCAGGCAGACTGTGCGCCCCGCCAGGGCTGTCCAGTCATGAATATCAGTATCAACGCGCAGAATCGCCATCGGACTGGCCGACCAGGCCAGCGCCCGGCGCTGCACGCCGCCCGGCAATGCGGCATCCTCCGGCACGATGCCAACCCAGGCATCCAGCTGATCAGCCTGTAACCGTTCCAAGGCCTGATCCAACGTCAAGGCCTGCAACGGTGCGCTGTCCGGTACCGCCTGGGCAGCCAGGGCTTCGAGGCGCACCAGGGTGCGCGGCTTGGCGCCAGGCGCCGGCGCGTCCGGGACCTGGGCCACCCCCAGGCGCCAACCGCCTGATTCCTGGGCATCAGCCGGCAGCAGCACCAGCCCGGCCGAGAGCCCGATCAGTGCGGCAAATAGCAGGCGGCGCGGCAGCCGCTCGATCAAGTCAGACATATTGATAACGCAGCACCCGGCGTTTGACGTTTTCCAGGATGACCTGATCGATGAGCGTCGCCAGGATGGCAATCGTCAGGATATTGCTCATGACCCCCACCATATCGGCGGTTTCCCCGGCATAGGCCAGCGACCGCCCCAACCCCTGACCGAAGCCGATCAGCATTTCCGCTGAAATCAAGGCGCGCCAGGCATTGCCGAACGCCAATTGCGCACCGGTGATAAGTTCCGGCATGACGGCGGGCAGGTAGACCCGGCGCAACATGTCCCACGGACTGGCCCCCATGACCCGGGCCGCCGACACATGCGTCTGCAGCACGCTTTCCGTGGCATTCATGACCGAGAGCGCTGCCGGAAAGAACGCAGCCAGCGCAATCACGACGATGATGGGCACATTGCCGAAACCCATCAGGATCAGGAACAGCGGCACCCAGGCGATCGAAGGAATGGACTGCAGCACGATGATGGCGGATTTCAGCACCTCGCGGAAAAACAGCAGCAAACCGCCGGCCAGCCCGAAACCGATGCCAAACAGCAGCGCAAAGCCATAGCCCACGCCCAGGCGCCCCATACTGCCAGCCAGAATGGTACGAAATTCGGCTGTCTGCAGATCGTGCCACACACGTTCCAGCACTACCGGCACACCCGGCATCAGAAAGTCCGGCAAGGTCCAGGCGGCGCTCTGCCAGACCAGCAGGATGGCGGCGATGGCCACCAGCATGGCCAGCTTGCGGCCTGCGGGAGAAACTCTTCTTTTTTTGCTCATGCTCAAGAATATGGCCGGACTAACCCGGCCACCAGGGAAAACAGGATAAGGGCGCGATTATCGCACCCCCTGATTTTAGAGCTTGCGGGTCTGCTGCCAGTCCAGGTCCACAATCGACTTCACATCGAAAGGCTTGCCATCCTGGGTCTTGAGCGCGCCCTGGGCTTGCATGATGTCGGCGACTTCCTGCATGCGGCTCAGATCCTCGGCCGTCAAGGCCGGGCTGAAGGTCTGCGTCTGGATGGCTTTGCTGATGATTTTTTCGCGCGGCACATCGCCATCCTTCAAGGTCTTGAGCGTCGGTTCGGCGATGAAATAGCTGGCGATCAGCTTGGCGGCTTCGTCCGGTTTCTGCTGCAGCAATTCGATCGCCTGACGCTGCGCGTCCAATGATTTCCAGACCTGATCCTTTTTGTCTTGCAGGGTCTTGCCGGAGGTGATTGTCACCATGCAGGGGAAGGGCCAGACTTCACCGATTTCATAAATCTGTTTGACCGGCGCAATCAGCTGGGCGATGCTGGCCTGCGGCTCGAACAGAAAGGCGGCATCGACACGTTTACCCACCAACGACTGCACGGCCACCTGCGGGCTGACGCCCAGGATGTTCACATCGGCAGCCTGCAGGCCGGCATCCTTCAGCACCACGCCGCGCAAGACGGTATCGGCGGTACTGCCTTCCTTTTGCGAAGCCAGGGTGTGGCCTTTCAGGTCCGCCACGGTCTTGATGCCGGTATCTTCACGCACCACCAGGGCGTGATAGCCGCGCTGCGCGCCGGCGACGACTTTCAGATCCGCGCCGCGCGAGGACCAGGAAGCCGCATTGGTGAAGCCCAGCACGCCGGTATCCAACTGGCCGCCGACGATGGCCTTGATCAGGTCCGTCCCCGACTTGAATTCCACCAGCTGCACATCCAGGCCCTGCTTTTCATAGAACTTGCCCTCGAAGGCGGTGATGGCCTGGGCGTCGTCCATGACGCGAATGTAGCCGACCTTGAAGGGTTCAGCAGCCACGGCGGCCTGAGACGCCATCGTCAAGGCGGCCAGGACTGGAATCAATAAGCGGATGCCCCCACGCCGCGCCTGCGGCTTGCTGCCCCCCAAGGGGGCGTTTTTTGCCTTGGGGCGGCCCGGCGTCAAAAAGCGACTCAATTTCATGCTGCAAGTTCCTCGGGAATGGAATGAAGGGAAGATTCGGTGTCGGCGACGATGCCCAGGAGGCTCAGGATTTCCCGGCGCATCTCGGCAAAGTTCGACAGATCATGGGTTTTGTCGCCATCGGACAAATGAAATTCTTTCAGCAGATTCGATGGCCGGGCGCTGAACACCAGAATGCGGTCGGCCAGAAACAGGGCTTCGTCGACATCGTGCGTCACCAGCAGGACCGTCGGGCGCGTTTCACGGATCAGCGCACGCAGGGCGTCTTGCAGCGTCATGCGGGTCAAAGCATCCAGCGCGCCGAAAGGCTCATCCAGCAACAGGACCTCGGGATGCGTGATGAAGGCGCGCGCCAACGCGCAACGCTGACGCATGCCGCCCGACACCTGATGCGGGAAGTAGTCCTCGAAACCCTTCAGGCGGACCTTGTCCAGCCAGACGAACGCCTGTTCGCGGGCCCGGGCGCGCGGCACCTTCTGCAGTTCCAACGCCATGGCGACGTTCTGCGCCAGGGTCAGCCAGGGATACAGCGCATTTTCCTGGAACATCAGCATGCGGCTGGGATCGGGGCGGCGGATCGGCTGCCCATTGGCCAGCACCCGACCGGCACTGGGCGTTTCCAGCCCGGCGGCCATGTGCAGCAACGTCGATTTACCGCAGCCTGACGGCCCGACCAGGGCCACCAGCTCACCCGGTGTGATCTCGCTGTCGAAGCGATTCACCACGCGCAGATCGCCGAAGTGCTTTTCAACCTGACTGAAGGAAAGATTCATGATTGTTTCCTGCCTGCCGAGTCGCGACCAGACGGATCACGGCCCCACGGCTTCATAACTGCAAATTGATTGGGCATAGCAAACTTTAACGATTTGGCTTAATACATAACAACGATTGATTAACAATTTCTTTATTTCAATTAGCAATAAAGAAATTGCGCTACGATGAAATCCACCCTGCTCCAGGAGATGTCATGACCCGTATTCCGGCCGACGATCCCATCGCCCAGCTGCTGGCGGACCACACCGCCACACGGCATCAGCTGGCGCTGCTGGCGGACCCTGCCCGCCGCGCTCAAGCAGCCGCCTGGTTCGACGGCCCCGCCCCCGAGCAGCACCGGATCCTGCAGCAACTGCTGTTTCCCGCCTTGATCGAGTCCATGGCGGGTTCGGACGCCGTCTGCCTGAAAGGCATGACTCAGGGACTGTCCGAGCTGGGCCAGGCGCTGTACCAGCGCTGGCATGCCATCCGGGACCATCTGGGCGACGCGACAACCGCCACGACCGCCTTGCCGGCCTGGATCGACGACTACCAGACCTACCTGCAACAAGCCGACGAGGAACTGCTGCCCATGGCGAGCCGACTGCTGGACGACGCAGCCCTGGACCTGCTGCGCCAAGCACTGAAATAGTGGTTTCCACCCATCGCGCACACTCCCCCTGTTCGGTACACTCCGCACGTTCAGCCGCCGTTCAGTCAGTGGTCTGTCAGCCAGACGCCCTGCTGTCCAAGGGCGCACCGCTACCCGGAGAATCACCGATGAAATTTTCGACCACCCGCCTTGCCGCCTCGCTGGGTCTGTCCCTGACCCTGGGCCTGGCCGCCATGACCGCCCAAGCCGCCCCCACCGTCATCAAATTCAGCCATGTGGTGGCCGAATCCACCCCCAAGGGCCAGGGCGCTCTGAAATTCAAGGAACTGGCCGAAGCCGCCTTGCCGGGCAAGGTCGAAGTCCAGGTTTTCCCCAACTCGCAACTGTTTGGCGACGGCAAGGAAATGGAAGCCCTGCTGCTGGGCGACGTGCAGATCATCGCCCCGTCCCTGGCCAAATTCGACCGCTACACCAAAAAGGTCCAGATCTTTGATCTGCCCTTCCTGTTTGACGACATGGCCGCTCTGGATCGCTTCCAGGCCAGCCCCGCCGGCCAAAGCCTGCTGGACTCCATGAAATCCAAGGGTATCCAGGGCCTGGCCTACTGGCACAACGGCCTGAAGCAGATGTCCACCAACAAGGACAAGCTCACCCGCCCGGAAGACGTCAAAGGCCTGAAATTCCGCATCCAGGCGTCTGACGTGCTGGAAGCCCAATTCCGCCAGCTGGGCGCCAATCCGCAGAAACTGGCCTTCGCCGAGGTCTACCAGGCGTTGCAGACCGGCGTGGTGGACGGGGCCGAGAACCCCTGGTCCAACATCTACTCGCAGAAATTCCACGAAGTCCAGAAGACCATCGCCGTCACTAACCATGGCGCGCTGGACTATATGGTTATCACGAATGCCGGCTGGTGGGACGGCTTGCCTGCCGATGTCCGCGACGCGCTGAAAAAAGCCATGGCGGGCGCCACGGAACACGCCAACAAGCTGGCCGCCGAGATCAATGACCGCGACCAGAAACGCATTGCCGAAGCCGGCAAGGCCAAGATCCAGCCCCTGTCCAAGGAAGACATCGCCGCGTGGCGCACCGCCATGCATCCGGTCTGGGAAAAATTCCAGGGCGGCATCGGCAAGGACCTGATCGACGCCGCTCAGGCCTCAAACCAGCCCTAAATCTGTCGCTGCAGTTCCTGCACACGGCTACCGCTGGGGACCCTCTGATCCGGAAGGTCCCCAGCGGTCGTTTCATCTCTGAATCAAGGAGTTCCCTCTCATGTTGAAAAACTGGCTGGAACACATCGAGGAAAGCCTGATCGCCTTTCTGCTGGCGGCCATGACCGTGGTGACGTTCGCCCAGGTCATCGCGCGCTACGTCTTCAACTACAGCTTTGTCTGGGCGCTCGAGCTGACCATGTATTTCTTCGGCGCCCTGATCTTTCTGGGCATCTCCTACGGCGTGCGCGTGGGCGCGCACATCGGCGTGGACGCCTTTGTGCGCCTGCTGCCGGCGCGCGCCGCCCACCGCCTGGCCATCGCCAGCACGGTGCTGTGCATAGCCTATGCCTTCATCGTGCTCTACGGCAGCTGGATCTACGTCAGCAAGATCCACATGATCGGCATCATGGCCCAGGACCTGCCCATCCCGCAGTGGGTCCCGCGCGTGGTCATGCCCCTGGGCTTTGCCTTGCTTATCTACCGATTCGGCGAGGTGCTCTGGCACCTGATCAAGGGCGATCACGCCTCGCTGCTGGGCGACGAGGTCGCCGATGCCATGAAGTACCGTAGCGACGACGCGGGAGAACAAAAATGACCACCATCGCACTGTTCATCCTGTTGTTCCTGTTCATGTTCATGGGCCTGCCCGTAGCGGTGGCCCTGGGGCTGTCGTCTCTGCTGACCATCATGGCCTTTGGCACCGACTCGCTGGCCTCGCTCTCGCTCAAGCTCTACGAGACCTCCGAGCACTTCACGCTCATGGCCATCCCCTTCTTCATCCTGGCCGGCGCCTTCATGACCACCGGGGGCGTGGCCAAGCGCATGATCCGCTTTGCCATCGCCTCGGTGGGCCACCTGCACGGCGGCCTGGCGATCGCCTCAGTCATGGCCTGCGTGCTGTTTGCCGCCGTCTCGGGCTCCTCGCCCGCCACGGTGGTGGCGGTGGGCTCGATCGTGATCGCCGGCATGGTGCGCGCGGGCTATTCCCAGTCCTTTGCTGCGGGCGTCATCTGTAACGCCGGCACCCTGGGCATCCTGATCCCGCCGTCCATCGTCATGGTGGTCTACGGCGCCGTCACCGAAACCTCGGTGGGCGCGCTGTTCATGGCCGGGGTCATCCCCGGGATGCTGCTGGGCCTGGTGCTGATGGTGGCCATCTACATCGTGGCGCGCGTGCGCAAGATGCCCCGTCAGCCGCGCGCCAGCCTGGGCGAGGTCAGCGCCGCCGCGCGCGACTCGATCTGGGGGCTGCTGCTGATCGTCATCATCCTGGGCGGCATCTATGGCGGGATCTTCACCCCGACCGAGGCCGCCGCCGTGGCCGCCGTCTATGCCTTTTTCATCGCGGTGTTCGTCTACCGCGACATCGGCATGACGCAGGTCCCCGAGGTCCTGATCGACGCGGCCAAGGTGACCATCATGCTGATGTTCATCATCGCCAACGCGCTGCTGTTCGCCCACGTGCTGACCACCGAACGCATCCCGCAGGCCATCGCCGAGCAGATCATCGCCTGGGACATGAGCAGTTGGCAGTTCCTGATCGTGGTCAACATCCTGCTGCTGGTGGCCGGCGCCTTCATGGAGCCGACCGGCATCATCCTGATCCTGGCCCCGATCCTGTTTCCGATCGCCATGGAACTGGGCATCGATCCGGTGCACCTGGGCATCATCATGGTGGTCAACCTGGAGATCGGCATGGTCACCCCGCCGGTGGGCCTGAACCTGTTCGTGACGGCCGGCATCACCAAGATGAGCATCGGTCAGGTCATCCGCGCCGCGCTGCCCTGGCTGGCGTTGCTGCTGGTCTATCTGGTCTTCATCACCTACGTCCCCATCATCAGCCTCTGGCTGCCCGGACTGTTCGGCTAAGCGCCTGACATATGGGTGTCACATACGACACCCATAATCCCTGCGATGCCTGGGCCATCCGGCCCAGGCCTTCCTGCCAGGGGATCCACGCATGCGGCCTGCGTTCACACTGAAAAGCCGATTCATCCTGTTTCTGACGCTGCTAGCCCTGTGCACGGCCCTGGTGCTGGGCGCCGTGCTGCATCTGCTACGCACGACAGACTCTTTGCAGCACACGGAATCTGCGCGTTACCAGGCGACCCAATTGGCCACCCGCTACCAGGCCCTGACCGACGCCTTGACCCGCAACACCATGGCATTCGTCGGCAGCGAACAGCCGGAATTCGAACAGCGACACCAACAGGATCTTGCCATCCTGACGGGGCAAGCGCCCGATGCCCAAGGCATCCAGGCCGATACTATGACGCGTTTTCGCGGCGCCGGTTTCGATGCAGCAGAACTGAGCCTGATCGAAGACGCAAACGCTCAGCTGCTGGCGCTGACCCAGATCCAGCGAGAGGCCATCGGCACCGCCAAGGGCGAACTGGATGACGGCAACGGCGGCATCAAGATCGCCCTGCCTAACGCCATGCTGGCCAAGGCTCTGATTTTCAGCCAGCAATACACGGACACCGAGGCTGCCATCAGAGCGCTGATCAACGCATTCGATGCCCGACAATCCCAGCGTCTGGCGCACCAAGTCGACAACGCCGCCACTGCCGGACAATCCGCAGGCTATACAGCCATCGCCGCCGTGCTGGCGCTGCTGCTCTCCAGCATGGCGGCCCTGCTCAGCCTGTACCGATCCATCAAGCGCCCCCTGGATCAGGGCCTGGTACTGGCGGGCCATCTGTCCGCCGGCAATCTCACCATCGGCATCGAACAAACCGGGCGCGACGAAATGGGCAGGATGATGGCGGCCCTGGAAAACATCCGCACCGGTCTGAATCAAACGCTCTGCGAGGTCTCTGATCATTTCACCCGCGTGGATGCCAGCGCCGGCCTGCTGACATCGAGTCAGGACGCCGCTTTGCAGGACAGCCACGCGCAGCGCCAGATGGCCAGCCAGGTATCGGCCGCCATGCACTACCTGGACGACACGGTCAGGCAGAATCACGACCGGGCGCTGGAAGCGCGGCGCCTGAGCGAATGCAGCGACCAGCAGGCCAAGACCGGCTCTGACAGCGTCGCCCGGCTAAGCCAGGCCATTTCAGGCATCACTGAAGACGGCTTGCATGTCGAGGCCGCTGCTCGGCAGATCGGTGAAATCGCCTTCCAGACCAATCTGCTGGCGCTTAATGCCGCTGTCGAGGCCGCTCATGCCGGCCCGCATGGCCGGGGATTCGCGATTGTGGCTGCGGAAGTCCGATCCCTGGCACAACGCTGCCATGCCGCCGCCGACACCATTCACACCGCCATCGCGCAAGCCGTGCGCAACAGCCGGCAAGGCGCCCGACTGGCTGCCGAGGCGCAGCAAGCCATGAGCGCCGTCGTCACGGCCACGCACCGCAGCAGCCAGATCATGGACGAGGTCACCGCTGCCACCGACCAGCAGGCGCGGGCGATCCACGAAACCGCTCAGGCCGCCCGCCTGCTGGAAGCCATGGGCGCCCGCAGTACGGCCCATGCGGAAGACACTGCACAGGCCGTCGCCGAACAGGATTCGGGGATCAGCAGACTGCGCCGCACCTTGGCGCAATTCCAGCTGGATGCAGGGGCTGGCGTGATGATCGAATACGCCGACTAAACCCGCCCTGACGGTTGCCGCCTGAGCCGCAGCACGGACCGCACCATGCCGATGAACGTCACCAGCCAGGCGAACAGGGCCACATGCAGGAAAATACGCGGCATGCCGGCCAGGAAGCCGAATTCCATGGCAAGATTCATCTGCCAGGTACTGGCGGCGTACATGCCCAGCGGAAACACGGCGCCCCAGTACAAGGGGTCATACTGAAAGGGAAAGCGCTGGAAGCCATAGCGCCAGATCCCCAGCAGCAGCAACATCGGAATCCACCAGGACCCGGTCGCCCAGTAAAACACGGTGAAACCCTTCAAAAACGGCAGCAGCGACACCAAAAAGGGCGCATCCGGGGCATTCAGGATCAACAAAGAACCCGCCAGCGTCGAGATCGCCATCGCCCCCATATTGATCCAGTACGGCGGCGACAAGTCATCCGGGGAAAAGCGGAAAAACACATAGCGGTAGAAAATCAGCGACATCATCCAGATGTACAGCATGCCGCCCCACAACCACATGGACAAAGCCATCAGGTTCAGTTCCAGGCGATACGGCTGCCCGATATGGGTCGCCAGCAGCGCGCTGGAGACAGCCAGCGACTGGGTCGCCACCACGGCCAGCAGCCAGCCGCCGCTGATGCCCTTGTCCAGGGTGGGCTTGTCGGTCTTGACGGTAAAAGCGGTGAAGATGGTATAGATCAACCCGATCCATAGCACAACGGCCAGCAGCCACAGGACGAAACCCGCGCGCGGCGCGTCGACCTGCACGAAGCATTGGCTGGCCAGCACGCCGGTCGCCGCCACCGCCGTGAAATAGCCCGGCCCGCGCAGATGACTGACCATGTCGCCGAAAAACTGCCGGGGGTGATAGACCGCCCGCAGCACATACAGCACGCACAACACGCCATACTGCAGCACGTTCAACAGGAACAGCGCCCGTGCGACCAGCGGCTGGCCCATCATATGGGCCCCCAGGGACACGATACCCGTCGCCATCACCAGGCCGAAATAAGCAGGCGACAGATCCCGCAGCCGCCCATCCAGCCCGCCGATCACGCGCGCTCTTCGGTCCAGCAACGCCGTGCCGGCGCGCGGCGCCGGCACGCCCGCATTCCCGCCCTGTTCCCCTTCATCCATGCAGCTCTCCTTGGTGCTTCCACGCCGGTATCGATACCGGCGTCCTGGCGCGTTAAAATGGTAGATTATCTTCGCAGTATCAGAAAAAAGGAAACCCGCATGGAAGCCGAACGCCAGAACCAGATCAGCACCCACATCGAGGACTATCTGGAGCGCCAGGCCATTCTTCGGAGGTATCTTTGACTACGATACCAAAGCCGAACGCTTGATCGTCGTCAATGCCGAACTCGAAAGCCCCGACGTCTGGAACGACCCCACCCACGCCCAGGAACTGGGGCGCGAAAAAAAATCCCTGGAAACCATCGTCCAGACCCTGACCGAACTGGAACGCGGCCTGACGGACGCCCGCGACCTGTTCGAGCTGGCCAGCGAAGACGATGACGATGCGACCCTGCAGGCCATCGAAGCCGATTGCGCCGCCCTGGGCGAACGTCTGGAGGCGCTGGAATTCCGCCGCATGTTCAACAATCCAGCCGACGCCATGAACTGCTTCATCGACATCCAGGCGGGCGCTGGCGGCACCGAGGCCCAGGATTGGGCCTCCATGCTGCTGCGCCAGTACCTGCACTACGGTGAACGCAAGGACTTCAAGGCGGAAATCCTGGAAGAATCCGAAGGCGAAGTCGCCGGCATCAAATCGGCCACGATCAAATTCGAAGGCGAATACGCCTACGGCCTGCTGCGCACGGAAACCGGCGTACACCGCCTGGTGCGCAAAAGCCCCTTTGATTCCTCCAACGGCCGCCACACGTCCTTTGCCAGCGTGTTCGTCTATCCGGAGATCGATGATTCCTTTGAAATCGAGGTCAATCCGGCTGATCTGCGCATCGACACCTACCGCGCCAGCGGCGCCGGCGGCCAGCACATCAACAAGACCGACTCGGCGGTGCGCATCACCCATAATCCCACCGGCATCGTCGTGCAGTGCCAGAACGACCGTTCCCAGCACCGCAACCGCGCCGAAGCCATGCAGATGCTGAAATCGCGCCTGTATGAACTGGAAATGCGCAACCGCATGGCGGAACAGCAGAAACTGGAAGACGCCAAAAGCGATGTGGGCTGGGGTCACCAGATTCGCTCTTATGTGCTGGACCAGAGCCGCATCAAGGATCTGCGCACCGGAGTCGAAATCTCCAACACGCAGAAAGTCCTGGACGGCGACCTGGACCCCTTCATCACCGCCAGCCTGAAACAAGGGGTCTGAGCCCCCAGCCACGCCCAGGCCGGGCTGGCGTCCCCGCCCGGCCCTCTTCCACGACTTACAGATCTTCCGACATGACCGCGCAGACCGAATCCCATACTCCCGATGAAAACCGCCTGATCGCCGAACGGCGCGCCAAGCTGACCAGCCTGCGCGACGCCGGTCCCGCCTACCCCAACGATTTTCACCCCGACACTCACGCCGCCACCTTGCACGAGGACTGCGGCGCACTGGACGCCGACGCCCTGCAGGACCTGAACCGCCGCGCCTGCGTGGCCGGTCGCATGATGCTCAAGCGCGTCATGGGCAAGGCCAGCTTCGCCACGCTGCAAGACGCCAGCGGCCGCCTGCAGCTGTACCTGGACCGGGGCGTGCTGGGCGACGACATCTACGCGGCTTTCAAGTCCTGGGATATCGGCGACATCGTGGGCGCCGAGGGACAGGTCTTCAAGACCCACAAGGGCGAACTGTCGCTGCGCGTGGAATCGCTGCGCCTGCTGTCAAAATCCCTGCGCCCCCTGCCCGACAAATTCCACGGCGTCGCCGACCAGGAACTGCGCTATCGCCAGCGCTACGTGGACCTGATCATGACGCAGGAAACGCGTCAGACCTTCCTGGCCCGCAGCCGCATCGTCACCGCCATCCGCCAGATCATGTCGGACGCCGATTTCCTGGAAGTCGAAACCCCGATGCTGCACCCGATCCCCGGGGGCGCCGCCGCCAAACCGTTCACCACGCACCACAACGCGCTGGACATGGACATGTACCTGCGCATCGCGCCGGAACTGTATCTGAAGCGCCTGATCGTGGGCGGCTTCGAACGGGTCTTCGAGATCAACCGCAATTTCCGCAACGAAGGGGTCAGCCCGCGCCACAACCCTGAATTCACGATGATGGAATTCTATGCGGCGTACACCGACTACCGCTGGCTGATGGACTACACCGAGTCCCTGATCCGCGAGACGGCGCTGCGCGTCTGCGGCACGACGGATCTGAACTACCAGGGCCAGCCACTGGACCTGGGCCGCGCGTTCGACCGCCTGACCATCACCGAAGCCATCCTGAAATATGCGCCGGCCTATACGGCCGCACAGCTGCAGGATGCCGATTTCCTGCGCCAGGATCTGCGCCGCCTGGGCGCCGACGTCAACGGCCCGGTCCTGGCCAACGCAGGACTGGGCGCCCTGCAATTGGCCCTGTTCGAGGAAACGGCGGAAGCCCAGCTCTGGCACCCGACCTTCATCATCGACTATCCGATCGAGGTCTCGCCGCTGGCCCGGGCATCCGACACCCAGCCCGGCATCACCGAACGCTTTGAACTCTTTGCCTGCGGCCGGGAAATCGCCAACGGGTTTTCCGAGCTGAACGACCCCGAGGACCAGGCCGCCCGCTTTCAGGCCCAGGTTGCAGCAAAAGACGCCGGTGACGAGGAAGCCATGTACTACGACGCCGACTACGTGCGCGCGCTGGAATACGGCATGCCGCCCACGGGCGGCTGCGGCATCGGCATCGACCGCCTGGTCATGATGCTGACCGACAGCCCCAACATCCGTGACGTGATCCTGTTCCCGCACCTGCGGCGCGAAGACTGATCCTTTGCCGCACCCAGCAAAAAGGCCGGTTTCATCAACCGGCCTTTTTGCTGGACTGAACGCGATGCGGCGTCAGACCGTAAACGATTCCCCGCAGCCACACGCCGCTTTTTCATTGGGGTTGCGGAAGCGAAAGCCTTCGTTCAGGCCTTCTCGGGCGTAGTCCAATTCGGTCCCCTGCAGATATGTCAGGCTGTCAGGCGCGACGTACAGCCGGGCGCCGAACTGCTCGAAGATCTGGTCTTCGGCCATCGGATCGTCCACGTATTCCAGCTGGTAGGACATGCCCGAGCAGCCGGATGGTTTCACGCCCAGGCGCAGGCCCAGGCCCTTGCCGCGTTTTTCCAGATGGCGCCGGATGTGATCGGCTGCCTGTTGTGTGAGTGTGATTGCCATGATGACCTCGACAATAAAAACCGGTGTTCAGGAATGCTTATCAGTATAGTCCGCGACGGCCGCGCGAATGGCGTCTTCGGCCAACAGGGCGCAATGCAACTTGGCGGGCGGCAGATCCAAGGCCTGGACGAAATCCTGGCTGTGGATGGCCAGCGCCTGATCCAGGCTGCGGCCTTGCAGCCATTCGGTCGCCAGCGACCCGGCCGCAATGGCCGCACCGCAGCCAAACGCGCGGAAACAGGCTGATTCGATAGCCTCGCCCTGCAGACGGATCTGCAGTTTCAGCACCTGGCCCAGGGCCGGAGAGCCGACCAGCGCCGTGCCCACCTGACGGTCCTGCGGATCGAAAGACCCGACATGGCGCGGATGCAGGTAGTGATCCAGGACCTGCGGCCCGTACGTCGGCCCCGCCATTACAGCACCCCCGCCCACGTTTCCAGGGCGCCCTGCTGGCGCATTTCCCACAAGGGCGAGAGTTCGCGCAACCGTTGGATCTGTGCACGCAGCAGCGTCACGGCCAGGTCGATCTGTTCCTGCGTGGTATAGCGGCCCAGCGTCAGGCGCAGAGAACTATGCGCCAAGGGGTCGCTGCGCCCCAACGCCCGCAGCACATAGGAGGGTTCCAGGCTGGCGGACGTGCAGGCCGACCCGCTGGAGACGGCCAATTCAGGAATCGACATCAGCAAGGCCTCGCCTTCGATATGAGCGATGCTGACATTCAGGGTATGCGCCACGCGATGATCGGGCGCCCCGTTCAGGTAGATATCGGGCAAATCTTTCAAGCCGTCCCACAGACGATCCCGCATAGCCCGAATGCGGGGGATTTCCTGATCCATGAGTTCGGCCGCCAGGGCGTACGCCTGGCCCATGCCGACGATCTGATGCGTAGGCAAAGTGCCGGACCGCATGCCGCGTTCGTGGCCGCCACCGTGGATCTGCGCCTCCAGGCGCACACGGGGCTTGCGCCGCACATACAGCGCCCCGACGCCTTTGGGGCCATAGGTCTTATGGGCCGACAGGGACATCAGATCGACATCCAGGGCATTGACGTCGATGGCGACCTTGCCGGTGGCCTGCGCCGCATCCGTATGAAACAGGACACCCTGTTCCCGACACACGGCCGCCAGCGCCGCGATGTCCTGGATGACGCCGATTTCATTGTTCACCAGCATGATCGATACCAGAATGGTATCGGGGCGCAAGGCTGTCCGCAGCACCTGAGGATCGACCAAGCCATCGGCATCCACGTCCAGGTAGGTGACCTGGAAACCGTGCTGTTCCAATGCCTGGCAGGCATCCAGCACGGCCTTGTGCTCCGTGCGCATGGTGATGATGTGCCGCCCCCGCGCCGCGTGGGATCCGGCAACGCCTTTGATCGCCAGATTATCGGATTCGGTCGCGCCCGAGGTCCAGATGATTTCACGCGGATCGGCATGGATCAGACCAGCCACCTGGGCGCGCGCCTGTTCCACGGCCTCTTCGGCATCCCAGCCCCAGGCATGGCTGCGCGAGGCCGGGTTGCCGAAACGCTCGGCCAGCCAAGGCAGCATGGCTTGCACCACGCGTTCGTCCACCGGCGTGGTAGCCGAATAATCCAGATAGATAGGGCGATCTGCTGACAGACCTTGCGACATTGAGACTCCAGAACAATCAGGCGGAAACGGGCTCCTGGGTATTGCTGGCGACGGGTGTGATGGGAATCGTCGGGCGGCCGCTGCGCAGCTGCCCTGATTCCTGCCATTCCCGCAGACGCTGCTGATCGACCAGATCCTGCAGCGACACCGAATCCAGGTATTCCAGCATTTTACGACTCAAGGTCGCCCACAGGTCATGCGTCATGCATTTCCCCGAACGGCCATTGCGTCCGATGTCGCAGTTTTCCTTGCCGCCGCAGCTAGTTGCGTCCAGCGGCTCGTCCACGGCAAAGATGATATCGGCGACGGACAGGTCGCGGGCATGGCGGGCCAGCATGTATCCCCCGCCCGGCCCGCGCACGCTATCCACCAATTCATGGCGCCGCAGCTTGCCGAACAACTGTTCCAGATACGACAGGGAAATATTCTGTCGCTCGCTGATGGCGGCCAATGTCACCGGGCCGCTGTGGTGGCGTAGAGCCAGATCGATCATTGCCGTTACTGCGAAACGCCCTTTGGTCGTCAAACGCATGATGAAACCCCTTTTGGTTCTGAATCAAATCACACGGGAAATTTATACCCGACTATTAAAGTCAAGTATAGCTTAGTACCCGACTAAAACACTCAGATTTAAGGGCATAGTATGCAAATCATTGACCAACATCAAGTTGAGGTTTTTAGTGAATGCGGGCGAGTAAACCGCGGCGACGCAGGCTAGCGGCGGGACGGCCTCGCCAGCCCAGATCCCGGCGTGAAACGCTGAGCAAGATCGTCCAATACGGCATAGAACACCGGAACAAACAACAGACTCAAGAACGTCGAGGTGATCAGACCGCCGATCACGACAATGGCCATTGGTGCGCGAAAGCTCGGATCGGCGCCCAAGCCCAGCGCAATGGGCAGCATGCCAACGCCCATCGCCAGCGTCGTCATCACGATGGGGCGCGCACGCTTATGGCAGGCATCCAGCAATGCCTCGTGCCGCGACATGCCGTGATCACGGCGCGCCATGATTGCATATTCCACCAATAAAATGGAATTCTTGGAGGAAATCCCCATCAGCATGATCACCCCGATCATGACGGGCATGCTGAGATTGGTGCCGGTGGCGAATAAGACCAGGATCACCCCAGGCACCGCTAACAACAGCGCTCCAAGAATCGTCACCGGCTGCACCCAGGCACGAAACAACAGCACCAGTACGATGTAGATGCAGGCCACGCCGGCGCCCATCGCCAGCAGGAAACTCCGGCCCAGTTCGTTGGACGTTTCCGCCTCGCCAATGTCGTTCCTGAACAAACCGGGAGGCAGATGCGACAGGCTGGGCAAGGCGGCGACGCGCTGCTGTACATCGCCCAGCGCCTGACCGTTGAGCTCGATCTCGAAGTTCACATTGCGCCGGCGATCAAGGCGGCTGATCTGCGCCGGTCCGCTGGCAATCGTCATCTCGGCCACATGGCTCAGCGGCACGGGGCCGCGAGCGCCCGGCACCGTGAGCTGGCGCAGCAAGACGAGGTTATGCGTCGCATCATCGGGCAGTCGCACCACAATCGGCACCTGACGCTGGTCCAGATTCAGCTTTGGCAGAAATTGCTCATAATCGCCCAGAGTAGCCACCCGCAACGTCTCTGCAATCGCATCGGTGCTCACGCCCAGATCGGCTGTGCGGGCCGTATCCGGACGCACAATCAATTCCGGCCGCTGCAAGCTCGCGCTGCTGATCACCTGGCCGATGCCCGCCAGACCGCGCAATTCCTGCTCCACCCTGGCCGCATGCTGCGCCAGCAGGTCGCTATCCTCGCCGGAGAGCACCAAGGTATAGACCTCATCCACGGCCACCTTGATGCGTGCGCCCGCCACATCCAGCAAACGGGAACGCAGTTCGCGCTCGATGAGCTGCTGGCTCTGGCCTGGGCGCTCTTCGCGCGGCGTCAGGTTCAGCGTCAGATTCGCCATGCGCGCTTCGGCTGCGTTGTGCACCGGGCTATCTCCGGCGCTACCGCCGCCGACAGCGGTATAGACCATGGTCACCTGCGGATGCGCGGCCACGGCTGCACCCACCTGATCAGCGACAGCGCGCGTTTGTTCGAAGGTGCTGCCCGGCGGCAGCTCGACGCTGACGCGGGTCTGGCTCACGTCAGCGGGCGGCATGAAGTCGCTTTTGATCGCGCCCGTCAGCAGCGGCATGCAACTGGCGATGCTGAAAAACGCCACGATCGCCAGCGTCGCGCCCTTGTGCGCGAATGCCCAGTGCGCAGCCTTCAGATAGGCTGGCATCCAGAATGGTTCGACATGGGACCGGGCCGGCTTCTTCAACCAATAGGCCGCCATCATGGGCGTGCACAGCCGGGCCACGACAAGCGAAAAGAAGACCGCGATGGACGCGGTCCATCCGAACTGCACGAAGAACTTGCCGGCCAGGCCATCCATGTAGGCAGTGGGCAGGAAGACGGCAATCAGTGCGAAGGTGGTGGCGATCACCGCCATCCCGATCTCATCGCTTGCTTCCCGCGCGGCCTCCAGCGGATCCTTGCCCTGCGCCAGGTGGCGCATGATGTTCTCGATCTCGACGATGGCATCATCCACCAGGATGCCCACCACCAGCGATAGCGACAGCAAGGTGACGACGTTCAACGTGAACCCTAGCCATTGCATGAACAGGAAAGTGGGGATGATGGACAGCGGCAGCGCCACGGCGCTGATGAACGTCGCGCGGATGTCGCGCAAAAAGAGTCCCACGACAAGCACCGCCAGCAAAGCGCCTTCCAGAAGCAGCGACATGCTGCCTTCAAAGTTCTCCACAACCGGATCGACGGCGTTGAATGCTTCGGTCAGTTCAAGATCCGGCTGCTCGGCTTTCAATGCGGCGAGCGCCTGGCGCACGCCGTCGGCCACATCCAGGTCGCCCGCGCCCGTGGTGCGCAGGACCTCGAAGCCGACGACCGGATTGCCGTTGAGAAAGGCGGCGCTACGGCGCTCGGCCACGGTATCGGTCACGGTGGCCACTTGGTCCAGGCGCACGACACGACCATCCTGCAAGGGAATGGCAATCGCCGCCAGAGCCGCCGCCGAGGGTGCCGCAACGACCGCGCGTATCGTCTGCTCGCTGCTACCCAGCCTGATGCGACCGCCAGGGGCCTCGCCTTGCATCTGGCCGAGTCGGCGTGACACATCAGCCGCGCTCAGGCGCAATGCCAGCAGTCGATCGGGGTCCAGTTCCACGCGGACTTCACGGTTGACGCCACCGACACGGGTGACGGCTCCAACGCCGGGAACGGCCAGCAGACGCCGTGTGATCTGGTCATCGACGAACCATGACAAGGCTTCCTCATCCATGCGTGACGAGGCCACCGTATACGTCAGAATCGGGGCATTCTTGAACTCTACTTTGCTGATGACGGGGTCACGCAAGGCGGCAGGCAAGTCCGCCCGCACACGGGCCACAGCAGCCCGCGTATCGTCCAAAGCTTCCTGAGGGGGCTTCTCCAGGCGGAACTCAGCCGAGACCGTGGCTACGCCGTCCTGCACCGTCGTATGCAAGTGCCGCAGCCCCTTCATGGTGGCCATGGCATTCTCCAGCTTGCGCGCCACCTCGGTTTCCATTTGGGCGGGCGCCACGCCCGGCAAGCTGGCCACGACCGTCACCAGGGGCAGGTCGACGTCCGGGAAATTCTGGATTTTGGCGCCGCCGAATGCGAATAGCCCCGCCACCGTCAGCAGGGCAAACAGCAAGATAGTCGGCACAGGATTGCGAATCGACCAGGCTGAAAAATTCATGACCGCCCTCTTCAGCGCACCGTGTCGGAGGATAGTGTCGCAGCGGTCGCGGTGACACGCACCGTCACCCCATCCGCCAGGAAGCCGACCCCGGATTCAACCACAGCGGCGCCGGCAGCCAGTCCTTCACGGATCTCCACCTGATCGCCGCGCCTTGCGCCCAGCATGACTTTCTGCTGCCGCACCCTGTCACCCTCGATGCGGAAGACATAGCTGAAGCCGTCGCGCAGCAGGATGGCGGTTGCGGGCAGCGCCAGCACCGCATGCTGATCCAGTAGAAACTCGCCTCGGGCAAACAGCCCGGCCCGCACTCGAGCGGCGGGCTTGAGATCCACGTACACGATGCCGGTACGGCTTTGCGGATCGACCTGTGGTGAGATGTTGCGCACACGGCCTTCGACAGTCCGCGTGCCGTCCAGCGTGACCCGTACGGCCTGACCAGGCGTCACGCGCGCAAGCTCCGGCCCCGGCAATTCGGCACGCCATTCAAGCCGACCCTGGCGCTGCAGGCGCATGATTTCTTCCCCTTGCTGAACGAGCGCACCCTCCACCGCAGGTCGCAAGCTGATCACGCCGTCATCCGGCGCGCGCACCTGGGTGTAGGCCAGCCGCAACGCATCAGCCTGCACGCGTGCGCGGGCCGCAGCCAGACGAGCTTGCGCTACGTCGCCGGCTACCAGCGCCCGGTCGATAGCCTGTGCAGACAAGACCTCGGTACCCTGCAAGGCACGGGCGCGATCCGCCGCACGGCCCGCCTCCGCAGCAGTGGCTTCGGCCTCTCGAAGCGCCGCACGGCTGATGTTCAGATCGGCCTCAAGCGTGCCGGGACCAAGCTGCGCCAGAAGCTGTCCTTGCGTTACCCGGTCACCGATATCGACCAGCAAGCGCGACAGACGCCGCCCGCCGATCTCAGCGCTGATCACGATTTCCTGCCAGGCGGCAATGCCGCCAACAGCGTCCAATGTTTGTGGCCACCGCTGCGCGGTGGCCAAGGTGCGCTTGACCGTCAAGGCAGGCGGCACCGCAGAGGACGATTCAGAGACAAGAGGAGCCGTATCACGCATGGCCACGAACAGAGCGGCGCAGACAATGGAAAGGGCCGCAGCGGTGGCCGAAAGATAGGCGAAACGATGCTTCATGACTGAGCGGCCAGTTGATCGATGGCATCCGGATCGACGTTCCAACCGCCACCCAGACTGCGGTACAGGCGGAACCAGGCCCTGGCCTGATCCGCCTGCGCGGTCAGCACATCATCGTGAGCAGTCAGCGCATTGCGTTGCGAAGCGACGCGCTGAGGGCCGCTGTACAGACCAGCCCTCGCCTGCAAAACGGCACGTTGGGCCATGCCTTGCCATTCGTGCGCCACTGTCTCGGCTTCGCGTCTGCGATCACGAGCAGCAACCATGCGCTCCAACGCTTCCTCGACCTCGGCGACGGCGGTTTGCCACTTCGACTGCAGCGCCGCCGCCGCTTCATCGATCGACGCCTGTGCGGCCCGGCCTTGGGCCCGGCGCCTTCCACCATCGAAAAGTGGCAATGTCAGACTCGGGCCGATCGACCAGAGAGAACTCAGTGTGCTCATCCCCCCCACACTGAGGCGCGCTTCACCGGCCAAGGCGCCCAGACTCAGCTGCGGATACCGTTGAGCATCCACGCCGCGGTAGTGGGCCTGCGCCGCCAGCCAGCGCTGATGGGCAGCAGCCACATCAGGACGCTGCGCCAGCAACTGCGCCGGCAGCGCGTAGACTTCGAATCCAGGGACGCTGGGCAGCCCACGGCGCGGCCAGGCCCAGGCTGTGGGCAAGGCGGCGGCCTGCAGCTCAAGCGCCAAGGGGGCCGCCGATATGCCCAGCAGCAAAGCCAGTCCCTGCAACGCCACCTGCGCCTCTGCCCGTTCGGCATTGCGGCGGGCCGAAGCCAACGCAGCATCGGCCTGCAGCAAGGCGACATCATTTGCACTGAAGAGACCGGCCGCCTGCTGCCGGCGGCCCCAGGCAAGCAGCTGCGCCGCCAATAAGCCATCGAGTGCAGCGATTTCCTCGCGCGCCTGTGCCAAGCGCAGGTCCAGATAGGCCCCGGCGACATCGGCTGCCAGCGTCACCCGTGCCGCATGCCAATCATATTGCGCGGCATCGGCCCGCGCCGCTTGCTCATCGGCTGCAGCGCGCTTGCCGCCAAAGAGGTCGATCTCCCAACTGGCATTGAATCGGGCGTCCGACTGGGTGGAAACGCCCGGAATGCTGTTGAGGTTCTTGCCACGGCTGGAGGTGGCGTCGAGGTCAACTGTCGGCAGCAGGTCGGCGCGGGATTCGGTGACCATAGCACGCGCCCGCCGATGCCTGGCGGCAGCCACCCGCAGATTCGGGTTGGCTGCCTGGGCGCGTTCAATCAGCGAAACAAACAAGGGATCGGAGAATGCCCTCCACCAGTCGGCAAGCGCCACTGTCGACCCGCCATGAGGCAAGGGCGCGCGCCACGCCTCGGGCAGATCAACGACCGCCGGAGCGCGCACCGGCATACCCGTGCATGCGGTCAGCATCAGGATCAGACCACTGGACAGCGCCAGGAAAGATAGACGAACACTCAGACAGAGGCTCATTTGAATGGGATGATGGCGACTGTTTTCAAGGGACTCTCCTGCGATGAACACGCATTCCTAAAAGTTCGTATTACGATCTATTATTGATGCGCAATACGAACTATGTCAAGATAGAGCCAACATGAAACAGCAAACAATCATGGCACCACCTCCCCCAATCGACGAAGGACTGGCCGACGTGCTCGTACCGACTGCCTTTGTCACGATGGCCGTTCTCAACAAGCTCGGCGCCGAAAATGACCTGTCTCTCACGCTGATGCGCGCGCTGGGCATTCTGTGGGACCGGCGCCCGCGGATGAGCGAACTGGCCGACTACCTGGGACTGGAGAAACAGACGATGTCGGGGCTGATCGCCCGAGCGGAAAAGAAGGGACTCGTGGCGCGCGCGCCCAATGCGGAAGACGGCAGGGCAACCGATGTTTTTCTGACTGATGCTGGCGCCGAACTAGTCAAGCGCCTGCATGCACAAACACAACAGGCACTGACGCCACTGACGGAGCAGCTCTGCGCATCAGATCGGCAACAGCTTCAGACACTGCTTCAGCGCATGCTCGAAAGCCGCAAGCGTTGAAGATCGGGTGATTGCCGGGCCTGCCCCGACCTCACGCGGAAATGCGCTCGTGCCGTGCGCGCAATACAAAACGCCCTGTCAGGCAGGGCGTCGATCAGATGCAGCAGTGGGCAGGAGAATGAATACGGACAGGATCAAGCCGCCTGATATTGTAAGGCGCGCTTGCGGACCAATTCCAGGACCCCTTGGCAGGCGTCTTCGATGTAGTCCAGGACCTTGTTGAAGCCTTCGGGGCCGCCATAATAGGGGTCGGGCACGGTGGCCTCTTCGTATTCGTTGGAAAAGCGCATCAGCAGCATCAATTTGTGCTGATAGATTTTCGGGCAACGCTGCTGCAACGCAGACAGGTTTTCCCAATCCATGGCCAGGATCAGATCCGCATCGCGAAAATCATCGGCGTCAATCTGCCGCGCCACATGAGTGGACAGATCGTAGCCGCGCTTGCGGGCCGCCGTCTGCGCACGCGCATCGGGGGCCTCGCCCACATGGAACTGGTGGGTGGCCGCCGAGTCGACACAAATAGCATCCGACAGATCGGCTTCATCGATCAGGTGCTGGAATACACCCTGGGCAGAGGGGGAACGGCAGATATTGCCCGTACAGACAAAAAGTACCTTATGCATGATAGGTGAAAGTGTGCGGGAAAACCCGATAATTGGCAAGCTTTTTCCAACGAAATCTACAAAAAATCCTGTTGCGTCAGCAACTTTGCCGCAGATGGCGCTACGCCGCCATGGGACCTTGCCATCAGGACAGCAGCGCCTGGTCTTTCAAGGTGCGCAGGGCATCCCGCACAGCAGCGGCCTGTTCGAATTCCAGATTGCGTGCATGGTCATTCATGCGCTGTTCGAGCCGCTTGATTTCCCGCGCCAGGGCCTTTTCGTCGCCCAGCACGCTGGCATCGAACCCTGCTGCATCCGACACCGGCCCGGCAGCGGCCGACACGCCATCGATCAGGTCGCGCACCGCCTTGGTGACGCTGCGGGCCGTGATGCCATTGGCGATATTGAACGCCTGCTGCCGTTCCCGGCGGCGGGCGGTCTCGTCCATGGCCCGACGCATGGAATCCGTCACCCGGTCCGCATACAGAATGGCGCGGCCATTCAGATTGCGGGCAGCCCGGCCGATGGTCTGGATCAGGCTGCGCTCTGAACGCAAGAAACCTTCCTTGTCGGCATCCAGAATCGCCACCAGAGAGACTTCCGGGATATCCAGCCCCTCGCGCAGCAGGTTGATGCCCACCAGCACGTCAAAAGCGCCCAGACGCAGGTCGCGGATGATCTCCACCCGCTCGACCGTGTCGATATCCGAATGCAGGTAGCGCACCTTCAGGCCGTTTTCCTGCAGATATTCGGTCAGATCCTCGGCCATGCGCTTGGTCAGCGTCGTCACCAGCACGCGCTCATGCACGGCGATACGCAGCTTGGCCTCGCCCAGCAGATCGTCGACCTGGGTCGCGGCCGGGCGCAGCTCGACTTCCGGGTCCACCAGGCCCGTCGGGCGCACCACCTGCTCGACGATCTCGTCGGCGTGTTCGGCCTCGTAGGCTCCCGGCGTCGCCGACACGAAGACGCACTGCGACATGCGGGCCTCGAATTCCTCCAGTCGCAAAGGCCGGTTGTCCAGCGCCGAGGGCAGACGGAAACCGAATTGCACCAGGGTTTCCTTGCGCGACCGGTCGCCCCGGTACATGCCGCCCAGCTGGCCGATGGTGACGTGACTTTCATCGATGAACATCAGCGCATTGGCCGGCAGATAGTCGATCAAAGTGGGCGGCGGTTCGCCCGGCGCGGCCCCGGACAGATGACGGGAATAGTTTTCGATCCCTTTGCAGAAACCCAGTTCCTGCAGCATTTCCAGATCGAAACGGGTGCGCTGTTCCAAACGCTGGGCCTCGACCAGGCGGCCATCGGCTGTCAATTCGGCCAGGCGGTCGCGCAGTTCTTCCTTGATGGTCTCGATCGCGTGCAGCACCGTTTCGCGCGGCGTGACGTAATGCGAACTGGGAAAGATCGTGAAACGCACCAGGTTCTGCACCAGTTTGCCCGTCAGGGGATCAAACAGATCCAGGGATTCGATTTCATCGTCGAACAGGGTGATGCGCAGAGCCTGCTCGGCGTGTTCGGCGGGAAAGACGTCGATGATCTCGCCCCGGGCGCGGAAAGTGCCTCGCGCGAAATCCGCATCATTGCGTTCGTACTGCATGGAGACCAGCCGCGCCAGGATTTCCTGGCGGCCGATCCGGTCGCCCGTGCGCAGCGTCAGGACCATGGCGTGATAGTCCGCCGGATTGCCGATCCCGTAGATGCAGGACACTGTCCCCACGATGATGGTGTCCTGGCGTTCCAGCAGGCTTTTGGTAGCCGACAGGCGCATCTGCTCGATGTGTTCGTTAATGGACGAATCTTTTTCGATGAACAGATCGCGCGAAGGCACATAGGCCTCGGGCTGATAGTAATCGTAATAGGACACGAAATATTCCACCGCGTTGCGGGGGAAGAATTCGCGCATTTCGGCATACAGCTGGGCGGCCAAGGTTTTATTGGGCGCCAGCACGATGGCGGGCCGCCCGGTGCGGGCGATCAGGTTGGCCATGGTGTAGGTCTTGCCCGACCCCGTCACCCCCAGAAGCGTCTGGCACATCAAACCGTCGCGCACTCCGGATTCCAGGGCGGCGATGGCTGCCGGCTGGTCGCCGGCCGGCGGATAAGGCTGGTACAGCTGAAACGGGCTGTCCGGGAAATGCACAAAACCCGGGGTATTTATGCCGTTCTCCATGGTTCGTCTAGACACTATTCGGGTAAACCCCTTATTATCCCATCGTTGGCCTATGTGACCAAGAACTATTCCCCTTCTGTCTCAACGGTACCCCATGTCCTCTATTTTCGCTTCTGTCGAACTCGCCCCTCGCGACCCCATTCTGGGTCTGAACGAACAATTCAAGGCCGACACCCGGTCCACCAAGGTCAATCTGGGCGTGGGTGTATACACCGACGACGCTGGCCGCATTCCCCTGCTGAAAGCCGTCCGCCAGGCCGAAGCCGCTCTGTTCGAACAGGCTGCGCCGCGCAACTATCTGCCCATCGACGGCATCCCCGGCTACAACCAGGGCGCCGCCGCCCTGCTGCTGGGCGCGCAATCGCCGCTGCTGGCAGCGCATCGTTCCGTCACGGTCCAGACCCTGGGCGGCACCGGCGCGCTGAAGGTCGGCGCCGATTTCCTGAAACACATCCTGCCCAACGCCCAGGTCGCCATCAGCAACCCCAGCTGGGCCAACCATGAAGCGCTGTTCTCCACGGCCGGCTTCCCGGTCGTCAGCTACGACTACTACGACGCCGCGACCCATGGCCTGAACTTCGACGGCATGCTGGCCTCGCTGAAGGCCCTGCCCGCCGGCACCATCGTCGTGCTGCACGCCTGCTGCCACAACCCCACCGGCGTGGACCCCACCCCGGAACAATGGCGCGACATCGCCCAGACCCTGCAGGCCGGCCAGCTGGTGCCCTTCCTGGACATCGCCTATCAGGGCTTTGGCAGCGGCCTGGAAGAAGATTCCGCCGTCGTGCGCCTGTTCGCTGATCTGGGCATGACGATGTTCATCAGCTCCTCGTTCTCGAAATCGTTCTCGCTGTATGGCGAGCGTGTCGGCGCCCTGACCCTGGTCACCAGCGGCGACGAGGAAAGCGCCCGGGTGCTCAGCCAGCTGAAGCGCGTCATCCGCACCAATTACTCCAATCCGCCCACCCACGGCGGCGCCTTGGTGTCCGCAGTGCTGAACACGCCAGCCTTGTTTGCCCTGTGGACTGAAGAACTCGCCGGCATGCGCGACCGCATCCGCAGCATGCGCCATCAGCTGGTCGAACAGATCCACGCCCAAGGCGTCGATCGCGACTTCAGCTTCGTCAAGGCGCAGCGCGGCATGTTCTCGTATTCCGGTCTGACCAAGCCCCAGGTCGAACGCCTGCGTGAAGATTTCGGCATCTATGCCGTGGGCAGCGGTCGCATCTGCGTGGCCGCCCTGAACAGCGCCAACGTCGACTATGTGGCTCGCGCCATCGCTCAGGTACTGAAGGGCTGATCGCAACGGCCTCATGGCTCTCGAAGGCCCGGACAGTACGTCCGGGCCTTTTTCATTGGCGGCGTGCCGAGCGCGCTTTTACAGACAGAGACACCGGCCGCTTGCCTTATCCTAAGCATTCCGACAAAATACAGGCTGTGTTTTCATCCAGTAGCCTGCCATGTCTTTAAAGCTCACTGCCCGGCAATCCCAGATCCTGGCCCTGATCGCTCAGGCCATCGCCCAGACGGGGCGTCCGCCGACCCGCGCTGAAATCGCCCGTGCACTGGGGTTTCGTTCCGCCAACGCCGCCGAAGACCATCTGCGCGCTCTGGAGCGCAAAGGCTATATCCTGCTGACCGCCGGCACGTCGCGCGGCATCCAATTGACCGCCCTGGCGCAATCATTGGCGCCTCAAACACCGGCAGCAACCCCGCAAACCGCGCAGCCCTCGGCAGGCGTCGGTCTGCTCGCAGCGGCGCGGGCGATCCAAGCCCCACAGGGGGCGCCGATCTGGACCGCTGCGTCCGATCAGTCACTGATCCCGCTGATCGGGCGCGTCGCCGCCGGCCACCCGATCCTGGCCGCCGAACACATCGAACGCGAAATTCCCTTGGCGCCACAGCTGTTTGACTCCGCACCCGACTATCTGCTGCGCGTGCGCGGCAGCAGCATGCGTGATGCCGGCATTCTGGATGGCGATCTGTTGGCGGTGCACAGCACGCCCGATGCCCGCCATGGGCAGATCGTCGTGGCCCGCCTGGGCGACGACGTCACGGTCAAACGGCTGGACCACCAAGGCCAGCGCATCCGCCTGCTGCCGGAAAATCCTGATTTTGATCCGATCATCGTGGGCGCAGGCGACGACTTTGCCATCGAAGGCATTGCCGTCGGTCTGATCCGCACGACGAACCTGCACTGATGCCGATCAGTGCTTGATCACATCCCCCGAGCCTGAACCCGAAGGCTTGGCCGCTGCGACGGCCTCGGCGGCCAAGCGGGCGACTTCCTCGTCCGACAAGGGCGTCGGCATGCGCTGCAAGGCGACTTCCAGCACCCGGTCGATCCAGCGCACCGGGATGATCTCCAGGTGGTTTTTCACGTTATCCGGGATTTCAGCCAGATCCTTGACGTTTTCTTCCGGGATCATCACGGTCTTGATGCCGCCGCGATGCGCCGCCAGCAGCTTTTCCTTCAGGCCGCCGATCTCCAGCACCTCGCCACGCAGGGTGATTTCCCCTGTCATGGCGACGTCGGCGCGCACCGGAATGCCGGTCAGCGCCGACACCATGGCCGTGGTGATCGCGGCCCCGGCCGAAGGACCGTCCTTGGGCGTGGCGCCTTCCGGGAAGTGCACGTGCAGATCGTGTTTTTCAAAGACCTGATCGGCAATACCCCAGTGGCGGGCGCGAGCGCGCACCACGGTGCGGGCGGCTTCGACAGATTCCTTCATCACGTCGCCCAGGGAACCCGTGCGCGTGACGACGCCCTTGCCCGGCATGTCGGCGACCTCGATGGTCAGCAGATCGCCGCCGACCTCCGTCCAGGCCAATCCCGTCACCTGTCCGATGCGGTCTTCCTTTTCAGCCACGCCGAAACTGAAGCGGCGCACGCCCAGGTAGTCGTCCAGATTGTCGGAATCGACCGTCAAGGATTCCAGGACCTTCGCAGCCTTTGCAGTCTTGCGTCCCTTGCTGATCGGATTGGCTGACAACAAGCGCTTGACGGCCTTGCGGCAGATCTTGGAGATTTCACGTTCCAGCGCCCGCACCCCGGCTTCGCGCGTGTAATAGCGCACGATGTCGCGGATCGCGGATTCTGTCACCGTCAATTCGCCGTCCTGCACGCCATTGTTCTTCATCAGCTTGGGCAGCAGATGATCAAAGGCGATATGGACCTTTTCGTCTTCCGTGTAGCCCGACAGGCGGATGACTTCCATCCGGTCCAGCAGCGCCGGCGGAATATTCAGCGTATTGCTGGTGGCCACGAACATCACATCGGACAGGTCGAAATCGACTTCGATGTAATGATCCTGGAAGGTGTGATTCTGTTCCGGATCCAGCACTTCCAGCAGCGCCGACGACGGATCGCCGCGGAAATCCGCACCCAGCTTGTCGATCTCGTCGAGCAGGAACAAGGGATTGCGCACGCCGACCTTGCTCATGTTCTGCAGGATCTTGCCCGGCATGGAACCGATATAGGTGCGGCGGTGACCACGGATCTCGGCCTCGTCACGGACGCCGCCCAGGGCCATGCGCACGAACTTGCGGTTGGTCGCTCGCGCCACGGACTGCCCCAGGGACGTTTTCCCCACCCCCGGAGGCCCGACCAGGCACAGAATGGGCGCTTTGAGTTTTTCGACGCGCTGCTGCACAGCCAGGTATTCGACGATGCGTTCCTTGACCTTTTCCAGACCATAGTGGTCTGCGTCGAGGACTTCTTCGGCGTTTTGCAAGGTATTGTCGACCCGGCTCTTTTTATACCAGGGCAGACCCAACAGGGTATCGATATAGTTACGCACCACAGTTGCTTCCGCCGACATGGGCGACATGAGCTTCAGTTTTTTCAGCTCGCTGTCGGCCTTTTTGCGGGCCTCTTTGGACATGCGGGCAGCTGCGATCTTGCGTTCCAGTTCTTCCAGGTCCGCGCCTTCCTCGCCCTCTCCCAGTTCTTTCTGGATGGCCTTGACCTGCTCGTTCAGATAATAGTCGCGCTGGCTCTTTTCCATCTGCTTTTTGACACGGCCGCGAATGCGTTTTTCGACCTGCAGGATGTCGATTTCGGATTCCAGCTGCGCCAGCAGGGCTTCCAGGCGCTGCACGGCCCCAGCCATGTCCAGCAAGGACTGCTTTTGTTCGATCTTCAGCGGCAGATGGGCGGCAATCGTGTCCGCCAGCCGGCCGGCGTCTTCGATGCCGGTCAACGAGGTCAGGATTTCCTGGGGGATCTTCTTGTTCAGTTTGACGTACTGCTCGAACTGGGCCAATACCGCGCGGCGCAAGGCCTCGGCTTCGGCCTGATCGGAAGCTTCTTCATCAATGCCGGTGACGCGGGCCGTGAAGTGCGTTTCGGCATCCGAGACGGCATGGATGCGTGCCCGCTGCTGTCCTTCGACCAGGACTTTGACCGTCCCGTCAGGCAGCTTGAGCATCTGCAGGATGCTGGCGGCACAGCCGATTTCGTACAGATCATCGGGAGTGGGGTCATCCTTGCCGGCGGATTTCTGAGCAACCAGCATAATGCTGTTGCCGCCTTCCATGGCGAGTTCCAGCGCCTTGATGGAGCGAGGACGCCCCACAAACAGCGGGATGACCATATGAGGAAAGACCACGACATCGCGCAGCGGCAGCAGCGGCAAATCCGCAGGTTCCTGGGTCAGAATCTGGCTAGCAGACATGGTTGCTTCCTAAAACGATTGATTCCAATAAAAAAGGAAGCACAGGCTTCCTTTTTTGTGTGTTGCCTGCCTATCCATATGGAGTCAGGTGCGGGCCTTTCAAGGCCCTACGCCTGTCCATTCAGTATAAAGGCAATCGATCCGCTTGAAACGGCGATCAGGCAGCAGCGGTACGCAGGGGTTTTTCGTCTTCGGCGTGCTGGGTGTTGCGAGGTCCCTCGATGAGCTGGGGCGTTCCCTGCCCTTCGACGGCATCCATGTCCAACACGACACGATTGATCTCCTGGCGGGTAGGCAGGTCGAACATGGTCGCCAACAGCGATTGTTCCATGATGGAACGCAAGCCTCGGGCCCCTGTGCGCCGTTTGATGGCGCGTTTGGCGATTGCCGTCAGGGCGTCGGGCGTGACGTCGAGCGCCACGTCTTCCATCTCGAACAGTTTCTGGAACTGCTTGACCACGGCATTACGCGGCTCGGTCAGGATGCGCACCAGCGTGTCTTCCTTGAGCTCTTCCAGGGTAGCAACCACCGGCAGGCGACCAACCAATTCGGGGATCAGGCCGAATTTGATCAGGTCTTCGGGTTCGACTTCGGCGAAGAGTTCGCCCACGCCGCGTTCGGAGCGCGCACGCACCGTCGCGGAAAAGCCGATACCGGAACGTTCGCTGCGATCACGGATGATCTTTTCCAGCCCGTCGAAGGCGCCGCCCACGATGAACAGGATATTGGTGGTATCCACCTGGACGAAGTCCTGGTTGGGGTGCTTGCGCCCGCCTTGCGGGGGCACCGACGCCACCGTGCCTTCGATGAGTTTCAGCAGCGCTTGCTGCACGCCTTCGCCCGACACATCGCGGGTAATCGAAGGATTGTCCGATTTACGGGAAATCTTGTCGATTTCATCGATGTAGACGATGGCGCGCTGGGCCTTATCGACCTCGTAGTTGCAGTTCTGCAGCAGCTTCTGGATGATGTTTTCGACGTCTTCGCCCACGTAACCGGCTTCGGTCAGCGTGGTCGCATCAGCCATGACGAACGGCACATCCAGCATGCGGGCCAGCGTCTGCGCCAACAGCGTCTTGCCCGAACCGGTCGGGCCGATCAGCAGGATATTGCTTTTCGACAATTCCACATCGCCGCTTTTGGCTTCGGCATAGCGGATGCGCTTGTAGTGGTTGTAGACCGCCACGGCCAGATTGCGCTTGGGCGTTTCCTGGCCGATCACGTAGCCATCCAGGAAGGTCTTGATTTCCTGGGGGGTGGGCAGTTCATTGCGCACGGCATCGCGGGCGGCTTCCTGCTTTTCGTCCCGGATGATGTCGTTGCACAGACTGATGCATTCATCACAGATGAACACGGAAGGACCCGCGATCAGCTTGTGGACTTCACTCTGGCTTTTGTTGCAGAAGGAACAGTGCAAGGTTTTGTCCTCGCTGGATCCTTTTTTATCGGTCATGGCAAACCCGTACTTATTTGGTCTCGTCAGTGCGCGAAACCAGGACCTTGTCAATCAGCCCGTAGGCTTGAGCCTCGTCGGCAGACATGAAATTATCGCGCTCGGTATCGACACCGATGCGTTCGATGTCCTGCCCGGTGCGGCTCGCCAGAATGCCGTTCAGACGTTCGCGCAGGCTGAGGATTTCCTTGGCCTGAATCTGAATGTCGGATGCCTGGCCCTGGGCCCCGCCCGAAGGCTGGTGAATCATGATGCGGGAATTGGGCAAGGCATAGCGCTTGCCCTTTTCGCCCGCTGCCAGCAGGAACGCCCCCATGCTGGCGGCCAGGCCGGTGCACAGGGTGGAGACGGCCGGTTTGACGAACTGCATGGTGTCATAGATGGCCATGCCCGCATACACCGACCCGCCCGGCGAGTTGATATACAGGGAGATGTCTTTATCAGGGTTCTCCGATTCCAGAAACAGCAGCTGGGCCACGACGAGATTGGCCGACTGATCGTTGACCTGCCCCACGAAGAAAATCACCCGTTCACGCAGCAGGCGCGAATAGATATCGTAAGAGCGTTCGCCGCGACCGGACTGCTCGATGACGATGGGCACGTAGCCCAAGCCGGTGGGAGTGACGGAGTCGCCCCCATACATCGATGCATAGAAATCGGTGAACCTGGACATCAACGTGTTCCCATCAAGGTATCAAAATCCACGGTTTCGTCGGTCACCTGAGCGGCAGCCAGGACATGATCGACGACGTTGTCTTCGAGCACCAGCGATTCGATTTCAGCGCGGCGCTGACGATCGGACAGATAGTAGGCGACGACCTGAGCCGGTTGCTCGTAGCTCTTGGCGAATTCCTCGATGCGCTCGCGGACCTGTTCGGGCTTGGCCTTGAGGTCAGCGGCCTTGATCAGTTCGCCGACCAGCAGGCCCAGACGCACGCGGCGTTCGGCTTCCGGACGGAAGGTGTCTTCCGGGATGGGGATGGAGTCGGCATTGGGCAGGCCGCGCTGCTTGAGTTCTTCGCGGGCGGCAGCGGTGCGGCCGGCGACTTCGTTGTCCACCAGCGCCTTGGGCAGGTCGAAGGTGCAAGCCGACGCCAGGGCGTCCATCACGCTGGCCTTGGTGCGGCCTTTGGCGCGAGCCTGGGCTTCGCGTTCGACATTACCGCGCACATCGGCCAGCAAGGCGTCAACGTCGCCTTCGGCCTGGCCCAGGGATTTCGCGAAATCAGCGTCGATAGCGGGCAATTCGGGTTCGGCGACTTCTTTCACCGTGATGGTGAATTCAGCCTGCTTCCCGGCCACAGCCGCGCTGCCGTAGTCTTCCGGGAAATCCAGCGGGAAGGTTTTCGTTTCGCCGGCTTTCAGACCGGTTGCGGCGGTTTCAAAAGCGGGCAGCATGCGGCCCTGACCCAACACAAAGGGAAAGTCCTGAGCGGTGCCGCCATCAAAGGCTACGCCATCGATGGTGCCGACGAAGTCCAGGGTGACGCGATCGCCGTCCTGGGCCGCGCGGTCAGCGGCCGCCTTGAAAATGGTGCGCTGCTGGCGCAGGATGTCGATGGTCTTTTGCACTTCCGCATCGCCCACCTGGGCGGCGCTGCGGGTGATCTTCAGGCTGGACAGATCCGGCAGTTCGACCTCGGGGTAGACCTCGAAGGTGGCGGAAAACGCCATGACGCCTTCTTCGGCGTCATCGACCTTGGGTTCCAGGCTGGGGGAACCGGCGACGCGCAGATTGGCGTCGGCGATGACCTTGTCCAGAGACTTACCGATCTGGGTATTGATGACGTCATAGCGCACCGAGGGGCCATGGCTGCGCTCGATCACGGACAGCGGGGCCTTGCCGGGGCGAAACCCCTGGACCTTGGCTGTGCGGGCGACGCGTTTGAGTTGTGCCTGGACTTCTTTCTCGATGTCGGCCACAGAAACGCTCAGATCGACACGGCGCTCCAGGCCGGACAGTTTTTCAACCACGGGCTGCATTCGGAACCTATTGATAGTAATGGACAGTGAACGGGCTATTTTAGCGGAAAGTCGAAGGCGGCGTAGAAGCGCCGGGATGCAAGGGGTTTCACGCTATAATGCTCGGCTAACCTAGCGAACGTGGCGGAATTGGTAGACGCACCAGATTTAGGTTCTGGCGCCGAAAGGCGTGAGAGTTCAAGTCTCTCCGTTCGCACCACCAGCTTAATTGCTCGGTCGACAGCATAGCACCAATAATTAATAAAATCAGTGGCTTATCAAGACTAGCCTGATGCTGCGGTACGGATGGGATGCGACGCCGCCGATGCCGACCCGGGACAAACAGGCCAAGATCCATCCCAAGCACTACAGCACGCTTTCCAGCAGATTGCGCTGCTCCAGCAGTTCCTGCAGTCCATAGGCAGCCGCCGGATTTGCGGCAAAACGGCAATCCCGATCCAGCCGGTCACCCCCATCCCCCCCGCATTTCTTCATTCGCTCGCATCCCTGGAAGACATCGGTGATCCAATCCACGAACACGTGAACCTTGGATGACAGGTGACGATTTTGCTGATAGACGACGGAAATCGGCACCGATGGCGGCGACCATGCCTCCAGAATCTCGACCAGTTCACCAGACTCCAGCAGTGGCTCGACCATGTAGCGCGGAGGCTGAATCAGGCCGAACCCAGCCACCCCCGCACTGACGTAGGCCTCGGCATCGTTGACGGACAAGGCGCCCTTGAGCGGGACGTTCACGATTTCGTCCCCGACCTTGAAGCTCAGGTCCAGATTGCGCCCGGTGCGCGTCACGAAATAGTTGACCGCCCGATGACGGTCCAGATCCTCGATAGCCTGTGGCGACCCGTAGCGCTCGATATAGGAAGGCGCCGCGCAGGTGACCGTCTTGAAGATGCCGATGCGCTTGGCGATCAGCGAGGAATCCTGCAGTTCGCCGATCCGCAGCACGCAGTCGACGGCATCCTGCACCATATCGACCTGCCGGTCGCTCAGGCCGACGACCAGCTCGATATCGGGATAGCGATGATGAAAATCGCATAGTTTGGGGATCAGAATCAGCCGGCCCAGCGAGGGCGGCGCATCGATGCGTAAACGGCCACGCGGGCCTCGAGCGCGATCCCGAAAAGCCGATTCCGCATCCTCGACATCGGCCAGGATACCGGTACAGCGCTCGTAATAAGCCGCGCCATCAGGCGTCAGGCTCAGGCGACGGGTGCTGCGATTCAACAAACGCGCCCCCAGGTGACGTTCCAACCTGCGAACGACCGTGCTCACGGTAGCGCGCGGCATGTTCAGGCTGTCGGCAGCCAGGGTGAAGCTGTTGGCATCAACGACCCGTGTAAACACGCGCATCGCTTGAAGATGATCCATATCCGTACTCCGGGCGTAGCGCGATATCGGCGGCGCGCCATTGTTTAGTTTTATTAAACAGTGATTATAAAAACAGAGGATTTATCCAAATCCGCGAAAAACAAATAATAGCGCACTGTTCAAAAGGAATCCTCATGTTCTCTTTCCATGCACGACATGCCGCTGTTGCTCTCGCCGGGCTGCTGCTGGCCGGCGGTCTCCTGCTCATGCGCGACAGCGAGGGCGGGCTCGCCAGCGGTGAGTCGTCCGCCACGCCTGCCATCCCGGTGGACGTCGCCACGATCCAATATCAGGAAATCACGGACTGGCGCGAGTATTCCGGACGCCTGGAGGCGGTGGACCAGGTGGATATCCAGCCGCTGGTCTCCGGCACCCTGACGCGGATCCATTTCAAGGATGGCGCACTGGTCCAGCGCGGCGACCCGCTGTTCACCATCGACCCACGCCCCTATCAGGCCGCCGTGGACGAGGCGCAAGCCCAATTGACGGCGGCCAGCGCGAGAGTCGCTTACACCAAAGCGGACCTGAGCCGAGCCCAACGCCTGCTGGCCGGCAATGCCATTGCCCGACAGGACTTCGAGGAAAAACGCAACGCAGCGCGCGAAGCAGCCGCCCGCCAGCAGGCCGCACAAGCCGCACTGCAATCAGCGCGCCTCGATCTGGAACACACCCACATCACGGCGCCCATCAGCGGCCGCGTCTCGAAAGCAGAGGCGACTGCAGGCAATGTGGTCCGCATCGGGCGCGCGCAGCCTCTGACCACCCTAGTCTCCGTCTCGCAACTCTACGCCTCGTTCGACATAGACGAGCAGGCCTTTCTGCAGATGAACGGCGCCGCCTCGGCGAACGCTCGAGCCTCCATCCCCGTTTCGATGGGCCTGGCCAACGAACAGGGATATCCGCGCCAAGGCACGCTTGCATTCCTGGACAACAGCCTGGACCCCAACAGCGGAACGATCCGGGTGCGGGCGCTATTTGACAACCCGGACGGCCTGCTGCGGCCCGGGCTCTACGCCAAGGTCCGGCTGGGAACCGGCGCGTCTCACGATGCCGTGCTGCTGCGGGAAAAGGTGATCGGCACCGATCAGGCCAAGCGCTTCGTCCTGGTCCTGGACGACGCCAACAAAGTGGCCTACCGGGAAGTGACCCTGGGAGCCGGACGCGAGGGCTGGCGCGTCGTCCGTGCCGGTTTGACGGCTGGCGACCGAGTCGTCGTGAACGGCATACAGCGTATCCGTCCGGGAGACACGGTCGCGCCCACACCCGTCGCTGCCGATGACGGCAGGCTCGCAGCGCACGCCCCTGACGCCATCCCCCCCACCGCACCGGACCAACAGCAGCAATCCTGAAAAATCCCATGAATATTTCCAGATTCTTTATCGACCGGCCGATCTTCGCGGCCGTGCTCTCCGTCCTGATCCTGCTGGCCGGCCTGCTCTCCGTTTTCCAGTTGCCGATTTCCGAATACCCGGAAGTTGTCCCGCCTTCGGTCGTGGTACGCGCCCAGTTCCCAGGAGCCAACCCCAAGGTGATCGCCGAGACGGTAGCTGCGCCGCTGGAAGAGGCCATCAACGGGGTCGAGAACATGCTGTACATGCAGTCGCAGGCCAATAGCGACGGCAACCTGGCGGTGACGATCAATTTTCATCTGGGCATGGACCCCGACAAGGCCCAGCAACTGGTGCAGAACCGGGTTGCACAAGCCCTGCCCCGCCTGCCCGAGGACGTGCAGCGCCTGGGCGTGACGACGATCAAGGCCACCCCCGCCCTGACGATGGTCGTGCATCTGATCTCACCCGACCAGCGCTACGACCTGACCTATCTGCGCAACTATGCCGTCCTGAACGTCAAGGACAGGCTGGCGCGCATCCCCGGCGTGGGCGAAGTGCAGGTCTGGGGCGCGGGCGACTATGCGATGCGCGTCTGGCTCGACCCGGGGAAGGTCGCGGCACGCGGATTGACCGCCAGCGACATCGTCGCCGCCATTCGGGAACAAAACGTCCAGGTGGCCGCCGGCGTCATCGGCGCCTCTCCGAGCAGCCCCGGCGTCGCCATGCAGCTCTCGGTCAACGCGCAAGGCCGCCTGAAAACGGAAGAGGAATTCGGCGACATTGTTCTGAAATCCTCGCCGGACGGCGGCATCATCCGGTTGCACGACGTGGCGCGCATCGAACTCGCGGCCTCCGAATATGCGCTGCGATCCCTGCTGGATAACAAACCGGCCGTCGGCATGGCGATCATGGCGGCGCCGGGCGCCAATGCGCTGGCTATTTCCGATGCCGTGCGCGACACCATGCAAACGCTGTCGGCGGATTTCCCCGCCTCACTGGAAAGCCGTATCGTCTACGATCCTACCCAGTTCGTGCGATCCAGCATCCAGGCGGTGATATCGACGCTGCTCGAGGCCATCGCTTTGGTGGTGCTCGTCGTCATCGTCTTCCTGCAGACCTGGCGCGCTTCCATCATCCCGCTGCTCGCGGTGCCGATTTCGATCATCGGCACCTTCTCCCTGATGCTGGCGTTCGGCTACACCATCAACGCGCTGTCCCTGTTCGGCCTGGTCCTGGCGATCGGCATCGTGGTGGACGACGCCATCGTGGTCGTCGAGAACGTGGAACGCAATATCGAAGCCGGCCTGAGCCCGCGCGACGCGACCTACCGCGCCATGCGTGAAGTCAGCGGCCCGATCATCGCTATCGCCCTGACACTGGTGGCCGTATTCGTGCCGCTGGCCTTCATGACAGGGCTGAGCGGACAGTTCTTCAAGCAGTTCGCCATGACGATCGCCATCTCGACGGTCATTTCGGCGTTCAACTCATTGACGCTGTCGCCGGCGCTGGCCGCCCTCTTGCTAAAGCCCCACGGGGCAAGGCCTGATGCGCTGACCCGGGGCATGAACCGCATCCTGGGCGGTTTCTTCCGCGCATTCAACCGCGCGTTCGGACGAGCCTCCGATCGCTACGCTCAAGGCGTCGAGGCAGTCGTGCGACGCAAGGGTACGACCCTGGGCGTCTACCTGGTCCTGCTCGCACTCACGGCTGCAGTGGCTCACATCGTCCCGAGCGGCTTTGTACCCGGACAGGACAAGCAGTATCTGGTCAGTTTCGCGCAACTGCCCAGCGGCGCCTCGCTGGAGCGCACCGACGCCGTCGTCCGCCACATGAGCGACATCGCCATGGCCCAAGCGGGCGTGAAGAACGTCATCGCCTTTCCCGGCCTGTCGATCAACGGCTTCACCAACAGCTCGAGCGCCGCCGTTGTCTTCATGGCGCTGGACGATTTTGATCAGCGCCGCGACGAAGCCCTGTCGGCACAAGCCATTACCGCCTCGCTCAGCCAGCAGTTTGCCGGGATCAAGGAAGCTTTCATCGCGGTCTTTCCGCCGCCGCCAGTCATGGGCCTGGGCACGGTCGGCGGATTCAAGCTGCAGATCGAGGACACGGCCGGCCTGGGCTACGACCGCCTGAACGACGCAGTCCAGAGCTTTCTGGCCAAAGCTGCGCAGGCGCCTGAGCTGGGGCCCACCTTTTCCAGCTATCAGATCAATGTGCCCCAGCTCGACGTGGATCTCGACCGGGTCAAGGCCAAGCAGCTGGGCGTGCCCATCACGAACGTGTTCGACACCATGCAGATCTACCTGGGTTCGCTCTACGTCAATGACTTCAACCGCTTCGGGCGTGTGTACCAGGTCAAGGCTCAGGCCGATGCGCCCTTCCGCTCACGTCCAGAAGACATTCTGCAGCTGAAGACGCGCAGCGCTTCAGGCGCCATGGTGCCGCTGGGGTCCCTGGCCACCCTGACGCCGACCTATGGACCTGAGATGGTCGTGCGCTACAACGGCTACACCGCCGCCGACATCAATAGCGGCCCCGCCCCTGGCTACTCATCCGGCGAAGCCCAGGCCAGCGCCGAACGCATCGCTGCATCGACGTTGCCCAAAGGCATCAAGTTTGAATGGACGGATCTGACCTACCAGGAAATCCTGGCCGGCAACGCCGGGCTCTGGGTGTTTCCCATCAGCGTCCTGCTGGTCTTTCTGGTGCTGGCTGCACTCTACGAGAGTCTGGCGCTGCCGCTGGCGGTCATCCTGATCGTGCCCATGAGCGCGCTGGCGGCGCTGACCGGCGTCTGGCTGACTCAGGGTGACAACAATATATTCACCCAGATAGGGCTTATGGTACTGGTCGGCCTGGCCTGCAAGAACGCCATCCTGATCGTCGAATTCGCACGCGAACTGGAGGCCCAAGGCATGTCGGCGGCGCAGGCTGCCCGGGAAGCCAGCCGCCTGCGGCTGCGCCCCATTCTGATGACGTCCATCGCCTTCATCATGGGCATCGTGCCGCTGGTACTGTCCTCCGGCGCAGGCGCGGAAATGCGCCACGCCATGGGTATCGCCGTCTTCTTCGGCATGCTGGGCGTCACCGCATTCGGCCTGTATCTGACCCCGGTGTTCTACGTGCTGCTGCGCACGATCGCCGGACGCATTCCTGCCCGACGCGCCAAGCCTGCTACACCCGCCCCCCTCGTGCCTGTCACGAACCCCACCGTGGAACCCCGTCAATGAACACACGCATTCATCCGGCCATCGCCTCGGGCTTGCTGGCTATCCTGCTCACCGGATGCGCCGTCGGCCCCATATACGAACGGCCGGCCATCGAGACGCCTGCCGCCTTCAAGGAGGCCAGTCTGACTGCTGCTGAACGGCAGCGCTGGAAAGAAGCCCAGCCAGCCGACGAGCTGAGCCGAGGGCGCTGGTGGGCCATCTTCAAGGACCCGGCGCTGGATGCGCTGCAGGAACAGGCGATGCAGGCAAACCAGAATCTGCAAGCCGCTGCCGCACGCGTGAAGCAGGCGCGCGCCATGCAAAGCGGCGCGCGCGCCGGCCGCTGGCCAGAGCTGACCGCCGGACTGGGCGCCAGCCGCCAGCGCACCTCGGAAGCCATCCAGGGCGCGGCAGATGCAGGCGACAGCGCCACCTTGTGGCGCGCGCAGACCGGCCTGTCCTACGAGGTCGATCTCTTTGGCCGCGTGAGCTCTGAAACCGATGCCGCCAGCGCCGATGCACAACGTGCTCAAGCCCTGTACCAATCCGTGCTGCTGGCGCTGCAAGCCGACGTGGCGCAGACCTACTTCCTGGCCCGGCAATTGGACGCAGAAACCCTGCTCTACGACCGTGCGATCTCTTTGCGCCGCCAGAGCCTGGACCTAGTCGAAACCCGCTTTCACGAAGGCGGCATCAGCGAACTGGACGTTGCACGGGCCCGCTCCGAACTCGCCGTGGCACATGCCGTGGCGCTGGACATCGAGCGGCAACGCGCTGCTGCCGAACACGGGCTGGCGCTGCTGCTCGGACAGCCGCCAGCCGATTTCTCTCTGCCGCAACAGTCTCTCAGCAGGGTTCCGGTCGCCATTCCGGCCGGTCTGCCGTCAGCCCTGCTCGAACGGCGCCCTGACATTGCCGCCGCAGAAAGAGCGCTCGCTGCCGCCAATGCCCGCATCGGCGCCGCCCAGGCGGTGCTGTTCCCGCAACTGTTCCTGACGGGAACCTTCGGCCTGGAGTCATCTGACCTGGATGATCTGCTGCGCTGGTCGAGCCGCAGCTTCTTGCTGGGGCCGCTGGTAGGAACGGCGCTGTCGTTGCCGATCTTCGACGGCGGACGGCGCCAAGCCGGCGTGGACCGTGCGCGCGCCCGCTACGAGGAAGCCGTCGCCCTGTACCGGCAGAGCGTGCTCAAGGCCTTCGGAGAGGTCGAAGACGGCCTGTCTGCGCTGCGGCTGCTGGGCGAACAGACCACCGCGCAGGATATCGCTGTGGCGTCCGCCGCTCGCGCGGCTGAACTGTCAAAAATGCAATACGAAGCCGGGTCGATCAGCTACCTGGAGGTCATCGATGCGGACCGCAGCGTACTGCAACGCCAACGCGCCGTCGTGCAACTGGACGGCCTGCGCGCACACGCAGCAGTGCAACTGATCCGCGCTGTCGGCGGCGGCTGGGAGGATCTCTGAGGATCGGCATCATCGGGACAACCGCCCCTCACTCACGGCCCAATGCCAGATAGGCGGCACGGATGGTCTCTTCCCCATACTTGCGTTCCAGCCGACGCACAGTGAAATGGCCGCGCGCCATACTCTGGAAGTGATCAATGAACAGCGTATTGACCAACGCACCGCCCGCAGCGCCCAAGGCAGGAACGGCTTGCGCTGCGACCTTCTCCGTGACCTGGATGCCGAAACGATCCGCAATGACGGCAATCAGACGGACCATGGCGGGGGCTGCCGCCTTGTCCGCCGCTACCTTGGCGCCCACATAATCGACTGCCTGCCCGACTGCGCGGGCCAGTGCAACACGCACGGCGTAGTAACCGCTTTCGGCAGCGTCGTCCGTGTCTGCCTTGCCGCCCATGGCAAAGACCATCAGACAAGCCCGCCGCGTATCGGCATCCTGCAGCGACTCGCCTTCGCTGCGGGCAATGGCTGCGATGGAGCGCATCATGAGCGTTGTCGAGACCGGCAGCTCTACGGTCAAGCCGGCGATACCAAAAAAACCCCCTACTCCGCCGCTCAGCGCCGCACCCCATTTATGCCACTTATCGGCGCTGCCGCCGCCCGGTGCATCACCCAGAGTCAAGATCGCTGCGTCGGCAGCCTTGCTCAGCGCCGCCCGGGTCACATCGGCGATCCGGCCATGCAAACCGGTCGGCAGCATATCCAGGGCTTTTTCAATTGGCGCGCCCAGCAGATCCGTCATCCGGGCCGCCAGGCCAGGGTTCTCCAGCAACTGGCGAGCAACGCGTAAATCGTCCAGATCGATCGCGTCCAAAGACGTCTTCATGGCGCTTTTCCGTTCATGTTGATCTATGCAGGTATTGTGCATTAATTACACGCCCCGCTATGCCGATGCGGCTGCCGTCGGTGCGCCTGCTGGTCGACCATCTGGCGCAACGATTTAGCAAACAGGCGGATGATTGACGTCGCGCCGCCTGCTACCATGCCCTCACTCACGCAGCCTTGCGCCCACCACGACTGACGCACACCGATACCGACCGCCCATGACCGCACCCGTTGCCACCCCATCCATCCAGACTCTGACCCAACGCCACGAAGCTGACTGGCAGGCTTATTGCCAACATGATTTCGTGCGCCAGTTGGCGGCGGGAACCTTGCCAGCGGCAGCGTTTCGCCACTATCTGAAACAGGATTACCTGTTCCTGGTCCATTTCGCCCGCGCCTGGGGCCTGGCGGTCTATAAAAGCCGCAATATCCACGAACTGCGCCAGGGCTGCGACAGCCTGAAGGCCATCGTCGATCTGGAAATGCAGCTGCACGTGGACTACTGTCGCCAGTGGGGCATCAGCGAAGCCGAACTGGCGACACTGCCCGAAGCCACTCAAACCATGGCCTATACCCGCTATGTGCTGGATGCCGGTCTGCGCGGCGATCTGCTGGATCTGCACGTGGCCCTGGCGCCCTGCCTGATCGGTTATGCGGACATCGCCGTGTGGCTGAACGCCCAGCGCTTCACCGTGCGCGGGCCGGACAATCCCTACGAGGCCTGGCTGGCCATGTACATCAGCCCTGAATTCCAGGCAGCCGCTCAACAGGAACGCCTGTGGTTGAACGCACAGATGGCGGACCTGCCGCCGCGCCGGCTGGACGAACTGGCCCGCCTGTTCCAGGATGCCACCCGCCTGGAAATCGACTTCTGGCAAATGGGGCTGGATGCCGCCTGACAGCTAATTGAATATAGGTGCAACAGGCGGCGGCGGCACTGATAAAATAATCGGCCCCATTTTTTTATCTGCCCCAACTAAAGGCCCGCCGCTATGCACACTGCTCATCAGAATCTCATCGAGGCCGCCTGGGAAGACCGGGCCTCGATCCAGGCAGGCCTGACACCGGACGCGCTCGCCCAGGCCATCGAACACACGCTAGCGGGCCTGGATGACGGCTCGCTGCGGGTCGCAGAAAAAATCGATGGTCAATGGCAAGTGCATCAATGGCTGAAAAAAGCCGTGCTGCTGTCCTTTCGCCTGACGGACAACCGCGTCATGGGTCAAGCCCCCCAACTGTATTACGACAAGGTTCCACTCAAATTCCAGGACTATTCGCCGTCCGACTTCCAGCAGGCCGGCATCCGGGTCGTGCCGACAGCCACCGTGCGGCGCGGCGCCTATATCGCGCCCGATGTGGTGCTGATGCCGTCCTACGTGAACATCGGCGCCCGCGTGGGCGAAGGCTCGATGGTGGACACCTGGGCTACGGTAGGGTCTTGCGCCCAGATCGGTCGCCACGTGCACCTGTCGGGCGGGGTCGGGATCGGCGGCGTCCTGGAACCGCTGCAGGCTGGCCCGACCATCATCGAGGACAACTGCTTCATCGGCGCGCGGTCCGAAGTCGTCGAAGGCGTGGTGATCGAGGAGAACTCCGTGCTGGCCATGGGCGTGTTCATCTCGCAAAGCACCAAGATCTACGACCGTACCACGGGCGAAATCCACTACGGCCGGGTGCCGTCCGGTTCGGTCGTCGTGCCGGGGTCGCTGCCCGCCGCCGATGGCAGCCACAGCCTGGCCTGCGCGGTGATCGTCAAGCGCGTGGATGCCAAGACCCGCGCCAAGACCAGCATCAACGACTTGCTCAGGAGCTGATATGGCCGATACAGATGTCCGCGCACTGACCGATGCACTGATCGCCCGCCCCTCGGTCACGCCGGACGACGCCGGCTGCCAGGGCCTGATCGCCGAACGGCTGCATTCCCTGGGATTTGTCTGCGAATCGCTGCCCAGCGGCGGCGTCAGCAATCTCTGGGCCCGGCGCGGCGATCAAACGCCGCTGCTGGTCTTCGCCGGCCACACCGACGTCGTGCCGCCCGGCCCGGAATCTGCCTGGCCCAGCCCCCCGTTCCAGCCTACCGAAACCGATGGCATGCTGGTGGGCCGAGGCGCCGCCGACATGAAGACCTCCCTCGCCGCCTTCGTCGTGGCTGCCGAGGAATTCATCGCCGCCCGCCCGCAGCACACGGGCTCTATCGCCCTGCTGCTGACCTCTGACGAGGAAGGCCCGGCCACCGACGGCACGGTCCATGTCTGCCGGATACTGGAATCCCGCGGCGATACACCCGATTACTGCATCGTCGGCGAACCGACATCGGCCAATCGCCTGGGCGATACGATCAAAAACGGGCGCCGCGGCTCGATGTCGGCCCGCATCACGGTGCGCGGTATCCAGGGCCATGTCGCCTACCCTCACCTGGCCCGCAATCCCATCCATGAAATGGCTCCCGCCCTGACGGCGCTGACTGCCGAGCAATGGGACGAGGGCAACGACTATTTCCCACCCACGACCTTTCAGGTATCGAATCTGCATGCAGGCGCCGGCGCGGGCAACGTCATCCCCGGCGAAGCCGTGATCGACTGCAATTTCCGCTTTTCTACCGCCAGCACGCCCGACGGCCTGCAGGCGCGCGTTCGCACGATTCTGGACCGCCACGACCTGGACTACGACATCGACTGGACCATCAGCGGACTGCCGTTTCTGACCCCGCAAGGACCGCTGTGCGCTGCGCTACAATCGGCCATCGCCGATGAGACCGGGGTGCAGGCCGAACTGTCGACCACGGGTGGCACGTCCGATGGCCGCTTCCTGGCCCGCCTGTGCCCTCAAGTCGTCGAATTCGGCCCTTTGAACCGGACCATCCATCAGGTGGGCGAATGCCTGCCGCTGGATCAGCTAGTCCCCCTGAAGAACATTTATCGCAGAGCGCTCGAAACGCTGCTGCCCGACGCCAAGCGCGACTGATGCGCTGCCGGCGCCGTGCCGGCGCCAGCCCTGCCTCACCGGAAACGCATACCTCACATGGCCTCTCCCCATACCGAACTGCTGACCCTGCGCGATCTGCTGCGCTGGGCCGTGACCCGTTTTCAGGGCGCCAATCTGGTCTTTGGCCACGGCAGCGACAATGCCTGGGACGAGGCCGTCTATCTGCTGCTGCACGCCCTGCACCTGCCTCTGGATACGCTGGAACCCTTTTTGGACGCGCGACTGCTGGAACGCGAGCGCCAGCGCTGTGTCGATCTGATCCATGAACGGGTCAACAGCCGCAAACCCGCTGCCTATCTGACGGGCGAAGCCTGGCTGCAGGGCGAGCGCTTTCTGGTGGACGAGCGCGTCATCGTGCCGCGATCCCCCATCGCTGAACTGCTGGCCGAACAGTTGGCTCCCTGGGTCGAAGACCCGGATGCGATCGCCCAGGTGCTGGACCTGTGCACCGGATCGGGCTGCCTGGCGATCCTGGCGGCTCTGGCCTTTGATGCCGCCCAGGTCGATGCCGTCGATCTGTCGGCCGACGCACTGGCCGTCACCCAATCCAACATCGCCCTGCACGGCCTGCAGGATCGCGTCCATGCCTTGCGCAGCGACCTGCTCACGCAGATTCCTGCCGGGCGCCGCTATGACCTGATCCTCTGCAACCCGCCTTACGTCAACAGCCAGGCCATGACTGCGCTGCCGCCCGAATACCGGCACGAGCCGCGGCTGGCACTGGCCGGCGGCAATGACGGCATGGACCTGGTGCGCCGCATCCTGGCTGGCGCAGCCGACCGATTGACGGACGATGGCTTGCTGGTGCTGGAAATCGGTCACGAGCAAACGCATTTTCAGGCGGCCTTTCCGACGCTGGACCCCGTCTGGCTGAGCACGGAAACCGCCAGCGATCAGATCCTGCTGCTGCGCCGCGCGCAGCTGACAGCGTGATCCGCGCCAGCGGCCTGACCCTGCGGCGCGGCGTCAAGGTTCTACTGGAAGACGCCGAGTTCGTCGTACACCCTGGTGAGCGGGTCGGTTTCGTCGGCAAGAACGGCGCCGGCAAGTCGTCGCTGTTCGCCCTGCTGCAAGGCCACCTCGACCCGGATGCAGGATCGCTGGACATGCCCGCCGCCTGGCGGCTGGCCAGCGTCGAGCAGATCCTGCACGACACGGACCGCGCCGCCAGCGAATTCGTCATCGATGGCGATCGCCACCTGCGCAGCCTGCAAGCTCAGCGGGCGGCGCTGAGCCTCGATCAAGGCCAGCAGATTGCCGAGCTGGAAGCCGAACTGATCGAGGCCGATGCCTGGAGCGCCCCGTCCCGCGCCGAACAACTGCTGGCCGGCCTGGGTTTCGCCCCGGATGAGTGGTCGCGCCCTGTCGCCAGCTTTTCCGGCGGCTGGCAGATGCGCATCGCGCTGGCCCGCGCCTTGATGGCGCCATCCGACCTGCTGCTGCTGGACGAACCGACCAACCACCTGGATCTGGACGCCATGCTGTGGCTGGAGCGCTGGCTGACCAGCTACCCGGGCACCGTCCTATTGATATCGCACGACACGGAATTCCTGGATGCGGTCGCCCGCACCATCCTGCATTTCGAACACGACAAGCTGGTCCGGTACAAAGGCGGCTATGAGGACTTTCTGGAACAACGCGCCGAGCGGTTGCGGCAAAACCAGCTGGCCCGCCAGAAACAGGCGCGCGAAACCGCCCACCTGCAGTCCTTCATCGACCGCTTCAAGGCCAAGGCATCCAAAGCCAAGCAGGCCCAGAGCCGGGTCAAGGCCATGGCCCGCATGCAGACGCTGGCCCCGCTGTCGGTGGAATCCGGCATCGACATCCGCCTGCCCGACCCGCTCCAGACCCCCGACGTCTTGCTGCGCCTGGATGATGCCATCCTGGGATATGCAGACCCTGCCGGCGGCGAGCCCCGCGTCATTCTGAAAGACATCAGCCTGATGGTGCGCGGCGGCAGCCGCATCGGCATCCTGGGCGTCAACGGCGCCGGTAAAAGCACGCTGGTCAAGACGCTGGCCCAGGAACTGGCCCCGCTGGCGGGGCAGACCCAGCCCGCCAAAGGCCTGGAAATCGGCTATTTCGCCCAACAGCAGCTGGACGTGCTGGACCCGGAATCCAGTCCCCTGCAGCATTTCGCCCGCATCGCCCCCAATACCCGCGAACAGGAACTGCGCAATATGCTGGGCCGCTTCGGGTTTGGCGGCGACATGGTCAACCAGCCCGTCGCCCCCTTTTCCGGCGGCGAGAAAGCCCGCCTGGCCCTGGCCCTGATCGTCTGGCGCAAACCCAATCTGCTGCTGCTGGACGAACCCAGCAACCACCTGGACGTGGATACACGCGAGGCCCTGGCGCGCGCGCTGGCGGAATTCCCCGGCAGCGTACTGCTGGTCTCGCATGATCGGCACCTGCTGCGCACCACCGTCGACACTTTCTGGATCGTAGCCGACGGCCAGATCCAGCCTTTCGACGGCGACCTGGAAGACTACCGCGACTGGCTGCAGCAGCGCCAAACGCGGAAAAACCAGGAAAATCGCGCTATCGCCGCCTCGGAAAAAGACCGCAAGGCCCAGCGACGCGAGGAAGCCCAGGCCCGCCAACAGCTGGCTGCCCAGCGCAAACCGCTGGAAACCCGCTTGAAAAAAATCGAGGACGCCATGGCCCGCGCCCAAACCCGACTGGCCGAACTGGACACCCTGATCGCCGATCCCGCCTTCTACACCGACGCGCACAAAGACGACCGCCCCGGCCTGCTGGCCGAACACGGCGAGCTCGCCAAGACCTTGCAGACTGCAGAGGAAGAATGGCTGGACGTCCAAGCGGCCATCGAGGCGCTCTGATCGACTCCAACGGCCACGCCCTGCCATGCGGATCTCGTGCGCCAAGGCACTACCGCAACCCTCTCCTCCGCAGCCGGATTGCCACATGGCTCGTCAATCGCTGCGGCCAGGGGCTTGCGGGCGCTGTTGGAGCCCACCCCTACGTCCCCGGCGCAGCCGCTAAATTGCGACCGGCGCCCGCAAGCCCCTGGCCGCAGCGATGAGCTCTCCCAACAACGAACAAACAACACCCTCTATATTCCAAATCTGAATAATTTAATTCTCTTATAGTCGTTCGCTATGAGAGGTCGGCTCCATAGAATGAACAGGTCTAAACCTTGTCCATTCCATCGTCATGAGCCGTCTTCCCATCCAGTCCGTCGAATCCGCCCCCGCCGAAGCCCAGGAACGCCTGCGCACCGCTGAAAAGGCCAGCGGCTTTCTGCCCAACCTGCTGGGCGTGCTGGCCAACGCCCCCACGGCCCTGGAAACCTATCAAGTCGTCGGCGCCATCAACGGGCGCAACAGCCTGACCCCGACCGAACGGGAAGTCGTCCAGATCACAGCGGCCACCTATAACGGCTGCGGCTTCTGCGTCGCCGGGCATACCAAGATCGCTGCCAAGAAACTGCAACTGCCACAGGAACTCGTCGATGCCCTGCGCGGCACCCAAGCCCTGTCCGACCCCAAACTCAACGCCCTGGCGCAATTCACCCTGCAGGTGCTGGAACACCGCGGCCAGGTCGGCGATGATGCCCTGGCCGACTTGCGTGCAGCCGGATACACCGACGCGCAGGCGCTGGATGTGGTGCTGGGCGTCAGCCTGGCCACCCTGTGCAACTACGCCAACAACCTGGCCCGCACCCCCATCAATCCGGAACTCCAGGCCTACGCCTGAGCCTCAGGGACACACCATGACATACGCCACATCGCCTGCCGCAGAGGGCGACAGCATTGGCCAGCTGATTCACGACGCGCTGGCTCCCCAGGTCGAAGCCATCGATCAAGGGCGCTACCCCGGCGACTTCATGCGGGCCCTGGGCGGCCTGGGCGGCTTTGGCGCCGCCCTGCCGACCGAGGCCGGCGGCCTGGGTCGGGATCTGCCGGCTCAGATCGACATCATCGCCCAAGTCGCCCGCACCTGCGGATCGACTGCTTTTCTGGCCTGGTGCCAGGCCACCTGCGCCTGGTACCTGCATCGCAGCGACAACCCGGCCGTCAAGGACCGCTACTTGAACGCAGTGACCAGCGGCCGCCTGCTGGCGGGTACCGGCATGTCCAACGCGGTCAAACACTTGGCCGGCATCGAACGCATCAACCTGCGCGGCCACCGCGAAGGTGATGGCTACCGCATCAGCGGCGCCTTGCCCTGGGTCTCGAACCTGGGACCGGATCACCTGCTGATCGTGGCAGCCGCCCTGGATGAAGGCGGCTACGTCATGTTCGCCGTCCCGCCCGGCGCCGATGGCTTGACGCTGCGCGCCTGCCCGACCTTTGCGGGGCTGGAGGGCAGCGGCACCTATGGCGTCCGCCTCAAAGACGTTTTCGTGCCGGCCCAGGACGTGCTGTCCGGCCCGGAACGGTTCGACGCCTATGTGCAAGGCTTCAAGCCCGGTTTTCTGCTGATGCAGATCGGCATGGGCGCGGGCCTGGTGCAGGCCAGCCTGGATACCATCCACGCCACCAACCAGCGGCTGCAGCATGTGAACTGCTACCTGGACGATCAGGAAGGCGATCTGGGACAAGACCTGCAGCAACTGCTGGATCAGACACATGCCCTGGCTCGTCAGGGACAGGACGCCCCGCTGCTCAACATCCTGCGCGCCCGCGCGCTGGGATCCGAACTGAGCCTGCGGGCCACCCAGTCTGCCGCCCTGCATGCAGGCGCTGCCGGCTACCTGATGAGCAGCCCCACCCAGCGCCGGCTGCGCGAGGCCCTGTTCGTCGCCATCGTCACCCCTGCCCTGAAGCACCTGCGCAAAGAAATCCACACGCTGGAACAGCGCCAGGCAGCCTGACATGAACGCATCCGCCCAGACGCTTTCCTCACACTGCACTGCCTCGGAACACGCCAGCGTGCTGAGCGTTCAGGATATTTCCCTGGGTTATGCATCCAGCGGACGTCAGGCTGCCACGACCGTGCTGGCTGATTTCTCCCTGGAACTGCAGCCCGGCGAAATCATCGCTCTGCTGGGGCCCAGCGGCGTGGGCAAATCATCGCTGCTGCGCGTGCTGGCCGGCCTGCAAGCCGCCCAGGCCGGCGACATCCGCATCAAGGGCCGGCCGCTGAATGGCCCCAACCCGGCGCTGGGGCTGGTATTCCAGGACCCCAGCCTGCTGCCCTGGCTGACGCTGGAAGAAAACGTCGCTTTCGGCCTGGACTTCCATCACCAGCCGCACCTGGATATCGCCACGCGCAAGCAGCGCGTACACCAGGCCATCCATGAGGTCGGCCTGCAATCCGCCCGCACCCGCTATCCCGATGAACTGTCGGGCGGCATGGCCCAGCGGACATCACTGGCCCGCACCCTGGCCCGCGCCCCGGAAATTCTGCTGCTGGACGAACCCTTCAGCGCCCTGGACGAAGTCACGCGGCATGAAATGCAATCCCTGCTGTTGCAAATCACTTCCCAGCACCAGGCTGCGGCTGTGCTGGTAACGCACGACATCGACGAAGCCCTGCTGTTGGCCGACCGCATCCTGCTGATCGGCGGCCAACCCGGCCGACTGATCGGCCACTGGTCCGTCACCCAGCCGCACCCTCGGGACGAAACCACCTCCGACCTGACCACCCTGCGCGTGGATATTCTGCAAACGCTGCGCACCGCCCGCTTACCGAGATCCTAATGAGCCGTTTCACACCCATCGATACCTGCTGCGGCGCCGCCGACAGCACCTTGGCCCGCCGCCGCCAGTTCCTGAAACTGTCGGCCATGTTCACCGCCGCCGGCGCATTGCCTTTGCTGCAGGCCGGCCGGCTGGCCCACGCAGCGGAGCCCGACGCACCGGTGCGGATCGGCTACTTGCCCATCACGGACGCCACGCCCCTACTGGTCGCCCACCACAACGGTCTGTTCGAAAAACAAGGCCTGCAGGTCGAGGCGCCACGCCGCTTTCGCAGCTGGTCGCAGATCGTCGAAGCCTTTCTAAGCGGCCAGGTCAATGTGGTGCACCTGCTGATGCCCATGACCATCTGGTCGCGCTACGGCAGCCAGTCGCCCGCCAAGGTCGTGGCCTGGAACCACACGGAAGGTTCCTGCCTGACTGTTCTGCCGACCGTCAACAAGCTGGAAGACCTGGGCGGCACCACAGTGGCGATCCCCTTCTGGTATTCGGTGCACAACATCGTGCTGCAGGCGATCCTGCGCCAGGCCGGCCTGGAATTCATCAACGACGGCGAACCCACCAAGCAGCAGGTGAAGCTGGTGGTGATGTCGCCGGGCGACATGCTGCCAGCCTTGGGCAGCAAGCGGATTTCCGGCTACATCGTGGCGGAGCCCTTCAATGCCAAGGCGGAAGAACTGGGCGTGGGCAAGGTCTGGCGCTTTACCGGCGACGTCTGGCGCAATCACGCCTGCTGCGTTGTCACCATGCACGAGCGCGATCTGCAAGAACGCCCGGAATGGTCGCAAAAAGTCGTCAACGCCATCGTCCAGGCCCAGGCCTGGGTGCGCGACCACCGCGAAGATACGGTCCAGATTCTGGCCCGCAACAACCCGGCCGCCTATACGCCGCACGAACCGTCCACCCTGGCGCGCGTGCTGCTGGCGTCGCCCGAGCGCGATGCCGCCTATGCCAAGACCGGCGCCATCCGTCACACCGACTGGAACGAGCTGCGCATCGATTTCCGTCCCTACCCCTATCCCAGCTATACGGAAAAACTGGTGTCGCTGCTGAAAGACACCTACGTGCTGGGCGAGAACGCCTTTCTGAAAAACCTGGACCCCGCCCATGTCGCCCGCGACCTGGTGGACGACCGCTACGTGCGCAAGGCCATCGAAGCGCAAGGCGGTCTGGCGGCGTTCGGCATCGAAGGCGGCTACACCCGCACAGAAACCTTCGAGGTCAGCTGATGAACTCCCGCCCATCCGTCCTGTCGTCCCGTCAGCGCCTGCTGCTCAGCCTGGGCGGCCTGCTGACGCTGCTGCTGTTATGGGCTGCCGGCATCGGTCTGCTGGGCCAGGATTTGGCCATGGCGCGCCTGTTCGCCCCCGCTCAGGCGCTGCCCAGCCTGGCGCACCTGATCGCGGACAATCAGTTGACCATGCACACTCTGGTCAGCCTGCGGCGGGTGGCGGTAGGTCTGTTCTGGGCGCTGGTGTTCGGCATCCCCCTGGGGTTGGCCATCGGCCTGTCCAAGCGCCTGGAATCCGCCACCAGCGGGGCTTTTCAGTTCCTGCGCATGGTTTCGCCCCTATCCTGGATGCCGATCGCCGTGATGCTGTTCGGCGTGGGCGACGCGCCGATCTATTTTCTGCTCAGCTTTGCCGCCGTCTGGCCCATCATCCTGAACACCAGCGCCGGCGTCCGGCAGCTGGACGCCCGCTGGCTGATGCTGGCCCGCAGCCTGAGCGCTACCCGCGCTGAGATCCTGTGGAAGATCGTGATCCCCGGTTCTCTGGGCCACATCCTGACAGGCCTGCGCCTGGCCATCGGCATCGTCTGGATCATTCTGGTGCCTTGCGAGATGTTGGGCGTCAGTTCCGGACTGGGCTATTTCATTCTGGACACCCGCGACCGTCTGGCTTATTCGGAACTGATGGCCGTCATCGTGCTGATCGGTGCGCTGGGTTTCGCGCTGGACGCCACCGCCCAGCGCCTGCACCGCCGCTGGGGGCGGGGGCGCTGACCGACAGCACGTGCTACCCCAGGATATCCAGCTTCGCCACACCCAGCGCCAGAGTCTTGGTCCCTACATCATGAAATTCGATGCGGGCCTGGGCTTCGGCGCCGCTGCCGCTTAACGCCACGATAGTGCCTTCGCCAAAGCGCCCATGGCGCACGGCAGCGCCAATACGGAAACACTGATCGCCGACAGTAACGTCCGGCGTCCGGGTGCGCGGCACGCGCGGCGCGAAATTGCTGCCGCCCTCGCCTTGCCAGCCTCCCATGCCCCGGCGGAAAGCGCCGCGCCAGGCGGGCTGCTGTTCCGGGACGGCGGCGCGCTGACGCGGCGTGATCCACTTCAAATCCTGTTCCGGGATTTCATCCAGAAAGCGCGAGCGCAGCGCATAGCGCGTCTGGCCATGCAGCATGCGGCTTTGCGCCAGAGTCAGGGTCAGCCGTTCGCGCGCCCGGGTAATCGCCACGTACATCAGGCGGCGTTCTTCTTCCAGACCGCCGGCATCCAGCAAGCTGTTCTCGTGCGGAAACAGGCCTTCCTCCAGGCCAGTGATGAAGACGGCGTCGAATTCCAGCCCCTTGGCCGCATGCACGGTCATCAGCTGTACGGCGTCCTCGCCCGCCTGGGCCTGATTGTCGCCGGCCTCCAGCGAGGCGTGACTGAGAAAAGCGCCCAGCGGCGACATGACGGCAGGAGGTGCGATGCCGTCACCCACATCCAGGGCGTCCGGCGGAAAGGCCGCAGCGGATTCCGGAATCCTGCCCGCTACCAGCCCCTGCAAGCCGGCTTCCGCCACGAAAGCGGCAGCGGCATTGACGAGTTCCTGCAGGTTTTCCAGCCGTTCCTGGCCTTCGCGGTCGGCTTGATAGTGGGCTTCCAGGCCGCTGTCATGCACCACCTGGCCGATCAATTCAGGCAGATCCAGAGACTGCGCGGATGCCGCCATATCCCGGATCATCGTCGCAAAACGGGCCAGATTGGCGCCGCCCTTGCCGCTGACATAGGCCAGCGCGCCGGCCAGGCTGACGCCATATTGTCCAGCGGCATCCGATAACTGTTCCAGCGTACGCGCGCCGATGCCGCGTGCCGGAAAATTCACCACCCGCATCCAGGATGTATCGTCGTGCGGATTGTCGATCAGGCGCAGATAGGCCAGGACATGCTTGATTTCCTGGCGTTCGAAAAACCGCTGGCCGCCATAGACCCGATACGGCACACGGGCCGAAAACAGGGCATGTTCGATAGGTCGCGATTGCGCATTGCTGCGATACAGAATGGCGATCTGGTGAGCAGGCCGGCCTTCGCGCAACAGCGCCCGGATGTCGTCCACCAGCCACTGGGCCTCCATCTGATCGGATGCCTGCTCGACGACCCGCAGAGGCTCGCCCTCGCCCGCCTCGGTCCACAGGTTTTTGCCCAGGCGCTTGGTATTGTGCGCAATCAGGGCATTGGCGGCATCCAGGATATGGCCTTGCGAACGATAGTTCTGTTCCAGACGGATGACATTGCCATGGGCATGGCGCTGTTCGAAATCGGCCATATTGCCGACATTGGCGCCCCGAAAGGCATAAATCGACTGATCATCGTCGCCGACGGCAAATACCGGCGAATGATTGCCGGCCAGCAGCATCAGCCAGCGATACTGCAGCACGTTCGTATCCTGGAATTCATCGACCAGCACATGCTGAAAACGGCGCTGGTAATGTTCCCGGATCGGAGCCTCGCGCTGCAGCAATTCATACGCTCGCAGCAGCAATTCGCCGAAATCCACCACGCCTTCGCGTTCGCACTGATCCTGATAACGCTGGTACAAGTCGGCCAGCCGCCGCGCATGACTGTCGCGCACGTCCAGGTCTTTGGGGCGCAGGCCGTCTTCCTTGGCGCTATTGATCATGCGCTGCACGTCGCGCGGCGGGAAGCGTTCGTCGTCCACCCCGTTGGCCTTCAACATGCGCTTGATAGCCGACAGTTGATCGGCGCTGTCCAGGATCTGAAAGGTCTGCGGCAGGCCGGCTTCGCGAAAATGCGCCCGCAACAGGCGATTGCACAGGCCGTGAAAAGTGCCCACCCACATGCCGCGCGTATTGATGGGCAGCAGAGCCGACAGGCGCGACAGCATTTCGCGGGCGGCCTTATTGGTGAATGTGACCGCCAGCAGACCGAAAGGACCGACCTGCCCGGTCTGGATCAGCCAGGCCATACGCGTCGTCAGCACCCGGGTCTTGCCGCTGCCCGCGCCCGCCAGGACCAGGGCATGCTGCGCCGGCAGGGTGACAGCAGCGCGTTGTTGTTCGTTCAGACCTTCAATCATGCAGCATAAGAGCGTAGTCGATACGCGAATTGTTCCAGGCCGTCGATGCCGCTGGCCTGAGCCCGCTGGCACCAGGCCCGTAGATCCGCCAGCAGCTGATCGCTGCTGGCGCTGGAGGATTCCCACAGAGCAGTCAGTTCGCGGCGCATCTGCAGCAAGGTGGACAAGGCCGGCGTCATGGATAGCACATGCGCTACCTGGGCTTGCTCGAGGGGCGCCAGCGCCTGCGGATCGCGCACCAGCCACTTGCGGCAGCGCCGCAGCAGCCGGCGTTCAGCCAGACAGCGGCGTACCTTCAGGGCCTTGAGCTCGTGCCCCACAGAGGCTTTGACCATGCGGGAATAGCGGGCCAGGACGTCGTAGCGGTGAGCGATGATGCCCTGCAGTTGATCCTGACTGAGGGATTCGATAGCTACCGGCCCGTCTGGCTGCCACTGCAGGCGCGGCGCCACGCGGCGCACCTGTGCCAGGCCCAGCACCTGCAGCACTCGGATATAGGCCCAACCCAGGTCGAATTCATACCATTTGGATGAAAATTTGGCCGAGGTGCCGTAGGCGTGATGATTATTGTGCAGTTCTTCGCCGCCGATCAGGATGCCCCAGGGAGACACATTGGTGCTGTCGTCGGGGCAGGCGAAATTACGATAGCCCCAGGCATGGCCCAAACCATTGACCACACCGGCGGCCCAGAATGGAATCCAGGCCATCTGCACGGCCCAGATGGTCAGGCCGATGACGCCGAACAAGGCCAGATCCACCGCCAGCATGATGAAGATGCCCAGCAGATTGTGCCGTCCGTAGACCTGCCGTTCCACCCAATCGTCTGGTGTCCCGTGGCCGTAGCGCTGCAGCGTTTCCGAGTTTTGCGCCTCGTCGCGGTACAGTTCGGCCCCGCGGAAAAACACCTGTGCCAAGCCGAACACGGCGGGCGAATGGGGGTCGCCGTCCCGTTCGCATTTGGCGTGGTGCTTGCGGTGAATGGCCACCCATTCCCGCGTGATCATGCCGGTCGTCAGCCACAGCCAGAAACGGAAAAAATGCGCGATCACCGGATGCAGGTCCACCCCCCGATGCGCCTGGCTGCGATGCAGATACAGGGTGACGGCCGCAATGGTGATGTGGGTCAGAATCAGAGTCACGGCCAGCAGAGCCCAAGGGCCCAGCTGCAGGACGCCGCCCTGCAGAAAGGATAGCCAAGTGTTCATGAGGCTCGATAGATAGAGGGGATGCTTTCAGTGTAGACCACGATGGCCGGCACGGAAAGAAAGGGGCCGCGCCATCCCGGCGCGGCCAGCCATCAAGCCTGGTCCGGCGCCTCGGCGGCCGGGTCATCGGCCAGCGGGTCCTTGTCAGCCGGCGCTTCCGCAGCGCGCGGCGCCTTGGGTTCCGGTGCTTCAGCCTGGCGACGCTGCATCACAGCGGCAAAAAAACCATCCGTGCCATGCACATCCGGGCGCAGATGCAGCATGGGCCCGTCAAACGTCAGCGCGATGCCCCGGTCGGCCAGAACCGCGCCCGCGTCCAGCAGCGTGAATTCCGGGTGTTCCGCCAGAAAGGCCTGAACCTGCAACTCGTTTTCTTCCGGCAGCAGGCTGCAGCTGGCATACACCAGCCGCCCGCCCGGACGCACGCATGCCGCGGCATCCCGCAAAATGGCAGCCTGCGTGGCGCACAGCTGCTCCAGGGATTCCGGATGCTGGCGCCACTTCAGATCGGGATTGCGCCGCAAGGTGCCCAAGCCGCTGCAAGGCGCATCCACCAGCACGCGATGAGCCTTGCCGCGCAAACGTTTGACCCGCTGGTCATGGCGCTCGGCAATCGCCACCGGCACGATATTGGACAGGCCGCTGCGGGCAAAGCGCGGCTTGGCCCGCGCCAGGCGGGCTGCCGACACATCAAAGGCGTACAGCCGCCCGGTGGAGCGCATCAACGCCCCCAGCAGCAGCGTCTTGCCACCCGCCCCCGCACAGTAATCGATGACCATTTCCCCGCGTTTGGGGGCGACCAGCGCGGCCAGCAGCTGGCTGCCCTCGTCCTGGACCTCGATTTCGCCGCGCTCGAACGCTGTCCAGCGGTTCACCGGCGGGCGCCCCTGAATGCGGATGCCCCAAGGCGAATACGGCGTAGGCCGCGCCGCCCAGCGGGCCTCGGGACCCTGCGCCCAGGCGGCCAAAACGGCGTCTCGGTCGGTCTTTAGCGGATTGGCGCGCAGATCCAGCGGGGCCGTCTGATTCAAAGCCTGCAACAGGGATTCTGCATCCGGCAGGCCGATCAGGCGAGCCTCGAGCCAATCCGGCATGCTGTAACGCACCCCGAGGGGCAGACTGTCCACCGAAAAGGCCTGCACATAGTCCAGCCAGGTGCGTTCATGCTCGTCCAGGCCCGTATCCAGGGTGCTGCGCGGCCAGACCGACGCCAGGCCCAGCACCGCCAGTCTGCGGGTCGCCGACCCCTGTCCGCTTTCGGCGAACTGCCGGTAGCGGCGCAAATGCCGCAGCACATCGAAGACGGCTTCGGCGATCTCGCCCCGATCCCGCTGACCGACCTGCGCATGTCCGCGAAACCAGTGCGACAACACGGCATCGGCCGGATATTGCCACTGAAGAGCTTCGCCCAGCACCTGGCGGACCTGCTCGATGCGGGCGGCAGCCATGACGTAGGGCCGCGCTGGCGCCTGCGCCTGACCCGCGCCGGACCGACCGGCGGCCGACCGTGCGGGGCGATCGCCCGAGGGGCGTTTTGCAGCGCGCTCGCGCCCTGCGTCCGTTTCCCGCCGATCATCGGCGCGTCTGGGACGGCCATCGGCAGGGCGTTTGCGGGATCGATCCCGTGATTCATTCGTGCTCATGGCAATCCTGTAAATGGAATATGGTGGCGCCTGCCCAGGCGCGGTGCGGCGCATCCGACACCTCGACGCGCCCATCGTCGTACAGGCTGACCCGGCCCTGTGCCAGCCAGCGCAGCACCTGCACGTAGATCTGATGTTCTACCGGCAAGAGCCGGGCCGCCAGATCGTCAGGGGTATCGCCGCCCAGTACGGGGATGGCCCCCTGGGCGATGATGGGGCCGTGATCGAGCACAGGCGTGACGAAGTGCACCGTGCAGCCATGCCACTGCACCCCCTGAGCCAGCGCCTGCTGGTGCGTATGCAAACCTGGGAAAGCCGGTAAAAGAGACGGATGGATATTGATGATGCGGCCATCGAAATGACGCACGAAATCGCTGCCCAGCACCCGCATGAAACCCGCCAGCAAAATCACATCGGGCGCCAAGGCGTCCAGGCGGGCCAACAAGGCCGCATCAAAGGCGTCGCGGCTGTCGTAATCCCGATGCGACAGGGACTCAGCCGGCAGGCCCTGCGCGCGCGCCCAATCCAACCCTGCCGCATCGGCCCGATTGGACAGCACGGTGCAGACCTGCACCGGCAGGCGTTCGGCGGCAATGGCCCGCACCAGCGCCTGCATGTTCGAGCCCCGGCCCGAAATCAGGATGGCCACCCGTAGCGGCCGTTCGGGGGTATGCTCCATGCGCGTGCTCTCCGACATAAAATCAAAGCCAAACGTGAAATTGTAAACTCTCTGACGTGAAACCCGTTCCTCGCCTCTACCGTGCGCTGCCCCGGCGCGACACCACCGCCCCCAGCGCCCTGACCATCGGCAACTTCGACGGGGTGCACCGGGGGCACCAGGCCATCCTGGCGCAGGTGCGCAGCCAGGCGCACACGCAAGGGCTGGAACCCACGGTCATGACCTTCGCCCCCCATCCGCGCGCCTTTTTCGCCCGCCAGGGGGGCCGGCTGGAACTCATCCCCACCCAGATCAGCAGCCTGCGCGACAAGGTCGCCATGCTGGCGGCCCAGGGCATGCGCCAGATCGTCATCCAGCGCTTCGACCGGCATCTGGCCGACATGAGCGCGCAAGATTTCATCCGCCAATTGTTGGTGCAGGGCCTGAACACCCGCTGGCTGCTGGTGGGCGAGGACTTTCGCTATGGCCACAAGCGCAGCGGCGACATCGATCTGCTGCGTCGCATGGGCCGGGAATATGGCTTTACGGTAGACGCCATCGCCGATATCAACGACAGCCACGGACAACGCATTTCCAGTTCCGCCCTGCGCACCGCGCTGGCTGTCGGCAATCTGGCTCACAGCAGCCAGCTGCTGGGCGGCCCTTTTCGCATCAGCGGCCATGTCATCCACGGCCAGAAACTGGGCCGCGACCTGGGCTTTCCCACCCTGAATCTGCGCGTCCCCGCCCCCTGCGCCGCGCGGTCCGGCATCTATATCGTGCGGGTGCACGGCCTGCTGGACAGCCCCTTGCCGGGGGTCGCCAGCCTGGGCGTACGCCCCACCGTGACCCGCGACGGCCCCCTGCTGCTGGAAACCCACCTCCTTGATCAGCAGGTAAACGCCTACGGTAAACTGGTATGTGTTGAATTTCTCGAGTTTCTGCGCGACGAGGAATCCTTCCCCGACTTAACCACCCTGATCGCCGCCATCCGCCAGGACGTGCAAGGCGCTCGCGACTATTTCGCCTCCCATGGACTATAGAGACACCCTGAATCTGCCCGAATCCCCCTTCCCCATGCGGGGCAACCTGGCCAAACGCGAGCCGGGCTGGATCGCTGCCTGGGAGGAAAAAAAAGATTTATGCAGTCATCCGGGAGGCCGCCCAGGGACGGCCGAAATTCATTCTGCACGATGGGCCGCCGTATGCCAACGGCGACATCCATATCGGCCACGCGGTCAACAAGATCCTCAAGGACATCATCGTCAAAAGCCGCGACATGGCAGGTTTTGACGCTCAATACGTGCCTGGCTGGGACTGCCATGGCATGCCGATCGAAATCCAGATCGAAAAGAAATACGGCAAGCACCTGCCGGTAGCCGAAGTCCAATCCAAGGCCCGCGCCTACGCCGCCGAACAGATCGAACGTCAGCGCACCGACTTCAAGCGCCTGGGCGTGCTGGCCGAATGGGACAACCCCTACCTGACCATGAACCCGCACAACGAGGCGGACGAACTGCGGGCGCTGGCTCGCATCATGGAAAAAGGCTTCGTCTTTCGCGGCCTGAAGCCCGTGAACTGGTGCTTCGACTGCGGTTCGGCTCTGGCCGAAGCCGAGGTCGAATATGCCGACCGCAAAGATCCTTCCGTCGACGTCGCCTTTGCCTTTGACGACCGGGCGGCAGTGGCTCGCGCCTTTGGCCTGACGGGGGAAGTCGATGCCGGCGCCATCGTCATCTGGACCACCACCCCCTGGACCATTCCCGCCAATCAGGCGCTCAACATCCACCCGGATCACGAATACGCACTGGTGCGCCTGAGCGAACCCCGCGCCACCGGACCGCTGCTGCTGGTGGCCAGTGAACTGGTGCAATCCTGCCTGCAACGCTGGGGCCTGCAAGGCGACATCATCGCCCGCGCGCCCGGCCAGACGCTGGCCGGCCTGAGCTTCCGCCACCCGCTCTATGAAGCGGACCCAGGCTACCGCCGCCTGTCTCCCGTCTATCTGGGCGATTATGTCACCCTGGATTCCGGCACAGGCGTCGTGCACTCCGCCCCCGCCTACGGGGTGGAAGACTTCATTTCCTGCAAGGCCCACGGCCTGACCGATGCGGACATGCTCAATCCCGTCCTGGGCAACGGGCACTACGCCGACAGCCTGCCGCTCTTTGGCGGCGAACTGATCTGGAAAGCCAATCCGACCATCGTAGATGCCCTGCGCGAGGCCGGCAGCCTGCTGCACACCGAAGCGCACGCGCACAGCTACATGCATTGCTGGCGCCACAAGACACCCATCATCTATCGCGCCACCAGCCAATGGTTCGCCGGAATGGACGTGCCGCCGGCCGAGGGCCCGACCCTGCGCGACATGGCCCTGAAAGGCATAGACGACACAGCTTTCTACCCGGCCTGGGGCCGCGCCCGCCTGCACGCCATGATCGCCAACCGCCCTGACTGGACGCTGTCACGCCAGCGCCAGTGGGGGGTGCCCATGGCCTTTTTTGTGCATAAAGAAACCGGCGCCCTGCATCCGCGCACCCCGGAACTGCTGGATCAGGTCGCCGACCGCGTCGAACGCGAGGGCATCGAAGCCTGGCAGACGCTGGACTCGCGCGATCTGCTGGGCGACGAGGCCGATCTCTATGAAAAGAACCGCGACACCCTGGATGTCTGGTTTGATTCCGGCACCACGCACGCCACCGTACTGGGCGGCCAGGACCACAGCCTGAAGGGATCTCACGCTCAACAGCTGGCCTGGCCGGCCGACCTGTACCTGGAAGGCTCCGACCAACATCGGGGCTGGTTCCATTCTTCTTTGCTGACCGGCTGCATGCTCTACGGCCGTCCGCCCTACAAGGCGCTCTTGACGCATGGCTTCGTCGTCGACGGCCAGGGCAAGAAAATGAGCAAGTCCGTCGGCAACGTCGTCTATCCCCAGGAAATTTCCAATTCCCTGGGCGCAGAAATTCTACGGCTGTGGACGGCATCGACCGACTATTCGGGCGAGCTGTCGATCTCCAAACAGATCCTGGACCGGGTCGTCGAATCCTACCGGCGCATCCGCAACACCCTGAAATTCCTGCTGGGCAACCTGGCGGACTTCAACCCCGCCACAGATGCCGTCGCCCCGGAAGCCCTGCTGGAAATCGACCGCTACGCGCTGCAGATGACCGCCGCCATGCAGGCCGAAGTCCTGGCCGCCTACGAACGCTACGAATTCCACACAGCGGTCGCCCGGCTGCAGATCTTCTGTTCCGAAGACCTGGGCGCCTTCTATCTGGATATTCTGAAAGACCGCCTGTACACCACCGGCAAGGACAGCACGGCCCGCCGAGCGGCACAAACCGCCCTGCACCACATCACGCACGCGCTGCTGAAGCTGCTGGCGCCGATCCTGTCGTTCACGGTGGAAGAGGCCTGGGTCGATCTAGGCGGCAATCCCGCATCTCCCACCATCTTCACCGAACGATTCCACGACGTGCCGGCGCTGCCGGACGCCGACCAGTTGGCTGCCCGCTGGACCCGCCTGCGCGTCATTCGCGCCGACACCATGCGCGAAATCGAAGCCGTGCGCACCCGAGGGGAAATCGGTTCCTCTCTGGCGGCGGAAATCGACTACCGCGCCAGCGGCGACGATCTGGCCCTGCTGCAAAGCCTGGGCGACGACCTGCGCTTCGTGATGCTGGTGTCCCGCGCCGACGTGCATGCCGGCGACGGCGCCCTGACGATCCAGGTGCAGGCCACGGGCCACGACAAATGCGGGCGCTGCTGGCACCACCGCGCCGACGTCGGCCACGACGACCAGCATCCGGAACTGTGCGGACGCTGCGTGGACAATCTGTTCGGCCAAGGCGAAACCCGCCGCCATGCCTGACACGCCGCCCACACCGCCCTCCCCCCGCCGCGAGGTGGGGCCGGTCATCCCGTCCGCCCTGACAGCGCCTGCAGCGAGTCCGGCGGCGGCGCACCGGCTGCGCTCGCTGGCGGGCTGGCTGCTGGCGGCCGCCCTGCTCATCTTGCTGGATCAGGCCACCAAGACCTGGGTATCGGATACGCTGGTCTACGCCGAACGCATCCCTGTCTTGCCGATCTTCGACCTGACGCTGCTGTTCAATACCGGCGCGGCCTTCAGCTTTCTGGCCGACGGCGACGGATACCAGCGCTGGATCTTCACCGGCATCGCCCTGGTGGTCGCCGTCCTGATCGTGCGCTGGCTCTACACGCACAGCGGCCAGCGCCTGCTATGCGCCGCCCTGGCCTGCATCCTGGGCGGGGCCCTGGGCAACGCCCTGGACCGCCTGATGCATGGACATGTCGTGGATTTTCTGTTGTTCTACTGGCGCGATTGGTATTTCCCGGCCTTCAATGTGGCCGACATCGCCATCACCTGCGGCGCCGTGCTGCTGATCCTGGACGAAATCCTGCGCAGCCGCCGCGCCCATCGATCATAGGGGAACCGCCATGCCCGACCTATCAGGCAAACGCATCATCCTGGGGCTGACAGGCGGGATCGCCTGCTACAAATCCGCTGAACTGCTGCGCCGCCTGCAGGATGAAGGCGCGACAGTGGACGTGGTCATGACCCAGGCCGCCACCGGCTTCATCACGCCGGCCACGATGCAAGCCTTGTCCGGACGTCCCGTCTGGCTTGATCAGTGGGACAGCCGCATGGACAACCGCATGGCCCACATCAATCTGACGCGCGGCGCCGATGCGGTGCTGATCGTGCCGGCCAGCACCGACTTCATGGCAAAACTGGCCCATGGCCTGGCCGACGACCTGCTGGCAACGCTATGCGTGGCCCGGGGTTCGGTTCCGCTGCTGCTCGCGCCTGCCATGAACCACGAGATGTGGACGCATCCGGCCACCCAACGCAACGCCGCCCAGCTGCAGGCCGACGGCATTACCCTGATCGGTCCGGCTGAGGGCAGCCAGGCCTGCGGGGAAAGCGGATCGGGCCGCATGATGGAGCCGGACCAGATCCTGCGCGCCGTGATCGCATTTTTCCAGCCCAAGATCCTGGCCGGCCGGCGCGTCCTGCTGACGGCAGGTCCCACCAGCGAAACCATCGACCCGGTGCGCGTACTGACCAACCGATCATCCGGGCGGATGGGCTATGCCCTGGCGCGAGCCGCTGCCGAAGCCGGCGCCCGCGTCACCTTGATCTCCGGCCCCACGGCGCTGCCCTGCCCTGACGGCGTCAGGCGTATCGACGTGACCCAGGCGCGCGACATGCACGCCGCCGTGCTGGAATGCGCTCACGAAGCAGACCTGTTCATCGCTGTCGCCGCCGTCGCCGACTGGGGCATTGCCAACCCCTCGGCCACCAAACTGAAAAAACAAGCCGACAAGCAAGCGCCTGTCCTGGACTTCGTGCAGAACCCCGACATCCTGGCGGATGTCGCCGCATTGCCCAACGGCCCCTGGTGCGTCGGTTTTGCCGCCGAGACCGATCATCTGCACGAGCACGCCCAGGCCAAACGCCAACGCAAAGGCATTCCCGTCATCGTCGGCAATCTGGCGCAACAGGCCATGGACGCCACCGATACCGAACTGATCCTTTTCGACGACGACGGCGCCCACCCGCTGCCCCGACAGCCCAAACTCCAGGCCGCCCGCCAACTGCTGGCATGGCTTGCGCCACGCCTGCCTTCCGCCGCACGGTAGGCTGCCGCTCGCCCCGCGCCAGCGCCAATCTGCCGCTCCCTTTTTTCCCTTGGATTTCACCATGCATCGACGACTCATCCAGGCCCGCATCGTCAACCCGCTGCTGGGCACGGACGCCATTCCCCTGCCGGATTACGCCACCAACGGATCGGCCGCCATGGACCTGCGCGCCTGCCTGGACGCACCGCAGGCGCTGCTGCCAGGCGCCCGCCTGCCGGTTCCCACCGGCCTGGCGCTGAACATGATGGACCCCGGCCTGGTCGCTATCGTCGCCTCTCGCTCGGGGCTGTCCTTGAAACACGGTATTCGCGTGGCGCAAGGCATCGGCGTCATCGACGCCGACTACCATGGCGAGATCAAAGTCCTGCTGACCAACGACAGCGATCAAACCTATACGATCCAGCCGGGCGAGCGCATTGCCCAACTGCTGTTTCAGCCTGTCGTGCAGGTCGGATTGCGCCTGACGGACACCTTCGATACCGAAACCGAGCGCGGCGCGGGCGGCTTCGGCAGTACTGGACAGCTCTGAACCGCCTGTCAGGGCCGCCATGGCCCTTGCTTGCACCTGTCTGACTCAAGCCTCTCCTATTAGTAAAACCCCTGGTTGTACCTGACAGCAGCGATAGTTAAACTTCAGAACGGTTCTGCTGTCCTCAACAGGTTGCACCTTTAGAGCAACCTGCCTGATCAAGCCAGTCGAACCAAGCCGGAAACGCATCCGAACCGCACCCCGGCTTTCCGCTTCCCTGCAGCAGGTGCGCCTTGCCATCGGGAATACCCTCATGGTGTCAGAAGCGCGCTATTAATATATTACGAATATATGGTTCCATCCGGGTCCATGCAAAGGAGAATCCAGACATGAGCAGGCTGACAAAACTTTCCACGCTTTCGGCGGCAGTTTCCTTGGCCCTGATGGGCGTGGGTACGGCAGTGGCGGCTGACGGCCCCATCAAGATCGGTGTGCAGGCCCCCATTACCGGCGAATACGCGGCCGAAGGCCAGGGCATCGAAAACGGCGTCCGACTGATCGCCAAGCAGCATAACGAAGCCGGTGGCGTGCTGGGCCGCCAGATCGAAGTCGTCGTCTGCGACGACGAAGGCAAAGCCGCTCAGGCCGCCATTTGCGGTCGCAAACTGGTCAATGACGGCGTCGTCGCCGTGATCGGCACCTACACCAGCGGCGCCGCCCTGGCTGCCGCTCCGATCTATTCCGCCGCCAATGTCATCCAGACGTCCGACGGCACCAGCGACGAGCTGACGCAAAAGGGCTGGAAAACCTTCTTCCGCAATGCACCGCCCAACAGCGATGAAGCCGAATTCGTCGCTAATTACTTCGTCAAGGTCAAGCAGTACAAGCGCATCGCTGTCCTGAGCGATCACTCCAGCTACGCCACGGGCCTGGCCAAAGCCACCACGGACGCCATCAAGAAAGAAGGCGGCAATATCGTCGGGGAAGACTTCATCAACGCCGGCACGCAGGACTACAGCGCCGTGCTGACGAAACTGAAGGCCCAGAACCCGGACGTGCTGTTCTTCTCGGGCTACTACACCGATGGCGGCCTGATCCGCGCTCAGATGAAGCAATTGGGCATGGAAGCCGTGTTCGTGGGCGGTGACGCCAACCAGAACGAAAACTTCGCCAAGATCGCCGGCGACGCCGCCGCTGGGGCCGTGATCGTCAACGTGCCTGCGCCGGAAAACCTGCCCTATCCGGAAGCCAAGCAGTTCCTGGCCGACTACATCAAGGCCTTTGGCGCGCCGCCTCCCAGCATCTACACCTTTACCAATGCGGACGGCTTCCGCGCCGTGCTGGCTGCGATCGTAGACACCAAGAGCACGGACACCGCCAAGCTCATCCCCTGGCTGCACAATATGAAGCAGCCCTTCGCAGGTCTGACCGGCCCCTTCACCTGGGACGACAAGGGCGAACGCATCGGCAGCCCGATGTCCGCCTTCGAGGTCCTGGCGACCGGCGGCTACAAGACCATCTATCCGGCAGACAAATAAGGTCTCTGGAACCTGACGCCGGACCGGCCTTGCCGCCGGCGTCGCGTCTTTCTCTGCCCCCCGCGCCACCTGGTGCGGGGACCGCAGTTTTCACGCAGGACTGGCAGATCTTTCGCCACGGCGCCTCGCAAACCACCACGGAAACCGACCGATGGACTTTATCCTCCAGCAATTCATCAACGGGGTTACGGTCGGGGGCATTTACGCCCTGATCGCCCTGGGCTATACGATGGTCTACGGGGTGCTGAAGATGATCAACTTCGCCCACGGCGACTTGTGCATCCTGGGTGCCTTCATCGGCCTGACCACCCTGACATCAGGCGCCTTCGGCGGCCTGTCCACACCCGTATTACTGATTCTGGCGTTCCTGATCGCCATGATCGTTGTCGGCATCGCCGGCACACTGCTCGACCAATTCGCCTACAAGCCGCTGCGCAAGGCGCACCGCCTGTCGGCCGTGGTCTCCGCTCTGGGCGCATCCATGCTGATCGAAAACGGCATCATGCTGATCTGGTCCCCCAACGTACAAGTATTTCCCAGCAACCTGCTGCCCAATATCACCTGGCAGATCGGCGGCGCGTATCTCAGTTTCGTACAGCTGCTGATCATCATCTGCGCCTTCCTGCTGATGGCCGGTCTGTATTCTTTCGTGCATCACACCCGTCTGGGCACCGCGATCCGCGCCACCGCCATTGACCAGGATGCCGCTCGCCTGATGGGCATCAACGTCAATCGCGTCATCGCCATGGTGTTCATCATCGGGCCGGTTCTGGGCGCAATCGGCGGCCTGTTCATCGGCCTCTACTACCGCCAGACCTTCTTCACCATGGGCTGGTCCTACGGCCTGAATGCCTTTATCGCCGCCATCATCGGCGGGATCGGCAATATCCCCGGCGCCATGTTGGGCGGCCTGGTCCTGGGTCTGTTCAATGCCTTCGCAGCCGGCTATATCTCCAGCTCCTGGCAGGATGCCATCACGTTTACGCTGCTGATCGCCATCCTGCTGGTACGCCCCTCAGGTCTGCTGGGCGAACGCGTCGCGGAAAAGGTCTAAGCCATGAATCACGCCAATCAAACTCCCGCCCAGACGACAGCCGCTACCACGGCGCCCAGCGCCGGTGTCCGGCTTCTACGCGTGCTGGGTCCTGTGCTATGGGTCGCCGGCCTGGCTGTCCCGTCCGTCATGTCCCCCGCCTGGATCACGATCGGCGGCATCTTCGCCATCTACGCCATCGTGGCCCTGTCGCAGGACATCGTGCTGGGTCGCGCAGGCATGTACGACATGGGCCACGCCGTATTCTTCGGCGTCGGCGCCTATGTCAGCGCCATCCTGTCGCTGTCCTTCAACTGGCCCATTCTCTGGACCATCCCGGTCGCCATTGTCGTGTCGGCGGCCCTGGGCGCGATTCTGTCCGCTCCCATCGTCAAACTGCGCGGCGACTACCTGCTGGTGGTCACGATCGGCTTCAATGCGATCTTCGTGCTGGCCATGAAGAACAATCTGTTCGGTCTGACGGGCGGGGCCGACGGCCTGTTCGGCGTCAGCGGTCCGACGCTCTTTGGCCACATGTTCGGCTCGCAAAGCGATCTGTTCTACATGAACTGGGTGGTCCTGGCCATCGTGCTGTGGCTGATGCGCAATCTGGACCGTTCCTCGCTGGGGCGCACATTCCGCTATATCAAATACGATGAACTGGCCGCCACCACGCTGGGGGTCAACGCCCGCAACTACAAGGTCGCCGCATTCGCCCTGTCGGCAGGGCTGGCCGGCCTGGCCGGCACCCTGTTCGCCATGCAATTATCGGCGGTCAGCCCCGGATCTTTCCAGTTCACGGATTCGGTTGTGCTGTTTGCCATCGTGCTGGTCGGCGGCCAGGCGTCGGTGCCGGGCGTGCTGCTGGGCACCGCCATGATGTTCGTGGTGCCGCAGATCTTTACTGAATTCGCCCAATACCGCTATCTGGTCTTCGGCATCGCCATGATCCTGGTCATGATTCTGCGTCCGCAGGGCATCTGGCCCGCACGCAAGGGAGCCCTATGAATTCGCCCCTGTCCTCTACTTCCTCATCCGATGTCCTGCTGGAGCTGGATCATATCGGCATCAGCTTTGGCGGCCTTCGGGCGGTCGATGACCTCAGCTTCCAGGTCAAGCGCGGCGAGATCGTCGGCCTGATCGGTCCCAACGGCGCCGGCAAGACGACCGTCTTCAATATGATCACCGGGGTCTACCGCCCTACGGATGGGCATATTCGCTGGCGCGGCCAGGACATGACCGGCCAGCCTCCTCACCTGGTTGCCAAGGCCGGCATCCGGCGCACATTCCAGACCATCCGCCTGTTCACCGACATGACCGTGCTGGAAAATGTCATTGCCGGCCAGCATCTGTTGATCCGGCAATCCTGGTGGCAAGGGCTGCTGCGCACCCCCGCCCAGCGCCACGAAGAACACGCCTTGGTCGAACGCGCCATGGCTGTTCTGGAACAGCTGGATCTGGCCGATGTCGCCCAAGAAATCGCCACGTCCCTGCCCTATGGCGCGCAGCGCCGCGTCGAGATGGCGCGCACACTGGTGGCGAAACCTGAACTCATCATCCTGGATGAGCCCGCCGCCGGCCTGAACGAGCAGGAATCCGCAACACTGAACGATACTATCCGCGCCATCCGCGACACTGGCGTCACCGTCATCCTGGTCGAGCACGACATGAGCGTGGTGATGAACGTCACCGACAATATCGTCGTCATCAATTTCGGCAAGAAAATCGCCGAAGGCAAGCCGGAAGACATCCGCACCAACCCGCTGGTGATCGAGGCCTACCTGGGCCAGGACGACGACGAAGACGATCCCCTGATGCACGCCATCCACGAAGAACAGGCCCAGTCATGACCCATCTGCTTGAAATCGAAGATCTGCGTGTCAACTACGGCCATATCCAGGCCCTGAAGGGCATTTCGCTACAGGTCGCCGAAGGCGAGGTCGTCGCCATTCTGGGCGCCAACGGCGCCGGCAAGACCACTCTGATGCGCACGCTCAGCGGCTTGCTGACGCCGCATTCAGGCAAGATCACCTTTGCCGGCCACGACACCACCCGCATGGGCGCTGATCGGATCGTGCGCCTGGGCATCGGCCAGTCCCCCGAAGGCCGGCGTGTCTTCGGCACACTGTCAGTGGCGGAAAACCTGCGCATGGGCGGCTTTACCCGCCCGCCGACGGAAATCACCGAGAGCTGCGAACACGTCTATCAGATCTTCCCGCGCCTGTACGAGCGCCGCGCCCAATTAGCCGGCACACTGTCGGGCGGCGAACAGCAGATGCTGGCGATCGGCCGGGCGCTGGTGACCAAACCCCGCCTGCTGCTGCTGGACGAACCCAGTCTGGGGCTGGCCCCCATCATCGTGCGCAATATTTTCCAGGTGCTGCGTGACGTGCGCGCGACCGGCGTCACCATCCTGATCGTCGAACAGAACGCCCGCATGGCCTTGAAGCTGGCCGATCGCGGCTATGTGCTGGAAGTCGGCAAGCTGTCGCACGAAGGCCCCGCCCGCGAACTGCTGGCCTCGCCCGAAATCCAGGCTGCGTATCTGGGCCACTGAACCAGCGGGACTTTTCTCTGCGCAACAAGGCCGCCCTTCGAGGCGGCCTTGTGTATTCCATCCACCTGCCCGGGCGGGCCGGGAACGATCCGGGTTATGCTGTCGCATTCTTTTTTCACCCGCTACAGGAGCCTCTCATGACTCAAGCTTCCGCTCGCCATATTCTGGTGGATACCGAAGAACAATGCCTGCAACTGAAGGCCGACATTGAAAACGGCGCCGACTTCGCCGCCGTCGCCCGCGAACATTCCAGCTGCCCGTCCAACCGCGATGGCGGCAATCTGGGGACGTTCGGTCGCGGCCAGATGGTGCCGGAATTCGACACGGTCGTCTTCAGCGCCCCGGTCGGCGTGGTGCAAGGCCCGGTGCGCACGCAGTTCGGCTACCACCTGGTGGAAGTGACAGACCGGGAAGACTGAGTCGCTTGCACGCGACTCGGATGATTCCGGCAGGGTCCGCAGGGACCCTTTTAACATCGTGATGCCCCCCACCTCGTCGCTTGCAAGCGACTCGGATGATTCCGGCAGAGAAGGGTCCGCAGGGACCCTTTTAACATCGTGATGCCCCCCACCTCGTCGCTTGCAAGCGACTCGGATGATTCCGGCAGAGAAGGGTCCGCAGGGACCCTTTTAACATCGTGATGCCCCCCACCTCGTCGCTTGCAAGCGACTCGGATGATTCCGGCAGAGAAGGGTCCGCAGGGACCCTTCTCTGTCCGGAATCATCCCACCATCATCAAGGTGGCGTTGCCGCCGGCGGCGGCGGTATTGATGCAGACGGATACCTCGCGCACCAGCATTTCCAGGGGATAGCCCTGCCCGCTGGACAGCTCGTGCGAGCGGCGGGCCAGTACCGGGACGATCGGCCCGGAGCGAGTCGCCACTGACTGCGTCAGCGCCAGCAGATCATCGCCGTCGCCTTCGAACAGCACGACCTGGAAATCGGCGGCATCCAGATCGCCGGTATTCACCCACTGCATGGCCTGCAGTCCTTCCTGTTCGCGTAACAATCGCATTTCCGGGGTATCCACCCACAGCATGGTGTTGCCGGTGCGCCGGCAGGCCTGCAATTGAGCCTGAACGCCCGCAACGCTGACGGCCCTGCACAGCACCGTACCCCGGGGTTTCAGATGATAGCGGTTGGTCTCGCCGGTCGGCCCCGGCAGATCCAGCGGCTGGGCGTCCGTTCCCACCACGCCTTCGACCGGCAGGGTATTCGACGACACCGACAACAGGCGATGCAGATACAGCGGCCCGCCTGCCTTCGGCCCCGTGCCCGACAAGCCTTCGCCGCCGAAGGGCTGCACGCCCACCGTCGCCCCCACGATATTGCGGTTGACGTAGATATTGCCGACCCGAATGCGTTCAGTGACGTGATGCACGGTTTCGTCCAGCCGGGTATGCACGCCGAATGTCAGGCCATAGCCCCGCTCGTTGATGGCATCGATGACGCTGTCCAGCGCTTCGCGCCGGTAACGCAGCACGTGCAGCACCGGCCCGAAGACCTCGCGTTCCAGTTCGGCGATATCCGCAATCTCGATCAAGGTGGGCGCCACGAAAGTGCCGAAGCGCACGTGTTCGTCATCCAATACCTGGCGGTCGATCACATGACCAGCGGCCTGCATCGTCTGCACATGACGCTCGATCATGGTCTGCGCATCCGCATCGATGACCGGTCCGATATCCGTCGACAAGAGTTCCGGGCGCCCTACGCGCAGTTCGCGCATGGCGCCGCGCAACATCGACAAGGTGCGGTCGGCGCAGTCTTCCTGTACGCACAGCACCCGCAAGGCGGAACAACGCTGGCCCGCCGAGTCGAAGGCGGAACTGAGCACATCGTAGACGACCTGCTCGGTCAATGCGGACGAGTCGACGATCAGTGCATTCTGGCCGCCGGTTTCGGCGATCAGCGGCACCGGATGCCCCGCCCCGTTCAGACGCTGCGACAAGGTAGCAGCAATCAGTCTGGCGACCTCGGTCGAACCGGTGAACATGACCCCGCGCACTACCGGGCTGGCCGTCAGGGCGGCGCCGACGGTTTCCCCCTGCCCCGGCAGCAGTTGCACGGCGTCGGCCGGAATACCGGCGCGATGCAGCACCGACACACCGTAGGCTGCGACCAGATTGGTTTGTTCGGCTGGTTTGGCCAGCACTACATTGCCAGCGGCCAGCGCAGCGCTGACCTGCCCTGTGAAAATCGCCAGAGGGAAATTCCAGGGGCTGATACACAGGACCGGACCCAGCGGACGGTGACTGTCGTTGGAAAATTCCTCTTCGATACGCACGGCGTAATACCGCAGGAAATCCACGGCTTCGCGGACTTCGGAGACTGCATTGGGAAAGGACTTTCCGGCCTCACGCACGATCAAGCCGATCGAGATCTGCATTTCGTCTTCGAGCAGCTGCGCCGCATGCCGCAGACACTGGGCGCGTTCCGCCACCGGGGTCGCCTGCCAGATGGGCGCCGCATATTCGGCCCGCTTCAGGGCTGCCTGGACATCGGCGTCGTCGGCCTCGACCACCTGACCGACCACATCGCGCCGATCCGCCGGATTCAGGATGTCCCGAGCGCGATCCGCCTGCCAGTCTCCCGGAGGAGCTGCCCGCCAAGGTTGATCCGCCGTGCTGAGCAATGCGGCCGCCAGCGATCCCAGCCGATGTTCGTTGCTGAGATCCAGGCCGGCGGAATTGGCGCGATTTTCGTGCGTCCGATACAGATCGCGCGGCAGCGGGATCCGATCATGCGGTGCGCCCAGCGGCTGAATCGCCCGCGCCTTGTGTACCGGGTCTTCGATCAGACGGTCAATCGGAAGGTCCTTGTCGCCGATCTGATTGACGAAAGAGGTATTCGCGCCATTTTCCAGCAGGCGGCGCACCAGATACGCCAGCAGGGTTTCGTGCGTGCCCACCGGCGCATAGACCCGGCAAGGGCGGTTCAGCCGGCCCTTGGACAGCGGCCCGACGACTTGTTCGTACAGAGGTTCACCCATGCCGTGCAGGCATTGAAATTCATACTGGCCGGGATAGTAATTTTCGCCCGCCAGGTAATAGATGGACGACAGGGTCTGCGCATTGTGCGTGGCGAACTGCGGAAAAACCGCTTCGGGCGCTGCCAGCAGCTTGCGGGCGCAAGCCAGATAAGAAACATCCGTATGGACCTTGCGGGTATAGACCGGAAAGCCTTCCAGGCCATCCACTTGGGCGCGTTTGATTTCAGAATCCCAATAGGCGCCCTTGACCAACCGCACCATCAGGCGGTGCTTGCTGCGCCGCGCCAGGTCAATGACGAAATCGATGACGAAAGGCGCGCGCTTCTGATAGGCCTGAATCACGAAACCGATGCCGTTCCAGCCGCGCAGGCGGTCATCGAAACACAGGGCTTCCAGCAGATCCAAAGACAATTCCAGGCGGTCGGCTTCTTCGGCATCGATATTCAGACCGATGTCATAGTGCCGCGCCAATGCCGACAGTTCCGCCATGCGCGGCAGCAGTTCGGCCATGACACGATCGCGCTGGGCCCGGGCATAGCGCGGATGCAAGGCGGACAGCTTGATGGAAATGCCGGGCCCTTCGTAGATGCCACGCCCCTGGGACGCCTTGCCGATGGCATGGATCGCCTGTTCGTAGGACTGATAGTAACGGGCGGCGTCCTCGGCCGTGGTGGCCGCTTCGCCCAACATATCGTAGGAATAGCGGAAACCGATTTCCTCGAACTTGCGGCTGTTGGCCAGGGCCGAAGAAATCGTCTGGCCGGTGACGAACTGCTCACCCATCAAGCGCATCGCCATGTTCACGCCGCGCCGGATCAGGGGCTCGCCGCCTTTGGCGATCAGGCGCGTCAGCGCCTGGGACAGATTCTGTTCGCTGTTGACGCTGACCAGCTTGCCCGTCACCAGCAGGCCCCAGGTTGCCGCATTGACGAAAAGAGACCGGGATTCGCCGACATGCGCCCGCCAATCGCCCCGGCTGATCTTGTCGCGCACCAGCGCATCCCGGGTCGCCTGATCAGGAATGCGCAGCAAGGCTTCGGCCAGACACATCAGGGCGACGCCTTCCTGGCTAGACAGGGAAAACTCCTGGATCAGGCCTTCAACCCCGCCGCCGGTGCGTTTGTCGCGCAAAGTCTGCACCAGGCGCCGCGCCAGCGCATCCACCTGATCGGCCTGGGAAGAACCCGCCTGATCCAGCAGCATCGCCACACATTCGGCTTCGGGGCGGCGGTAGGCCGCCGTGATGGCAGAACGCAGCACTGACTGCGGCTGAATTTCCAGGGCCAGCTCATAAAACGGGGTTTGCGGGTCGGCTTCCGTCACCGCGCCGGGGTCGGCTGCATCCGGGCGATGATCGATGTCGGCCGGCAGCTGGCCGCGCTCGATGGCTTCGACGTAGATCGTCAGCGCCTGTTTGTGCAGCCAATGCGGGGTGCACCCCAGCTTGTCGGCTTGCTGCCGAAGACGTTCGCGCAAGGTCTCATCGACCTTGACACCCAGGGTAACAGTCGCCATGATCGGGCTCTCGAATGGGGGATTGAATCGCGCAGCCCCTCATGACAAGAAGCCGCTCACCAGCTGGCATGGTATGAGGTTAACCCCATTTCAGCCATTATGGATAACCCCAAAATCGATTAGGTACAACCCGATTGAACGATATGTGTTGAATCGGGTGAACCAACCATGCCCGTCGCCCCCTGGCTGATCATCAGGGCCGCCAGCGCCTGCAGCGCCTGCCGCTGCGCATCCACCAGGGAAGCCACCGCCTGACCGGCAGGCACCCGGATCTGCGCCTGGCAGACCTGGGTATCCGCAGCCTCGGGACTGCGATCCATCCAGACGGCGGCCAAATCAGCGCCGCGCCCCCAGATCAGATCGAAGCGCGTGACGCGAACCCGTATCTGCCGCAGCGGCTGATCTGCCAGATTCGGCAGTTTCTGCACATCAGGCACGCCCAGGCCTGCTGACACCCGATCGGCCAGTACCGCCTGAATCTGATCCGCCAAGGGGGCGGCCCACAAGGATTGGCGCAAGATGTCGACTTCAGGATCCTGCGCCGGATCGCGGATCAACAGCTGCGGACGATCTGACTCGGCAGGGATGCTGAGCACCTGTACCCGCACGCCATAAGACGCCGCTTGCATGCCGGACGGCGCCTTGACCGCAATCGCCGACACTGCTGCGGGGGTGGCCAAACTGTAATAATTGCTGGGCGTCACCGAGCAGGCGCTCAGGAGCACGCCCGCCCCGCATATTGCTCCCAGAATCTTGCCTCGCATCAGTCCTCTCCCAACGCAAACCATCCGTGCTGCGGGCCCGCAGCCTGATATGGCGCCTTTCTATTCATGGCCCGATCAACGCAAGCGATCCGGAGCAGGACTGCGCAGCAGCGCCTCGGGATGCGACTGCAAGGCATCCGCCAACAGACGCAAGCCGCGAGCGGCGCCATCCAAAGCCTTCAGCGTGTCCTGCAGATTACCAATCATCGGCGCATCAGGCCCCAGGATTTCCCCCATCCGATCCAGCGATTTCCGGGCGGATTCCAGCGTCTGACTGGCCTGCGGGGCCAGCTGCGTATCCAGGCGCCGCAGCAGTTTGTGCAGACTGCTCAGACTGCCTTGCAATTCCCGGCCCAGCGACTCGATGGGGACCTTGTCCAGCTTGGTCACGACGCTGCTCAACTGCCGCTGCAATTCTGCGAAATCCCCCGGCACGGTCGGAATCAGATACCCCGTCGTTTTATCGGGATCACCCGGAATCTGCAGCTTATCGGGATCCGTATTCGGAAAGAAATCCAGCGCCACATACTGCTGGCCGGTCAATAAGCTGGCCGAACGCAGCTGCGCCCGCAAGCCTCGCCGCACCAAGGGTTTGAGCAATGCGCCCCCTTCCGCGCCATTGGTGGAATCCACCAGCGCCAGGTACGCCTGGCTAAAGCGCATGGGATACACCTGAGCCCGCACCCGGGAATAAAAACGCTGACGAGTGCGGTCGAGTTCCAGATCGATATCCACGACCCTCCCGATGGACATCCCGTGATAATCCACCTCGGCCCCCACCCGCAAACCACGGACAGCGTCGGTAAACCGCAGTTCGATCGGGAAAGGCTCTCCATCAGAGTCAGCCAGCGCTTGATCGCGCGAATCGAACAAGGCATAAGAACTGCCCGGTGCGGCTGGCGCTGTACTCACCTGCCCTTCGTAGGACATGGACTCATCCGCCTGAGCAAACGCCACACCGCCATTGAGGATCGCCGACAGGCCGCTGGTGCGCAGCTGCACCCCATCAGGCGACAGCGACATGTCGATTCCACTGTCATTCCAGAATCGCGTATCTGCCGTTACATAGCGATCATAGGGCGATTCCACAAAAATCTGCAGATTGATGGAACGCCCGTTGGGCGTCATCTCGTAGTTGACGACGCGCCCGACCTCCAGGCGACGGTAATAGACCCGTGAACCGACCGCCAGCGACCCCAAGGACTGAGTGGTCAACTGGAAGCGCGTGCCGACCTGACCACTGAGCACCTCGGGCGGATTGGCCAGCCCCTGAAACGAGGTGACGGCATCCTCTTTGGGCAATGCAGCAGGCGCATCAACGCTGAGATAGACGCCGGAAAACAGGGTATCCAGGCCTGAAACCCCCGTCAGGCCGACGCGTGGACGCACAATCCAGAATTTTGCATCCGGTTGCGTAATGTAGGCCGCGCCTTCACGGGCCAGCTGCACATCGACCAGCACATGCTGCCGGTCCTCGGCCATGCGCACATCCTTGACTTCGCCCACGATGACATCGCGGTAGCGCAGCTTGGTCTGGCCCGCTTCGATGCCGGCCGCCGAGACAAAACTGATGGTGATGACCGGACCGGTGCGCACCCAGACCGAAGCCAACAGGGACAGGGCCACGGCCAAAGCCAATAAAGGCACCAGCCACACCCAGGACCACCGCAGCGCCCGCCCAGGCCGGATCACCGGCGCCGCAGGCGCATCGGATATCGGCTGTTGCTTGCCGTCTTCGTCAATCGTCATGGTTTTTCTCGCGGACATTCGCCGCCCGCAGACGGTCCCAACCCAGACGGGGATCATAACGCATGGCCGCCCACATGGTCAGAACCACCACGGCCCCGAAATTCAAGGCGGCCGGGCCGACATCGATGCGTGACAATCCCGGAAAATTCACCATGGCCACCATCAGCACCACCACAAAGACATCCAGCATCGACCACTGGCCGATGAATTCCACCACCGCATATAGACGGGTGCGTTGGCGCTGAATGCGCCCTCCGCGCGGCTCGGTGCGCAGCAACAGAAAGGACAAGGCCAGCAGCTTGGTGACCGGCACCAAGACACTGGCGACAAAGACGATCACGGCCAGATCCCAGGATCCCATGCGCCACAGCTCGATCACGCCGCCCAGGATCGTGTGATTGCTGCTGCCCAGCAGCGTCTGCACCCGCATGATAGGCAGTACATTGGCCGGAATATAGAAAATCGTCGCCGCCAGCAGCAGCGCCCAGACCTCGGGGGCGGTACCGTGGCGATGCGGCCCCATGGAAGCAGCACACCGCCGGCAACGCCGCCCGCCAGGCGCCTGCACATAGCCACAGGATTCGCACACCGCTCCCGCCCCCTGCGCGCCTGACATCGGCGCCATGCCAGCGTCTTCAGCCTCGCGCCACAGCGCTTGCGCATCCCATCGGGACAAGCCCGACAGCAGGAAGCTGAGCGCAAAAAATCCCAGCAGCCCCGGCTGAATCTGCAAGCGAGCCATACCGGCCACCTTGACGACCGCCACCAGCACCCCCAGCACCAGAACGGGCGCCATCGACCAAGGGGCCAGACGCGCCAGCCAACGCAAAGTACGCCCCATGTCCGGCGGCAGACGCCGCCTGACAATCGCCTGCATCACCCAGAGCGTCAGCACAATCTGCAGCAGCGGAATCCAGAAACCGACCAGGCCGGTCATGACCGAGACGCCGTAATAGCCCCGATCCCAGCACAGGCGCAAAGCACCCCAGAAGGTCAAGGTGATGTCCAGCCCCTGAACCGACAACACCGCCAAAGGAAAGCCCTGAGCCAGGGCAAAGACCAGCAGCGTCGTCCATGCCAGAGCCAGCCATTGGTTCAGACTGAAGATGCCGCGCCGGTATAGCACCGTGTCGCAGCAGCGGCAGGCGGCCTGCCCCCGAACCTCCAGGAACAGTCGCTGATGCAGCGTATCGCAATGCGGGCAGGCGATCAGCGGCCGCAAACCCCTGCCTGCCCCCATCAATCCACGAGCTCGGGCTCAGGATGGGACGGTGTCGGCACTGCGCCGGCGTCATCCGGACCGTCCGGGAAGCTCAGCACCACCTGATCCTGAGCATCCAGGTCGACCTGCACCCGCCCGCCATGCACCAGCCGTCCGAACAGCAGCTCGTCGGCCAGCGCCCGGCGGATGGTGTCCTGGATCAGGCGCTGCATGGGCCGCGCCCCCATGGTCGGATCAAAGCCCGCATGCGCCAGGTGTTCCCGCAACGCGGTCGTGAACAGGACATCCACATGCTTTTCATGCAACTGGTCTTCCAGCTGCATGAGGAACTTATCCACCACCCGCAGGATGACGTCACGCGGCAACACGGAAAAGCCGATGATGGCATCCAGGCGGTTGCGGAATTCCGGTGTGAACTGGCGTTTGATCTCGGACATTTCGTCGCCAGCGCGCGCCGGTGTGGCAAAACCGATGGCATTGCGGTTCAGGGTATCGGCGCCGGCATTGGTCGTCATGACCAGAATCACATTACGGAAATCGCTCTTGCGACCGTTGTTGTCGGTCAGCGTGCCATGGTCCATGACCTGCAGCAGAATGTTGTAGACATCCGGATGGGCTTTTTCGATTTCGTCGAGCAGCAGCACGCAATGCGGCTGCTTGGTCACGGCTTCGGTCAGCAAGCCCCCTTGATCAAATCCCACGTAGCCCGGCGGCGCCCCGATCAGGCGCGATACCGTATGACGTTCCATGTATTCGGACATATCGAAACGCAAGAGCTCGATGCCCAACACAAAGGCCAACTGGCGGGCGACCTCGGTCTTGCCCACCCCGGTCGGCCCTGAAAACAGGAAGCAGCCGATCGGCTTGTCGGGCCGGCCCAGCCCTGAACGCGCCATTTTGATCGATGCCGCCAGAGCGGAAATCGCCTGATCCTGACCAAAGACCACGGCCTTCAGGTCGCGTTCCAGGGTGGCCAGCTTATTGCGATCGTCGTTGGACACGTTCTGCGGCGGGATCCGGGCGATCCGCGCCACAGTGGCCTGGATTTCCGCCTGACCGATGATTTTTTTCTGCCGCGATTTGGGCAGCAAGCGCTGCGCGGCGCCGGCCTCGTCGATGACGTCGATGGCCTTGTCCGGCAAGAAGCGGTCGCTGATGTGCCGGGCAGCCAATTCAGCCGCCGCGGTAATGGCCGCCGCCGAATAGCGCACCTGATGATGCGCCTCGAAACGGGCTTTGAGCCCGCGCAGGATGCGGATGGTCTGTTCCACCGTGGGTTCCGGCACGTCGATCTTCTGGAAGCGTCGCGCCAAGGCGTGGTCTTTTTCGAAGATGCCCCGGTATTCGGTATACGTGGTGGCGCCGATGCATTTCAGATACCCGGACGACAGGGCGGGCTTGAGCAGGTTCGACGCATCCAGGGTGCCGCCCGACGCCGAGCCGGCGCCGATCAGCGTGTGGATCTCGTCGATGAACAGCACCGCGTGGTGATTGTCCTTCAGGGCTTTGAGCACCAATTTCAGGCGCTGTTCGAAATCCCCCCGGTATTTGGTACCGGCCAGCAGCGCCCCCATATCCAGCGCATAGACCTGGGTCTGATTCAGGACCTCGGGCACATCGCCTTGGGTAATACGCCAAGCCAGGCCTTCGGCAATCGCCGTCTTGCCCACCCCGGCCTCGCCCACCAGCAAGGGGTTGTTTTTGCGCCGGCGGCACAGCACCTGGATGACCCGCTCGACCTCGTCTTCGCGGCCGATCAGGGGATCGATATGGCCTTTCAACGCTTCGGCATTCAGATCGGTAGCGTAGGTTTCCAGCGGGGATTTCTGCTGTTCGGCTTTGGGTTCGGCAGCCGGCGGCTCGAGCCGCGGATTGTCCGCTGCCAAGGGTTCCTCTGGCGCCTTGGTGATGCCGTGCGACAGATAATTGACGACATCCAGGCGCGACACCCCCTGCTGGACCAGGAAATACACGGCATGCGAGTCTTTTTCGCCATACATGGCCACCAGGACGTTGGCCCCGGTGACGGCGGTCTTGTTCGAGCCGTTCGAGGACACATGCATGATGGCCCGCTGAATGACGCGCTGAAACCCCAAGGTCGGCTGGGTATCGACCTCGCCGTCGCCCGGAAACACCGGCGTATTTTCGATGATGAATTTGCGCAGATCCTGACGCAGCAGTTCGATGTCGGCTGCGCAGGCGCGCAGGACCTCGACCGCTGAAGCATTATCCAGCAGGGAGAGCAGCAGGTGCTCTACGGTGATGAATTCGTGCCGGGCCGCACGGGCCTCGACGAACGCCATATGCAGGCTGACTTCAAGTTCTTCGGAAATCACGCTTCCTCCATTGATTCGGAGCGGACCAAGCAATCCATTGCGTCTATTCTATGACTAAAACGGACCGTCGTTGTTTGCGCCTTGTCGGGGCAATCCCCAAGACGCCCATGGAATCGATGCCGCCAACACCCTAGAACAGGGCAACAGGTTCCATCAGGCATTGCAGCGGATGCTGATCGGCATGCGCCATGTGCAGCACGGTCTCGACACGTGTGGCGGCAATGTCTCGGGTATAGATGCCGCAAACCCCGCGCCCCTCGTGGTGAACCTGCAGCATGACGCGTTCGGCCTCGGCATCCGTCTTGTGAAAGACCTGCCGCAGCACGAGCACGACGAAATCCATGGGAGTGTAATCATCGTTGAGCAGCACGACCTGATACATGGGCGGCGGCGCCAGCCGCACCGGCAAGGCCTCGCGCACCAGCTCACGCTGATTGTGAATGACTGTGGGCATGCGCGTTAAAACCTAGTGGTTTCCATAGTTGACTGAAGGCAGTGGAATTCAGCATGATCGACGTGTCCCGCAGGTCGCCGCTATCATTTCGGCCGGCCGGGGCCGCTTAACCCTACACATTAGAGGCAGTTTGCATGTCGGAATCCATCGAAAATACCGGAGAATCACAAAAACTAACTGGCACGGTTAAATGGTTCAATGACGCCAAAGGCTTTGGCTTCATTACCCCTGATAATGGGGGCGAAGACCTTTTCGCTCATTTTTCATCGATCCAGATGAACGGCTTCAAAACCCTGAAAGAGGGTCAGAAGGTCGCTTTCGATATCGCGCAGGGTCCGAAAGGCAAACAAGCCCTGAATATTACTGCCGCCTGATTTCGCAGGATACTTCTTGGCATTTTACCGCGATGCAGGACCCTCCACGGGTCCTGCTTTTTACATGTCCGCTCACCGCATCCCCCTTGGCATCCGGCGTCTGCTGGCGCTGGCAGCCCTGCTGACTGCCACCAGCGGTCCGACCCATGCCCAGCCGCCCCTGCCTGCCGTCACGCTGCAGATCGGCGCGCACACGATACAGGCCGAACTGGCCGACACTCCGGAAACCCTGCAAACCGGCCTGATGGACCGCCCCAGCCTGCCCGCCAACGCCGGCATGCTGTTCGCGCTGGGACCGCCGGACATCTACTGTTTCTGGATGAAAAACACCTTGATCCCCCTGTCGATCGCCTTCATCGACGAGCAGGGGCGCATCGTCTCGATCCAGGACATGCAGCCGCATGACCTGAGCCCGCACTGCCCCCCATCCCTCATCACGACGACGCTGGAGATGAATCAGGGCTGGTTCAAGCGCGCTGGCATCCAGGCCGGCGACCCGATACACGGCATTCCGGCCCGGCGCTGACAGACGCTATCGTCTTGCCCCCATGACAAAGGCAGCCGAAGCTGCCTTTGTCCTTTCAGCGTCCAGGGCTGGCGCATCGCCAGTCCGGCTGCGATCAGCCCAGGTTGCTGGCCGCGAAGTCCCAGTTCACCAGATCCCAGAAGTGTTCCAGGTATTTGGGGCGGGCATTGCGATAATCGATGTAGTAGGCGTGTTCCCAGACGTCACAGGTCAGCAGCGCCTTGTCGGCGGTATTGACCGTGGTGCCGGCATTGCCGGTATTGACGATGTCCAGCGTGCCGTCGGGTTTCTTCACCAGCCAGGTCCAACCAGACCCGAAATTGCCGGCCGCGGACTTGGAAAACGCATCCTTGAAGGCATCGACGCTGCCCCATTTGGCTTCGATCGCTTGGCGCAGAGCGCCGCTAGGGACGCCGCCGCCTTTAGGAGACAGGCTGTTCCAGTAGAAAGTGTGATTCCAGACCTGGGCGGCGTTGTTGAACACCCCGCCCGTGGATTGACGGATGACGTCTTCCAGACTGAGCCCGGCGAGTTCCGTGCCTTCCACCGCCTTGTTCAGGTTGGTGACATAGGCCTGGTGGTGCTTGCCGTAGTGGAATTCCAGGGTTTCCTTGGAAATATGGGGCGCGAGCGCGTCCATCGCATAAGGTAGCGGCGGCAGAGTAAAAGCCATGACATTTCCTTCAAAAAACATGACACGAACCCAAAGGGGGTCGCAAGCCTAGAGCAGCGTATCGGCACGAACCACTGTAGCCTGAGCCCGGCCCTGTGCGAATTCAATATCGAGACGCGCATCAACGTTTAAGTCTAACGCATTTTTGACGATCTCCCCGCCCGGGCCGCGCACGATGGCGTAGCCCCGCGTCAGCACGGCGCGGGGGTCCAGCGCCCGCAGCGTGCCCTCGGCCACCGCCAAACGGCGGCCACCCCGCTGCAACAGACGATCCATGCCCGCCTGCAGGCGTTCGCCTGCCCGGTGCAGGCTTTGTTCCCGCTGACGCACCTGCCCGGATACCGGCGTCGCCAGATGCTGGATGGCGGCCCGCAAACGCTGACGATGCATGTGCAAGCGCTGCACCGGCGACACCAGCTGCGCCGCCGCCCGATCCAGGCGCATGGCGGCGGTTTCCAGACGGCGGCGCTGCGCACGCGCCAGATCGTCTGAGGCGGCACGTAACTGCCCCAGCAGCTGATCCCGGCTATCGCAACACAGTTCCGCCGCCGCCGTCGGGGTCGGCGCTCTCAGGTCGGCCACAAAGTCCGCAATCGTGAAATCCGTCTCATGCCCGACGCCACTGATGACCGGCACCGGACTGGCCGCAATGCGCCGCGCCAAGGCCTCGTCATTGAAGCACCACAGATCTTCCAGGCTGCCGCCGCCGCGCACCAGCAGCAGCACATCGATCTCGGCCCGAGCCGCTGCCTGGTCCAGGGCCAGACATAGCTGGGCAGCCGCCTCGCGCCCCTGCACGGGGGCCGGATACAGAATCACCCGCACATGCGGCGCACGACGCGCCATGACCGACAGCACATCCCGCAAGGCGGCTGCAGCCAAGGACGTCACCACCCCCACGGTTTGCGGCATCGCCGATATGGCACGGCGGCGCTCGGCATCGATCAGACCCTCGCGGGTCAACTGATCCTTCAAGCGCAAGAAAGCCTCGTGCAAATCCCCACGACCGGCCCGCCGCATAGCCTCGACCTGAACCTGATAATCCCCGCGTGGCTCATATAAAGAAACCTGCACCCGGAATTCATAGCGCCCGCCGACTTCCGGCACAAAACCCACCGTCTGGGTCCGCCCGCGAAACATGAGAGCCCGCACTGCGGCGGACTCATCCTTGATGGAAAAATACCAATGGCCCGATGCCGCCCGGGTGAAGTTGGAGATTTCCCCTGCCACCCACAGGCGCGGCATGCCGGCTTCCAGCAAGCGGGCCACCTGGCGATTGAGCTGCGCAACGCTAAGTACCACATCATCCGCTGGAAAACCATTACTGGCGGGCGCTTGATCCGGAAAATTCATGAAAACCTATCCACAGAAAACCTTTTTTTGTCAAACAGGCCTATTTTCGGGCTTGCACGAGACAATCATCAGATGAATTCTAAAGAATCAACCATAACCAATTGATTAATAACAAAAATATAAATACAGCCCAGGTGTGCAAAAAATAGCCAATCGACCGCCAGACGGCTTGAATCATGCGCCTGGGGATCTTTATACACAGAATTATCCACAGAATCTGTGGATACTCTCTGGAAAGCCTTACGACACGGGACTTTACCTGGGTAAAGCCCGATTTCACGCCCTGAGGATAAAATAGGAAACTATCGCCCCGCCCCACTGACCACAAAGGAACCGATCTTGCTGGACATCATCCACGCGGCCGGCTGGCCCATCTGGCTACTGGTGACCACCTCGGTCATCACGCTGGCGATCATCATAGAACGTTTCCTGGCCCTGCGGCCCAGCCAGATCATGCCCCGCGGCCTGCCCGAACAGGTACTGGAATTGATGCGCCGCCAGCAGGATGAACCCGACGCCGTGCTGCGCCTGGCGCGCAGCAGCGCCATGGGCCGCATCCTGGCCGAAGTCGTCGCCCAGCGCCGCCAAACCGACGCCCTGCGTCAAGCCGCCATCGAGGCCGTCGGGCGGGACGTCTCCTGGCGCCTGAACCGCTACCTGGCCGGTCTGGCCACCATCTCCGTGGTGGCGCCGCTGCTGGGGCTGTTCGGCACCGTCGTCGGCATGATTGAGATCTTCGGCGCCTACGACCCGACCGGCAGCGGCAACCCGGCGTTGCTGGCCCATGGCATCGCCATCGCGCTGTACAACACCGGCTTCGGCATTCTGATCGCCATCCCGGCGCTGATTTTTCATCGCTACTTCCGCTCCCGTGTGGAATATTTCCTGCACACCATGGAACGCGAAGCCGGCGCCCTGGACCGCCTGATCAGCCTCCACATCAGCTCATGAATTTCCGCCACCGCCAAGCGCACGACGAACCCGAGGTCAATCTGATCCCCCTGATCGACGTTTTGCTGGTGATCCTGATTTTCCTGGCAGCCTCCACGTCCTTTACGCAGACACGGCAACTGCCCATCGCCCTGCCCCAGGCTCAGGCGCAAGCGCTGGATACCGGCCCAGCCCTGGAACTGGCCATCAGCCGTGACGGGCAGTACGCACTGAACGGCCACTATGTCGACAATGTCACACCCGACACCCTGACGGCAGCGCTACGCCAGGCGGCGATCGAACACCCGGACGCGGCACTGCGCATCGACGCAGACGGCCAGACATCCCACGCCGCCGTGGTGCTGGCCCTGGAAGCCGCCCGGCAGGCTGACATCCGCCGAGTCTCCTTTCTGACGCAAAGCCGCCCATGAAGGCGGCATGGCGCCGACGGGCAGAAGACTGTCTGCAAGACATCTGGCGGACACAGGGCGTGACCAGCACCGTGCTGACCCCCCTTTCCTGGCTCTATGGTCGATTGTCCGCCCGGCACATGACCCGGCAGGCAGCACAGGCCTGGCGAGCGCCCGTGCCGGTCATCGTCATCGGCAACATCCTGGTCGGCGGCACGGGCAAGACCCCGGTCACGGCGGCCATTTGTCAGTTTCTGCAGGCCCAGGGCTGGCGCCCCGGCATCCTCAGCCGAGGCTATGGCACGCGTCCCGGCGCCACGCCAAGGCTCAGCGACCACGCGCCGGACAGCCCCCATCTGGGGGATGAACCCGCCTTGCTGCACGCCGTCACGGGGGCGCCGATTGCCGTCCACCCGCGACGATCCCTGGCGGCCGCCGCCCTGCTGCAAGCGCACCCGGAGATCGACGTACTGCTGGCGGATGACGGGCTGCAACACGCCGCTCTGGCCCGCGATGTGGAAATCATCGTGCAGGATGCGCGAGGCGCCGGCAACGGCAGGCTGTTGCCGGCTGGCCCGCTACGCGAACACCCCGAGCGACGTCAGCGCGCCGACTGGCTCATCACGCAACTGGGGCCGGCCGACACGCCCCCCCCCCAGCCTGCCAACGGATTCCACCGGCAAGCCTCGTCAGATCAGCGTGCGCCTGCAGCCGGACTATCTGACCCACCTGAGCACCGGCGAACAGCTGGACTGGTCCGCCTGGCGCCTGACCCATGGACGCACCCCCTGCAGCGCTGCGGCCGGTATCGGCCAGCCCCAGCGTTTTTTTGCCATGCTCCAACAGGCGGGCCTTGTCCTTGAACGCACCCTGAGCAGCCCCGACCACCACGCGCCATCCCTGAGCGCTCTGCAGACCTTGCCTGCCGGCCCCATCCTGATCACCGCCAAGGACGCTGTCAAATACGCGCCGCCCCATGACCCGCGCCTGTGGGTCGTCCATGCCGCTCCGGTATTTTCCGATCCCGCCTGGCTCGACGCCCTGGAAGCCCTGCTGCAGGACCGTTCTGCAGCTTTGCCGCACAATCACGGCGACAGGCATTAAACTGTGCTCTTTGTCTCTCCACTCGATACCCGTCTCCATGGAAAACCGTTTGCTGCAGATCCTTGTGTGTCCAGTCTGTAAGGGCACGTTGCGCCATGACCGCGAGCACCAGGAACTGATCTGCCCGGCTGACCGCCTGGCCTTCCCGGTCCGCGACGGAGTGCCCGTCATGCTGCCGGGCGAAGCCCGCACACTCGAGCAGGCGCCAGAACAATGAGCTTCACGGTCGTCGTGCCAGCACGCGCCGCGTCCACCCGCCTGCCGGGCAAGCCGCTGCTGGATATCGGCGGCCTGCCCATGGTGGTGCGCACCGCCCGCCAGGCGGCCCAATCCGGCGCCGACCGGGTCATCATCGCCACCGATCACCCCGATGTGCTGCAGGCTGCGATTTCGCACGGCATCGAAGCCTTGGCCACCCGGCCCGATCACCCGACCGGCACCGACCGCCTGTCCGAAGTCGTGCAGCAGCTGGCCTTGGACGACGCCGCCATCGTCGTCAACGTCCAGGGCGACGAACCGCTGATCGACCCAGCCCTGATCGACGCCGTGGCCGCCTTGCTGCAACAGCACCCCGAAGCCGCCATCACCACCTGCGCCGCCCCCATCAGCGACGCCGCCACGCTGTTCGACCCCAACGCAGTCAAGGTCGTCTGCGACAGCCGTCAACGAGCCCTGTATTTTTCCCGGGCGCCCATCCCCTGGGCCCGCGATGCCCTGAAGGACGGCCAGCAGCGCCTGGCGCCCGGCCTGCCCGCCCTGCACCATATCGGCCTGTACGCCTACCGCGCCGGTTTTCTCAGGACCTTCCCGGAACTGCCCCCGGGACGGCTGGAACATGTCGAATCCCTGGAACAGCTGCGGGCGCTGGAACAAGGCTTCCCGATTTTCGTACATCAAACCCAGACGCTGCCGGCCCGGGGGGTTGACACCCCGGAAGACCTGGCTCGGGTGCGCGCTCTGTTTTCAAACATATAAACCTTATGCGCCAGGAATCTCTGCAGCGTCTGCTGCATTGCGGCATAATCGAAAAAATTTGAAAAATACTTTCGGAGGAAATCATGCGCTTGATTTTGCTAGGCCCCCCCGGGGCGGGCAAGGGTACCCAGGCTGCGTTCATCACTGAAGCGTTCAGCATTCCACAGATCTCGACCGGCGACATGCTGCGCGCGGCCGTCAAGGCACAAACCCCGCTAGGGCTGGAAGCCAAGAAAATCATGGATCAGGGCGGCCTGGTGTCGGACGACATCATCATCGGCCTGGTGCGCGACCGCCTGACACAAGCCGACTGCCGCAGCGGCTATCTGTTCGACGGCTTCCCCCGCACGATTCCACAAGCCGACGCCCTGAAAAACGCACAGGTCCAACTGGATTACGTGATCGAAATCAGCGTCCCCGAAGACAACATCATCGAACGCATGAGCGGGCGGCGCGTCCACGTCGCCAGCGGCCGCACCTATCACGTCAAGTTCAATCCGCCGCAGCGTGCAGGCCTGGACGACGAAACCGGCGAAGCCCTGATCCAGCGCGACGATGACCGCGAAGAAACCGTGCGTCACCGCCTGTCGGTCTACCGTGATCAGACCAGTCCCCTGGTGGACTACTACTCCCAATGGGCCGCCACAGGCGATGCCCTGGCGCCGCACTACGCAAAAATCTCCGGTGTGGGCTCGGTCGGCGAAATCCGCGAACGCATCCTGGGCATTCTGCGCGCCCACTCGGCTGCCTGATCGCCGCCAGGAAGCCATCATGGATATCCGCAACCAAGTCATCCTGATCACCGGAGGATCCTCCGGCCTGGGGGCGGGTACCGCCCGCGCCCTGACGGCCCAGGGCGCCCGCGTCGTGCTGGCCGACGTCCAGGAAACCGCCGGACAGGCCCTGGCGGCCGAGCTCGGCCAAACTTACATCCACTGCGACGTGACTTCCGAAACCGATGCCCAGGCTGCCGTCGACGCCGCCACGGGCTTGGGGACGCTGCGCGGGCTGATCAACTGCGCCGGCATCGCGCCGGCATCGCGCATCGTCGGCAAGACCGGGCCGCATGACCTGGCGCTGTTTCGCCGCGTCATCGACATCAATCTGGTCGGCTCCTTCAATATGGCCCGCCTGGCCGCCCAAGCCATGACGGCCAACGATCCCCAGGCCACTGGCGAACGCGGCGTCATCATCAATACAGCATCCGTGGCGGCCTACGACGGCCAGGTCGGACAATCCGCCTACGCCGCCTCCAAGGCCGGCATCGTCGGCATGACCCTGGCCATCGCCCGCGACCTGTCCCGCCTGGGCGTGCGCTGCATGACCATCGCACCGGGCATCTTCGGCACGCCCATGCTGTTCGGCATGCCCCAGGATGTTCAGGATTCCCTGGCCGCCAGCGTCCCCTTCCCGTCCCGCCTGGGCCGTCCGGAAGACTATGCCAAGCTGGTCCTCAGCATTCTGGAAAACGACATGCTCAATGGCGAAACCATCCGGCTGGATGGCGCCATCCGTATGGCGCCAAAGTAATGTTGGCCCCCATGCTACGCAGGCTGCGCCCGCTTGCTGCCCCCCAAGGGGGCCGCTTTTGCCTTGGGGCGGCCCGGCGGCAAAAGGCCTGCCTGCCACCAACTGTTTCATGAGTCTGCTTCGCTCGGCGGCTACGATCAGCGGCCTGACCTTGTTTTCCCGCGTGACCGGCATGCTGCGCGATGTGCTCATTGCGAGCGTGTTCGGCGCCGGGCCGCTGACCGATGCCTTCTGGGTGGCCTTTCGCATCCCCAATCTGCTGCGCCGCCTGTTTGCCGAGGGCGCTTTTTCCCAGGCCTTCGTGCCCATCCTGGGGGAAATCCGTCAACGCGGCGACCATGACAGCCTGCGCCGCCTGCTGGATCGCGTCGCCCTGCTGCTGTTCATTTCCCTGTGCGGCGTCACACTCGCGGGGATCCTGGGGGCATCCTGGGTTGTCACCGCCATGGCCAGCGGCATGCGCACCGCTGCACGCGCCCACGAATTCCAGGAAGCCATCTGGATGACGCAGCTGATGTTCCCCTACATCATCTGCATGTCGCTGGTGGCTTTCGCCTCGGGCGTACTCAACACTTTCAGCCGTTTCGCCGTCCCGGCCTTCACGCCGGTGCTGCTGAACCTATCGATGATCGCCGCCAGCCTGCTGCTGACCCGCTACCTGGATCAACCTATCCACGCCCTGGCCATCGGGGTGGTGATCGGCGGCGTCCTGCAACTGGCGGTGCAATGGATCGCCCTGGGCCGCCTGGGCATGCTGCCGCGCTACGGCGACGGGCTGCGGGCCGCCTGGCAAGATCCCACCGTACGACGTATCCTGCGACAGATGCTGCCCGCTACCCTGGGCGTGTCCGTCGCGCAACTGTCCTTGCTGATCAACACCAATATCGCCACCTGGCTGGCGCCCGGCAGCGTCACCTGGCTGTCCTTTGCCGACCGGCTGATGGAATTTCCCACAGCCCTGCTGGGCGTGGCCCTGGGCACGGTGCTGCTGCCCAGCCTGTCCGCCGCCCATGCCCGCGACGATCACCGCGCCTATAACGCCTTGCTGGACTGGGGTCTGCGCCTGGTGCTGCTGCTGGGTCTGCCGGCAGCCCTGGGCATGGCATTGCTATCCGACGGCTTGGTCGCCACGCTGTTCAATTATGGCGCCTTTTCCGCCACCGACGTGGCGCAGACGCGGCTGGCCGTCACGGCGTATGCCGCCGGGCTGCTGGGCCTGCTGGCCATCAAGATCCTGGCCCCTGGTTTTTACGCCAAGCAGGACATCCGCACACCGGTGCGCATTGCCATCGCCGTACTGGTCTTTACCCAGCTGATGAATCTGATCCTGGTACCCTGGCTGGCCCACGCAGGGCTGGCGCTGTCCATCGGCCTGGGCGCAAGCGCCAATGCGCTATGCCTGGTGGTGCTGCTGCGCCGACGCGGCCTGTACACCCCTTTGCCCGGCTGGACGGGCTTTGCCCTGAAACTGCTGCCGGCCCTGGGCGCCCTGGCGCTGGTGCTGGGCTGGGCTGACCGGCATCTGGACTGGGTCGCCTTGGGCGCCCAGCCAGCTGCTCGAATCGCCTGGCTGCTGAGCGTACTGATGCTAGCCGTCCTGGCTTACTTCAGCACCTTGTTTTTATTCGGTTTTCGGCCAAGAGACTTTACACGTCGGCAGTCGTAGGATACACTTACCGTCTTTGCTTTTGCAGTCCAAGCAACCGTTTCTATTTACGCAAACCAGATAACACTTTATGGCCAATTCCGCACAAGCCCGTAAACGCGCCCGCCAGGCCGTTGCCCAGAACAAACACAACGCCAGCATTCGTTCGATGCTGCGCACCGCCATCAAGCGCGTGCGCCAGGCCATCGACTCGGGTGACAAGGCTGCTGCCAACGAAGTCTTCCGCAAAGCCAGCAGCGTGATCGATCGCGTTGCCGACAAACAGATCATTCACAAGAACAAGGCCGCTCGTCATAAAAGCCGCCTGTCGGCCGCCATCAAGGCGCTTGCCTGACCGAAGAAACGCGCAGCTTGGACTGTTCGCAAAAAAGGACGCCGCATCGGCGTCCTTTTTTTATCGGCTTAAACGCCCTGGCGCCCCAGCAACAGGAATTCCATCAGCGCCTTTTGCACGTGCAGGCGGTTCTCGGCCTCGTCCCAGACCACGCTTTGCGCCCCATCGATCACATCGCCCGTGACCTCTTCTCCACGGTGGGCAGGCAGACAGTGCATGAACAGCGCATCCGGCTGCGCAACAGCCATCATCTGAGCATCGACGCACCAATCGGCAAACGCCAGGCGACGGGCCTCGTTTTCAGCCTCGTAGCCCATGCTGGTCCAGACGTCGGTCGTCACCAGATCAGCGCCTTGACAGGCTTCCAGGGGATCATCGAATTCCCGCAGCACGGACGCGGGCTGCTGCCCTACCCGTACGGGGTCCAGGCGGTATCCGGCCGGCGCCGACACGTGCAGCGTGAAGCCCAGCAATTCAGCCGCCTGCAGCCACGTATAGGACATATTGTTGGCATCCCCGATCCAGGCGACGGTCTTGCCACGAATCGGTCCGCGATGTTCCACGAACGTCAGGATATCGGCCAGAATCTGGCAGGGATGGAATTCATTGGTCAGGCCATTGATGACCGGCACCCGCGAATGCGCGGCGAAGCGTTCAATGCGGGTCTGTTCGAATGTGCGGATCATCACCAGATCCACCATGCGCGAAATCACGCGAGCCGTGTCCTCGATGGGTTCCGACCGCCCCAGCTGCGAGCCCTCTGTCGTCAGATAGATGACAGACCCGCCCAACTGGTACATGCCCGCCTCGAACGATACCCGGGTGCGGGTGCTGGCCTTTTCGAACACCATGGCCAGATTGCGGTCATGCAGCGTGTGATGGGGCAGATATCGCTTGAATTTGTCCTTGATCAGGCGCGCCCGGTCGATCACATACTGGATTTCGTCCTCGGAAAAATCGCGCAACTGCAAGAAATGCCGCAAAGGCCCGGGGGGATTGGCTGCAGACATGGGAAACCCTATGCAAAGGGACCATCTTACCGTGCGCCCGCCGGACGCGCAAAACGCCGATCGGATACAATGCGCGGCGTAGGGGATGTTGCGCACCTGGCCGCCAGGCGTGTCCCGTCTTTGGAACCCACATGAATCTCCCAGTCCAGCATTTGATCATCCACGGCAAGACCTTGGATGGCCAGCGATTCCGTCCCAGCGATTGGGCAGAACGACTGGCCGGCGTGCTGTCCCAATTCCGCCCCGCAGGATCGGTTCACAACCCCCTGTCCTATTCCCCCTACGCCACGCCGCGCACCCTGGAAGGCACCCCCTGCGTGCTCATCGACCACCGGCTGCGCCAGCTGGAACCCCTGGCCTGGAAATTCGCCTGCGATTTCGCCGAGAGCAACCATCTGCAGACCAGCGACACATCCACCCCGATCGACGACCCGGACACGCCTGCATAAGCCGCAAGGCGCCTGGCGATCACCCTAAAAAGAAACACCGGCTGCAACGCCGGTGTTTTCGATATGCGGCCATGGATTGACCCACGGCGGCGGGGTACGCCCCGCCGCCTGCCATGATCATTTTTCCGCCGTGTCCTGCCGGATCTGCGGAATGTCCGACTGTCCGGTTTTCGTCAGCAGGCCAACCTGGGTATAGGTGAACAACTTTGCGCGCGTATCGACAATATCCAGATTGCGCATCGTCAACTGGCCGATGCGGTCCAGCGGCGAGAACATGGATTCACCCTTTTCCATGGTCAGGCGGTCGGGATGATAGGTCAGATTCGGCGAACGGGTATCCAGGATCGAATAATCATTGCCCCGGCGCAGTTCCAGCGCGACTTCGCCGGTAACGGCTCGTGCGATCCAGCGCTGAGCGGTTTCGCGCAGCATGATGGCCTGCGGATCGAACCAGCGGCCCTGATACAGCAGACGGCCCAGACGCAAGCCGTTGATGCGGTACTGCTCGATGGTGTCTTCGTTGTGGATACCCGTCACCAGGCGCTCGTAGGCGATATGCAGCAGCGCCATGCCCGGCGCTTCATAGATACCGCGGCTCTTGGCCTCGATGATGCGGTTTTCGATCTGATCGCTCATGCCCAGGCCGTGACGCCCGCCGATGCGATTGGCTTCCAGCATCAGTTCCACCGGGTCGGCATATTCCACGCCGTTCAAGGCCACCGGACGGCCTTCGTCAAACCGCACGGTGACTTCTTCGGCCTTGACGTCGATTTCCGGCTTCCAGAACGCCACCCCCATGATGGGCTCGACGATGCGGATGCCGGAACTCAGGTGTTCAAGATCCTTGGCCTCGTGTGTGGCGCCCAGCATGTTCGAATCCGTGGAATAGGCTTTTTCGGCCGACATCTTGTAGTCGAAACCGTTTTCCTGCAGATACTGGGACATTTCGGCACGACCGCCCAGCTCGTCGATGAACAGCTGATCCAGCCAGGGCTTGTAGATCTTCAGGTCAGGATTGGTCAACAGACCATAGCGGTAAAAGCGCTCGATATCGTTGCCCTTGAAGGTGCTGCCGTCACCCCAGATATGCACCTCGTCTTCGCGCATGGCCGACACCAGCATGGTGCCCGTCACCGCACGGCCGATGGGCGTGGTATTGAAATACGTGACACCGCCGGTAGAAATGTGAAAGGCGTTGCACTGCAGCGCAGCAATGCCCTCGGCGACCAACTGGGCGCGGCAATCCACCAGCCGAGCGCCCTGGGCGCCATAACGCAGGGCCTTGCGGGGGATTTCGTCGTAATCCGGCTCGTCAGGCTGCCCCAGATTGGCCGTGTAGGAAAACGGCACCGCGCCCTTGTTTTTCATCCACAACAGCGCAGCGCTGGTATCCAGGCCGCCTGAAAAGGCGATGCCGACCTTCTGCCCGACCGGCAGGTTTTCTAGAATGGTTGTGCTCATGGGGATCCGAATTAGCCAGAAATGAAATCAATCCAGCATTATATCGTCGCCCCCAGGCAAACCGCCCACACACTCGGCGCCCTTGCCCCGAACGGCCCTGCCGGGCCTGCATACCCAAACACAGGAGCGAACCACCCACAAACAGGATATTTCTATGCTAGAATTTCTGTCTTTCGGGGCCATAGCTCAGCTGGGAGAGCGCGTCGTTCGCAATGACGAGGTCGGGAGTTCGATCCTCCCTGGCTCCACCAAAATACCCTGGCCGCCTGATTTATCAGGCGGCCTTTTTCGTCCGTCTTTTGCGTTGGTAGCGGAATTGGCAGCCCCATCCCAATGCCAAGCTGAACCCATCTATCTACGCCCGCAGCGGCATCTCCTCCCTGGGCTGACCCCCACCACAGCCCCCCTCTATCGCATCACGGCCCGCTCGAACCGCCGATCCGGAATGAACCAGATGGCAGCCACGACGGCATACAACGCGCACGACAGATAAGGCTGCCAGGACACCACGGCCAGGGCCGCCAGATACAGCACCGCTGAAATCTTGCCTTTGGTATCCCGCCCCACAGCCTTGGCCAACAAAGAATCCCGTCCATTGAAACGCACGATCTCGTGCTGCAGCAAAAAAAATCCGCACGCGGCCATCAGCAGCACAAATCCATATAGGGCCACCGGGACAGTGGCGAATTCCGTTTCGCTCATCCAGGCGGTGGCAAAGGGAATCAGCGTCATCCAGAACAGCCAATACAAATTGGCCCACAGAATGCGCCCCCGGATGCCTTCCGTCACCCGCATCAGATGATGGTGATTGTTCCAATAGATACCGATGTAGATGAAGCTCAGGATATAGCTCAGGGCCACCGGCCATTGGGCCGCCAGCGCCCGCCACGCGGGCGCGTGGGGTGGTTTGAGCTCCAGCACCATGATGGTCAGGGCGACCGCCATGACGCCATCCGTAAAGGCCTCCAGGCGGCTGGAATCCATCTGATGCGCATTCGTTGCCATGAAAGTGCCTTTTCCGATGCCCAAGCACTGTATTTTTAGCACGCCCGAGCGCTGGACACATCTGCGACACCCTGGGTCGGGGTTTACCCCCGTTACCCGCATGGATATTGGCGAAAAGTATCTTTTCGGACAAAATGTTCCCAGAACTTTCGCAATATCTGCAACTACCGTAAAAGGGCTCTCTCATGCGTACGCTGAAAATCGCCACCCGACTGACGCTGGGCTTCAGTCTGATCATCGTACTGTTGCTGGTCACCGCCTCCATCAGCATCTGGCGCATGCAAGGCAGCAGCACCCTCACGGCCGACATCACCGACTCGCTGCTGAAGTCCGAGCGGCTGATCGCCGAATGGGAAAAGAACACTGCCATGAACGCCTTGCGCACCACTACGGTCTCCAAGACCGATAACGAGGAGCTCAGCGATCAGATCAAAAAAGACATGAAAGCCACCAGCGCACGCATCTCCGAACTGCAAAAACAGGTCGATGCCAGCATCCAGGATCCGGAAACCCGCAAGCTATTCGATGTCGTGCAGCAAAAGCGCTCGGAATACACCGGCGCGCGGGCGGCAGCCATCAAAAACCAGGAATCGGGCAATGAAGCCGCCGCCAAACAATTCTACGACCACGACATGGCCAACTACCTGAGCGCCTATGTCGGCAGCGTCAGCAATCTGCTGGCCTATCAGAAAGACCTGATCGACCGCAATACCCAGGAATTGCACGATAACAACCGCACCGGCATGCTGCTGGTGGCGCTCGCCACTTCGCTGGCCCTGCTGCTGGGGCTGCTGTTCGCCTGGCAGGTCACACGATCCATCACCGGGCCGCTGCGCGCCACCGTCGCACTGGCCCGCTCCGTGGCCGACCGGGACCTCAGCCAGCAGATCCAGCCCCAGGGCAAGGACGAAATCACGGCGCTGGAACAAGCCCTGGAACACATGTCGCAGGGGCTGAAACACACCGTCAGCGAACTGCGCAGCGGCGCCACTTCCATCGCCACGGCCGCCGCCCAGATCACCAGCGGCAATCTGGACTTGTCCTCGCGCACCGAGGAACAAGCCAGCTCCCTGACCGAAACGGCCGCTACCATGGAACAGATCACCGCTACGGTGCGCCAGAATGCCGACAACACCCAACAGGCCAACCACCTGGCGGCATCCGCCACGCAAACGGCAACCAGCGGGGGAGCGTTGGTGGCTGAACTGGTCAACACCATGGGCGCCATCCATACCCAGTCGCAGCAAGTCGCCGATATCATCGGCGTGATCGACTCCATCGCCTTTCAGACCAATATCCTGGCCCTGAACGCTGCCGTAGAGGCCGCCCGCGCCGGCGAACAAGGCCGCGGATTCGCCGTCGTCGCCGCCGAGGTCCGGGCGCTGGCGCAGCGATCCGCCTCCGCCGCCCGGGAAATCAAAGCGCTGATCGACACCTCGGTCGCTGCCATTACCACCGGCAATCAGCAGGCCAGCAATGCCGGCGCATCGATGCAGGACATCATCAGCGCCATCGTGCGCGTCACCGACATCATGAGCGAAATCAGCGCCGCCAACCGTGAACAGACCAGCGGCATCGAGGAAATCAATTCCGCCATCACGCAGATGGACGACGTCACCCGCCAAAACGCCAGTCTGGTCGAAGAATCCGCCGCAGCAGCAGCCAGTCTGCAGAAACAAGCCGATACCCTGGCGGGTCTGGTGTCGACCTTCAAACTCAGTGGCACGGCTCTGGCTCTCGCTGCTTGATCTAAAGCAAATCCACCCGGCGACGATTCCCGTACGATGCTGATGGCTACCCGCTCCACCTCCTGGAGCGGGCCAGACGCCATAGCCATCAACCTTCCGGAATCAAGATGACGACGTCCATCGCCTCGACCCATGCGATCCCAGCCAGCCCGCTTGACGCCTATCTGAACCGTCTACGCTTGTGGCAGAAATTCTCCATTCTTGCCGCCATCGGCGCCATGCTGGTCGCCCTGCCGCTATTGCTTTACCTGAATGAATCCGGCCGGATCATCCAGGCCACGGAACTCGAAACCGCGGGCCTGACGCCTTTGCGCCAGAACCTGAAAGCCCTGCGGCTGACCCAACAGCATCGGGGCCTGTCCGCCCTGGTCCTGAACGGTGACTCAGCCGCCCAGGCAAAACGCCAGGCCAAGCAGGACGAAACCGATCAGGCGCTGGATGCCCTGGATCTGGCCCTGCAACAAGACAGCGCCCAGGATCCGGCTCTGGCGAGTTTATGGCAGGATACCCGCAGCAACTGGGATCGCCTGAAAACCGGAATAGGCCAAGGCGGATTATCCGCTGGTGACAGCTTTGCCGACCACACCCGCCTGAACGCGCAGCTGCTGCGCCTGGAATCCCTGCTGCTGCAACACTATGGACTGCGTTTCGATCCCGACGCTCAGGGCTACTATCTGATCGACGCAGCCCTGGAACAGACCCCCATGCTGACGGAACTATTCGGTCAGACACGGGCCCTGGGGGCCAGCCTGCTGACCCGGCGGGCAGCCAATGCCGAAGAACGGATCGAAATCCGTGTCTTGCTGGACCGCGCCCAGGAACACTATGACAGTCTGAACAACGCCCTGGATAATGCCGCCCGCCTGGATCCGCGCCTGAAAACCGCGCTGGACGCTCCCGGCCGGGCGGCCCTGGACTCTGCCGGCAGCGCCATCGCACTGGCCCAGAACCAACTGATCAAGGCCCAGACCCTGGACTTCTCCGCAGCAGATTACTTCGCGACGTTCACCACCGCCGTGGACGCGCAATTCCAACTGAACGAAGCTGCACTGACTCAGCTCGATCAACTGCTGGCCGCCCGCGCCGAGCGCCTGATCTACACCCGCTACCTCCTGGGAGGCGGCATTCTATTGCTGTGCCTGATCGCTGCCTGGATCAATTGGCGGATTACCCGGGCGCTGCTGCGCCAGCTGGGCGGAGAACCGGATTACGCCGCGTCCATCCTGCACCACATCGCCGCCGGCGATCTGGCCGTGCCGATCAGGCTGCGCCCTCATGACAAGTCCAGCCTGCTGTTTGCCATGCACGACATGCGCATCCAGTTGGCCGCCATCGTTGGCAACGTGCGCAGCGGCGCCAATGCCATCGCCACGGCTTCAGCCCAGATTTCCGCCGGCAACCTGGACCTATCCGCCCGCACCGAACAACAGGCCAGTTCCCTGACGGAGACCGCCGCCACCACAGAACAGATCACGGCCACCGTCCGCCAGAATGCCGACAATGCCCAACAAGCCAACGGACTGGCGGCGGCGGCGGCCCAGACAGCCGGTAACGGCGGCGCACTGGTCGCGCAGCTGGTGGACACCATGCAGGACATCAATCAGCGATCCGCCCAGGTCGCTGACATCATCAATGTCATCGACTCCATTGCCTTCCAAACCAACATCCTGGCGTTGAACGCGGCGGTCGAAGCCGCCCGCGCCGGCGAGCAAGGCCGAGGCTTTGCCGTAGTGGCCGCCGAAGTCCGCGCACTGGCTCAACGCAGCGCCGGCGCCGCCAAGGAAATCAAAAACCTGATCGACACATCTGTCCAGGCGACTGCCCGAGGCAATGAACAGGCCGCCCTGGCTGGCGCGACCATGCAGGACATCGTCGAGGGCGTGCAGCGCGTCACCGACATCATGGGTGAAATCAGCGAAGCCAGCCGCGAACAGGCCACCGGCATCGAGGAAATCAATACGGCAATCACGCAGATGGATGATGTCACGCAGCAAAACGCCAGCCTGGTGGAAGAATCCGTCGCCGCCGCCACCAGTCTGAAAGACCAGGCGGACACTCTGGCCCGGATCGTGGCTGTCTTTCAGCTGGATGCCGACCATCCAGCCTCGCAATCAGCGCCAAACCGCTATCCTCCCGCCTTGGGATTTCAGACGAAAATCGCGTAACAAGACCAGATCAATCACTACATTTGTTGTATATCCGCACGCTTTCTCTGTTAACTTCCGGCATCAGTACAAGGGTTTACCCTTAGTTTAGATATACTGTTCTATATCTCAAACAATTGTTTGAAATGAGCCCGCCCGACCAGCCTGAGGTCAGCGGGCTCTTTATATGCCAGGACCACCCCTTACGCCCGGACCCCTCCCGCCATGCACCAAGCCCCCCGCCCCTCATCTCCCACCCCTGATGCCAGCACGCGCCACGCCGACCGCATCATGTTGCCGCTGATCTGGGTGCTGTTCATCACAGCGCTGGGGCTGGCCAATTGGTATGACACCTGGGGAATCGCGCTGGGAATCGGCCTGCCGCTGGCTGTCATCCCCACCGCCCTGATTTTCTGGCTGCCGGGACAGCGCATCACCCGCATAACGGTCGCCGTGTCCTTCATGCTGTTTTGCGCTCTGCATATCCATCAAGCCATGGGGACGATCGAACTGCATTTCGGTATTTTCGTCCTGCTGGCCGTGCTGCTGTGCTACCGCGACTGGACCGTCATCCTGACGGCGGCCGTGGTCGTCGCCCTGCACCACCTCAGCTTCAATACGCTGCAGGAAATGGGCTATCCCACCTATTGCTTCACCCAGCCGGGTTTAGGCCGGGTCCTCTCGCACGCGGCTTACGTCGTCGTCGAATCCATTTTTCTGTGCTACATCGCCCATTGGATGCAACGTGATGCCCGCCAAGCCGCTGAACTGACACAACTGGTCGGCAGCATCACCCGCAACGGCCACATTCATCTGGACGTCGGCGACGCAGCACCACGCAGCCCGGCAGCCATGACCCTGCATCAAGTGCTGCAGGCTATCGCCGGGGCCGTCTCCCAGGTACATGGACATGCCGTCACCATCGACCACGTGCTGGAACGCCTGCGCAACGACAATGAAGCTGTCAGTTCGGGCGCCCATCATCAGGCTGAAGCCATTGGCCAATCGGTCCTGGCGCTGCAGACACTCTCGGATGCCCTGAACGACGATCTGCAACAGGCCCAAGCGGCCGAGCAGCACGCCAATCAGACCAGCGGGCTGGCACAAGAAGGCAGCCAAGCCATGGCGCAATCCGTGCAGAGCATGCGCGAGATGAGCCAGCTTTCACAACGGATTTCCGATATCACCACGCTGATCGACGGCATCGCCTTTCAGACCAATATCCTGGCGTTGAACGCGTCGGTCGAGGCGGCCCGGGCCGGCGAGCATGGCCGCGGCTTTGCAGTCGTCGCCGACGAAGTACGCACCTTGGCGCAACGCAGCGCCGATGCCTCCCACCAGATCCGCGAACTGACTCAGGCCTCGGCCCGTCAAGTGACCGAAGGCACTGCCCTGATCGAGCGCAGCGGCGCCACGATGGGGCGGCTGGCCACCGGCGTACAGGCCCTGTCCCAGACGCTCACACAGTTTCTGCAGGCCAACCGCGCCCAGGCTGAGCAGATTGCAGAACTCGAACGATCCATGACCCAGGTCCAGAATATCGCCGACACGACGCTGAACCGCGCCCAGGACACGGAAGACCTGGTGCAACGCCTGGATCACGGCGCCCGGCAACTGAACAGCGCCGTGGGCCTGATCACGGTGTAGCATCCGCCCCACAAAGGCAAAAATAGCAACGCTCCACCCAAAGCCTCAGGCGTAGAATGGCGACGCCATGAGTCTGTCATTTTCCTTCCGGATGCGACAAAAAAATCCCTGCGGATGGGGGCTTATACTGCTCGTCTGCATCGGACTCTGCGGGATGACAGCTCAGGCCGCGCTGGCGGCCGTTTCCATAGCCACTCTTCTACCCTCGCCGCCACCCGCCGGCCAGCACGCGGCGCCCCTGCCGGCCTGCTGGCGCGGCACAGTCCTGACCTTTGTTGCGCATACCGACGACGACCTGCTGTTCATGAACCCCGATCAATACAATGCCATCCGCCAGGGGCAATGCATGCGAGTGGTGTACCTGACGGCTGGGGATCGCGGCGAAGGCCAGCCCTATCTGCAGGCCCGGGAACGCGGCATCATGGCCGCTTATGCCCGAATGGCCAGGGTGGCCAATCGCTGGCGCAACGACGGCTGGTCAGTGGGCGGGCACACTATTGTCAGACATACTTTGCTGGCCGCCCCCCGAGTGCAATTGCTCATGCTGCGCATCCCGGATCCCTGGCTGGGCCCAGGCTGGGGCAGCCTGACTCCTCTGAGCCGCCTCGAATCCGTATCCCGGACCAACGTCCAGTCCTACGCGCCCTATCGCGAAACCTATACCCGCAGCAGTCTGGTGGCATGGCTCTCCAGCGTGATCCAAGCCGTCCAGCCCAGCACCATCCGCCTGATGGATGCATCCATCGCCACGGCCTACACCCAACTATGCTGGCACTGCCCGGGGCACGATCACCCCGATCACATCGCTGGCGCCAAACTGGTCCGCGAAGCCATGCGGCAGACCCCTGGGCCTTATCTTGCCCAAGCCTACCTGGGCTACCCCAGCCAGGAAAGACCCGCCAACCTGACGGCGATTGAACGCGCGTTCAAAACGGCGACTTTTCTGCGCTACATGGTGGATGATCCGCACTACTGCCCGCCACAGACCCCCTGCTCTCGCCCCAAGGGTCCGGAAACCGCCTGGGTCTGGCGACAATACCGGATCGGGCCGGACGGACAGCCGCTGACGCCTGTGCAACAGGCGCGCCAATAGATAAGACACATCGAGCAGCCCGACTGAGCACGCTCTCGGATAGTGTGACTACTGCGCAGACTCCGTCCGATCACTGCTGTCCGTCAATAATGAAGCGTCCTTCAGGACCGCCTCATCCCGAGGACTCAGCCCTCCTGTGCGACGAGCCTGCTCGATCAGGTCCGGGCGCCGGGCTGCCGTCAGGGTCAGGGACTGCTGACGCCTCCAAGCGGCAATCCGGACATGATGGCCGGACAGGAGCGTCTCGGGCGTCGTGACGCCGTCCCAAACTTCAGGGCGCGTATAGTGCGGACTGTCCAGCAACCCCGTCAGCGCCGGATTGAAAGAATCCTGCTGCGCCGATTCTGCATCGTGCAACACGCCAGGCAACAGGCGCACGACGCTGTCGATCAGCACCATGGCGCCCAATTCCCCGCCCGACAACACGAAGTCTCCCAGAGACACCTCCAGGTCGACATAACGATCGATAAAGCGCTGATCGATGCCCTCATAGCGCCCGCACACCAGAATCGCCCCTGCCCCGCCAGCCCAACGGCTGGCCAGCGCCTGATGGTGCGTCTGTCCCACCGGAGACAGCAACACCACAGGGGCCTCCTGGCCTACGGCGTCCGCGCCCACCTGCTGACGGGCCGCGCGTACCGCCTGTACGGCCTGCGCCAGGGGTTCCGCCATCATGACCATGCCCGGGCCGCCGCCAAATGGCCGGTCGTCCACCGTGCGATGCACATCATGGGTGAAATCGCGGGGATTCCAGGTATGCAAGGCCCACAGGCCGCGCTGATGCGCCCGTCCGCAGACGCCCTGGTCACGGACAGCGGCAAACATCTCGGGAAACAGAGTAATCAGATCAAAACGCATGGACGAGGCTGAATGTCAGAAATCAGCAGGCCAGTCGCTGTCGATACGGCGGCCGGGCACATCGACCTGCTGCACATGCGCCGCCACAAAAGGCACCAATACCTGGACCGGCCGGCCCTTGGCATCCTGCCGTGCCTGGAACACCCCGGTCTGATCCGGTGCGCCGCAGGCGATCTGCAGTATCGCATGAGCGCCATTGTCCACGACCTGATCGACCTGCCCCAGCAGCACGGACGCGCCGGATTCGGCTTGCCCATAGAAATCGCAGCCGATCAGATCTATCCAGTAGTACTCGTCGGCGGCGGCAACGGGGAAAGCCGTACGCGGCACCCAGATCGTGCAAGCACGCAGGGATTCCGCCGTGTCCCGGTCATCAATGCCAGCCAACTGGGCCAACAGCCACTGGTCGGTCTGCCGGCGACATGCCTGCACCTGCATACGGCGCAGACATGGCAAAGCGCCGGGTTCCAGAATGGAATCCGGCGCCTTCAGCCACCAGACCGGTGCACCCAGCAGGGCTTCGGCCTGGGGAGAATAAGGCTGTATTTTCAGCCCGCCACGCACCCCATGCGCCATTGCCACCCGGCCGACTTCGACCAGATCATCGGGAACGGCAGCATCGGGGCAGACATCCACCATCACAAGCCAAGCGCCTGAAAATCAGGCGGCAGCAGCGACTTTGGCGGAGTATTCCTTGACCAGACGATCAACCGTGCTGGACAGCTGAGCGCCATTGGACACCCAATGCTGGACGCGATCCAGAGACAGACGCAGGTTTTCCTGCGTTTCGCCCCCCAACGGGTTGTAGAAACCCACGCGTTCAATGAAACGGCCATCGCGGCGATTGCGCGAATCAGCAGCAACGACATTGTAGAAGGGACGCTTCTTCGAGCCGCCGCGGGCCAGACGAATCACAACCATTGATAATCCTTTGATAAACCGATGTAAAACACGAGATTCTAGCATCTGGCATCCAGGTTCCGCAATGGATACCCGGAATAATTGATGCCGGACCACGAAAAACAACACTGACGGCCCGGACGGCTGCATGATCCGCCCGGTACGCTATGCACAACTTGCCCGCTAACGCCGCCGGACGTAATGCACCATGACGGCATCATCGCGCGCCTGCTGCGCCAACAAGGCATTGCCCGTCTGCTGGCAAAAGGCCTGAAAATCGCGCCCTGCATGCGGGTCGGTCGTCATGACCGACAGTACCTGCCCGCTGACCAGCTGCGCCAGCGCCTTTTTGGTGCGCAGAATCGGCATGGGACAGTTCAAGCCCCGCGCATCGATCTCCTGGTCCGCCGCAGGCAGAGGATCCGTCACGACGACGCTCCCAGGCGAGCAGTCAGCCAGCCGGCGACTCCTGCCACGGCGCCATCCAGCGCCGCCACATCCGAACCGCCGCCCATGGCCATGTCGGGACGCCCGCCGCCCTTGCCGCCGACCTGGGCGGCAATCGCGCCCACCAAGTCGCCCGCCTTGACGCGCGCGGTCAGTTCGGGGCTGACGCCCGCCACCAGGCTGATCTTGTCGTCGGTGACGGCAGCCAGCAAGATCACGGCATTCGACAGCTTGGATTTCAATTGATCGACCATGCCGCGCAAGGCCTTGGGGTCCACGCCGTTCAGGCGCGTCGCCAGCAGCTTGACGCCGGACACATCCACGGCCTGACCGGCCAGATCCGATCCGGCGGCGGCCGCCAGCTTGTCCTGCAGGCGCTCCAGTTCACGCTCGATCTGGCGGGTCTGGTGCTGCAGCGCCTGAATGCGTTCCGGCACACCGGCAGGCTGAGTCTTCAACAAGCCAGCCGCGTGATCCAATACCCCCTGAGTCTGCTGAACCCAGGACAAGGCATTGCGACCGGTGATGGCCTCTACCCGACGGATGCCCGCCGCCACACCGCCTTCGGCTGTGATCTTGAACAGACCGATATCGCCTGTGCGGGCCACGTGGGTGCCGCCACACAATTCGCGCGAAAACCCGATGTCCAGCACGCGCACCACATCGCCGTACTTCTCGCCGAACAGCGCCATGGCGCCGCCGGCCACGGCTTCGTCGTAGCTGAGATGCTGAGTGCGCACGGCCTGATTGGCCAGGACCTCGTCATTGACGATGGATTCCACCTGCGCAACCTGCTCGGGCGTCATGGGCGCATCATGCGCGAAATCGAAGCGGGTCTTGTCCGGATCCACCAAGGACCCGCGCTGCTGCACATGATCACCCAGCACCTGGCGCAGGGCCTTGTGCATCAGATGAGTTGCCGAGTGATTGCGCATGGTGTCCGCCCGGCGCTGCCCGTCCACCTGGGTCTGCACCGTGTCACCCACGGACAGAGCGCCTTGCGTCAGGCTGCCGTGGTGGCCAAAGACCGCGCTCTGGATTTTTTGCGTATCGGCGACTTCGAAGCGGACCGAGGCATTGTGAATCAGCCCCGTATCGCCCACCTGGCCGCCGGATTCGGCATAGAACGGCGTCGCATCCAGCACGACCACGGCATCCTGCCCCTGAGCGATGGAGTCCACTGCAGTGCCGTCCACGTACAGTGCAGAAACGACCGCCTGACCTTCCAGATGTTCATATCCGTCAAAGCGCGTGTCCACGCCGTCGTAGCTGAGATCGGCCGCTGCCTTGAATTTGCCTGCCGCACGGGCTTGTTCACGCTGATGCGTCATGGCGGCCTCAAAGCCATCCAGATCCACCTGAATCTTGCGTTCGCGACAGATATCCGCCGTCAGGTCGACCGGAAAACCATAGGTGTCATACAGGGTGAACAAGGTCTGCCCATCCAGCGGCTGATCTGCCGGCAGATCGGCCAGGGCGGATTCCAGAATCCGCATGCCGTTTTCCAGGGTTTCGCCGAAACGCTCTTCTTCCTGACGCAGCACCTGCTCAACCCGCGCCTGCTGGGCAGCCAATTCGGGATAGGCAGCGCCCATCTGTTCCACCAGGTCAGCCACCAGGCGATAGAAGAACACGCCCTTTTGTCCCAGCTTATGGCCATGCCGCAAAGCACGGCGGATAATGCGGCGCAGGACATAGCCCCGCCCCTCGTTGCCGGGAATGACGCCGTCGACGACCAGAAAGCTGCAGGCGCGGATGTGATCGGCGATGACCTTCAGGGAATTGTCGGCCAGATCAGCCGTGCCGGTTTCACGTGCCGCCGCGCGGATCAGACTCTGGAACAGATCGATCTCATAATTGGAATGCACGTGCTGCAACACCGCCGCAATGCGTTCCAGCCCCATGCCGGTATCTACACACGGCTTGGGCAGCGGGTGCATCGTCCCCTGGGCATCGCGTTCGAACTGCATGAACACCAGATTCCAGATTTCGATATAGCGGTCACCGTCTTCCTCGGGCGATCCCGGAGGGCCGCCCCAGATTTCAGGGCCGTGGTCATAGAAGATTTCGGAACAGGGGCCGCAGGGGCCGGTATCGGCCATCTGCCAGAAATTATCGGACGCATACCGGGCGCCCTTGTTGTCGCCGATGCGGATGATGCGCTCGACGGGTACGCCCACCTGCTGCGCCCAGATATCATGAGCCTCATCGTCGTCCTGGTAGACCGTGACCCACAGCTTTTCCTTGGGCAGGCCATAGACTTCGGTCAGCAATGTCCAGGCGTAGATGATGGCATCCCGCTTGAAATAATCGCCAAAGCTGAAATTGCCCAGCATTTCAAAAAAGGTATGGTGCCGCGCGGTATAGCCGACGTTTTCCAGGTCGTTGTGCTTGCCCCCGGCGCGCACACAGCGCTGCGCTGTCGTTGCCCGATGATAAGGCCGGGTGTCCTTGCCGGTGAACACGTCCTTGAACTGGACCATGCCGGCATTGGTGAACAGCAAGGTCGGGTCATTGCCCGGCACCAGCGGCGAGGACGGAACGATCTGATGCCCTTTGGATTCAAAAAAGGACAGGAATTTCTGACGGATTTCGGAGGTTTTCATTCATGTGGCCGCAAGGGGGAAACCAGCCAGGGATTATAGATGGCTTTCAGAGGGCTGCTGCCAAGGACGGCACGAAAAGCATCAGGCCCCATTCTGCTGAACAGGGCCTGATCAAGAAACCGATCGGATGAATCGCCATTCAACTGCCAGGGATTCGTGTCCGACCTTGTCTTACGCGTATGCGTTCTCTTCCATTGCCTCGATGGCGGGATAGAACTCGTGATTTTCACGCACCATCCGGTTGTGGATGCTTTTCAGCACAGTATTGGCCTCGGCACGGAAGCTTTCGGGCTCTTTCGCCAACAAGGTGGCGTTACCCCAGCGTCGGGCAAAGTTGATGAAGGCGCTGGCAATCCCCTGCATATCGTTCTGATATGTGCGGCTCATGGCGGCCATGTGATCATCCCCGCTGCGTTCCAGCGAAGGGTACAGAATGCGATCCTCGATGGCCAGATGCTGCGTGATCACCTGAGCCAGGGCCTTCAGTTCGTGCGCGATATCGACCGCACGGTCGGCCACGCCCTGATGAGCCAGTTTGCGCAAGGCAGCAATACCGCTCAGGATTTCTACATGATGGTGCTTGAAGCGATCAATATTCATGACGGAACTTCCTTTGTACAGTCGGACGGCTGCTTCAGCCGCATAAGATATATTTTATATGAATCTTTTGCGCTGCACAACAAGCAGATCAGCCTGCCCTGCCGGCTTTACAACAAATTCTCGAGATCGGTCTCGTTGGCGTCCGGTTCCCAGGAATGGCTGGATAGCCAAGCCCGGATCCGCGCCACCGCCTGGGATCTCAATTGGGACACACGGCCTTCCGTCACCTGCAGCACGACGGCAATTTCTTTCTGATTCAGGTCTTGTTCGAACTGCAAAGACAGCAGCAGCTGTTCACGTTCGGGCAGATTGCGGATGGCCTCGATCAGCGCATTGCGCAAGCCATCGCGCAGCAGCCAATCCAGAGGGCTGGCGCTGCCGGCATCGGCGATTGCATCCAGCATCGTTGCGCCATCCGCATTTTCACGATGCTGCACCAGGTCTTCGACCATCAGCACCTGCACCCCTCGGGCTTCTTCCAGCAAAGTCTGATAATCCGCCAACGCCAGACCCATCTCATCGGCGATTTCCGCTTCGGTGGGTGCGCGCAGCAGGCGGTGGTGCAGCGCCTGCACGGCCTCTTCGATGGATCGGGCTTTGCTGCGCACGCTGCGCGGCAACCAGTCCTGGCCGCGCAGTTCGTCCAGCATGGCGCCCCGGATCCGGGTGACGGCATAGGTTTCGAACTGCGCATCGGCCTGCTGCTGATAGCGGCGCACGGCATCGAGCAGGCCCATCATACCGGCCTGCATCAGATCATCGAGTTCGACGCTGGCCGGCAGACGACCGATCAGGGTCAGCGCCTGCCGACGTACTAGCGGTGCATATTGAGCAATCAGCTGGTCCTCTGACAGAGGCATCGCACAATCCGTAATCCACGACGTAAAATGCAAGTATGCACCAAGTCTCTGGCTGACAATGGCCGGATCACCCCGTATTTCCCCCGAGACTTCCGCCGGCCAGCCTGCCATTCCTCTAAAGCCCCTCACCCCTAAACTTTTTCTATCGCCTGCCGTTATGTCTGGGGAGAAACCTAGTCTAATGACGCTGGGCGGCGCCTGGTCGTTGTTTTTCGGAACACGTGGATGATTTCCGCAAAGGAACACACATGATTCACCCAATCGGCAACCAATTGACCTCTGCCAGCCTGGGTCTGACCCCCGCGGTCTCCGAACGACCCGCCGGCAAACCCGAACCTGTCGCGGAAGTCTCCGCTGGCGAAAAGGCCCAATCCGGCACGTCCAAGCAGGCGGGTCAACAGAACCCCATGCTGAAAGAATACCCGGAACAGCCCAAATCCTCTCTGGAAAAGGCGCTGGAATCCATTAACGGCAACCTTCAGGCATGGTCCACCGGTGTCCGCTTCGATATGGATAAAGACACCCAGAAGCTGGTGATTTCCATCGTCGACAGCGCCAGTGGCGACGTTATCAAGACCATTCCTTCCGAAGCCATGCTGCGAATCGCCAAAATGATCGCGCAACTGCAAGGCTCGGGCGTGGACACCAAGGCCTGATCCGCCCCCCCACCAAACACTGAACTGAAACTGAATCCGACCCCTGCCGCTGGTTTTACCTACTGTCAATCCAGGGCATAATGGTCTAAAGGAGTCCTCGTCATGGCAAATATCTCTTCTATCGGCATCTCGGGCCTGCCCCTGGGCGATCTGCTGGATAGCCTGCAGAAAAACGAAAATCAGGTTCTGGCCGTCATCCAGAATCGCCAGACTGTCGCCAAAGCCAAGTTGTCCGGCTACGGCACCTTGAAAGACGCTGTCTCCGCCTTCCAGAAAGCCGCTGATGCAGTAAAAAACACTGATGCCTTTGGCGCCATCGCGGCCAAGAGCAGTTCAGACGCAATCTCTGTCACTACTACCAATCAAGCCATCGCGGGCCAGTACTCGGTCAATGTTTCCCAACTGGCTACTTCGCAGACTCTGGTCTATGCCGGTCAGACTGACCGCACTACCAGCATCGGCAGCGGCGGCACCTTGTCCGTCACTTTGGCCAATGGCGACACCAAGACGCTGGACCTGGGCGCCGACACTTCGCTCAACGGCTTGGCCAAAGCCATCAATGCCGACAAAGACATTGGCATGAATGCCACGGTCGTCAACGACGGCAGCGGCACACCTTATCGTCTGCTGTTGACCAGCCGCGAGACCGGCGCACAAAATGCAGCAGCCTCAATCTCTGTATCCGGCAACACGGATCTGGACAATTTCCTGAAATACGCCGGGACGGATGCGGCCAATGTCGAACAGGGCCAAGCAGCCCAAGACGCTAAACTATCCATCAACGGCATTGATGTCACCAGCGCCACCAATACCGTCAGCAATGTTATTGATGGCGTTACCCTGACACTGAATCAGACCACCGACGGGAAAGCCGCCAACTTAAGTCTGACCAAAGATGATTCCGTCGCTAAAAAAGCGGTCGGGGATTTCGTCAAGGCCTATAACAGCCTGCTGGGCAGCATCAAGACCCTGACCGCCTATGACGTCGGTGCGCAAAAATCATCCGCCCTGACGGGGGACTCCGTTGCGCGCTCAGTGCAGACCCGCATGCGCGACGCCATTTCCGGTGGATTCGACCCCGCCCAAGGCACCAACCTGGCCCAGATCGGCATCAGCACCGATCCCAAAACCGGCGAACTGGTCATTGACGATGCCAAGCTCAGCAAAGCGCTGGCCGAAAACGGCGAAGGCGTGAAATCTCTGTTTACCAGCGATACAGGCATTGGCAAACGCGTCAGCGACACAGCAGAAGGTTTCGTCAACACGAACGGTTCCATCAGCACGGCTCAAACCAGCATGAGCAAAACTGTCGAAGACATCACAAAGCAGTTTGAAGCCACCTCTGACCGTATCGCCCAGCGCATGGACACCTACCGCAACCAGTTTACTCAGCTGGATGCCATGGTCAGCCAGATGAACTCGCTCAGCAGCTACCTATCACAGCAACTCAGCGCTCTGAACGGCGCTAAGAAATAAGGTTTTATGACGTACGCGCCACGCTCTCGGACCGCACGAGCCACTGGGTCCTATGCCACGATAGGACTCGAAACAGAAGTCCTCAGCGCCTCTCCGGAACGCTTGATTTCCCTGCTGTTCCGGGGAGCATTGACAGCTCTGGCACAGGCGCGTCATCACCTGAACAACGGTAATATCGCCGAGCGTGGCAAGGCCATTTCCAAGGCCATCGATATTGTCGACTCCGGCCTGAAAGCCGGCGTCGATACCGAACGGGGGGGCGAAGTCGCCCGCCTGCTGACCGCATCTTATGAAATTATCATCCGTGATCTGATGATGGCCAATCTGCATAACGACGCAGCCAAACTGACGACAGCCGAAAAGCAGCTCAGCGACTTGGCCGACGCCTGGTACACGGCTGTCGACCCACAGTTCAAGACGCCTTCGTCCAACAGCTAAGCGCGAGGGCCCGGCAATTGAGCACCCCACAAGACTCTCTACTGCAGCACTATCAGGCCATTGCAGATATCTCCTCGCGCATGCGAACGATGGCTGAAACCCAACAATGGGACCGCCTGGTTTCTCTGGGTTCCGAGTATCACCTGGCCGTCGAGCGATTGAAACAACTCGACCCTCTGGATGATGACCAAAGGACCGCTCGGCTGGAATTGCTCACCCGGATACTGGACGATGACGCCCAGATCCGCCAACTGGTCGCCCCCGAACTTGACCGTCTCAGTCATCTGCTGGGTACGATCAAACGTCAACGCACTGTCCTGCAAGCGTACTACAGCACTGTACGCCCCCAATAAGCCATGAGCATCGGGGCCCCCTCCAACCTCGGCACACTGCTCATCCAGCGCCTCGATACCGCGCTGGGGACAAGCCTGGGACAACAGGCCAATCTGGTCTCCGGCGCCGGCCCGCAGGCCGTCCCCCAGCCGGGCAACGCCGAAAATCCGCACGCACTGCAAAACCCTGTGCAGCGCGACCCCCGTCAGGCAGTCGACCAAGCCAATGCCGAAGGCCAGCGCCGAGCCGCGGTCGGCAAAGCCGGCCGGGAGATGCAGCTCGACAACCTGCTCGGACGATCCACCACCTTTCAGGGGGCGACCCAGTCCGCCCCCACCACCCTGGGCTATGCCGCACGCATCATTCTGGCCCTGCTGAACCAATTTCCACAGGCCAATCAGATCATCCAAGGGCGAACCCCCCTGCTGACACCCTCAGGGCCGGCAGCAGGCGGCGGTACGGCCCAAGCTGGCGCAGCCGCACCCGGCGCCGGCAGCCCGGGCGCCACCACCGCTGGCTCCCCGAACCAGACCGCCTCCAGCACCACACAGGTATGGGCACAGCTGGCAACGAGTTTGAATCAACCTGGCGCTCTGGCGGCCCGTTTCGCCCACGCGCTGTCCCAGTCCATCCAGGGCAGCGGCTTGTTCTACGAATCCCACGTGGCGCAATTGGCTGCGGGCAAGACATCTCCCCAGGCGCTACGCCAGGAACCCCAGGGTCAGATGATGGGGCAGCAACCCAGCCTGCCCGGCACGCCGTCCGGGCAGCAAGCTGGGCAGGCCACATCCCTGGCATCCATCATCCAGCAGGCACAGACTGCCGCCCCCCAAGACACCGGCCCGCAGGCGAATGCCTCGGCAAGCCAGCACAATACCGCTCAGACGGCGACTGCTCAGAACCCCACGCCACACGTCCCTATCCCCGGGATTGATCCCCAGGCACAGCTACTGGTACGCCAACAGCTGGAAGTACTGGCCAATCAGGGTTTCATGTGGCAAGGCGAAGCCTGGTCAGGCGCAGACATGCAAATGGAAGTTCGCCGACGCCAGCCTGATGATGGACAGCATCCCGCCACCCCCGAGGAATACTGGTCAACCCGCCTGAATCTGCAATTGCCCAATCTGGGTCAGGTCGAGGCGCGGCTCAGCTTGTCAGGCGATCAATTGATCATGCGCCTGACGGCGCCCCAATCAGCAGATAAGCTGAACCAATCCATCGAACCCTTGCGCTTGCGCCTGCTGGCCCAAGGCCTGCAAGCCAGCCAGCTGTCAGTCGTGGATCACGACAATGACCCGGAAAACGTGACAATGTCCGGCGGCCCCATCACCGACCCAGATCCTGCAGAACATGAAGTCGCGGCCCGCTGATTCTCACCGCCCCAGCGCGGTGGCCATCACCTACGATCCGTCGGATCAGGCGCCACGCGTGGTCGCCAAGGGCTACGGCAACCTGGCGGAAACCATTATCCGCACAGCGCGCGAACACGGCCTGTACATTCATGAATCGCCGGAACTGGTGGGCCTGCTGATGCAAGTGGACCTGGATGCCCACATTCCGCCCAAGCTGTACATCGCCATCGCCGAACTGCTGGCCTGGCTATACGACCTGGATACCGGCGGCAAAGACGGCATCGTTAAAAAACCAGCGCCTCAGCCCCCGGCCTAGATGGCCATATTGGCGATTTCTTTATAGGCTTCAACCAGGCGGTTGCGCACCTGCACCGTGGCCTGGAACGACAAGCCCGCCTTTTGCAAGTCGATCATGACATTGCTCAGCGACACATTGGGATCGCCCATTTCGAAAGCCCGGGCCTGGGCGTTGGCGGCGTTCTGGGCATCCGACACCCGATTCAGGGTCCGAGCCAATTCAGACGCAAACCCGCCTGACTGCCCCGCCTGAGCGACCGCTGGCTGAGCCTCCAGCCCCTGGGACGCGCGCGTGACCGCCCGCATCTGGGAAAGCAGATTTTCAACACTGGCCAGGGCCTGGGAATTGATCATGTCGGAGCCATTGAAAAGATTGCTGACGGGCATCGACCCGTGACAGAACGGGTCAGCGTTGTACTATACGCGGTTCGTGCCAGTGACTAGACTGCCAATAGCAGGAACAAGTCCTGGCAATTCAAGCAATTCGCGATATCAACCTAACTAAGCCCCAAAAACCGGGCTTTTCAGGGCTTGCCCAAACCGCAATCCCCGCCATAATGGCCGCCATCCATCTTCCATACTGCCGCATCAGCATGCATATCATCCAGACCGACGGTTTCTGGCCCGGGCGCAGCCTGGCGGCCCCTTCTGCATCTCCCGCTCGATGAACCCGATTGCCGACTGGATGAACAAAAATCCCGCCCTGGCGCGGCTGGCGGCCCTGCCCCGCCCCGTGCTGCTGGGCCTGGGTGCTGCTTTCGTTGCCCTGCTGGTCGTCGCCTCCATGTGGATGCGCGAACCCGAATACAAAACGCTGTTTTCCAATGTCGAATCCCGCGACGGCGGGGCGATCGTCTCGGTACTGAACCAGCGCAACATTCCCTACAAATTTGCCGACAATGGCGCCACCATCCTGGTACCCGCCGATCAGGTCTATGCGCTACGCCTGCAGCTGGCCGAACAAGGCCTGCCGCGCGGCGGCAGCGTAGGCTTTGAATTGCTGGACAAACCCCAGTTCGGGGCCAGCCAATTTACAGAACAAATCACCTATCAACGCGCCCTGGAAGGCGAACTGGCCCGCTCTATCGAGGCCATGCATCCGGTCAAATCCGCCCGGGTGCACCTGGCCATTCCTCGCCAGTCCCTGTTCGTACGCGACCGTGAAGCTCCCACCGCCTCGGTGCTGCTCACGCTGTTTCCCGCACGCAGCCTCAGCGAAGCCCAGGTTTCCGCGATCTCCTGGCTGGTCTCGTCCAGCGTGCCGAAACTCAATGCCGCCGATGTCTCCATCGTTGACCAGGACGGCCAGCTGCTGTCCAAGCCCAGCGGCGAAGCCGCCATGGACAGTACCCGTCGCAACTTCGTCACCGACCTCGAACAGCGCACCACCCAGCGCATCCTGACGCTGCTGACCCCCATCGTCGGCTCGGGCAATGTCCGCGCTCAGGTCAGTGCCAGCGTCGATTTTTCTCAGCGCGAACAGACCTCCGAAGTCTATCGACCCAACGAAACGCCGGGTACGGCAGCTGTGCGCAGCAAGCAGACCAGCGATTCCGCGCAAAACGGCATCGCACCGCCTGAAGGCGTGCCGGGCGCACTGACCAACCAGCCCCCGGCCAATGCCACGGCCCCCATCCAGACGGCGCCCGCCGGCCAGGCGGCCAATGCCCAGAATCCGGCGCAGGGCGCCGCTGCGCAGGCGCCACAAACCGCCGTCAACACGCTTTCCGCGCCGCTCTCCGCCAATCGGGGATCGATGCGCAACGATGCCACCGTCAACTACGAAGTCGACCGCACCATCAGCCATGTCAAGCATGAACTGGGCACGATTCAACGCCTGTCGGTGGCCGTCGTCGTCAACTATCGCGACAAAGACGGCGAGCCCGCCCCGCTCGAACAATCCGACATGGACAACATCAATGCTCTGGTGAAACAGGCCATGGGCTATTCTGTTGACCGAGGCGATACGCTCAGCGTAGTGAACAGTGAATTCACCAATCAGGAACCCTCCGTCAAGCCTTGGGATAACCCGACCTACCAGAACCTGGCGCTGCAGATCGGCAAGGTGCTGCTGGTCCTGGTGATACTGTTCTTCCTGTGGCGCTCGGTCATTCGCCCCATTGTGCAGGGCTTTGCCAACGCCCAGGTCGAACGCGTGAAAAACGAAGCCCACCTGGAAACCATGCGCGAACAACGCCGCCAGGACGAGGTACGAGCTTCCGAAATGAACCGCTACGAGGAAAACCTGGACACTGCCCGCGAACTGGCCCAACGCGATCCGCGCGCCGTCGCCATGGTGTTGCGATCCTGGATGGATTCTAAAAATGCCAAGCCCTGAACCCGATCTGAACCGCTGCGCCATCCTCATGATGTCTCTCGGTGAGGATGCCGCTGCTGAAGTCTTCAAATACCTGACCTCACGCGAGGTGCAGCAGATCGGCTCAGCCATGGCCAATCTGAAGCAGGTCACCCGCGCCGACGTCGACGAGGTCCTGGAAGACTTCCGCCGCGAAGCCGACCAGTTCATGGCCGTCACGCTGGGCTCGGATGACTACATCCGCTCCGTACTGACCAAGGCGCTAGGCACCGACCGCGCCGCCAGTCTCATCGAGGACATCCTGGATGCCGGCGACGGGGCAGGCTCCGGCATCGATGCCCTGAACTGGCTGGAACCCGCCAACGTCGCCGAACTCATCGCCGACGAGCACCCGCAGATCATCGCCACGATCCTGGTGCACCTGGAACGCGACCGCGCCTCGGCCGTGCTGGCCCTGCTCAACGAGCGTTCGCGCAATGATGTGATGATGCGCATCGCCACGTTCGGCGGCGTACAACCGGCTGCGCTGCACGAGCTCACCGATGTACTCAACGAGGTCCTGTCCGGCCAGGGGGCCAAGCGCTCGAAGATGGGCGGCGTCCGCACGGCGGCGGAAATCCTCAATTTCATGAACACCACCGAAGAAGAAGCCGTGGTCAGCAGCCTGCGCGAAATCGATGCCGACCTGGCGCAGCGCATCGTCGACGAAATGTTCGTCTTCGACAATCTGGCTGACGTCGAGGATGCCGCCATCCAGCTCATCCTCAAGGAAATCGATACGGCTTCGCTGACCATCGCCCTGAAGGGCGCCGGCGAAGAACTCTGCGCCAAATTCTTCAAGAACATGTCCAACCGCGCGGCCGAAATCCTGCGCGACGACCTCGAGGCCCAAGGACCGGTACGCATGTCCCGCGTCGAAACGGAACAAAAGGCCATCCTGCTGGTGGCCCGCAAACTGGCCGACGCCGGCCAGATCAACCTGAGCATGGGCAACGATCAGTATGTCTGACAAGCCTTCCATGGATCTCCAGATGCGTGCCCGCTGGCAGCGCTGGGAAATGGAATCCCTCAGGACACAACAACAACGGCGGGCTACCGACGCCGAACCGCCTCAGGCAGATCTGCTGCGCCGCCGCGCTCAGGCGCTGGCCCAGGCCCGCCAGGAAGGCCTGGACAAAGGCTACCAGGAAGGCTACGAAAAAGGCTTGGCCGAAGGCCAGGCCCAGGGTCTGGAAACAGGCCGCACCGAAGGCCATACCCAAGGATTGGCGGCGGGCCGCGCCGAAGGCCATGCCCAGGGCCTGGAAACCGGTCACACCGAAGGCGCCGCCCTGGTCCAGGAACAAGCTGCTCGTCTGAACGCCCTGGCCCAGGCCTGTGCCGCTGCCATCAATGATCTTGAATCAGAAATCGGGCAATCGTTGATCCGCCTGGCCACCCGTATCGCCGAGCAGGTGCTGAGCGATCAGCTGCGCGAACACCCCGACCACATCCTGACCCTGGTCCAGGATGTGCTGCAATCCCGTCCGGAGCCCGGCTCACCGCTGAATCTGCGGCTGCACCCCGACGATCTGGGCCTGGTCAATACCTTTTTGCAGCAAAACCCCGACCTCAGCAACTACCGCCTGATTGCCGACGAACGCATCACGCGCGGCGGCTGCATCGCGGAAACCGCGCTGGGATCTGTCGACGCGACGCTGGAAACCCGCTGGCAACGCATCATCTCGGCGCTGGGCCAGAAAACCGGGCATGTCCCGGCCCGACATGACGGCCCCTGACTCCCCGCTGGATACCGCTGGCGCCCGCTGGCGGACCCAGATGGAATTCTGCGAACAGCGTATCGAAGCGCGTCTGGCCACACGCCGCCAGGGTCGCGTCACCCGCGCCACCGGCCTGGTGCTGGAAGCCACCGGCTTGCAACTGCCCGTAGGCGCCGCCTGCCGGGTGCAGGTCTCGCCGGGGCGCGATCTCTGGGCGGACGCCGAAGTGGTCGGCTTTCATGCCGATACGCTATACCTGATGCCGCAAAGCGATATCACCGGCCTGCGCCCTGGCGCGCGCGTGGTGCCATCGGAAACCCTGCTGCTGGACCCTGTGCCCCTGCCCACCACCCAACGCCCGGAGACCATCTCGCCGGTCGGCGTCGACCAGGCCCGCCACCTGCCGGTCGGCCAGGCCCTGCTGGGCCGGGTCCTGGATGGCGCCGGTCGCCCCTTGGACGGCAAACCGCTGCCCACCGACCTGGATATGGCGCCCCTGACGGCGGCGCCGATCAACCCTCTGACCCGCGCACCGGTCGACACAGTACTGGACGTGGGCGTGCGGGCCATCAATGGCTTGCTGACAGTGGGCCGAGGCCAGCGCATGGGCCTGTTCGCCGGATCGGGCGTCGGTAAAAGCGTGCTGCTGGGCATGATGGCCCGCTACACGCGAGCCGACGTGATCGTGGTCGGCCTGATCGGCGAACGCGGCCGCGAAGTCAAGGAATTCATCGAACTGAATCTGGGCACAGACGGCTTGGCGCGTTCAGTGGTCGTCGCCGCTCCTGCGGATGTCTCGCCGCTGCTGCGCCTGCAGGGCGCCGTCTATGCCACGCGCCTGGCGGAATTTTTCCGCGACCAGGGAAAACATGTGCTGTTGATCATGGATTCCCTGACCCGCTATGCCATGGCGCAGCGCGAAATCGCCCTGGCGATTGGCGAACCCCCTGCGACCAAAGGCTATCCCCCGTCCGTTTTCGCCAAATTGCCCACGCTGGTCGAACGGGCTGGCAACGGCGCTCCCCGCGGAGAACTGGCCGCTGGATCGATCACTGCGTTCTATACGGTCCTGACCGAAGGCGACGACCAGCAAGACCCGATTGCGGATTCCGCGCGCGCCATCCTCGACGGCCATATCGTGCTGTCACGCACTCTGGCCGAATCCGGCCACTACCCGGCCATCGACATCGAAGCCTCGATATCACGGGTCATGTCAGCCATTGTGCCGGCCAGCCAGTTCCGCTGCGTGCATCAGTTCAAACGCATGGTGTCCCGTTATCAACGTAACCGGGACCTGATCGCCGTGGGGGCCTATACTGCAGGCAACGACCCAGAAATCGACCAGGCAATCGAACGATACCCCTGGCTCGAAGGCTATCTGCAGCAAGGCATTGATGTGCAGGTCGACTATCCGGCTGCCGTCTCTGCTCTGGCAGGCGTACTGGGCCAGGAGATCACCTATGAATCCTGAAACTCCGCTTGATGTCCTGATCAACCTGACCCAGGACAAGCTCGACGAGGCCGGGCGCGTGCTGGCCGATCTCGCCGCTCAGCGGCGCGAGGCCCAGGGCCAGCTCAAAACCCTGGACAACTACCGCAGCGACTACACGCAGAAACTTCAGGATACGACTGAAAGCGGGGTAACCGCCTCGAATTACCATAACTTTAGGCACTTTATTGCCACATTGGACGAGGCCATTTCCCAGCAAAATAGGATCATCGCCCAAATTGATATACGAATCGAAGCCGGGCGCCAGCAGTGGCACCACGAAAAACGCCACCTGAATTCATACGAAACTCTGAAAACCCGCCAGCTTCGCCAGTTGGCAACCCGCGAACAGCGCCGCGAACAGCGCGCCAGCGACGAAGCCGCTGCCGGCCTGTACCGACGCTTGAGACAGCCTCACTGAATCCGCCCTAGCCATGAACATGCCCGTTCTTCCTGTGACGACCCACTCCAGCCCGCCCTCGGCCGACAGCACGACGCGGGCCGCGGACGCAGGCGCCCCCCAGGACAACGCCCCCGCCTTTTCAAACGTACTGTCCAGTCAGCGCGGTGCTGCGGCAAACGATGAAACTGCCGCCAAAACCGGGCGCGCTGATGCTGTGCCTACCGACACCACAAAAAAACAGGATCCTCTGGGCCCTGACGAAACGCTGGCGCTGATTCTGGATAGCGCCGCCCTGCCGCTGATGCAAGCGCCCATCCAGGCTCTGGCTGTGCCGCGTCATCAGACCGGCGCCGCAGCCTTGCTCAAGACAGACACCGCAGCGACCGATGCAAAACCAGCCTCGCAGCGCGGACAAGCCGTCGCCGCCCTGCTGACAGATGACACAGCCGCCAACGACTCACCATCCTCTCAGCAGACGGCAGGCGATGCCGCTTCTCGAAATGCCCGCCTCGGCGCCGCTCAAACAATCCTGACGCCTGCTGCGCAAGCCTCAAACCCATCTATAGCCTCGGCAACGACAGCCACGACGCCATCCGCTGGCAGCCGTGCGGCCACCGCCAGTCGGGCCGCGACAGCGTTGGCGGCGACTGCCGACAACGCTGTATTACCGGCAAACCCGACGACTGCAGCGGCCAGCGCAGCCACTGCGCATCTGCAAACCACCCCGCTGTCCAGCCCGGCAGACACGCTGGCCGCCGTTGGCGGCCAAGCATCTGCGTTGGGCGCCACGCTGCTGCCCACCGCTGCCAATCCCCAGGCCACCGTCCAACTTGCTGTCCCCACACCGCTCAGCAGTCCTCAATGGCCCCAGGATTTCAGCCGCCAGATACTCAATCTGACGCAGGCTGGCCTCGCCGGACACACCGTCCAGATGCGCGTCAATCCGCCCGAACTGGGCCCGATCCACATCACACTGCACCTGGGTGACTCGCTGGCCCAGGCATCCTTCGTTTCGCCGCACGCCAATGTGCGCCAGGCGCTGGAAAACGCACTGCCGCACCTGGAACAGCAATTAGCCCAGGCGGGTTTGTCCCTGGGCCAGGCCAATGTCAGCGACCAGCAAGCCGGCCAGCAACAAGCCGACCAGTCCGCCCAAGGTTCCTCCGGCACGTCCGACGGCATGGTCTTCAGCCTGGATGGCGATATGGTGGCAGCGTCCAGCACGACCGCTCACGCACAGGCCCCACGCACAGCTGCCCGCCCGGATGCCCTGGTGGACACCTTTGTATGAACGCTTTCTGTTACATCGGGCGATCCAGGCATTACAATGCAGCCTCCCGATCCCTGTGACACCTTGAACCGGAACCATGCTCAGGCTACTTAAATTCATTCTTCTGCTCATCGTCCTCATCGGCGCCTCAGTGGGCGGCACGATGCTGTTCATGAACAGGACCAGCGCGTCCAGCCCTGCCACGGACCCCGCGGCTCAGGCGACAAATGCCGCTCCGGTAGCGGCGCCCGTTGTCCCGGCACCCATCTTTGCAGATCTCGAACCCTTCACTGTGACCTTGTACGGTGAAATCCGCAACCGCATCCTGTACACCGCTATCACGCTGCGCCTGAACGATGAAGCCTCGCGCAAACAGATTCAGGACTATATGCCTGAAGTCCGGGACCGGATACTGAAAGTCCTGTCCGCCCAGGAACTCGCCACCATCCAGACGCCTGAAGGCCGTCTGGCGCTTGGTACGATCATCAAGGCGGATCTCTCTCGCCCCTTTGCGGTTCAACTGCCCGGCCCGCACGTGGCCGATGTGCTGTTCACCGCCTTCGTGGTGCAGTAATGCCCTATCAAAGCATGCTTTCTCAGGATGAAGTCGATGCCCTGCTCGCAGGGGTCACCGGCGAAGAATCCTCGACGCAATCTACCGCCGAAGTCCCCCAGGACGGCGTGCGGCCTTACGACCTGGGCTCGCCCGACCGGGTCGTGCGTCATCGCATGCAAACGCTGGAACTCATCAACGAGCGCTTCGCCCGGCGACTGCGTTCCATGTTTTTCGGGTTCATGCGCCGTAACGCAGACATCACGGTCAATGCTATCAAGATCCAGAAATATTCGGATTTCGAGCGCAACCTGCCAGTACCCAGCAACCTGAACATGGTTGCCATGAAACCGCTGCGCGGCACCGGCCTGTTCACCTTCGACCCCAATCTGGTCTTTCTGGTCATCGACAGCCTGTTCGGCGGTCATGGCCGCTACAACACCCGGATCGAAGGGCGCGATTTCACCAATACCGAACAACGCATCATCCGCCGCCTGCTCAGCCTGACCCTGGAATGCTATGGCCAAGCCTGGGACAATGTCTACCCGATCGAATTCGAATACATGCGGTCGGAAATGCACACCAAATTCGCCAACATCGGTTCAGGCAACGATGTGGTGGTGCTGTCTACCTTCAATATCGAACTGGGTTCCTCGGGCGGCAAGCTGAACATCTGCCTGCCCTATTCCATGCTGGAGCCCATCCGCGACATCCTGACGCGCCCGCTGCAGCAATCCGCCGCCGACTCGATCGACCAGCGCTGGACCCAGCAGCTGTCACGTGAAGTCCGTAGCGCCGAAGTCGAACTCGGCGTGGAATTCACCCGCATCGAAACATCGATCGCCAAACTGCTGCATCTGGCCGTCGGCGACGTGCTGCCTGTCGACATCCAACCCAACCTGACGGCGCGCGTCGGAGGCGTTCCCGTGCTGGATTGCAGCTACGGGACCTTCAACGGCCGTTATGCCCTGCGCGTACACAAAATTCTTGCGACGCCTGGGGACTCCGACCAACTGCTAGCCCGCACGAAGAAATGAGCGACATCAAAGACGACGACACCCAGGATCCTAATCAAACGGATCCCGCCTCTACCGACAAACTAGAGGATGACTGGGCTGCCGCTCTGGCAGAACAGCAGACGACCGCCCACGACCAGCCTACTCAGGCAGCCGGCCTGGGGGCGGAAGACGACTGGGCCTCGGCGCTAGCCGAACAGACCGCCGCCACGCCGCCCGCAGCCGCTGAACCTGCAGCCCCGGCTCAAGCCGCTGCTGCGCAGGTCTTCCAGCCGCTGGTCGGCCAGGCCAGCGACGCCGACAGCGACATCGACATGATCATGGACATCCCTGTCCAGCTATCGGTCGAACTGGGTCGCACCCGCCTGACGATCAAAAATATCCTGCAACTGGGCCAGGGCTCGGTCGTGGAACTCGACGGCCTGGCCGGCGAGCCCATGGACATCTACGTCAACGGCTACCTGATCGCCCAAGGCGAAGTTGTGGTCGTGGACGAGAAATACGGCATCCGCATCACGGACATCATCACGCCTTCAGACCGGATTGCCCGGCTGAACAACCGTCGCTGATTCTTGATGGACCAGGCTCAGATCCTGCGCGTCGTCCTAGCGCTGCTGTTCATCCTGGTCTTGCTGCTGGCGCTTGCCTGGGCGGCCCGCCGAGGAGGCTGGGCCCGCCACTCGAACAAAGCCACGAATCTACGCGTGCTGGGCAGCCACAGCCTGGGTACGCGCTGCTCTTTGACTGTGGTCCAGATCGATGGCGCCCGCCTGCTCCTGGGCGTGACGCCCCAGCAGATCACCCTGTTGCATACCTCGTCCGCTCTGCCTGACACCCCGGCTGAACATTCCGATTTTGCCGAATCGCTGAGCAAGACTCTGTCGAGATCCTGATGTTCCGCCGGCTCGCTTTTTCCCACGCCCTTTCCCCCACCGGCGCCCTGGCGCTGCGTGGTCTGTCAGCCGGCCTGTTATTGCTGCTGATCTGGCCGGGCAATACATTGGCCCAGGCCACCCTGCCCGCCCTGACGTCTACTCCCGGCCCCAACGGCAGCGAAACCTGGTCGCTCAGCGTACAGACGCTGGTGATGCTGACCATGCTGTCGTTCCTGCCGGCAGCCCTGTTGATGATGACCAGCTTCACCCGCATCATCATCGTGCTGGGTCTGCTGCGTAATGCGCTGGGTACGGGCGTATCTCCCCCCAATACGATCCTGGTGGGGCTGGCCCTGTTCCTGACGCTGTTCACCATGTCGCCGGTCTTCGATCAAATTTACACCCAAGCGTATCAACCGCTATCCAATGACCAGATCAGCTTTGAAGAAGCCCTGGACCGGGGAGCCCAGCCGCTGAAGACCTTCATGCTGCATCAGACGCGCGAAGCGGACCTCAGCATGTTCGCCGACATGGCTGCTATCGGTCCGCTGGACACCCCCGACGCCACGCCGCTACGGGTACTGGTCCCGGCCTACGTCACCAGCGAGCTGAAAACCGCCTTCCAGATCGGCTTCACCATCTTCATCCCCTTTCTGATCATCGACCTGGTCGTCGCCAGCCTGCTGATGGCGCTAGGGATGATGATGGTCCCGCCCGTCAGCATTTCCCTGCCGTTCAAGCTGATGCTGTTCGTGCTGGCCGATGGCTGGCATCTGCTGCTGGGATCGCTGGCCCGCAGCTTCTATCAATAAGGGAGACGTTTGCCCATGACACCCGAAGCCGTCATGTCTCTGACATATCAAGCACTGCGAGTTGCCCTGACCATAGCGGGGCCGCTCTTGCTGGTCACGCTGATGGTGGGCCTGCTGATCAGCATTTTTCAGGCAGCCACCCAGATCAACGAAATGACCTTGTCCTTCATCCCCAAACTGCTGGCGGTGGGAGCGACACTGGTCTTGCTGGGACCGTGGCTGCTGACCACGATGGTCGACTATATCCGGACGCTGCTCGAATCCATTCCCAGCCTGGCCGTCTAAGCGGTCTGACATGATTGACGTTCAGATCGACCAACTGTACGCCTGGATCACCGGCCTGCTATGGCCTATGTTCCGGATCGGCGGTCTGGTCATGCTGGCTCCCGTTCTGGGTGAATCCACTGTCCCCATCCGCATCAAGGTTGGAGTCTCTGTGGCACTGACGGTCGTGATCGCCCCCCTGATCGGCCCGATTCCCGCCATCCCTCCTGGCTCGTACGCCGGCCTGCTGATTGCAGCGCAACAGGTGCTGATCGGCATGGCCCTGGGATTCTGCATGCGGCTGATCTTCACCGCTGCGATGATGGCGGGTGAATTCGTCGGTCTACCGATGGGGCTGGCCTTTGCATCGTTCTTTGACCCCGCCACCGGCGCCAACACGGCAGTTCTGTCGCGCCTGATCAATATCGTGGCCATGCTGCTTTTTCTGGCGGTCAATGGCCACCTGTTGATGCTGGACGGCCTGGTGCGCACCTTTGAGATTCTGCCCATTGGAGCATCCCTTCATGCAGACGGCTGGGGGGCGCTAATCGACTGGAGCGGCCAGATCTGGATTTCAAGCATCTTGCTGGCGCTGCCGATCCTTATTGTGCTGCAGACCATCAATCTGTCCCTGGGCATCCTGAACCGTACCGCACAACAGCTATCGGTATTTGCAGTGGGATTCCCGATCACCCTGACGACGGGCCTGATCATGCTGGCGATCGTGCTGCCCCGCAGCAGCGAGTTCCTGATGAAATTATTCCAGGACGGCTATCAGACAATGGCGCGGATTGCCCGCGGCTTGGCCGGCCTGTAGCGACCGCCCTTATCCCGCGCCATTCAGACCTGTCTAGGGGGCCTTGGTAGAAGAAGACAGCGGATACGTCACCCCCGGCACAACCGTGGACCCCGCCGGCAGCAGCGGCTGCTGCCCCTGCGTTGAGGCAGCAGCGGAGCCGCTGGACACAGGCGGCGGCGGGGGAACAGGGATCGGACCTGCGGCCGCTGGATGCGCGCCGGGTTCACCATTGCCGGGAATCACGATCATGCCATCATCCGCTGTCGTCTGGACATCCACTTCCCCGGCAGCGCTTGCCTTAGGCTGAGCCTTGGCCTGCTGCTGAGCTGCTTCGTGATCAGCCTCGGCAGCCGTCCTGGGATGGCGCAGCGCTGGTACATTAATGCTGTTTTCCATCCGCTGAAAGGTGCCATCCGGTCCAAAACGCAGCCAGACTTCCTGGCGGGCATACACAGCATCCGTTGCCACCGTGCCTTTATAGGCCCAGCGCGCCAGCAGGGTATCGCCCTGCTGCCAGGTATCCGTGGGCTGAGCGCCCAGATCTGCAGAGGCTTGGTCCAAGGTAGTCCGTCCGACCACGATACGATCCAGGCCGGCTGTATTCAGGCCATTTCCCGTGAACGTGCAGCCAGCCAGCACAAGCGCAACGGCAACCAACACAACGGCTCCTCTCTCGCCGGCCAGCCCGCTGTGTCGCCACAGAGATTGACCCCCTAGTCTGGTGCCTGCCCGAAAATCCTCTTGCCCACGATCCATCATATTCAGAAATCCTCCCATTGTTCAGTGTCTGTGGCGGCCTGAGACGCTGCCTGTCGCGACGCCTGAGCAGGCGCTGCCAGGCGAGGCTTGGCAGCGCCTGTCGATGCTGTTTGACGTGCAGTAGCCGCTGGCGCCGACGCCGCGTTTATCGCCAGTGAATCTTGCGGCGCGGAATCGTCATCTACCGGCAGATCCGCTGCCGCCATCGCCTGCTGGCTAAGCTGAAACACCGCCAGGGACTGGCTGATTTCAGCCGCCAGCGTTTCCAGAGAGCCGGCCGCCGTTGCCGCCTGCTGCACCAACGAGGCATTTTGCTGCGTGACCGTATCCATCTGGGCAATGGCCATATTGACCTGATCAATACCAGAGGACTGTTCGACCGTGGCGGCGGTGATTTCGCTCATGATGTCGGACACCCGGGTCACGGCCTGCACGATTTCCTGCATGGTCTCGCCAGCGCGATTGACCTGGGCCGACCCTGCCTGCACGCGACCGACGGAATCCTCGATCAGTTCCTTGATTTCCTTGGCCGCACCCGCGCTGCGCTGCGCCAGGGCGCGGACTTCAGCCGCGACCACGGCAAACCCCCGTCCCTGTTCCCCCGCACGGGCGGCTTCGACGGCGGCATTCAGCGCCAGGATATTGGTCTGAAATGCAATACTGTCAATCACGCCGACGATATCGGCGATTTTTTGTGAGCTGCCGGAAATACCCTGCATGGTCTGCACGGCTTCATCGACCACCTGTCCGCCCCGCGACGCCACCTGGGACGCGGTGCTGGCCAACTGATTGGCCTGCTGGGCATGATCGGCATTCTGTTTGACCGTACTGGCCAGCTCTTCCATGCTGGCGGCCGTCTGCTGCAAGGCGGCTGCCTGCTGATCGGTGCGGCTGCTGAGATCCAGATTGCCGCTGGCGATACGTCGGGCACTGTCCGTCATCCGGCCCATGCGGGTCCGCACCCCCAGAATCAGGGATTCCAGGCCCTCGCGCATGTCTTTCAAGCCGAACAGCAGCTGCCCGATCTCGTCACGCGATTTGGGGTAAATCGCCAGATCCAGGTTGCCCGCTGCCATCTTCTGCAAATGCCGGCCCACCCCTTGCAATGGCCGCAGCACCGTGCGGATCAAGGTGCGATATGCCAGCAAGGCCAGCACGACGGCCACCACCAGCAAACCGATGAAGCCGTAGTTGGCCCATTCGAACTGCTGGGCCAGCGCCTGGCGCGATTCGCTGCTGCTGTTCTGAATGTACTGATCGAACTGTCCAAAAGCCCGGTCCATCCCCCGGGCTGCGCCCCGCAGACGGCCGCGCTTCAGGGCCTCGAAGGCCTTGGCATCCTGTTTGGCGGCAAAACTGCGCAACTGGTCGACTTGCGTCCAGTAATCATTGAACGTCGTGTCCAGGATATGCTGCAGGGATTCCCCCTGCGACCCTGTCAAGGCCTTGGAATCCTGCAAGGACTGCATATGATCGCGGGAGCGTTTCAGCAGCTGGTCGGCCTGACCCAATTCCCACAAACGCTGCTTTTCATTGGCGATCCCCAGCGCGCCTTCGACCTGGGTGGTCGCCTGCTGAGCATAGATCAGCGCGTTTTTCACATCTGAATTCGCCTGCACCCCTACCGATGACAATTGTGCAATGGTGCGCTGGCTTTGCTGCTGCACAAACCAGGCGCTGCCCACAGCAGCAAACGTCAACAGGGACAACAGCCCCACCACCAAGGTCAATCGGACCCGCAGAGACAAGGCGATAGCACGCCCCTTCCAGAAACGAAACTTCATGTCACCTCACCTTTGTGATTATCGTCAGCATGCCATACGCACGCCGCTTTTCTTCCTAAGAAAATAGGGCCTTGTAGGCCCTATTCGCTGGAACTGCACCTGATTCGCGATAGACGAACCGGAACCTGCTAACTATGGTAGATCAACCGCGGCCCAGATTGAACAGGCTAAGCCCCTGGATCGTCTGGAAAGCCAAGCCCGCGCCTTCCAGGGCGATCTTGCGCAGGCTGAGCTGCGTTGTGGCCTCATAGTAATCCAGGTCCTCCAGACCGGACAACGCGGCCCTGAAACCCAGATTGCGCTGATTGCCGCTGTCATCCAGCGCCTGCAGTTCATTCATGCGGGCGCCGATGGACGAGCGCACCGTCAGGACGTTGTCGTAGCTGGAGGCGAACTGCTGCATACCGGTATTCAGCACATTGTGCAACTGAGCAGTCGCCTGCGCGTCGCCCTGGGACGGCGCATTCAGCGCCGCGATCAGATTATCAAACGTTGCGAACATATTCGCGTTCTGATGCTTCAGGGGATCTACTGTAAAGGTATCACCAGCAGCCGGTGCGCCGGAAATTTGAACCTTGGTGCCATTGCCCAGATCCATTTCGGTGGCGCCCGCCGGCAGTGTTAAACCTGCATTGGGCGTAGCAGTGCCATTCGTCTCGTCCGTAATGGTGACATCATAGGTATTCGGCCCCGTGAAACTGACCGCATATGAATAGCGGGCATCCGCATTCAGAGCCCGATCTGATATATACGGCCCACCCAGCACCGCCGTGCCGGTATTGGCACCACCCGCTGCACTGGTATAGGCCAGCGTCCCCGGCTGCGCCCGGGCGAAAATATCCGATCCGACGTCACTGCCTGCAATCTGGCGGGTAGCATCCGCCTGGATCAGGCGCTGCAGGCCGTCACCGTTATAGTTGCCATTGGCAGCAAAAGCGGGGGTGCTGCCCAAAGATCCAGAAAACACATACTGCCCATTGCCGTCAGTCGTGTTGGCAATACCCAGGGCCGTGTCGCGAGCATTCTGCAGCACATTGGCCAGGGTTTGGCGATCCGCATCCGACATAGTACCGTTGCCGGCTTGCACCAGACGGGTGCGCACGTCTTGCAGCAGCAGAGTCAACGTATTCAGCGCATCTTCCTCGGTCCCCAGATTACGGTTGGCGACCGCCCGGTTATCTCCATAGCGGACATTCTGTGCCTGGGACTGCGACAGATTGATGGCCTGCGCAGCGGCCAAAGGGTCATCAGCCGGCGTCACCATCCGCTGCCCGGAGCCGATCTGCTGATACAGATGCATCAGGTCGGACTGCTGGGCGTTGATGGTGTTCAGGCCGGTCTGAAACATGAGGCTGGAACTGATACGCATGATGATTTCCTAGTAAAGCGGCGCGCTAATCAGTTGCGCAGGCTGAGCAAGGTATCGAACAGGGTCGATGCGGTGTCGATCAGCCGCGCAGCGGCGCGGTACTGTTCCTGATACTGCTGCAGATTGATGTATTCCTCGTCCATATTGACGCCGGATACGGCCTGCTGAGCAGCATAGTTTTGCTGAATCAAGGATTCCTGGGCTTTTTGCGCCGTGGTGTTGGCCTGGGTTTTGACCGCTACGCCATTGACCAGCTGGGAATAGGCCTCGTTCAGGCCCATGGTGCCATTGCCCAGGACTTTTTCCGAGCGCAAGGCGGCCAGTTTCAGGGCATTGTCGCCATTGGCGGAACCTGCAGGGCCCGGCCGAGGCGCCCTGGCAGAATCCTTCGCATTCGCGGTTTCACCCGCTGCTGCGATTTTTGCTGGATCAGTCAGGGCGACGTTCATACTACCCGCCGCATCCCGCGTGGGCTGGATCAGCCAGGAATCGCCTCACCGGGGTGCCTGCAATAGCTGTGGTGTCAATTTCCACACCATCGATCGACAGAGTTCCGCCGCCGGCAATCCAGATAACTCCCACAAAAGAGCCTTCTGGCACCCGAGTGACGGAATAATGACCACTGACCACATCAAACTCCAGCCGGTAATCCTGAGTGGTCAGCAGCGGATGCATTCTGGATGGATGCTGTCGGGCTGCCCGCGGCTACCGTGTTATCTGCATTCCAATGACCTTGCCCTGGGTTGGCAGTCTAATGGCCGATCCCCATCGCAGCCCGACCCGCTGTGTCAAATTGGATGGACCATCCACCGGATCAAGGTACCCGTTGCCGCTTCGCTATTTGGCGGATTCGTCTCAGGCATCTGTGTGACCGTGTAATCGCCGGTACCCCGTCGTAACCAGCTATAACTGAGCCTCTCATGCGGGAACGGAGGCAAGGTGACTGTGGGTGTGCCGGTCGCAGTATTTCACCCGCCACAACTTGTCCCCACAATCCATCACTAGCAAAAAAGAAATCCGCGCCTTTCGCACCGGAGGGATCGTAGCCCTGCGAGTGCTGAGCGTTCATAGACATCGAAATACCCAAGGACAGGCGCCCCAGGTCATTCTGGGTCACATCCAGCACATCCGTCCGAAAGGTCAGCAAACCACCCAACTTGCCGCCAGCAATCAGCTTATCCTGCATCTCCATAGGCTGAGCATTACCCGTGGCGTCGATCACCGTATAGTTCACCGCCATGCGACCAGGATCGGCAGCAGAAGGCTGCACCTGCAGATGATAGACCGAATCGCCACCCAACACGGTCTGACCGTTACCGATGGTAATGCTGAACCGATCATCCTGTTCATAGATTTTGATATCCACCAACTGACCCAGATCAGCTGCCAACTGATCCCGCTGGTCCAGCAAGATCATTGGGTGGCTGACCGGGATTGGTGGCTTTAGCCGTGGTGATCTGGCGATTCATGTCCTGGATGCGATCCAGGTAGCTGTTAATCTGCGTCACTGTGGTGTCAATCTGGGTGTTGACGTTTTGCCGCTGATCATCCAAAAAGGCGTTGGCGTCGCGCACCTGCGAAGCCAGACTGTTGGCACGGCCCAGCAATTCCTGGCGGGCAGCCACATCAGCCGGCGCAGTCGCCAACGCATCCAAGCTATTAAAGAACTGCTGGATATTGGGCGAAATGCCCACCGTGCGATCAGCCACCAGATTATTCACCTGGCTGATCTGATCACCATAGGTCTTCAGGGCGGCGCCCCGTGTCAGGGAGGTCGTGAACTGGTTGTACAAAAAATTATCGTAAGACCGCATCACGCTGACGGCCTGCACCCCGCGACCGATCCAACCGCCGGAAGTCGGCGTAGCGCCTGCCGTCTGCGACAGCACGGTCTGGCGGTTATAGCCGGCCGTTGCCGCGTTATTGATGTTGTGCCCGGCTGTCGCCAACCGGTTTTGCGCGACCAACAGGCCGGCCTTGCCCAGATTCGCCAGATTCATATGCTGCAATCCTGTCTGTGATGCAAACGCCTGATCGGCATCCGCGAGAATTCGTCTTACCTGATAACGGCAGCACAGCGGGAAAATTTAGCGCTAGGCAAACCGCCGCCGCCTTATCAGCGGGCGTTGAAATATCCCATGATACTGATCAGCTTGTCCGCATAGGACGGGTCGGTGGCATAACCGGCAGCCTGCACCTTGCGGGCGGCGTCCTCGGCGCTGCGGGCCTTCATCACATCGCTATAGCGGTCGCTCTGGCTGATCAGCTTGGCGTAATCCCTAAAAGAATCCGCATAGGAATCATAGGCGCGGAAAGGCTGCGACATCTTGCGCGGCTCGCCGTCTACATATTCGGTGGTCATGACATGCACCACATCGCCGCGCCAGCTGCCGCCGGCCTTGATGCCGAACAGATTATGGCTGCTGCTGCCATCTGAACGCAGGATTTCACGCTGCCCCCAACCGGATTCCAGCGCCGCTTGACTCAGAATCAATTTAGCCGGTACGCCGCTGTGCTGCGCGGCAGACTCAGCCGCCACCGCCATCCGATCCACAAAGGTGCGGATATGATCCGGCGCCCCTTGAATGGCGCTGCGCACCTTTTGCCCCAGATGACGCTGGCTCAACAGATCGATCAACGAAGTAATGGAATCCGCCGCCTGCCGTTGACCCTCGCCGATGCGCGATTGCAGCCCAGGCAGGCGCGAACGGGCGGCCTCGGGTGGATTGGCCAGAGGATCCAAGGGCTTGCTCAGCACCCCGCCTTGCATCTGCGCCATCAAGGCGTCGGCTAAACCGATACCGGGGTTGGCCAACGCCAGAGACGCCTGTTCGTCGCTCAGGCTGCGCGCCATGCGCGTGGCCTGCGAATCGAACAGTGTCGGCATCTGATCGCTGGTCTGGCGAGCCTGCTTCATCAGCATCTGGATGAAGATCGCCTCGAACTGCCGGGCAATTTCGCGCTGTTTTTCTTCCGAAGCAGGATTCGCCTGCACCCCGCGCTTCAGCGTATTCAGGCCGCTGAAATCCAGCGCCGAGGGTGTGGCGTCTGCGCTGGGCAAAGGAGTATGGGTCGTGAACGCCATGATGCTAGATCACATCCAGATCGGCCCGCAGGGCGCCGGCGCTTTTCAGATTCTGCAGAATCGACAGCAAATCCTGCGGCGTGGCGCCCAAGGCATTCAAGGCCCGCACCACATCCGCCAGATTGGCGCTGGTATTCACCCGTTTCAAGGAACCATTGTCGCTGCGCATTTCAATCTGGGTGTTGTTGGTGACCACGGTCTGGCCGCCGCCAAACGGCGTCGTCGGCTGGCTGACCTGCTGCTGCGGGCTGATGGTCACCGACAGATTGCCATAGGCGATGGCGGCCTCATCGATCATGACGGTGCGATTCATCACCACCGACCCGGTGCGGGCATTGATCACGACGCGAGCCCGGGCTGGCGGCAGCGTCACCTGCAAATTTTCAACCTGAGATAGAAACGCCAACTGCGATTTCGGGTCCATCGGCGCCCGCAGCTCAATGGTACGGCCCGTCACGGCAGTGGCTGTCTGCCCGCCGAACTTGCGGTTCAAGGCCGTCACCACGTTTTGCGCCACGGCAAAGTCGCTGGAATTCAATTCCAGCCGCACGACGCCGTTCTGGGCGTAAGTCGTCGGCACGCCGCGCTCGACGATGGCCCCATCGGGAATAATGCCGCCATTCAACTGATTGACCTGCACGCTGGCCCCGCCCTGCGACGCCCCGGCGCCGCCCACCAGCAGATTGCCTTGAGCCAACGCATACACCTGGCCGTTGGCGCCTTTCAAAGGCGTCATCAACAGGGTCCCCCCCCGCAGACTTTTAGCGTTACCCATGGACGACACCACCACGTCCAGACTCTGGCCCGGCTGGGCAAAGGCAGGCAGACGGGTGGTGACCATCACAGCCGCCACGTTTTTCACCTGCATATTGGTGCCCTGAGGGACAGTGACCCCCAGCTGCGAGAGCATATTGGTCAGGCTTTGCTGCGTGAACGGCGTCTGGCGCACCTGGTCGCCGCTGCCGTCCAGACCCACCACCAGCCCGTAGCCGATCAAGGGGTTTTCGCGCACGCCGGTAAAGGAGGCCAGGTCCTTGATGCGTTCGGCGTGAGCAGTCGACAGGGGCAAGATCACCCCCAGACAGACCGCCGCCAAGCAGGCCCGCATACGCCGGCCGGTCATCAATTTTTGTACAGACACCTGTTGATTGATCATGAGCTTAGAACGGGGCAATATTCAGGAAGAAGCGCTGCAGCCAGCCCATGGTCTGGACCTCATCCATCACGCCCTTGCTGCGATATTCGATACGGGCATCGGCCACCTGGGTAGACGACACGGTGTTGCTGCCGGTGATGGAACGCGGGTCCACCACACCGGAAAAACGCACATATTCGCTGCCGCGATTGATGGCGATCTGCTTTTCACCGGCGATCTGCAGATTGCCATTGGGCAACACACCGATCACCGTGGTAGTCAGGGTGCCGCTGAACACATTGGTGGCGCTGCTGGAACCCTTGCCCTGGGACTGGTTGCCGCTGCCCACATTAAAGTTCTGCTTGGCCCCCAGATCGGTAGGCAGGATCGCCGGCGCGATACCAACATTCATACTGGCGCTGCCATTGCGATTGGTGCTGGTATCCACACTTTTAGCCGCGTTGGTCTTTTCCTGGATGACGATGGTAACGATATCCCCGACATTGCGCGGACGGCGGTCTTCGAACAGCGGATAGTTACCGTAGGCAGTGGGCTGATAGATGGACCCATTGTCCAGGGCAGCCGGCGCCAAAGGCGGCGGTGGCGGCGCCGTCAGCGGGCCGGTGACGATCGGCTCGGGCGGCACCAAAGCGCACCCGGACAGCAACAAGGCCGCGACGGCCACCCATGATCCCGCAAGACGACGCAAACCCTTCATGGACATCCTGATTACAGCTGTGTCAAACGGGCAAGCATCTGATCCGATGTCTGCACGGCCTTGCTGTTCATTTCAAAGGCGCGCTGCGTGGTGATCATATTGACCAGTTCCTCGGCCACATTGACGTTGGAGGTTTCCACGTAATTCTGGATCAAAATACCTGCGCCATCCAGCCCCGGCTGCAACTGATTGGCCGGTCCCGAAGCATCGGTTTCCGCGTACAGGTTCTCGCCCAGGCTTTGCAGGCCAGTGGGGTTGATGAAGGTCGACAGCTGCAGCTGGCCGACCTCGACATTGGTGCCAGTGGCGCCCGGCTGGGTCACGGATACCGTGCCGTCGCGGGAAATGGAGATCGACAGCGCATTGTCGGGGATATTGATGCCCGGCTGAACGGTATAGCCGCCAGCCGTCACCAACATGCCATTCTGATCGCGCTGGATGCTGCCGTCACGCGTGTAGGCGAATGATCCATCAGGCATTTCCACCTGCAGAAAACCGTTGCCCTGAATCGCCACATCCAACGGATTGCCGGTTTCTTTCAGATTGCCCGTGGTGTGGATGCGTTCGGTCGCCACGACGCGGGCGCCCGTACCCAGTTGCAGGCCGGACGGCAGCTGATTGGCTGCCCCCACAGTGGCGCCAGGCTGACGCATGGTCTGGTACATCAGGTCGGCAAATACGGCGCGGCCGCGTTTGAAGCCCGTGGTATTGACGTTGGCCAGGTTGTTGGAAATCACATCCATGGCGGTCTGCTGGGTTTCCAGACCGGTCTTGGCGATCCACAGAGAACGTATCATCTTGAAAAGTCCTGTTCAGGGGCGCGAGGCATCAGCCCGCCGCAGAAAGTATCGAATTGCCGCGTTCTTCGTTGGTGCTGGCGTTTTTGATCACCTGCATCTGCATTTCGAACTGGCGGGCGTTGGAAATCATGGCCACCATGGCTTCAGCCGGATTGACGTTGCTTTTTTCGATGAAGCCGGGAGCGATCCGGATGGACTCATCCGGCTGGGCAGGCTGGCCGCCACTCAGGCGAAACAGGCCATCGTCACCGCGCACCAACTGGTCTGTGGGGGGATTCACCAGCTTCAGCTGAGCCAGCATCTGGATGTCGCGCGGATTATCACCCGCCCCCAGCGCGCTCATCTGCCCGTCGGTGGCGAAGGTCACAGTCCCGCGTTCGGGAATCTCGATGGGACGCCCGTCATTGGACAGCACCGGCAAGCCGGTCTGCGTCACCAGTTGATTTTCCTGATTGACGGCAAACTCGCCTGCCCGGGTGTAGGCCTCGGTGCCATCGGGGGCTTGCACGGCGAACCAACCCTGGCCTGCGATGGCAGCATCCAAGGCATGGCCGGTTTCCAGCATGGCGCCCTGGCCGAAACGGCTGCCCGGCGTGGATGCCACGGTGCTGACGCGGGTGGGCAGTTCGCCCGCCTGCGGCACCACCGGCACCGAACGATAGACGGCCAGCTGTTCGCGGAAACCCGTCGTGGACACATTGGCCATATTGTTGGAAATGGCCGACTGCTGTTCCAGAATGCGGGCGGCGCCGTTGGACGCCGTGTACAGGATACGATCCATGCCGTCCTACCGCGATTAACGCATCGTGATCAAGGTCTGCAGGATCTGATCCTGCGTCTTGATGGTCTGGGCATTGGCCTGATAGGTGCGCTGGGCAATGATCATATTGACCAGTTCCTGGGACATGTCCACGTTGGATTCTTCGACGGCCTGGCCCTTGATGACGGCCAAACCGTTGCTGCCCGGCGTCCCGTACGATGGGTTGGCCGGAGTTGGCGGTTTCCGCCCAAGCATTGCCGCCTACGGGCTGCAGGCCTTGCAGGTTGGCGAAGTCGGCTAGGGCGAGCGTACCCATGGTCTGCTTAGCGCCATTGGTGTAGTTGGCGATCAGCTCACCATTGGAGCCAATGGACATGCTGGCGTATTCGCCGGTGGCGTAACCATTCTGGACGAAGTCCTGGGAATAGCTGCCGCCAAACTGGGTGGAACCCTCATAGGCCACCGGGATCGACACCGGATCAGCCGGCGAGGTCGTCCCGCCCGGGGTGAAGGTGATCGTCGCCGGCGAACCAGATGCAAGACGGCCAGCACTATCAAATTCGAGCGTTGCTGTAGTTGGCCGGAGGAACGGGCGGAACGCCGTCGACGACGTAGTTGACTTCCCAGACGCTATTGCCACCCACTGGCTCACGCTTGGTGTAGTACTGCTCGATGCGATGCGAATTTCCCAACGAGTCGTAGACCGTCAGCGGGACCATGTTGGAGTACGAGTCGGAATTGCTAGGATCGAATGCGATTGCAGCCACTGCAGGGACATAGGCCACATTGTTGCCCGTCGAAGGAATCGTGACGTCAGGGACACCCGCAGTAAGAGTCACCGTCGTCGCCGGTGTTCCTGTCGTAGTACTGGTCAACCGTCGGCTGGCACACTGACCAGGAGTACCCGCCGGATCGCTATACCAATCGTTACTCACCGGTCGGTAATAATAAGTTGTATCCACACCACCGGATGTCAACACAGACCTTGGCTAACACTTCAGATGTCGGTGGCACAACGTTCGAATTCGCGTCCAGATTCACCTTGTTGGTGATGGTGCTGGTCGCCTGGGGCGCGATGTTCCCCACCGGCACAGTCATGCCGATCAGGCTGGTACCGCCCGGCGCGTAGCCCATCAGCTGCTGGCCCTGGGCATTGACGATCTTATGGTCTTTGTCGGCCAGAAATTGACCATTGCGCGTGTACAGCGTGGCGCCGTTAGGCTGGTGTCACCACGAACAAACCCTTAGCCCCGTCGATGGCCATATCAAACTGGTTCCCTGACGTGGATACGATGCCGGTGGTGAAGCGCTGATTGATGGACGCGACCTGTACGCCCAGCCCGACGCGAGAGCTGGCATAAACGTCGGCAAAGGTAGCTGTACCGGACTTGAACCCTACCGTGCCGGAGTTGGCGATGTTATTGCCGATGACATCCAGGTTTTGTGAACTGGCATTCAGACCGCTAAGACCTTGACCGAAACCCATGATTGACCTCTTTTCTGTACGTACTGCGAAATGCGTTGAATTTGGACTGTGGCGGCCCGATGGCCCGCCGCCAGAAGAAACTACATGACCTGCCGAATGTCGAGCAGAGAAATTTTGCCGCCCATGGCCAGATTAAGCTTCAGGCCTTCGGTGGTGTAAGCGATGCTGTTGATGCTGCCGGAGGTCAAGGCCTCGGCCGAGACAGGCTTGCCGTTGGCGTCGGATGCCTCGACAGCAACGTCATAGGCGCCCGCAGGCACGACAACACCTGCCGTGTCCTTGCCGTCCCATTCCAGGGGATAGACCCCGGCTTTTTGGGCATCCATTTCCTTGGAGTAGACGACCTTGCCGGCGTTATCACGGATCGTGACCGTGACCTTGGCGGCCTCGGACATCAGGTCAATGCCAAACGTGGTGGCGGCGCCATCCTCGCCGACCTTGATCTTTTCGCCCGGGTACAGGACGCTTTTACCGATCAAACCCGCAGCCTGCAGGGACTGGGACATATCCATCTGGCCCGACAGGGCCAGCAGGGTGTTGTTCAAGCTTTGAATGCCATTGACCATGGACAGCTGGGCGATCTGCGAAGTGACTTCCGCATTGTCCATGGGATTCAGGGGATCCTGGTTCTGCAACTGGGTGACCAGCAGGGTCAGGAAACGGTCCTGCGTATCCCCCATCAGGGATTTTGTCTGGGCATTGGCCATCGCGCCGGCGGCGTTCGAGCCATAGACATCATTGACGGTTGTCATGATCGGATTCCTTATTGACCGATGGTCAACGTTTTAGCCATCAGCGATTTAGCCGTGTTGATGACTTCGATATTGGCCTGGTACGAACGCGATGCCGACACCATATTGACGGTTTCAGCCACGACGTTGACATTGGGCATCGTCACGTAGCCGCGGGCATCGGCCAGCGGGTTTTCAGGGTCGTACTGCAGGCGGGGCGGCGCATTGCTTTCCTGGACAGCCGACACGCGCACCCCGCCGACGGCAGCCGACTGCGCAGACGGCGTCATCTGGAAAACCACCTGGCGCGCACGGTAAGGCTGGCCGTCGGGACCGACGGCGCTGTCGGCATTGGCGATATTGCTGGCCGAGACGTTCATGCGTTCGGACTGGGCGGTCAGTGCAGAGCCGGCAATCTGGAAAATACTGAAGGTGGACATGAGCGTGGTTTCCCTGGATTCCGGTGATTACTGCTGCATGGCGGTCAGCAAGGACTTGATGCGGCCGTTGAGCACCTGCAGATCCGCCTGATATTTGGCCGTATTATCGGCAAATTGGACGCGTTCGACATTCATATCGACCGTATTGCCATCCAGGCTGGGCTGCAGGGGTACGCGGTAGAGTTCCTGAGCGGGGCCGCTGCTATGCGCTTGGGCGGGGATGTGACGCGACGATGTCAGCGTCAGGGATGTATCCGGCAGGCGCGGCATGCCGCTGCCACCGCCCATCGCCTCGCGCAGCGTCGCGCTGAAATCGATGTCACGCGCCTTGTAGTTGGGCGTGTCGGAGTTCGCGATATTGGTCGCGAGGATTTCCTGTCGCTGCTGACGCAGGGCCAGGGCTTTCTGATAGAACTCGAAGTCCTTGCCGATTCGATCAATCATGACATGCAATGCAATCAAGTGAGTGGAGTGCGCACCCACCGGGCACCAAATGATCCCAGACCATTCGCGGTTTTAGCGCACATTGGCATAGTACGGCCCGTGCAAATGCCATAAAGGCTGGAACAAAGCAGGGATTGAAGGGCTATTCGGGCAATGTCGCCAAGCATCTCTTTTACAATGCTGGCATGCCTATCCGCCCTATCCTGCCAGGATCGCTTCGCCCCCCTTTCCGCCGCGCGCTCTGCGCGCTGATCATCGCACTGCCCGGTGCGGTGGCGCTGGCCCAGACCCGCAACCCTGCACCGGCTCTGCAGAACCCGGCCGCCATCGTCACTCAGGTCGAAACCTTGCTGAAAGACCGTGCGGCGTCCTATCCCGGCACGGCCACCATCACGGCGGACACCCCCAGAATCACCAATCAGGCCGCCTGCAGCCAACTGGATGCCTTTCTGGCCGGATCGGGCGGCCTGCAGCCGCGCACATCCGTCGGGGTGCGCTGCCTGGCGCCCCAGCCCTGGACTCTGTACGTGCAGGCCAGTGTGCAGATCATCGGCCACTATTTTGTCGCCAGCCACACCCTGAACCGGGGGACAGTCATCGGCCAGGACGATCTGGACACCCGTGAAGGCGATCTGCTGCGCCTGCGCCGGGTGATCAGCGACCCGGCACACGTCGTGGGCTGGATCACCACCCGCCGCATCCGATCCGGCGGGCCGATCGAGGGCAATGCCCTGCGCGATCCCAATTCCATCGCACGCGGCCAGCAGGTACGCACCGTGGCCCGCGGCGCGGGCTTTGTCGTCTCCGGCGAGGGCCAGGCGATGGGATCCGGCAGCCCGGGCGCCCAGATCCAGGTACGCACGCCCAATGGGCAGATCATCACCGGCACGGTGCTGGATGCTCATACTGTTCAGGTTATGATGTAGCGTCAGTCAAACGACGCCTAAAGATCTGCGATTTGCTGCCGTAACATGGGATGCACCAATTGATCCCTGCCCTTTCCCGGAGACGAGCCTTGAAAATCAATTCCACATCGTCCAACCCCCTGCTGAACGGGGTGTCCGGGAATGCGCGCACCGACAGCGGCAGCCATGCTGCTGGCAACACCGCGGGCAGCAGCCGATCCGAAGTCGATCTCAGCCCGGCGGCTCGTCAGCTGGCGGCCCTGAACAACAGCGACGCCGACGTGCAGACCGCGCGCGTCCAGCAGATTCGCGATGCCCTGGCATCGGGCGAACTGAAAATCGACGCGGGCCGCATTGCCGACAGCCTGCTGGCCAGTGTGCGCGATCTGCTGAAATAATCCAGTACACTGGTCGCCCGCCCCGATAATATCATCCCATCATGAGCCATATCGACGCGCTGCTGCAGTGCGTGGACGCACAATCCGAACTGCTGAACGATTTCATCCAGGTCCTGGAAGCCGAAAACGCCCTGCTGCTGGAAACGCCTTCCAATGAAGCGCTGGGTTCATTGACTGTGCGCAAAAATGATTACGCGCGCCGGCTGGGCGAACTGGATCAGGCCCGCACCACGATCTTGACCGACATGGAACAGCCCGACAATGCCGCCGGCATCGAGGCCGTCTGCGCTCTGCATCCCGACTTGCGATCCGCCTTCGACGGTTTGTTTGAACAGGTCGCTCAGGCCAGCACCCTGAACCAGAGCAATGGCCAGATCCTGAAGACCTTCATGGAACACAACCAGCAGGCGCTGGACACCTTGCGCAGTCTGATGGGTCAGGAGCTGTACGACGCCCGCGGGCGTCTGTCAAAGAAATAAGCGGCCGGCCTCTAGTTCGCCAGCAATTCCTTCAGCGTATACAACTTCAGCAAACCAGCGGGCGACTGCCGGGCTGACAGCTGATCGGCGCCCAGCATACGGGCGACGACACGGGCAGCCGGGGCCAAAGCAGGATCCTGCACCAGACGCCAGGCGGCCAAGCCCATCTGAGCAGCCAACACTGCCCGATCCAATAGCGGTTCACGACCTTGCGCATCGGCTAGCCAAGGGGCAGCCAGACGCCATGCCGCGTGGCATTCCTGACGCAGCACCAGAGCGGCAGCCACTCGGGCCGAGTCGATATCCGCCTCAGCTCCGAGCAAGGCATGCCAGATGCGCAGCACCCGACCATCCAGAGGGTCCACCGCCCGTACGCAATAGAGTCGGACCGGCAGCGGTGACTACTCCCCCCGTGCCTGCAATTGGGCGTCGCCTACGCCGGCCCACCAGGCCAAGGAGGCACTGTCCAAACCTGCAGGCGCCGTCAAATGGGTAAAGAGATCGGCGGACAGCGGCTGCAGCAACAAGCGCTGGGCGGCAGCCGATACCACACAGGCCTCGCCATCCTGGTAGACCCGGGCACGGGCGCTGCAAGCGGAAATCCAGCAATGTCCCTGGGCGCTGAGCGCCCGCAACATGGCCTGGCTACCGCCCTCAAAAACATGCCAAGGCGCAAGCGCCTGGTCGGCAGATTCCAGCTGAATCTGAACCAGCAGCGCATCGGCAGCCGATGGCGCCACGGACGAAGCCCCCTGCGGGGTATACCAGCCATCCGCCAGACCCGCCTGCTGCGTGGCAACCGCCAGTGGCCGGCAGCGATCATCGAACCAGGCGGCGCCCGACCAGGCGCCACGGCGCCCCTGCCAGGCAAGCGGTTGACGATCATGCACGATCAGGGCGGAGGTCGATTCCCCCAGATCCGTTTGCGCCACCCGGCGCAGGTGATCGATGGCATCGGCCGCAGCGGGCAAATCGCCGGCGGCGCGGCTATGCCATAGATCATAGGCTTCCGACAACACGGGATCTTCGTCCAATAGCGTCACCGCTGCCTGCAGTTCACCCAAGCCCAGGGAATCCCCCCGGGCGGACTGGGTCAGCAACTGCGGCAGCAGCACCTGCTGGCGGCGACGCTCGGCGGCCGATTCAGCGCTGTGTTCCGGCTGCGTGATCGACAGCAAAGCGGCCAGATCTGCCTCGGTGGGAGCGAACTGCGGCCGCGCGGACTGCAGCGGCACCAGGGCATGGTCAACCAGTTCCGCGGCAGTCAGAAACAGCAGATTTTCGGGGACCTTCTGCCCATTGGACACATAATGGATCGGCAAGCGATAGCGGATCGCCGTATCCAACGAAGCGCCCAAACAGGCGGCCTCGTCGATTTTGGTGATGACGCAGCCGCGCAAAGGCGTACCGCCATCCCGGGCATAGGAACGGGCGACCTCATCCAGCGTATCGCCATGACTGGACGCATTCAACGCCAGCAGGCGTTCCACCCGACGGCCGGCGCCGGCCAGCAGCGCGGCCTGATCCGCCACGTAGCGATCCCGCTGGCTGATGCCGACATTGTCGATCAACACGGTCTGGTCCGGGCGCACGGTCTGCAGGATGCGACGCAGTTCGTGCATGTCTTGCACGACATGCACGGGCACCCGCATCATCTGGCCGTAGATCTTCAGCTGTTCATGCGCCCCGATCCGATACGTATCGGTCGTCAGCAGCACCAGGCTGCCTGGGCCGTTGCGCCGCACGCACCGCGCCGCCAGTTTGGCGATCGTCGTGGTCTTGCCCACCCCGGTGGGGCCGACCAGGGCCAGCGCCAGGCCCGGCTGCCACAAAGCGTCTTCGGAAGACAGCACGGGCAGATGCGTGATCAGTTCATTGCGAGCCCACTGCAGGGCCGAACGCGCGCCCGACAATTCAGGCAGGGTCTTGAGCATGGCCCGCAACAAGGTGGTGCTGAAACCGAAGCGCAATAAATTCTGGAACAGCGTGACGGCCTGGGGAGAGCGGCGCAGCTGATTGCCCCATAGCAATTCATCGATGCGGCTTTCCAGAGAACCTTTCAGTTCGCCAATCACACCGGCCAGTTCATCTCCTGAGGGCGCAGCAGGCGGTGGCGCAACTGACACGGGTGCGGCAGGGGCAAGCGGCGGTGGCGAGCGGACGGGCTGCTGCACCGCGCCGCTGGCGGCCTCGTCGACGGCAGCCTGAGCGTCTTCGGGCAAGGAGGTCTGGTCCGTGGCGAGAATTTCCACCCCGCCATTGACACGTTTATTGGAAATGATGAGCGCCTCGGACCCCAGCGCCAGGCGCACCTGGCGCATGGCTTCCCGGTTCGTGGCGCCAAAGAAACGACTGATGTTCACGCAGCAGCACCCCCGCCGATGACGGCTGTAACCCTGATCATACGATCTTCAGGGATTTCGGCGCTGGACAGCACAGCCATATGCGGCAGATGATGGCGCAGGAAACGCGACAGCGAAGCCCGCAGCACCGGCGGCACCACCAGCACCGGCGCATCGCCCCGGTCTTCCTGATCCTGCACCAGACGCTCGGTTTCGGTCAGCAGATTGTCGGCCAGACCCGGTTCCAGCGCCCCGTTGGCGCCCAGGGCCTGCATCAGCACGCGTTCCAGACGGGCATCCAGACCGATGACGCGCAGCTCTTCTTCACCCGAGAACCAGTGCTGCACGATGGCGCGACCCAGCCCCACCCGCACCTGCGCCAGCAGCTCGTCCAGATTGGGGCCGGAGCCGGCAGGGTTGAGGCTGGCCAGGCGTGGCGCATGGTCGGTGATGACCTCCAGGATGGTGCGCATATCGCGGATGGGAACATCTTCGTCCAGCAGGCTGCGCAACAAATTCTGCAGTTGCGGCAGCGCAATGGTTTTGGGCACCAGGTCTTCGATGAGTTTCGGCACGTCGCGGGCGACATGATCCAGCAATTGCTGGGTTTCCTGCCGGCCCAAGAGCTTGGCCCCATAACGGTGCATCAGATGATTCAGGTGCGTGGCCACCACCGTCGCCGTATCCACTACGGTATAGCCTGCGATCTGCGCCTGTTCGCGCAAGGCAGGATCGATCCAGATGGCGGGCAGACCGAAGGCTGGATCCTGGGTGGCTGTACCCGGCAGCGGACTGGTGACGCCGCCCGGATTGATCGCCAGCCACTGGCCGGTCTGCGCGATGCCCTTGCCGATTTCCACACCGAACAGCAGGATGCGATAGTCGGTAGGCTTGATTTCCAGATTGTCGCGGATATGCACCACAGGCGGCAGGAAGCCCATTTCCTGGGCGAATTTTTTCCGCAAGCTGCGGATGCGATGCAGCAGCTCGCCGCTTTGCTGGTGATCGACCAGCGAAATCAGGCGATAGCCGACTTCCAGGCCCAGCGGATCGACTGGCGAAACATCATCCCAGCTGGCCTCGGCAGCCGCCGCTACGGCCGCCGTGTGTTCCTGATCGGGACGGCTGGCCGCCGCCTGCAGATCGCGCTGCTGGCGCTTTAGAATCGCCCAACCGCTGCCGCCGATAATGGCTGCCAGCAGCAGGAACGCCACGTGCGGCATATTGGGAATCAAGCCCATCAGGGTCAGGATGGCCGCCGTGATGAACATGACATTGGGGTTGGAAAACAACTGCCCCAGCATCTGCTGGCCGACGTCTTCATCGGTCGCCACACGCGACACGACGACACCGGCCGCCGTGGAAATCACCAGCGCCGGAATCTGCGCCACCAGGCCGTCACCGATGGTCAGCAAGGTGTAGACCGTGCCGGCATCCCCCACCGACATGTCGTGCTGGGCGACACCGACGATCAGGCCGCCGATGACATTGATCACCATGATCAGCAGGCCGGCGACGGCGTCCCCGCGCACGAACTTACTGGCCCCATCCATGGCGCCGTAGAATTCGGCTTCCTGGCTGACTTCCGCGCGCCGCTTGCGCGCGTCATCTTCGCCGATCAGGCCGGCGTTCAGGTCGGCGTCGATCGCCATCTGCTTGCCTGGCATGGCATCCAGGGTGAAGCGCGCGCCGACTTCGGCGATCCGTCCGGCGCCCTTGGTGATCACGATGAAGTTGATGATCACCAGAATGACGAAGACCACGATCCCGACGGCGAAATTGCCCCCCACCAGAAAGTGCCCGAAGGCCTCGATCACCTGACCTGCGGCATCCGGGCCTTTGTGCCCGTTCATCAGCACGACGCGGGTGGAAGCGACGTTCAGCGACAGGCGCAACAAAGTCGCAAACAGCAGCACCGAAGGAAAGGCGGCGAAATCCAGGGGCTTGCGGGTGAACATGGCCACCAGCAGGATCATGACCGACAGCGAAATATTGAAAGTGAACAGCAGATCCAGGATGAACGGCGGCAAGGGCAGAATCATCATGGCCAGGACCATGAGAATCAGCACCGGCCCGGCTAACAGGCGGGCATGCCCGAAGCCTTGGGTCTTGAGAAAATCCAGGAAACTGTTCATGAGGAGAATGCGTGAGCCGGTTCAGGGCGATGTTGCGGATCGAGTTCGGGCGGGACCGGCAAAGCCTGCGGCACCTGCGGCAGTGTACCCGAGCCCTGCTGCCAGGTACGGACTTGATAGACCCAGGCCAGGACTTCCGCCACGGCGGAATACAAGGCGGCCGGGATTTCCTGGTCCAGGCCGACATGATGATACAGGGCGCGGGCCAAAGGCGGGGCTTCCAGTTGCGCCACATGATGATCCTGCCCTAACTGACGGATCTGCGCGGCAATCAGGCCGGCGCCCTTGGCCACCAGCACCGGCGCGCCCCCCTGCCCTTCGCTATAGCGTAAAGCCACGGCATAGTGGGTCGGGTTGGTGATGATGACATCGGCATCGGGCACGGCAGTCATCATGCGCCGGCGCGCCATGCTGCGTTGCTGCTGGCGAATGCGGCCCTTGACATGAGGATCGCCTTCGCTGTCCTTGTGTTCCTGCTTGACATCGTCACGGGACATGCGCAACTGTTTGGCGTGATTCCAAATCTGCCAGGGCACGTCGATCAGCACCAGAATGATCAGGGTCGACGCGACCAGCAGACAGCACATGGCCACCAGACTGAGTCCCTGAGCCAGGGCATCGCTGATCGACATATGCGACAAAGCCAGCATGTCGGGAAGATACGCCCCGATGACCTTGACGGCGACAAAACCGATCAACACGGCTTTTGCCAGGGTCTTGATCAGTTCGATGAAGGTCTGCGCCTGAACGAAACGCTTCATCCCCTTTAGGGGATTGAGGCGTTCAAGCTTGGGCTCCAACGCCTTGGGCGACAACAGAAACCCCCCCAGGGCGACAGAAGAAAAAATCCCCACGACCATCAACAACCCGAAAATCGGCAGCACCAACAGCAGACCTTGCCAAGCCGACATTCCAGCCACATTGAGCATGACCTGCGGATCGCTGGTGATGCGGGCGTCGAACCACAGGCCGCTACGCAACACGCCTTCCAGGGTGTAGTACAGGTGACCGCCCAAAAACCAGAGCGCCCCGATCCCGCAGAGCAGGGCCAGAAAGGTGCCGAGTTCCCGCGAACGCGCGACCTGGCCTTCGTCTCGCGCCTTTTGGAGGCGTTGAGGCGAGGCTGGTTCGGTTTTTTCGAGATCGCTATCCTCGGCCATCCTGGCGACTATCCGGCGATGTTAAAACAGCCTGGATTGTAGTCTGCAGGCCAGCTGGGGGAATAGCAGATAAAAGCGCAATACCCGCGACAATTCAAGGGCTTGCCAATTGGGCGACGGCGACGGGCGCTGGCGTGGGCTGGCTGGCCTGCTCGAAACGCTGATAGTCCAGGCCCATACGCACCGCCCCCCAGCGCGTGCCGTTCAGTTCCACCGGAATCGATACGTCGGTGATGATTTCGCCCGTGTCGCGCATATAAGTCTGGCACAGCACGCCGCCCCGGTTGCGGATGGCCCCCTGACTGATCTGATCGTCGAACAGGCGCTTGTCTCGGCAATGCGCCGTATCGTGGGCGAGATCTCCTGTCGGCGGCTGGGAGTACTGACGATTATGGGTCGGGGCATAGCCGTTCATATCGATCAGAATGGCGTAGGACCCATGCGGAATATGCCCCAGGATGTCATCCAGAATCTGCTGCAAAGCCTGGTCCAGCTTTTGGTCATAGGCGACGTGATAGCGCGGCGGCTGGCTGCCCGGAATCTGGCGATAGGCTTTATCGAAGACATCCAGACCATCGGCCTGCCCCCGGCGCAACAGCGCCACCGCCTGATCACGCAACCGCCCCAGGCAGGATTCCAGGTGGTCAAACGGCGTCGCCCCCGTGCGCCAGGCCGCCAGCATTTCCTGCAGGCTTTCGGTCTGGTCGCGCACACCATGCACCTGTTCGCGCATGGACTGCATGCGCTGGCGCAACACGGCGCTGTGATCGGCGATGAGTTCAATGGAGGAACTCATCGCCTGATTGGTGTCATTGACCTGCGCCACCTGTTCGGTTACGCCGTCCAGTTGTACTCCCACGGCGCTGAGTTCACGCACCAAGGCGCCGAACTGTGCTGCAAAGTCGCTCACCAAGCCGTCCGAAGCCTGCATGTCGGTATAGATGGTGCGGCTTTGCTTTTCGGAATCGGATACGAGCCCCAGGATTTCACCGGTATGCAGCACAATATCGCCGGTAGCGGCATTAACGCGTTCGGCCAGTTTGCCCACCTCGGTGGCGACCACGGCGAAACCCTGCCCGGCATGCCCCGCCCGCGCGGCTTCCACCCCTGCATTGAGCGCCAGCAGATGCGTCTGCAAGGCGATGTCCTTGATCAAGCGGGTGGTGTCCTCGACTGATCGGGCGCCACGGCTCAGCTGTGTGATGACCTGCGAGAAAGCCTGCATATGAGCGGTAACCCGCGCCACACGCTGCTGCAGATCCGCCAGCTGGCTCTGGGTAGCCTGCAGCCCGCTCAATTGGGTGCGAAAGACCTGGGTGGCCTGCATGACGGTATCACTGGTCTGTTGCGACAGGCCGGCAATCTGCACGCCTTGCGCAGACAGACTTTCGGCCTCGCTGGCCTGGGCTTGGGCCATGGCTTCGCAGGCCTGGGTATGGGCCTGCAGACGGGCAGCATTGATGGCGATGCGGATGCTGGACTGACGCATGACCACCAAGCGATTGCGCAAGGCGGTCAAGAAGGGACCGACAGACCAGGATAGCGGATTGCAGGTCCAGGCCCGATCATTCAAGGTGGCCCGCCCTCGGCGCAATTGCCGTAATAGACGCCCCAGCCCCAAAACCCGCGTTCGCCTCTGGTTCATGTCGCGTCTCCGTCAAAGCAGCCTGCCGATTGAGCGGCTGTCAGGGTTGCTGGATGGTGTCGGCTCAGGGCCGATGGAATACCGGCTCCTGATCAGGAATTTGGCCCATATTGAGTTTCAGATCTTACGCGGAACTTACATGCCGCCCCGATGTCACATTCTCGAGGGAAAACCCCACGTCGCCGCCTGCAAGGGGCTCCGGTTCTGCCGGCGGCGGACTGTCCGCAGGGACTGTCCGCCAGTGGCCCACGTCGCCGCCTGCAGGCGGCTCCGATTCTGACGGCTGCCAACAGTCCGCAGGGGACTGTTGGCAGTCCGTCAGAATCCCAGGCTGGAGAGGAGGTCGTCGACCTGGTCCTGGTTGGTCACGATGTCGTTTTTGCCCTGGGTATTGACCACCGGCCCATTGAGCAAGGTTTTGGTTTCTTCACGCCTTTCGATCGGCGCATTGTCGATCAGCACCTGCACCAGTTCGCTTTCGATGGCGCCGATCACGCCCAGCATCTTCATGATGACCTGCCCGGTCAGATCCTGAAAATCCTGGGCCATGATGATGTCCATCAGATTGTTCTGGGACGCCTGGGTTTTTTCCGGCACACCCTTGATGAAAGCACGCGTGTCATCTACCAGAGAACGGGCCTGATCGAGCTCGACCGGATGATCGAACCAGTCCTGCCAGCGAACATCCAGCGCCTTGGCATCCTTTTGCATGGATTCCTGCCAGGGCTGGGTCTGCTCTGCAGCGTTCAACACCCGATTGGCTGCCTGTTCGGTCATCTGAGCGACGTAATGCAGGCGATCCCGGGCATCGGGGATGGCATGCGCGGCATCCTTGATCGCCTGATCCAGGCCGAGCTCGCGCATGTTTTCACGCAGAGAACGCGTCAGCTGCGCGATCCTGTGGATCAGATCAACCGGAGGCGCCTGAATACCTGAATTGTTCGCCGAAGATTGTGCTTCCACCATGATCCGCCTCTCAGAGTTTTTCGAAGATTTTGTTCAGCTTTTCTTCGAGCGTGGCCGCTGTAAAGGGCTTGACCACATAACCGCTGGCTCCGGCCTGGGCGGCCGCAATGATGTTTTCTTTTTTGGCTTCGGCGGTGACCATCAACACCGGCAGATTCGCCAGGTTTGGATCTGCGCGGACGTTCTGCAACATCGTCAGGCCGTCCATATTGGGCATGTTCCAGTCAGAGACCACGAACTCAAAACCGCCGTTACGCAGTTTTTCCAAGCCCTGGGCGCCGTCTTCGGCTTCGTCGACATTTTCATAGCCCAGGTCTTTCAGCAGGTTTTTGATGATCCGGCGCATCGTCGGGAAATCATCGACGACCAGGATTTTCAAGGTTTTTTGGACCACGGATCGTTCTCCAGTCAATAAATCAGGCAGGATAGATGGCAAATATCTGCCGTTTGTTCACACACGGTGCCCGTAGGCACCCGCACTTTTCAAAATCAGTTCGCTGATGTCATCCAAGGGGACGGCTTCTTCGGCGGCCCCGATCAGCAAGGCTTCGCGGGGCATGCCGAACACGACGCAGCTGGCCTCGTCCTGGGCGAACGTGCGCGCCCCAGCCTGGCGCATGGCCAGCAGTCCCTGAGCGCCGTCCTTGCCCATACCGGTCAGGATGACACCCACCGCATTTTTCCCCGCCACCTGCGCCGCCGAGTGGAACAGCACGTCCACAGAAGGACGGTGGCGATTGACGGGGTCAGTGTATTCGAGCTTGACCACATAATTGGCCCCGGAACGGGCCAATTTCATATGAGCGACCCCGCCTGGCGCCAAATAGACGTGCCCTGGCAACACTCGCTGCCCGTCTTCGGCTTCGTGCACATGGACGGCGCACAGACCATCCAGGCGCTGGACAAAAGATTTGGTGAAGCCCGCCGGCATGTGCTGCGTGATCATGATGGCCGGGCTGTTGGCTGGCAAAGGCTCAAGCACGTGGCGGATGGCCTCGGTTCCCCCGGTGGAGGAGCCGATCATGATGAGTTTTTCCGTCGTGGAAAAATTACCGGCCAGACGCGGACGCACCGGAGTGTCGGCAGCATGCGCGGGACGCGGACGCAAACGCGCATGTGCAGCGGCACGGATCTTGTCAGCGATCATGTCGCCGTAATCGAGCAAGCCATCGCGCAGGCCGAGCTTGGGCTTGGTAACGAAATCGACAGCGCCCAATTCCAAGGCTTTCAGGGTGACTTCGGAATTACGCTCGGTCAGGGATGACACCATGACCACCGGCATGGGGCGCAGACGCATCAGCCTTTCAAGAAAATCCAGGCCGTCCATGCGCGGCATTTCAACGTCCAGCGTCAGCACGTCGGGGTTGTGTTGCTTGATCAGGTCGCGAGCGATCAGGGGGTCAGGCGCCGTCGCCACGACTTCCAGGTCAGGCTGCGCATTGATGATTTCCGTCATCAGGCTGCGCACCAGCGCCGAGTCGTCCACACACAGGACGCGTATTTTTTTCGATTCAGCCATCTCAGCAAATGTTCCCAATATCAGGCAAGGGCATAGACCGTCTGCCCCTGCAGGCGCAGGGATTTCGTCAAATACGTAAAGTTTTCGGAATGCCCTGCAAACATCAACCCGCCCGGCTTGAGCAAAGGCACGAAGCGTTCCAGAATTCTGGTCTGGGTGGGTTTGTCAAAATAAATCATCGTATTGCGGCAGAAGATTGCGTCAAATTTCTGATTGATCGGCCAGCTGGGCGACACCAGATTCAACTCTTCGAATGTCACGAGATTGCGAATCACCGGCTTGACCATCGCCATGCCCGATTGCCTGCCCGTACCACGCAAGAAGTAGCGGCGCAGGAACTCAGGGGGAATGGGCTTGATGCGATCCAGCGTATAAACGCCCTTGCGCGCCTGCGCCAGCACCTGCAGGTCGATGTCGGTCGCCAGCACGGAAATACCGGCATCGGACTGGCCACAGGCATCATGCAAAGTCATGGCCAGGGTGTAAGGCTCTTCGCCAGTAGACGAGGCACAGCACCAGATGGAAATAGGCTTGCGGCGGGTACGCACGAAATCAGCCAGAATCTGGAAGTGGTGCTGTTCACGGAAAAATGCCGTGTGATTGATGGTAAAGGCGCTGACGAAACGATCCCACTCCTCGGACTGGGGGTGTTGTTCCAGATGGTTCAGGTAATCGCGCACCGAGTTCATGCCTGCATGGTGCGCTCGCAAGCCCAGCGTACGGGCCGCCATGTCCTTTTTGTGCTCCCCCAGCAGGATGCCCGCCCGTTTGTGCAGCACGTCGACGACCCGCCCAAGATCCTGCGCATCGGCCTTGGGCAAGGCCGGTTGCGAGAAGTAGGAAACGGATGCGGCATCATGAATCATGTCTGGGACTCGAGGTTAGACCTGCCCCAGCGCCAGCGGTGGACGGCCTGCCGAAGGGGTATAAGCCAACTGCCCGCCCTGGACGTCGATCACTGGACCGCCTTCCTGGATGCGGAAAACCGACACCGCTGCACTGAGATGTTCCGCCTGATCCTGCAAAGACCCAGCGGCGCTGGCGGCTTCCTGAACCAGGGCCGCGTTTTGCTGCACTACCTGATCCATATCGGTCACTGCAGCATTGATCTGATTGATACCATCCGCCTGTTCGCGCGATGCGGAGGAAATTTCATTCATGATGGCCGTCACTCCCTGCACGGACTGGACAATATCCCCCATGATACGACCGGCATCCTGAACCCGCTCCGAGCCTTCACGGATGCGCTCGACGGAGTCTTCGATCAGACCCTTGATTTCCCGGGCGGCCTGAGCGCTGCGCTGAGCCAGAGACCGGACTTCGCCAGCAACAACGGCGAAGCCCTTGCCCTGTTCACCGGCACGGGCGGCCTCGACGGCGGCATTCAGTGCCAGGATGTTGGTCTGGAAAGCAATACCATCGATCACATTGACGATGTCGGCGATCTTGCCGGAACTGTCGGTGATGCCCGTCATGGTCTCGGCCACGCTGGACACAGCCGCCCCGCCCCGCTGAGCCACATCAGCAGCACTTTTTGCCAGCTGATCGGCCTGTCCGGCATTGTCGGAATTCTGGCGCACCGTGCTGGCCAGCTGTTCCATGCTGGCCGCTGTCTGCTGCAGCGACGCCGCCTGCTGCTCGGTCCGGCTGCTGAGATCCGTATTGCCGGCAAAGATTTCCTGCGAACCCAAGGTGATTTCGCCCACGCCGCTGCGCACCTGGGCGACCATGCGCACCAGCCCTTCCTGCATGCGCTGCATGGACAGGTACAGCACACCAATTTCGTTGCGCGACGGCACTTGAATCGTCGCGGTCAGGTCGCCGGCGGCAATACGGTCAAAATGTTCGCCGGCAAGGCGCAAGGGGCGCAGAACGATGCGCTGCAGAAACAGATAAGCCATCACGGCAAACAGCAGCGCCACGAACATCGACACCCCGACGACGGCAACCACCCATGTCAGGTGCTCGTCTTCAACCACCACCGCTTGGCGGATCAATTCGGTCTCGTGCTGCTTCAAAATCAGATACGCCTGATTGAGTTTTTCCTCTGCAGGGTCGACTCGGCTTTTCTGCAATTTTTCATATTCATCGATATGCCCGGTCTTCAGGTGCGCCAGCACAGCAGGCAAGGCCTCATGGACCAGGTCGGTGTAAAGCAGGCTGATTTGATCCGCACCGCTATCGGTCGGCAGAAACTGCGCCGCCGCTTGGCGAAAGCGCTCCATGGACTGGCGAGCACGTTCCAGCACGGCTTCCGCCTGCATAATCAGGGAGCGAGTCTCGTCGCTGAGCACCGCCGCATCGCTTTCGCCGTCCGCGCTCCAGTTGGACAGGATGGCGCTATTGGTCAGATCGCTATTGACGACAATACTGGCCAGAGCGCGCCCCATCAGCGCCTGCACGTTTTCATACTGATAAACCGCGTCATCCAACAGGGAAACTGTTTCCTGTTCACTGGCGATACGCTTGAGCGCATCATTGTTCATTTTCAGGGACAAGACCCCCAGGAGGGCGCCTGAAATCAACATGATGAAGAAAAAAACAAGCACCAGAACCAGACTGGTGCGGACTTTCAGCGCACTGAAAAGACGCTTCTGACCTGCCTGCATGAATCAAAACCTCGTGAGCATGAATGTGTCTGTCACAATACAAGCGACTACCCGAGTCAGGCCGCCGCGCTTTCAACCAGCGCCATTTCTTCGCTGGTCATGAGCTTTTCAATGTCTACCAGAATCAACATGCGATCACCGATCGTGCCGATGCCGGTCAGATGTTCAGTGGAAAAGGCCGAGCCGAACTGCGGCGCCGAGCTGATCTGCGACGTCTGCAGGATCAGCACATCCGACACCCCATCGACCACAACGCCGACGATGCGGGAACTGACATTGAGGATCACCACCACAGTCTGTGCGGTGTATTCCACATTGTCCATATTGAATTTCATGCGCAGATCGATGATCGGCACAATCACCCCGCGCAGATTGGTCACGCCCTTGACGAAAGATGGGACGTTGGCGATGCGCGTCACGGTCTGGCTGTCATAGCCTCGAATTTCCTGTACTTTCAGGATATCGATGCCATATTCCTGGCTAGCCAGCGTAAAGATCAGGAATTCCTTGCCTTGGGTTTCGGCCTGATCCTGTTTGGCGTCGGTAAGATTCATGGTGGCTCCAGAAGCGAGAAAAATGGGATCAAGCCGCTGCCGACGACGAACGCATAGCGGTCGTGCGGCGCAGCGCAAAGACGTCCACGATCAGTGCAACGCTGCCATCACCCAGAATAGTGGCGGCGGAAATCCCCGGCACCTTGCGATAATTGGTTTCCAGATTCTTGACGACGACCTGATGCTGGCCGATCAGATGATCCACCATCAGGGCGAAGCGCTGGTCTTCCGCCTGCAGGATCACGGCAATAGCCTTGGTCAGGTCAGTCTCTGCATTCCCGACATTGAAGATCTCGTGCAAGGCCACGACGGGCAAATATTCACCGCGCACATGCAGCATCTGCTCGGTATCGGAGATCCGATGAATCTGTTCGACGCTGGCCTGCATGGACTCAGTGACGTGAGACAGCGGCAGAATGAAGGTTTCCTCGCCGACCTTGACCGACATGCCATCCAGAATGGCCAGCGTCAGCGGCAGCACGATGCGCGTGGTCGTTCCATGGCCCTTGCGGGACGACAGCTGCACATGCCCGCCCATGCTTTGAATATTACGGCGCACGACGTCCATGCCCACGCCGCGACCGGAAATATCCGTGACCTTTTCCGCCGTGGAAAATCCAGGTGCAAAAATCAGCTGCCACAGTTCATCATCCGGCGTGGATTCGGATACCGGGAAGCCCTGGGCGATGGCCTTTTTCAGGATCCGGTCGCGATCCAGGCCGGCGCCGTCATCGATCACATCGATGATGATCTGCCCGCCGTTATGCTGGGCCGACAGGATCAGCGTGCCTTCGGGATCTTTATCCTGCGCCATGCGGGCTTCGGGCATTTCGATGCCATGATCCAGGCTGTTGCGCACCAGGTGGGTCAGCGGATCGATGATGCGCTCGATCAGACTCTTATCCAGTTCAGTAGCCTGCCCCTTGGTGACCAGCTTGATCTGCTTGCCCAGCTTATGGGCGTTTTCACGCACCACCCGGGGGAAGCGGCTGAAGACATAATCCATAGGCATCATGCGGATGGACATGACAGCCTCCTGGAGGTCGCGGGCATTGCGATCCAGTTGTTCGATACCGTTGAGCAGACGATCATGCAGCACGGGGTCCAGGGACTGCGCCGTCTGGACCAGCATGGCCTGGGTGATCACCAGCTCGCCCACCAGATTGATGATCTGGTCGACCTTTTCCACACCGACCCGAATGGTGCCGCTTTCTTTTTTGGCCTTGTGGGCAGCGGATTTATCGCCGCCGTCCGCAGGATGATCGCTCGACGCAGCGGGATGGGATGTCTCGGCATCGCTGGCGGATTCTGCAGCAGCAGATTCGGTGTGTGCAGGTTCCTGGCCGGCGCTGGCCGCAGAGACCGGCGCTGACATGCCACCCACTGCCGGCGCGGACTCTGTCGGCAGGGCTTCGTGGGTGACATCCACCTGATCAGCATTGACGATAAAGCAGCAGACGGCTTCGAGATCAGCCGTGGACGTGGTGCTCTGCAACCAAAGCGTCAGATTGCCGTCCTGGTGAACACGGTGCAGGATGGCGCCCATCAGCGCCATCTCGTTGCACAAGGGATCTACGTCCTTGTCCTGAATGCTGTTGATCCGCACCCGTACCGGCAGCGCTCCGCCGCCGGCTGCCGCCGCAACCGGCGGCGCGCTAGGGGCCGGAGCAACCGGCGCCGCTGCAGGCGCTGCCGCCTGGCTGCCAGGCTGATGTTCCAGGGCCAACTGGCGCAACTGAGCGCAGATGCGTTCGTAGACTTGCTGGTCGGGTTTTTCCGCGCCGCGATACGCGGCGACTTGATCAGTCAACACGTCCTTGGTTTCCAGAAATAGGTCGATCATATCCTGACGCAAGGGTATTTCACCATGACGGATCAGGTCCAGGAGGTTTTCCAGTAGATGGGTCGTTTTGGCGAGTTCTTCGAAGCACCCGAAAGTGCCGGCGCCACCTTTGATGGAATGCGCCGCCCGGAAAATACCGTTCAATTCATCCGAATCCGGATTTGCCAGATCCAGGTTCAACAGCAATTGTTCCATATTGGCCAACAACTCGTCGGCCTCGTCAAAAAACGTATCGTAGAATTCGCTGAGGTCCACACCTGCGCTCATGATTACCCTCGCCTTAATTGCTGGCCGCCGGGGCGGATACTGCCGCCGGCGCGCCGGATGGTTGGTTTGCCTCAGGCTGCATCGAGCCTGTTTGCGATAAGGCCTCGGCAGGTGTTGCTGCCGAGGTGGAAGGCGTGGTCACACCCGCTGTACCGCCATTGATGCCGGAAACACCGTTGCCTGTCGCTGCAGGCGCCTGAACACGGCAGGAGACACCACCGAAACAGGACTGCCCGCCCGCCCCGGATGACTCAGCTCTTCCAGCAGCAAATGGATCTGCTTTCCAGTCGTGCCGGCAGCGTTCTGGAGGTCGATGCGCCGCTCCGCCCGACGGTTCAATACCAGGACACTGATACGACGATTGACCGCCGCCATGGGATCATCCTGAATCAGATTGACGGTATCCCCAAGGCCCAGAATGCGCTTGACCTTTTTTTCGATCAAACCGCCTGCCACCAGTTCACGGCGGGCGGAATTGGCCCGGTCTGCGGATAATTCCCAGTTGCTGTAGCTGCGATCGCCGGACGCATACTGCGTTGCATCCGTATGCCCGGATATCGTGATCGAGTTGGGCAGCTGGCTGATCGGCAGGGCCAGTTCGCGCAGAATATCGCGCATATAGGGCTGAACCCGGGCGCTGCCCGTGGCGAACATCGGACGATTCTGCTGATCCAGAATCTGGATGCGCAAACCATCAGGCGTCATATCCAACAGCAGCTGCGGCCGGAACTGCTTGAGCACCGGATTATTTTCAATCAGGTTTTCCAGCTGTTGCTTCAGATTTTCGAGGCTTTCCTGATCCAGCTGGTCTTGCTGCTCTTGCTGGTCCATTGAGGGCGACTGGGGTGGCGCCGGGTTCGGATTGGGGATGATGCTGGGTTCGCCCCCGGGAATCACCGACCTGCTGTTGTCGACCTTGGGGCCGCCCGTGACGGCGGTGATCAGCGGCATGCGGAAATATTCGGCAATGCCTTCGAGTTCTGTTTTCGGCACCAGCAGCAACAGCCACATAACCAGAAAAAACGCCATCATCGCCGTCATGAAGTCAGCGTAGGCGATTTTCCAGCTACCACCGTGATGCCCTTCGCCGTAAGCACGCTTACGGCGAACGACGACCCGGCCGGTATCCTGCTTAGCCATACCTCTTGTCCCTTATCTTTATTTGGCGGCCTGGCTTTTGGCCTGCCGGACGTGGGCTTCCAGTTCGGCAAACGTGGGCCGCACTGTCGAGAACAAGACCTTGCGGCCGAATTCCACCGCCAGCGGCGGCGGATAACCATTCATGCTGGCCAGCAATGTGACCTTGATGCATTCCAGGACCTTGATGGCGGCCACCGATTGGCGCTCGACCGCCGAGGCAAATGGCGCGGCAAAGCCGTAGGACAACAAGATCCCCAGGAAGGTGCCAACCATGGCCTTGGCAATCAGATCGGCCAGCACGGCCGGTGGCTGATCGACCGAGGCCAGCGCATGCACCACCCCCAGCACCGCGGCCACAATCCCGAAAGCCGGCAGGCTGTCGGCCACCGCCCGGACGGCATTGATCGGGGTGTTGTGTTCGCTGTGCAACGCCTCGATTTCCTGATCCATCAGGGTTTCGATTTCAAAGGGATTCATGTTGCCGCTGATCATGATGCGCAGGTAATCAGTCAGAAATTCCATCAATTTGGCGTCTTTCTGAACCTGAGGGTACTGCGCAAAAATGGCGCTGGCCTTGGGGTCTTCGATGTCCGACTCAATAGACATCAGCCCGTCGCGCCGGGCTTTGGTCAGCAAGGTATACAACAAGGCCAGCAATTCCATATACAGCGGCTTGCCGTAAGGATTGCGCTTGAGAGCCTTGGGGATAGCCTCGAGGAGCAGCTTGATCGAGGCGCCATTGCTGCCGCCCACATAGGCGCCCAGCGCGCAACCGCCGATCAGCAGGAATTCGAAAGGCTGGTACAAAGCCCCCAGATGTCCGCCTACTCCGATGAAGCTGGCAAACACCCCGATCGTGACGATCAGATACCCCAGAAGAATAAACACGTGCGCGCGCCTTGTTAGTCGTCAGAATGCTGTCAATGTTCGCCTGTTTTCATGCTTTTAAAAGCATGGTTCAACAGGTCTTTTTGTCCACAAATCCGGTATCTGGCGCCGATCATGCAGTGGTGGAGGCATGAGCCTTGCGCCGCGCACGGGTCTTGCCCGCCCGGGGGGGCGGCTTGCAAATGGCGCACACGAAAGCGGATTCCGGATCATGGGCGTGCGCCACAAACTGGCCATGGCACTGCTGGCAACAGGACAGCTGCACCAGACCGCTTTCAAAAAAACGCACCAACATCCAGGCCCGTGTAAAGCTGAGCACAGGTTCGGCCGGCGACCCGCCAGGATGCAGCCCTGCCTCGGACTGTTCCAGATACAGGCGATAGGCCTGAACCAGCGCATACGACTTTTTAGCCGGCGTGAAGGTATCCAGATAGCGGTAGATGTTGTAAAACAGACTGGAATGGATATTAGGCAGCCAGGTCATGAACCAATCGACCGAAAACGGCAACATGCCCTTTGGGGGTGAGGCGCCCCTGACCTCGCGGTAGAGGCGAGCCAAGCGATCATAGCTGAGCGATGTTTCCGCCTGCAGCACCTGTAAACGGGCGCCCAGGCGGATCATATCGGTGGCCAGCAGGATGTCGTCGGCTTCGCGCGAGACACTTTTACTGGTCATGGATCAAGCAGACACGGCTTCCTGACGGCTCATCAAGATAGTGGAGTGCGCCTGTTGCAGCACGCCCCCCAGGACTTCGTGGGTCAGGGAATTGAGCAACTGGGCATCGTTCAGCCGGAAGGCGCAGAGCACGGAATTCGAGCTGGCCAATTTGACGATCTGTGCGGGAGACAGGTTCAGGATGATTTCCGCAACGTCAGCACCGAACCCTAGCCGGAACATGCCGGCGGCTGGATTTTCACGCAACAGGCGCTGCGCCAGCATCAGGTAGGAAAGATTGACCTCGCGAATGTCATCTAACAACGCAGAATCAATATCGGACATGGGATCCCTTTTGGCAATGGCTGTTCTTGATACAGCAGATCCGGAACATGGTCTTTCGGCTTTAACCAGCCCGCCAGAAGATATTTGTCACGTTTCAGGCTGCTACAAGAATCAAATTCAGACATCAAAGAAACAATTCCATGCACATTTGACATGGACAGTAAGAGTATAGCCTCAATTAGCGGGCGATTTGCCCTTACTCATCCGCTTAAGGGAATTATAATTGTTTCTAAAAATTTAAATTATAATAAATATTGAGGTCTGGCCGGGATATTCAAACCGGCACTTGCCGGTATTGCTCCGCCAGGGCCAAAAAGCCGTCCAGGCGGCCTTCTGTGCCGATTTCGTCCTGCAAGATCGACGATACCGTAGGGGCGACCCGGCAGGCCAGCGCGGCATCCAAGAACAGCATTCTGTGGCGCCTAGCCAACACATCTTCGACACAACGGGCATATTCATAGCGTGCGGCATAGCGCACCATGGCCTCGGTCAACCCCATCCCCAGGACATTACCGGCGCCGGGCAGCGCCTGAACGGCAGCAGCTTCGGTGCCGTACCCCTGCAGCCCGGGCAGGACGCTGAGGCGCGTGGCCGCCTGATCCGGGGCAGGCGCCCCCACCAGCGGGAAGCGGGCCGTGCGGCACGGCGGCAAGGGGTCCAGGCGGCCCGCCTGCACACACTGATGCAGCACGTCTTCGGCCATGGACCGGTAGGTCGTCCATTTACCGCCCGTCACCGTCACCATGCCGGAAGGACTGATGCGCACGGTATGTTCGCGGCTGATGGACTTGGTATTGCCGCCATCCTGGTCATCCGGACGCACCAGGGGCCGCAGGCCCACCCAGACGCTGAGGACGTCGGCGGCCTTGGGGGCGCGCGCCAGCACATGGGCGGATTCATTCAAGATAAAAGCCGCCTCGTCGGCCAAGGCGTGAGGTTCGCGTTCGACCTTGTCGCGAGGGGTGTCCGTCGTACCCAGGATCACGTGCCCCAACCAGGGCACGGCAAACAATACCCGCCCATCGCGCGTATGGGGTACCAGCAGCGCATGATCGGATGGCAGAAAAGAGCGATCCACCACCAGGTGGACTCCCTGGCTGGGCGCCACCATGGGACGCATCGCCTGCCCCCGGGCGGCATCATCCAGATGGCGGACTTCGTCCACCCAGACACCCGTGGCATTGACGACACACCGCGCCCGCACCTGACCGGAGCGGGGAGCCTCATCGGAGGCCAGGGCATCTTGCCAGCGCACGCCGCAGACCCGCCCTTCTTCGTGCAGGATATCGACCACGGGGCAGTAGTTCAGCACCAGAGCGCCTTGGGCGGCCGCGGTCCGCGCCAATGTCAAAGCCAGACGCGCATCATCGAACTGGCCGTCCCAATATTTGACGCCGCCATACAGATGGTCGCCATTGACCCCAGGCAATTCCTGAAGCGTGCTGGCGCGCCCCAACCACCGGGTCTTGCCCAGGCTGGCAGCGCCGGCCAAGGTATCGTAGGCTTTCAAGCCGATGCCATAGAACGGCAGTTCCCAAGGCCGGTAGGCTGGCATGATGAACGCCAGCGGTTGCGCCAGATGCGGCGCATTATTCAGCAGGGCGCGCCTTTCGTGCAAGGCTTCGCGCACCAGGCTGATATTGCCCTGAGCCAGATAACGGACCCCGCCGTGCACCAGTTTAGTGGCGCGCGACGAGGTGCCGCCTGCAAAATCATGGGATTCCAGCAGCAGGACCGACAGGCCCCGCAACCGGGCATCCAAAGCGACCCCCAGCCCGCTGGCGCCGCCCCCGATCACGATCAGGTCCACCTCGTGCAAGGCATCGAGGGAGTGCAGCAATTGAGCCCGATCAGTCAGGGCCGGCGACAGGTCAGCGGGTTGAGACATCGTGTTGACACCATTAAGACTTAGTTGACGCGACCTTCCTTCCAGGCCTGCAACAGGGAATCATAAGAGACCGTTTCCGGTTTCGGGTTTTCATTGGCGAGTTTCTTCCAGGGGGCGTGTTCATCGCTGAGCCACTTGGAAGGATCGCTCTTGGGGTTGAGCTTGGGCGCGCACCGCTTCATGCCGGCGCGTTCCAGACGGGCCATGACCTTTTCCATGTCGGTGGCCAGACCATCCATCGCCTGCTGAGGTGTTTTTTCTCCGGCGATGGCCTCGGAAATACTGCGCCACCAGAGCTGAGCCAGCTTCGGATAGTCAGGCACGTTGGTACCGGTCGGGGTCCAAGCCACTCGGGCAGGACTGCGATAGAACTCGATCAGCCCGCCATACTTGTTGGCATTTTGCGTGAAGTAATCGCTGTGGATGTCGCTGTCACGAATGAAGGTCAGACCCGTAATGGACTTCTTCAGAGACGTGGTCTTGGATGTGACGAACTGGGCATACAGCCAGGCGGCAGCAACTTTGTTGGCATCATGGTTCTTGAAGAAGGTCCACGAGCCCACATCCTGGTAGCCGTTTTGCATGCCTTCCTTCCAGTAGGGACCATGCGGCGCCGGGGCCATGCGCCATTTCGGCGTGCCGTCCGCATTGACCACCGGCAAGCCGGCCTTGGTCATGTCCGCCGTAAACGCGGTGTACCAGAAGATCTGCTGAGCGATTTCGCCTTGCGCCGGCACAGGACCGGATTCGGAGAAGGTCATGCCCTGCGCCACCGGCGGCGCATATTTCTTCATCCAGTCGATATATTTGGTCAAGGCGTAGACGGCTGCAGGCGAGTTGGTCGCCCCGCCCCGCTCGACAGAGGCGCCAACGGGCGTGCAATTGTCATCCGCGACCCGAATGCCCCATTCGTCGACGGGCAGGCCGTTCGGGCTGCCCTTGTCGGCGGAACCTGCCATCGACAGCCAGGCGTCTGTAAAGCGCCACCCCAGGGACGGATCTTTCTTGCCGTAATCCATGTGTCCATAGATGGGTTTGCCGTCCAGGGTCTTGATATCGTCGGTAAAGAATTTGGCGATGTCCTCGTAGGCCGTCCAGGTGACCGGCACGCCCAGTTCATAGCCGTATTTGGCCTTGAATTTTTCCTTCAGGTCGGGGCGATTGAACAGATCGTAGCGGAACCAGTACAGGTTGGCGAACTGCTGATCCGGCAGCTGATACATCTGGCCGTCAGGCGCCGTAGTGAAGGAGGTACCGATGAAGTCCTTCAGGTCCAGCCCGGGGTTAGTGTATTCCTTGCCCGCGCCTTTCATGTAATCCGTCAAGGACAGGACCTCGCCGTAGCGATAGTGCATGCCGATCAGGTCGGAATCCGAAATCCAGCCGTCATAGATGGATTTGCCCGACAGCATCGAGGTCTGCAGTTTTTCAACGACGTCGCCTTCCTGGATCAGATCATGGGTGACCTTGATGCCGGTGATTTCGGCAAAGGCCTTGGCCAGAACCTTGGATTCGTATTCATGGGTAGTCAGGGTTTCGGACACCACGGAAATCTCATTGACGCCCTGCGCCTTGAGTTTGGCGGCAGCGTCGATGAACCACTGCATTTCCGCCTTTTGCTGATCTTTATTCAGCGTCGAAGGCTGGAATTCGGTATCGATCCATTGCTGGGCCTCGGTCATGCCGGCCCAGGCGGCCTGGCTGCCCATGGCGCAGGCGATTGCCAGCGCCACGGCGGTGTAGCGAAATCTCATGTTGCTCTCCTCTGGTTTAGATATCCCCGAGTACTACTGAATGGCGCCGCCGCGGGGTACGGCGATCCACTGAGACGCGGCGCTGATCCACATCAGACCGCATGCCCTTCCTAACCTTTGCGAATGACGAACACCAGCACCCCCATGGACAGCACGAAGCTGATCCAGACCGAGGGTTCCGCCTGCAGGGCGAACCAATCCACGAATTGTTCGCCCAAGCCCAGAAAACCGAGATTGATATACGCCGCGATCAACAGGCCAATGAACAGACGATCCCCACGGGTAGTCTTCATTGGCAGAAAACCTTTGCGCAACACCGTAGGCGAACGGGTTTCCCAGATCGTCATGCCAGCCAGCAGCAGCACGACGCAGATGAAAAATACGGCTGTCGGTACGGTCCAGACCATCCAATCGAACATGATGTGTTTTCCTTTAGACCCGGCCCATGGCAAAGCCCTTGGCGATGTAGTGACGAACGAACCAGATGACGATAGCGCCCGGCACGATGGTCAGCGTGCCCGCTGCCGCCAAGGTGGCCCAGTCCATGCCGGACGCCGAGACGGTGCGCGTCATGATGGCCGCGATCGGTTTGGCATCGACGCTGGTGAGCGTACGCGCCAGCAGCAGTTCGACCCAGCTGAACATGAAGCAGAAGAACGCCGCCACTCCGACCCCGGACTTGATCAGGGGCAGGAAAATCGTCAGGAAGAACCGCGGAAAACTATAGCCATCGATATAGGCGGTTTCGTCGATTTCACGCGGAACGCCGCTCATGAAGCCTTCCAGAATCCAGACCGCCAGGGGCACATTGAACAAGAGGTGCGCCAGTGCGACCGCCCAATAAGTATCCAGCAGTCCCAGCGTCGAATACAGCTGAAAGAAGGGCAGCAGAAAGACCGCCGGCGGCGTCATGCGATTGGTCAACAGCCAAAAGAAAACATGCTTGTCGCCCAGGAAGGAATAGCGCGAAAACGCATAGGCCGCAGGCAAGGCGACGGCAATCGCCATGACCATGTTCAGGCTGACGTAGGCCAGACTGTTGACATAACCCATATACCAGGACGGATCCGTCAAGATGGTGCGGTAGTTGGCCAGCGTGAATTCACGCGGAAAGATCGAAAATTCGGCCAGAATGCCTTGATTGGTCTTGAAGCTCATGACCACCATCCAGTAGATGGGGATCAGGGCGAACAACAGATACAGCCATAGAAAGACCGTACGTTTGCGAGGCAGCCAAGTGCGCTCAGTCATGATGGGTCTCCGTCGAGCCTGTGCCGACCCTGAGCATCCAGTTATAGAGGACGAAGCAGAACAGCAGGATGATCAGGAAATAAATCAGGGAAAAAGCCGCTGCCGGACCCATATCAAATTGCCCGATGGCTTTTTGCGTCAGGTACTGGCTTAAAAAGGTGGTGGAGCTGCCCGGCCCGCCGCCCGTCAGGACAAACGGTTCGGTATAGATCATGAAACTATCCATGAAACGCAGCAGGACGGCGATCATCAGCACCCCGCGCAACTTGGGCAGCTGGATGTAGCGGAACACCGCCCATTTGCTGGCGCCGTCGATGCTGGCAGCCTGGTAATAGGCTTCGGGGATGGCCTGCAAACCGGCGTAGGCCAGCAGCGCGACCAGCGGCGTCCAATGCCAGACATCCATCAGCAGCACGGTCAGCCAGGCCTGCATGGGATTGCCGACATAGCTGTAATTGATGCCCAGCTGCGTCAGCGCCCAGCCGAACAGGCCGATATCGGTACGCCCGAAGATCTGCCAGATGGTGCCCACGACATTCCAGGGAATCAGCAGAGACAGAGACACGATGACCAGCACGGACGACGCCCGCCAGCCCTTGGCCGGCATGGACAAGGCCAGCATCACGCCCAGGGGGATTTCAACGGCCAGCACCGCGCCGGAAAACATCAGCTGCCGCCACAAAGCAGCGTGCAGGTCTTCGTCGCGCATGATGTTGGCAAACCATTCCGTGCCGACAAAGACAACCTGGTTGGGGCCCAGGATGTCCTGCACCGAGTAATTCACCACCGTCATCAAGGGGATGATGGCCGAGAACGATACGCACAGAATGACTGGCAGGATCAGCCACCAGGCTTTTTGATTGACAGGTTTGACGGTTGCGCTCATGCGATGAGCTCCTCGTTCTGGTAGAAGCAAGTATGGGGATCCAACAGGGCCAGATGCACCTGGGCGCCAGATTCGGGCGCCGCGGCATCCGGCGCGATATGCGCCTTGAGTTCCTGGCCGCCCACCCGGGCGCTGATCAGTTGGCTGGTGCCCACATGACGTACCCGCTGCACGGTAGCCGGCACCGTACCGGCGGCGGCATCGGGCAGCACCCGCAGATATTCGGGGCGGATGCCCAGGGTCAACGGCCCATCGGGCAAGGACAAGGCATCCGCGCCGGCCAGGGCCTGATCGGCCAGCCACAGAGACCGGTCCGCACGCCGTTCGACCGGCAGCAGATTCATGCCCGGCGAGCCGATGAAATGCCCGACAAACGTATGGCGCGGCCGTTCGAACAATTCGGCCGGCGTGCCCTGCTGCACCACCCGGCCCCGGGCCATGACCAGCACCTGATCGGCGAACGTCATGGCCTCGACCTGATCGTGCGTCACATAGATCAACGTCAGGCCCAGTTCGTGATGGATCTGCTTGAGCTTGCGGCGCAGTTCCCATTTCAGATGGGGGTCGATCACGGTCAGGGGCTCGTCAAACAGCACCGCCGATACGTCGGGGCGCACCAGCCCCCGTCCCAGGGAAATTTTCTGTTTGGCATCGGCCGCCAGATTGGCAGCCCGCTGATCCAGTACGGATGAGAGATCCAGCATTTCGGCGATGCGCCCTACGCGTTCGCGCACCTGGGCCGCCGGGACCTTGCGGTTGCGCAAGGGGAAAGCCAGATTTTCACCCACCGTCATGGTGTCGTAAATCACGGGGAACTGAAACACCTGAGCAATATTGCGCTGCTGCGGCGTGGCCCGCGTGCAATCCGCCCCGTCGAAACGCACGGCGCCGTGCGAAGCGGTGACCAACCCTGAAATGATATTCAGCATGGTGGTCTTGCCGCAGCCCGAAGGCCCCAGCAAAGCATAGGCCCCGCCATCGTCAAAGGTGATTTTCAGCGGCAACAAGGCATAGTCCGCATCGGAACGCACGACGCGCTGATAACTGTGGGCCAGATCGAGATCAATACGAGCCATGGCGAGCCTCCATCTGCGGCGCCCGCAACAGGGATTCGTCAGGACCAAACACATACGCCTGACGACTGGAAAAATGCAGTGTGATGGCATCACCCAGCTGGTGATGGCTGACGCCGGGGACCTGGGCAATCAGATTGCCTACCGGGGTCTGCGCATGCACATAGGTCGCCGAGCCGGAGATTTCCGCCAACTGGACCTGCCCGCTGATCAGGCAGTCTCCCCCCTGATGCTGCAGTGACAGATCGGCGGCCCGCAGACCAAGCGTCACAGCGCCGGACGGCAGATTCGAGCCGGACAAAGGCACGGGACCCATCCCCTGACAGTGCAAGGCGGCGCCATCGGCCCGCGCTTCGATGAAATTCATGGGTGGATCGCTGAAGGCCCGGGCCACCCGCATGGAATTAGGCCGCTGGAAGACATCGATCGTGGGACCGTACTGCAGCAATTCACCACGATCGAGTACAGCTGTATATCCGCCCAACAGCAGGGCCTCGGCCGGTTCCGTCGTGGCGTACACCACCGTGGAACGCCCCTGGGAGAACATATCCCCCAGTTCTTCGCGCAGGTCTTCGCGCAGTTTGTAGTCCAGATTCACCAAAGGTTCGTCCAACAACATCAGTGGCGCGTCTTTGGCCAGCGCGCGGGCCAGAGCGACCCGCTGCTGCTGGCCGCCTGACAGTTCCGCCGGCAGACGATCCAGGAATTCTTCGATGTGCAGCGTGCGCGCGATCTCCCGCACCCGGGGCAGCACATCGCGCTGCCCGCTTAAGCGCAGCGGCGACGCAATATTGTCGGCCACCGTCATAGACGGGTAATTGATGAACTGCTGATACACCATGGCGATATTGCGGCGGCGCACCGGCACACCGGTCACATCCTGCCCGTCAACCAGGACACGCCCCGTCGTAGGCGTATCCAGCCCGGCCATGATGCGCATCAGGCTGGTCTTGCCGGCGCGAGTCGCCCCCAGCAGAATGGTGACGGCGGATTCCTGCAATGTCAGGTTCAGCGGATACAACCAAGTGTCCGCCCCTACCTGCTTGTCAATTCCTGCCAGTTCGAGCAGCATGGACTGCTTCTCCCAAAGATTCTATTTTGAGCATTATTGTTCGTTTTTGATTGGTTTGCTGTCCATATAAACCCTAACATCAGTTCCTTTTGTTTCGTTGTACAGTCTTTTCGTTCGAACTTCCATTGACATCATGAGTCCCAACCCGCGCCAGATCCGCCTGCTCAAACACCTGCACATCGCCGGATCATCCAGCCTGGAAGACCTGGCCAACCACCTGCAGGTCACGGTCCAGACCGTCCGGCGCGACGTGCAGCGCCTGGCCGAAGACAATCAGTTGATCCGCTTTCACGGCGGGGCGCGCCTGCCCACATCCAGCACGGAAAACATTGCCTACCGCCAGCGGGCACAGCTGCACGCCGATCACAAGCAGCGCATCGCCCAGGCCATCGCCCGTGAGATTCCCAACGATTGCTCGCTGATGATCAACATCGGCACCACCACCGAAGCCATCGCTCACGCGCTGACCGGACACACGGGACTGCGCATCATCACCAACAACATCAATGTGGCCTATACGCTGGGACATCAGCCGGGCTGCGAGGTCATTCTGGCGGGCGGCAATGTGCGCCCGCGAGATCTGGCCATCGTGGGCGAAGCCACAGTCGAATTCATCCGCCAGTTTCGCGTCGACATCGCCCTGATGGGGATATCTGGCATCGAGGAAGACGGCACGCTGCGCGACTATGATTACCGCGAGGTGAAAGTCTCGCAGGCCATCATGCAATCAGCCCGCGAGGTCTGGATGGCCTCGGACGTCAGCAAATTCCATCGACCCGCCATGGTGCGGGTGGGGGACTTGTCCCAGATCGACCGGCTGTTCACCAATGCCCGTCCCCCCGAGCCCTTCCCCGGCCTGCTGAAAGCCGCCGAAGTCGAGTGTGTGATCGCCCCCGAGGATTTCTCATGACGTATCTGCTTGCCCTGGACCAGGGCACTTCCAGCACCCGCAGCATCGTATTCGACCGCATGGGCCGCATCGTCGGACTGGCGCAGCGCGAATTCGCCCAGCACTATCCGCAACCGGGCTGGGTGGAACACGACGCAACCGAAATCTGGCAGACGCAGCGTGACACGATGCGCGAAGCCCTGCACCGGGCCGGTGTCGCCGCCCGCGACATCCGCGCCATCGGCATCACCAACCAGCGCGAAACCACGGTGGTCTGGGACCGCCACACCGGCCAGCCCATCCACCACGCCATCGTCTGGCAGGACCGGCGCGCCGAGCCCACTTGCGTCGAACTGCGGGCTCAGGGGCTGGAGGCCACCATCCTGCAGCGCACCGGCCTGCGCGTGGATGCTTATTTCTCAGCGACGAAGCTGAAGTGGATTCTGGATCAGGCGCCTGGCGCACGCGCACGCGCCCAAGCCGGCGACCTGCTGTTTGGCACCATCGACAGCTGGCTGATCTGGCAATTGACCGGCGGCCAGCGCCACCTGACCGATGTCAGCAACGCGGCCCGCACCATGCTGATGGACGTGCACCGCAACGCCTGGGATACGGAACTGCTGGACCGCCTGGACATCCCGGCGGCCATGATGCCGCAGATTCTGCCCTCGTCCGCCGACTTCGGCCTGACCGCGCCTGACATCCTGGACCATGCCATCCCCATCTGCGGCGTCGCCGGCGACCAGCAAAGCGCCCTGTTCGGCCAGGCCTGCTTTCGCCCCGGCATGGCGAAAAACACCTACGGCACCGGCTGCTTCATGCTGATGCATACCGGCGAACAGTTCCAGGTATCGGAAAACGGCCTGGTGACGACCAGCGCGGCGCAGATTGACGAGCAGCCCGCCTATGCGCTGGAAGGCAGTGTGTTTGTCGGCGGTGCAGTCGTCCAATGGCTGCGGGACGGGCTACGCGCCTTTACGCGCAGCAGCGACATCGAGGAAATGGCCCGCAGCGTGCCCGATTCGGGCGGAGTCATGTTCGTACCCGCCTTTACCGGCCTGGGCGCTCCTTGGTGGGACCCGCAGGCGCGCGGCACCATCACCGGGCTGACCCGGGGCACGACGATGGCGCACATTGCCCGCGCCGCCTTGGAAAGCATCGCCTACCAGAGCGCCGCCCTGCTGCAGGCCATGAGCCGCGATGCCCAGGCTGCGGGCGCCAGCCCCTTGCAAGCCCTGCGGGTGGACGGCGGCGCCTGCGTCAACGATCTGCTGATGCAGTTTCAGGCCGATCTGCTGGGCATCCCGGTGCTGCGTCCCACCATGGTGGAAACGACTGCCCTGGGCGCAGCCTTTCTGGCAGGACTGCAGATCGGCGTCTACGCTGATCTGCAGGAACTGGAATCCTTGTGGCGCATCGAACGCCAGTTTGATCCGGCCATGCCCCGCGACCAGGCGGCGGAACACCTGGCGCAATGGGACCATGCCATTCATCAGGCGACGGCGCGCTGACGACAGGCAATCCCGATAGAATGACGGTTCAGACCGCCTGCGGCCCTCCGCCGCAGGCGGATCGATTCCAGATACCGGCTGCTGCCATGTTCAAAAAAATCATTCTGATCGCTGCCATCTTTGTCGTCATCCTGCTGGCGCTCAGCTTTGGCGAAGCGGCCTTTGGCCAGATATTCACCTGGATCTCCAGCCTGACCGGTGTGCTGATCCGCAATTTCGATGAACTGTTCACCGTCATCGGCAGCTACCTGCAGATCCACAGCGGCAAAGTCCTGCTGGCCTTGCTGCTGACCGTCCCCGCCAGCATCTGGATCCTGGGGTCGCACCGCGAATCACTGGGCAAACCGACATCCCAGCGGCGCATCGCCATCGTACTGGCTATTTTCCTGGGCTGGCTGGGGGCGCACCGCTTCTTTCTGGGGCAGATCGGCTGGGGTCTGGGCTTTCTGCTCATCGCCTGGATCTTCGTGCCGCTGGCCGCGGTACTGGGCTTGATCGACGCCATCCGCTACCTGTTCATGGACGACGAGACTTTCGCCGCCACCCAGCTGCACTGATGGCGCTGCTACAGACTGCGCACTATCGTCTGCTGGACCCCGGCCCCGACAGCGGACCGCTGGCCGACGAAGCCCTGCTGGCGCAAGCTGCCGACGGGCCGGTCGCCTGTCTCTGGCAAGCGCCCCAGGGCCTGGTCGTGCCGCGCACCTACGCCGCGCGGCCAGGGTTTGCCAAGGCGCAAACCGCCTTTGCCGCCCAAGGGTGGCCCATCCAGGTCCGTCAATCGGGCGGCGGCATCGTCCCCCAAGGGCCCGGCATCCTGAACATCAGCCTGGCCCAGGTTTTTCAGGGCCGCCCGCTGGACCATTCCGAAGCGCTCTATCAACATCTGTGCGGCCTGATCGCCACCGCGCTGCTGTTTTTCGGCATCGAGACGCATGCCCAGGCAGTGGAAGGGTCCTTCTGCGACGGGCGCTACAACCTTGCAATCGGGTCCCCCGCCCGCAAGATTGCCGGGACGGCGCAGTGGTGGCGACGCCTGCCTGCCGGGCAAACGGTCACACAACAGGACGAGCGCCAGATCGGTCTGGTTCACGCGCTGATCTTATTGCAATGCAACACAATCCTTGCAACCGATCTGGCCAATGCCCTGGAAACCGCCCTGGACGCGCCGCGCCGCTACGCGGCAGAGAAAGCCATATCCTTGGATCTGTTGCTGCCGGCTGCCGAGCGGGCAGGTTTTCCCGCACGCTTTCAGCACCGTCTGGCCGATACCGTGCGCAGCAGCACAGCGCTGGGCGCCGGCAGCGGATGCTGCACTGCAACGCGCTAGAATACGGCCTGCTCAATTTCGCTCTCTGGAACCACAATGAGGAAAATCGTTCGCGCCAAACTGCACGGCATCCGCGTCACCGGGGCCGACCTGGACTACCACGGCTCCATCACCCTGGACCCCGACCACTGCGAAGCGGCCGGCATCCTGCCCATGGAATTCGTGGACATCTGGAACAAGAGCTCCGGCGCCCGCATCAGCACCTATGTCATCTATGGCGAACGCGGTTCGCGCTGCTGCATCCTGAACGGCGCAGCCGCCCGCACCTGCCAACGCGGCGACGAGGTCATCATCGCCAATTCGGAATACATCCAGGAAGCCGAACTGGAACACATCAAGCCTGTCGTGCTGACCTTCCACCCGGACAACAGCATCCGCGAGCACCTGGGGTATTCAGTAGGCCGCGACGCACAAGGCCGGCTCAGCTTCGAGATCGTGCACCACGACTGAGCGTACAATAGGGACCGTTTTGCCCATTTTCGAGCCTCGCTAGGGGTGCCGCCACGGCGGCTGAGACAGTCCCTTCGAACCTGATTGAGATAATCCTCGCGCAGGAAAGCAGCTCGCCACGGCGACGGCTTTCCGTTGCGTGCGCCTGCTTCCTGCATCTAGACAGACAGGCGCATCATGAACCAAACCCCGCTTTCCCCCTCAGCCCCCGCCAGCGCTTCCGCGCCGTCCGCAGGGTACTTGCCCGATTCCGCCGTCGAGCGCGTCTTCGGCTGGCACGATCACATGTCGCTCTGGTTCAGCCTGGGCGTGGGGCTGCTGGTCATCCAGGTCGGCGCCTATCTGGTCCCGGCTCTGGGCACGCAAGCCGCCATGGCTGCCGTGATCGCCGGATCCATCCTGGGGGCGGGGCTGCTGGCCTGGGTCGCACGGCTGGGTTGCGACAGCGGCCTCTCCAGCGCCGGCCTGATCCACGCGGTCTACGGCCAGCGCTTCGCTCGCCTGCCGGTTCTGCTGAACGTCGTGCAACTGGTCGGCTGGGCCACATTCGAGCTGGTCATCATGCGCGACGGCACTCGTGCGATCAGCCAGCAAGCACTGGAGCTGGATGTCGGCCTGGTGTTGCCCACCCTGTTCTGGGGGCTGGTCGTCCTGCTGCTGCTGCGCGGGTCCATGGTGACGCTGGTGCGGCGCATCGTCAGCCGCATCGGTCTGCCCCTGGTCGTGCTCTCGCTGATCTGGCTGAGCGTGCAATTCGGTCTGAAGCTGGACGCAGATGCCGTGCAAAGCCTATGGCAACGGGCAGGCGACGGCAGCATGAATACCTTTCAGGCCCTGGATCTGGTGATCGCCATGCCCGTGTCCTGGCTGCCGCTGGTGGCCGATTACGCACGCCACGGCCGCAGCAGCCAAGGCGCGCTGGCCGGCACCTGGTTCGGCTATACCCTGGCCAATATCTGGTGCTACGCGCTGGGGGTGCTGGTCATCACCGTCACGGGACCGGACACCGATATGGTCAGCGCCCTGCTGATGGCGCAAGGCGGCCTGCTGGCCCTGGGCCTGATCCTGATCGACGAACTGGACAACACCTACGGTGATCTCTATTCGGGGTCTGTCAACAGCCACAGCCTGCTGCCGCGCTTCAGCTTGAAGACCTGGGGCATGCTGCTGGCCGTGTTGTCGATGGCGCTGGCCATGGTGCTGCCCATGCAGTCGCTCGAACCCTTTCTGCTGACGCTCAGCTCGGTCTTCGTGCCCCTGTTTGGCACGATCCTGGGGCGGACCGGCCTACAGGCCGGCCGCTTGAGCGACACGCCGCGCAGCATCCACGCCGCCCCTGCGCTGATCTGGCTGCTGGGTATTGTCTGCTTTCATTCCCTGGCACAATGGGCACCGGACTACGGCAGTGCCTTGCCCACACTGCTGCTGACATTCACCCTGGGGGCGCTCACCGCCAGAAACGGAATCCGGCCGACCCAGCCTATCCGGTCCTGAGCCCGCGGCAGCGCATGACCATGACGGTCCGGGCGCGCTCCCACCCGGAACAACAGGACATACGCAATGCAAATCGGCATGATCGGACTGGGGCGCATGGGCGCCAATATGACTACCCGGCTCTTGCGCGGCGGCCATGATTGCGTCGTATACGACCAAAGCCGCGCAGCCATCGACCCCCTGACCGCCCTGGGGGCGACCGGCGCCTCATCCCTGCAAGCCATGGTGGCGACGCTGGCCGCGCCGCGCGCCATCTGGCTGATGGTGCCGGCAGGCGCCGTCGACAGGGTACTGGGCGAACTGACTCCGCTGCTGCAGGCGGGCGATATCGTCATCGACGGCGGCAATTCCCATTACCACGACGACCTGCGGCGGGCCGCCCTGCTGCAGCCGCTGGGCATCCACTACGTGGACGTCGGCACCAGCGGCGGCATCGCCGGGCTGGAACGCGGCTACTGCCTGATGATAGGCGGCGACCAGGCCGTCGAACACTTGACCCCGATCTTCACCACGCTGGCCCCGGGCGCAGGCACGCTGCCATCCACCCCGGGCCGCCGCCCCGGCACAGGCACCGCAGACCAAGGCTGGCTGCACTGCGGCCCGCACGGCGCGGGCCATTTCGTGAAGATGGTGCACAACGGCATCGAATACGGCATCATGGCCGCCTACGCCGAAGGCATGAACATCCTGCGCCACGCCAACGTCGGGCAGCAGACGCACGCGGCAACGGCGGAAACAACGCCGCTGCGGCACCCGGAACACTTTCAGTACGACATGAACCTGCCCGACATCGCCGAGCTCTGGCGGCGCGGCAGCGTCATCAGTTCCTGGCTGCTGGACCTGACCGCCACGGCCCTGGCTGCGAACCCGGCGCTCTCGGGTTTCGAGGGCCGCGTATCCGATTCCGGCGAGGGCCGCTGGACGATCCAGGCGGCCATCGACGAAGCCGTCCCCACGCCCGTGCTCAGCGCCGCGCTGTATTCGCGTTTTGCCTCGCGTGGCGAGGACGATTTCGCCAATCGGGTGCTGTCGGCGATGCGGCATGCCTTTGGCGGGCATGTGGAACTGCCGGGCGCCGGCCCCACCGACGATCCGGCTGCCTAAAAAAAGTTTTGTTTTTTTTTTTGTTTTTTTTTTTTTTTTTTTTTTTTTTTTTTTTTTTTTTTTTTTTTTTTTTTTTTTTTTTTTTTTTATTTTTTTTTTAAAAGGTTTTTTTTTTTTTTTTTTTTTATTTTTTTTTTTTTTTTTTTTTTTTTTTTTTTTTTTTTTTTTTTTTTTTTTTTTTTTTTTTTTTTTTTTTTTTTTTTTTTTTTTTTTTTTTTTTTTAATTTTTTTTTTTTTTTTTTTTTTTTTTTTTTTTTTTTTTTTTTTTTTTTTTTTTTTTTTTTTTTTTTTTTTTTTTTTTTTTTTTTTTTTAATTTTTCTTTTTTTTTTTTTTTTTTTTTTTTTTTTTTTTTTTTTTTTTTTTTTTTTTTTTTTTTTTTTTTTTTTTTTTTTTTTTTTTTTTTTTTTTTTTTTTTTTTTTTTCTTTTTTTTTTTTTTTTTTTTTTTTTATTTTTTTTTTATTCTTTTTTTCTTTTTCTTCCTGAGATCTTTCTTATCCTTGGATTTTTTAATTAAGTCAGTTTGGGAATTTTTAAGAGTCATTGGGCCCAACCCGCCTCTTTCGAGGCGGGTCCGAGCGGGGGCCCGCTTCGGGCCCCCTGTTGCAAGACAACGATGATCAGGTGCGTTGCGCAGCCAGATCGGCGTCGACTGCAGTCGCAGACTGTGTGCCGAACAAGGCCGTCACCACCTGCCACATGACACCCAGACCGCCGACGATGAAGACCACGTCGCCGAAGGTGCGCATCCAGCGCAGGGTCTGCAGGATGTCCTGCTGCATGAAGGTCTCGCCGCGAGCCCACCAGGTACCGACGCTGACGCTGGCGTAGAACTGCATCAGGCCGATCGGCAGCAAGCTGAGCACAATCATCATCACCAGGCCGATGTTCATGCACCAGAAAGAGGTGTTCATCAGGCCGTGGTTGAACTGCATGTTCGGACGGATGTAGCGCAGCACGAACAGCGTGAAGCCCAGCGCCAGGAAGCCATAGACACCGAACAGGGCGGCGTGCGCGTGCACGGCGGTCGTGTTCAGACCCTGGATGTAGTAGAGCGCAACCGGCGGATTGACCATGAAGCCGAACACCCCGGCGCCGAACATATTCCAGAAGGCGACGCAGACGAAGAACTTCAGCGGCCAGTGCAGGCTTTCCACCCAGGGCGCGCGGGCCTTCAAGCGCCAGTTTTCCCAGGCCTCATACCCCAATACGACCAGGGGAACGACTTCCAGCGCGCTGAACGAAGCCCCGATAGCCATGATCGGCGTGGTAGTACCCGAGAAATACAAGTGGTGCATGGTGCCCGGCGTACCGCCCAGCATGAACAGCACGGCGGCGGCCAGACTGGCCGAAGTCGCGCCCCGCTTGGATACCAGCCCCATGGTGCAGAAGATGAAAGCCAGGGCAGCGGTGGCGAATACTTCGAAGAAGCCCTCGACCCACAGGTGAACCACCCACCAACGCCAGTATTCCATGATGGTGATGTGGGTCTTTTCGCCGTAGGCCAGACCGGCGCCATAGAACAGGCCGATGCAGACCACCGAGGCGCTGAACAGCGCCAGCAGGTTCTTGTCGCCCTTTTGACGCAGCGCCGGCACGATACCGCGCAGCATCAGGACCAGCCAGAACACAATGCCCAGGAACTTGCCGATCTGCCACAGACGGCCCAGTTCGACATACTCATAGCCCTGGTGACCCAGCCAGAAGTTCCAGCTTTGGGGAATCAGGTGGGCAATCGCCGCAAAGTTGCCGGTAAAGGAACCGACCACCACCAGGATCAGCGCCCAGAACAGGATATCGACACCCAGTTTCTGGTGTTTGGGGTCCTTGCCGCCATTCAGGATGGGGACCAGGAACAGGCCGGCCGCCAGAAAGCCCGTGGCGATCCAGAACAGCGCCGCCTGGATGTGCCAGGTGCGCACCAGCGAGTACGGCAGCCATTCGGACACATTGACGCCATAGAAGGTCTGGCCTTCCACGGTGTAGTGCGCGGTGAAGCCGCCAATGAATATCTGGGAGACGAACAGGGCGACCACCAGGAACAGGTATTTGCCCAACGCGTGTTGAGAAGCGGTCAACGCCATACCCAGAATTGGATCGCGCGCCGGGGCGGCGGGTTCTTCCTCTTCCTTGCGCGTGAAAGCCCATGCCCAGACCAGCAAGCCTACCCCGGCGATCAGGATGATCACGCTCATGATCGACCAGATGATGTTTTCTGCGGTCGGAACGTTATCGATCAGCGGTTCGTGAGGCCAGTTATTGGTATAGGTGGCCGTCGTATCAGGCCGTTCTGTGGCGGCCGCCCAGGATGTCCAGAAGAAGAAATTCGCCAGACGGGCTCGGGCTTCAGCCGTGGGCAGCGTGGCTTCCTTCATAGCGAAATGGATGCGGCTCTGGCGCAAGGACTGATCATCGCCAAAGAGCTTGTCGTAATAGGAAGCCGTCTGGGCAATGGCCTGCGCACGGCGATCAGACACAATGGCAGTATCAGTCGCAGCATCGTAGGTGTTCTTACGATATTCGTTCTTCAGCTGCCGCTGCAGCACTGCCTGATTGTCGCCATCGAGCTGATCAAATTTCACCCCGAAGCGTTCCTGCGCAGCCAGATCCAGCCAGGCCGTCAATTCGCGATGCAACCAATCCGCCGTCCAGTCGGGCGCCTGATAGGCCCCATGCCCCAGGATCGAACCCACGGTCATGCCGCCCGCCGTTTGCCAGGCGACCTGACCATCGAGAATCTGTTCCTCGGTCATGACGACCTGACCACTGGCCGTCGCGATCTGCCCCGGGATCGGAGGCGCCTGCTGATAGACCTCTTTGCCCATCCACCCCAGGACACCAAATGACACGACCAGGACGCCGATGAGCGTCCACCATAACTTCTTATACTCACCCATCCTGCGCTCCTTCTGCAGCCGAGAGATTCGAGAATCAGCGCCGGAGGGCGCTCCCTTTTTCACTTCATCAGTAATCAAGCAAGAATCGTGCCAACTGATAAACCTAGGGAAAACACTGATGTAGATCAAATAGGGTTAATTTCACCATCCCTGATGGGGTAAAAATCACCCTTACATGGTTTAAATTACCGTCATGGAAACCCAACTACTGATTGACCTGACGACCGAACTGCCCGACGGCGTACGGCTGCAAAGAGCCGCTACTGCCATTCGACAGGCCTTTGCCTGCGATGCCGTGGGCTTGCTGATGCTCGACAGCCATGACACCTTGCACCTGGTGGCCGCATCCGGTCTGGCGCACGAAGCCCTGGGGCGGCGCTTCGTGGTCGGCCAGCATCCCCGCTTCGCCGCCATCCTGTCACGCCAGGAACCGACCTGGTTCGACCCCGGCAGCGTGCTGCCCGACCCCTACGACGGGTTGCTGGATGATCGCAAGGGTTCGCCCCTGCCTGTGCATGACTGCCTGGGCGTGCCGATCCATCAGCAAGACCGCCCCTGGGGCATCATGACCCTGGACGCCCTGACCACCGGCACCTTCGATGAAGCCGCCCGCGCCCGGCTGCAGCAGCTGGGACTGATTCTGCAGGCCGCCGTGCGCGTGACTGACCTGGAACGGGACAACCGCCGCCTGCGCCAACTGGGTACTTCGCAGCAAGGCATCGAACGCATCGGCGAAACCACGGAAATCCTGGGCCACAGCGAGGCCATCCAATCCCTGTTGAACGAGCTGGATCTGGTCGCCGACTCCGACCTGCCCATCCTGCTGCTGGGGGAAACCGGAGTGGGCAAAGAGCTGTTCGCCCGGCGCCTGCACCGCCATTCGCGCCGCAGCCGGCAAGCCATGATTCAGGTGAACTGCGCGGCCTTGCCCGAATCCCTGGCGGAAAGCGAGCTGTTCGGCCACGTCAAAGGGGCGTTTTCCGGGGCGACGGCTGACCGGCCCGGGCGTTTTGAAGCCGCCCAGGGCGGGACCCTGTTTCTGGACGAAGTCGGCGAATTGCCGCTGAGCCTGCAGGCCAAATTGCTGCGTGTGCTGCAAAACGGCGAGATCCAGCGTCTGGGGACGGACCAGACCATCAAGACCGACGTGCGCATCATCGCGGCGACCAACCGCGACCTGAAGGCGAACACCCAGGCCGGCCTGTTCCGGGCTGATCTCTATCACCGGCTGTCGGTGTACCCCATCCCCATCCCGCCGCTGCGCGACCGTGGCCGCGACATCCTGATCCTGGCGGGCCATTTCCTGGAATTCAACCGCGCGCGCCTGGGATTGCGCGGCGTGCGCCTGTCCTACGAGGCCGAGCGGGCATTGCAGCAATATCCCTGGCCGGGCAACGTCCGCGAACTGGAGCACGTGATCAGCCGGGCCGCACTGAAAACCCTCAGCCGGGGCGCTTCGCGCGATCAGGTGCTGACCATCGAGGCGGAACTGCTGGATCTGGATATCCCCCCCGATCCTGACAGCCCGCTGGACGCAGTAGTTGCCGACCCGCCTTCCCCGCCCGCCGGCGACCCTGTCACGCCCCCCGCGCTGGATGAAATCCCGCCGTTGCGCACCACGGTGGACGACTGTCAGCGCCTGGCGATCCGTCAGGCCCTGGATGCCGCCGAGGAAAACTGGGCCCAAGCCGCCAAGGCGCTGGACATGGATGCAAGCAATCTGCACAAACTGGCGAAGCGGCTGGGAATGAAGAAACCTTTTTGATCTTCAGCCATCCAACATACAATCCCAGCTCGTAGCCGGGCGGCAGCGCGGATCTTCTGATAGGACAAGTACATCCATGGCATGGCAAGACATCCTGATCGACAGCGGCCTGTGGCTGGCCAAGGCCTATGTGCTGACCATCCTGGCGGGCATCGCCGCCGTCTGGTGCCTGCGGCGCTTCACCCGCTGGGGGGATCAATTCTGGCGCCTGAGCGCGGATTTCTTTTCGCCGCGCCGCAACTGGCGGCCTCTGGCCGGCGTGGCCCTGATCCTGCTGCTGACCCTGGGCGCCGTGCGCCTGGATGTGCTGTTTTCCAATTGGTACAACACGATGTACAGCGCCCTGCAAGCGCTGGACTCGCCGGGCTTCTGGGCCGCCATGCTGCTGTTTGCGCTGCTGGCCGCCGTGCACGTGGTCCGATCCCTATTCGATTTCTATGTCCAGCAGGCCTTCGTCGTACATTGGCGCGAATGGCTGAATGAACGCCTGCTCAGCCGCTGGATGGAGCAGCAGGCCTATTACCGTTCGCAATCGCTCAATCACCTGGCCGATAACCCGGATCAGCGGATCCAGCAGGACATCACCAGCTTCGCCAGCACGTCCATGACCCTGGCCGTCGGGCTGATCAACGCCGTGGTGTCCACCATCGCCTTCACCCTGATCCTGTGGAACTTGTCGGGCCCCATGACCGTGCTGGGCTATGAAATCCCCCGGGCCATGGTGTTCCTGGTCTTTATCTATGTCTTTCTGGCGACGCTGCTGGCCATCTGGATCGGCAAGCCCCTGATCCGCCTGAATTTCCTGAATGAAAAACTGAACGCCGACTACCGTTACGCCCTGGTGCGGGTGCGGGAATACGCCGAGAGCATCGCGTTTTACCGAGGCGAGCGCGTCGAAGGCCGCACCTTGCGCCACTGGTTCGCCGAAGTCATCGGCAATGCCTGGGACATCATCTACCGGTCGCTGAAATTCCTGGGCTTCAATTTCGTCGTCACCCAGACGGCCGTCGTCTTTCCCTTCATCATCCAGGCCACGCGCTTCTTTTCCAAGCAAATCAGCCTGGGCGACCTGATCCAGACCGCACAGGCATTCGGCCAGCTGCAGGCTAATCTTTCGTTCTTCCGTAACGTGTACGACAGCTTCGCCACATATCGCGCCACCCTGGACCGTCTGACCGGTTTCGATGCCACCATCGACGCCGCCCGCCAGATGGTGCTGCCGGACACCCGCCAGGACGGCGCACGCCTGGCGCTGCACGGCCTCACTGTCCGCCGCCCGGACGGCCATGCGCTGCTGAAGAACCTGGACCTGGAAGTCGAGCCCGCTCTCCCCGTGCTGGTGCGCGGGCCGTCGGGCTCTGGCAAGACGACGCTGCTGCGCACCATCGCCGGCATCTGGCCCTACGGATCCGGGGAAATCATCCGCCCGGAATCCGCATCGCTGTTTCTGGCGCAAAAGCCCTATCTGCCCCTGGGAACCCTGCGCCAGGCGCTGCATTATCCGCAGCCGGTCGATCAGGCGCCCGCCGGCCAGGACGAGGCCATTCTGGATCTGGTGCAGCTGGGGCATCTGCACGACCAGCTGGACATCGAGGACGACTGGAGCCGCATCCTGTCGCTGGGCGAGCAGCAGCGTCTGGCATTCGGCCGCCTGCTGATCGCCCGCCCGGACGCGGCATTCCTGGACGAAGCGACTTCCGCCATGGACGAAGGCCTGGAGGACGCCATGTACCGGCTGCTGCGCGAACAGCTGCCCGGCACCCGGATCATCAGCGTCGGCCACCGCAGCACGCTGCGCCGCCATCACGGGGCTGAACTGGTCCTGGAAGGCGTCGGCGGCGGCTGGCAGCTGCAGCCCATCCAGGCCGCCTGAGCCCGATCCATTACACTGGCGCCGACTCACTCGACCCTTATCCAAGCACACCGCCCATGACCGACTACTACTTCCCCATCAAGCACCTGCACGTCACTGCCGTGAGCCTGAGCATCATCCTGTTCGTCATCCGGGCCTACTGGTCGGTGACGGGCTCGGCGCTGCTGCAGCATCGGCTGGTGCGCATCCTGCCGCACGTGGTCGATACAGTGCTGCTGACGTGCGGGGTGATCCTGGCGGCGATCATCGGCCCGAACCAGCCCTGGATCCTGACCAAGATCGTGCTGCTGATCGCCTATATCGGCGTGGGCGCCATCGCCATCAAGCGCGGCCGCACCACCCGGGGGCGTCTGACAGCCGCCCTGATCGCCATCGCCATCTTCGCCTACATCGTGGGCGTGGCCATCACCAAGGACTCCGGTTCCTGGTTCTCGATGCTGTAAGACGAACAACAGGCCGGCCCCACCGGCGCCGGCGGATCAGAGGCTGCCCATCGCCCACTGGACAGCCAGGCTGCTGAGAGCCACCGCCACCCACACCCCCAGACCCAGCAACAGCGGGCGCACGCCCGCCAGCGCCATGCGGCGCAGGTCGGACGACAGGCCGATAGCGGTCAGCGCCATGATGATCAGGAACTGCGCCCCCAGATGCAGGAAGGCCAGCAGCGATTCGGGGATCACTCCCAGGGACCGGACGCCAGAGGCGAGCAGAAACCACAGAATGAACCAGGGGAAGATCTGCGCCAACGAAACGCGGGTTTCCGCGTGACGTGCCCGCCAGGCCGTCCATAAGGCCAGACCGATGCAGATGGGAATGATCAAAGTTGCACGCGTCAGTTTGACGATGGTGGCGATATCACCCGCGGCGGTGCTGTAGCTGTAGCCGGCGGCGACCACGGACGAGGTGTCGTTGATGGCCGTGCCGGCCCACAGGCCAAAGCCCGCATCGCTCAAACCCATCCAGTGTCCCAAAAGCGGAAACACCAGCACCGCGACGACATTGAACAGAAAGATCGTGGATATCGCCAGCGCCGTATCGTGATCATCGGGCTTGATGATGGGGGCCACGGCAGCAATGGCGGACCCCCCGCAGATGGCGGTCCCGACCCCGATCAGCGTGCGCAGGTGGCCGGTCAAGCCCAGCCAGCGGCCCAGCAAGCAGGCAGCCGCAAAGGCCGTGGACAGCGTCACCAGCGTCACGGCCAGGGATGAGGCCCCGGTCTGCACGACCTGCCCCAGGCTAAGCCCGAACCCCAGGCCGATGATGGACCATTTCAGCACCTGACGGCTGCTATAACCGATGCCCGGCACGAACACCGGAGACACACCCAGCAGATTGCGCCACAACATGCCCAGGAGAATACCCATGACCGGCCCGCCGATCAGCGGGAACCACTGCCCCAATTGCCAGGCCACCACTGCCAGCCCGCCCGACAAGGCAATCCCGTACCAGCGCGAGGGCGTGCGCGGCCAGCCGTCGGCCAGATCCGGAACGGCCACCCCGCCTGCAGCGGGAAGAGGACTGGGTACAGCGGAGATCGGCAGCATAAGCAAATCATCAGGGGTTAGATGTCGATCCGCATTCTAGGGGATGCCACTCAATCAATAAATTCAGTAATCATGACTGTATCTATAAATAAAATTGATGGCATCAACAGCACGCCCTACAATACCCGTTGCTTGTAAGGACTGGGAAACGCCGCCATGATCGGACTCAGCATCCGCCAGCTGGAAGTCTTCGATGCCGTGGCCGCCACCGGCAGCGTGCGCCGCGCAGCGGAACAGCTGCATCTGACGCAGCCCGCCGTCAGCATGGCGCTGGCGGAGCTGGAACGGCAGCTGGGCAGCACGCTGTTCGACCGCGAGCGCGGGCGTCTGCACCTGAATGCTCAGGGCGCCGAACAGCTGCCGCTGGCCCGCGAAATCCTGGAACGGCTGCAGGACATGCAGCGCCGCCATCCCGATACGCAGGGGGGATTGAGCGGCGCCTTGCGCGTCGGCGCCAGCAATACCGTGGGCAATTATCTGGTAGGGGAACTTCTGGGCCCCATCGTGGCCCAACACCCCATGGTGGCACTGCATCTGACCGTAGACAATACGCGCGCGATCACCAGCATGCTGCTGGATCACGCCATCGATATTGCCTGCGTCGAAGGCCCCGTCCACCATGCCCGGCTGGAAACTTTGCCCTGGCGCAGCGACGCGCTGGTCGTCTGTGCCGCGCCCTCGCACCCGCTGGCCGGGCGCGCCCGACTGAAGCCCCAGGATTTCGCCGACGCCCACTGGATCTTGCGAGAGCGCGGTTCCGCCACCCGCAACCTCAGCGAACAAGCGCTGACCGTCTTGCCGCCGGGCCGCATCCTGCTGGAGCTGGGGCAGATCGAGGCCATCAAGCAGGCGGTCATCGCCGGCCTGGGCATCGCCTGCCTGCCCTACGCCGCCACACTGGACGCTGTGGCGACCGGTCGGCTGCGGGTCTTGCGCACGCCCTTTTTGAATCTGGACCGGCGCCTGTCCATCGTGCTGCATCGCAGCCGCTATCGCGGTACGCTGATCGAAGCATTTCTGCACTCACTCAAGGCCGACTCTCATGCCCAAGACTGAATCCCCCATCCCGGCCGCCCACGAAGCCTACGCCGCCCGCGCGCTAGTGCTGCAAGGCGGCGGCGCGCTGGGCGCCTACCAGGCCGGCGTCTATGAAGGCTTGAACAACGCCGGCATCCTGCTGACCGATCTGGCCGGCATCTCCATCGGTGCGCTGAATGTGGCCATCATCGCCGGCAATCCCCTGGAAAAACGCGTCGAGCGGCTGCAGGAATTCTGGAACCTCATCTGCCAGCCGTATGTCGGCCCGGGGGCCAATGCCCTGATGGAGCAAAGCCTGTTCCAGATCAACGACCTGGCACGCCAATTCATGGGGGCGATGCATGCCGGCAGCGCCCTGATGGTCGGGCAAAAGGGTTTTTTCCACCCACGTTTTCCACCTGCCGCTCTGGCGGCCAGCCTGGACCCCGGCTGCGTAGGCCATTACGACACCCGTCCCCTGAAGGACACCCTGGAATCTCTATGCGATTTTGATCGCATCAATGATGGCGGCCTGCATGTCTCAGTCGGAGCGGTGAATGTGCGCACCGGCAATTTCACCTATTTCGACAATCGCAAGATCCGCCTGCAGGCGGAACACTTCATGGCTTCCGGCGCCCTGCCCCCGGCCTTTCCCGCCATCGAAATCGATGGCGAATACTACTGGGACGGCGGGCTGGTTTCCAATACGCCGCTGGCCAAGGTGCTGCAGCAACGCCCGGAACGCGACACCCTGGTGTTCCAGGTGGACCTATGGTCGGCGCGCGGCCCTGTGCCGCGCAGCATCAGCGAGGTGGGCGACCGCATCCAGGACATCCGCTATTCCAGCCGGACACGGATGGTCACCGAGGAGATGCGCGCGCACAGGAAGATGCAACGCCTGCTGCGCCAGGTGCTGGATCAAGTTCCCGAGGCCCTGCGGGATCAGGACCCTGCCTGCCGTCAGGCGGCCGAATTGGCCAGCGGCGCCCGCAGCAACGTGATCCATCTGATCTACCGTGATAAACCCTACGAGCAGCACTTTCGGGATTTCCAGTTCGGCCCGGCGACGATGCGCGAACACTGGGCCAGCGGCCTGCAGGACATCCGCAACACCCTGGCCCATCCGCACTATCTGTCCATGCCCGACAACAGCACCGGCTTTATCACGCATGACGTGCACCGTGACGAAATCGAGGAAAGCATGACCTCCAGGGACTGAGCGCCCTGTCCTGATCAGGCCCTGCCGGAGCGGACGCGAGGCGATGCCGCCTCTGGGGATCGCCGGCCCAGCACGACTGCAGCCGCCGCCACCAACACAGTGCCCGCCACCTGCAGCACCGTGATCGGCTCACCCAGAAATGCCCATGCCAGAAACAGAATGGACACCGGCCCCAGCAAACCCAGCTGAGCCGTCAAAGGCGCACCGATCCGGGCCACCGACCACATGATCATGAAGGTCGGAATCACGGTATTGACCGTTGCGTGGATCAAAGACAAACCATAAACAGGCCAAGTCTGATCCAGACCGGCCAGCCCCTTGACCAGAAAAAAATGCACCATCGTCACCCCGGCAGATACCGTCATTGCGTAGGCCACCAGCCGCGTCGCCGTGACCCGCTCGATCAGTTCCCCCGAACCGATCAGATACATGGCATAGGAAAAAGCCGCCCCCAGCACACAGGCCGATCCCAGAATGACGTGATCGCCCGCAATGGACAGATCGCCCCAGAATACCAGCGCCACCCCCGCATAGGCCAAGGCCATCGCCAACCACTGGCGCGACGAAATGGTTTTGCCCAGAAACCAGGCGGAAATCAGCAGCACGAAGGTCGGCGCCAAGAACAGGATCAGCCGCTCCAGGCCGGCTGAAATATATTGCAGACCGAGGAAATCCAGGAAACTGGATAGGTAATAGCCGATGAAGCCCAGAATGAAGATGCGAATTCCATCGCGCCAGTTCAGCCGGGGGATCAGCCCTCGGCGCGCGCGGCGCGCCTGATACACGGCCACCACGGCAAAGAACGGCAAGGCCAGCAGCATCCGAAAACCAATCACATCCAAGGCATCGACACCCTGCAGGTACAGCAGCTTGGCGACAATCGCCTTGGCGGAAAACAGCACCGCCCCCAGCCCCGCCAGTATGAATCCAGTCCAGAACAGGCGGCGCGAAAGGTCCTGCATGATTAGTTGCCTAGTCAGATATTGTTGGGGTAGAATTTTAACATGCAAGATCCCGTGCTTCCGTCATCGCCCCCCCTGGATCCGGCCTCCGTCGCCGGTCTGTCCTGCTGTTTTTACAACAGCAGCCCCGGCGACCTGACGGCAGACCGCAATATCGGCCTGCTGATCCGGCACTTGCATGTCCTGATGCACCGGGTCATCGATCTGCGCACCATGCCCCTGGGCCTGACGGCCAATCAATGGCGACCGCTGTTACTCGTCCGCTATAAAGGCATCGACACCCCAGCAGAACTGGCGCGCACCATGAATGTGGATACCGGCGCCATGACCAGGATGCTGGACCGCCTGGAAACCAAAGGCTTTGTGCGTCGCGATCGCATCGCCGAAGACCGCCGCGTGGTCAAGGTCACGCTAACCGACATCGGCTGTACGCTGACGGAACAGATCCTGCCCATCATCGCCGATGCGCTGAACCTGCACCTGCAAGGGTTTTCCGAAGACGAAATCCGCATGCTGCTGGCCTTGCTGAAACGCATGATCCACAACGGCGAACAAGTGCTGCAACAAGTCAGCGAAGCTACCGCCTCCTGAAAAAAGTCTCTATCTACCCTGATGTCAGTGCGTGAATCAGCTTTTTTTCGTTTTATAATTGCCTAGTCAGATACAGACCCAATCAATTACTTTCAGCTTTTTGTCAGCATGAAACCGCTCATCCCCCTGTTGCTCGTCCTGTCTCTATCGGCTTGCGCGCCTATGGACCCCGGCGCACCGGCCGTCTCCGCCCTGACAGGCGAACACCTGGCGCTGCAAACCGACCAGGCGATCGCCTGGCCCCAGGACGACTGGTGGACCCGCTACCAGGATCCGCAACTGAACCGCCTGATCGATCAGGCGCTGCAGTCCAGTCCGTCCCTGCAAGCGGCAGCAGCCCGTATCCGTGCCGCGCAGGCGGCAGCCCGGGGCGCGCGCGCCGTGCAATGGCCCCAGATCAACGCCAATTACCACCTGACCCGCGAACGGCTCAGCGAAAACTACATCTACCCGCCCCCTCTGGCTGGCTCATACCAGAGCGACACCGGCCTGACGCTGCAGCTGAACTTCAACCTGGACCTGTGGGGCAAACAGCGCACCCTGGCAGCCGCCGCAGGTCAGCGCGCCGCCGCCGCCCAGGCCATCGGCCAGCAGACCCGCACCTTGCTGGTCTCGGCAGTAGCACAAAGCTATTTCCAGCTGCAGGACGCCAAGGCCCAGGCGGCCGCGATCGAATCCATCGTCGGCAAGCTGCAGGAAGCCCTGGACATCACCCGGGACCGCTACAAGAACGGCCTGGGCATCCAGGTGGATGTGGACCAGGCGGATTCCGCCGTCTCGTCCGCCCAGGTGCAGCTGAGCCAGATCCATAACAATGTGGCGCTGCTGCATCACCAGCTGGCCGCTCTGCTGGGCCTGGCCCCCGAACAACTGCCGGCACTATCCATACAGACGCAATATGCGCTGCCCGCCGGCGTCCCCGCACATATGCCCATGGCCCTACTGGGGCGCCGCGCCGACATCGTAGCCGCCCGACTGCAGGCCCGGGCCGCAGGGGCGGAAGTGTCTGCCGCCAAGGCGGATTTTCTGCCGAACATCAATCTGTCGGCGGCCGCCGGTTACCTGTCCCTGGGCATGGACAAGCTGGTGCGCAGCAGCAGCGAAAACTACAGCGCCGGCCCTGTCATCACCCTGCCTATCTTCAATGCCGGCGCCCTGAACGCCCAGCTGGCGGGCCGCCGAGCCGCCCGCGACGAAGCCATCGCGCAATACAACGAGACCGTGCTGGGCGCGCTGCGCGAGGTCGCCGACGCCAGCGCCTCCATTCGTTCCCTGCAAGAGCAGATCCATCACCAGGAAGCCAGCCTGAAAGCCATCACATCCGCCTACGACGTCGCACTGGACCGCTACAAAGCCGGATTGGGCAACTTCGTGCAGGTGTTGCAGGCCCAAAGCGAGGCGCTCAAGCAAACCGTGCAGACCACGGATCTGCGTGCCCGCGCCTATGTGCTGGACGTGCAGCTGGCGACAGCCCTGGGCGGCGGCTACCAAACGCCCGCCGCTGCCGACGCAGCCCTTCCGCCTCAGTCTTCGACCCTCATCGACTAAGTTTCAGCCATCATGACCGCAAGCACCTCACAAGCCCACCCGATCCGCAAACGCCTGATGTGGGGCGTCACCGGCGTGTTCATCCTGATCGCCCTGCTGTATGGGTTATGGTGGATGATCTTCGCCTCGCACTACGAATCCACGGACGACGCCTATGTCCACGGCAATCTGGTCTCGGTCAGCGCCCAGATCCCTGGCACCGTGGTTGCCATCGACGCCGACGATACACAGACGATTGCGCAAGGCGCCCACCTGGTGACACTGGACCACAGCGACACCGATCTCGCTCTGGCCCAGGCCGAAGCCGCTCTGGCCCAGACCGTGCGCCACACGCAGACGCTGTTCGTGCAAAACGACGCCTTGGCAGCGGAAGTCGCGGTTGGCCAAGCCACCATCGAGCAAGCCGAAGCCCTGCTGCACAAAGCCAAAAACGATCTGCAGCGACGCAATACATTGCGCGACTCGGGCGGGGTGAGCGGCGAAGAACTGCTGCACGCCCAGGTAGCGGCGAAATCCGCCCAGGCCGGCCTGGCTCAGGCCCGCGCCGGACTGGAGGCATCCAAAGCCAAACTGGCCACCAACCAGGCGCTGACCCAAGGCAGCACGGTCGCCACGCACCCCGACGTCCTGCAGGCTGCGGATCAGGTCCGTCAGGCTTGGCTGGCACAGGCTCGCACCCGCGTGCTGGCCCCGGTGGGCGGCATGATCGCGCAGCGCTCCGTCCAATTAGGTCAGCGCATCCAGCCGGGAACGCCATTGATGACTATCGTGCCGCTGCACAGCCTGTGGGTGGAAGCCAACTTCAAGGAAAACCAGCTGCCCGCCATGCAACCGGGCCAGAAAGCCACCCTGGTGTCCGATCTGTACGGCAGCAAATTCACCTATCACGGCACGGTCGTCGGCGTGTCGGCAGGCAGCGGCAGCGCCTTTGCCCTGCTGCCGGCCCAGAACGCCAGCGGCAACTGGATCAAGGTCATCCAGCGTGTGCCGGTGCGGATCGCGCTGGACCCCAAGGAACTGCAGGATCATCCCTTGCGCGTGGGCCTGTCGATGACGGTGGAGATCGACCTTTCCTCCACACCGGATCAGGCTGTCCAGCCCGCGCCCGCCAGCGCATTGAACACCTCGGTCTACGACCATGACCCGGCCGAGGCGGACACGCTGATTCAGCGCATCATTCAGGAAAATCTGGCCTCATGAGCACGACCACGCTGGACGAAGGCGCGCCGCCGCCCGCGCCTGCCAGACCGCCCGAAGCCGGCCATCCGCCCCTGGAAGGCAGCGCCCGCGTCCTGGGCACGATCGCCGTATCCGCCGCGGTCTTCATGAACGTGCTGGATTCCTCCATCGCCAATGTGTCGATCCCGACCATTGCCGGCGATCTGGGCGTAAGCACCACCCAGGGCACCTGGGTGATCACGTCCTTTGCGGTGGCCAACGCCATCACGGTGCCCTTGACCGGGTGGCTGACCCAGCGCTTCGGCCAGGTGAGACTGTTCGTCCTGGCTACGCTGTTGTTCGTCCTGACATCCTGGCTGTGCGGATTCGCCTGGTCCTTTGAATCCCTGGTGTTCTTTCGCGTACTGCAGGGCGCTGTGGCCGGGCCGATGATTCCGCTGTCCCAATCGCTGATGCTGGCCAGCTACCCCCGAGCAAAAGCCGGCATGGCGCTGGCCCTATGGTCCATGACGATTCTGGTGGGGCCGATTGCCGGGCCGCTGCTGGGCGGCTGGATTTCAGACAACTATGCTTGGTCCTGGATTTTTTACATCAACGTGCCCATCGGCCTGCTGGCCGCCTGGGCATCCTGGCAGGTGTACAAATCCCGCGATTCGCGACGCTACAAGCTGCCCATCGACCGCATGGGCCTGTTCCTGCTGGTGGTCTGGGTCGGCGCTCTGCAGATCATGCTGGACAAGGGCAAGGATCTGGACTGGTTCGCCAGCCCGCTGATCTGCATTCTGGCGATCGTGTCGGTCGTCGCCTTCATCTATTTCGTCATCTGGGAATTGACAGCCGCCCACCCGGTCGTGGACCTGACGCTGTTTGCCCAGCGCAATTTCACCTCCGGCACCATCGCCCTGTCGATCGCCTATGGCGTGTTCTTTGGCACCGTCGTGCTGTTGCCCCTGTGGCTGCAGAGCACCATGGGCTACACGGCCACCTGGGCCGGCGTGGCGGCTGCACCTGTGGGCATCCTGGCCATCATCCTGTCGCCCGTGGTGGGCAAGATGCTGGCCCGCCACGATCCGCGCATCATCGCCACCGTAGCCTTCCTGATCTTTTCCCTGATCAGCTATATGCGGGCGCAATACAACACCAATGTGGATCTGTTCGGTGTCATGCTGCCGACCTTCATCCAAGGCGCCGCCATGGCGACGTTCTTCATCCCGCTGACGACGATTTCTCTGTCCGGCCTGCGCCCGGATCGCATCCCGGCGGCCGCCGGCCTGACGAATTTCGTCCGCTTGGTCTGCGGCGCCTTCGGCACGTCCATCACCACGACGATCTGGGGCGACCGCGCGACCCTGCACCATGCCCGCCTGACCGAAATCGCCCGACCGGGGGAACCCGCCTTCGATCACATCATGGGCGGCCTGCAGAACATGGGCGTCGATCCGCTGCACGGCGCGGCGCTGCTGGATCAGGTCATCAATCAGCAGGCCTACACCATGTCCGCTGCGGATTTCTTCTATGCCTCGACCTTCATCTTCCTGATCCTGATCGGGCTGATCTGGCTGGCCCGTCCGAAAACAGCGAATCATGGCGCAGGCGGCGCGGCGGGGGCGCACTAGGCATCGGGCAGCGCATCCACATATAGCCACTGACCCGCCTCGCGCACGAAACGACTGGCTTCGTGGATGCGGGACGCGCGGCCGTTGACCCTGACCCTGGCGACGAACTCCACAGTCTCGTGATCCGCATCCTGACGATCATGACGGCGCACCTCCAGCCCCAGCCACTTTGTCCCCGGCTCATTGGGCGTCAACGCCGCTGGTCGCGTCGTCGGATGCCAGGTCTGCAACAGGTAGTCGATTTCATCCAGCACATAGGCGCAATAGCGCGACCGCATCAAGGCCTGCGCGTCGGGCGCCCGCAACCGCAAGGCCCCATAGTGCCAGCGACCACAACAGTCACGATAGGAAGTCGGCAGGCCGCAAGGACAGGTCTGGCTGACGGCCATCTTAGCGATATGGCTCATTTTTTAGCAGGACCAAGCACGGGCCGGTCTTGTCTTCACGACCAGCACAGTGGAAATAAAGCATAGGCATTGCGAAATAGCGGGCTTTATCAGCAATTCCCCTTTTTCGCCTGCCCTGGCGGGCAGAACGTACCTGCGTCAGGATGCGGCCCGGGATCCACCACCACCGAGCCGCGAGGCGTATAGACCGCACACGCAGACAGCATAGACAGGGCCGCGCACACCAGCAGAATCTTTATTTTCACGTTGCCACTCCATTGTTTTCAGCGGAACCATTTTTGCTCGACCGACAGGCGGATACTGCTACCAAACGTGAGCGCCCCCGCCTCGATCACGCCTTCTCCGGATCGATCAGTTATCAGCACACCCGAGGCGACGTGGACTGGCAAGCGGCGGACGCCAAGACGACGCCAGCCTAGGGGTTTCGATGCAAATCAGGTTCTAGTGCTATAGGCCGCCGATCACATGGAGATCGCGTCAAGCACGTAAAGTTCGGTCGAACAGCGCAAGCAATGCCTCCCAGCCGCGCGCGGCCGATATCTGATCATGGACCGGAAAATCCGGCACCATCCAGCCATGCGCAGCACCCGAATAGGTTTCGGCGAAGTGACGCACACCAGCGGTGGCCAAGGCTGCCTCAAGCCGCTCGGCCATGTCCGGCGGGTAGCTCCCATCGTTGTCTGCGCCTGCCACATAGACTTCAGCTTTCAATTTTGGCGCCAGCAGGTGGGGGCTGTCGGGCGCGCTCGTCGCAAGATTGCCGCCATGGAAGCTGGCGACCGCCGCGAAACGATCCGGATAGGTGGCTGCCGAGGTGATTGCCATACCGCCACCCATACAAAAACCCACTGCGCCGATCTTCCCGCCAGCGACATCAGCGCGAGTGTCGAGATAGCCAAGCAAGGCCTCAGTGTCCTCCGACGACTTGACGTTACTGGTCGTCGCCATCAGCGGGCCTAGTATTGCCCCCACATCCCCCTTGAAAACCTCTTTGGGCACCAACGGCCCATAAGGGCCGTAACGATAGAAAAGATCCGGCAGCAACACCATGTAGCCCGCGTCTGCGAGGTGCTGCGTCATGTCGAACATCGCTGGTCGGATGCCGCCCGCATCCGCGTAGAAGATTACCGCTGGCCAAGGCCCCCCATGACTGGGCGACATGACATGCACGCAGCATGCGCCGTCGCGGGTGTGAATAGTGACTGGCTCATGGACCATGAATTTCCCTTGTTGCTCTTGATGGCTCGCCGATTCGAGCGATCAAGAGCAACAAGAAGAATATCAGAGACCGACCACGAGCGAATGCGTGCTGTTATCGAAGACATCCGATCACATTAATCCACCAAAGCAGTTCCAGAGCCAAGCGCAACTAGCCGAAGCGTGTTTCTAAGGTTTTCTCTCATGAGCTTGCTCACGGCCTTTACCGTATCCGCATCGCCTGGATTGGCAAGACAAGTGAGCAGCCTTTCGATATCGCCGTCCGTCAGCACCACCTGGTGTTGATCCGAGCCATCTTTCCCGTTCGGAACCCAGGCAGTGATCTGAACGGCCAGTTTTCCTTGATCATCAATCTGTGTTTTGGGCTGCCCAGGGAATTTTGCGCGCAAGGCGCCGGTCTTTCCTTCTGATGACGCTTCGGTTTTTTTGATTTTCATGGAATCCCCGCTTTATCGAATGGCATCGGCTGATTCTAAGCCTGCTCACTCTTAAAAATCCCTCAAGGAAAACCATGACCACCATCCCGTTCGATCTGGAGGGCGGGACCGCTATTGGTCCGATGTGATCAGGACCTGCAAGTGCCGGATAAAACTACTGGATATGTGGCGGTGTCACATAATCCGGCACATACAGACAAAATAAAAGGACCTAGATTTTCATCTAAGT
>NZ_JAUCCV010000008.1:0-75669 GCF_034675905.1 Castellaniella sp. | reverse complement strand
ATGACACCAAGGGCGCCGTCGAGGCCGCCAAGCACGCGGAAGCTTGATCATTCCCTGATCAGGGCGCTTGTGTCGGACTCGCCCCTGTCCTGACAGACGCATCAGATTCGGCCCGGACTTTGTCTGGGCCGATTTGCCTACAATATCCGTATCGTCTGAAACCGGTGGTTCTTTCATGCCCGCAGCCCCTGTCTCCACCGTCTGGTACGTCGCCCATACCAAGCCGCGCCAGGAATCCACCGCGCGGGAACAATTGCTGCGCCAGGATTTCGAGGTCTACCTGCCGCTGTTCAAGGTGTTCAAAAAGCCGCGCGCAGGGGCCCAGCGTGCGCCGGCCGCGCCCGGTCTGACCGCCCGCGAACCGATGTTCCCCCGCTACCTGTTTCTGCGCCCCACGCGGCCCACGCAATCCCTGTCGGTCATCCGGTCCACGGTCGGGATCAGTCGATTGGTGATGTTCGGTCCACAGCCCGCCACCCTGGCCGATGCGGCCGTGCGGGTCATTCACCAGGCCGAGACCCTGCGCGAATCCGCACAGATGGATCAGATCAGCCCCTTTCAGCCCGGTATGCCGGTGCAGATCCAGGATTCCCCCCTGGCCGGCATGCAGGCCCTGGTGCAGGCCGTCTCCAAAGACCGCGTCACCCTGTTGCTGAATATCCTGGGCCGCCCGCAGACCGTGCAGGTCGAATTCGGGCAGATTGCGCCGCTGTGATCGGGCATCCCGCAGCTGTTGGACAGTCAGGCGCAGCAAAAGCCCTGCTAACCCTCCTGGACAGGGCGTCCGAGGCGGCCATGCTTGCCTTGCGCAAGCCTTAGTCCGTTTTCCCTTCCGCCTGCCGCATCATCGCCCACCACACCGCCAGGGATACCAGAAAGAACATCACCCCGTTGTTGCGCCCCAGGATCACCTGTGTCAGGCCGAACGCGGCAAAGCCTGCCGGCAGGCTGGCGCCGCAACAGGCCAGGATGCGCACCGTGGCGTCCGCGTGGCGCAGGCGCTGGGCGAAATACCAGAAACTGGCGATCAGCAAGGCCAGGAACGCCATCAGGCCCAGCGTGCCCTGGTGCAGCCAGATTTCGATGAACTGATTGTGGGTGTTGGATAGGGTTTCCACAAAGGGATCCACCTGGCCAGCCTGGATCAGCGTCTGCAGCTGCGCCTGATAGTCCGCGTGTTCCCAGCCCAGCAGCGGGCGATCGGGGATGCTGATCAGGGCTGCCTTCCAGGCTTCCAGGCGCGCGCCGACATTATTGGTGGCATCTGCGTGCTGGCTGTAGGCATGCCATTCGGAAAAGGCCTCATCAACGCGGCGCTCGGTCACCTGGCCTGCAGGCAGCAGGGTGACAACCAGTGTGATGGCCACTACCAGCAAGGCCGCGCCTGCCAGCACCTGCCTGGCGTGTTCCCGGCGGATCAGCGCCCAGCCGGCCAGTACCATCAGCACCGGCACAGCCACCAGGCCGCCACGAGTCGCCGCTGCGATAAAGGCATAGGCGCCGGCCAAAGCGCCTATCAGCAAAAAGGCCGCCCATCCCCTGCGGCGCTGGATCGCGGACAGCGCCGCCCCCAGCACGCACCAGAACGTCATCATCAGCGCCATGTCCCCGAAGGGGATCGCGCTGGTCACAAAACCCTCGGCGCGATCATAGGCCAGGATATGCACCTGCCACCAGGCCACTGCTGCCGTGCCCAAGCAGCCCAGCACCAGCCCTATCCATAGCCAATCCAGCCGCAACTGCACCCGCCGCAGTCCCCACAGAATAGGGATCGCCAGCAGATAGCGCACTCCCTGATCCAGATATTTGCCCGAGTCGCCGTGCCAGACCACCGCCAGCGCATTGATCAGGAACACGGCCAGCAGCAACAGCAGCAGCGTCCGGTCCTGGATGGTCCATGGTGCACAGGATCGGGGCATCGCCCGATGACCGTCTGTGCTGCTGGTGTGCCAGCGCCCGCGACGGGACCACGCAGTCGCCAGCCCCCCCAGCAGCAACAGACCGCCGCCCCAGGAATAGCCATTGGGCGCCGACAGGGCCAGCAGGAAGAACAGCGCGGCGCTGGCGGACATCCAGATCGACAGCCGGGCGGCTGGGATGGGAGACATAAGCAGATGAAGTGAAAAAGAAGCGGAACGCCATTTTACTGGCCTCCCACGCTTGTGATTGAACAGAACTGCCGTCTTTATCGTCCTTGTTCCCGTTTCGTCACAGAGGGGGTAAACACCGAGTCAATCCGGATTGCAAATCCGTCCGATTTGCCTGAAAAGACAACTTGTCACATTTCGTGACTGTCAACTTTTACAGGAAATCACTATGTCCATTCGACATACCGCCATCATTTGCGCCTGCCTGGGTTTGCCGCCGCCCACCTTCGCCCAATCTTTGCCGGCTGCGCCCGAGGCGCCGTGGGATCCGTCCCCGGCGCCTTTTTCTTTACAGGGGGAACTGCATCAGCCGCCCGATAGCCGGACCATCACGCGCACGTTGCTGCTGAAGCAAGACAGCGGCTTCAGCGTGGCGGGCGGCCAGACTCTGGGCATTCAGGGTGCGATCTGCGCGCCTGCCGGGGCGGGCTTGGATGCTTGCCTAGGCCTAAGCGATCCTGCCGTATTGCCCCCGTCTTTGTTTCTGAAGCTGGGCGACGGCCACTTGGCCCTGTCTGGCGCAAACAGCTATCGCGGCAACACCGCGCTGCTGCAGGGCAGCCTGGGGCTGCAGTCCGGCCAGGCCTTGGGCCATGGCGCCAACACCCTGGATATGGCTGGCGGCACGCGCCTGGATCTGGCCGATGGCGTCATCGTCCATCAGAACCTGCAGGCGCAGTCGTTTGCCGCGATTGCTCCCCTGGCGCCGATCGCCTGGGGCATGACGCCGTCGGCATCCGTCGACCCTGCTGTCACGTTGCGCGTGGATCGGGGCGCTGCCACCTGGCAGGGCGGCATCACAGCCGACATTCCGTTGATCAAAGACGGGGCAGGAACCTTACGCCTGCTGGGAACGGGCTTTGCGCCCGATCATGCCCTGGAGGTGCGCCAAGGCGGCCTGCAGATCGGGCAGGGAGGCCTGGCCATGGGGCAGTTCTGGTTCGGCGCCATCCATACCCGCCCGGGTACCGTGTTGTCCGGCACCGGCCTGATCCGGGACGCCCTGGTGGCAGGCCATCTGCAGCCCGGCGCACCCGGCGCAGCGGGTGCGCTGTGGTTCGGCAATCATCTGCAATTGGCCGACAGCGCTCAGACCCGCTTGCCCATCGGCCTGAACGAACCTGCCCTGCGATCCCTGGGGTCGGCCCGTTTGGCGGGCGATCTGTGGCTGGACCCTATCCCCGGCCAGTGGGCGCCCAATACCCGCTATGCCATCGTGCAGGCGGACGGCGGTCTGGATTACACCCCCGTTGCTGTATCCGACCCCGCTGCCATGACAGCGGTGGGGATCAGCAGCGGCTCAGGTCATTTCGCCCGGGTGTACAGTCCCCTGCGCTATCTGGACCCTGTCCTGGACTATGGCCCGCAATCCGTCGGTCTGACCCTGCGTTATAACGCCCAGGGCTTGAACACTGCGGACCCCAGCTGGCGCAGCGCCTTGCTGGATGACAGCCGGTTTCTGCGCGAATCGGCCCTGGCGCATACCGGTAGCGGCCGGGCGTGGGCGCAGACCTGGGCGGCGAACACGGAACGGCATCATCAGCCCGGTTTGCCGGGTGATGACCGCGACACCAGCGGCCTGCAGGTGGGCGTCAGCCGGCTAGTGGGGCGGGGCTGGCACGCAGCCGCTTTTGCCGGATGGCAGGACAGCCGCCAATCCACCCGCGCGCCTGCGTGGACAGGGGGTGGCAGCGTCTACCAGGTGCGCGACCGCGCCGCGCACTTGGGTCTGGGCGCCCAGTACCGTGGTTCGGTCATCACGCTGGGGCTGGGCGTTGCGCAGTCCCATCACCGGGCGTCGATCAGCCGCCAGGCCGATCCCGCAGAATCGGCCCTGATCAGCCGCGCCCATGCGACCTTGACCCAGTCGTGGGCGAACATCCGCCCCACACAGCCCCTGTCTGCAGGGGATTGGGCGTTCATCCCCTGGGCGCGTGCCGCCTGGCTGCATCTGCAGCGTCCGGCTATCCGGGAAAAGACCGGCATGGCCGCCGTCACTCTGGCTGCACAGACCGATCAGCGTTGGCTGACTCAACTGGGCATCCAGGCAGAACGCCGCTGGCCCACGTCATATGGCGATGCCAGGCTGTTTGCCCAAGCTGGCGTGCGCAGCGTGTGGGGCGGGCGCGGATTGCATGGTCGCCAGACGTATCAGGCTGACCCCGGGACCCCATTTGACGTCGCGGGTTTGCCTATGGGCCGCGATGCCCTGTCGCTGGATATCGGCGTGCATGCGCCCGTCCATCCGCGGGCATCTGTCACCCTGGCCTATACCGGTCAGCATGGCGGGGGACAGATGCAGCATGGGGTGTGGCTGGGAGTGGGTATTGCGTTGGATAGCAAGCTGCCTGGGCGGCGCTAGAGCAAATGTAATCGCGTGATCTGCGCCGCATCGGGTGACAGGCGATGCGGCGTAGAGTTGGTTTTTAGGAAGATTCCGATTGCTTTTTCTGGTCGACTGGGCAAATTGGCGCTACTATCGCGTTCACGTATTGAACAACCCCAGGCGCTTGCTGACCGTGTCACAGCACGGCGGTAGCGTGTCTGAAACATTGCGAACTATGTCCCATACCCAGCACGAAACCGCCATCGTCGATCCCGGCGCCCAGATCGGTGAAGGATCCCGCATCTGGCATTTCGTCCATGTCTGCGGCGGCGCCCGCATCGGCGCCGGAGTGTCCCTGGGCCAGAACGTATTCGTCGGCAACAAGGTCATCATTGGCGACCGCTGCAAGATCCAGAACAATGTCTCTGTTTACGACAACGTCATTCTGGAAGAAGGCGTGTTCTGCGGCCCCAGCATGGTGTTCACCAACGTCTACAACCCCCGGTCCCTGATCGAGCGTAAAAGCGAATACCGCGACACCCTGGTCAAAAAGGGCGCCACCCTGGGCGCCAATTGCACCGTCGTCTGCGGTGTCACCATCGGGGAATTCGCCTTCATCGGCGCGGGCGCCGTCGTCAACAAAGACGTCAAACCCTACGCGCTGATGGTCGGCGTGCCCGCCCGCCAGATCGGCTGGATGAGCGAACATGGCGAACAACTGGACCTGCCCCTGACCGGCGACGGCGAAGCCATCTGCACCCATACCGGCGCCACCTATCGTCTGACCGACGGCCTGTGCACCCGCCTTTGAACCCACCTGAAGCGAAACCATGCAATTCGTCGACCTGCACGCCCAATACCAGCGCCTGAAATCCGACATCGATGCCAACATCCAGCGCGTGCTGGCGCACGGCCAGTTCATTCTGGGGCCTGAAGTCGCCCAGCTGGAAGAACGCCTGGCCGACTATACCGGCGCCAAGCACTGCATTACCGTCGCCAACGGCACCGACGCCCTGCAGATCGCCCAGATGGCGCTGGGCATCGGGCCGGGCGACGAAGTCATTACCCCCGGATTCACCTACATCGCCACAGCCGAGACCGTTGCCCTGCTGGGCGCCAAGCCCGTCTACGTGGATATCGACCCGCGCACCTATGTCCTGGACCCGGCCAAACTGGAAGCCGCCATCACCCCCCGGACCCGCGCCATCATTCCCGTGTCCCTGTATGGCCAGTGCGCCGACATGGATGCCATCAACGCCGTCGCCGCCAGGCACGGCCTGACGGTCATCGAGGACGCCGCCCAAAGCCTGGGCGGCAGCTACAAAGGCCGCAAAAGCGGCAACCTGTCCACGATTTCATGTACCAGCTTCTTCCCCAGCAAACCCCTGGGCTGCTACGGCGACGGCGGCGCGATCTTCACCAACGACGACGCCCTGGCGGTCGTGCTGCGCCAGATCGCCCGCCACGGCCAGGATCGCCGCTACCATCACATCCGCGTCGGCGTGAACAGCCGCCTGGACACCCTGCAGGCCGCCATTCTGCTGCCGAAGCTGGCCGTGCTGGACGATGAAATCGCCGCCCGCCAGCGCGTGGCGGACACCTACACCCAGCTGTTCAATGCGGCGGGTATCCAGGCCACGCCCGTCATCGAGACCTACAACGTCTGCGCCTGGGCGCAGTACACCGTGCAGATCGATGGGCGCGACGCCGTGCAGGCCGCGCTGAAGGACGCCGGCATTCCCACTGCCGTGCATTACCCCATTCCCTTGAATCGGCAGCCCGCCGTGGCGGATGACGGCGTTTCGCTGCCGGTCGGTGATGCCGTGGCCGAGCGCGTGATGAGTTTGCCGATGCATCCGTATATGGACGAGGCGGCCATCGGCCGCGTCGTCGGCGCTGTGGCGCAATGCCAGTTAGCTTGATGTTCTAACCTTTTTATCCAACCCGAACGAGAGACATGAAAAATTTCGCCCTGATCGGCGCCGCTGGCTACATTGCCCCGCGTCATATGAAAGCTATCAAGGACACTGGCAACAGGCTGGTTGCGGCCTTGGATCCTAATGATTCGGTGGGCATCATTGACAGCCACTTCCCGGATGCTGAATTTTTCACTGAATTCGAGCGTTTCGATCGGCATATTGACAAGATGCGCCGGTCTGACAAGTCGGAAAACATCGACTATGTCTCTATCTGTTCACCCAATTATTTGCATGATTCGCACATGCGCTTTGCCTTGCGGTCCGGCGCAGATGCAATCTGCGAGAAACCGCTGGTGCTGAATCCCTGGAATATCGACGGCCTGCAGGAAATCGAGCGCGACACGGGCCGGAAGGTTAACACCATTCTGCAACTGCGCGTACATCCTGCTATCGTGGCTTTGCGCGATAAGGTCGCGGCGCAGAAAAAGGACAGCAAGCACGAAGTTGATCTGACTTACATTACGTCCCGCGGCCACTGGTATCTGCAGTCCTGGAAAGGCGACGAGAAGAAATCCGGCGGTATCGCCACCAACATCGGCGTGCACTTCTTTGACATGCTGCACTATATCTTCGGCGCACTGCAGGCCAACGTTGTGCATGCCAGTGCGGAAACCTACGCGGGCGGCTACTTGGAGTACGAGCGGGCGCGGGTTCGCTGGTTCTTGTCCGTGGATTACAACGACGTGCCGGATGCGCAAAAGGCTATCGGCCAGCGTACCTACCGGTCCATTACGGTGGATGGAGAGGAAATCGAGTTCTCTGGCGGCTTCACCGATCTGCATACGCGCAGTTACGAAGAGATTCTGGCGGGCCGAGGCTTCGGGTTGGAGGAAAACCGTGTGGCCATCGAGACCGTATCCACCATCCGCAATGCGCCCTTGACCACATTGACGGGTGATTACCATCCGTTCCTGAAAAAATGACTGACGGCGTTTACGAAGAAAACCACCTGAAGGTTCTGCGTTTGCTGGAGGCTGACCCGGGGCTGAGCCAGCGTGATTTATCGCAGGTCCTGGGGATCAGTCTGGGTAAGACCAATTACTGCATGCGCGCTCTGCTAGATAAGGGGCTTATCAAGATGCAGAACTTCAGAAATAGCGAGAACAAGCTGGGTTATGCCTATCTGCTAACGCCTGCAGGTATTGCTGCAAAAGCAGATTTGACTCATCGTTTCCTGAAAATAAAAGTTCGGGAGTATGAATTGTTACGGCACGAAATAGAGGAATTGCAGCGTGACGCAGCCGATTCCTAGCGCATCTATCATGCGTTTGGTGCAAGGGTTCTGGCGGCATCTGAGCCTGCGACGTAAACATCAGCTGAGCATATTAATGCTTTTGATGGTGTGTTCCTCATTTGCGGAAGTGCTTAGTTTAGGCGCTGTTCTTCCATTTCTGGGGGTTTTGACTACACCAGACAAGGTTCTCCATATCGCTTTGATACAACCGGTATTGCATTGGCTTGATATTCATACTGCGGAGCAACTGTTGTTGCCTGTGACCTCCGTCTTTATTCTGGCGGTGTTATTGGCAGGAGGGATGCGACTGTTGATGCTTTATGTGAGCACAAGGCTATCGTTCGCAATAAGCGCGGATTTTAGTTATGAGGTATATCGACGCACCTTGTATCAGCCTTACCTAGCTCATGTTTCAAGAAACAGTAGCGAGATCATAAATGGCATTACCAATAAAGTAGGTCTGATCCTTTCTGGATTATTAATGCCTCTGCTGACCTTGATTAGTTCGGTTCTGATGCTCGGCTCCATTCTTGTGGCTTTGATGGCTATTAATCCAGTCATGTCCTTGGCTGCGTTTTTGGGGTTCGGCGTCATCTATGGCGTGGTCATGTTTGTCATGAAACGCCGGCTTGCCGAGAATAGCGAAAGGGTCTCGTTGGAGGGACCCCGAGTGATCCAGGCTCTCCAGGAAGGGTTGGGCGGTATTCGGGATGTGCTTATTGACGGGAGCCAGCTAAGCTACTGCGGGGCGTACCGTAATGCCGACGTGCCTCTTCGGCATGCACAGGCCAGCAGTTTGTTCATTGCGGGGGCGCCACGTTTTGCTGCCGAGGCATTGGGAATAGCCTTTATAGCTATTCTGGCTTATGTGCTTGCCATGCAAGAGGGCGGGGTGGCAAACGCGATTACGACCTTAGGCGCGCTCGCTTTGGGCGCACAGCGAATGCTACCCCTGCTGCAACAGGGGTATCAGGCGTTAGTCAGCATACGAAGCAGCCAGCATTCTCTCGGAGATGCCTTGTCCCTGCTGGGTCAGCCTATCGATGCATCTGTGTATCAGGAAAATGCCACGACAACATTGTCATTCGAACGCGGCATTCAGCTCGAGGGGGTTGGCTTCCGCTATGCGGCAGAGGGGGCAAATGTACTGAGGGATATCAACCTGAACCTTCCTTGTGGTCATAGGATAGGTTTCATTGGTACGACGGGAAGCGGGAAAAGTACATTATTAGATGTAATCATGGGCTTGTTGCCGCCTACCGAGGGTAGAATCTTGATTGATGGTGTGCCTCTTCAATCAGAGAACTTACGTGTTTGGCAACGACGTATTGCTCATGTGCCTCAGGCCATATATCTATCCGACAGCAGCATATCTGAGAATATCGCATTTGGTGTGCCTGCCCGTAAAATTGATATGACGAGGGTTAAAAAGGCGGCACGGCAGGCGCAAATTTGTGATTATATTGAGTCTCTCCCAGATGGGTATAGTACTCATGTTGGCGAAAGAGGGGTCCGGTTGTCAGGTGGGCAACGGCAGCGTATTGGTATTGCTCGGGCACTATACAAACAGGCACAGGTAATCATCTTTGATGAAGCCACCAGTGCGTTGGATAATGATACCGAACGTGCAATAATGGATGCAATAGATTCCTTGGACAGAAACCTAACTATTCTCATGATTGCTCATCGTCTGTCCACATTAGAGAGGTGCGATCAAGTTATTGAGATTGGTAAGGGGCGTATCGTACAGATTACGGATTATCGTAATATCATACAAAATTAAATTATTTTGGCGATGTTTCTTGACGGAGTGCAGCATTCGCTTCCTGGGTAGGCGTCGGACGCTTGTGAGTTGTCGATTTATTCGCATTCGAACTGGTGCGAGCATCCTTGATAAGGGGGTGTTTGATCAGCCCTTGAAACACTATACACATTCGCCTGCCTAAAATAGCAAGTAGGCGTATGACTGTGTTTATGACCAACAGCAAGCAGGAAGTGATGGAATTACTGACCCAACCGGAACGCCGGCGGCGCTGGCTGGTGGAGCAGAAGCTGGTGATGGTGCGCGAGAGCAACGAGCCTGGTCGGACGGTTTCGATGGTGGCGCGCCGCCATGGCTTGAACCCGAACCAGCTTTTCCACTGGCGCAAACTGTACCAGGACGGCGGCTTGTCGGAGCTGGCCGACGCACTCAAGCAGATCCGAGAATTGCAGCGGATGCTGGGCAAGAAGACCATGGAGAACGAAATTCTGCGTGAAGCGGTGGAGTAGTACGGCCGCTCAAAAAAAATGGATTGCGCGCTCGCCCTCATTGCCAGGGGAAGATCTGTGAAACGAGGCTGTGAAGTCCTCGGCGTGGCGCGCTCGAACATGGCAGTCAGGCTGGCACGATCAGCGGATTGGCGCGATGGCCGCACGGCCCGCCTGACGCAGGATGCGGAGTTGGTCGAAGAGATCCATCGGCATGTCGGGTAGTTGCCCAGCTACGACTATCGCCGGATCTGGGTGCTCGTGCGGCGAGGTCGGGAGCAGCGCCGGGAGCCGCCTGTCAACGCCAAACGGGTCTTACCGGGTAATGCGTGACCATGGCCTGCTGCTGGAGCGTCGCAAGCGGCCTCAAATGCCCGCACGGCGCCACGATGGGCAGGTCGCTGTCCTGCGCAGCAATCAGCGCTGGTGCTCTGAAGGGTTCGAGTTTCGCTGCGACGGCGGCAGCCCCTTGCGGGTGACCTTCGCCTTGGATTGCTGCGACCGCGAGGCCATGAGCTGGGCGGCGACCACCGCTGGACACAGCTGCGATGTGATGCTGGCGGCGCTGGAGCACCGGTTCGGCAATGCTGGTCAAGTGCCGCAACAGATCGAGTAGCAGAGCGACAACGGCTGGGACTACCTAGCGCTGCCAAGACGCTTGAGTTCTCGCCAGACGCATTGGCCTGAAACCGCTGACCACGCCCGTGCGCAGCCTCCAGAGCAATGGCATGGCCGAGAGCTTCGTGAAGACGATCAAGCATGATTATGTCGCCTTTATGTCCAAGCCAGATGTGTCCACGGCGCTGCAGAATCTGGCGGCCGCCTTCGAACATTACAACGAACGGTATCCCCACAGTGCGTTGAAATACAGATCCCCCAGGGAGTTCACGCATCACCAGGATTTATCAACCCAAGGGTGACTCTGTGTCCGGTGATGCAGGGGCAAGTCTAGTTGTTTTCTTAGAAGCTTAGATAGCAGTGTCGGATTTTTGAGCATTAGGCGTGGGTTAATCCTGTTCGCGCGTCCCAAGTGTGGAGGGTGCCAGAGATGAGTGGTAGTCGAATCATTTAGACTTGTGTATATCACCCTGGATTCCGCTCAGAGATTCCGCATGCGCGAGCATATCGAACTTAAAATTTAATTAAAAATTGGAGCATTATGCTAAGTTTTATCAGCGCATCTGCGACACGGTTTCGAACTCACTTGGCGTGGTGCATGGGTGTCGAAGAATAGTATATTAATCAATATATTTATTGAATCGGGGGTGTCGTGATGCGGGTTCTGCTTGTTGGGTCGGCTGACTCCATTTGGTTAAAAAAATATGTAGATAATATTGGTGATGATCCCAGGATAGAATTTTCGATCCTTTCTCCTGATAACTGCATGTTTAGTGAATTCTATAGAGAAAAAAATGTATGCGTATATACGTCTCCGTTCTCTCAAAGACGTGCAGCTGAAGGCGTTGATGAGGGGGGCGTGAAAACGGGTGGGCGGAAGGGCGTCAGAGAAATAGCTAAATCTATTCTTCCCGGGTTTTTGTCCAAACGTATATATTATTATCTCCTTTCTAGGAGGGTGAAAGAGTTCCTAACGTCTCAGGATCAATTCGATATTGTTCATTTTCATTACGTTTCTGATGACTCCGATTTGATTTATTATAATTCAGTCAAAAAATATAACGCTAGGGTAATATTAACTTATTGGGGTAGCGATCTATTGAGAAATGGTAGGCCTGGGGGTAATAAAAAAATAAGAGAAAGAGCAGATCATATTGTTTGCTTGTCAGCTAAGCTGACCGCCTGCTACTTTGGTTTTTATGGGGATATGGAAAAGAATAAGTTAAAAACAATAGGGTTTGGTATATCTGGCTATGATTATATCGATAGGGTTTATAACGAAAAATTCAGGCTAGAGACGAAAGACTTATTGTCGTTTCCTGAGTGTAAGCTGCATGTTGCTGTCGGGTATAACGCCTCGGAGGCCCAGCAGCATGTTGGTGTGATAAGGGCGATAGCGCGCTTGCCTAAAGAATATAAGAAAGGGTTGCACTTAATTCTGCAATTCTCCTATGGTAAGTCAGAGGATAGCTCTTACTACAGCTTAATTAATCGAGAGCTTGAGGCTTCGGGATGTTCCTGGACTATAATAAACGAGTTCTTAGACGACTATAGTAGCGCCTTGCTAAGGTGTAAAATCGATATTTTTGTTCACGCCCAGATAACGGATTCCTTATCTGCAAGTATGCTTGAATATTTGTATTCAGGGGCCATCGTCATTAATGGCTCTTGGCTGGAATATCCGATGCTGAACGCTTTAGGAAATAAGTGCCTGTCGTTTGACGACTTTGATGGCCTCACTGGGGTGTTGGAGTCTATAATCGCTAATCCTCGTGAGCGGGGGGGAATGAGCGTTTCTGACAAGGAGGCGTTGAGGTCAATAAATTCTTGGCAAAGTGTGAGGTCGGCGTGGTTGGGCCTATATACATCTTGATTTCGGTGTAATGCACTGCATTTCCTATAGCATTTTGTGTTTGATGAAAAGATGGGCTATAGGGGAGATTCCTCTGAAATTCAAGCGCCGCCAGGCGCGAGTTAAAGAGCAATTTTTCTAAGTTTAGAATATGGTAAATTTCGTGGAGTTCGTGTAAATGCGTGTCTTCATCGGTCCGAATGAGGTGGCCGGGCAGTATAGAAATCTAGCCATTGCCTTGCGCGCTATCGGGGTGGATTGTGATTACTATATTTTCAACGACGAAAACTTGAGGTATGGCGGCGATCTTGGGAGTTCCAGGCTGCCGGCGCTAGTAAGATGGCTAAATGTTCATAGGCGGAACAAACCCAAGGTTGTGAGGCTCCCGATTTCAATTTCCATTGAGTTAATGTCGGCGATCTTCATGCTGCGTTGTATATTTCTGTATGACGTGTTTTTGTTTGGCTTCGGGTGTTCCTTTTTGCGTTGGAACATTGATTTGCCGATTCTAAAATTTTTCAAGAAAAGGATAATTGCTAACTTATCACATGGATCAGACATGACGCCACCCTATATTGATGGTGCCTTGCTTGATCACGCGTCTAGGATGCCTGAGTCTGATGTTTTACTTGGTCGCTCTGTTGTGATGAAAAAGAGAATAAAAAGATTTGAGAAATATGCCGATTTGATAATTGGCTCTCCCTTATCATCTTCGTATTATTCCGATCGGAAATTCATAAATCTTTTTTATATTGGGCGAGTCAGTCAAGGATTCCGGTATACAGAGCGGCAGAAGTCTACCGCTGATGATCGCTGCTGTCATGGCGTCTTTTCTCGTAGGGTGCGCATCTTGCATGCCCCATCCCACGCTCCTGGGAAAGGTACGGCTATTATTAAAAAAATGATAGCCGATCTGTTGCAGGAGGGATATGAAATAGATTTCGTAGAGATAGTTGGGAAAAGCAATGATGCGGTTATTGAAGAATTGAAATCCTGTGATTTGGTGGTGGATCAGGTGTATGCTGATCTTCCAATGAGCGGTTTGGCGGCAGAGGCAGCTTGCTTGGGAAAGTCTACTTTGATCGCCGGATATGATTTGGAAAGATTGAAGGTTATAACCCCTCCAGAGTGTTTCCCGCCGATGTTGGTTTGTGATCCGGATGAGCTTTATGTAACTCTGAGAGAGTTGCTTGATGATCCTACAGAAATACAGTCCGCTGGCGAAAGGGCAAAGAATTTTGTCTTTGATCATTGGGGGGAGCGAGCTGTTGCTCAGCGATACCTGAAGTTGTTCACGGAGGGCACGCTTCCAGACGCATGGTGGTATGACCCAAAGGGGGCGATATTCCTACATGGCTACGGCTTAAGCAAGGCCGGCAGCAGGGAAGTAGTGTCGCGGATGATCGATAGGTATGGTGTTCGCGCCCTCGGATTGGGGCATCGCCCTGACCTGGAGGCTGCATTTTTGAATTTTTTGAGGTCTCCTGACTGATATGTGTGGTGTTCTAGGCGCGTTCTTACGCAAGGGGCTTCCAAATCAGGATGTGCGCATTCGCTCGGCGTTACGTGCGTTGCAGCATCGTGGTCCAGATGATTCTGGAGCAGAGAGTTTCCCCTACCTCGATGGGTGCCTGATCCTGGGGCATACTAGACTCTCAATCATTGACCTTTCAGATGCTGGGCACCAGCCGTTCCATAGCGCAGATGGTCGTTACGTCATTATTTATAACGGTGAGATTTATAACTATCGGGAACTTCGTTCGGAGCTCACCTCTCTAGGCTATGTCTTCCGTACGGAATCCGATACCGAAGTCTTGTTGACTGCATGGACTGCCTGGGGGCGCGACTGCCTGTGCCGCCTGATTGGAATGTTTTCGTTCGCAGTCCTGGATAGGCAGGAAGTTGCGCTGACTTGTGTGCGCGATGCGTTTGGCATCAAACCACTCTTCTATACAGAGGAGGATGGTAATTTCATATTCTCATCAGAGATTCGAGCTTTGACGGCACTCAAGTTGCACAAGGCGGAGGTGAACTGGCAGCGATCTTATGATTATCTTGTCCATGGTGAATATGATAATAGCGAGGAAACTTTTTTTGCCGATGTGAAGCAATTGCCGTCTGGCCACTTCATGACTCTCGATTTGACTGAGGGAGCGGCGCCAGTGTTGTCAAAGTGGTGGGCGCCACAGATCACTGAACGGATCGATCTTTCACCGGGTGAGGCAGCCGAGCGGATAAGAGAATGCTTTCTGAACAGTGTTCGTCTTCATCTGCGCAGCGATGTTGCGCTTGGTGTTGCCTTATCCGGAGGGATTGACTCGTCTGCCGTTGCATGTGCCATGCGGTATGTCGATCCCCAGATGCCGATAAACACATTCAGCTTCGTCGCCAGAGGCAGTCCGGTTGACGAGGAGCGCTGGGTTGACATCGTTAACCAGAAAATTCAAGCCAAAGCGCATAAATTGGTCATTGCTCCTGGCGAGTTGGTGCGAGACATCGACGACCTGATACATGCGCAAGGGGAGCCGTTTGGTAGCATGAGCATTTACGCTCAGTATCGTGTCAACCAGTTAGCGAGCAGTAGCGGCGTGAGAGTCACGTTGGATGGGCAAGGGGCGGACGAAATCCTGGGAGGATATACCGGATTTCCGGGCGAGAGGGCGCATAGCCTGCTGGATGAGCGCCGCCTCGGAGCTGCATTGTCCTTTATCGGTTCCTGGGCGAAGTGGCCAGGACGCAGCAAAGCCTCAGGGTTACGGGCGCTCTTGGCGGAGCTTAGTACGGGATCTGTGCATGAATTGATGCGCTGGGCTGCAGGGATGAATCGGGTGCCGAGCTGGGTCATTCAGGACACCGTTGATGAGATGAATATCGCCCATCGGGTCGGGCGGTTTCGATCCGGAAGTAGTGCCAGCGGGAGGCGCATGGTGGCTCAGATGGCGAATATGTTGACCAAGCATGGATTGCCTGCACTATTGCGCCATGGCGACCGTAATTCAATGCGTTTCTCAGTGGAAAGCCGTGTGCCTTTTCTCTCGGTTGAATTGGTTGAGCTTATGTTGTCCATGCCGGAAAATTATCTGGTTTCAGCGCGTGGGGAAACTAAGCATATCTTCCGCGAGGCGATGCGAGGCATCGTGCCAGATGAAGTCCTGTTCCGCAAAGATAAGATCGGGTTCGAGCCACCAGAGAAGGAATGGATTCTCTCGATTGCGGGGAAGGTCAGAGAATGGTTGAGCGAGGATGTCTCGATTCCTTTCATTCACCGTGATGTTTTGCTGACGCAATTTGACGAGGTCGTTGCAGGCAGGCGGCCCTTCACATGGCAGGTTTGGCGCTGGATCAATTTTTATCGCTGGCGGGCATGCCTCACTGTCTGAGAGAATCGTAAGCTTCGGATCGAATTTCATATCGGTGAGGATGATGCGCTTGATACCCTGAGTGGTGGGCAGTTGGCATGCGTTCTGATTGATTATTTCCCTTGGAATAATGGCATCAAATATTCTTAAGATGAATAATATTCATATCACGCTGACTGAGTTCAGGAATGAGAGTAGGGTTATCAAGGAAACAACCTCTCTGGTTTCTCTTGGTTTGTTCAACAAGGTCCGTGTCGTAGCCCTAGGGGCAGATGATCTACCTGAACGTGAGACGGTCGCGGCTGGGGTGGATGTGGTCAGAATCCGGTTAAGGACTAGGCATTTACCTAGAAATATATTATTTCAAGCTGTCAAGTTCGTGGAGTTTTTCATCCGGGCCATGCTTCAGGCGTATCTGTTCCGCCCGGGTGTCATCAATGTTCATACACTGGCTCTGCTACCTGTCGGCTGGTCGGTGAAAATGCTCTGTGGTAGTAAGCTTGTTTATGATGCGCATGAACTGGAGACGGAGGTGGTGTGGCTTCGTGGGGTGAAACAGAGGGTGGCGAAGGGGATAGAGCGATGCTTCATCGGATCATGTTCCTTGGTGATCGTTGTGAGTGAGAGTATTGCGGACTGGTATCAGAAGGAATACTCGATAAAACGGCCTTTTGTAGTCATGAATTCACCTCGCCGCATCGTTCCTGAAAGCTCGAATAAGCTCAGGAGGGAATTGAACATTTCCGATAACCAGTTGATTTTTTTGTATCAGGGAGGGCTGACTCGTGGTCGAGGTGTGAAAGCTCTGATGGATGCGTTCAAGGTCAGGATGGACAATAATGCTGTCATAGTTTTCATGGGCTATGGCGAGCTATTGGCGGATGTTGTCGATGCATCGCAGCAGTGTGAAAGAATATTTTATCGTCAGGCTGTGCCTCCCCGAGAATTGCTGGGCTGGACGTCTTCAGCAGATGTCGGTGTGTCTTTGATAGAGCCCAGTTGTTTGAGCTATCTATATTGCATGCCCAATAAGTTGTTTGAGTATGCGATGGCGGGCCTGCCTGTAATGGTCTCACAAACGAAGGACATGGCGGACTTCGTGAGAAAATGGAATATTGGCGTGGTTTTGTCGGATATGACGCCTGCCGGAATTAACCTGTCTGTCGATCAGATGGTTTCTAACGTCAAGTTCCGCGAAGGTGGGGAGCGTGCCTATAAAGCTGCGCTTTGTCATTCGTGGGAAGTGCAAGAGGTGCACCTATTGGAGGGCTATGCGTCAATGGGCGTGTATCCGGTATAGGGATTGTCCGACACATTGGGCGCTTCGTTTTTTGATTTCTTCCTCTTGTGGATAGATATTAATCTCTGCGGCTATGATAGCAATTCTTGAATATGGAATGGGGAATGTTGCTTCCATAAAAAATATGTTTCGCAAGATCGGAGGGGATGCAATGATAGTGTCTTCGCTTCGCGGGCGGGATGGTCTGACCGGAATTGTATTGCCTGGAGTGGGGGCATTCGACAACGCGATGGGGAAGTTAAGCGAGCTTGGCTTGATAGAAGATCTGAATGATTTTGTCCTGGCTAAAAAAATTCCTTTTCTTGGTGTGTGTCTGGGCATGCAACTCTTGTTTGAGTCAAGTGAAGAAGGGCGGCTTCCAGGATTGAGTTTTGTCCAGGGAGATGTGAGACGATTTTCAGGAAAAGATTTTGAAGATGGGAAATTGAAAATACCACATATGGGCTGGAATCGGGTCAGTCCGCGTCAAGGCGCCTGGTTATCTTGCGAATCCGATGAAGAGCAGAGATTCTATTTTGCGCACTCCTATCATGTGGTGTGCCGTGATGACGCGGATGTGGCTGCGACATGTCATTATGGGTACGATTTCACTTGCGCGATTCAGCGTGGCAACATTCTTGCTACCCAGTTTCATCCTGAGAAAAGCCATAAATTCGGCTTGAGTGTATTTAATAGCTTCATGAGCATAGCGTGCTGAGTATCAGAGTCATACCTGTGCTCCTGTTGAAAGATCAGGGGCTGGTCAAGGGGGAGAAGTTTCGCGATCATAGATATGTTGGGGATCCGATAAACGTTGTCAAGATATTGAACACCAAAGAGGTTGATGAGCTTGTGTTCTTTGACATTATGGCCAACCAGAATGGTAGTAAACCAGATTATGGATTTTTGGCAGATATTGCGTCTGAGGCCTTCATGCCCTTTGGCTATGGCGGCGGTCTGACGAAGGTGATTGATATAGAGCGTCTATTCAAAGTCGGAGTGGAAAAGGCCATCATAAATACGGGCGCACTTGATTTGAATTTCATAAGAGATGCTAGCCGCATTGCCGGCTCACAGAGCGTTGTGGCATCTATCGATGTGCGCAGATCGTTGCTGGGAAAGTATGAGGTCTACACCAGATCTGGTACCTGCAATACGAAGATGGACCCTGTTATCCATGCGAGACAGTTGGAGGAGGCCGGAGCGGGTGAATTGATCATATGTTCTGCGGATCGTGATGGCACGCTCAGAGGGTATGATCTCGAATTGATTTCAAGGATCTCAGCGTCCGTCTCTCTGCCCGTTGTGGCGTCTGGAGGGGCTGGATCTGTCGAGGACATGAGGCATGCGGTAATGGCTGGGGCTTCTGCGGTGGCTGCGGGCAGCATGTTTGTTTTTCATGGAAAGTGGAAGGCGGTATTAATTACATATCCGAAGTATTCGGATCTCTTGGCCGCCTTTAAGGAACGAGAGTGAAAGTGGAAAGGCAATACCAGGTATGTTCACGCTGTGTGATGGATACATCTGATCCAGAGATCGATTTCGATGATGTTGGTGTATGCAGTCATTGCCACAAATTTGATGCCGAGACATCAAAAAATTGGTTCCCAGGAAAGGATGGTGAGCAAAGATTGTCGGTTATTTGTGATGGAATCAGGAAGGAAGGCAAGAATCAGGAATACGATTGCATTATGGGCCTGAGTGGCGGCATAGATAGTTCCTATCTTGCATTGAAGATCAAGGATTATTCACTGCGTCCGTTGGTGGTTCACGTTGATGGTGGGTGGAACAGCGAGCTTGCTGTACACAATATTGAGCGTGTTGTTGACTATTGCGGATATGATTTGCATACGCAAGTAATCCAATGGGGGGAGATGAGGGATCTACAGGTTGCGTATCTGAGATCGGGTATCGCCAACCAGGACGCACCTCAAGATCATGCCTTCTTTGCCGCGCTGTATAAGTTCGCTGTGAAAAACCGGATTAGGTATGTGATTAGTGGAGGTAATATTGCTACTGAGTCTGTTTTTCCTGGCGCGTGGCATCATTCAGCCATGGATTTGGATAATCTGATGGCTATTCATAAAAGATTTGGTACTGCGCCACTACGTACTTTTCCGCTCATGAGTTTTTCTCAGTATTATTTTTATTTTCCGTTTATTCGCAAGATGAGGACTGTCCGTCCGCTTAATTATATGGCGTATGATAAGAATGAGGCGTTGGGCTATCTTAAGGGGAGGATTGGATATAAGGACTACGGGAGAAAACACGGGGAGTCGATCTTTACTAAATTTTTTCAAAATTACTATCTTCCGAAGAAATTTGGTTATGATAAGCGCCGACCGCATTTGGCCAGCCAGGTTCTCAGTGGCCAAATGGGGCGGGATGAGGCGTTACTGTTGCTAGAGCAGCCGCTGTATGATTCGCATGAGCTCGTGGAAGATAAAACGTACATCGCCAAGAAGCTGAGAATTTCGGTGGAAGAGTTAGATGCGCTTTCTACCCCTCCCGGAAAAGACTATGCGGAATATAAGAACTGGGATAGAAAGTACATGGCTGTCAAAAAAGCACAACAATTGGTGGAACAGTTCTCTCGCAAAAGAATTGGAAACTATTCATAGATCATGCTGCGTTGGCAGAAAGCGAACAAGTTTGATGAGGTTCGCTTTTGATGGGAAACAACAATCCATCATGATTCCTAATTTGTAATTTGAGAAAATTTATGCGGGTTGTCCATATCACCTCAGCTCACTCGCGCGGTGACGTCCGTATTTTCCTGAAAGAGTGCGCCAGTCTGGCTCGGTATGGACATGAAGTGACCCTGCTCGTGGCGGATGGTCTAGGAGATCAGCCCTGTCAGGGAACCGACATGGTATCCATTGTGGATGCCGGTCGATTTGATGGCCGAGTCAGGCGAATGCTTAAAGCACCCAAGCGGTTGCTGAAATTGGCGAAATCGATCCATGCCGATGTCTATCACTTGCATGATCCAGAGCTCCTGATCATTGCGCTTGCATTGCGAAAGGGCGGTTGCAAGGTTATTTTTGATGCTCATGAAGATGTACCCAAACAGATTCTAACCAAGCACTACCTTCCACCTTGGACACGCCACGCTATTTCTCGCGTGGTTTCCGTGTATGAGCGCTATGTGTGTAGCCGATTGAGCGGAGTGGTTGGTGCGACGCCGACGATACGGGATAAGTTTATGGTTTGCGCTCAACGAGCCGTGGACGTGAACAACTTTCCTCTGTTGGGGGAGTTGGATTCCGTGGGTGATTCTTTACGTACCGGCATGGATATCTGCTATGTCGGAGGAATGGCGGCCATTCGAGGGATCCAGGAAATTGTGCGAGCTATGGGATATGTGACGCAGCGTGATGTTTGCCTCAATCTCGTCGGCTCATTTATCGAACCGGAAGTAGAAGCCCGGCTACGGGCATCTCCTGAGTGGTCTAGCGTCAAGGCGTGGGGGCAACAGAACAGGACAGGAGTTCGCCAGGTACTAGCTCGTTCCAGTATCGGCCTGGTCACACTGCATCCAACCGTGAACTATGTGGATGCCCTGCCTATCAAGATGTTTGAATACATGGCGGCGGGGATTCCTGTCATCGCTTCGGATTTTCCGTTGTGGCGTAGCATCATCGAATCTGCGGGGTGCGGCGTTTGCGTCGATCCGCTTGATCCACGAGCTATTGCGCGGGCCATTGACGACTTGCTGGCGGACCCGGATCGCGCTGTGAAGATGGGAATGAATGGTCGCCAAGCTGTCCTTGAACGCTTTAACTGGGGCATAGAAGAGAAAAAGTTGCTGGACTTTTATCAGGGACTTTCAAAAACAGAAAGAGCGTCCAGCTGACTGCCGCGGCTTCTTTTTATCATATTGGAACTAAAAAAATGTGTGGAATTTTTGGGGTCGTTGGTGCAGGCTCTCTGGCAGAGAGTGATTTGCGTTGCCTGGTGACTCATGCCCAGCAACGCGGCATGGACTCCAGCGGATTGATGCGCTATGACGGGCATGGTTATCGAGTTGACCGTGCCGATTTTGGGGTGGTGCGCCTCTGGAAGCAGCTGGGCAGGCCATCCGGCCCCGTGATTTTTGGCCACAGTCGTCTGGTTACCAATGGGCAGGCGGATAATCAGCCGGTCGTGCGTGACGATGTCTGTGTGTTCCACAATGGAATCATTGTCAATGTTGAAGAATTATGGCCTCTGTCGAGAGAGCCCAGGCGCCTGTTGATTGATACGGAGATCATTGCGGCGCTGACGTTGCAATCGCTGAAGGACGGTGTGCCGGTAGAGGAACTGCCGGAGAAGATTCTTGCAGTGTGCGAAGGCGTGGTCGCATGTGCGCTGGTGCTGCCGCGACAGGGGAAATTGTGCCTGTTTTCAAATAACGGCAGTTTATTCCTTGGTCAGAAGAATGGTGTGCAGGTTTATGCTTCCGAATCGTATCCCTTGGAGGAAATGCATTGCACCGATGTGCGGCAGGTGCGCGATGCGGTGTTTATTGACATTCCGGTTTCAAATACGCCGGTTGCCGTGTCCGATCAGGCTGGGACGCGTCCGGCTTTGATACCGGCTCTGGGCTCGACCGCCAGCGAGGAATGTCTGCTGGAGTACCCTGAGTACAAGCTGAAGCGCTGCAACAAGTGCTTGTTGCCAGAGAGCATGCCGTTCATTCGTTTCGATGCGGCTGGGGTCTGCAATTATTGCCATAACTACAAACCCAGAAATAGGCCAAAGCCGAAAGAGGAGTTGCTTGCCCTGTTGGGACCCTATCGACGGACTCAGGGCGCCGAGTGTATCGTGCCTTTTTCAGGTGGTCGGGACAGTTGCTATGGGCTGCATCTGATCGTCAATGAGTTGAAGATGCGCCCCATTACCTATACCTATGATTGGGGTATGGTCACAGATCTTGGGCGAAGGAATGTCAGCCGCATGTCCGCCAGCCTGGGCGTCGAGAACATCATTGTTGCCGCGGATATTAGGAAGAAACGCAGAAATATTGCGATGAATTTAAAGGCTTGGTTGAAGGCCCCCCATCTGGGCATGATCAGTGTGCTGACCGCAGGGGACAAACATTTCTTCAAGCACGTAGAAACCATCAAGAAACAGACTGGCGTTTCCCTGAATTTGTGGGGTGTGAATCCGCTGGAGGTCACTCATTTCAAGGCCGGATTTCTTGGAGTGCCGCCTTACTTCGAAGAGGAGCGGGTGTATTCCCATGGTCTTATGAAACAGTTGCGTTATCAGCGGCTACGGTTTCGGTCCATGTTGCAAAGTCCGGGCTACTTTAATAGTTCCCTATGGGATACGTTGTCGGGGGAATACTACCGCAGCTTTACTAAAAAGAGCGACTATTTTCATCTGTTCGACTATTGGCGTTGGGATGAGAAGCAAGTGGATGCTACTCTGGATCAATATCAATGGGAGAGAGCGCCTGATACATCGACTACATGGCGTATCGGTGACGGCACGGCTGCTTTCTATAACTATGTCTACTACACAGTGGCTGGCTTTACAGAACATGACACCTTCCGCAGCAACCAGATCCGTGAGGGAGACCTGACGCGCGAAGAGGCGCTGGAAATGGTCAGGGAAGAGAATCAGCCGCGCTATCCGAACATCAAGTGGTATCTGGATACGCTGGGTATGGATTTCAAGGAGGTGATCTCCGTGGTGAACCGCATTCCTCGTCTGGTGAGCGCGTGAGTCATTCCGGGCGCTGCATCTGGTATGTTTCCAAATATGTGTCTCCACCTGCCAATAACAGTTCGGGGGGGCGCGGATACTTGCTCATGCGCGAGTTGGCACGCGTGGGCAACAGATGTGTGATCTTGACTTCCGATTCTAATCAATTGGCACGGGTGCCCAGCCTGACTCAATCCGTATTGGTTCAGGAAGTCGAAGGTATGACCCTATGCTGGATTCGCACGATGAAATATTCGGTGGCCAAGTCGATGCGGCGAATCCTGAGCTGGCTGGATTTTGAATTCCGGTTGTGGCGGATGCCTAAGTCATCTCTGCCGAAGCCGGATGCGATCGTGGTTTCCAGTTTGTCCCTGTTGACGATCCTGAACGGCTTCTGGCTTCGCCGGAAATATCGGTGTCGGCTCGTCCTGGAAATTAGGGACATTTGGCCCCTGACCATTACGGAGGAAGGCGGCTTCAGCCGTTGGAATCCTTTGGTGCTGGGCCTGGGGATGATAGAGCGGCTGGGATACCGCCACGCTGATGAGGTGGTGGGCACGATGCCCAACCTGGGTGAGCATGTGCGGAATGTGTTGGGTTATGCCCGTACGGTTCACTGCATCCCGATGGGCGTGGATGAGGCTTCTCTTGCAGAGGCCTCCCCTTTGTCTCAGGAGTATATTGATGCCTATCTGCCTGAGGGCAAGTTCATTGTTGCGCATGCGGGGACGATTGGAATCACCAACGCCCTGGATGTGTTCATGGAGTGCGCCCAATCCTTTCAGCACCATCCGGACATTTGTTTCGTGATTGTGGGGGATGGTGATCTCCGAGCCGGCTACCAGCAGAAATATGCGCATGTGCGTAATCTGATCTTTGCGCCCAGAGTGCCAAAGCAGCAGGTTCAGTCCGTATTGTCCCGATGCAGCCTGCTGTATTTTTCGGTGCATCCTTCCAAGGTCTGGCGTTATGGGCAGTCCTTGAACAAGGTCATCGACTACATGCTTGCTGGTAAACCGGTGGTGGCATCCTATACCGGGTATCCGTCGATGATCGACGAAGCTGACTGCGGGTGTTATGTTCCTGCCGGAGATGCAGAGGCGCTCAGACGGGAGATCCTGCGTTATGCGGCCATGCCGGTCGATCAGCGGCAGGCTGTGGGCCAAAAGGGCCGGGACTGGGTTCTGCAGCACCGGCGATATCCTGTGCTGGCCGCCCGGTATCTGGATATCTTGTTCCCGGTCGAGCGCTAGTACAGCCAGCAGTGTCGTGGTCTGCAGGAGCTCTCAGGCTGTCGGTGTTGAGTGGATGTACCCTTCGAGAGCATAGAGAGCTTCGTGTTGAAAAGATTATTAGACATGTTGGGAGCAAGCTTGGGGTTATTGATCCTGTCACCAGTGATCCTGATCCTGGCATGGATGATCAGACGCCGCTTGGGCAGCCCCGTGCTGTTCCATCAAGTGCGCCCAGGCCTGCAGGGCCGCCCCTTCCGCATGACCAAGTTCCGCACGATGCGGGATGCTATAGGCGCTGACGGCCAGCCATTGCCGGACGCGGAACGGATGACGCCGTTTGGCCGCTGGCTGCGTGCGACCAGCCTGGATGAATTGCCCGAACTCTGGAATGTGCTGAAGGGCGACATGAGCCTGGTGGGGCCGCGCCCCTTGCTGATGGAATATCTGCCGCTTTATTCGTCGGAACAGGCGCGCCGCCACGAGGTGCGCCCTGGCGTCACTGGCTGGGCGCAGATCAATGGGCGCAATGCGCTCAGTTGGGAAGAAAAATTCCGTCTGGATGTATGGTACGTAGATAATCAGTCGCTGGGGCTGGATCTCAAGATCCTCTACCTGACGGTGAAAAAGGTGCTGGTCCGCGACGGGATCAGTGCGGCGGGCGAGGCGACGATGTCAAAATTTACGGGGCGTCATGAATAGGCAAGCTCAGGTTGGTCAGACCTTGGCGATCGTGGGGGCCAGCGGCCACGGCAAGGTCGTGGCCGAAGCCGCGTTGGCGGCAGGCTGGGGCGCGGTGGAATTTTATGATCGGGCCTGGCCGGGCAAGCGGCAGGTCGGTCGCTGGGCGATTACGGGGGACGATGCGGCATTGTTGAGCGCATTGAGTCGCCTGGATGGGGTAGTGGTCGCCATTGGGAATAATCAGATCCGCCTGGACTTGTTGACGCAGTTGCGACAGGCGGGGGCCAAGGTGGTGTCCATCCTGCACCCGAAGGCCTGCATCTCCGGGTCTGCCGATGTGGGGGTGGGCACGGTGGCCCTGGCGGGCGTCGTGGTGAATGCCGATGCGGTGATCGGTTCGGGCGCGATTTTGAACACGGCATGCAGCGTGGATCATGATTGCATCCTGGGTGAAGCCGTGCACATCAGCCCAGGCGCCCATCTGGCTGGCGATGTGCGGGTCGGTGATCGTTCCTGGGTCGGGATTGGCGCGTCGGTGCGCCAGGGGGTGCGCATCGGTTCTGGCGCCATGGTGGGCGCCGGTGCCGCCGTGGTGTCGGATGTCGCCGATGGCTTGACGGTGGTCGGGGTTCCGGCCCGGCCCCTCTAAGTCGGGGGAAATTGTCCGTGCCCGGCTTACAATGGCTTACCTCAGAATAGCTGGATGCCGATGTGCTGAACACCCCCTTTCCCCCTTGGCCTTCGTTCACGGCTGAAGAAGCCGACGCCGCCCGCGATGTGGTCCTGTCCAATCGCGTGAACTACTGGACCGGCCAGGAATGCCGTGAATTCGAACGCGAATTCGCCGCCTGGGCGGGCACCCGCCACGCGATTGCGCTGGCCAACGGCACAGTGGCGCTGGATCTGGCCCTGCAGGGACTGGGCATCGGAGCGGGGGACGAGGTCATCGTCACGCCCCGCACGTTCCTGGCGTCCGCATCCTGTATCGTCAATGCGGGGGCGGTCCCCGTGTTTGCCGACGTCGATCCCGATTCCCAGAACATCACCGCCGACACGATCCGTGCCGTGCTGACCCCGTGCACCCGGGCGGTGATCTGCGTGCACCTGGCGGGCTGGCCCTGCGACATGGATTCCATCATGGACTTGGCGCGCGAGCGCAATCTGCTCGTGATCGAGGACTGCGCCCAGGCGCACGGTGCACGCTGCAAGGGCCGCCCGGTGGGCTCCATCGGCCACGTGGGGGCCTGGTCGTTCTGTCAGGACAAGATCATGACCACAGGCGGCGAGGGCGGCATGGTCACGACCGACGATACCGACCTGTGGAAGCGCATGTGGGCCTACAAGGATCACGGCAAATCCTGGGATGCCGTCTACGAACGGCAGCATCCGCCCGGCTACCGCTGGCTGCACGAATCGTTCGGCACCAACTGGCGCATGATCGAGGTCCAGGCCGCCATCGGGCGCATTCAGCTGCGGCGCATGGCGGATTGGCAGGCGGCGCGTCTGCGCCATGCCCGGCGGATCTGGGAACACGCCCGGACGCTGCCTGGTCTGCGGGTGCCCGCGGTGCCGGATTCCATCGATCACGCAGCCTATAAATGCTATGTTTTCCTGGACCTGGGCGCGCTGGCGCCGGGGTGGACGAGGGAACGCATCCTGCAGGCCATCGCGGACCAGGGCGTGCCGGTGTATTCGGGATCCTGTTCCGAGATCTATCTGGAAAAAGCATTTGACGGCACGGACTTCCGCCCGATGGATCGTCTGCCGGTGGCCCGTGAATTGGGCGACACCAGCCTGATGTTCCTGGTGCATCCGACTTTGCAGGATGAACATATCGACAAGACATGCAAGGCCCTGAGCGCCGTGATGGCGCAGGCAACGGCATGAGGGCCGCCGCATGATCAATGTCCGGTCGCTTTTGGTCTTCGCATTCGACCTGGTCGCGGTGCTCGTGGCTTGGGTGGGTGCCTTTCTGCTGCGCTTCAATCTGGAATGGCCGCATGTGTTTGATGCGGAGATCTACTATGGCGTGCTGGTCTTGATGTTTGTCCAGCTGATTGCATGCCGTTGGGCAGGTTTATATCGGGGGATGTGGAGTTTCGCCAGTCTGCCGGACTTGAGCCGCCTGATCCGGGCGGTGGCGGTGTCTGTGGTCGCGGTACTGGCCTTGGCAGCCTTTGGCGGCGCCTGGCTGTTGATCCCCCGATCGATCGTGCTGCTCTATCCCTTGCTGTTGATCATGATCATGGGCGGCGGGCGGATCGCCTGGCGCCTGTGGAAGGAATCCCGGTTGGCGCCGGTGTCCGACGCCGAGCGCAAACCGGTGGTGCTTGTCGGGGCGGGGACGGCGGGCGCCATGTTGATGCGTGAACTGGCGCGCAGCCCCAGTTGGAGGGTCGTGGCGCTGGCGGATGATGATCGGCATAAGCGCGGTCTGGACCTGAACGGCTGCCGTGTCGAAGGGCCAACGACGGACTTGCCCGCTATCCTGAAACGGCATGGCGCCCGGCATGTCATCCTGGCGATGCCCTCTGCATCCGCCGAGGCCTTGCAGGCGGTGACGCGGCTGGCGACCGAGGCCGGTGCGGCGTTGTTCACGATTCCCGGGTTGGCTGAACTGATGAGTGGCCGCGTCGCCATCAACATGATGCGCCCGGTCAAGATCGAGGACCTGCTGGGTCGGGAGTCCGTCCGGATCGACAACGAAAATGTCCAGGCCATGCTGACCGGCAAGCGCATTCTGGTGACGGGGGCAGGCGGATCCATCGGCAGTGAATTATGCCGTCAATTGTCGCGTTTCCAGCCGGCCAGTATCGTCCTGCTGGAAACCAGCGAATTTGCCCTGTACATGATCGAGCAGTGGTTTGGCGAACATCGACCGGAGATCCCCATCGTGCGCCTGGCGGGCGATGTGAAGGACGCTGCGCGTATGGCCCAGGTCTTTGTTGATCATCATCCCCAGGTGGTGTTTCATGCGGCTGCTTACAAGCATGTCCCTTTGATGGAGATCGGCAATGCCTGGCAGGCCGTGCGCAACAATGTCGCCGGTACGCTGACCGTGGCGCAAGCGGCTCGTGATGCCGGCGCGGAACGCTTCGTGCTGATTTCCACAGACAAGGCCGTCAATCCCACCAATGTGATGGGCGCCACCAAGCGCGTGGCCGAAATGGTCTGCGAGGTCCTGCAGAACGGCCCGGGCACGACACGATTCCATATTGTGCGCTTTGGCAATGTACTGGGCAGTACCGGCAGCGTGATCCCTAAATTCCAGTCCCAGATCGCGCATGGGGGCCCGGTGACTGTCACGCACCCGGAAATCAACCGGTATTTCATGTCCATCCCCGAAGCCGCCCAATTGGTCCTGCAGGCGGCAGCCATGGGCAAGGGTGGCGAGATTTTTGTTCTGGATATGGGTGAACCGGTCCGGATCGTGGACCTGGCCCGCAACATGATTCGCCTGTCAGGCTTCACCGAAGACGAGATCAGTATCGAGTTCACCGGCCTGCGCCCCGGCGAGAAGCTGTACGAGGAACTGCTGGCCGACGCAGAGGAAACCTTGCCGACCCCGCACGAAAAGCTGCGTATTGCGAGATCCCGGGCAGTGCCGGAGGGGTTCTATGAGGAAGTGCAAGGGTGGTTGGCGCAGGAGCCTCAGATGGATGATGATGTGCGCACAGGGCTGAAGCGCTGGGTGCCGGAGTATGAGCCTAGGGGGTGATGTTTTGGGAGAAATGCTAAACACCTCATGAGCCAAATCGACGATTTCTTCCGCAGCCGTCTGGAACAGATGATCGATCTGCGTAAACCGCTGGCGGTGCGGTTTCAACGCAGGCTGCCCATGTCTACCAATGTGGCAGGCTATCTGGGGCTGGAAATGCAAAATCCCGCTTGTGTGACCGCAGCGTGCCTGTCTCGACAGCGTCCTAGTATCAATTGCCCTACTGGGGGTGGTGATCGTACACTCGCATGATGGATCTTACCGGCATTGGCCTCTACACGCTGACTCAGGCGTCCCGCTTATCTGGCGCCAAGGCGACGGAGGTCAGTCGCTGGCTGTTCGGGTACAAGACCAATGGTGGGAAAAAAATCCCGCCGCTATGGCAGTCTCAGGTGCAAGAACCTGACGAAAAGGTCATTGGTTTCCGCGATTTGCTGGAACTGCGTTTCATAAAAGCTTTTGTCAACCATGGCGTGCCCGTGCAAGTGATTCGAGCAGCTCTGACGAGCGCCAAGGAAATCTTCAAAACGGACTACCCGTTCACGTCTCATCGATTTCTGACCGATGGCCGATCGATCTTCTATGAAACTCTGAATCAAGAAGAGCACGAACTGACAGACTTGGCTAGGCGTCAACTGGTGTTTGAAAGCATCATCCGACCCCAGCTCTATCGGGGCATCGAATTCTCGGCACAAGGAACCGCCATCAGGTGGTACCCAGGCAAAGCGAAAACTGTCGTCCTAGACCCAGAAATTTCCTTTGGCCGACCCATACTTTCCGCCTTTGGGATCCCCACGGAAATCATCGCCCAAGCGATGAAAGCGGAGCAGAACATCAAGGCGGTTGCAGCGCAGTTCGAAATCCCTGTCGCTCAAGCGCGCGCGGCAGTGCGGTTCGAAGAGCAACTGTTAGCCGCTTGAACTTCCTTCTTGACAACAACCTGCCCCCCGCACTCGCCAGCGGATTAGACGCTCTTTGTCAAGGAAACAACAACGCTGTGCGCGTTATACATCTGAAATCTAAGTTTCCTCAGGATACCGCCGACCACGTCTGGATCAGAACTCTGGCCGACGAAGGCAATTGGGCCATCGTGTCCCAAGATGGATTCCGCAAAAACGACCTGGAAAGAGAAGCGATCCGCAGATGTGGACTGCCGGTCTTTGTGCTTTCAAAGCAATGGAGCGGTCGGAAATATTGGGACAAGGCCCAAAATCTCGTTCGGTGGTGGCCGGCCATCGAAGACTACACGCAGAGGGTCCAGGGGGGCGCAGCAGTCAGAGTGCCATGGAGATTTGGAACAGTCGGTAGATTCGAGCAAATTCGTCTATGACAGGGAGCTTGGCTGGACTTCATGAGCGCTAAGACAAAAAAGCATTCATTCCTTGGGCTAGAAATTGGCCGCATCGGTTGGTGGGGTTCGCTTATCGCGTTTCTGGCTACTCCCACCGTGGCTCTGCCCTATATGCTTTGGTTCTGGACAATAAAGGGACAAGAATTATCTGACAATCCCGAGCGATGGGCGCAGTTCGGTGACTACCTAGCCGGAACAGTTGGGCCGATCATGGGCTTCGCGTCAATTATGCTGTTGGTAGCCACCCTCCACTTGCAGCGCACAGAGCTTGAGGAACAGAGGCAGCAGTTGGTTAAATCCACGCAAGAGGTCGCCGAGCAAAACAGAATTCTGCTTCGTCAGTCGTTCGAGCAAACGTTCTTTACCTGGCTGTCGAGTTACAAAGACATTGTTGATCGATTCTCGTACCCCTCCAGCGCCCCAGAGAGGGCTAATCTGACCTCCGGCGTACGCGCCCTTGCTAACTGCATTGGGGATCTTACCAACGTGAACCGTATCGCTACACATTTATTATCGCTCGACGACTATCGCTGTATTCAACAGGGGAAAATTGACTCCTTATCCCATGAGGGTATTGAATCAATCAAGAATGAAGCTATGGATAGTTGGCGTCGCATTTTTCAAACATATAGCGATGACCTTGGAACCATGTTCCGCACGCTCTATGGATTAATGCGTTGGGTAGACGAACACCCACTTCTGTCGGCAGACGAAAAATATCACTATACAAGTATTGCGCGTGCGCAACTTTCAAATGCGGAGCTGAGAGCGCTGTTTCTTAATGGATGGACCGAGATGGGCGGAAAATTCGCTCTGCTGATCAACAAATATGCTGTATTCGATAACCTTCCTAATCCGGATGTTCGCATGCTCGAGTGCCTAAAAAGGCATTCTATGCACCCATATGAGCAGGCAGCCTATTCTTCCGATATCGCAGCAGCCTTACAGTCAGCGCGACACAAACAGGACGGCTCTCCTGCCATTTGATGCAATCCAAAGAAGCAGAGGGTTTATTTTCAGAAATGATGTTTTAAATATTGATTCGATAAAAAGCACCATTGGCTCGGAAATTTAATGTGATCTGGGGATGTGCTAAGAAAAGTCGCATACAACAGAAAAATTAGAATGGCTTGGGTGTTATGTGGCCAACAAATAAGGGCTGCTTGTGGGGATGTGTTGCGCCACATTCATTTGTCTTCCTGGGTGTATTTAAGAAATCGTAGATACGAACATACTCCACTTAAGAAATTCTCATTGATATTTAGAGGGATTTATCATGATTGATGTTGGGTGCGTTGCTTCGTATCTGTCCGGTGAACGCACCTTGAGCCCATCCGGCATCCGATAGAGCATACGTGTCCGCTAAAACATCGTGGACACGTATGCACCAAGAACCCGTCAGCACGCCGCGTCGGCGGCGTCGCACCTATACCGCACAGTTCAAGACCGATCTGGTCGCCCAGTGCCTGGATCCGGCCGTCTCTCTGGCGGCGGTGGCCATCGCACATGACCTGAACCCCAACGTCCTGCGCCGCTGGGTCATCGAGCATGAACGCCTGGGCCTGCATGATGCCGATGTCCAGGCTGGCGAAGCTCGAAGCATCACGGCACCAGCCCCAGCGCCCGCGAACTGGCTGCCCTTCGTGCCGGTCCAGCCGGTCGCCACTGAACGACGGCTTGCAAGTCCGTCACAGCCTGCTGCCAGGATTGCGCTGACGCTCAGTGGCCAGGGCCTGACCCTCACGCTGGACTGGCCGATGGCAGAACACCAGGCGCTGGCCCAGTGGACACGCCTGGTGCTGGCATGATCCGCATCGAACGCATCTGGCTGGCGGTCGACCCCATGGACATGCGCGCCGGCCTGGATACGACGCTCGCCCGTGTGGTGCGCGTCTTCGGCGCTGCCCACCCGCATCATGCTTACATCTTTGCCAACCGCCGCGCCACGCGTATCAAGGTGCTGATGCACGACGGCATCGGCGTGTGGCTGGCTGCCAGGCGCCTGAACCGGGGCAAGTTCGTCTGGCCCGCGCCCGGTAGCACGCACCTGACGCTCACCGACGAGCAAGCCAGCGCCCTGGTACTGGGCCTGCCCTGGCAGCGCCTGGGCGATGCCGGCGTCATCGACTGCATCTGAGCCTGCACACGCCTGGACTGTGCAATCGGTGCTGATGCCGATGGTGCGATGCAGCACCTGCTGGCATACTGCCCGTCATGACAGCCGAAGCATCCGACTCACTGCAGGACATGGACGCCGCGCAATTGCGCGAGCTGGCGGCCAGCCTCATGCACACGCTCGGGCGCACACAGCAGGAATTGCACACCAGCAAGACCTTGAACGAGAAGTTGACCTTCGAGATCGCGATGCTGCGCCGCTTTCGCTTTGGCAAGCGCGGCGAGCAGTTGCTGCCCGGCGTACAAGGCAGCCTCTTGGAGGAAGCCGTCGACGAAGACCTGGTCGAGATCGAAGCGCAACTGGCGGCCCTGAACCCCAAGGCCGATCCCGCGTCCGACCCCAAGGACAAACCCAAGCGCACGGCGCTCCCCCCAGATCTGCCCCGCATCGAGATCCGGCACGAACCGCACAGCGCCACCTGCACGTGCGGTTGCCAGTTGAAGTTCGTGCGTGACGAGGTCAGCGAGAAGCTGGACTACACGCCCGGCACCTTTACCGTTGAGCGCCATGTGCGCCCGATCCTGGCCTGTCCGCAGTGCGAGACCATCACTCAGGCACCGATGCCCGCCTACGTGATCGACAAGGGCCTGGCCACCCCGGGCCTGATGGCCCATGTGCTGGTGGCCAAGTACGCCGACCACCTGCCGCTGCACCGCCAGGAAGGCATCTTTGCCCGGGCGGGTCTGCGCATTGCACGATCAACGCTGGCCGAGTGGGTCGGCGCCTGCGGCTTTGCCCTGCAGCCGCTGGTCGCGGCGCTGCGCGAGGAGATCCTGGCGCACCGGGTGCTGCATGCCGACGAGACGCCGGTCAAGCTCTTAAAGCCCGGCAGCCGCGCCACCCACAAAGCCTATCTGTGGGCCTACACCCCGGGCGCCTTCGAGGCCCTGCAGGCCGTCGTCTACGACTTTACCGAAGGCCGTGCCGGGGCGCACGCCCGGGAATTCTTCGGCGATTGGGCAGGCAGCCTGGTCTGTGACGACTACGTGGGCTACAAGGCGTGCTTTACCGCCGGCATCACGGAAGTGGGCTGCATGGCGCATGCCCGACGCAAGTTCTTCGATCTGCATGCGGCCAGCCAAAGCCCGGTGGCTGCCCAGGCCTTGGAATATATCGGCAGCCTGTATGCCATCGAGCGTGAGGCGAGAGACCTGGCCCCGGATGCTCGACTGGCACGTCGCCACCAGGCGGCACGCCCACTGGCTGACAAATACCATGAATGGATGCTGGCCCAGCGATCCCGGGTACCGGATGGCTCGGGCACGGCACGCGCCTTGGATTACAGCCTAAAGCGCTGGGTGGCGCTCACGCGCTACCTGGACGATGGGATGCTGCCCATCGACAACAACCGGATCGAGCAACAGATCCGGCCCATCGCCGTGGGCCGCAACAACTGGCTGTTTGCGGGTTCCTTGCGAGCTGGTAAGCGCGCTGCTGCCGTCATGAGCCTGGTGCAGTCAGCCAAACTCAACGGCCACGACCCCTATGCCTATCTGAAGGACGTGCTCACACGCCTGCCCACGCATCCGAACAGCCGGATCGGGGAATTGTTGCCGCATCGCTGGCAGCCAGTCTGAGGTCGCAGATCAGCGTCGGTTGAAAACTGACCCACCATCGCCATAGCCACCACCCGCACACCAGAAAGGCTGCGGCCGATTACCGGCGGCCGTCAAGATGTGTTCGCTGAACGCTAACGTTGCTTCCGCTATTGTTATGCTTTTTGATGCTGGAAAAGAAAATAGAAATCTGAAGCTGCCGATGGATGATGTGGTCGGGTTGTTGGGAAGATTTATGCTGTTTGTGACATTCGCTATTTTTGTACTCGCAGCTTTGGTGCTGAAGTCTGGTTCGGAGGGTTTGAGCTATGTTTTGGTGGGGGTGATTGTTTTTTATATAGTTGGGCTTCTGGCTGGGTCTTTCTTTATAGGGGTGTGGTCTTTTGTGAAGAGAAAAGAGTTTTTGAAAATAAGAGCCAGGAACCAGATTATTGAATGGAGTGATTTAGCTGATGCTATCCGGAAGTTTTCATATGATGAGTTGGATTGTGCTTTAGCTGGGTTTCGTAGGATGACAGCTCTCACGGAAGGGCGGATAGCAGCGATTTGCGGTCCAGTGACCAAGCTAGGGATTTTGCCGACATTGTTGGCATCCATGGTCACGCTTAATCAGATTTTTCCAGGATTTGATGTTAGTGGTGTTTTGGAAAACAGAATGAGTTTTTATTTTTTGCTTTTTATTTTAGCGCTATCCTCTATGCAGATTTATGCATTCATTTCCGGTGATGTAGATGGAAAAAAGTCTGCTGTCATTGAGTTGGTTGAGAAAATTATGCACGAGAAACGGCAATCAGCTTCGGGACATTGATCGAGCATCCACTGGGAGTGGGCGCCGTTGCCCCGCTGGAAATACCAAATTTATCTTGTTGTAACTATACTTGTTTGTACCTCATGTCAGGCATTGGATAATAGGCCGCAAGCAGTGCTGCTGAGCAGCGTGTCCATCACTAAAAAGGGGGCGCTTCCCATGTACGAATCCCGCAACGAACCTTTGCTTCCACCCGCGCATTTCCGCCGCCGTCTGGCCCTGCATGTCGGCTATGCCCTGTTGCTGGTCGGCGCTACCTTGCTGGTGGGGGCGCTGGGCCACCGATGGTTCGGCGATCATGGCTGGCACGACGCCCTGATGAATGCCGCCTTTGTCATCGGCGGCATCGGCACCTACGTGATGCCGGAATCCTATGGGGGCAAGATCTTTTCCGCCGTTTATGGTTTTTTCGTCGGCCTGATCGTCATGGCGACCCTGGGCGTGGTGCTGGCGCCGATCGCCCATCGCATCATGCATAAATTCCATCTGGATGAAACAGACGACTAAGGTTGTCAGCTTATTCAATGTCGAACCACGATCCATCCCCTCAATCCTTGATCACTGCGCTGGGCCTGCAGCCGCATCCCGAAGGCGGCTACTACCGCGAAGTCTTTCGCTCAAGCCTGCAGGTGTCGTTCAAGGGCGCGGCGCGCAGCGCCGGGACGTCGATCTATTATTTGCTGGCGCAAGGCGCTTATTCAGCCTGGCATCGCATCGATGCCGACGAAGTCTGGTGCTTTCATGCCGGCGGCGTGCTGAATCTGCATGTGCTGCTGCCCGATGGCGATTGGCTGACGCATCATTTGGGTGATCCTTTGCGCCATCCTGGGGCGGTGTACCAGGCGGTGGCGCCTGCCGGCTGCTGGTTTGCGGCGGAATTGGCGAGTCCTGATGATTTCGTGCTGACCGCGTGCCAGGTCGCACCTGGCTTCGAGTTTTCTGGTTTTCAGATGGCTAGCCAGGCGGATCTGGCGGATGCCATTGCCCGTCATGGGGATGGGGTGCGAAGGCTGCTGGTGAAGGGTGCGCAGTGATTGCCCGCCGTGCCTGGTCCCTGCATCTGGGGTCTTGCCAGATAGTTGATCAGGCCTATGCAGAAAGTCGAAGAGGCATAATGCCATCTGGACGAGGCGGGCGATTGGGATTGGCATGCTGGGATTCGGGAACGATGTGATCAGGCTGGCGACGGCCCTTTGCCTGTTGCTGGCCTGCACGATTTTCAGTCTGACCGCCAATGCCGCCAACCAACCCTGCAGCGGTCGCAAGGGCGGGGTCTCTCATTGCCAGGGGGAAACCTTTGTCTGCAATGATGGTTCCGTCAGCGCCAGCAAGCGCTCGTGCAATGCTTCGCCTGCTAGCGGTAGTAATTTCGCCCCTGCGCCGGCCAAACGATCTGCTGTGCCGTCGGCGGGGGAATCGTCCTGCTCATGCCGCGCAGGCGCATACTGCACAGGCCCCCGGGGCGGGCGATACTGCTATTCAGACAGCGGCAGGAAAAGCTATTTGCGGAAGTGAGGTTGGGCGTACGAACTGGTCAATGTAGCCTGGCCTGGCGCTTTCCCGCCGTGACAAACAGGATCACGCAGCTCTCTAAACAGCCCTGCTATGCCGCATAATCAAACCCTGTTCGATCCGCAGGGAAACCAGCCTCATGGGCGATCGATGTGGCCTACCGGCGTTTGTTCCAGCACCAGAAAATTTAGAGAGCTGCTGTGTTGATGAGGATGCGACCATGGCTAAAGAGCTAATCCTGCGGATGCAGAATCACCTTGATGCAATGGCGCAGGTGATTCCCAATGAGAACATTGAGTTCTGGTATGCCCGCGATTTGCAGGAACCCCTGGGTTACGTGCGTTGGGAGAACTTCCTGACCGCTATCCGCCGAGCCATGGAGGCTTGCGCATCAACAGATTGCAGTGTGGACGATCATTTTCGTGGCATCACGAAAATGATCGGGATTGGGAAGGGAGGGCAGCGTGAGGTAGACGATTTCATGCTCACCCGTTATGCCTGTTACCTGATCGCGATGAACGGTGACCCCCGCAAAGAAGCGATCGCGTTTGCTCAGAGCTACTTCGCCACACAGACTCGCAAACAGGAACTAATCGAAGAACGCATGCGCTTACAGGCTCGGCTGGATGCTCGTGACCGCCTGCGTGAGTCAGAAAAATCTCTGTCCCAGAATATCTACGAGCGCGGTGTGGATGATGCGGGTTTCGGTCGCATCCGTTCCAGGGGTGATACCGCGCTGTTCGGCGGCAACAGCACCCAGAGGATGAAAGATCGTTTGGGTGTCGCCCCAGCCCGTCCCCTGGCCGATTTTCTGCCAACACTCACCATTGCAGCCAAGAATCTGGCCACCGAGATGACCAACCACAATGTGCATCAGGCAGATCTGCGCGGAGAGGCCAAGATCACCGACGAACATGTGCAAAACAATTTTAGTGTGCGCGGCATGCTGGGGCAGCGCGGCATCCAGCCGGAATGCCTGCCAGCCGAAGAAGACATCAAGAAGCTGGAGCGGCGGGTGAAATCAGATGAAAAGAAGCTCGAAAAGCGCTCTGGGAAACTGCCAGACGAAGCTGCTGACTGATGTGAGCTGTTTCGGCCGATGAGTGTAAAGATCGCCCCAGGCGGCTAATGCAGAAGCCTCAGCCGGGGTTTTCATATTCAGCGCCTGGTGTGGGCGCCGGTGCTTGTAAAAGCGGATCCAGCCGTCGATCACCTAGCGGGCACGTTGATCTCATTTCGGAATGAGGGCCGGCTGACGAATCCTCTGTGAGAAATCCGCCCCCGGCCCGGCCTGCGCCGCGCGTTGCGTAATATCCGCCTGCGCGCGCAGCGCAGCCAGCGGCTGGCTTGTATCCAGCCCTCCGTGCCGGTACAGGTATTCCGGCAGATATCCCGACAGGATCAGGCGGATATCCATGGGCAGGCCGGGCACGATGGGGCGGACCATGTCGTAGACCAGAGTCGTGCAATTGGCCGTCACGGTGTTGTAGAACTGCGGGCTATCGGCCAGCCGGTTGGCGCTGTCCACATAGGCCAGGAACAGTTGGCGCATTGCGGCCTGGGGCATCTGAATGGGGTACAGGGACAGCTGCTCGCCGCGCGGACCGGCGCGCACGTACAGGATGTCGCGCTCTTCGGCGGCGATGATATTGCGTTCGAACTGCTTGAAAAACCCGCCGATGGTGGAAAAGGATTCGTGGCGTTCCTTGCGGATTTCTACGGAAAACGCCAGGTGGCGGCCATCCGTAAAGCCAAAGGACACCAGGGTGTGGGCAATGGCCGGCCCCATCCAGTAGGACAGAGCCATATCCACGGACTGCAGGGTATCCAGATCGTAGGATGCGTCTTGCCAGCGGACGGTGTAGTCGGTGTCGCTGCGCCAGTCGAAGTTGCGGATGTTGTGCAGCGTGACGATGGAGCCCTGGACGCGGCCGCTTAAGCTGCGGGCGACATCGTCGGCCCAGTCGCGCTGAGCTGATGGCGTCAGGCTGATCCACCAGGCGGCCAGGATCATGGCGGCGGCGGCCAGCACCCACCGGGCCGGAACCGTATAGCGGTGCTGGATCCACATCGACGCCAGGCCCGCCAGCACACTGGCTGTCCATAAAGCCATCCAGATCAGCCGCCACCAGGAACCGCCGGGCGCCTGAATCCAGAGTGCAGCCAGGCCCCAGGCCAGGGCCAGCAGCAAAGCAAAGGACGAGAGGCTTTGGGTCAGAATGGGCATGGTCTCCACCGCTTTAGCGGTATAGTTTCTGGGTTACATCCCCTGGCGGACGCATTCCGTGTCTGCGCGACTTGGAGTCAAACCCATGAGTGGTGAATATATCCTGAAGTCCAGCGGTGACAAGTTCATGTTCAATCTCAGGTCTGGCAATCACCAGATCATTCTGACCAGCCAGCGCTATGCCAGCAAGGCATCGGCCCAAGGCGGGATTGAATCCGTCAAGAAGAATTCCCCCGACGATGCCCGCTATGGGCGGCTGATCGCCAAGGACGGATCGCATTATTTTCATCTGACGGCGACCAACGGCGAGATCATCGGCAGCAGCGAGATGTACACCACGGCCGCCGCGCGCGACAAGGGCATCGAGTCCGTCAAGACGAATGGCCCGACGGCGCCGGTGCAGGACGAAACCTGAAGCCGACCCGGCTGGGACACGTCCTACGGGAACGGCGATGAACTGGTGTGGCGGTTTTAGGTAAAAACGCCATAAAATACCGGCTTTCCATCATGACCGGATGACGATATGCGCTTGCTCATCGCCCTGTTGCTGCCCTGGCTGGCATTTTTCACGATTGGCCGACCCATCTCGGGGATCATCTGCCTGCTGTTGCAGCTGACGCTGATCGGCTGGATTCCGGCGGCGATCTGGGCCGTGTATTCCCTTAGCCAATACAACACCGATAAAAAGATCAGCAAGGCGCTGGGGCAGTAAGCACCTGCCGCGGGTAAAGCATGCAGATGGTTAGCGCCAACATGGGCGTGCGTATTCGCGGCGCCTGGCCCGATGCGCAGCAGATCCGATGCCGGCTCTGGCTGTCGGAATATGGCCTGGGCGATCTGGTCACACAGGATGCTGGTATTGACGAGCAGGGGCCCTGGCAGCGGTTTCGCTTGTCGTGGCCTCAACCGCCTGATCTGGATACCGCTGGCTTGGCCCGGGCCTTGCGCCTATCCCCCGACGACAGCGACCGGGATCTGGATACGGAAATTCTGGCGGCCCTGCTGCTGTCGCCCATCCCCTTTGATTTTCCCAGCCTGGATGAATGGCAGTCCGCCGTGCGGCTGCGGCGCTTTATTGTGCAGGCCGGGCGGCGCACGGTATTGGCCTTTGATACCGAACAGGCCGAACGCCCCGACTGCTGGCGCTGGACCGAGGCGACCGGCTTTATCCTGCAGCCGGGCCACGATCTGATCCCGTCGCTGGAACAGACGCTGTGGCCGGACGTGTCCGGGCGTCTGTATTCTTTTTCCTGCTACCGGGCGACCGAATACGTGCTGTTGTTGGCGTTGGCGCGGGAATTGCAGATCAGTCACCCGGCAGCGTTGGCGGCGTTACAGGCCCAATGGCAGCGCCAGGCCATCCAGTCGGGCCCGTTTCACGATGCCTTTTTGCACGAGTACGGATCACTGCAGGCGCCCTTGCCGCCCCGGTATTACGTGCCGGGCGACCGCCTGTGGTTTCGCAATCCGCACGAGCCTTCCGCTGATGTCGAGGGCTATGAAGGATCCTGGGTGTTTTATCTGGGGCAGGGGCGGTTCACCAATTTCTGGAAACCGGATCAGCCCTATACCTTGATCTTCAAATGCGTGGAGATCTATCACTGGCGGCACGGCCTGCGCCAGGATGGCCCTGTTGGCGTTCAGGGTGGGAGTGCAGCGGCGCAGCCGGCTGCGCGGCCCTGGATGGACGAATCCATCGTCGAGGCCCGCGTGGCGGAAACGCTGGCGGACCCGCAGGCCACCCGGCAAGTGCTGGACCGCATGATGCGTTGGCGCGATCCGGCGGGCGTCTACGATCAGGGCGGCTGCATCGATGCATCCCGCGAGGCCGTGCGCTGCGTGCGCCCGGCGACCTTTCAATTGAGTTTGTAACTGACGTCCGTTCGGTGTCTACAAAAACCGATCCAAAATTTTCCGGCTGGCGCGATCCAGCGTGGTCAGGTCGCGGACCAGGAAATGCACGCCGCAGGCATCGGCGATCAATAGCGCGTTGGCCGACAGGCGGCGGATGTCGTCTTCACTTTTCAGTGTGAGCACGGCGGGGCCGCGATCCGTGCTGATGTCCCAGCGGCTGGGCGTGGCCCAGCTGGATGCCTGGTGGATGCGCAGGATTTCGGGCTTGAAATCCCGCTGGGCCAGGTCCTCGGCGATCAGGCGCTGCGGCGTGTCGGACAGATCCTGCAGGCGTTCCACCCAGGCCTGTTCCTGGGCCTGGGCATCCACCAGCGATATGCCTTCGTCCGGGGCGCTGATGGGAAAGCTGCGCACAGGGGTGACGATCACGTCCGGTGCGCCGGGGCGCGACAGGACCAGGTGGCCAAAGGGGTCTCGGGACAGTGTGTAGGCTTCAGGCATCATCGTCGGCCTCGTGATGGGGCGCCGCCGGGGGCGAGGCCGGCAGTGCGCCTTGCAGCTGGGCCTGGTACAGCCGCGCATAGGCGCCGTCGCGGGCCAGCAGTTCGTCATGGCGGCCGATTTCGACGATGCGGCCGCTGTCCATGACCACCAGGCGGTCGGCTTCGCGTAATGTGCTCAGGCGGTGGGCGATGGAAATCGTCGTGCGGCCTTTGACCAGATTATCCAGCGCCTTCTGGATCTCGTTTTCAGTGGCGGTGTCCACCGATGAGGTGGCCTCGTCCAGGATCAGGATGGGCGGGTCGATCAGGATGGCGCGGGCGATGGAAATACGCTGGCGCTCGCCCCCCGACAGGGCCTGGCCGCGTTCGCCGACCAGGGAATCGTAGCCGTGCGGCAGGCGCAGGATGAATTCGTGCGCGTGGGCGGCGCGGGCGGCGGCGATGATCTCGGCGCGGCTGGCGTCGGGGCGGCCATAGGCGATGTTTTCCGCCACGCTGCCGTAGAACAGAAAGGGTTCCTGCAGCACCAGGCCGATATGGCGCCGGTAGTCGGTGATGGCGTAGTGGCGGATATCGACGCCGTCCAGGCGGATTGCGCCTTGCGATACATCGTAGAAACGGCAGATCAGATTGACCAGCGTACTTTTGCCCGAGCCGCTCTGGCCTACCAGGCCGACCATTTCGCCGGGGGCGATGTCCAGGCTCAGGTCCTGGATCACACTGCGGTTGCCGTAGCGAAAGCCGATGCGGCTTAATTCGATGCGCCCCTGGATCTGCTGCATGGGGCGGGGATCGGCAGGTTCCGGCACGCTGGAGACATGATCCAGAATGTCGAAGATGCGCTTGGCGCCCGCGGCCGCCCGTTGGGTGACGGACACGATGCGGCTCATGGAATCCAGGCGCACATAGAACCGGCTGATGTAGGCCAGGAACGCCGTCAGCACCCCGACGGTGATGGCTTGGCGCGACACCAGCCAGATGCCGAAGACCCAGACGATCAGCAGACCCAGTTCGGTCAGCAGCGTGACGGTGGGGGTAAACAGCGACCACAGGGCGTTGACCCGGTCGTTGATGATCAGGTTGCGGTCGTTGGCCTCGCGAAAGCGGGCGACTTCGCGTTTTTCCTGGGCGAAGGCCTTGACCACGCGGATGCCGGGGATGGTGTCGGCCAGGACATTGGTGATTTCCGACCAGACGCGGTCGGCTTTTTCGAAACCGTGGCGCAGACGGTCGCGCACCCAATGGATCATCCACAGGATGATGGGCAGCGGCGCCAGCGTCGCCAGCGCCAGCCAGGGGTCGATGGACAGCAGGATCACCGCCGTCATGACGATCATCAGCACGTCGGTGACGAAATCCAGCAGGTGCAGCGACAGGAACAGGCAGATGCGGTCGGACTCGGACCCGATGCGGGCCATCAGGTCGCCGGTGCGTTTGCCGCCGAAATACTGCAGCGACAGCTGCTGCAGGTGCTGGTAGGTGGCGGTGCGCAGGTCGGCGCCGATGCGCTCGCTGACCCAGGCCAGGATGGCGCTGCGCGCCCAGCCCAGGCCCCAGGCGACCAGGGACGAGGCCAGCAGTCCGCTCAGATACAGCATCACCAGATGCCAGTGGATGGGTTCGCCGTTCTGAAAGGGGATCAGCACGTCGTCCATCAAGGGCATGGTCAGGTAGGGCGGCACCAGCGATGCCCCGGTGGCGATCAGGGTCAGAATCAGGCCGATGGCCAGTTGCCGGCGGTAGGGGCGGGCAAAGCGCCACAGGCGAAACAGCGAACTGGCGCGCGGCGGCTGACTGGCTGCGGGGGGGGGCGTTGGCGGCGGGCGGCGGCGCATCGACGGATGGCTGGCGCAGGGCGTCGTGCAGCCCTGCCAGTTGCAGCGCCTGGGGATGCTGGTCCAGCGTGTAGCGCCAGCGCGCCAGCCGGGCATGTGCGTCCACCAGTTCCAGGCTGCCGACGCCGGCATGATCCTGCAGCTTCAGCCGCAGGCCGGGGCGCAGCGGCCAGGATCGGCAGGATTGCGCGTCGGCGCCGCAGAACAGCCAACGGCGGTCGGTCAGGACGAGCAGGCTGTCGGCGTAGTGCAGATGGCTGTCCAGGTTCAGTGGCAGCCAGCCCAGCAGATGCTCGTCTGCCGCCAGTTGGGCCGCAAGCGTGTCGTGCCATGCGACAGGCGGGCCGGGCGGGCGGCCATCGGTCGCCGGAGATTCAAGCATGGGACCTTGCATGGATGGTGGGCTGGGGGGATCGGAAGATCGGTGGGACAGCAGGAATATAAATCCGAATCGGTCTGTGCATGCGCAGAACGTTGCGCCCGCGTCACAATCTTCAACAGTTTTTCTGTGCGGCGCAACGGCGCAAGATTATGATGTGTGCCGTTGTGCGACAGGCGTGTTTTCTGCACGCCGATGTCCGGCAACGCTCGGCCCCCCGGCCAGACCCTTTTGACATGGTTCGATCATGGAAAACAAGAGTATTGAGATTCTCAATATGGTGCATTTGCGGGGGCCGAACATTTGGGCCTATCGCCCCGTCATCGAGGCGCTGGTCGATATCCATGACCTCGAAGACTACCCCTCGAATGTCATTCCCGGTTTCTACGAACGCCTCAGCGCCTGGTTGCCCACGCTGATCGAGCATCGCTGCAGCATCGGCGAGCGCGGCGGGTTTCTGCAGCGTGTGCGCGAAGGCACCTGGCCGGCGCATATCCTGGAACACGTCACCCTGGAACTGCAAAGCCTGGCGGGCATGCCCGGCGGCTTGGGGCGGGCGCGGGAAACCCCCTTGCGCGGCGTCTACAAAGTCATTGTGCGGGCCTGGTACGAGACCCTGACGCGCGAAGCCCTGTACACGGCCCGCGACCTGGTGATGGCGGCCATCGAGGATCGCCCCTTTGATGTGGCCGGCGCTGTGGACCGCCTGAAGGACCTGGCGGAATCGCTGGGCCTGGGGCCCAGCACCGCCTGCATCGTCGATGCGGCGGACGACCGGGATATTCCCTTCATCCGCCTGAGCGACGCCAATCTGCTGCAGCTGGGTTATGGCGCCCGCCAGCGCCGTATCTGGACGGCTGAGACCAGCCGTACCAGCGCGATCGCAGAGGGCATTTCCCGCGATAAGGAACTGACCCGCCAATTGCTGCAGGCCTGCGGCGTGCCGGTGCCTGAAGGCCGTCTGGTGGCCGATGCCGCTCAGGCCTGGGATGTGGCCCAGGACATCGGTCTGCCCGTGGTGGTCAAGCCATCCGACGGCAATCATGGCCGGGGGGTGTTCACCTGCCTGACGACGCAGGCGCAGGTCGAAGCCGCCTACGCGGTGGCGGTGAACGAGGGCAGCAGCGTGATGGTGGAACGCTTCATCGAAGGCGATGAACATCGCCTGCTGGTGGTTGGCGGCAAGCTGGTGGCCGCCGCCCGGGGCGAGGCCGCCATGGTGGTGGGCGACGGCGCATCGACCGTGCTGCAGCTGATCGAATCCCAATTGAATTCCGATCCCCGGCGCGGGCGGGACGAGGATCATCCTTTGAACGTCGTGCGCCTGGACTCTGCCGCGCAGCTGGAACTGGACCGCCAGGGCCTGAATGGCGATGCGGTGCCCGAGCGGGGGCGCGCCGTCATGATCCAGCGTAGCGGCAATGTGTCGATCGATGTGACCGATACGGTGCATCCCGATGTGGCCGAGCTGGTGTCCCTGGCGGCGCGGGTGGTGGGGCTGGACATTGCCGGGATCGATCTGGTGACGCGCGATGTTTCCCGGCCCTTGGCCGAGCAGCAGGGCGCCGTGGTGGAAGTCAACGCCGGCCCTGGCTTGCTGATGCACTTGAAGCCCGCCAGGGGGCGGCCGCGCCCGGTGGGGCAGGCGATCATCGAGGATCTGTTCCCGTCCCCTGAAGATGGCCGGATACCGGTCGTGGGGGTCAGCGGCAGCCGGGGCATGACGCCGGTGGTGCGCTTGATCGCTCATTTGCTGCAGCTGACCGGCAAGGCCGTGGGCCAGGCCTCAGCCGACGGCCTGTTCCTGGGCAACCGGCAGATCAGCGTTCAGGATGCGGCGTCCTGGGAGGCCGGCCGCCGCCTGTTGCTGAACCAGACGGTGGATTATGCGGTGCTGGAAAACGGCGGACGGATGATCCTGGGCGAGGGGCTGGCCTATGACCGTTGTCAGGTCGGGGTGGTGACAGGGATAGATCCCGGTCTGACCTGGCCGGAATTTCACATGCAGGAACCGGAACACCTGCTGCGCATCTTTCGCACCCAGGTGGATGTGGTCCTGCCGGGCGGCGTTGCCGTGCTCAATGCCGACGACCCGCTGGTCGCCGGCCTGGCGCCGCTGTGCGATGGGTCTGCCACGCTGTATGGCCTGCAGCCTGACGGCGGTGCGCTGCAGGCCCATCTGGCGACCGGCGCGCGGGCGGTGCTGGTGCGTGACGGCAGCGTGGTGCTGGTGGAAAAAGGGGTGGAAATCCCAGTGGCGGATTTAAGCGATCCGGCGGTGTCCGCCTTGCAGGACGATCTGGCCAGCGTGCTGGCCGCCCTTGGAACCGTCTGGGCCCTGGGCCTGGATATCGACCATATCCGGGTGGGCTTGCGCACCTGGGTCGCGAGGTGATGATGGAAATTTCCCGAGTCCGTGCCCTGCGGGGGCCGAACGTATGGTGCCGGCAGACGGCGATTGAAGCGATCGTGTCCTGCGGGGATGGCGAATGCGCCATCGATGACCTGGACGCCTTCGAGACGCGTCTGCGTGTCCGCTTTCCCGATATCGATATCCAACGCCCGGCGGGTCCGTCAGCGGATCATTCCCTGGCCCATGTCCTGGCGGGGGCGGCGCTCAGCCTGCAGGCGGTTGCCGGCTGCCCGGTGGCATTCTGCCGGACGGCGGAAACCCAGGATCCCGGCGTGTTTCAGGTCGTGATCGAATATGCCGAGGAAGCGGTGGGTCGCTTGGCCTTTGATCTGGCGGGCGTCTTGTGCCAGGCGGCCTTGCGCGATGAACCCTTTGATCTGACGGACGCCGTCGCGCAGTTGAAAGCGCTGTACGAGGACGTGCGCCTGGGGCCCAGCACCGGCGCGATCGTGCAGGCGGCGGTGCGGCGCGGCATCCCCTATCGGCGGCTGACCGACGGCAGCCTGGTGCAGTTCGGCTGGGGACGCCGCCAGCACCGCATTCAAGCGGCGGAAACCGATGCCAGCAGCGCCATCGGCGAAGCCATCGCCCAGGACAAGGCCTTGACCAAATCCCTGCTGGCGTCGGCTGGCGTGTCCGTCCCGCGAGGCCGTGTGGCGGCCGATGCGGATGATGCCTGGCAGGCGGCCCTGGAAATCGGCGGGCCCGTGGTGGTCAAGCCGCAGGATGGCAACCAGGGCAAGGGCGTGGCCGTCAATGTGCAGGGCCGCGAGCAGGTGCTGGCGGCCTATGCGGTCGCCCGCGAGCATGGTTCCAGCGTGATCGTGGAACAGTATTTTCCCGGCCATGACTTCCGCTTGCTGGTCGTGGGGGATCGGCTGGTGGCGGCGGCGCGGCGCGATCCGCCCCAGGTGGTGGGTGACGGTGTGCTCAGCATCAAGCAGCTGGCGGATTTGATCAACCAGGACCCTTTGCGGGGCGAAGGCCATGGCACATCGCTGACCCGCGTCCGACTGGATGAGATCGCGCTCAATACCCTGGCCAGTCAGGGATATCAGGCCGATTCCGTGCCGGCCCAGGGGGTGTGCGTGGTGTTGCGCAACAATGCGAATCTGAGTACCGGCGGGACAGCGACCGATGTGACCGAGCAGGTCCACCCGGAACTGGCGGCCAGCGCCGTGATGGCCGCCCGCATGGTGGGGCTGGATGTCTGCGGCATCGATCTGGTCGCCCAGGATGTCTACCGGCCCTTGACCGCCGAGACCGGCTGCATCGTGGAAGCCAATGCCGCGCCGGGCCTGCGCATGCACCTGTCGCCCTCTTACGGGGCCGGTCGCGATGTGGGCGCCGCCATGGTGGACTCGCTGTATGCCCCGGGGGACGACGGGCGCATTCCCGTGGTGGCGGTGACCGGGACCAATGGCAAAACGACCACAGTGCGCCTGCTGGCGCATTTATGCGCCCGGCCGGGGGTCTGCGTGGGGATGACGAATTCCGATGGCGTCTATGTGGGCGCCCGGCGCATCGATACGGGGGATTGCAGCGGTCCGCGCAGCGCCCGCAACGTACTCTTGCACCCGGACGTGGACATGGCGGTATTCGAGACGGCCAGGGGCGGCATCCTGCGCGAAGGCCTGGGGTTCGATCGCTGCGACGTGGCGGTGGTGACGAACATCGGCATCGGTGATCATTTAGGTTTGAACTATATCCGCACCGTGGAAGACCTGGCCGTGGTCAAGCGCGTGATCGTGGAAAACGTCGCGCCCGCCGGGATGGCGGTGCTGAATGCTCAGGACCCCATCGTGGCGCAGATGGCGGCCGCTTGCCCGGGGCAGGTGACGTATTTCGCCCGCGATGCGCGCCATCCCTTGATCGAAACCCATCGCGCCCAGGGCGGGCGGGTGGTGTTCGTGGACCAGGGGGATCTGGTGTTTTCCCAGGGCGGGACCGAAACCCGTATCCAGCTGTCGGCCGTCCCCCTGACGCGCGGCGGGACCTTGCCGTTTCAAGTGGAAAACGCCATGGCTGCGGCTGCCGCTGCCTGGGCGCTGGGAGTGGATTGGGTGCGGATTCAGGCCGGCCTGGCATCCTTTGTCAATGATGCGGCGACGGTGCCGGGGCGCTTCAATCTGTTTGATTATCGGGGCGCCACGGTGATCGCCGATTATGGTCACAACCCGGATGCGATGCTGGCCCTGGTCGATGCGGTCGAAGCGCTGCCGGCCAATCGGCGCACGGTCGTGATCAGCGGCGCAGGAGATCGCCGCGATCAGGATATCCGCCGGCAGACAGAAATCCTGGGCAGCGTGTTCGATTCCGTGATTCTGTATCAGGATCAGTGCCAGCGGGGCCGCGCCGATGGCGAGGTGCTGGCGCTGTTGCGCGCCGGATTGTCGGATGCGCCGCGTGTCAGCCATCTGCAAGAAATCCGGGGGGAATTCCTGGCCATCGACACGGCGCTGGAGGCGTTGCAGCCCGGCGACCTGTGTCTGGTGCTGATCGACCAGGTCGAGGCCGCGCTGGCCTATATCGGCCAGCGCACACAGATGCCTGTGGCAGCCTGACCGCTCGGATTCAGAATTCAGCCCATTCTTCGGTGTCCGCCGAGGCGGGCGTCGGTTTGCCCGGTGCGCGCAGCGCCGGGCGGCTGGCAGATGGCGCATCGGCGTGTTCGGCCTTGGTGTCGCGCCGGGGCCGTTGCGGGGCCGGGCTGACGACTTTTTCGGGCGCCGAAGGCAGGCGCGGCGCCTGGGCGCTGTGCTGGGCAGAGGCGCCACTGTGCTGCTGCGCCCCGGCCGATGCGCCGGCCGGGCGGCTGTTGGCGTGCGCCGTGCCCTGATGGTCGGCATCCTGAGCGCCCAGATTGAAGGTGGACACCAGTTGCGCCAGCGTATTGGCCTGGGATTGCAGGCTGTTGGCGGCGGCGGCGGATTCTTCGACCAGGCTGGCGTTTTGCCGGGTGACATCGTCCATCTGGGTGATGGCGGAATTGATTTCCTCGATGCCGGTGGTCTGTTCGCGGTTGGCCGCGTTGATCTCGCCCATGATGTCGGTGACGCGGTTGATGCTGTCGACGATCTCCTGCATGGTGTCGCCGGCGTGGGCAGCTTGTTCGTTGCCCTTTGTGGTGGCGGCGACGGAGGTATCGATCAGGTCCTTGATTTCCTTGGCGGCGCCGGCGGATCGTTGCGCCAGGGCGCGGACCTCGGCGGCGACCACGGCGAAGCCGCGGCCTTGTTCACCGGCGCGGGCGGCTTCGACGGCGGCGTTCAGGGCCAGGATATTGGTCTGGAAGGCGATGGAGTCGATCACGCCGATGATGTCGGCGACCTGCTGCGATTTGCTGTTGATTTCCCCCATGGTCTGCACGACCTGGGCGACCAGGGTGCCGCCGTCAGTGGCGGTCTTGGCGGCTGCTGCGGCCAGGGTGTTGGCCTGTTGCGTGTTGTCGGCGTTCTGGCGCACGGTGGCGGTGATCTGTTCCATGGTGGCGGCGGTTTCGGCCAGGGAGCTGGCCTGCTGCTCGGTGCGCGAGGACAGGTCCAGGTTGCCGGCGGAAATCTGGCTGGCGGCCGAAGCGATGGAGTTCGCGCCGCTGCGCACTTCGCCGACGGTGCTGTGCAGCTGCTGCGTCATGGCGCCCAGGGCGCGCAGCAATTGACCGACCTCGTCCGTGCCCTTGGCCTGGACCTGCTGGCTGAGATCACGCCGGGCCACGGATTCCGCCAGGCGGACGGCACGGCGCAGAGGATGAGTGACAGAGCGTGTGACGCGCCAGGCGAAGAGCGGGCTGATGATCAGCGCCAGCAGCGCGGCGATGCTCAGGATCAGCATGCCGATTTCATTGGCCTTCAAGGTTTGCTCAAAGATCTGGTCGGTGTATTGGTTCTGAAAGGCGCTGAGCTTGTCGATGGTGTCCGTGACGGTGCGGCTGAGGTCAGGCATGTCATGACTGAAGAACGCATTGGCCTTGCCGACGTCCCAGTTTTCCAGGTATTTGAAGGCGGCGTTGCGCTTTTCAAAGTAGATGTCCTGATCGGCGATGGCCTGTTTGAACAGGGCGATGGCCTGCGGGTTCTGGATGGTGTCGCCCAGCTGCTTGTGAAAGGCCGCGATGCGCTGATCGGATATTTCCAGGCCCTGCCGGGCTTTTGCCTGGGCTTCCGGGTCGTTCATATTGGTGGCTGCCAGCGTCAGATTGTTATTGACCTCGGTCTGGCGGGCCCACTGCATGATCGCGGCGTTATTGGCTTCGCGCCCCTGCAGCATCTGGCTGGATGTATTGCTATCCATGATGCGCCATAGGCCGATGCCGGTCATGATCACCAGCATCAGGATGACGAAACCAAAACCCAGAGCCAAACGGGTGCCGATTTTCAGGTTTTTCATGGATGCCCTTGTCCTTGTCGGAAAGTGAATGCCCCTGGCGGGTATGCAACGCCGGGATGGTGGCGGGCATGCCTGTCTTTACATATTGCAGTATTTATCATTTGCCTCGGATATTGCTGTAAACCCCTAGACGAAACAGGGACGGGCAATTGTTCTAATATAGGCAGCTTGGAATTTCCCAGCGACGGGATATTTCCTTATCCGCGCCGGCTGCCCGCCGATCCGGGCCGACCGGCATGTGCCAATCGGCCGGCTCACAAGGCAGGCTCTTATTCGGGCTTTCATCATGGACACACTGACTTCTACTCCCGCTGTATTTTCCCAACGCGCCAGGCAGCTCACCAGCTCGGCCATTCGCGAAATTCTCAAGATCACCGAACGTCCAGAAGTCATTTCTTTTGCGGGCGGCCTGCCCTCGCCTGACGGCTTCCCCATTGCCGAGCTGCGCGCCGCCTTTGACCGCGTACTGGCGACCCAGGGCGCGACGGCATTGCAGTATGGTCGCACCGAGGGCTACACCCCTTTGCGCGAATGGGTGGCGCAAGACCTGTCGCGCGATGGCGCCCCTATTGATCCCGAAGAAGTCCTGATCGTATCCGGGTCGCAGCAGGCCCTGGACATGCTGGGCAAACTCTTCATCGATCCCGGCGCGAAAGTGCTGGTCGAGGCCCCCAGCTATCTGGGCGCCCTGCAGTCATTTTCCCTGTTTCAGCCCGATTTTCAGGCTGTGCCCACGGATGCGGGCGGCCTGATCCCCGGCGCTCTGGATGCCGATCTGTGCCGCGATGCGCGCTTCATCTATGCGCTGCCCAATTTCCAGAATCCGACCGGTTTGACCCTGGATCTGGCGCGCCGCCAGGCCCTGGTCGAACGCTGCGCCGATCTGGGATTGCCCATCATCGAAGACGACCCCTATGGCGAATTGCGCTATGCGGGCGACCCGCAGCCCGGTTTGCTGGAATTGGGGCGCGCCGTCGGGGCGACAGTCATCCGCCTGGGGACGTTTTCCAAGGTGCTGGCGCCGGGCATGCGCCTGGGCTATGTAGTGGCCCCGCGCGACATCATCAGCAAACTGGTCCAGATCAAACAGGCCACCGATCTGCACACGGCCACCGTCACGCAGATGGCGGTGTATGAAACCGTGCGCAGCGGTTTTCTGCACCAGCACCTGCCCAAGGTCCGGGCGCTGTATCAGCGCCAGTGCGGCTATATGCTGGATGCCCTGCAGCAGTACTTTCCGGCGGATGCCCATTGGACGCAGCCGCAAGGCGGCATGTTCATCTGGGTCACGCTGCGCGACGGGATCGATACGACCGAATTGCTGCAACGGGCCATCGCGCGCAATGTCGCCTTTGTGCCAGGAGCCCCGTTCTATGCCGGAGTGCAGGCGCCCGTCAATACGCTGCGGCTCAGTTTCGTGACCGTGTCCGAAGAACGCATCCGCGCCGGCATCCAGGTGCTGGGAGAACTGATCGGCCCGGCCGGCAGCCGTTGATATGACGCAGCCGCCGCCCCCGGCCGATCAGTCGGCCGCATCGCGTACGCAGAGCCCAGGCGGGCCGGGCCCTGTTGCATCGGCGAGTCGCTCGGATCTGTCGGACATGCGGCCCGACGATTGGGTCGCCCGCTGGCTGCCCGACGCCTGGGGGCCGTATGCGCGGCTGTGCCGGCTGGACCGCCCGGTGGGCACTTGGCTGACGCTGTTGCCGGCCTTGGCGGCTTTGGTGCAGGCGGCCGATGGCTGGCCCACTGTCTGGCGGCTGATCATCTTTTCCCTGGGGGCGCTGCTGATGCGCGGCGTCGGCTGCACCTTCAATGATATTTTTGATCGCAATTTTGATCATCAGGTAGAACGCACCCGTTTCCGGCCCCTGACCAGCGGGCAGCTGACGCTGCGGGCGGCGTTGTGGTTCGCCGCCGCGCAACTGTTGGTCAGCGCCAGCCTGCTGCTGGCCATCAACGCCTATAGCCGCTGGCTGGCCTTGGCGCTGGTGCCGCTGGTGATCATCTATCCCTTGTGCAAACGCTTTACCTACTGGCCGCAGGCTGTGCTGGGCATGGCGTTCAACTGGGGCATGCTGATGGCCTGGACCGACACGCGCGACATCCTGCCTTGGTACGGCGTAGCCATGTGGCTGGGGGCGGTGTTGTGGCAGATCGGCTATGACGCGATCTATGCCTATATCGATTTGCGTGACGACCGCATGCTGGGCCTGAAATCCGTGGCCATGCGCTTCGGCGATCAGGGGCGGGTCTGGATCGGCGCTTTTTATGCCGTGACGGCGGCGTTATGGACCGCTGCCGGTTGGGGCATGGGCATGGATTGGCCTTATTACATCGTGATGGCGGTCATTGCCGGTCATTTCGTCTGGCAGATGGCAGTGTTCGACGTGCGCCATCCCGAACGCGGCCTGCGGATCTTTCGGTCCAATATGCAGGTCGGCGTGCTGCTGATCGTGGCCGGGCTGGCCGGGACTGTTCTGTCCGTATAGTCAGGGGGGTAGTCGATCGTGGGACTGTGGCCCCATCGGCGGTTCCTGGCGGAGCCGCTGTTCTTTTGCGTGGCGTCTGCGTGAAATTACCGCTAGACTGATTTGCAAAAATCAGGGGCTGTGTTCTTCAGGCCCCAGGAGACGCTTCATGTCCGATCACGCTTCTGCTGGTGCGCCATTGGAATTCGACTATGTCATCGTGGGAGCCGGTTCCGCCGGCTGCCTGCTGGCCAATCGCCTATCGCAGAAACACCGGGTCTTGCTGCTGGAAGCCGGTGGTCCCGATGATTGGCGCTGGATCCACATCCCCGTCGGTTATCTGTATTGCATCGGCAATCCGCGCACCGACTGGTGCTATCACACGCAGCCCGATCCGGGCCTGAACTATCGGTCCCTGGGGTATCCGCGAGGCCGGGTGCTGGGGGGCTCGTCGTCGATCAACGGCATGCTGTATCTGCGCGGGCAGGCGGCCGACTATGATCACTGGGCATCGCTGGGCAATCCCGGCTGGGCCTGGAGCGATGTGCTGCCGCTCTTTCGCGACGTGGAAGACCACCACGCAGGCGCCAATGAGTTCCACGGGGCTGATGGGACTTGGCGGGTCGAGCCGCAGCGCCTGCGCTGGGATGTGTTGGACGCCTTTCGCGATGCTGCTGCCCAGGCCGGCATCGCGCGCACGGATGATTTCAACCGGGGCGACAACGCAGGCTGCAATTATTTCGAGGTCAATCAGCGCCGAGGCGTGCGCTGGAGCGCCGCCAAGGCCTTTCTGCATCCGGTCATGGAGCGGGCCAACCTGCAGGTGCTGACCGGCGCCTGCGTCGAGCGCATCGAGTTTTCCGGGCGCCGCGCCACCGGGGTGGCCTTTGTGCAGGATGGCATGCGCCGCCACGCGGTGGCGCGCCGCGAACTGATTCTGGCGGCGGGCGCCATCGGTTCGCCGCAACTGCTGCAGGTGTCCGGCATCGGCGCCACCGACCGGCTGCGCCATCTGGGCGTTCCTCTGGTGCATGATCTGCCGGGCGTGGGCGAAAACCTGCAGGATCACCTGCAGCTGCGCATGATCTACCGCCTGCAAAAAGGTCTGACCCTGAACACGCTGGCCCACGCCTGGTGGGGCAAGGCATGGATGGGCCTGCAGTACGCCTTGTGGCGGCGCGGGCCGCTGTCCATGGCGCCTTCACAGTTGGGCGCGTTCGCTCGGTCCGATCCGTCTCGTTCCCGCGCCAACCTGGAATACCATGTGCAGCCGCTGTCGCTGGATAAATTCGGCGATCCCCTGCATACCTTTCCAGCCATGACGGCATCGGTGTGCAATCTGCAGCCCAGCAGCCGGGGCCATGTGCGCATCACGTCGCCCAATGTCGCTGACCACCCGGATATCCTGTGCAATTATCTGCAGACTCCTGAAGATCGCGCCGTGGCGGCCGATGCGCTGCGCTTGACGCGTCGCATCATGGCGCAGCCTGCGTTGGCGTCCTATCAGCCGCAGGAATATCTGCCCGGAGACGCCTTCCAGACCCAGGAAGCGCTGGAATCTGCCGCCGGCGATATCGGCACGACGATCTTCCATCCAGTGGGGACATGTAAAATGGGCGTCGATCCGTTGGCGGTGGTCGATCCCGAACTGCGTGTTCGGGGGGTCGAAAACCTGCGGGTGATCGACGCATCCATCATGCCTGTCATCACCTCGGGCAACACCAATTCGCCAACCATCATGATTGCCGAAAAGGGCGCCCGCCTGATACTGGGCGGCGCCTGAACCCCTGTGGGCCTGTGCTGCCGTTTTCGGACGGACAGTGCGGGCCTTTGTCTAGCCTTATTTTTGGACTCGGATATGGTCAGTCACACCGAGGTCGTGGCCAGCGCACTGTTCGCCATTGCCATCATTCACACGTTTTCCGTGCCGGTTTTTGCACGCCTGGCCAATCAGGGCGGGCGTCACGCCGGCTTGTGGCACCTGCTGTCCGAGGTCGAGGCCGTCTTTGGCGTGTGGGCCTGTGCACTGTTCGTCTGGATGAGTCTGACGCTGGGGGTGCATGGCGCGGTCGAATATCTGGATACCCGCAATTTCACCGAACCGGCTTTTGTGTTCGTCATCATGGTGGTGGCCGCCAGCCGGCCTATTATCGAACTGGTGCATCTGGGCGTGGATGGCGTGGCCAGAGTGTTGCCGGTACGCGGCGAACTGGCGCGGTTTTTCGTCATCATGACGCTGGTGCCTGTGGCGGGCTCGCTGGTCACGGAACCCGCCGCCATGACGCTGGCGGCGCTGTTGCTGCGCCAGGCGTACTTCCGCCGGCCAGGGCAGGATGGCTTCAAGTATCTGACGATCGGGGTGCTGTTCGTCAATGTGTCCATCGGCGGGGTCCTGACAGCCTATGCCGCGCCGCCCGTGCTGATGGTCGCGCAGACCTTTGGCTGGGATACGACCTTCATGGCCACGCATTTCGGCTGGAGAGCGGTCACCGCTGTGCTGATCAATGGCCTGGTCCTGACATGGATCTGCCGCCCGTTCCTGCTGAATGGCGAACTGGGGCACACGACGGGCGAGGAGTCCCGTGAACCAGTGTCGCGGGTGGTGATGGCCGTACACGTGCTGTTCCTGGTCGGGGTGGTGCTGGCCTCGCACCACATCAAGATCTTCATGGCGCTGCTGGTGTTGTTCATCGGTTATGCGCATGCCTACAAGCGTCACCAGTCCCCGCTGCTGCTGCGCGAAGGCCTGATGGTCGGCTTCTTCCTGGCTGGGTTGGTGGTGTTGGGCGGCCTGCAGCAGTGGTGGCTGCAGGATCTGCTGGGGGGGCTGTCGCCCTTTGTCCTGTATCTGGGCGCCACGGCCTTGACGGCCGTGACCGACAATGCGGCCCTGACCTATCTGGGTTCGCTGGTGGAAGGCACCAACGAACTATGGCGCTACATGCTGGTGGCCGGGGCGGTGACGGGTGGCGGGCTGACCGTGATCGCCAATGCGCCCAATCCGGCCGGCTTTTCCATCCTGAAGGGCTGCTTTGGCGACGGCACGATCTCGCCGCTGAAGCTGTTGGGCGCGGCGGCTATCCCGACGCTGGTGGCGGCCGTGATGTTCCTATTGCCCAATTCCTTCAGCTAAAAGGACTAAAATTCAGACAGTTGAGATTTCCAGGACCTGAGTTGTGCCTATTTATGTCTATCGTTGCAGCCACTGCGGTCATCAGCAGGACGTGCTGCAGAAAATGTCCGATCCGCGCCTGACGGTATGCCCGGCGTGCGGCCAGGAAGCCTATGAGAAACAGGTGACGGCTGCCGGGTTCCGCTTGAAAGGCTCGGGCTGGTATGAAACGGATTTCCGAGGCGGCAAGTCCAATTCGCACTCCGAAGGGGTGCTGGGATCTGCTGCTCCGTCGCCCGCCGGGGGGGCGTCCTCTGCGGGGGGTGCGTCGGGCGGTTCCTCATCCGGTGGCGCGTCGTCCGGTGCGGCGTCAGCCGGCAGCGCCGCGCCGGCCGCTACGCCGGGCTGATGCCCAGGCCCCGTATACATGCGATTTTTTAAACGCTACTTCATTACCGGCCTGCTGATCTGGTTGCCGCTGGTGACCACCGTTTGGGTGTTGCTGGTGCTGGCCCGCACCCTGAATTCCCTGGTGCCGTCGTTTCTGTCGCCCGAAGTCCTGTTCGGTGTGGCGATTCCCGGTTTCGAATTGGTGCTGGTGCTGCTGATCATTTTGCTCACCGGCCTGTTCTGCGCCAATTTCATCGGCCGCGCGATTCTGTCGCGCTGGGAATCCCTGCTGGGCCGCATCCCTCTGGTGCGCTCCATTTATAATTCGGTCAAACAGGTCGGCGATACCGTCTTCGCGCCCAATGGCCAGGCCTTTCGTCAGGCCATCCTGGTGCAGTACCCGCGCCAGGGCGCCTGGACCATCGGTTTCCTGACCGGTACGCCGTGCGATGAAATCGCCGGCCTGCTGGCGGGCGATTTCATCAGCGTGTATGTGCCGACGACGCCCAACCCCACATCCGGGTTCTTTCTGATGATGCCGCGCGCCGACGTCCAGGTGCTCGATATGTCGGTTGAAACCGCCCTTAAATACGTGATATCCATGGGCGTCGTGGCGCCGCCCGCGTCGATGCCGCCGGTCGCTGTCCGGCCGGTCCAGGCTGTCGGCGTTGACGCGTCGCAGTAATTTCGATCATCCGCAGCATTGCCCTTACATATATTCGGAGCCATTCTTGAACCGTACCTGCTACACCGGCGAGGTGTCCAAAGCCCATCTTGACCAGACCGTCACCCTGTTCGGCTGGGTCCATCGCCGCCGCGATCATGGCGGGGTGATCTTCATCGACTTGCGCGACCGGGCTGGGCTGGCTCAGATCGTGGTGGATCCCGACAACCAGACGGTGTTCGCCACGGCGGAACGCATCCGCAACGAATACTGCTTGCGCATCACCGGCCTGGTCCGGCTGCGCCCCGAAGGCACGCGCAACCCGGATCTGTTGTCGGGCGATGTGGAAATCCTGTGCCGCGAACTGGAAATCCTGAACGCATCGCTGACGCCGCCGTTCCAGCTGGATGACGACAATCTGTCGGAAACCACCCGCCTGACGCATCGGGTGCTGGATCTGCGCCGCCCGCAGATGCAGCGTAATCTGATGCTGCGCTACCGCGTGTCGATGGTGGCGCGCAATTACCTGGACGCACTGGGCTTCATCGATATCGAGACCCCGATGCTGACCCGCAGCACGCCGGAAGGCGCGCGCGATTATCTGGTGCCTTCCCGCGTCAATCCGGGTGAATTCTTTGCCTTGCCGCAGTCGCCGCAGCTGTTCAAGCAGATGCTGATGGTGGCGGGCTTTGACCGCTATTACCAGATCACGAAATGTTTCCGCGACGAAGACCTGCGGGCGGACCGCCAGCCGGAATTCACGCAGATCGATTGCGAAACCTCGTTCCTGGATGAAGTCCAGATCCGCGAAATTTTCGAAGGCATGGTGCGCGAAGTCTATCAGCAGGTGATGAATGTCGCCTTGCCTGAGTTCCCCGTCATGAGCTGGTCCGAAGCCATGCGCCGCTATGGGTCCGATAAGCCCGATCTGCGGGTGAAGCTGGAATTCACCGATATCGCCGACCTGATGCAGAACGTGGATTTCAAGGTCTTCGCTGGTCCGGCAAAAGACCCCGCCTGCCGCGTGGTCGCCATGCGCGTGCCGGGCGGCGCCAGCCTGCCGCGCAGCGAAATCGACGCCTACACACAGTTTGTGGGCATCTATGGCGCGCGTGGCCTGGCCTACATCAAGGTCAATGACGCCGCCGCCATCCCCGAAGGCCTGCAGTCGCCCATCGTCAAGAACATCCATGTCGATGCGCTGCGGGCCTTGATCGAGCGCACCGGTGCGCAAAGCGGCGACCTGATCTTCTTTGGCGCCGACCGCACCAAGGTCGTCAACGATGCGATCGGCGCCTTGCGCGTCAAGCTCGGCCTGAGCGAATTCGGTCGTGCCAACGGTCTGTTCGAGGCGGGCTGGCAGCCGCTGTGGGTGGTGGATTTCCCCATGTTCGAATACGACGAGGGCGAGGACCGCTACACGGCGGCGCATCACCCCTTCACCTGCCCCAAGCCCGGTCACGAGGATCTGCTGGAAACCGATCCGGGCAGCGCCCTGGCGCGCGCGTACGACATGGTCATGAATGGCTGGGAAGTCGGCGGCGGGTCGGAACGTATCCACCGCGCCGATGTGCAGACCAAGGTATTCAAGGCGCTCAAGATCGAGGAAGAAGAAGCCCGCGAGAAATTCGGTTTCTTGCTGGACGCGTTGCAGTTCGGCGCCCCGCCGCATGGCGGGCTGGCCTTCGGTCTGGACCGTCTGGTGACGCTGATGGCGGGCGCGGAATCCATTCGTGACGTGATCGCGTTTCCCAAGACGCAACGGGCTCAGGATCTGTTGGTGCAGGCCCCGTCGCCGGTGGATGAAAAGCAATTGCGCGAACTGCACATCCGGCTGCGTCAGACCGAGGCGAATTAACGGGGGCTGCGGTATGGCAATCCTGAGGGTCGTCAGCTACAACATCCACAAGGGCCGTTCGGCCACGGGTGGGCGGGAATCGCTGGCGGATCTGCGCCTGGGCCTCTATGGCCTGCGCCCCGATCTGCTGTTCCTGCAGGAAGTGCAGGGGCGCAACCAGTTGCATGGCAGTCTGGACGCTCAGCACGAATCCCTGGCGGCCAGCATGCATATGCAGGCCGCCTACGGCTGCAATGCCGTGCGCACCGCCACCGATCACGGCAATGCCCTGCTGTCGCGCTACCCGATCCTGTATCACGAAAACCAGGATATTTCCGATCACCGCCTGGAACAGCGCGGCCTGCTGCACGGGGTCGTGCAGGTAGGGGATGCCCATGTGCATTGCCTGGTCGTGCATCTGGGCTTGCTGGCGGGCGGCCGTTCCCGCCAGGTGCATGCCCTGGTGGACCGTATCCGGCGGCTGGTGCCCGATTCCGAACCCCTGCTGATTGCCGGGGATTTCAATGACTGGACCAATCGCCTGGCCCCCTTGTTCGTGAAACAGCTGGGCTTGGTGGAAGTCTTTGCCGCTGCGCCCCAAGGGGCCGATGAAATCTACCGCCTGCGCCACCGGGTGGCCCAGTTGCGCCAGCGCATGTTCTGGCTGCCGGGTCAGCCGCTGGGCCATGCGCCCGCCTTGTCGATGACGGGGCAGGCCGCCCGTCTGACGCCGCCGCCGCGCACGTTTCCATCGGTGTTTCCCTGGCTGCGCCTGGACCGCATCTATCAGCGCGGCTTTGCCGTGCGCCGCGCCAGGGTCTTGCACGGGGCGCCCTGGAAAAAATTATCCGATCACGCGCCGCTGGTGGCGGATCTGGAATTGCCCTGACCGTCGGGGGCTGGCGGATCGGACGGCGGCTGCGGCAGCAGGAACTTTCTTTGATTCCGGCAGTCCAAGCTGTATCGTTCAAGAATTAGCACTCTGTTCCATAGAGTGCTAACATCAATGGGTATGATCCCGAGGATTTTGCCATGAGCCACACTGCTTCATCCCTGGTGTTGGCGCCGTCCCAGCTTGCGCAGGCCATTTCCAATCCAGGCGCCCTAGGCTCTATAGAAGCCTACATCGGCGTGGTCAACCGCCTGCCCTTGCTGACCGCCGAACACGAGTCCGACCTTGGCCGCCGCTTGCGCGACGGCAATGATCTGGAAGCCGCCCGCGAACTGATTCTGTCCCATTTGCGGCTGGTGGTATCCGTCGCCCGCCAGTACCTGGGGTATGGCTTGGCGCACGCCGACCTGATCCAGGAAGGCAATATCGGCCTGATGAAGGCCGTGCGCCGTTTCGACCCTGATCGCGGGGTGCGTTTGGTGTCGTTTGCGGTGCATTGGATCCGCGCTGAAATCCACGAATATGTGGTGCGCAATTGGCGGCTGGTGAAAATCGCCACGACCAAGGCGCAGCGCAAACTGTTTTTCAATCTGCGGCGCATGCGCCCGGACGGGCAGACGCTGGCGCCGGATCAGATATCCGATATTGCGCGCGAACTGAACGTGCGCCCCGAAGACGTATCCGAAATGGAAGTCCGTCTGTCAGGCGGGGATTGCGCGCTGGAAGCGCAGGCGGACGACGAAGACCGTTACGCTCCGATCGCCTGGCTGGCCGACGATAGTCAGGAACCAGCCCAGATCCTGGCCCGCCGCCGGATGGATAGCCTGCAAAGCCAGGGTTTGGCCGATGCGCTGGATACGCTGGATGATCGGTCGCGGCATATCGTGCAGGCCCGTTGGCTGGCCGACGATGGCGCGACGACTTTGCACGAACTGGCGGCCGAATACGGCGTTTCCGCCGAACGCATTCGCCAGATCGAATCCGCCGCCCTGAAAAAGCTGAAAAGCGCGTTGGCCGATCAGCAGCCGGATTTCCTGGCAGCGTGATCCGCCCTGTCAATAATTTGTTTCATTTATAGGGCGAACCAGGCTGAACTTTTGCGTCAGCTAGCGGACTAAGCTTTCATGGACGGACGTCCGGCCTTCGTGGCCGCGCCGCCCTGTCGTCCGCTTCTGCTTCTCCTCTTCCCCTCCCTATCGAAGCGGATGTTCAAGGGATGCCTTCACGGCATCCCTTTTTTTATGCCGCTGACCCGCAGCATCCATTATTTTGTTTCAGACAAGGCCGGCCCATCTGTAACATAATGGGGACCACGGTTTTGTTAATGTGCTTCGATCATGAAAATAGGCCTCCTGGTCTTTGGCCTGGCCGGGTTGCTGGCCCTGGTTTCCTTCATGCCGCCGCTGGCGGGGCGTCTGCGCTTGCCGTATTCCGTGTTGCTGGCCATCGTCGGCTTTGTGCTGGGCGTGATCATCCATGTGCATGGCTGGGCGCCGGGGGTGGTGGCGGATTTTCTGGATTCGCTGCAGCACTTTGAAATTTCATCCGAGACGTTCCTGTACGTCTTTTTGCCGGTGCTGTTGTTTGAAACGGCGCTGGCGATGAATATCCGGCGATTGCTGGACGATATCAGCCCGATTCTGGTGATGGCCATCGTGGCCGTGGTCGTGTGCACGGTGGCGGTGGGCTTTTCGCTGGCGGCGATTTCCCCCTATGGCCTGGTGGTCTGCCTGATGCTGGGCGCCATCGTGGCGACGACGGATCCGGTGGCAGTGGTGGGCATTTTCCGCGAGGTCGGCGCGCCGCGCCGTCTGACCACTCTGGTCGAGGGCGAATCCCTGTTCAACGACGCGGCATCCATTGCCCTGTATTCCGTGCTGCTCAGCGTCTTGTTCAGCGGCGGGGAATTGTCCGTGGGCAAAGTCGCCAGCAGTTTCCTGATCAGTTTCATCGGCGGCGGTCTGGCGGGCCTGGTCATGGGGCGGCTGGCGACTGCGCTGTTTCGCTGGCTGCGCGGCTGGCCGGCAGCCGAGATCACCCTGACCGTGGCCCTGGCGTACCTGACATTTTTCGTGGCGGAACACTATCTGGGCGTATCGGGTGTGGTCGCCACCGTGATTGCCGGGCTGGTGGTGGGGTCCAATGGCCGCACCCGCATGTCGCCCACGACATTCGAACAACTGGAGGGCGCCTGGGCGCAGTTCGGTTTCTGGGCCAATTCCCTGATCTTCCTGTTCGCGGCCATGCTGATTCCGCGCATGATGGCGGAAATCACCTGGATGGAAGTCTTCCTGATCCTGGTGGTCTTTATCGTCACATTGGGCGCGCGCGCCGTCATGGTCTATGGGCTGTTGCCGGTGCTGGGGCGGCTGCGCCTGAGCACCCAGGTCAGTCCGGCCTACCGGGCCGTGATGCTGCTGGGCGGCTTGCGCGGCGCGGTTTCGCTGGCTTTGGCGCTGGCCGTGACCGAACAGCCGGCCGTGCCGCACGAGGCCCGCCAGTTCATCGCCGTGGCAACCACCGGCTTTGTGCTGATGACGCTGTTCGTCAACGGACTGACGCTGCGGCCGCTGATTGCCCGCCTGGGCCTGAATCAGTTGTCGCCGGTGGACCGCACCTTGCGCGACCAGGCGCAAATCGTGGAATTGGAGGCGCTGCGTCTGCGGATCGATGAAATCGCCCGGCACGAACATATCGGTCCGGAAGTGCTGGATCGCTTGCATGCAGTGTTCGACGCCAGCCAGACCAGCATGGATGCGGCGCAGGTGCTGCAGCTGTCCATGGATCAGAAAGTGGCTGTCGGCATGGGGATACTGGCCGGCCGCGAAGAAGAAATGTTTTTCGAGACCCTGAAGGCGCAGGTGGTGGACTGGCGCACCGCCGAAGCCCTGCTGGCCCGCGCCGAGCGCCTGGGAGACGCCGTGCGCGCAGGCGGCCTGGCCGGGTTCGACTCCGCGATCGAAGGGGATCTGCGCTACTCGAACACCCTGCGACTGGTCCTGCGTTTACATTATCTGACCGGACGGCCGTTCTGGCTGGGGCGGGAACTGGCCCGGCGCTTTACCAATCTGATGTGCAAATGGGCGGTGGCCCGCCGCCTGATCCAGTTTGCCCGCACCGACGTGCAGCCTTTGCTGGGGGCGGAAGTCACCGACATCATCGTGGCGGCCCATCAGCGCCGTCTGACGCTGCTGGAGGGCGCCTTGCAAGCCCTGGCGCTGCAGTACCCCAGCTATGCCCGGCACTTGCAGGAAGCTTATCTGGCACGGATGGCAAGGTCCATGGAGCGCATGCACTATCGGGATATGCTGGCGCACAACCTGATCAGCGGCGAGACCTATTCCGATCTGATCGAACAGGTCGAGATGCGTTGGGGGGCGCTGGAAAAGCATGACGGCCTGGATATCGCCTTGAGCGCGGCGGTCATGGTGCAGCGGGTCAGTTTGTTCGAGGGGCTGGACGATGCCACCATGACCGCCATCTGCAAGGTCCTGAAGCCTCGTCTGGCGGTGCCGGGGCAGGATATCCCCACCCGCATCGGGCGCAGCCATGCCATGTACTTCGTGGCCTCCGGCGCCGTGGTGCTGGATCTGCCCGACGGCACGACAGCCGAATTGGGCAGCGGCCAGATCTTCGGTGAAATGGCCTTGGTCATGAATCATGATTTCCAGGCGCGGGTCCGGTCGATCAGCTATAGCCGTTTGCTGATGTTGCAGGAAAAGGATTTCAGGAAATTGCTGACGCAGTTCCCGGCTTTGCGTGACAAAATCGACGCCATTGTGCATCAGCGCTTGCGGGCGGTGGAAGTCTGGCAGCAATTTGAATCCGGGCAGCGCCAGTACGAGCCGCTGCCCGAGCTGCCGTCGGGCGGGCCGGCAACGCCGGATCAAGAGGCTCGGGCGGATACGGCGTCATCCGGCACGCCCGCCGCGCCGGACGGGCCTACAGCAGCAGTTTGATGTCGTGCGCCATGTCTTCCGGCGTCAAGGACGGCCCCAGCAGAGCGCGGGCTTCGCCGTCCTGATCCATCAGGTAGAACGCGGCTGAATGGTTCATGGCGTACTGTTCGGGAGTAGGGCCGGGTTCCTTGGCGTAAAAGGCCTTGAACGAGCGTGCGGTCTTGTCCAGCTGTTCCGGCGTGCCCGTCAGGCCGATAAAGGACGGATCAAAGGCCTGCATGTAGGCGCTCAGGATGTCCGGGGTGTCGCGGGCCGGGTCGACTGAAATCATGATGACCTGGACTTTGGCGGCCTGCTCGCCCAGCAGTTCCAGCGCCTGGGCCGCCTGGGCCATGGCGGTCGGGCAGACGTCGGGGCATTGGGTATAGCCGAAGAACACCAGCAGGACCTTGCCTTTGAAATCCGCCAGCGTGCGCAGGGCGCCGCTGTGATCGGTCATGGACAGGTCCTTGCCCAGATGGGTGCCGCTGATGTCGTTGCCCTCGAAGGGCAGGGGTTCGGCGGCTTTCGGGCTGCAAGCGATCAGGGCCAGGGGCAGGGTGGCGGCGATGCCCGCCAGCAGGGTGCGGCGGGACACGGAAAACGGGACGGTCATGCTTTTACCTATCGGGGTCAGGGGGCCGGACCCTGACAGGAAAGCATCACATCAGATGGTGCCCAGTGCCAAGCCGACCCAGTGATCCAGCAACAGCGCTGCGAACAGCAGGGCCAGATACAAAATTGAATACCAGAACAGTTTACGCGCTCTGGCGTCGGAATAGTGGCGGTAGAGCATCACCGCCTGCCAGACGAAGCGGCCGCTGAGCAGGCAGGCGGCGGCCAGATAGGCCGGACCGCTCATGCGGATGACGTAGGGCAGCAAAGACGCGGCAAACAGCGCGATGCTGTAGAGCAGTACGTGCAGCTGGGTGAAATTCTGGCCGTGCGTGACCGGCAGCATGGGCAAGCCGGATTCCTCGTATTCGTGGTGGCGGTACAGGGCCAGCGCCCAGAAATGCGGCGGGGTCCAGATAAAGATGATCAACACCAGGATCCAGGCTTCGGCCGGGACGGCATCGGCCATGGCGGCCCAGCCCAGGGCCGGCGGCATGGCGCCGGAAAAGCCGCCGATGACGATGTTCTGGGGCGTCAGGGGTTTCAGGATGGCGGTGTAGATCAGCGCATAGCCGACAAACGTCGCAAAGGTCAGCCACATGGTCAGGGCGTTGACCCAGACGTTCAGGATGAACATGCCCGCGCCGCCCAGCACCCCGGCCATGATCAGCACCTGAGGCGGGGTGATCTGGCCGGAAGCCGTGCCACGACGGGCCGTGCGCCGCATGCGGGCATCGGTTTCGCGTTCGATCAGGCAATTGACGGAAAACGCGGCGGCGGCCAGCAGCCAGATGCCCAGGGTGGCGGCGGCCGCCCGGCCCAGGTCGGGCATGCCCGGCACCGCCAGGAACATGCCGATGACCGCGCAGAAGACTGCCAGTTGGGTGACGCGCGGCTTGGTCAGGACCAGGTATTGGCGCAGGAGGGAGGGGTGATGGGATGCAGCGGCAGTCGTCATGGGGTCATTCTAGGCGTCCTGGCGGCGGCTGCCGCTAGGGGGTTTCCCTGCTTGAGCCAGCCGCCACAGCAGGGTGACGCTGACCAGCACCAGGCCGGCTGCGCCGCCGTTATGCATCACGGCGATCAGCAGCGGCCACTGGAAGAAGATCGTCGTCAGGCCGGTGATCAGCTGCAGGGCCAGCAGGGCCAGCAGCAGGAGGGCCGGCCCGCGCAGACCGGGCACGCGGCGCCAGCGCCAGGCCAGGCAGCCCAATAAGGCCAGGACGACGAGCGCGAAATTGCGGTGGGTCCAGTGGATCGCGGTCAGGGCGTCCTGGGAAATCGGCTCGCCGCTGGTTTGCTGGCCCAGGCTGCGCAGCAGGGAAAATCCCCCCTGGAAATCCATGGGCGGGACCCAGGCGCCGTGACAGGTCGGGAAGTCCATGCAGGCCAACGCCGCGTAATTGGTACTGACCCAGCCGCCCAGCGCCAGCTGCAGAAACAGCACGGCCAGGCCTAGAACCATCCAGGGGCGGCCGCTGGTCAGCGCCGCCGGAACCGGATCGTGGGCCTTTTCGCGAGCGGCCAGCCAGGTCATCATGGCCAGCAGGCTCATGCCTAAGACCAAGTGGGTCGTGACCACCAGCGGCATCAGGCGATGGGTGACGGTCCAGGCGCCGAAGGCGCCTTGCAGGCAGACCAGGCCCAGCACAGCGGTCGCCAGCGCCGGGCTGCGCGCCAGGGTTTGGCGCAGGCGCCAGGCCAGGACGGTAAAGGCGATGATCAGCATGCCCAGAAAGGCCCCGGCATAGCGGTGGATCATTTCAACCCAGGCCTGGAAGGCGCTGACCGGGCCGTAGGGCATGGCTTCCAGAGCCTGGCGGATGGATTCATGCGCCCCCAAGGGGCTGAAATGCCCGTAGCACCCGGGCCAGTCAGGACAGCCCAGCCCGGAATCTGTCAGGCGCACGAAGGCGCCGAACATGATCAGGTCCAAGGTCAGGAACCAGGCCAGAAAGACCAGGCGACGGTAGATCCTCACGGCTTACCCGATCCGGGAATTCTTGAGCAGGGCGCGGATGTCGTCGCGCACCCCTTCGGGGTCCTGTCCGTCAGGAAACTGCATCATCAGGTGGCCCAGTGGATCCACGATCCACAGGCCCGTGGTCAGCGCGGCGGCTGGGTCAGCGGCGCCAGGCGCCAGCCAGGCAGCCAGTTCCGCCGGGTCGGCGCGCAGCACATGGGTGCCGATATAGGCTTCGCCCACCACCGGGGCGATGGGCGCGTCGTCGGTGACGAACAGGATGCGTTCCAGTCGTTCGACGTTCTTGCCCTGGCTGGCATGTGAATTGCGCAGCACGAACAGGCCGCGCACGCAGGATTCAGGGCAAGCGCCGGGGCCGGTGCTGATCAGCAGCCACTGGCCTTTCAGTTGATTCAGGTCGTAGGGTTGGCCCTGCTCGTCGCGCAGGGTCAGGGCATCCGGAATTGGGCGCTGCGGTTCGATCAGCTGACCGTAGTTCGTCTGGACGGCGGGCCGCAGACCCAGCGCCGGCACATAGTAGGCCAGCAGAGCGAACACCACGGGCGCCAGGGCGATCAGGAGAATGGCAATGACCGGAGTCAAGGAGCGGGGGCGGGCAGGAGCGGTCGTCATGGTCAGCTTGCGTCGGATTCAGAAGAGGCGGCGGGTTTCCGCCGGGTGCGCCACAGGATTACGGCTGCGGCAATCAGGGCAATGGCGGCGAAACTGAACCATTGCCCGGCGTAGTTGTAGTTCTGGCTGGCGTTGTCGGATGGGCCGGGCCATTCCTGAATCAGGCCGGCATCCTGCGTGGGAGCCTGCTCCAGCACGACGGGCAGCAGGCGCAGGCCGGATGCGGCCGCCAAAGCGTCCAGATCCAGGTTTTGCACCCTGAGCAGAGCGCCGTCGGCGGGCGGGAAGGGGCGGGGCAGCCCGGCAGGGGTATCGCCGGTCAGATTCCCCAGATCCAGCAGTCTGGGAACGTGGTGCAGCAAAGTGCCTTGTACCTGGACGGGTCCGTCGACCGCCCGCAGGTCAGGCAGTGTGGCGGGCGGCATCGGTCTGGCGACCCAGCCACGCAGCACCAGCACGGCGGCGCCAGGGTCGTCCTGCAGCGCCAGCGGGGTTGCCACCCAGAGACCAGGCCGACCTTTGAGGTTACGATTATCCAGGAGTACAGTAAGCGGATTGAGCCATTGCCCTTGGGCGCTGGCACGGCGCCAGTCGGGGCCGTCGGGAGTCTGGGTCGTCAGGGTCAGGGGGGGCGCTTGCTGCCCCGCCAGGCGGGCGGCGCGGATGGTTTCGCGGTCGTGGGCGCGGCGCAATTGCCATTGGCCCGCCGCGATGCAGATGCCGGCCAGCAGGATCAGCAACAGGATGGCCGCCAGGGCTTTTTTTCGTGAGGCGGTGTGTTGCTGAATCATGGACGGAACGACATTAAGAAAGCAGGCTGCAAATCAAGCGGCGCGAAGATTGAAAACCATTTCGCCACCAGGGGTGGCTGTTCAGTGTGACGGATAGAAAGGCGGGAATCCATCCATGAAAGTGCTGATTGTCATTCTGTTTCTGGCGATTGTCGCCAGCCTGGGCTCGGCCCTGGTGTTTCTGATGCAGGATCAGGGCCGTAGCGGCCGGATGGCCTGGGCTCTGACCTGGCGGGTTGGCTTGTCCATCCTGCTGTTTCTGTTTTTGCTGCTGGCGCATGCCCTGGGGTGGATCGATGCCGCCGGGGCGCCGGCTACCATGGGGTAGGCCGGCGCCGGGCAGCCAGCATCACACCCAGTAGACGAAGATATACAAGCCCAGCCAGACGACGTCCACAAAGTGCCAATACCAGGCAGCGCCTTCGAAGCCGAAGTGATGTTCGGGCGTGAAGTGGCCGCGCACCAGGCGGAACCAGATCACGGTCAGCATGGTAGCGCCCAGGATGACGTGAAAGCCGTGGAATCCGGTCAGCATGTAGAACAGGGCGCCGAATGCACCTGAGGTGAAGCGCAGATTCAGTTCGGTATAGGCGTGGTGGTATTCGTAGGCCTGGCAGGCCACAAAGGTAAAGCCCAGGACGACCGTCAGCCCCAGCCAGAAAATGGCTTTCTGCCGCTGGGCGGCCCGCAGGGCGTGGTGGGCGATGGTCAGGGTCAGGCCGGATGTCAGCAGCAGGGCCGTGTTGATGGTGGGCAGCCAGAACGGCCCGACAGACTCAAACGGGGCGACGGTGCCCGCCGGGCCGAAATTGGGCCAGACGCCGGTGAAGCTTGGCCACAGCAGTGTCTGGGAATCCAGTGTGCTCAGCCATGGGGTGGACACGTCGCGCGTGTACCAGAGTGATCCGAAGAAGGCCGAAAAAAACATGACTTCGGAAAAAATGAACCAAGCCATGCTCCAGCGGTAGGAATGGTCGATGCGCTGGCTGTTCATGCCGCCTTCGGATTCGCGGATGGCATCCCCGAACCAGCCGAACAGCACCATGAACATGCACAGGATGCCGGCGATGCACAGCCAAGGGCCGAAAGCATAGCCGTTGACCCAGAATGCCGCGCCCAGCAGCGTGGCCAGCATGCTGAGGCTGCCCCGGATGGGATGGGCGGAATGGGGCGGGACGTAGTAGTAAGGAGCCTTGCCGCTATCCGCTGTCTGTGCAACTGCTGTCATGTTGTTCTCCTCTTTCTAGTTCTAGGCTGTGACCAGCCGGACGGCCAGTAGCAGCAGCAATACGAATATCAGCCCGCCCAGCAGGCCTGCGACGATCAGGTGCGCAGGACCGATGCGGTCCAGGTCGTCGTCATGGCCCGAGCGTTTGCGCAGGCCTAGAAACGCCCAGGCGATGGTGCGTACCGATCGCAGAAAAGCGCCTGGCCCGCTCAATCGGCGACCCCGTACAGGTTGGCGCGGACAAAGGTCCAGACCAGGATGGCCAAGGCAAACAGAGCCAGGAGCCATCCGGTGCGGCGGTTGCGGCGACGTTGTTCAGGTGTCATGACGAGTGTTCCAGGTGTGAGCCTTTATTTATATTCGGGCGGGGTGACGAAGGTGTGGTAGGGCGCCGGTGACGGCACGGTCCATTCCAGACCCTCGGCGCTTTCCCAGGGGCAGGCCGCCACGGTGGGGCCGGTGCTGCGGACTGCCTTGATCACGGCGTAGACGAAAATCAGCTGTGACAGGCCGAACCAGAAGGCCCCGATCGTCGCCACCTGGTGGAAGGTCGTGAATTGCGAGGCATAGTCTGCATAGCGTCGCGGCATGCCGGCCAAGCCCAGGAAGTGCATGGGGAAGAAGGTCAGGTTGAAGGAAATCATGCTGTTCCAGAAATGCAGTTTCCCTATTTTTTCGTCATACATGTGGCCGCACCACTTTGGCAGCCAGTAGTAGGCGGCGCCAAACAGAGCGAACAGCGATCCGGCCACCAGCACATAGTGGAAGTGCGCCACGACGTAATAAGTATCCTGGGCCTGGATGTCGATGGGGGCGATGGCCACCACCAGACCGGTAAAGCCGCCGATCGTAAACACGAAGATGAAACCGATGGCCCATAGCATCGGGGTTTCAAACGTCATGGACCCGCGCCACATGGTGGCTGTCCAGTTGAAGACCTTGACCCCGGTGGGGATGGAAATCAGCATGGTGCCGTACATGAAGAACAGCTGGGCCGTGACCGGCATGCCGGTGGTGAACATGTGGTGCGCCCACACCAGGAAGGACAGGATGGCGATGGCGCAGATGGCGTAGACCATCGACGCATAGCCGAACAGGCGCTTGCGGGCAAAGGTGGGGATGATCTGCGACACGATCCCGAAGGCCGGCAGAATCATGATGTAGACCTCGGGGTGTCCGAAGAACCAGAATACGTGCTGGTACAGCACCGGGTCGCCGCCGCCGGCGGCATTGAAGAAGTGGGTGCCGAAATGACGGTCGGTCAGCAGCATGGTGACAGCGGCGGCCAGCACCGGCATCACGGCCAGCAGCAGGTAGGCCGTGACCAGCCAGGACCAGCAGAACATCGGCATTTTCATCAGCGACATGCCGGGCGCGCGCATGTTCAGGATGGTGACGATGATGTTGATCGCCCCCATGATGGACGAGGCCCCCAGGATATGGACGGCGAAGATCGCGAAGTCCATGCCTGGGCCCATCTGCAGCGACAGCGGCGCGTACATGGTCCAGCCGGATGCGTTGGCGCCGCCGGGCACGAAGAACGACGTGGTCAGCAGGATGGCGCCGACGGGCAGCAGCCAGAAACTGAAGTTGTTCATGCGGGCGAAGGCCATGTCGGATGCGCCGATCTGCAGCGGGATCATCCAGTTAGCGAAACCCACGAAGGCCGGCATGATGGCCCCGAAAATCATGATCAGCCCGTGCATGGTCGTGAACTGGTTGAACAGTTCGGGCTGGAAGAACTGGATGCCGGGCTCGAAGAGCTCTGTGCGCAGCAATAGCGCCAGAGTGCCGCCTTCGAGCAGCATGCAGAACGAAAAAATCAGGTACATCGTTCCGATGTCTTTGTGGTTCGTGGCGAACACCCAGCGCCGCCAGCCTGTGGGGACGTGGTGTGCATGTTCGTCATGTCCCGTGCTGGGCGGGATGTGGTCTGCGGTAACGCTGCTCATGAATGCCTCCTTGGAGGGCGCGCCGCACGCAGGGCGGCGCGGATAAATAGGATGTGGGATGGGGCCGTAGTGCGGCGGACGTTAGCGCAGTGCCTTGACGTCCGAGGGCTGCACGACGGGATCCGGACCTTTGCCGGCATTGTCCCAAGCGTTACGGGTGTAGGTGATGACGGCCGCCAGCTGGACATCGCTGAGCTGATCGCGGAACGCCGCCATGGCGGTACCCGGGTGGCCGTTGAGTTCCGTCAGGATCTGATCCTTCATGGGCGCCAACACATATTTGGTGTCGCCGTTCAGCGCCGGGAAAGTGCCCGGGATGCCCTGGCCGTTGGCCTGGTGGCAGGCTACGCAGTTGGCGCCGAAGACTTCCTTGCCCTTGGCGATCAGTTCGTCTTTGGTCCAGGCCTTGTTGGGGTCTTCGGTGGCGGAGGCCATGGCGGCCTTCTGGTCTTTGACCCACTGGGCGTAGTCTTCGGCGGATTTCACCTCGACCACGATCGGCATATAGGCGTGGTTCTTGCCGCACAACTCAGCGCATTGACCGCGGAAGGTGCCGGTTTTTTCAGCCCGGAACCAGGTGTCGCGCAGGTAGCCGGGCACCGCGTCTTGCTTGACGCCGAAATCAGGCACCATCCAGGAATGGATGACGTCGGATGCCGTCAGGACGACGCGGACTTTTTTATCGACGGGCACCACCATCGGATGGTCGACTTCCAGCAGGTAGGTATTGCTTTTGGGGGCCTTGCCGTCGATCTGGTCCTGAGGGGTGGACAGGTTCGACAGAAACTGCACGCCGGCTGCGGAGCCGTCGAGATATTCGTAGCCCCACTTCCATTGGTAGCCAGTCGCCTTGATCGTCAGATCGGCGCCCGAGGTGTCTTTCATGGCGACGATCGTGCGGCTGGCCGGAATGGCCATGGCGACGATGATCAGAAAGGGGATGACGGTCCAGGTCAGCTCGATCGACAGGTTTTCGTCGAACTTGGCGGCCTTGTAGCCCCGGGACTTGCGGTGGTGGATGATGGAATACAACATCACCCCGAAGACCCCGATGAAAATGATCGTACAGACGATCATGATCATCCAGTGCAGTTCATAAATTTCTTGGGAGATCGGCGTGACCCCCGGGGTGACGTTCAGCTGATTGACCGCCGGTCCCCCCGGTACGTCCTGAACCTGCGCGCTTGCGACTGTCATCCATGACAGCGCGATCATGCCTAACAACCCTCTGACCATCTTCATGTCGTCCCTCTGGTTTGTGTGTGTTCTTCGGGGCGGGTAGACCTTCGTCAAAGACACACGAGGGGAACGGGCCCTGCACACATGATCGGATCGTCAGGTCGTGCGCCCATGGAAGCGGCGGCCTGCGATGTCCTTATAAGCTTGAAGGGATTATAGCCAAGCGTTTCCGCTTGTACAGGCAGGGTTCTGCCCTATTCATGCGCTTTCGCGGGTTTCCACCTATCCCGTTCGGGCTTCCACTACAATGCTTTGATGGATTCCACCTCTGCGGTTTTCACCCCGGACGATCTGGCGATGCGCTGTGCGCGTCTGGTGCGTCGTACCCAGCAATTACCGCCGATCGGCGCTCGGCCGGTCACGGTCGCGGGGCGGGTGGCCGGATGGATCGGCGCCACGGCGCTGGCCGCCATTGCTGATCGGCCCGGTGTGCACATCGAAGCCGAAGCCGCCCACCTGACGGCGGCCCCTGCCGCACGCCTCAGCCTGGACGGGGTGTTGCGCGATCTGGCGCTGGCCTTGCGCGACGCAGGCTGCATCCGCAGCTGGCGCGACGAATTGCTGGATGTGGTGGCCGAAGGCCGCCTGCTGGGGCGTATCGAACGCGGCGCCGTGCGCCCGCTGGGGCTGCTGACCCAGGCGGTGCACCTCAATGGCTGGGCGCCGGATGGCCGGTTGTGGGTGGCCCGCCGCGCCCTTGGTAAATCGACCGATCCGGGTTTGTGGGACACCTTGTCCGGGGGGCTGGTCGCTGCCGGCGAAGACCCCGAATCCGCCCTGTTGCGTGAATCCCACGAAGAAGCCGGCCTGGCGCCGGTGGCTTTGGCGGCGCATGGCCCTTTGCGCACGGTGCTGCGCATGCATCGCCGTTTGCCGGACGGGTATCAGGTCGAAACCGTGTGCCTTAGCGACTGCGTGCTGGATGCGGCTGCCGCGCCCGCCAATCTGGATGGCGAAGTCATGGAATTCCGTTGCGTCGACATGGCCGATCTCTGGGACATGATCGAGCACGGCGCTTTTACCCTGGAAGCCGAATTGTGCATTCTGGATTCCTTGCGGCGGCGGCTAGGCGCGCCGCCGTCCCCTTGACCGATTGATTGATGCCGGTCCGATCCGGCGGAGGTACACCATCATGGCTCAGGACTCTACCAATCCCTTTGTGTTGCCCGGCTTCGGCCAGCAGGGCGAATCGGCCGGCAATCCGCTGCTGGCCGGCCTGGATATGATGCGCCAGGCTTGGCAGAATCTGGCGGGCGCCGGGCGGATGGACGCCCCCGCCATGCCGACGGTTTCCCTGGAAGACCTGGATCGGCGCATCCGCGAATTGCAGACGGTGCAGAACTGGCTGCAGCTCAATGCCACGATGCTGTCCAGTACGATCCAGGGGCTGGAAATCCAGCGCAGCACGCTCAAGACCTTCCAGTCGTTTACCGGAAGCGTCTTTCCGGATGCGGCAAAGTCATCCGCATCGACGCGCCAAGCCGCCTCGGCGGACGCTTCGGCGGATGATGCCGGCCAGGCCTATGCCCAGGCCGCCGGCGACTGGTGGAACATGGTCCAGCAACAGTTCGAGCAGCTGCGGGATGCCACCACCGCCAGCCTGAGCGGCATGGCCGAGGCTGCCGACACGGCAACGGGCGCCACGAAAAAGAAGCGCGCGCCTACGGCAAAATCCGCTGCTCCCAAGACTGCTCGCAAGACGGCGTCCAAAGCGTCCCCGGCTCGCAAGACCACGGCTTCCCGGGCCGCTTCGACCCGCAAACCCCGCGCCTGATATGTTCGGCGCCCAGGACGCCCGCCGGCCCTGGTCGGGGGGCTGGCGTCCGGCGCCAGGGTCTCATCGTCAACTTTCGCTTCCGCTTCTATGTTGAATATCATCATTCTGGCTGCCGGCTTGGGCAAGCGCATGCAATCCGACCTGCCGAAGGTCCTGCATCCGATTGCCGGGCAGCCCATGCTCAGTCACGTATTGGGTGCTGCGCGCGCGCTGAACCCCGATCGGGTGGTGGTCGTGGTGGGCCACGGCGCCGATCGCGTCCAGACCGCCTATGCGGGCCAGGGCCTGACGTTCGCCCTGCAGCAGCCCCAGCAGGGCACCGGTCATGCGGTCATGCAGGCTTTGCCCCATCTGCTGGAAGGCGATGCGGACGATACCTGCCTGGTGCTGTACGGCGATGTGCCTTTGGTGCAGGCCGCCACCTTGCAGGCTTTGTTGCAGGCGCGCGGCGACGGTTTGGCGCTGCTGACGGAAACCCTGCTGGATCCCGCCGGTTATGGCCGCATCGTGCGCGATGACCGGGGCCGCGTGCAGCGTATCGTCGAACATAAAGACGCGACCGATGCCGAACGCGCGATCACCGAGGTCAATACCGGCATTCTGGCGGCCCCCACGGCCGCCTTGCGGCGCTGGCTGGGGCAGATCGACAATCGCAACGCTCAAGGTGAATACTATCTGACCGATATCGTTGGCCTGGCGGTGCGCGACGGCATGGCGGTGGCGCATGCCCAGCCGGCGGCGCACTGGGAAACCCTGGGTGTGAACAGCCGCGTGCAGCAGGCGCAGCTGGAGCGCATCTGGCAAGGCGAACAGGCCCGCCGCCTGCTGGAACAAGGCGTGACGCTGGCGGATCCGGCCCGTTTCGATCTGCGCGGTGATCTGCGGTGCGGACGCGATGTCTTCATCGACGTGGGCTGCGTGTTCGAGGGCAACGTCCAGCTGGCCGATGGCGTGCGTATCGGGCCGCATTGCGTGATCCGCCAGGCGGATATCGGCCCCGGCGCCACGCTGGACGCCTATACGCACGTCGAAGGCGCCCAGGTGGGGGCATCCGCCCGGATCGGCCCGTATGCCCGCCTGCGGCCGGGGGCCGATGTCGGCCCGGAAGCGCACGTCGGCAATTTCGTCGAGCTGAAGAAAACCCGCCTGGGGCGGGGCTCCAAGGCCAATCATCTGAGCTACCTGGGTGACGCCGTGATCGGCGAACGGGTCAATATCGGCGCCGGGACCATCACCTGCAATTACGATGGCGTGAATAAATTCCAGACGGTGATCGAAGACGATGTCTTCATCGGATCGGATACCCAGCTGGTTGCGCCGGTGCGAGTGGGCCAGGGCTCGACGCTAGGGGCGGGCACCACGTTGACGCGCGATGCACCGGCGGGGGAACTGACCCTGTCGCGCGCCCGCCAACAGATCGTGCCGGGCTGGAAGCGTCCAGAGCGCAAGGCGTGATGCCGGTGCGTCCGGCAAACCGCATGCCGGCGTTGGCCGGGTTCGCGTCATAAGGCGGGGCGATGCGCGTATTGCAGCTGAATCTGGAAAAAGGCTGGCGCGGCGGTGAGCGCCAGACCCTGCTGACGCTGCAGGGTCTGCAGTCGGCGGGTCATCAGGTGGCGCTGGCGGCGCGGGCGGGCGGGCCCTTGGCCCAGCGCGCCCAGGCGGCGGGCATGATCGTGCATCCCTGCACGGGCAGTGTTGCGCTGGCGCGTCTGTTGCTGGCCCAGCGCGGCGCCTACGATGTGGTGCACGCCCAGACGGCCCAGGCCATGAGCGTGTTGGCGGTGTTACGGCCCTGTTTGCGGGCTGCGCTGGTCTTTACCCGGCGGACGGCCTTTGATGCCTCAGGCAAGGCGCAGCGCCAGCGGTGGAAATGGTCGCGGGCGGATGCGCTGGTGGCGATCAGCGAGGCCGCCGCCGCAGCGCCCAGGGCGCTGGGACTGCACGCGCAGGTGATCCCCAGCGCTGTTCAGGCGCCGCTGGTGGATCCTCGGCAGGTATCGGTTCTGCAGCAACAGTTCGCTTTGGCGGGGCGGCGCGTTCTGGTCACGGCAGCGGCGCTCAGCCCTGAAAAAGACCCCTTGACCCTGATCGAGGCCGTAGATCGGCTGCGCGCCGATCATCCGGATATTGTCTGCCTGCATTGCGGGGCGGATGGCGCAGCGGCGGATGTCGCCCGTGCACGGGTGCAGGCCCTGGGTTTGCAGGATCACTACCGCTTCGTCGGTTTTCAGACGCAGGTGGGCGATTTTCTGGCGCTGGCCGATGTCTATGCCAGCAGTTCCCGGTTCGAGGCGCTGGGCACCAGCGTGCTGGACGCCTGCCTGGCCGGTCTGCCGGTGGTGGCGACCGATGTCGGCGGCCACCGGGAAATCCTGGCCCCGGATCGTGGCTTGCTGGCGCCAGCCGGAGATGCCGTGACCTTGGCGCGGCGCATTGCGTGGGTATTGAGTCATGCCGATGCCGCCCAGGCCATGGCGTTGCGCGCGCGCGTGCATGTAGAACAAGTCTATTCCGTACCGGCCATGGTGGCTGCGTACGAACGCTTGTACCATCAGCTGGGCGCCGCCTGACCCTTGCGTGTGCGGCCTGAGCGGCGCCTTATAGCGGGTGCAGAGACGTCTGATAGTGCGCGGCGCGGGCGGCGTAGTCTTTGGCGCTGCGCTGCAGGGCGGCGACTTCTTCGTCGGACAGCGTGCGCACGGCCTTGGCGGGCGCGCCCAGGATCAGTGATCGTTCAGGAAAGACCTTGCCTTCGGTGACGAGCGCCCCGGCGCCCACCAGGCTGTGACGAC
>NZ_JAUCCV010000007.1:0-154619 GCF_034675905.1 Castellaniella sp. | reverse complement strand
AACTGCGTGAACAGGTTGCTGATGACCGTGGTGCCATCGGAATCGACGATGGTGCCCTTGATGGCGACGACGCCCTGATACTCGACGGTAGCGTCGAGACGGCGGCGCATTTTCGCCAGGCGCTTGTTCACGAAACACACCATCAGTCTCGACATCCGAGGCCGCGCCAAAGGTACGCAGGTTCTGCACGTCATCAGGCGGGATGGTGTCCTGAGTGGGCAGGCGAGCGTGGGGAACAGGACGAGGGAGCGAGAGCTGCCACCCGTGGATGGGCCGCGTCGCTATCGAGCGCGACTGGTTCGGGAATGAGGGTCAGCGTATCCGCATCTTCCCCAACCCCAGACTGGTCGTGGTCAGGCCATCTTCCTGAAACAGGCCCAGGTTGGCGAGACGCGCCGGCAGGGCGGGGGCGTCGTTAATAGCGGCGGTCAGTTCCTGAAGGGAGAAACTCGTCGGTATCAAAAATACCGAGATTCATGCTGTGCTCCTTTAGTCAAGCGACTTTGTTGGCCGCCTGGCGGGCGGAGTAAATGCTGCGGAAATCGAGTTTTTTAGCGACGGGCTTATCGGGCCTTGAGCATCTGCGGGTGCGTCCGAGGGCACGTGCGACCTGATGGCCGGCATGGCCGCGCGAGCAGCGGTCAGGCGGGCGCGGGCCGTTTCCACGACACTCCCGCCAACACCAGCAGCTCGGCATCCTCAGGGCGCCCCGCCGAGGTGGCAAGAGCGAGAATCTCGCGGGCCTCGGACAGGCGCTGGGTGACAGCAGCGGCATTAGAGGACGCGCGGATCAGCGGAGCGGCCAGAGCAGCAGAGCCAGCGTCGACACATGCAGCGGCCACCGCATCTGGCGCCATCGGATCGAGTGCCGGTACGGGGGGGTCGGCGCCGAGGCTTTCGGCTTCGGGGTTGGAGCAGGAGCGGGGGCGACGGCAACCAAGGCTTTCGGCGAGGGCCTTAGGGAACTTGGCTCGGGCATGATCGGACAGATGGGCCTGGGCGGGCAGCGCATCGAGCACGGCGTCGGCAAACCCAGCGACGACAGCTTATCGCCGTTGAACCAGGTTTCGGCGGCCATGATGGCCTCGACCTCGGCCACATCCTTGCCAGAGCGCTCTGCGTAAATGGCCGCGTAGCTGTCGTTCAGCTTCTTCATAACGTCGGAGGCGGCCCGCAATTCGCTGAAATCACCCACTGCCACAGAAAACGGACTGTGAATCATGATGTATGCATTGGCGGGCATTTCGATCCGGCCAGCAGCCATAATGACCGCGCTTGCCGCAGAAGCTGCCAGGCCTTCCACGCGTGCCGTGATCCGGTCGCGGGCGCGGGCCATGACGTGATAGATCGCCAAGGATTCCAGCACTTCACCGCCGTCCGAATGGACGGACAGCAGAATCTGGGCATCAGCCGGAATGGCGTTGAACTCGGCGATAAACTCGCTGGCCGTCACGCCCCAAAAGCCAATGTCGCCGTGTATCGAAATTTCATACTTCGAGGCGGCCTGACCTGCGGCAACCGGCGCACCATCGGGCGCCAGCGCCTTGATCTCATACCATTTCTTCTTCATAACCTGGGTTCCTTTCCTGTCCGGGAAGCTGCGGTCATAGTGCGCCGCTCACTTCTTCGGTTCCTGCGGCGCGGTTTCGACCGGCACGGCCGCGGATGTTGCAGCTGGCGAAGGCGGCAAACCCAGAGCCTGCTCGCGTGCGAGGTCGGCGGCGATCTCTCGGTCGATCAGCTCGGCGTCATAGCCGCGCTCGAGCAGCGCCTCGCTGCGGCTCTTGAGCTTGTTGTTTATCGCCAGAACATCGGCCTGAATATCCTGCACCGGCTGTATATATGCCCAGCCGTGCGGCGTCCAGCGCGTGAGCTTTAGATCGCGCTGGCCTGTGGGCAAAGTGCCCGCCAGCACGGCGGCATCCACCCAGGCGCGGCGAATCGGGTCGCAAAACTTCGGCACCAGGACATTACGGATCAGCGCCATCGCGCGGCGCTTGTACTCGTTAATGGCAACGCGAACCACGCGATCATTGATGTCGCTGTAATCACCCGTCAGGAACGGATACGGAAGGCCCAGGGCGGCTGCGACACGATATGCAATTGAGCGCGGGTAAATTCCCGATAGCCCGATGGGCGCCGGGCGGCTCGGAGAACGTGACGTCCTCGCCCTCGTCCAACTCCTGCAGCAGACCCGGCTCAAACTCGAGTGCGGGCTGATCGGTCGGCTCTGCTGGCAACGGCTTATTATCCGGGCCAATGGGCACCGTGGTTGGATCGGGCGCGGGACGGGTAATGAACCCGACGAACAGATTGGCGATTTTCTGGCGAATAAGTTGGGCGTCATCGAATTCGTCCAGATCCTTTAGGCGCACAAGCACCGGCGCAAGCGCCGGTACACCGCGCAACTGACCTGGACGCGTGGCCTCGAAAAGATGCAGCACGCGGCGGGCATCCACGCGCACCGGATCGTTGTTCTCAGGATATTAAGGTCGCCCGGGTGGTTTGGGTGCAGCCAGTACGCCACGCGACGGCCGCGCTTATCCAGCTCAATCCCGTCGATAATGCGGTGGCCGTTCGATAGGGTCTCGTTTTTGAACGGCAGATGATCAGACTCAATAAGCCGAATTTTCAGCGGTATGCCAGTGGCCTCGTCGGTCTCCAGCAGCGCCAGCACTTCGCCCGACTCCAGCATGGAGCGCATCGCCAGCGTCTGCAGGCCGTAGAAATCAGTCTGCCCGTCCGCATCACACTCCAGCGACCACGCCTCCCAGGTATCGATCAGGCGCATACGCATGGTCTCGGTTTTCGCCAGCGGCTTGGGTGATACGCCGGTGCCGATGAAGTCCGAGGTCATGCGATCCACCGCCGCGCGGGCGATAGCATTGTTGCGACAAGCGTCGCGGGCACGCGCACGCAGCAGCGCTAAGCGCATGTGCTCGCGCCGTGGCGAACTATCCCAGGGCAGCCAGCCGCGCAACCGACGGCCGACGCCTGCGGCTTCGTGCGTGCTGGCTTTAGGTTTGCCGGTTTTTCCAAAAGACGGGCAAGGAGGCCTGGCGGCTTGCGAACGGCTGACGTGGCGGGTCTCATAGACCCTTCCCGACTTGGGCGCATGCCCAGGTTCGGCCTGACAGCGGGACACGCTGCGGGCCAAGCTGGCGAACGATCTCGCCACGCAGGGCACGCAACTCATTAGCGGTGACCTCCTGATACTTGACCAGGCGATCAGTGAATCGGATCTCTGTGACACGCTCGCCAGACAGCAACGCAACGATGGCGCTATCAATGGCGGCGAGGTCTTGTGCGGTATAGGCCATGCTGGGCAGCGTCCTGATATGGATGCTGCCCAGTCTGACTGCTGCGGCGTGGGGCTTCCTGCGGCGGGGTTACTGCAAGCGCAGGTGCATAGCGGGTGTGGTGCCCGACTACTCGGCCAGCTTTAGGCAGAAGGCCCGCGCAAGGCGAAGATTGCCATCATCATTGCAATACTGAATAGCCGCGTGGCGGCCCAGGCGCTGGAACGAAACCTTATCGGCCAGACCTCCCACGGAGGCGGCAGACAGATTGTCCCAGTTCGCAGCCTTGATGTCTTCCCAGTTCCAATGGACGATCATACCCCTCAAAAACCCTCTTTGCCCAGTTTGTCCACCGTCGGCATCCAGACGTCGAACACCACCTGCTTGTAAGCATTGTCGGGTGCTGTCTTGCCCATAGCCTTCATCGTGTCCTTCGCAACGGAAAAAGCCTGGCGCACCCAACCGGTCTCCGACAGAGCGGCCTCTGGCTGTCGTCGATGGATCCGAGCAGGCGTTGACCGTTCCACTCTTCCTCGACAGAGACGAAATCCTTGTTGATTTTCTGAATATTCCACAAACGCAATATTTCTGCCTTCTGCTCTGACGTTGCCCCCTCTGGGTACGTCGGCCCTGTAGCGGATGAGCTGGATGCGGCGACAATGACGAACGCGAAAAGCAAGGCAACGAACCCCAGGCCGTAGACCTTGGTCACCTTGCTGCGCGTGCTGGCCGCGCCAAGAAATACTTTCGTCGGCTTGACCAGGCCAAATAGCCACAGCACCAGGCACGCAAAAGTCAGCAGGAAGATTACAAGCGCCATGGTCATCGTGCGTTTTCCTTTTTAATCATCAGTCGGTAGAAGTTACAAAAACTCACCGACCGATGATAGCATCACATGCCGACGATCAATCGGCGGCGTTGAGAACCGCTCCAGCCGCCTCGACCAGCAGGATGGCGGCAGCACGCACCGCCGAACTGTCGATTTCTTCAGCTACCAGCAGCAGGTCGCGCGTGGTCACCAAAAAATCGGCGGCGCAGTGCAAAGCTATGTCCCGAGGGACGCCCGCCCGAACGGCAAGCAGGTGATCCGACAGGCCGCAGCCCAGGAACGAAACTTCACGGGTGTTTGAAACATTCATTATCCACTTCCTTTTATATGTTACCTATCAAGGAAGCCTGACGGATTTTATGAAATTACGCTGAAATCCCGCCGTGCGGGGATGGTTTATCCGCCGTTACCCTTACTGCGCCCGCAGCACCTGGCCGATCAGTTCATGATAGCGGGCATACGCGAAGCGGCGCATGTGTGCCTTGAAGGCATCGCACTCATCCCAGGATTGCCCCCGGAATTCACCTGTGCCGCTGCGCATGGCGTCGAACTCGAGATAGGCCCGGTCGATGAGGCCCTCGATATCGTGGCTGCGCAGCTTCTCCAGAACCGCCGCCTCAATGTCGCGTGCAAATTGGTTGTAGGTAGCAACGGTGGCCTCGCAATCCTTGATGATCGCATTGACCTCGTCCGTCGTCAGTATGTCTCCAGATTTCGCATTCATATCACGCCTCTGTTTTCTGGGCGGTTTTGGCACCATGCACACCGCTTTTTTTGGTCTGCCCGCCACGGCCGCCACGAACCTGTGGACGTTCCAGCTCAAAGAGTGGGTTCACGCTGCGGCCGGTCTTTTCCTGTGCGATAGCTTCGGTGGCAAATCGGCCGATTTCGCCCATCTCCTCGACCTCGCGGCGGGTCATCACCATGACCTGGGCGATCTCGTTCCAGCCCAGCCCACGGGCGCGCAGGTTGTGGACTTGGCGGGCCTTGCGGATCTCTTCAAACCAGTTCAGGCGCAGCGCACGAAGATCTGGGCGCCGGGCCACACGGCGCTCAACCGCCGAGCAGCTTCCTCGCCGATCACCTTGGCAATGACGCTGTGCTCTGGCCGGGTGTCGGGCACAACGATGTTGCGGCCGCCCCACCAGGCCGCGAGCAGGATGGTGGCACGCATCTCGATCTCGGCCGCGATATCGTCCAAGACTGTGTTTTTCTGACTGGCGGCGAGTTTGTTGTTCATGGTTGTATCCTTCTGGTCTGGTTATCGAGGTGACAGGGCGCGACTGACGGCGCGTTCGGCGCCGGACGGGCGCTGCGGCAGGCTTTTTTGTTGGGGCCTGGGGGGTGCAGGTGGCAGGGCGAGACCCACGCGAAACAGCCGCATAGTGGCAGTGGCGTAAACCAGGCAATCCAGAGCCTCATCACGGGCACGGATCTCCACCCATACCTGAAAACGGCCTGGCCTGCCCCCGCACCTTCGTGACAAGTTTCTCTGCCCCTGAGCTGTGCGAAGTATTCGTCGTCAAACGAGGCCTCGCGCGGGAGATGAATGTAGCCGGGGCCTGGCTTTTCCATCTTGAGGCGTGCATAGATCAAGGCCTTGCCCTGGTCGACGCCAATCGGCTCGACGGCGTTTGGCTGATGCTTGACTCGCCGACGCAAGCGGGCGATCCGGCGCTTTTCGTCTTCAACCAGCGGGCGGGCGGTGCCGGGAATGCCTTTGCCCGGCGCTGCCCAGCGGCGCGGTGCGCAAAACGCGTGAACCATGCTGGTGTTGTACCCGGCGTCGACCACGGCCTGGCGCACCTTGTGTTCGACTAGCGACTCACCCAGGGCCGTCCACACTTCCGGCTGGGCCGTATCTCCCGGCAGGATCACATGATCGATCAGCCAGGCCTCCTCTTTTTTCGCCCCAGCCGACATAGCTCACTTCGAGGCGGTTTTTCTGGACGTCAACGCCCGCCGTGATCAGACGGAACAGCAGCGTGGTGGGGTCGTAATCCTCCAGCCGTGATATCAGCGAGAGATCCTCAATGCTGTCGCCCTGCTCGGCCCAGGCCTCGCCCAGGTATGTATTGACAAACGCCTTCATCTCGGAGGTATCGCCCTGGCAGTCCAGCCACTTCTGCGCGACGTCACGCCACGACACGCCCAGGCCAACCGGGGCATACAGGGCATTGATGTGATAGCCTCGCGTGCGCTTGACGCTGGGACGCGCAGCGATCCACTTTCCATGGGCCAGCATGTCGGTCTTGCTGGATTCAGGGATCTCGGCGTGGCAGTTTTTGCAGACATACCAAGCCGACAGTACGCGCGGACGCAGGACTTCGCCGGTTTCTGCATCGACCGGCGGCGCGGTGCGCCATTTCAGGCCGTGGTCGGCTACGCCGCTGCGGTCGAACTCCAGGTGCTGCAGCGTGCCGCAGCTCGGGCACGGTACGTGATAGCGCCGCTGGTCGCTGCGCGAGTACTGCAGGCTGATCCGACACCGGCCCGCAATGGTGGGGGTGCTGATGAAATACGACTTCGCACGGCTGTATGTGCGCTGCCGGTTTTCGATCAGCGTCATGGGGTCGCCCTCGCCACCGACATCCCAGGGGAATGCGCTGACCTCGTCGCAGATCACATAAGGCAGGTGATCGGAGCGCAGGGAATCGGGGCTGTTGGCGCCACTGCGGATGATGCGGGCGTGGGCGCCGTACTCGACAACGTCGGCGCGATTCGTTTTGTCGCGGGCATTGCGGGAGATCAGTCCCGCCAGTGCTTCGGTCTCCTCCACCATCTTTGCCATGCGCGGGTTGAATGACCGGTCGCGCAACTCCAGCGTAGGCATGACAACCAGCATGTCTTTATTCTGCAAATGATGCATCACGTAGCCAGTCCAGTTCATCATGACCTCGGAACCACCGACGCCCGAGGATTTCTGGAACACGACGGTTCGCACGGGGCTGTGCTCCGAGAGCGCATCCATGATCTCGCGCAGGTACGGAGTCAGTGCAGTGTTCCAGCGCCCTGGCGCATTCGTTCCAGAGCGCAGCCAACGATGGCGGTCGGCCCACTGGCTGACGGTCAGCAGATCGCGGGGCTGGGCGCCGCGCTTGAACTGTTCGCCAACGGGTGGCAGCACCGTGCAGGCATGTTCGACATCGGCGCCGATGCCTGTGAGGGCCGTATGTATGGCATCCGAAAGCAGATAGTGGACGCGGGTCTCGTCGGCTTCACCGTCGATGGCCATTGCCAACACGCGAGGCATGCCTCGCATGGCGGCATCCAGGGCGGAACGCATGGCGGCGGCAGCGGCCACCACATCCTTGTGGCTGGTGGTATCGGCCAGCGCCGACTTATAGGTCGACTTTGCGTCCAGGGCGCGCAGCTTTGCGCGCTCGGTCTGCAGGTCGGATAAGGTCGCCATCAGTGCAGCCTCACGCCGTCGCGGCGGCACGCGCCGCCATGATTTCGTCGAAAGAAGCCCCATCCCCGTCCAGACATGCCCCCCCCCGCTGTACTCTTGCCACCGGCGCACGATCACGTCGACGTAGCCGCAATCCAACTCCATCAGACGAGCAGCCTGCCCGAGGCGATCCGCTGCCATGAGCGTGCTGCCAGATCCGCCGAAGCCGTCGATCACGATGTCGCCTGCACGCGAGGATGCCCGCAGGTTGCGCTCGATCAGGCTGACAGGCTTCATCGTCGGGTGCTGACCATTGCGGGCTGGCTTGTCGTGGTAGATGACCGACCCCAGGTGTTCCTCAAGCGTGGCGTTCGCGTCGACGATCAGCAGGTCATCGCCCGCCTGGACGGCCCATCGGCCATCGTCCAAGCGGCGTACCGCGCCGCCCTCGCCGTGTTCGATGATCGTGGTGAGCTTGCGGCCGCCGTACCAGCGGTGCGCGGCGCCGGGCTTCCAGCCGTACAGGATCGGCTCATGTATCCACTGATAGTCGGAGCGGCCCAGCACCATGGTGTTCTTGCGCCAGATGAGGCATCCGGACAGCTTGAAGCCCGCTTCGATAAAAGCGCTGCGGAAGTTCAGGCCCTCTGTGTCGGCGTGATAGACATAGATCGGGGCGCCAGGCTGCATCACATCGAACACGGCCCGGTAGAACTCGAGCAGGAACTGGCGGAAGTCCGCCTGCCGACATGCTGTCGTTCTGGATCGTCATGCGACCCTTGGTCTTGCCCTCGTAGGCCACGTTGTACGGTGGATCTGTGACGCAAATATCCGCGCGATCATCGCGCATGAGCCTGGCCCAGGCGGTGGGGTCGGCGCTTGAGCCACACATGACGCGGTGGCGACCCAGCAACGAAACGTCGCCTGGCCGGAAGCTGACCGGGACATCGGGCACAGGCGGCGCGGCATCCGGATCGGTGGCGCCGGTGGGTGCGGCGTCCAGCCCGGCCAGCAGCACCTTGATCTCATCATCGGCGAAGCCGGTCAGGGCCATGTCATAGTCCATGTCGGCCAGATCGCGCAGCTCCGCAGCCAGCAGCGCTTCATCCCAGCCAGCGTTCAGCGCCAGCTTGTTGTCTGCGATCTCATAGGCACGTTTCTGGGCTTCGGTCAGGTGCCCCAAGCGCAAGCACGGCACCTCGGTCATGCCCAGACGCGCGGCGCCGAGGATGCGCCCGTGGCCCGCGATGACGCCGCCGTCGGAATCGATCAGTACCGGGTTGGTGAAGCCGAACTCCCGTATCGACGCGGCGATTTGGGCCACCTGCGCATCGCTGTGCGTGCGACTGTTGCGGGCATACGGGACAAGTCGGTCGAGCGGCAGGACTTCAATCTGCATGGCGGCCTCGCGTGGTTTCATGAACACGATCCAGTGCGTCAGCCCCTTGTGTCCAGTCGGATGGCCGAACAACGGCGGCACAGCGGTCAACGCCAGGACGTCCGCGACCTTAACTTGGGTTTCGTTCCACTTGAAAATCAGCACGCCGTCGGGGGCAAGCACGCGGAAACACTCGGCAAACCCCTGGCGCAGATCCTCGCGCCAGTCTGGGCCGAGCTTTCCGTACTTCGCCGCCAGCCAGGAATTCTTGCCAGCGCGCACCAGGTGCGGGGGATCAAAGGAAACGAGCCTGAAGGCGCCGTCTGGGTACGGCAGCGCTCGGAAATCCATCAGTACATCCGGCTCAATGCGCAGCGTGCGCACGCCATCGGCGCGGCCGTGCGATCTGTCCGTGACGCTGATGGTTTCGTGACGGCGGTCGCCGAACACGACGTCGGGGTGCTGCCGGTCGAACCAGAACATCCTGCTGCCGCAGCACGGGTCAAGCACACGTTTTCCAGAATCAGACACGCCATCAATCTCCACGCGATGTAGCCAATTGCTCAACCGGAGACGCAGCATCGAAGAACCCAGCCGCCCGCGCAACGGCTGAAACGGCATAGGCCTGGCGTCGGCCAGCACAAACCCATACCTACCAAAGAACCACGGGGATGCGTGATCCGTGACACACCCGGTGATCACGGCTCGACCAACGATGCCGCCGCGCTCTAACTCGTCGAATGCTGGGATGGCGATGCCGAGAGATTGGGCTAATCCCGCAACGTCCGTACTCATCACGTGTCATGCCCTTGGATGCGTGGATCAGAATCGGGCCACGCTGGTGCGTAGGCCAGTCACGGTTCTCGATGGGCTGTAGCCGTTGACGATGAGCCACGCCCAGGGCTGGCGAACGGACAGGGTCTTCATACCTGATAGCCCTCCAGGTCGCCATACGCGGACACCATCGCCACGACGTCGCCGGAAGCGATGGCGGCTTCGGCGGCGCGGATCGACTGGCGCATCAGTCTCGCGGCGAAAGCGCCGGTAGGGATCGCGTCATATTCCGGCAACACATCTTCGCGTACCCTGCGCATTGCCGCTGAATGCCCTCGATGAGGTTTTCAGGATTGGTGCTGCCTCGCTCAAAAGCGGCCATGCGTCGCTCAAGAATGGGCCGTACAGCAGCGTCGACGGCGCGGCGCAGTTCAGCGTCCAGATCGATGGAGCCATAGTTGCTCTCGATGGTGGTAGCGCTGGTCAACTGCTTTGCCAGGGCGTATGAGATTTCTGTTCCGTTCATTCTTGGTCTCCGATGGATTGCGCCGCATCCAGCGCGGCCTGGAAGGTGAAATAGCCCTCGGTGAGCCATTCCGTGCGGGTCTGGCTCATGGGCGACATGAGGTTGGCGGGAATAACCATCTTGCGAGACAGCCACCTCGCGCCGGTGCGGTCGCGGTAGGTCTGCTGCGGGCGGCCAGCCACCCAGCCGGGCTGACGGCCGACGAAGCCCACGAACCGCGTTTCAGCCTGCGGCCAGCCTGGGCGCTGTTCGCGGCGGAACCAATGCAGGTAAGCCGCGTGCAGTTGCCGCCCGGTGCAGGGCACAAAGGGCAGCGGGTCGGCGTCATCGACCAGCACCACAGTGCCCTGCTGCCATGCAAGCAGGAACTCGGCCTCTGCTCGGGCCCCTGGAAGCGCAGCGGCAGCGGGTGCCTTGATGTCCAGCAATTGCATGGCATCCACGCCGGTCAGGCTGGCGACGGTGCGATTGGCGGCGACGATTGCGGCCTCACGCTGCAGGCCCAGGCTGCGTGCCGCCCGTACGGCAGGTGGGGGATCAGCCAGAAGGCGGTGTTCACGCCGCGCATGTCGGCAGCGGCTGGCTGGGCGAAGTAGCTGCCGGTGCGCCGGATCGTGGGCAGGACGTCCACACCCAGCGCTCGAAGCGCTCGGCGGCGGAGGCGACTGCCCACCACCAGACGGTACAGATCCGGCTGGAAATCAGGCGGACGTCCTGGATGCCGCCAGCGGTCGGAAGGGGGTGTGTTTCGCCCCCCCTCGCAATGCTGCCGGATAGCCGCGGGTTCCGCGTACCCCAGGGCTTCGGCGACGTCCGAGCCAACAAACCAGGCGCGGCCATCTTCGTCGGCCACGGCACGCACGGAGTGCTGGTCGAAGTCGAAGGGGATCCCAGGCTGTTCATGGCTGGCCCCCGTTGATGGAATCGATCAGGGCGCTGGCGCCCTCGAGCAGGAACAGGCCGGCGGCGTACTGATCGTCGTCGCCCATCTCGCTGGAATTGACCAGCAGGCCGTGGGCAGTGCGAAGCATGCTGGCCGCCTGCGCCAACGCGGTGTCGGCGCGGACGCCATCACGCACGGCGAACAGCGAATAGCCGCTGGCATCGGCCAGGCAGATGGGTGTTTCTTGGGTGGTGGTGGCCCGGGATGCTTCCGGGTGGCATGACGTGCGCGGGTGCGCACCACGATTTACCAGCTGATGGCGTGACTCCTTGGACGCGGTCGAGAGCCGCCGCCTCCTGAAACGAGGTGGGCGGACACATGCGGGTTAGCAGACCTGGAACCAGGAACCGGCAGGGCCGAAGCCCTCCCCCGCATGCCCGCCCAGAGGAGTGCCATGCTGCGCGCAGAGAGTGAAAAAGCCGCGTGAACGGTTTCCAGGCGGCTGCGCGCCTTGGTATTCCGGGCTGCGAACCCCGTGCGCCGGTTGTCTACCAGCGCACGGCCATTATAAGCCCGGAGGGTGGAAAATCGAAAGTTCGCGGATCATCATGATTTTTTCTCCGAGGCACGCAGACGGCGCAGGGCGCGGACGAACTCGGTAGGCAATGGCACGCGACAGCGCGGCGCATTCAGCTACCAGCAGCGCACGGCGCTCTGGCGTCGGGGCAGCGGCCAGGCGCGGCGCGGTTTGACCACCATGCGCTCGACGGACGCCCGCAGGGCCAGGCCCAGGCCGTAGGCTTCCCGCCGCACGAGAACGGCAGCGGGGTAGCGCATGTGACGGCGCAGCGCCATCTCCAGCTTGATGGTTTCGTTCTCGAACTGAGGGTCAGGCCGCGGTTTGCAGGGGAGTGACCGGCGCTGCCGGTGTCGGCCCGTCGCGTGAAAGGTTGCGCACCAACCCGCCCGCAACCCCGCTCCGGCAACGGGCCAGAATCGCCCGCTGTGGGGTTTTCTTCGGGGGGGTAAGGGGTTGATACGTCGGGGATGGACTGCCCGCGCTGCGCCGCGAAGCGTTCCGCGACATCGGTGCGGCCCCTTTGCGGCGCGCCAGCGGGCCAGGCTGGCCTCGACATTGACCTGATCGCCCTGCATGACCAGGCGACCAGCCTGTGCGGCGCGGGTGATCGTGGATTTATTGACGCCCAGGCGACGAGAAAGCGGCTTTCGATTCCAGGATCATGACGAAGCCCCACCGAAATCGACTGCCTCAAACCTTATTACCCCATTTATTACTCACTTTATTACCCCTAGAACCTTTTTAAGCGAGACTATTACTTGTATTACGCCTGTGACGGGGTTACGCGCCTCATGTGAGGGGTAAACATGCACGTTAGATGTTTTCACGTCACGCGGGCGGGCGAACGGGGTCATAGGCGTAATACAAGTCATATCCCCGCCTGCCGCGTGTTTTTCGGTAATAAGTGGCGTAATACGGCGTACTATCACAGGCCGCCTCCCATCGCATTGTTGAACGCGAAAAAACATTCAGTCAGCCAACGGCCCCTGTTTTCGATCCGTCGCCATCACTAATGGTCGTCGCGCCCGCAGCCTGTGCATCGGCGACGGCGGTAGGGCTGGGGATCACCATCTTGCGGCTCTTATAGGCTGTGCTGTTCAGGCTCTCCAGGGTGGACACGGGCTTGCCAGCCTGCCACTCGGGCAAGCGGCCCACGTATCCGATGAACTGCGTTTCATCGCGAGGCCGCACGACGCCCGTCAGGGCGCACCATTTCTTGTAGGTGGTGTACAGGTGCCCGCCCAGACATGGGCAGAACGGCATGGGACCTTTGCCCTCGTCGATTTCAAGCTGGCCCGCCTGCCACTCGCGCACGAACACCGCCTCGGAGGGCAGCGATAGGTCGATCAGCTTTTGCTTTGACTCGGTCATTGGCGGGCGCTTTTGGGATGGAAGTCGGCCAGGTCGACGTGCATCAGGAAGTAGTAGAACGCCTCGACCCCACCGTGCTCGAGCTCGATGTTGACCGCGTCGTAGAAGTCCTCTGCCAGGGCGGGTGGCGTGTAGATGACCAGGTGACGGCGGTCGTCGTTATCGATGGGCAGCGGCTGGCCCTCGTTCGACAGATAAACGATGTTGACGTGGTTGCGCTGACGGTAGGCGGCCAGGTTCTTCGGGTTCACCCGTATCCATTCGCCCGTGACAAGCTCTTTCAACTCGTTTTTGATATGCCACATTTCCGCACGGGTTACCACTTCCTCGGCCAGCAGAAACAGCTTGCTATCGACCCAGTCGCTGTTGAACCGATCCTCCAGGCCGCGCTGGTTCAGCACCGTGGCGTAATCGCCGTAGATTTTCGCCAGCGTCTGAAAGATCGTGGATTTGCCCGTGCCCTGCGGGCCGTGCATGATGATGGCGCTTGACATCTTCGCGCCTGGGTTCTGCAGCGGGTACGCCATCCAGCACAACATCCACTCGTACACCTCATCGGCATTGCTCTCGCCTTCGCACAAGTAGCGCAACAGGTCGAGCAGCTCGCGGCATGAGCCGTCGCGCGGGGCCATCGGCCAGCCGCGCCAGGTGTTGAGTGCCACCGCATCGTCTTTGCCAGCCGGGTCGAAGCCGATCTGATCGATGAAGTAGGCGCCGCGCTCGACCCACAACGGATGACGCTTGATGTCGTCGGCGCGTACGCCAGCGGGCAGCAACGCGACCATCTGCGCCCGCCGCGCAATGCGGTTCGTCCATAGATCAAAGACCGTGTCGCCCGTACCATCATCAACCGGCACGAAGCGCTCCACCAGATCATCCAGAGGCATGACAGCTTCGGCGCGACGTTTTCCGCCTTCCCCTTCCCCCTGGCTGGGTTCCCGGCCTGCCGAAGCCACCAGTCCGCAAGCCGGGCCGCCCGACCGCTGCCGCATCATGCCCGGCAGCAGCAAGGGCCATCTCGATCTGGGCGCGTACCAACGCCTGGCCACCCAAAGGGAAGTGCTGCAGGTCGTTAAAGTCCGTCAGCTTCTTGCCTTCGCGGTCGCCGGGAAACTCGGGCTCCACCCATCCGCCGCGCACGGCAGTCGCCGCGGCCTGGGCGGCCTCGACGCCGGGGTTCCACGGGTTGCCGTGGGGGTCTTTTGTGAGGTAATCGTCATCGGCGCACGCCAGGATGTACGCCTTGGGGTAGGACTTGTGCAGCGCCTGGGCGACCGGCATCAGATTATCGGCATCGAACGCCACGACGCACAACCCGGTCGCCTCGAACAACGTCGCGGCGGTGGCGTAGCCCTCGGCCAGCAGAATCACGGCGCCAGGTGCGCCCAGCATGTGGTAGTGCGCCGCCTTGTTCATGCCAGCGGGCCAGTACTGCTTTTCCAGGCGCTTACCACCGTCGCGGCCTCGCACGATCTGCAAGCCCCAGACTTTGCCGGTGTCGTCGCAGATCGGGATGGCGATGGTGCCGTTACCCGACGGCGAGTAACGCACGCCGTGGCCACCCACGCCCTTACGGGCCAGGTATTCGGACGGCGTGGCGCTCACCGGCTGATATTTGGCCCAGCCGCGTGCGGCGGCCTGCGCGGCACGCTCCTGCTCGGCGGCGCGTATAGCCTTGGCGCGGCGCACGTTCTCGGCGTGCCGGGCCTTCATGGCAGCGGCCTGCTGTGCGCTCATGGTGGCGCCGTTGCGCGACAGCCGAATCTTCTGCTTGCCCGACTCTTTACCGCGATAGACCCCGTAGCTGCCGACGATGTAGCAGCCCTTTGTGGGCTTGCCCGCGTCGTCGTATTCGTCGAGCCAGATCTCGTTCAGCCAATACCAGCCGCGCTTTTCGCGGTCGCCGTTGTACTCCCGGCACCGAATAGGCCGCGACGTGCCGACGTCGAACGTTCCGTATCGACATCCAGGCCAGCGGCCCGAAGCTGGGAGAGCACGTCGTCGTAGTTCTTCCAGCTCATACGGCGGCCCCCAGACAGTTGCCTATGTTGCAGGCCCGCAGCCTAGCGATATTTCGCGGGTGCGCGCCCCCGCAAGACCAGGAATCCGCCAGGGTCCCCACCTTGGTTGCAAAAAAGCAACAGAGCCGACCGAGGCGCAACCCATCCCGCAACGCAACCACGCGGCCTGCTGCTCTCCCTGGGGGAACGGGGATTACCCCACTCAACGCGGGCGTGAAAAAAAGCAGGCGGGCAACCGGCTGCATCATGGGCGCGACCTACCGTCGCGGCAGAAGCCGCATAGGCCGCCGACCAAGCGGACGAAGTACTCGCCGCAGCGGTCGCACTCGCCCGGCTCACCCTTCGGCATCGCCGCAGCGGCCCGGCGGGTGGCGGCCAGCGCGGCGTCGCGGGCCTCCTGTTCGCGCTCGCTGGCGCGGTCGAATTCGTGCGCCATCAGACGCCCCCTTGGGCCGACGACCAGACGGCCGTACGGCAGACGGCATGGGTCCCGGGTGGGCGGTTGTGTGATTGCGTCTGTTGCGCCTTGCGATCCGCGCGTTGCTGCACAGAGCGCGGGCGGCGCGGTACGGGTTTCGGGGCTGGCTTCATGCGTTCCTGGCCCTCCGAGATCTGCGCATCCAGATGCGCGAGCAGGTTCTGCGCCGACGTCGACGGCCTCGGCCATCTCGCGTCTGGCGTCTAGCAGGGCTGCGCGGTCGGCGGTTCCCAGCAGGTTGGTGGTCGCTGCTGCTGCCTCGCTTTGCTCCCGGACCAGCGTGGCGACCATGCTGGCAGACACGGCCGCAGCGCTCTGGTTGTCGCCAAGGGATCGGACAGCGAACCCGAGCGGCAGCAGCATCCGATCCAGAACGCGACGACGAACATCCTCGGGCAGACCAGCCAGCACAGAAACCAGAAAGTTCGCAGGCAACAAACACGCCGTCCTTGGTGACATCGTCCAACCATCGAAAGATTCGGTCGGCGTTCACTTTGGTGCGCTCGAACGCATCAACCGTCTTGGGCTCGAAGCGGATGCCTGTCACCACGTCGGCGCCCAGGCGTTCGTGCGCGTCGACGATGCCAGCGGCGACAGTCTCACGCGACAAGCGCTTGCCCCGCCGATACTCGGTAATCTCATCGCGCAGGATGGTGATCGTGGTTTGCGACATGCTACGCATGACTGTCCTCCTTCGAAGTCGCACAATGAGGCCACATTGAAAAAGGAAGGGCGGAGTATGGGGCGCTCATCATCATTGCCCCGCTGGATGCGAGCTGGCCGTGTCGGGCGAAGCGGACAGGAATGCCTCGGGGTGCAGTACGCGCAGGTACATGCTGCGTGCCTGGGGTATCCCGGTTTTCTTCCACTTCGTAACAGACGGGGCCTCGATCTTGCACATGCGAGCGACGGCTGACGTCCCCCCGAGGCGTTCAATGACAGCGGCATCCGGATGCTCGGCGATGCGTTTCATGGTTGGTCTCCAAATCCTTAGCAGTGCATATTTAGCCATACCTAAGGATAAAAAGCAAGCCACACCTATGTGAAAAACATTTAGGATTAGCTAATATGTCCACACTTACAGAACGATTCTCTGAACTCTTTGCCGAGCGCCCCGAGGCCAGGCCCGTCGATCTCGCCCGCGCCTGCGGCGTGAAGCAACCGTCCGTGAACGGCTGGCTGTCCGGAAAGACCAAGCAGATGGAGGCCTCAAACGCCATCCGCGCAGCGGCCTTCTTTCGCGTCCACACATGGTGGATTGCGACAGGTGAAGGGCCGAAGTACCTGAAAGAGGGAGAGGTGGACAACCACCAGCCACACATCCAGAACCGCGCGAACGGCTGGCCTTTCTCGACGTCCTATGAGTCGTACAGCAAGCTATCGACAGCCGAGAAAAAAGCCCTCGACAGAGTCGTATCGGGCTTTATTGTGGGCATGGGCCACGACGGATAATTCCCTACTCTGCGGGCTTCGCATGGCGCACACGGCGCCTGTCGTAGGTTTTGCGGATCATCCGCTCCGACGTGTGCAGCGTCGCTTCCATGACGTCTTTGTCCCCACGCTGGAGTTTGTCTGACACACCCTTAGGGCGGCAGTCCTGCAGGCTGAATGGCTTAAACGGGATGCTTTCCTTGGTGGCCACCTCCACGCATTCGTTCATGAGCCGCGATAGCGTGCTCTTCCAGCCACCTTTTGTGTACCGCTCGCCGCGCAAATTTCCAAACACATACCAGTCGCCCGCGAGGTCATAACGCTTGATCGCCAGGGCATCATCAATCGTCGCTCGCAGCTCTGGACTCCACTCGATAATCCCGACCCTTGGAATGGCACCCCGCCGCCGTTTGGCCGCCACCCACTCAATGCCAGCATCGGTGATTTGTGGGTGTGTCAACGCTCGCACCTCCACGGAACGTTTCAGGCACAGCCAGGCTGTTTTCAGTGCCAGCGCCACGATCAACTGCGGGCCGCCCATCTTCCGGCCCACGCGTTCGGCCAGGGCAATTTCTTCATCGGTCACCAGGCGGTCATACTCGGCGGTTTCGTTCTTCTCGACACCGTCAAACGAGTTGACTGTTAGCAGGCCTAGGCGCACGCCATATTCCAAAATGCGGCGCATCAGCGATATTTCCTTGTTCCCCTTGGCGGCGCGGCTCGCCTTAACGCACGCATCCAGGTAGGCGTAGGCGTCCGTCTTCGTGAGGTCGCGCACCGCCATGTGGCCGAACGCCTTACGCAGCCGGACGATCTCGCGCTTGTTCTCGGCCAGCGTCGAGTCAGCGCGTCGTTTCGGGCTGTTAAGCGGTAGAGATTCCTGCCACTCCAGCCACACCGTAATCAACGCATCAACGGAATCGTCAGCCGGTCGACCCAAGCCGATCTCGCCTGCCCGACGAATCGCCTCGGCACGGATCTCTGCCATCTTGGCGCGATCCTTGACGGGGCACTTCAGGCGAAACGCCCACCGGCCATCAGGGAGCTTGTACCCGATTGAATAGGTAATAGTGCCCCTGCGCTCGTAGACACGATAAGGCAGGCCATCCTGACGGGTGCGCTGTCGGCTCATTGTGCTGCGAAGAAGTCGAGCCGTGGCCCGTTACGGCGCCGCGCGTTCGACTTGCCCGACATACGGGCCTCGAAATGCTGCCGCGATACCCTGGGGATTCCGCCTCGACGCGCGGCGGGTTCGTACACCCAATGCCGCTGCTCGAGCCATGCCACCATCCGCGCAGGCTGTTTCATGCCCGTTAGCTCCTCAAGCTGTGCACGGGTCAGCAGAATGCCAGTTTCAAGCATGGCGATGCCTCCCCTGCATTGCGTCCGATAAAGCCGCCTGGGCGCGGTCGAGCAGCCCGATGCGCTCTATCAGCCGATCAGCCAGGGTATCGCTAATCGGCAGGTCTCCATGCTCTGCAATGAGTTCATCCAGAACATCGATGACAAGGCGGGCGCCTTCAGCCATCTGCTCGCTGCACAATTCCAGTCGGCGGCGGGACTCCATGGTTGCATGCAGCCTGCTGGCAGGCCGGGAATCTGTATCGATCAAATCCTCTAGTGACATAGGTTTCTCCTTTATAGTCACAACTCTCTTTTTTCGGGTGCTGCGCGTAGATCGCGCAGGCGCTGCATGGCGGCGTATAGGACTGACACGTCCAAACGGCCCAGCAGCCTGTCTATGGTTTCCACGCTCACGCGAATGGGCGCGATTTCGTGATCGGCGGGCGGCTTGCCGGAAATGATCCGGTTCATCGCCTGATTCAGGGCAGCGGCACCGCCAGTGATAAGACGCGCCTCATGGCGGTGCGCGGCGTCGTGCTCGAGCGCAAGCTGCACCACGTTGAAAACGCCCGCTAGGTTGTCAAACGGATCGGCTCCTGGGGCGTGCTCAAGGCTCCAGAGCGACGTGTACAGCAGCATTGCGAACTCATCTCGCAGGGCGCGAGTGACCGGGATGCGTATCGTGCGGGGTATGCGGCGCTTCTTTTTCATGGTCAATCGTCCGTGTCACCAGCGGCGGCACGTTTCACGTCCATGCGTGGCGCTGCGACTTCGTGCGCGAGGACGGGCAGCGGCTCGCGCGATGCACGATGATCTGTCCGGGCGCCGCAGAGATCCGGGTCAGATACCATGACCTCTGCGGTGATTTCGAGGCAGCGTGTCAGGGCTGGTGAGCGCAGTGCGTCTTCGAGCGATATATTCAGACGCGCGGCGGCCAGGGCCTGCTTGAGCTGCACGGTGGTGGCGGGCGGCGCGGTAGCGTCTTTCTTCATGCGGCCTCCGGCATATTGCGCACCCGCATGACGCGCCGGGCCGCCATGTGGAATATGCAGGCGCCCGACAGCATGTCCGCCGCCATCACCTGGTCGCCGTCGGCCAGCGACAGAAAGAGGTCGGGATGCGGGCCGTAGTTCGCAACGATCAGTTTTTCCAGCAGGGCGTTCACGGCGATCAGCTCATCATCGCCCAGGAAAACCTCGACATGCGCCATGCCTCGAGCGGGACTCACTGCATCTCTCCTGCGATGCGCCAGCTTGATCGCCACGACAGGCGCAGGGCGGGGTCGCGGCGCAGTCGGAATGCCACGCAGGTACGAATCATTAGGCTTCGCATGGCATGACCCTCGGAAGCATGATGATGATTGCGGCCGCAGCATCGGTGGCAATCACTGTGACGTCGAAACCCTGACCACGAACGCGGTACAGGCGGCCGGGAATGATGGGGGTAGCAGACATAGCAGCTCCAGTTCAGTGAGCGGCCCGCTCGGCGGGCTCGCCCGTTTGCATGACACTTAAGACGTGACCCATCACACCTTTGCGAGGCGGCCGCCGATGTACGCATTGGAGTGCGACGCGGCGTTGATGACGACCAAGCAGAACAGCCCGTCGAGCGCACCGCCGTACCAAAGACCGCCGTGGTACGCGACCTCGCCATCTGACCAGGCCCAGATGTAATCACCGAAGCCGGAATCTCCCTGCGCATCGCGCGTCTTCTTGGGCAGGAAAACAGCACCCAGGTCGAAATCCGCGCCAGCCTTGCGCTGCCGTCGGTGAAACCAGTTGTTCTCGGGCGCGGCGATGCCGGTATCGATCAGCTCTTGACGGCCTGCCATATCCCAGATCCGCCATTCGCGCTCGCCGTTCGTCCCCAGGCCCTGGAGCATCTGCCACACGTTGCCCCACAGGCCGGTGATGCCGCGATACGCAGCCTGGGCGACCAGCTCATCATCAACCGGCCGAACGCCGTCGCCATCCACGTATCCAGCACCAACAACAGAGGCCAGATCGGGCGTGCCATGTTCGATCAAGGCGAGGATCTGAACCGCAGCGAGCTGATAGACGCTCCAGAGCATCCAGTCATCGCCGCGCTGGGCAGCGCGGTCTTTCATCGTCGGAAAATCTATGCTAGCCAGCGGCATCGCACCAGCGCAGGAACCCATAAGGGGGCCGTCAGCCGTCGCCTGGTACTTGCCGATCCAGAACTGATCGATAGGCGCACCGTGGTGCATGAAGGCGGGGTGACGCGTAAAGCCGTCGGCTGGGGTCGGGCTGATCCATAACGCCTTCTTGCCCGCCAGGTCGCCATCCGTGATGACGCCATTACGGTAGTAGAACGCCGGGACACGAACCATGGCCTGGCCGTTGATTTCCTCATCGGCCAGGCCGAGAAAAGATCGGGTGATCGTCGAAATAGTGCTGTGCGGGCGACAGGACGCTGCCGTCTTCGTCGATGCGCTTCCACTTCTTGTCGTAGTGCTTGCCAAGAGCGATGCCGATAATGGTCATGGAGAAACTCCTATAGATGGTTGACTGACGCTGCAGGAAGGGCCGAATGACCCCGCTCATGCCTCCGCGCGGGCAGGGGCAGGGTGTGGGGTCACTCGGCCTCGTTAAAGGCGACAGCACAGGCGTTTTTCAGGGCGGCCTCGATGCGACCGAGGTCGCCAACGTGCCCCCAGTTGATCCGGGAGGGATCGGCATCGAAGTGGTTGTCGGCAGCGGCCCGCAGGCGGGCCAGTTGATCTTGAATACGGGCAACAGACGACACGAACAGATCGGCGGCTGTAGAGGTGGTGGCGATGGTCATTTTTTCCTCTCAAATAGCTGTGGCTTCGAGAGGATTATTAGCCATGACTAAGGTTAAGTCAATAGCCAACGCTAATTAGCTACCGCTAATTTACATCATTTTTTTGGAATTGAAACGCTGCGCTCCGCCAAATAATTCAGTGAAATCAAGCATCTACATCATGTAGGTGCTTTTTTTCGCCTCGAATTTCCTTCCAAACTTCCAAACCACATTCCAAAATTCCACTTTTTCCGCCTTTTTACCGGTAGTGAGGCGGTAGTGCCGGCGTACGTTGCGTCGGCCATTGCAGCGCTTTTTCATATCTTCCTGGCAAAAGCTTGATTTCCCGCCAGGAATCGGGCTTTTGTCGGATTGTCTTTGTTGGCATATCCGGTAACATGCTTGGTGGCAACAGGGGAACATCCCTGGCGGCGGCTGATAACCGCCATTCCTTAACCATCAGGATCGCATGCGCCCACGATTTTCGAAACCAGCAGGGCCTGCCGCCCGCATCTTGTTCGGGCTCAGGTCAATATCGGCTGTCTTTTATGGTGTGATGCTGGCCTTTGTGCTGGGCAATGCGGCTTTGGTGTATTCGCTCATGTCGCGCTATGACGCCGCGCTGGATCAGTCGGCGACGCTGGGCAGCATGCGCACGCTCAGTCAGCAACTGGCGGTGCGGGCGATGCGGCTGGCCGATGGCGGCTTGCTGCAGACCGGGCAGATCAGCAAGGAAATCGATGCCATGGATCTGGCCCTGCGGGCCCTGGATCAGGGGGGGGGTCGTAGGGGACCGCGAGATTTCCGCATTGCGACAGGCGCCGGTTCGTCTGCTGCTGCCCAAGATACAGCGCGATTGGGTGGTGTTGCGCGGGCGCCTGCAGGCGGTCATGCTGGACTCCTATTCCTGGGGGGATGCCGCGGCTGAAAAGCGGGATTTGCCGCATGCGGTGCAGCGCCAGTGGATCGCGGACGATGCCGGTACTTTGCTGGGTACGCTCAATGCGGCGTCGGACGCGTTGATGCCCATCTTGCACGGCGCCAAGAGCCAGGCGCTGAACTGGTTGATTGCTCTGATTTTGCTGGATCTCGGTCTATTGGTGGGGGTGTTTCTGTTGGTGCGCCGTGGCGTCTTGCTGCCGCTGCGAACCTTGAATCTCGCTGCTCGGGATCTCTTGCAGGGCGATTACACGACTCGGGTGGCGCCTGCGGGCGTGGGCGAGATCACTGAAATCGCCCACGCCTACAATGCGGGCGCGCAGCAGATTCACGAACTGCTGACCCAGATGCGCGAAGACCAGGAAGGGTTGCAGCGGTCTGAAATTATCTTTCAGGGCTTGGCGTCCAATGCCTTGGTGGGGATTTTCCTGATCGCCCGTGACCGTTTCAGTTTCGTCAGCCAAAAAATGGCTGATATTTTCGGCTATATGCCTGACGAGATGATCGGACACCTGACGCTGTTGTCCATCATTGCCCCCCGGGAACGCTATCTGGTTGACGAGGCCTTGAAATCCGGCCGCAATCAGAAGATTTCGACACTGCGGTTCGAGCGTCATGGCCGTCGCAAAGACGGCTCATTGTTCGACATCGAGATCTTTATCACGCTGGTGGGGACAGGCGATGACGCCGCCCTCATCGGGCTGGTGCAGGACATTACTGAAAGCAAGCAGGCGGAATCCTCCGCCCAGTTGGCTGCGATTGCTTATGAAAACAGCAGCGAGGCCATCGCCATTACCGACGCCACCGGCGTCATCATCGACGTCAATCCTGCCTATTCCCGCATGACGGGTTATTGGCCCGATGAAGTCGCCGGTGAATTGCTGGTGCTGCTGCGGCCAGGTCGCCATAACCGGGATTTCTACGACCAGATGTGGCATGCCATCAATACCAAAGGCCGCTGGGAAGGCGAATACTGGCTGCAGCGCAAATCCGGCGAGGAATATGCCCAGCGCGTGGTGCTGGATACCGCCTGGAATCACGATGGCTCGGTCAATTGCCGGGTGGTGATGCTCAGCGATGTGACACAGAAAAAACAGGTAGAGACAGCCATCTGGAATCAGGCGCACCATGATCCCCTGACTGGCTTGCCCAACCGCCAGTATTTCAACGAGCACCTGAAAGTATCGGTGGACGAGGCCGACCGCCAGACGCAATCCATAGCCCTGTTGTTTCTGGATCTGGACCTGTTCAAAGAGGTCAATGATTCCATGGGGCATGAGATGGGCGATCATCTGCTGAGCGAGGTCGCCAAGCGTCTGCGCAGTTGCACGGATGATCTTCACTTCATCGCCCGCCTGGGCGGGGATGAGTTCGTCATCCTGGTGGCTGAAAAATCAGACGGACCGCGGCTGGACAAGCTGCAGCTGGATGCCTTGTGCCGGCGCTTGCTGGATGGCATCACCGAGCCCTATTCGCTGGCAGGCAATATGATCCAGATATCCGCCAGCCTGGGGGTCGCCTTGTATCCGGCTGATGCGGACAATGCTGAAATGCTGATGCGCCATGTCGATATGGCCATGTATCAAGCCAAGGCAGCCGGCCGCAATGGCTATCAGTATTTCGACCAGTCCATGCGAGACCGGGCCAGCATGCAGCATGACCTGCTGGTGGCGCTGCCCGAGGCCATCGAGGCGGGCCAGTTCTTCCTGCTGTATCAGCCGATCTATTCCTTCCGGACCGGGCAAATCATCAAGGCCGAGGCCTTGCTGCGGTGGCGTCACCCTGCCTTTGGTGTCATCGCCCCTATGGATTTCATTCCGTTTGCCGAAGAGCGCCAGCTCATGCAGCCGCTGGGCGATTGGGTGTTCCGTGAAGCCATCCAGCAATTGGGGGTGTGGCGCCAGGACATGGCGCCCGATCTGCGTCTGACCGTGAATGTATCGCCCGGCCAGTTCAGCCTGGCCCAAGCCGGCCTGGAAGCCGTGCTCGGTCTGTTGGACGCCCAGGGGCTGCCGCCGGACTGCCTGTCCCTGGAATTCAATGAACATCTGCTGATGAATCTGGGCCCTCTGATGCGGGATCGCTTGCATTATCTGCATCATCTGGGCATGCGTTTCAGCGTGGGGGCGGTATCTGTCGGCATGCCCGCGTTGCTGGCCTCCCGCGATCTGCTGTTCGAGACGCTGAAGCTGGAACGCGAAGTCACGGAACAGGTATCCGATAACGAAGCCGCCCGGCTGGTCTGCGAATCCGTCGTGGCCCTGGCGCATCGCCTGGGCATGCGGGTCATTGCCGAAGGCATCGCCAGCCAGGCGCAGTACAAGCTATTGCGCGATATGGGTTGCGACGCCGGGCAGGGATTCTGGCTGGGCGAGCCGCTGGATCAGGACAGCTTCGAGCAGCGTTTGCGCGACGCCAGAGCGCCGCACGCTTGAATCAGGCGTCGGTGCGGGCGGGCCGCCGGTAGCGCCAGGCCAAGAACAGCCCCAGCAGTACCCAGATCAGGATCGGCAGGTTGCCCCACCGCACGTAGGGGGTCAGGCCTTGGGCGCCCTGGATCTCCACGTCCAGCACTCCGGGAATGGCTGGATCCAGCTGGCCGCGCACCTGACCATTAGGGTCGATGGCGGCAGTCATGCCGGTATTGGTGGCGCGGATGACCGGCCGGGCGGTTTCCAGCGCCCGCATCCGGGCGATCCACAGGTGCTGGCGCAAGGCCCAGGTATCGCCGAACCAGGCCAGATTGCTCAGATTGACCAGAATGTTGGCGCCGGGTGCGCCGTCTTCGCCTGGGGCGACCGCCCTGGCAATTTCTTCGCCGAAGGCATCTTCGTAGCAGATATTCACCGCCAGGGACTGGCCCGCCAGCGATAGCGGCGGCTGGCGCAGCGCCCCCCGGTCGAAATCCCCCAGCGGAATTTGCAGGGCCTGGACGAACCAGCGGAACCCCGGGGGGATGAATTCGCCGAAAGGGACCAGATGGTGTTTGTCGTAGCGCCATTGTCCGGGACTCAGAGGAGGGGCAGAGTCGTCGGGGTGGATGACGGTTGCGCCATTGGTATAGCGATCACCCGTGGCGGTGCGCTCGTGCAGGGGGAGCCCCAGGACCAAGCTGGCGTCCATCTGTCGGGCCAGGTCCAGCCAGGGCTGCCAGATGGCCAGCGGCGCCTGATCCTGGAAGATCGGCATGACGGTTTCGGGCAGGATGATCAGCGCAGGGCGGTCCTGCGCCGTCTTGGCCGTCAGGCCTGCCAGTTGGCGGGCGCGGGCCTGTGTGGCGGGAAAGCTGGCAGGGTCGAATTTTTCCGATTGCGGCGTAGCGGGTTGCACCAAGCGGATCAACAGAGGCTGGCCATGCGTCTGTGACCAGTCGATGTGGGTCCAGGCAATGCCCAGCAGGCCGGTCAGCAGCGTCAGGGCGATCGTGGCGGCCGCGCTGCGATCATACGAGGTGTCCTTGGCGCGGGCCATCAGGGCGATGGACCCAGCGGCGAAGGCAGACAGCCAGGCCACGCCATAGACGCCGATAAAGGGCGCCCAGGCGGCGAACATGCCTTCGGCATGGGCGTAGCCGACGTTCAGCCAGGTGAAACCGGTGAACAAGGTCCCGCGCAGCCATTCGAACAGCGCCCAGGCGCAGGCCCAGGTCGCGGCGTTCAGGATTTGCCGCAGTGCGGTTTGTTCCGGATTTTTATGGGCGGCGCACAGCCACGCGCTCAGGGCGCAGGCGCCGGCCGCATAGAGCGCCATGGCGGCGGCGAACAGCAGCAGCGCGCCGATGGCCAGGGGCAGGGCCAGCCCGCCGAATTGATGCATGCTGATGGTCAGCCAGTACACCCCGATGGTGAACTGCGCCAGTCCGAACAGCCAGCCGTAAGCAGCTGCCTGCCGCGGTCCCGAGGCCCCCCAGACATGGGCGGCCAGAATGGCCAGGCTGGCGATCTGCACGAAAGGCAGACTCCAGGCGGGCAGGGGGCCGGGGGCGAAGCAAAGCGCCTGTATGGCTCCGGCCAGCAGCACCCAGAGCTGGTTGCGCCAGCCGTGCCGATGTGCGGCGGCGGCCTGACTGGCAGGCGCCAGGGATGCGGAAAGCGCGGGGCTGGACGTCATGACAGCGGGCCGCGGAAGGTGGGATCAGGCATCCGGCGCCTGGGCGGTGTCCGGCGCGCCATTCAGGCGCTGGACGTGCAGCCAGCGGGCGCGTTTGCCGTCGGCGCCGACCACGGTAAAGGCCAGGCCCTGACCCTCGAAGCGTTCGCCGCGCCGGGGGATGTGGCCCAATTCAGCTGCCAGCCAGCCGTTCAGGGTGTCGTAGTCCTCGTCGGGCAGGTGGACATCGAAGGCTTCGTTGAAGTCTTCGATTTCGGTGGTGCCCATGGCGCGCCAGCTATTGTCCCCGGTGCGGAAAATGGTCTTGTCGTCTTCGTCGTCGAATTCGTCTTCGATGTCGCCCACGATCTGTTCCAGCACGTCTTCCATCGTCACCAGGCCGCCGATGCCGCCGTGTTCATCGATGACGATGGCCAGGTGGTTGCGGCTCATGCGGAATTCATGCAGCAGCTCGTTCAGGCGCTTGGATTCGGGGATGAATACCGGCGGGCGGATCAGGGCGCGCAGGTCCAGCGCGTGATCCGATAGGGTCAGCAGCAGGTCTTTGGCCAGCAGCACCCCGATGATGTTGTCACGATCGCCCTCGTAGACCGGAAAGCGGGAATGCCCGGTTTCGGTGATCACCGGCATCAGCTCGGTCAGCGGCCGGGATACGTCCAGCAGATCCATGCGCGAACGCGACACCATGATGTCGGCCACGGTCTTGTCGGCGACTTCGAGCGCGCCGGAGATCATGGCATAGGATTCGCCGTCCAGGATGGAATGGTCGTGTGCGGCTTCCAGGACTGCCCGGATACTCTCGCGGTCAGCAGGCGGCGATGGCCGCAGCAGAGCCTTGAGTCGGGAGAACAGGGAAGGATTGGCCGACGGCGTTGGTCGGGGTTCTGAGTCTGAAGAGTGAGGGTCTGGCATTGTCCGAAGGACGAGTCTAGGGATTCTGTAGCATAACCGATAACACGGCGCGCTTAGGCGCCGTCCGTCTGGCGGTAGGGATCAGGAATGCCTTGGGCGGCCAGAATGGCGGTTTCCAGGGCCTCCATGCGCTCGGCCTCGTCGGCCTGAATATGATCGTAACCCAGGGCATGCAGCACCCCGTGAGTGGTCAGATGGGCCGCATGGTGCAGCAAGATCTTGCCCTGTTCGGCGGCTTCGCGCTCCAGTACCGGCAGGCATAGCACGATGTCGCCGCTGATCAGGCCGGACGGGTCCGCCCCATATTCAAACGTCAGCACATTGGTCGCATAGTCGCGTTGCCGCCAGGCGGCGTTCAGGCTGCGGCCTTCTTCGGCATCGACCAGGCGCAGGGTCAGAGCGACGGGCTGGCCGGCGCGGGGGTCCGGGGCGGCCAGGGCCTGTGCCAGAGCGCGGCCCACCCAGCGCCGTAGACGCCAGCGCGGCAGCATCGGGGCGGCGATGGCATATTGCACGCCAAGGGAAAAATCAGGATACATGGTCCCCTGCCTGTTCGTAGGCATCCACGATGCGGGCGACCAGCGGGTGGCGCACGACGTCGCGGCTGGTAAAGCGCGTCTGGGCGATGCCGGAGACGCCGTCCAGCACGTCCAGGGCATGCAGCAGGCCGCTTTGCTGGCCCTTGGGCAGGTCCACCTGGGAAGGGTCGCCGTTGATCACGGCCTTGCTGCCGAAGCCGATGCGCGTCAGAAACATCTTCATCTGTTCCGGGGTCGTGTTCTGGGCTTCGTCCAGGATGATGAAGGCGTGGTTCAGCGTGCGCCCGCGCATGTAGGCCAGCGGCGCGATCTCGATGGTCTGTTTTTCAAAGAAGCGCTGGGTTTTTTCAAAACCCAGCAGGTCGTACAGCGCGTCGTACAGGGGACGCAGATAGGGGTCGACTTTCTGCACCAGGTCGCCGGGCAGAAAGCCCAGGCGTTCGCCGGCTTCCACGGCGGGGCGGGTCAGCACCAGCCTGGAAACGGATTCGCGTTCCAGGGCATCGATGGCGCAGGCCACGGCCAGCCAGGTCTTGCCGGTGCCGGCGGGGCCGACGCCGAAGGTGATGTCGTGCTTGAGGATGGCGTTCAGATAATCGCGCTGGCGCGGGGTGCGAGGCCGCAGATCGGATTTGCGGGTGCGCAGGCTGATGCCGTCTTCGTCCACGGGCGGCAGCTCGGGCAGGTCGGGGCGCGGGGCTGCGTCCCGAACGGGAACCGTGCCGCGGCTGCTCAGTTCAACCAGACCCAGCTGCAGGGCGTCCAGCGACAACGGCGTGTGCGCCGACCGTTCGTGAAACCAGCGCAGCGCCCGGCCGGCCTCGCGGGCCCGGCTGCCGCGCACGCTGAAGCGGTTGCCGCGCCGGCTGATGGTGATGTCATAGGCCTGTGCGATCTGGCGCAGATTTTCGTCCAGCGGGCCGCACAGATTGGCCAGTTGTGTGTTGTCGCCCGCCAATTGAAGCGACAGGGGGCGGTTGCCGGCGGGTTTGGTGCGGGTATCGCTCATGCGCCCGTCCGATCGGTTTCGGTGGTGACGATTTCGCCGCGCAGCGTATTGGTCAGGGCCTGGGTGATGCGCACGTCCACGATCTGGCCGATCAGGCGTGGCTGACCGGCAAAGTTGACGATGCGGTTGTTTTCCGTGCGGCCTTTCATGTCCTGCGGGTCCTTTTTGGAGGGGCCTTCGACCAGCAGGCGCTGGATGCTGCCGACCATGGCCTGGCTGTAGGCGGCGGCCTGCTCATTGATCAGAGTCTGCAGCCGGTGCAGACGGTCCAGCTTGTCGGCCTGGGGGACGGGGTCGTCCAGATCGGCTGCCGGCGTGCCGGGGCGTTTGGAATACACAAACGAAAAGGACTGGTCAAAACCTACATGACGCACCAGATCCAGCGTTTTCTGGAAGTCTTCTTCGGTTTCACCGGGAAAGCCGATGATGAAATCCGAGGAGAGCGTGATGTCGGGCCGTGCGGCTTTCAGGCGCCGGATGATGGATTTGTATTCCAGGGCGGTGTAGCCGCGTTTCATGGCGGCCAGCACGCGGTCGCTGCCTGCCTGCACCGGCAGGTGCAGAAAGGGCACCAGCTTGGGCAAGCGCCCATGCGCCTCGATCAGGCGGGCGGTCATTTCTTTCGGGTGAGACGTGGTGTAGCGGATGCGCTCGATGCCGGGAATATCGTGGACGTAGTCCAGCAGCATGGCGAAGTCGGCAATGTCTCCGGCGTCTCCGACGGGGCCGCGATAGGCATTGACGTTCTGGCCCAGCAGCGTGACTTCGCGCACTCCTTGGTCGGCCAGATCGGCGACTTCGGTCAGCACGTCATCAAAGGGGCGCGAGACTTCCGCCCCCCGGGTGTAGGGCACCACGCAGAAACTGCAGTATTTGCTGCAGCCTTCCATGATGGAGACAAAAGCGGTGGGCCCTTCCATGCGGGCAGGCGGCAGGGCGTCGAATTTCTCGATCAGCGGAAAGGAAATATCCACCTGGGATTTTCCGGTCGCACGGCGGCGGTCGATCAGTTCGGGCAGGCGATGCAGGGTCTGCGGGCCGAACACCACATCGACATACGGGGCGCGGCGCACGATGGCCTCGCCTTCCTGGCTGGCGACACAGCCGCCCACGCCGATCACCAGGTGCGGTTTGGCCTGCTTCAGATGCTGGACTCGGCCCAGGTCGGAAAAGACCTTTTCCTGCGCCTTTTCGCGCACCGAACAGGTGTTGAACAGGATGATGTCCGCGTCATCCGGGGTGTCGGTCAGTTCGACACCTTTGCTCGCGCGCAGGATGTCGACCATTTTTTCGGAATCGTATTCGTTCATCTGGCAGCCGAAGGTGCGGATGAACAATTTTTTGTGCTGGCCGGGTTCCATGGGCTGCAGCAGGCTGGCCAGGGTTTCATCCTGGGCCATGCGCCAGGCCTGGTCTTTCAGGTGGTCTGCGGATTCACGGGAAGCGGGGATGACGCCTGGGCGGCGTGCAGGGGTTTCTTGCATGTCGGATCGCCGGGGCGGGTTTATATCCCGGGGGCGGTAAAGGATGGGTAATCTTCTATTTTACTGCAGGCCGGGTATCCGGATGGGCGTGTCATCCGGGTTTGGGCGGAGGGCGCCGGGAACAGGGCCTTGTGGCCTGCGGCCAAGGTCTGGAAAGGACCTATACTGGCGCACGTTATTCAGCCCCGTCGATGTCGTGAAGTCATTTCTTGCCGCCTGCCTGCTGCTCTGGTCACAGATTGCCTGGGGAGGCCCCGCACTGGTTGCGACGTCCTTGCCGTCGGGCAGCACCCTGGCTCAACCGCCAGCAGAAATATCCCTGGTGTTCAGTGAAGCCGTCAGGATGGCGCGGATCGATCTGGTCGATCCGCAGGGGCTGGCGCAACCTTTGTATGCGATTCGTGATGCCGGCGCAGAATTCCGTGTGCCCGTGCCTCCCGAGGCGGCGTACGGCATCTATGCGCTGAACTGGCAGGTGGAATCCCTGGCCGGCGTCGCGGTATCCGGCACGCTGGGGTATCAAGTGAAGGAGCCCGGCATCCTGGATCGCCTGTGGCCTTCGTCTCCCGTGCCCTTGCGCGACGCCGTGCTATGGCTGGCGATCATCGTCTTGACGGCCGGCGTGGTGTCCCTGCTCTTGTTTCGGCCACAGGCCGTATCGGCGACCTTGGGGCTGACCGGCGCAGGCCTGATGGCGACCGGCTACCAGCTGGATCGCGTGATGGCGTTGTGGGGCTTAGGCGGGGAATGGGGGCTGCCGGCGCTGTGCGCCGGGGCAGCGGCGGTGCTGGGAGTGGCGGCGTTGGGGCGGCGGGCGACTGAGAGGTAAGGCCCTCTGCAGGCCGCTCCGATAAGACAGACGCGGACAGGTCCGCAGGGACCTGTCCGCGTCCTGGCTTATCCCAATTCCACTTCTGTGCCTTCTTTTTTGACGTGTTTGACCAGGTCTTCGCGGCGGATGCCCATCCACATCGCCAGGGCGGCGGCGACGAACACGGACGAATAGATCCCGAACCAGATCCCGATGGTCAGGGCCAGGGAAAAGTTGTGCAGGGTGGGGCCGCCGAAGAAGAACATCGACAGCACCATCATCTGGGTCGAACCGTGCGTGATGATCGTCCGGGAAATGTTCTGCGTGATGGACAGGTTGATGATTTCCCGCACCGAGGCCTTGCGCATCTTGCGGAAATTTTCACGGATCCGGTCCATCACCACCACAGATTCGTTCACCGAGTAGCCCAGCACGGCCAGCACCCCGGCCAGCACCGACAGCGAGAATTCCCACTGGAAGAAGGCGAAAAATCCCAGGATGATCACCACGTCGTGCAGGTTGGCGATGGCGCACGAGGCGGCCAGCTTCCATTCGAAACGCACGGCCAGGTACGCCATGATGCCCACCACCACGAACAGCAGCGCCATCAGGCCGTTGTGCAGCAGTTCCTGGCCCACCTGCGGGCCGACGAATTCGACTCGGCGCAGCTGCACCTCGGCGTGCTGGGCCTGCAGGGCGGACAGCACCGTGCGGCTTTGCGTGGCGGTGTCTTCGTTGGGACGGATCGGCAGGCGGATCATCACGTCCTGTGAGGTGCCGAAGTTCTGCACCTGGAAGTCCTTGTAGCCCAGCGCATCGATGGCGGTGCGGATGTCGCCCACGGGCGCCGTCTGGGCATAGTGGACTTCCATCACCGTGCCGCCGGTGAATTCGATCGACAGGTGAAAGCCGCGTGAAGCGATGAAGAAAACGGCGGCCAGGAATGTCAGCAGGCTGATGATGTTCAGGATCAGCGCATGCCGCATGAACGGGATGGTGCGATGGATGCGGAAAAATTCCATGATGAATCCTGATTAATCTTGCTTGGGTTTCCAGATCTGACCGATCGACACGGTCTTCAGCTTGCGCTTGCGGCCGTAGTACAGATTGGCCAAGGCGCGCACCCCCACCACCGACGAGAACATCGAGGTCAGGATGCCGATGCAGTGAACAACGGCAAAACCGCGTACCGGGCCGGTGCCGAAGGCCAGCAGTGCGACCCCGACAATCAGGCTGGTCAGGTTGGAGTCGAAAATCGTCGCCCAGGCGCGATCAAACCCCAGGTGTATGGCCTGCTGGGGCGGCAGGCCCGCTCGCAGTTCTTCGCGGATCCGTTCGTTGATCAGCACGTTGGCGTCGATGGCCATGCCCAGCGTGAGCGCAATGGCGGCGATGCCGGGCAAGGTCAGCGTGGCCTGCAGCATGGACAGCACGGACAGCAGCAGCAGCACGTTGAAGGACAAGCCCAGCGTCGAGAACATGCCGAACAGATGGTAGTAGGCGATGATGAAGATCGCGATGGCGGTAAAGCCGTACAGCGTCGAATCAAAGCCCTGCTTGATGTTGGCGGCGCCCAGGCTGGGGCCGATGGTGCGTTCTTCGATGATGTGCATCGGCGCAGCCAGAGAGCCGGCGCGCAGCAGCAGGGACACGTCGGCGGCTTCCTGGGCGGTCATGCTGCCGGAAATCTGCACCTGGCCGCCGGGGATTTCGGATCGGATCACCGGCGCGGTCACGACTTCGCCCTTGCCGTTTTCAAACAGCACGATGGCCATGCGTTTGCCGATGTTGTCGCGGGTGATGTCGCGGAAAATGCGCGCTCCCTTGGAATCCAGGGTCAGGTTGACGGTGGGTTCCTGGGTCTGCTGGTCGCGCCCAGGCTGGGCGTCCTGCAGGTTTTCGCCGGTCAGGATGACCTGGCGGCGCAGCAGCAGCGGGCGGCCGTCGCGGTCGGTGTAACGCACCAGACCGAAGGGCACGCGACCCGACTGCAGGGCAGCCATGGACGACGGGGAATCATCCACCATGTGGATTTCCAGCGTGGCGGTGCGGCCCAGGATGTCCTTGGCCTTGGCGACGTCCTGCACCCCGGGCAGCTGGACCACGATGCGATCGCCCCCCTGTTGCTGGATGACGGGTTCGGCCACGCCCAGTTCGTTGATCCGGTTGTGCAGGGTCTGGATGTTCTGCTTCAGGGCGCTGTTCTGCACCTGGGTGATGGCGGTCGGGCTGAGCGTGCCGTCCAGCAGCCAGGCGCCGCCGGATTGGCTGGTCGCAAAAAGCATTTCCGGGATGGCGCGGCGCAAGGCGTCGGCGGCGGCGTCACGTTCGTCCTGGGTGGCGAAGGTCGCCCGCACGGATTGCTGGTTGCGTTCTACGTCTTCGAATTTGAGTTTGGCGTCGCGCAGGGTGGTGCGGGCCTCGCCGGCCATGGAGTCATAGCGGCTGGTCAGGGCGCCTTGCATGTCTACCTGCAGCAGGAAGTGCACGCCGCCGCGCAGATCCAGGCCCAGATACATGGGGTGGGCGCCCAGGGCGGTCAGCCAGTTGGGCGATGCCGACATCAGGTTCAGCGCGACCGTATAGTCCGGATTGCCCGGGTCGGTATTCAGCGCTTTTTCCAGCGCGTCCTTGGCCTGCAGCTGCGTGTCGGTGGATTCGAACCGCAGCCGCACCGAACCCACCGGACCATTCATCTCGAAGGAGCTGGCCGTGGGCTGGATATTGGCTTGCTGCAGAACCTGGTTCGCTTTTTCCAGCGTGTTCTGATCGATCTTGACCGATGTTTTCGCCCCTGCGATCTGGACGGCTGGCGATTCGCCATAAAGATTAGGCAAGGTGTAGAGCACGCCGATCAGGACGGCGGCCAGCACGATGAGGTACTTCCAGAGAGGATAGCGATTCATGGTCGGTCGGGAGGGAAGGCTGAAAAGACCGGGCGCCGCCGATGGGCGGCGCCGGATGGGACCTGGATCAGAGAGACTTGATCGTGCCCTTGGGCAGGACGGACGTCACGGCGCTGCGCTGCACGATGGTCTCGACTGCCTTGTCGCCGGCTTGGGCGATTTCGACCGTCAGGTAGTTGTCGCTGACCTTGCTCAGCTTGCCCAGCAGGCCGCCCGACAGGATGACCTCGTCGCCCTTGGCCAGAGCCGCCACCATTTTCTTGTGATCCTTTTGGCGCTTCATCTGCGGACGGATCATCAGGAAATACAGGATGACGAACATCAGGATGATGGGCAGCATGCTCATCAGCGCATTGGGTTCGCCGCCGGCGGCTTGGGCCGGGATCAGGGTCAGGGTGTCAACGAGGGACATGGGGGCTCCTGGGAAATCAGGGGTTGGATGAGGGGTTTGGATATAAGATTAACTCTTGATTGTAGCGAGATATGGGTCGCCCTGTGCGGCGTCTTTATTCGATGCCCCGCGCCCTGTCGCGCAGAAAGGCCTGGCGCCAGGATTCGAATTGACCCTGTTCGATGGCGTTGCGCATTTCCGTCATCAGGTTCAGGTAGTAATGCAGATTGTGCAGGGTATTCAGCCGGGCGCCGGTAATTTCCCCGACGCGCTGCAGATGGTGCAGGTAGGACCGGGAAAAGTGCTGGCAGGTATGGCAGCCGCAAGCCGGGTCCAGGGGGAGCAGGTCGTCGCGGTAGCGGGCATTGCGGATCTTGATGTCGCCGTAGCGGGTGAACAGCCAGCCGTTGCGGGCGTTGCGGGTGGGCATGACGCAGTCGAACATGTCCACCCCCTGGCGCACACCTTCCACCAGGTCTTCGGGGGTGCCCACGCCCATCAGGTAGCGGGGCGCCTGGGCGGGCATGCGCGGGGCGATATGCGCCAGCACCCGCATCATGTCTTCCTTGGGTTCGCCCACCGACAGGCCGCCGATGGCGTAGCCTTCGAAGCCGATGTCGGTCAGGCCGGCCAGCGATTCGTCGCGCAGGTCTTCGTACATGCCGCCCTGGATGATGCCAAAGAGCGCATTCGGATTATGCAGCTCGTGGAACGCCTGGCGCGAGCGCCGCGCCCAGCGCAGCGACATGCGCATGGAAGCGGCGGCTTCCTCGTGCGTGGCGGGGCGGTCATCGATGCGATAGGGCGTGCATTCGTCCAGCACCATGACGATGTCGGAATTCAGGCTGCGCTGGATGCGCATGGATTCTTCCGGCGACAGGAACTGCCGCGAGCCGTCGATGGGGGATGCGAAGCGCACACCTTCTTCGGTGATCTTGCGCATGCTGTCCAGACTGAAGACCTGGAAACCGCCCGAATCCGTCAGGATCGGCTTGTCCCATTGCATGAAGCCGTGCAGGCCGCCGTGCCGGTCCATGATGTCGGTGCCCGGGCGCAGCCACAGGTGAAAGGTATTGCCCAGTACGATCTGGGCGCCGATGTCGGTCAGCTCGTGCGGCAGCATGGCCTTGACGCTGCCGTAGGTGCCGACGGGCATGAAGATCGGCGTCTGGACGACGCCGTGATTCAGGGTGATGCGACCGCGCCTGGCGGCGCCGTCTGTGTGCAGAAGTTCGAATTGCAATCCGGTCATGGGGTCGGGGCGGCCTCGATGAACATGGCGTCGCCATAGCTGAAGAATCGGTAGCGCGATTGTACGGCGTGCGCGTAGGCGCGCTGGATGGGTTCCATGCCAGCCAGGGCCGAGACCAGCATCAGCAGGGTGGACTGGGGCAGGTGGAAATTGGTGATCAGCGCATCCACAAAGGCAAAGCGGTAGCCGGGGGTGATGAAAATCCGGGTATCGCCTTCGGTGGCGTGTTCGCCATCGCCTTCGCGGGCGGCGGCTTCCAGCGACCGCACGCTGGTCGTGCCCACGGCGATCACCCGTCCGCCCCGGGCGCGGGTGTCGTGGATCTTTTGCAGAGTTTCCGCCGGCACGGCATAGCGTTCAGCGTGCATGACATGGTCGCGGATATGGGTGACGCGCACCGGCTGGAAGGTCCCGGCCCCTACGTGCAGCGTGACGAAAGCCCGGTCGATGCCTTGGGCCTGCAGGCGATCAAGCATGGCCTGGTCGAAGTGCAGACCGGCGGTGGGGGCGGCGACGGCCCCCGGCTGTTCGGCGTACACCGTTTGATAGCGGGACTCGTCGTCGGCGTCGGCCGTATGGGTGATATAGGGTGGCAAGGGAACGCTGCCATGCTGATCCAGCAGATCCAGCACGGGGGCGGGGAAAGCCAACTCAAAGAGCTCATCCTGGCGGCCCAGCACTTCGGCTTCAAAGGCGCCGTCGGCCAGCAGCAGGCGGGCGCCGGGGCGCGGGGATTTGCTGGCGCGCACGTGCGCCAGGGCGCGTTGCGGGTCCAGGATGCGCTCTACCAGGACTTCCACCTGTCCTCCGCTGGCCTTGTGGCCGCGCAGGCGCGCCTTGATGACGCGCGTGTTGTTGAAGACCAGCAGATCGCCGGCGCGCAGCAGGCCGGGCAGATCCGTGAATTGCCGGTCGTGCAGTGCGCCGCCGTCATCCAGGTGCAGCAATCGGCTGGCATCGCGCCGTTCGGCGGGGTGCTGGGCGATCAGTTCGGGAGGCAGGTCGTAGTCGAAGTCGGAGAGGTCCAGTTCTGGGGTCACGAATGTATCAGGCGCTTACAGGAGGAAAGGAAAATTGGCCCGTATTTTAGTCCCATCCCTCTTTGGATTATGCTGACGCTTTTTGTCGGGTGGCGGCATGGGTCAGGCACAGCAACAGGATTACAGACGGTTCCTTCCATTGGGCCGCCGCTTGGCCCGCGCAAAGCACGGCGGGGCGCGCCTGGTGCACGCCTTGCTGGCCGCCGGGCTGTTGGCCGGTGCGGCCGCCAGCGTGTCGGCCCAGGCCCTGCCGCCCGAATTGCAGAAAGCCTGGAAGGCCACCAAATTGCCGGACTCCGCTTTGTCGCTGGAAATCCGTGAGGCGGGCGGTCCGGTGATCAGCCGCATCCAGGCCGATGTGCCGCGCAATCCGGCATCGGTCATGAAAACGGTCACCACCTGGTCCGCGCTGTCGGTGCTGGGACCCGACTATGTCTGGCGGACCCAGTTCCTGGCAGGCGCCGGCGCCCGGGTCGATGCGCAGGGCACTTTGCAAGGGCCTTTGTACATCAAGGCGGCGGGCGACCCCTGGTTCACGGTCGAAGACCTGTGGAACGTGCTGCGCGAGCTGCGTCTGCGCGGCATCAAGAACCTGACGGATGTGGTCGTGGACCGCAGCCTGTTTGGTCAGGTCGGCATCGATCCGGGGGATTTCGACGATTCGCCCGATCGTCCGTACAACGCCAGCCCCGATGCCATGATGGTCGGCTTTGGTGCGACCCGCATCCTGTTCCAGCCGGACGGGGCCAACCGCCAATGGGTCCCCATCATTGATCCGCCGACCCCCGGCGTGCGCGTCGAGGGGCGTCTGGAATGGCAGGACGGGCAGTGTCGGCCCGCCAGCAATTTCGCCGCCGATGCCCTGGTGCAGGGGCAGGCGACGACGATTCGCCTGACGGGCAAAGCCTGGGGCAGCTGCGGTGAATTCAGTCTGTACCGCCTGGCCGGTTCGCAGACGGATCATTTCGAGGCGCTGTTCAGGATGCTGTGGCGCGAATTGGGTGGCACTCTGGGACGCGGGTTTACGCAGGGCCGCGTACCCGCGCAGGCCGACGTGCTGGCTTGGCATGACTCCCCCATGCTGTCCGACGTCATTCGCCAGATCAACAAGCACAGCAACAACGTCATGGCCCGCATGACCTTGCTGACGCTGGGAGCGGACATGAACGGCCCGGGCGCCACACCCGAATCGGCAGGCCGCGCCGTGCAGCAGGTCCTGAAAAACCAGCAGGTCGATACCAGTGGTTGGGTGCTGGACAATGGCTCGGGCCTGTCGCGCCAAGGGCGGGTGACGGCGCGAGGGCTGGCGCAGATGCTGGATGTGGCCTGGCGTTCACCCCTGATGCCGGAATTCGTGTCTTCGCTGGCGATTTCGGGAATGGATGGTACGGTGCGCCGCCGTTTGCGGTCCGACGATACGCGCGGTCAGGCGCATTTGAAGACCGGCACCCTGAAGGATTCCCGCGCCCTGGCGGGCTATGTGCGGGGCGCCAGCGGCAAGCGCTACATCCTCGTCAGCCTGGTCAATCATCCGGGGGCGGCCGCCGTGCGGCCCTTTGACGACGCGGTGGTGCGCTGGCTGGCCAGCCGCTGAACCGTGTGCGGGGATGACCCGCGCACCCCTGGTTTCCCTGTTGTGTGTAGGCCCTGCGCCCTGCTCTGCGAGCAGGGCGCTTTGGCGTGCGCGGCTGTCTTTTGATGACGATGCAATTGACACAAAATTAGTTTACTTTTAAATTAACGGAAACTAAATTAATTTCGATATGCCGGGCGGGATCTCCCATCGGCGTGTCGGGCACCAGGAGACGGATGATGAAGATCGTGTGTATCGGCGGCGGACCGGCAGGCCTGTATCTGGCGCTGCTGATGAAAAAGCTGGATCCGGCCCATGACGTGACGGTGGTCGAGCGCAATCGCGCCTACGACACCTTTGGCTGGGGCGTGGTGTTTTCGGACACCACCATGGATAATATGCGCCAGTGGGATACCGAAACCGCCGATGAAATCCAGGCCGCCTTCAATCACTGGGACGATATCGAGCTGTTGTTCAAAGGACGCAGCATCCGCTCGGGCGGGCACGGTTTCGTGGGAATCGGCCGCAAAAAACTGCTGAACATCCTGCAGGCCCGCTGTGAACGGCTGGGGGTCCAGCTGGTATTCGAAACCGATGTCCAGTCCGATACCGACTATCCCGACGCCGATCTGATCATTGCCGCCGACGGGGTCAATTCCCGCATCCGCAAGCAATACGAATCCGTCTTTCAGCCGGATATCGTCACCCGGCCCAATCGCTATATCTGGCTGGGAACGCATCGCCAGTACGACGCCTTCACCTTTGATTTCCAGCGCACCGAACATGGCTGGTTCCAGGCGCACATCTATAAGTTCGACGACAGCACGTCCACCTTCATTGTCGAAACCACGGAAGACACCTGGCAGGCGCATGGCCTGGACCAGGCAGACCAGAACCAGTCCATCGCATTCTGCGAACAGCTGTTTGCCGATAACCTGCAGGGCGCGCCGCTGATTTCCAATGCGCGGCACCTGCGCGGTTCGGCCTGGCTGAATTTCCAGCGGGTGGTGTGCGAACACTGGTGGCTGCGCAACGAACACGGCAGTCATGTCGTGCTGATGGGCGATGCCGTGCATACGGCGCACTTTGCCATCGGTTCGGGGACCAAGCTGGCGATTGAAGACGCCATCGAACTCACCCGCCAGTTCACCTTGCTGGGCGACACCCCCGCGCATATTCCCCAGGTGCTGGAGGCCTACCAGGAAGCTCGCCGGATCGAAACCCTGCGGCTGCAGAATGCCGCCTGGAATGCCATGGAATGGTTCGAGGTCTGCGGCCAGCGCTACTGCGACCAGCTGGAACCGGAACAATTCATGTATTCCATGCTGACGCGCAGCCAGCGCATCAGTCATGAAAATCTGCGGCTGCGCGATCAGCGCTGGCTGGAAGGCTACGAGCGCTGGTTTGCGCGGCGCGATGGCGTGGCGGTGTCCGATGACCAGACCCCGCCGCCGCCCATGTTCACGCCGTATGCCGTGCGCGGTCTGCGCCTGAAGAATCGCGTGGTGGTCTCGCCCATGGCGCAATATTCCGCCGAAGACGGCCTAGTGGGCGACTTTCATCTGGTGCACTTGGGCGCACGCGCCCTGGGCGGCGCGGGGCTGGTGTTTGCCGAGATGGCCTGCGTCAGCGCCGAAGGCCGTATTACGCCGGGCTGCCCGGGGCTGTACCGGCCCGATCATACGGCGGCGTTCAAGCGCATTGCCGACTGGATACACGCCAATACCGACGCCTGCTTCGGCCTGCAGATCGGGCATGCGGGACCCAAGGCCTCGACACGCCGGGCCTGGGAAGGCACCGATCTGCCCTTGCCCGCAGGCAATTGGCCCATTCTGTCGGCGTCGCCGCAGCAGTATCTGGAAGGCGTCAGCCAGATCGCCCGCGAAATGACGCGCCAGGACATGGATACCGTCCGGGATCAGTTCCTGGCGTCGACCCGCGCCGCCATCGAGATCGGCGCCGATTGGCTGGAACTGCACTGCGCCCACGGTTATCTGCTGTCGGCCTTTATTTCGCCGCTGACCAACCATCGGGCCGACGAGTACGGCGGGACGCTGGCCAAGCGGCTGCGCTATCCCCTGGAAATCTTCACGGTGATGCGGGCCATCTGGCCACAGGACAAACCCATGTCGGTACGCATTTCCGCCACGGATTGGGTGGACGGCGGCACCACGGCGCAAGATGCAGTGGATATCGCCAAAGCTTTCAAGGATGCCGGCGCGGATCTGATCGACTGTTCTTCCGGTCAGGTCAGCAAACAGGAGCAACCGGTGTTCGGCCGCATGTACCAGACTCCCTTGGCCGACCGCATCCGCCAGGAAGCCGGGGTGGCGACGATTGCGGTGGGCGCCATCAGCGAAGCCGATCACGTCAACAGCATCCTGGCGGCGGGCCGCGCCGATCTGTGCGCCATCGCCCGCCCGCATCTGGCCAATCCGGCCTGGACGCTGACCGAGGCAGCCAAGATCGGCTACACCGATCTGGCTTGGCCGCGCCAGTACTTCCAGGGCAAACGCCAGATGGAAAGCCTGTTCCAGCGCGAACATGCCGCCCAGGAACAGGCCTTGCGCCACGCTGCCGGCAAGGCCTCGCTATGAACATGAACGATCAGCATGCGCTGGTGACCGGCGGGGCGCGGGGCATCGGGGCCGCCATCACGCAGCGCTTGCGGGCGCAAGGTTGCCGGGTCACCGTCCTGAGCCGCAGCGCCGCGTCGGGCCAGGCGTTGGCGGCGCAGGACCCGGATGGCATCTGCGCCGTGACGGCGGATGTGTCCGACAGCACGCAACTGGAACAGGCGCTGGCTCAGGCCAGGGCCCGGTTTGGCCCGATCCATTTGCTGGTGAATAACGCCGGTCAGGCGGAAAGCGCCGCATTTCTGAAGATGGACATGGCCTTGTGGCAGCGCATGCTGGACGTCAATCTGACGGGCACGATGTTGTGCGCCCAGGCGGTGCTGCCCGATATGCTGCAGGCCGGCTGGGGCCGCGTCGTCAATGTGGCCAGCACGGCGGGGCAGACAGGCTATGCCTATGTGTCGGCCTATTGCGCGGCCAAGCATGGCGTCATCGGCCTGACCCGGTCGCTGGCGCGCGAACTGGCTGCCACCGGCGTGACGGTCAATGCAGTGTGCCCCGGCTATACCGATACCGATATCGTGCGCGACAGCATCGCCCGCATTGTGGCGCGCACGGGCCGTAGTGAATCCGACGCCCGCGCCGCACTCGTCAAATCCAATCCCCAGGGGCGGCTGGTCGATCCCGCCGAGGTGGCGGATGCCGTGGCCTGGCTGTGCAGCGCAGGGGCGGCAGCCGTGACCGGGCAGACGATCTCGGTCAGCGGCGGCGAAGTGATGTAAAGGAGCATGATCCGTGAATACTCTGGCTAAACAGCATCAGCAGATGATGCAGTCCCTGGGCGACGAGCATATCGGTCTGGAGGCCCGCGTACAGGCCGACGATCATCTGGATACCCGGATCTGGCTGCGGCTGCTGGCCTGCTCCAACCAGATCGAACAGCAGATCCGCAAATTGCTGCGCACGCGCATCGCGACCAGTCTGCGGCGTTTCGACTATATGGCCCAGCTCGACCGCCATCCGGAAGGCCTGCGCATGAAAGTGCTGTCGGGCTATCTGATGGTGACGGGCGGCAATGTCACCGGCCTGACCGACGAACTGGTCAAAGACGGTTTGGTGCAGCGCGTGGAAGACCCCGAGGACCGTCGTTCTTTTTTCGTCAGCCTGACCCCGCAGGGGCGCGAGCAATTCGCCGTCATGGCGGTGGAGCATGAAAAATGGCTGACGGAAATGTTCCGGGGCTTGCCGCTCGAGAGCAAGGAAACCCTGTACGCCTTGTTGGGTCAGCTGCGTGTGCATCTGGCCCGGCGACAGCCCGAACTGGAGGCGGCTGCCGCCACGGCCAAAAAGACCGCCCGACCGGCGCGAAGGAAAGCTCATGACTGAATCCACGATCGACCCTGGCCTGCTGGCCGGCAACCGCCGGCCGCTGGCATCCTACCAGGCGCGTCATTTTCTGTGGGATGTGCAAGACGGCGTCGCCACCATTACCTTGAACCGCCCGGAACGCAAGAACCCGCTGACCTTCGACAGCTATGCCGAATTGCGGGACCTGTTCCATCAACTGCAGTGGGCCGATGATGTACGCACGGTCGTGCTGGTCGGGGCGGGGGACAATTTCTGTTCCGGCGGCGACGTCCATGAAATCATCGGGCCGCTGGTCCGCCTGAAAGCGCCGGAATTGTTGATGTTCACCCGCATGACCGGCGACCTCGTCAAGGCCATGCGGACGTGTCCGCAGCCTATCGTGGCGGCGGTGGACGGGGTCTGCGCGGGCGCCGGGGCCATCCTGACGATGGCGTCCGATCTGCGCCTGGGCACGGTCCGCAGCAAGACCGCCTTCCTGTTCAATCGGGTCGGCCTGGCGGGCTGCGACATGGGGGCGTGCGCCATGCTGCCGCGCATCGTGGGACAGGGGCGGGCCAGCGAATTGCTGTATACGGGCCGCAGCCTGGGCGGCGAGGAGGGCGAGCGCTGGGGCTTTTTCAATCGCCTGTGCGAGCCCGATGCCCTGTTGGCGGATGCCCAGGCGCTGGCAGCGCAGCTGGCGCAAGGTCCCAGTTTCGCCAACGGCATCACCAAGACCATGCTGCATCAGGAATGGGCCATGACCATCGAGCAGGCGATCGAGGCCGAAGCCCAGGCCCAGGCGATCTGCATGCTGACGCAGGATTTTTCCCGCGCCTACCACGCCTTCGTGGACAAGCAGAAACCTCGATTCCAGGGGGATTGATCATGGCCGACAACGCCTATCTGGATTGGCCTTTTTTCGAGCCGCGCCATCGTGATCTGGCGCTGGCGCTGGATGCCTGGGCGGCGCAGCACATCGCACCCGTGCACAGCCGCGCGGTGGATCAGGCTTGCCGCGATCTGGTGCAGGCCTTGGGCGCCGCCGGCTGGCTGCGGCATGCCGTGGCCGGCACGGCGGACGGCGGCGCAGGCGATGCCATCGATACCCGGGCCATCTGCCTGATCCGTGAAACCTTGGCGCGTCATTCCGGTCTGGCGGACTTTGCCTTTGCCATGCAGGGGCTGGGTTCGGGGGCGATTTCCCTGGAAGGCACGCCCGAGCAGCGTCGGCGCTACCTGCCGCGCGTGGTGCAGGGAGCAGCGATCGCCGCCTTTGCCTTGTCCGAGCCGGATGCCGGTTCGGATGTGGCCGCCCTGTCCTGCACGGCGCGGGCAGAGGGCGATCATTATGTGCTGAACGGGGAAAAGACCTGGATTTCCAACGGCGGCATTGCGGATTTCTATGTGCTCTTCGCTCGTACCGGCGAAGCCCCCGGCGCCCGGGGGATTTCCGCCTTTATCGTGGATGCCGGGACGCCGGGTTTTGAGATCGCCGAACGCATCGAGATCATCGCCCCGCATCCGCTGGCCCGGCTGCGCTTCACCGATTGCCGCATCCCGGCCAGTCAGCGCCTGGGCGCGGCGGGCCAGGGCTTCAAGCTGGCGATGCGCACCCTGGATGTGTTCCGCACGTCCGTGGCGGCGGCGGCCCTGGGCTTTGCCCGTCGGGCGCTGGACGAAGCGCTGAACCGGGCTGTCACGCGGCGCATGTTTCAGGGCGTGCTGGCCGACTTTCAGCTCAGCCAGGCCAAACTGGCGCAGATGGCCACCGCCATCGACAGCGCGGCGCTGCTGACTTACCGCGCCGCCTGGTTGCGCGATCAGGGGCGCACGGTGACGCGCGAAGCCGCCATGGCCAAGATGACGGCCACGGAAAACGCCCAGCAGGTCATCGACGCCGCCGTGCAGCTGTTCGGCGGCCTGGGTGTGGTCAGTGATCAGCCGGTCGAACGCCTGTACCGGGAGATCCGTGCCTTGCGAATCTACGAAGGGGCCACCGAGGTGCAGCAGCTGATCATCGCCCGCGAACTGTTGAAAACCGTGCAGACGCCGCCTGGATAAGACGCCCGCCTGGAAACGCCGCAAGAGGGCTCCAAGGCCCCGGCAAGCACAAGAGATAAGCCGTCATCAGGAGACAAGACCATGAGCAGTGCCCACCAGGATACCTTCGCGCGCGACCATCTGCCGCCCGTGGATCAACAACCTGAATTTCTTTTCGATCTTCCCGAACTGCAGTTCCCCGAGCAGCTGAACTGCGCCACTGAGTTGCTGGACCGGCACGTGCGCGAAGGCCGGGGGGACCGCCTGTGCATCCGCGCGCCCGGTCTCAGTTGGACCTATGCCGACCTGCAGGACAAGGCCAACCGGATCGCCAATGTGCTGGTGCATGACATGGGGCTGGCGCCGGGCAACCGTGTGCTGCTGCGGGCGCCCAACAATCCCATGCTGGCGGCCTGCTGGTTTGCCGTCATCAAGGCGGGCGGCATCGCCGTGGCCACCATGCCGCTGCTGCGGGCCAAGGAACTGAAAGCCATCATCGACATCGGGCAGGTCTCGCATGCCTTGTGCGATGCCGCCCTATTCGAGGAAATGGCGTTGGCGGCCCAGGAGCAGCCGGTTCTGCGGCAGATCCGGCACTTCAACCATACCGGGCCTGACGGTCTGGAAGCCCTGATGCAGCGCGCCTCCCCCGATTTCGACAATGTAGCGACGGCGGCGGACGACACCTGCATCCTGGGGTTTACGTCGGGCACGACCGGTGTGCCCAAGGCGACCATGCACTACCACCGGGACGTCATGGCGATCTGCCTGTGCTGGCCCCGGCATGTGCTGCACCCCGTTGCAGACGATGTCTTCATGGGCAGCCCGCCGTTGGCATTCACCTTCGGGTTGGGCGGGCTGCTGCTGTTTCCCCTGTCTGTCGGCGCATCGACCGTCCTGCTGGAAAAGGCCAGCCCGCCGCAATTGCTGGAAGCCATCCAGACGTTCGGCGCGACGGTGTTGTTCACGGCGCCGACCTCGTATCGGACCCTGGCGGTGCGCGGCACGGAATTGCGCCGCTCGGCCTTGCGCAAATGCGTATCGGCGGGCGAAGCCCTGCCGGCGTCGACCCGGGCTGCCTGGAAAGAAGCCACCGGCATCGAGCTGATCGATGGCATCGGCTCCACCGAAATGCTGCACATCTTCATTTCCCATGACGAGGCCCATGCGCGCCCCGGTGCGACCGGCACGCCGGTACCCGGCTATCAAGCCAAAATCGTGGATGAGTCAGGCCAGGAAGTGCCGCCCGGCGCCATCGGACGTCTGGCGGTGCGGGGGCCGACGGGCTGCCGCTATCTGAATGACGAGCGGCAGCGCAAGTATGTGCAGAACGGCTGGAATCTGACGGGCGACGCCTATGTGATGGATGCCGACGGCTATTTCTGCTATCAGGCGCGCACCGACGACATGATCATCTCGTCGGGCTACAACATCGCCGCGCCTGACGTCGAAGACGCGCTGATGCAGCACCCGGCGGTGGCCGAGTGCGCGGTCATCGGCGTGCCCGATCACGACCGCGGCCAACTGGTCAAGGCATTCGTCGTGTTGCGGCCCGGGCAGACGGCGGGGGAAGACATGAAGAAAACCCTGCAGGATTTCGTCAAGGCCAGCATCGCCCCCTACAAATATCCGCGCGCTCTGGATTTCGTGGACGCTTTGCCGCGCACTCAGACCGGCAAGCTGCAGCGCTTCAAGCTGCACGAGCCCGCCTGATCCGTCCCTTCTCATGGTTTCTTGAATCAAGGAGTTCTCATGCAAGTTCTACTTCCCCCGGATTGGCCCCGGCCCAAGGGATATGCCAATGGCGTGTCCGTGCGCGGTCGCCAGATTTTCGTGGCCGGCATGATAGGCTGGGATGCCCACGGGGTGTTTCATACGGATGATGTGGCCGGTCAGGTGCGCCAGGCGCTGCAGAATATCGTCGAGGTGCTGGCCGAGGGCGGCGCCAAACCCGAACACATCGTGCGCATGACCTGGTACGTGACGGACAAACAGGAATATGTGGCCGCCTATCCCGAAATCGGCAAGGCCTTTCGCGAGCTGATCGGCAGTTTCAATGCCGCCATGACGGCGGTGCAGGTCGCCGCTCTGATCGAGGACCGGGCCAAGGTCGAGATCGAGGTTACGGCGGTGATTCCGGATTGAATGCGCGACGGTGCGTGGCGGTTTGCAGTGGGGGTACACTGCAGGCCGACACCTCTTTGCCGACTGAGCCGCCATGCCCATCCATCAAATCCACCATCCTCTGATCCGCCACAAACTGGGCCTGATGCGCCGCGCCGATCTCAGCACCAAGAATTTCCGTGAAATGGCGCAGGAAATCGGCGCTTTGCTGACCTACGAGGCCACCAAGGATCTGCCCCTGGAACCGGCTCGCATCACCGGCTGGGCGGGTGAACTGGACGTGGAAAAACTGGCCGGGAAAAAAGTGACGGTCGTGCCCATTCTGCGCGCCGGCATCGGCATGCTGGACGGCGTGCTCAGCCTGATCCCAGGGGCCAAGGTCAGCGCCGTGGGCATTGCCCGCAACGAGGAAACCCTGCAGGCGCAGCCCTATTTGGAAAAACTGGTCGGCCAGCTGGACCAACGCTTGGCGCTGATCGTCGACCCCATGCTGGCGACGGGCGGTTCGATGGTGGCTGCCATCGATATGCTGAAGCAGGCCGGCAGCCGCAATGTGCGTGCGCTGGTGCTGGTGGCAGCGCCCGAGGGCATCGCCGCCGTCGAACGCGCTCATCCGGATGTACACATCTATACGGCTTCCATCGATAGTCATCTGAACGAGGATGGCTACATCATTCCAGGCCTTGGGGATGCGGGCGACCGTATTTTCGGTACGCGGCAAAAGACCGAATAGGCCGCGTGTTTGCGCACGTTGATCTGGCGCAGGCCCACACAGTTCTTGACACATGGATGCCGCTTGATCGGGTAGGATAGAAATTCTTCAGCCCGATTCAAGGAGTTTCTCATGGCTACACGCAAGCGCATTGCCACCCAGTCTGCCGGCGACGCACTGATCGAGGATCTGAAATCCAGCCTGGATCAGGCGGAAAAACTGCTGCGCGAGGCCGCTGAGACCACGGGCGACAAGGCCGTCGATCTGCGCACCAAGGCCTTGCAGGCGCTGGATCAAGGCCGTGCCGTCTTGTCCGAGACGCAGGCCGATCTGCTCGAACAGGGCCGCAAAGTCGTACAGGATACCGATGAATATGTCCAGGCCAATCCCTGGAAGGCCGTGGGGATGGCGGGTGTCGCCGGTTTACTGCTGGGCGCTTTGTTGTCGCGGCGCTGATGCTCATGGGGGCGTTCAGCCGCGCATTGGCAGATCTGGCAGCAAATGGCGCCGCGCTGATCAGCACCCGCCTGGAATTGCTCAGCCTGGAAGCCCAAGAGGCGCGTGACCGCTTGTTGGGCCAGTTGGCGCTGCTGTTGGCGGCCGCCCTCTGCCTGGGGCTGGCGCTGCTGGTCGCCACCTTGGCCGTGGCCCTGTATTTCTGGCCGACTGAATATCGCTTCCTGGCGCTGGGGCTGCTGGCCTTGGCCTATGCAGTGGCGGGGGCGGGCTTGGTGGTGGCTGTGCTGCGCCGGCTGCGGCACGACCCGGCTCCCTTTGCCGTGACGGCGGATGTGTTGCGTCAGGATGCCCGATCCTTGGGGCTGGCGCGGCCGGCGTCGCCGGGTGAGCCGGCGGATCGCGCCGCTGACGATCCGGATTCCCGGGGGATGCCATGAATCAGCCTGTAGTGCGTACCTCCAGCGCCCGAGACCGTCGCTTGCGTATTGAACTGCTACGCCTGCAGGCGGGCTACGAGCGTCTGGCCTTGCGCCAGAGCGCCTGCCGCCTGGCGGGCGCCGTACAGCCCCGCGCGCTGGCGGCGCAGGCCAGCGACCATCTGCAGGCTTCCGGCCTGGGCTGGTTAAGTGTCGGCTGGCGGCTGTTGCGGCGCTATCCGATGATGGGGTCTTTGCTGGGGTCCGCTCTGGGCAAGACCGGCCGGCGCAGGATCATCCTGAAAACCGCGCTGATCGCCGGGCTGGTCTGGCTGGGCAAGCGCAACGGCTCTCAGGACGAGAACGCCTGATCCCTGTCAGGCCAGGCCGAGCTGATCCCACATGGCGTCCACCCGCTGCTTGACGTCGGCGGACATGGTGATCGGTCGTCCCCATTCGCGCTGGGTCTCGCCCGGCCATTTGTTGGTGGCGTCCAGCCCCATCTTGCCGCCCAGACCCGACACCGGCGAGGCGAAATCCAGATAATCGATGGGTGTGTTTTCCACCAGCAGGGTGTCGCGCACCGGGTCCATGCGGGTCGTCATGGCCCAGATGACCTCGGACCAGTTGCGTACATCGATGTCCTCGTCCACCACGATGATGAACTTGGTGTACATGAACTGGCGCAGCACGCTCCATAGGCCGAACAGGATACGTTTGGCGTGGCCCGGGTACTGCTTGCGGATCGAGACCACCGCCAGCCGGTAGCTGCAGCCTTCCGGGGGCAGGTAGAAATCGGTGATTTCGGGAAACTGGCGCTTGAGCAGCGGCACGAACACTTCGTTCAGCGCCACGCCCAGCACCGCCGGTTCGTCAGGCGGCTTGCCGGTGTAGGTGCTGTGATAGATCGGCTGGCGCCGGTGGGTGATGCGCTCGACCGTCAAGACCGGGAACCAGTCCTGTTCGTTGTAGTAGCCCGTGTGATCCCCATACGGGCCTTCCAGCGCCATTTCATAGTCGGCGCCGGCTGGCGGGGATACCCCGTCGGGGACCGTGGGAGCGATGGCTCTGGGGTCGGAGGAGGGCAGGATATGGCCTTCCAGGACGATTTCCGCCTGGGCGGGCACTTGCAGGCCGCTGCCCAGGGCGGCGGCCAGTTCGGTGCGGGAACCTCGCAGCAGGCCGGCGAACTGATATTCGGACAGGCTGTCGGGAATCGGGGTGACGGCGGCCAGCAGGGTGGCCGGATCAGTGCCCAGCGCCACGGCGATGGGAAAAGGCTGGCCGGGGTGGGCCAGGCAGTGATCGCGGAAATCCAGTGCGCCGCCGCGATGCGACAGCCAGCGCATGATCAGTTTGTTGCGGCCGATCAGTTGCTGGCGGTAGATGCCCAGGTTCTGACGCCGTGCATTCGGGCCGCGCGTAATGACCAGCCCCCAGGTCAATAGCGGCGCCACGTCGCCCGGCCAGCAGCTTTGCAGCGGCAGGTCGTGCAAGTCGACCTGATCAGCTTCGATGACGACTTCCTGGCAGGGAGCGGAACGCACCTGGCGCGGGTTCATGTCCCACAGCGCCGCTTTCAGCATCGCGACTTTCGACAGGGCGTCGCGCATGCCGTGGGGCGGCGTCGGTTCACGCAGCGAGGCCAGCAGTTCGCCCGTGTCGCGCAAGGCCGAGACGTCTTCGGCGCCCATGCCCCAGGCCACGCGCTGCGGGGTGCCGAACAGGTTCGTCAACACGGGAATGGGGCTGGTCCGGCCCGCATGCTGCGCCTGTTCGAACAGCAGGGCGGGGCCGCCGGCGCGCAGCACGCGGTCGCTGATTTCCGTCATTTCCAGCGTGGTGGAGACCGGGTGGCGGATGCGTTTGAGCTGGCCCTGGCGCTCGAGTTGGGCGATGAAGTCCCGAAGGTCGCGGTATTTCACAGAGTGTGCTCAATCAGGTTACAGTGTCGACGTGCCAAAGATTACCATTCCCCCCGCCCGAACGGCTGCCGGAGGCGCCCATGGTCGCAAGGTTGCTGGCTGAGCGCCTGCAGCACGGCATGCGCGCCGTGCTCTCTCCCGTCAATGAATTCATCCATGTCAGCGCCATTTACCTGGGGCTGGCCGTATTGACGACGCTGGGCTTGAGCCTGGTCCTGCCTTCGATGCGCCAGCAGTCCCAGCAACTGCATCAGGTGGTCCTGGCCATGTTCCAGGCGGATGGTACGGTCTATGGCGGCGGCGATGCCGATTATGCCTGGACGCCGCCGACGGATCAGGTGCAGGGATCGAATGGCACGGCGCCGGCGGATACGGCGGACGACACGGCGGCGCCGGATCAGCCGCCGGCCTCCGGCGATCAGGCGCCGGCGGCGGCAGCGCCTTCAGGCCCAGCGGATTTCATGCAGGCCTTGTCCGCCAGCATGCGCGACCAAGCCATCCCTGGCGTGACCACCGCCCAGGCCCAGGGGCTGCGCAGCTATCTGTCACGTAAATACCGGATCGCTTCCAGCGTGTCGGGGGCCTTGGTGCGCACGGCCTTTGCGGTCGGGAAAGAACGCCGGGTAGATCCCCAATTGCTGCTGGCCGTCATCGCTATTGAGTCCCGCTACAACCCCTTTGTGGAAAGCTCGGTCGGGGCGCAAGGCCTGATGCAGGTCATGAGCAGCGTGCACCGCGACAAGCTGCGGGTGCATGGCGGACCATCGGCGATTTTCAATCCGGTGGTCAACATCCGCATCGGGGCCCAGATCCTGGCGGATTGCATCCGCCGGCGCGGCTCGGTCGAGGGCGGCCTGTCTTGTTATGTCGGGGCGTCCGGCCCCAGCGATGGCGGCTATGGGGCCAAGGTCCTGGCCGAACGCCGCCGCATTGCCTTGGCATCCGGTATACCGCTGGGCAAGAACTGACACGCGTCGCAGGGCTGATGACGGCCCCAATCCCTTATGCGCGGTGTGTCTGCGCCGCCGAAGCGGCAGGGGATCGCAAGGCGTCTAAAAACACTTCCATCCGCGTAATCGCTTCGCGCAAGCGATCCAGCCCGGTCGCATAGGAAAAGCGTACCGTCCGGGCGGCATGGGCCTGGCCGAAATCCAGCCCGGGGACGGACGCAACCCCGGCTTCGTTCAGCAGGCGGCGGCAGAATTCGGCGCTATCCAGGCCAAAGGCATGGATGTCGGCAAAAATATAAAAAGCCCCATCCGGCGCGGCGGGGACATCCAGGCCGAGCCGTGCGAATTCCGGCAGCAGATAGTCGCGCCGTTCCTTGAAGGACAAACGCCGGCGTTCGTAGATCTGCATGACCTCGGGTTCGAAGCAGCTAAGCGCGGCGTGCTGGGCCAGCGCCGGGGCGCAGATCGCCAGACTGGCGGCCAGCCGTTCGATGGCCGGCATCAGGGCGGCCGGGGCCATCAGCCACCCCAGACGCCACCCCGTCATGTGAAAGTATTTTGAAAAGCTGTTGATGACCACCAGGTCATCGTCCAGCGTCAGGGCGCTTTGCGGGACGCCGTCGTAGTACAGGCCCAGGTAGATTTCGTCCATGATGACAAACCCCCCGCGGGCGCGTACGGCAGCGATCAGCGCCCGCAGGGCCTCGCGGGGCATGGACGTGCCCGTCGGGTTGCTGGGCGAGGCGATCAGCACGCCCCGGGTGGCCGGCCCCCAATGAGCATCTATGTCTTCGGCTCGCAGCTGGAAGCGGTGTTCGGCGCTGGTGGGGATCAGCCGCGCGGTCCCGCCGGCCGCCGTGATGAAGTTCTGGTTGGCGGGGTAGGACGGGTCGGGCATCAGGACCTCGTCGCCGGGATTGATCAGGGCCAGCGTGGCCAGCAGCAGCGCGCCGGACGCCCCTGCGGTGATCAGGATGCGGGATGGGTCGACCCGGGCGCCGAAATGCGTGTCGTAATAGTGGGAGATGGCCTCGCGCAGGGCCGGGATGCCGACCGGGGCCGTGTAGCCGCTGAGCCCGGCATCGGCTGCCCGGTTCAGGGTTTCCAGGACACGGGGCGGGGCGGTGAAATCGGGCTCGCCGATGCCCAGGCTGACGATGTCGCGGCCTTGGGCGGCCAGCGCCTGCGCCTGTTTCAGGACTTCCACAGCGTAAAATGGCACTGTGCGTTGGGTTCTGTCGGCCAGTCGGACCATGACGTATCTCTACCGCATTGTCTAAAAGACCAATTGTAGCCTTGGCCAGGAGCCTTCTATGCAGTCACCGTCGCGCCGCGCCTTTCTGGTTGGCCGCCGTGCCGAGCAATCCCCGTGGGACGCCTTTCTGTCCCGCCTGCGTCGGGTCGCTCAGGGGCAGGTATATGACTTTTCCACATCTGCCGGCAGCGCCCGGCTGGTGCCCGGTCATATGCAGGATGTCTATCAGGCGCGCGCCCTGTGCCGCGAATACGGCATCACGATGGCGCTTGATGGCGTGCCTTGCGCCAGTTCCCTGGATGATGCGCCGGTCCTATGGCTGGAACCAGGCTCGGCCATGGCCCGCTGCGAACGCCTGGGGCCGGAGGATCCGCGCTGGTTCGTGCAGCCGGGCTGCCTGGTGGGCGATCTGGAATCCGCCGGCCTGCCCCAGTTTCGCGATCAGCCGGCGCACCTGACTGTGGCCGCCTGGCTGGCGGATCGGCGCAGTTGCGATTGGGCCTGCGGCCAGACGGCGGATAGCGGCCTGACGCATGCCTTGCTGCTGCTGGCCGATGGCACTCAGGCCAATCTGGGGGCGTTCGGCGTGGACAATCGCAAGCCCTTGGACAATCTGCGTGTGCAGGGCATGATCCCGCGTCTGTTTGAATTGAGCGCCAACCTGCAGGGCGCCGAGGATTCGTACTGGGATGCCCGCTACCGGCTTGATGCGCTCAGTCCGCTTGCAGGGCGGACGGTCAATCTGGCCCATCTGCTGTTGGGACACGGCGGGGAATTGGGCTGGGTCGAATGGCTGGTATTTGACGAGCGGCTGGGCGCGCCAGCCGAACGGCCCTATGAATCCCGCTATGGCAATCGCCCGGGACCCGGTGCGGCGCAGCGGGAGACGGACCGGGCCGTGCGGGCCTTGTTCGACCCCGACGGGCTGTTTCCGGCGCAGGGCCAGGATCTGCATGGCGTCGACACATGAACGGCATGCACTGCGGGCCATACCCCTGATCGATGCAAGCAGCTAGAATGGCATCACCCCTCATATAACACTAGACAAGGCACCACGATGGACGAATCCCTGCGCGCGGCGGCGCTCGAATATCACGAACATGGCCGTCCCGGCAAAATCTCGGTGACACCCACCAAGCAGCTGTCCAACCAGCGGGATCTGGCGCTGGCCTATTCCCCCGGGGTAGCGGCGGCCTGCGAGGCCATCGTCGACGATGCCCATAATGCTTTTCGCTACACCGCGCGCGGCAACCTGGTGGGGGTGATCACCAACGGGACGGCGGTGCTGGGCCTGGGCAATATCGGGGCGCTGGCCTCCAAGCCCGTCATGGAAGGCAAGGCCGTGCTGTTCAAAAAATTCTCCGGCCTGGATGTTTTCGACATCGAGATCAACGAACAGGACCCCGACAAGCTGGTGGATATCATCGCCGGGCTGGAACCCACATTCGGCGGCATCAACCTGGAAGACATCAAGGCGCCTGAATGTTTCGAGGTCGAGCGCAAACTGCGCGAACGCATGAAGATTCCGGTCTTCCATGATGACCAGCACGGCACGGCCATCTGCGTGACGGCGGCATTCATCAACGGCCTGGAAGTCGTCGGCAAGGACATCGCCAAGGTCAAGGTCGTGGTGTCCGGCGCCGGGGCGGCTGCTCTGGGCTGCCTGGAACTCATGATGGACATGGGCCTGCCGCTGGAACACATCTGGGTGTCCGACATCGAGGGCGTGGTCTACGAAGGCCGCACGGTCTTGATGGATCCCAAAAAGGCCCGTTTTGCGCAAAAGACCGACGCCCGCACGCTGGGCGACATCATCGGCGACGCCGATGTGTTCCTGGGCTTGTCGGCGGGCGGCGTGCTCAAGCCCGAGATGGTCAAGAAAATGGCGGCCCGCCCGCTGGTGCTGGCGCTGGCCAATCCCAATCCGGAAATCCTGCCGGCCGACGCCCTGGCGGTGCGCGACGATGTCGTGATCGCCACCGGCCGGTCCGATTTCCCCAACCAGGTCAATAATGTCTTGTGCTTCCCGTATATTTTCCGGGGTGCGCTGGACGTGGGGGCGACCACCATCACGCGCGGCATGGAAAAAGCCGCCGTCATGGCGATCTGCAAGCTGGCCCGCGAAGAGCAAAACGACGTCGTGGCGGCCGCCTATGGCCTGTACGACGTGTCTTTCGGCGCCAATTACTTCATTCCCAAGCCCTTTGATCCGCGCCTGATCGTACGCATTTCCCCCGCCGTCGCCAAGGCGGCCATGGACGATGGCGTGGCGACGCGCCCGCTGGCCGATCTGGACAGCTACGCCGGCCAGCTGGAACAGTTCGTCTACCATTCCGGCGCCTTCATGAAGCCCTTGTTCTCGGCGGCGCGCGCCATGGTGCGCGAGGGCGGAAAATCCCGCATCGTTTTTGCCGAGGGCGAAGACGAACGCGTGCTGCGCGCCGTGCAGATCGTGGTCGACGAACGCCTGGCCAAACCGATCTTGATCGGCCGGCCGGCGGTGTTGGCGGCCCGTATCGAAAAATACGGCCTGCGCATCCGTCTGGGCGAGGACGTCGAGGTTACCAATCCCGAACACGATGAACGCTTCCATCATTACTGGACCATGTACTGGGAAATGATGTGCCGGCGCGGCATCACCAAGGAAATGGCGCGGGTGGAAATGCGCCGCCGCCTGACCCTGATCGGCGCCATGATGGTGCGTGTGGGCGACGCCGACGGCATGATCTGCGGCACGGTCGGATCGTATGCCAATCATCTACGCTTCATCGACGAAGTCCTGGGCTTGCAGCCGGGAGCGCAGACCTATGCGGCCATGAACATCCTGCTGTTGGATGAGCGCACCATCGCGCTGGCCGATACGCACGTCAACGACAATCCGGATGCCACGCAGATTGCGGACATCACCCTGATGGCCGCCGAAGAAATGCGCCGCCTGAACATCGAACCCAAAGTCGCCTTGCTGTCGCGTTCGAACTTCGGGACGGGCAGTTCGTCTTCCGGCGAAAAGATGCGTGCGGCGCTGGATCTGGTGCGCGAACGCGACCCTGGCCTGGAAATCGACGGTGAAATGCACGGCGATTGCGCGCTGGATCCGGCCTTGCGGCAGCGCATCCTGCCGTCGACCACCTTGAAGGGTGAAGCCAATCTGCTGATCTGCCCCAGCGTGGATGCCGGCAATATCGCCTACAACCTGCTCAAGACCGCCGCTGGCGGCAATGTGGCGGTCGGGCCGTTCCTGCTGGGCGCCAATGCGCCGGTCCACATCCTGACATCCAGCTCGACGGTGCGCCGGATCGTCAATATGGCGGCCTTGACGGTGGTCGATGCCAATAAGCCACGGCGATCCTGATCGGCCTCAGATCGGTCTGGTCCTGACTGGGGGCGGCGCCCGCGCCGCCTACCAGGCAGGTGTGCTGGCCGGCATCCTGCAGGTGCTGGATCCGGATGGCGCCCCTGGGTTCCGTAATCCTTTCGACATCGTCTGCGGCACCTCGGCCGGGGCCATCAATGCCGCCGCCCTGGCGTGTCGCGCTCATCAGCCGCACCGAGCCATCGATCATCTGTGCGCGCTGTGGCAGTCCTTGCATACGCGCGACGTTTATTATTCAGACGCCCCCCGCCTGGTGCGCACCGGCCTGCAGTGGCTGGGCATGCTCACCCTGGGATGGATTCGCCCGCAGCTGTCCCGCTACGCGCCGCATTCCCTGCTGGACAACGAGCCGCTGTCAGGCCTGCTGAGCAGGACGCTCAGCTTTCCCCGGCTGCGGACCAATCTGGATCGCGGGCACCTGAAAGCCCTGGCCATCACCGCCGCCGCGTATACGACTGGCGAACACCTGACGTTCTATCAGGCGGGCGAAGGCAGCATCCTGCCCTGGACGCGCACCCTGCGCCGGGCTGTGTCCTGTTCCATCGGGGTGGATCATCTGCTGGCGTCCAGCGCCATTCCTTTCGTGTTTCCTGCGCGGGCGATCCTGGTGGGCGACCGGACCCTGTGGTGTGGCGATGGTTCGATGCGCCAGCTGGCGCCCATCAGCCCGGCCATTCACCTGGGCGCCGAACGGGTCTTCGTCATCAGCACCAACTACCAGGACGAAACACAGCCTGGCATCCGCGAACTCAGCCCCGCATACCCCAGTCTGGCGCAGATTGCCGGCCATACCTTGTCCAATATTTTCCTGGACGGCATTTCGGTCGACATGGAGCGCATGGAGCGAATCAATGGGCTGCTTGCGCGAATCCCTGCAAATGGATTAAAAAGCGAGTCATTGCGGCCCATCCATACCCTGATGATCGCTCCCAGTCGCTCTCTGGACGAAATGGCGCTGGAACACCTGCACGAATTGCCGCGCGCCGTGCAGACCTTGTTCAGGGTGTTGGGGGTGTCGCCGCGCAAACCCGAGGCGGCAGGCGGGGCGCTGGCATCCTATTTATTGTTCGAAGCAGGCTATACCAAGGACCTGATCGCATTGGGCAGGGCAGACAGCATGAATCGTGCTGATGAAATCATCGCTTTTTTCAAGGAGTGGCCCGCATGAGTCTGGCCCAGATAAGCAAAATGTTCGCCCAGGGTGTCGTAGACGCCCAGGCCGTGTCCGAACAGGATGCGCTGACGGCCGCCGCCGAGGCTGGCCTGGCGGCTTTTGTGGTGGACTGCGACCGGGCGCGTAGCCGTTCCGCTGTGTTGCGGGCGGTGGTCAAGGCCATCGATTATCCCGAGTTCTTCGGCGGCAATCTGGATGCTTTGTACGATTGCCTGTGCGATACGCTGGGTGACCAGAAGACCGGCTTGTTCCTGTGGTTCCGTCATCTGCACTCCGGCGACCCGGCCTTGGCCGATGATGCCCAGGCCATCGGCGCCGTGTGCAACGACGTGGTGGAATACGGCCAGAACAACGAACGCCTGTTCGCCTATGCCATCCAGCATGCCGGGGCGCATCCGGCCCCCGAACCCGGTGTGGATCCGACCCCGTATTCTGGGCGCGAAGACAACTGAACTGGGTGCTGGGCGGCTTTTACCAGCCCAGCAAGGCGGTTGCTGCTGCCGCCATGGCCAGCCCGGCCGTTTCCGTGCGCAATATCCGTGGTCCGAAGCGCACGCCTTGCAGTCCGTGGCGGCTGGCCAGGTCCAGTTCATCGGGAGTCCAGCCGCCTTCCGGGCCCACCAGCACATTCAGGCGGTCGCTCGTGTGGTGCAGGGCCTGCGCAAAATCTGCTTCGCCGTCGGGATGGCAGAACAGGCTGAGGCCGGTCAGTTTTTCTAGGTAATCCCGTAAAGGCGCCGGGTCCAGCACCTGCATCAGGCGGTTACGCCCGCTTTGTTCGCTGGCCGCCTGCACGATCGCCCGCCAGTGCGCCAGGCGCTTTTCCAGGCGCGGGCCGCTCAGGCGCAGAACGCTGCGCTCGGCAGCGATGGGGATCAGGGTGCTGACGCCCAGTTCCACCGCCTTTTCCACCACCCAGTCCATTTTGTCGCCCGAGGCGATGCCCTGTATCAGGGTCAGATGGCCGCGTAGCTCGGATTCGACGGCTTCGTGGCGGCCGACGTCGGCCAACGCCGTGCGTCCCTGGATTTGCAGCACGGCGGGGTATTGGCCGCCTTGTCCGTCGAACAGTGTGACGGCAGTCCCTGCGGGCAGACGCAGCACCCGCAGGGCGTGGTGCGCCAGGGATTCGGGCAAAGTCATCCGGCAATCGGCCTGCAGCGGTGTCGGACAGAAGAAACGGGCGGTCGGCATAAGCGAGGCATATCCCTGCTGCGTGAATGCACGGACTATAAACCGGAGTGGGCAGGGTGGTAAAATTCATAGCTTTGTCATCCTGAAAAAGGCGAAGCGTGCAGCAGTGGCTGCCTGGTTCGCCCCCAAGACCCTATGAGCGCTTTGCCCGCCCCCGACCCTGCCATGGCCAACGCGATCCGCGTGCTGGCCATGGACGCCGTCCAACAAGCCAATTCCGGACACCCCGGGGCCCCCATGGGCATGGCCGATATCGCCCATGTGCTGTGGACGCGCCACCTGCGCCACAACCCGTCCGATCCGGCCTGGATCGATCGCGACCGCTTTGTGCTGTCCAATGGGCATGGCTCGATGCTGCTCTATGCGCTGCTGCATCTCAGCGGCTACGACCTGCCCATCGACGAATTGCGCAATTTCCGCCAGCTGCATTCGCGCACGCCGGGTCACCCCGAAGTCGGCATCACGCCGGGGGTGGAAACCACGACCGGGCCGCTGGGCCAGGGCTTGGCCAACGGGGTCGGCATGGCCTTGGCCCAGGCGCTGCTGGCGCAGGAATTCAATCGCCCCGGCCACGACATCATCGACCACGACACCTATGTGTTTGCGGGCGACGGGTGCCTGATGGAAGGCATCTCGCACGAAGCCTGCTCGCTGGCGGGCACGCTGGGCCTGTCGCGCCTGATCGTGTTCTACGACGACAACGGCATTTCCATCGACGGCCAGGTACAGAACTGGTTCGCCGACGACACCCCGGCCCGTTTCGAGGCCTACGGCTGGAACGTGCTGCGCGGCGTCGATGGCCATGACATGAATGCTCTGGATGCGGCCATCGTCCAGGCGCGCGCCCATGCCGCCGCCGGGCGCGGTCCTACCCTGATCTGCTGCCGCACGGTGATCGGGCGCGGCGCGCCCACCAAGGCCGGCAGCGAAAAAGTCCACGGCGCGCCGTTGGGCGCCGATGAAATCGCCGCCGCCCGCAAAGCCATGGGCTGGAATCACCCGCCTTTTGATATTCCGCGCGAAGTCTACGCTTACTGGAATGGCCGTGAACGCGGCGCCCAGCAGCAATCCGATTGGCAGGTGCGCTTCGATCACTATGCCGAGACCTACCCGGAACTGGCCGCGCAATTGTGCCGCCGCATGGCCGGTGAATTGCCGGTCGATTTCACCGAACGCGCGCGCGCCTATGTGCAATCCACACAGGACAAGGCTGAATCCATCGCTTCGCGCAAGGCATCGCAGCAGGCCATTGCCGCTTTTGCCGACATCCTGCCTGAACTGTTGGGCGGCTCGGCCGACCTGACCGGGTCGAACTTCACCGACTGGAAGGGCGTCACACCGGTGCGCCCCAGCGCCAACGGCCTGCAGGGCGGGCGTCACATCAATTATGGTGTGCGCGAATTCGGCATGGCGGCCGTCATGAACGGCATGGCGCTGCACGGCGGCTACCTGCCGTTTGGCGGCACCTTCCTGACGTTCTCCGACTATTCGCGCAATGCCTTGCGCATGGCTGCACTGATGAAACAGCGCGTGGTGCACGTGTTCACGCACGACTCCATCGGTCTGGGCGAAGACGGTCCTACGCACCAGTCCGTCGAACATGCCGGCAGTCTGCGCCTGATCCCCAATCTGCATGTCTGGCGGCCTTGCGATACGACGGAAACCGCCGTGGCCTGGCAGGCTGCGCTGGCGCGTCCGGCCAGCATCGGCATGGCCGTGCATGACGGCGGGCCGTCGGCGCTGCTGTTGTCGCGCCAGAATCTGCCCTTTGTCGCTCGCGATGCGGCCACCACGGATGCGATTGCGCGCGGCGGTTATGTGTTGCGTGACATGGTGGGCGCTTGCGCCGTCATCATCGCCACCGGGTCCGAGGTCGAACTGGCCTTGCAGGCCCAGGACAGCCTGGCCGCCCGCGGCATCGCCACCCGGGTGGTGTCCATGCCCTGCACGCAGGTGTTCGATGCGCAGGATGCGGATTGGCGCGGCGCTGTGTTGCCCGCCGGCCTGCCGCGCGTCGCCGTCGAGGCGGGCGGGACGGCCACTTGGTACAAATACGTCGGTACGACCGGGTCTGTTGTCGGCATCGACACTTTTGGGGAATCGGCTCCGGCCGGTGTGTTGTTCAAACATTTCAACCTCACGGCCGATCATGTGGCGGCCACGGTCGAGCAGCTTTTGTAAAGGAGATCCTTCATGACCATCCGTGTTGCAATCAATGGTTACGGTCGTATTGGCCGCAATATTCTGCGTGCCCACTACGAAGACGGGAAAAAACACGATATCCAGATCGTCGCCGTCAATGACCTGGGCAACCCCGACACCAATGCCCACCTGACCCGCTATGACACGGCGCATGGCCGTTTCCCCGGCACGGTCGAGGTCGATGGCGATTTCATGGTGATCAATGGCGATCGTATCCGTGTGCTGGCCGACCGCGACCCCGCCAAGCTGCCCTGGGGTGAACTGGGCGTAGACGTGGTGCTGGAATGCACGGGCTTTTTCACCAGCAAGGAAAAAGCATCCGCCCACCTGAAGGGCGGCGCGAAAAAGGTCATCATCTCCGCCCCCGGCGGCAAGGACGTGGACGCGACCATCGTGTACGGCGTCAATCACCAGGTGCTGAAGGCATCTGACACGGTGATCTCCAACGCCTCGTGCACCACCAACTGCCTGGCGCCGCTGGTGTACCCCCTGCATCAGCAACTGGGTGTGCTCAACGGTCTGATGACCACGGTGCATGCCTATACCAATGACCAGGTCCTGACCGACGTCTATCACTCCGATCTGCGCCGCGCGCGTTCGGCCACGCACAGCATGATTCCCACCAAGACCGGTGCGGCGTCTGCGGTCGGCCTGGTGCTGCCCGAACTGAACGGCAAGCTCGATGGCTATTCGATCCGCGTCCCGACGATCAATGTGTCCATCGTCGATCTGTCCTTCGTGTCCGCCCGTGCCACCACGGTGGACGAAGTCAACGGCATCCTCAAGGCCGCTGCCGAAGGCCCCCTGAAGGGCATTCTGGCCTACACCACCGAACCGCTGGTGTCGGTCGACTTCAATCACAGCCCGCTGTCCAGCACTGTGGATGCGGCATTGACCAAGGTCTCCGGCTCGCTGGTTAAGGTCTCGTCCTGGTATGACAACGAGTGGGGGTTCTCGAACCGCATGCTCGATACCACCGTGGCGCTGATGGCGGCCAAGTAAACCCGGTGGTTCCAGGTGTGTTCCGTCCGACAGCGTGTTCAGGCTGACCCGGATGGAACGGCAGGGCGGGGCGACCCGCCCTTTTCATTCGTTTCAGGGGTTTCTGCTGCACCGGGCTTGAAGGCCGCGCAAAGGGGTCCCGCATTGCACAAGGCATCTCCATGTCGATACAGACTCTTTCCGGCCTGGCGCAGGCTGGCGCCCTGGCGGGCAAGCGCGTGTTCATCCGTTCCGATCTGAATGTGCCCCTGGATCAGGGGAAAATCACCGAAGACACCCGCGTGCGGGCTTCGGCGCCGGCCATCCGCCTGGCGCTGGATGCCGGGGCGTCCGTCATGGTGACGTCTCACCTGGGGCGTCCCAAAGAAGGCGTCGTCGGCCCAGACGATACCTTGCAGCCGGTGGCGGACCGTCTGGCTGAATTGCTGGGCCGCCCGGTGCGGCTGGTGCGCGACTGGGTGGACGGCGTCGATCTGGCGGCGGGCGAAGTCGTGCTGCTGGAAAACTGTCGCTGCAATCCCGGCGAAAAGAAAAACGACCCGGATCTGGCCCGCCGCATGGCGGCCTTGTGCGACGTATACGTCAACGACGCCTTTGGCACGGCGCACCGCGCCGAGGCTACGACCGAAGGCATGGCGCGTTTCGCCCCGGTGGCGTGCGCCGGCCCCTTGCTGGCCGCCGAGCTGGACGCCCTGGGCCGTGCCCTGGAAGCGCCGCGCCGCCCGATGGTGGCGATTGTGGGCGGATCGAAAGTCTCTACCAAACTGTCCATCCTGCAGGCCTTGGCCGACAAAGTCGATCAACTGATCGTGGGCGGCGGTATCGCCAATACCTTCATGTTGGCCGCCGGCCTGCCCATCGGCAAGTCCCTGGCTGAACCCGATCAGGCGGATCAGGCCGCTGCCGTCATGAAATCCATGCAGGCGCGGGGCGTGCAGGTGCCGATTCCGGTGGACGTGGTGGTGGCAAAGACGTTCGCTGCGGATGCGCCCGCCACCGTCAAGGCCGCTGCCGACGTGGCGCCCGACGATCTGATCCTGGATATCGGCCCGCAGACGGCGGCGCAGCTGGCGCAGCAACTGCGTCAGGCCGGCACGATCGTCTGGAATGGCCCGGTCGGCGTGTTCGAATTCGATGCCTTTGCCCACGGCACGCAGGTCGTGTCCCAGGCGATCGCCGAATCGGATGGCTTTTCTATTGCAGGCGGCGGCGATACGCTGGCGGCCATCGCCAAATATGGCATTGCGGACCGCATCGGCTACATTTCCACCGGTGGCGGAGCCTTCCTGGAATTCCTGGAAGGCAAGACGCTGCCTGCCGTGGCAGCCTTGCAGGCGCGAAGCGCCTGAGGTCTGTTAGAATTCACAAGGCGGGCCCCTTCGCATGGTTCGGCGGTGAACCTGGTCAGGTCGGGAACGAAGCAGCCACAGCCGTGCAGAACCAGTGCCGAAGTCAGGCTCGCCTTTCCTTTTGTCTCTTCCGGGCGGCGGCCGACTCATGAGCTATCTCGTTCTGGCGCGCAAATGGCGCCCCCGTTCCTTCGACACCTTGATCGGTCAGGACCACGTGGTCCGGGCGCTCAGCAATGCCCTGTCATCCGGCCGCCTGCATCATGCCTGGCTGTTCACCGGTACCCGGGGGGTGGGCAAGACCACCTTGTCGCGCATCCTGGCGAAATCCCTGAATTGCGCCGATGGCATTACGGCCACCCCTTGCGGCCATTGCCAGGCCTGCACGGAAATCGATGCCGGGCGTTACGTCGATTACATTGAACTCGATGCGGCCTCGAACCGGGGCGTGGACGAAATGACCCAGCTGCTGGAACAGGCGGTGTATGCCCCGTCGTCCGGCCGCTACAAGGTCTACATGATCGACGAAGTCCACATGCTGACGGGGCATGCCTTCAACGCCATGCTGAAGACCCTGGAAGAACCCCCGGAACACGTCAAGTTCATCCTGGCGACCACCGATCCGCAAAAGATCCCGGTCACGGTGCTGTCGCGCTGCCTGCAGTTCAATCTCAAGCAGATGACCGTGCCGGCCATCGTCGAACATCTGCAGCATATCCTGGTCCAGGAATCCATCCCGGCTGAAGCCCAGGGCCTGCGCCTGATCGCCCAGGCGGCGGCGGGTTCCATGCGCGATGCCCTGTCCCTGACGGATCAGGCCATTTCCTATGCGGCGGGCAATCTGACGGCTGCGGCTGTCGGCGAGATGCTGGGGACGCTGGATCAGCATCACCTGGTGGCGTTGCTGCGGGCTTTGGCGGCGGTCGATGCAGCGGGCGTGCTGGCCGTGGCGGATGAATTGGCCTCTCGCGGCCTGTCGTTCCAGGCCGCGCTGGCGGATCTGGCCGTGCTGCTGTCGCGGGTGGCCATCGCCCAGCGCCTGGGGCATGCCCAGGCGGACGACCCCCTGGCCGATGATGTCCAGGCCTTGGCGGCCAGCTTGGGGCCGGACGATCTGCAATTGTTCTATGCCGTCGCCGTCCATAGCCGCCAGGAACTGGCGCTGGCGCCGGACGAGTACGCCGGGTTTGTCATGGCCTGCTTGCGCATGCTGGCGCTGCTGCCGCCGGATCGCGTCCCTCCGGTGCGCCTGGATCCGCCTGTCTCAGCACCTGAACCGGTGATTGAACCGGTCCGCACCGATGCCCAGGCGGCTCCCCGCGCGCAGGCCGTCGTCGTTGCGCCCCCGGCCGATGAACCGCCGGCCTGGGAGGCCATCACACCGGACTCTCCAGCGCCGCCGCCGGATGCCGCGCCAGTGGAACCGTCTGCGCCAGTGGCGGTACAGGCTGGTGCACCGGTCCCGCCACCGGCAGCGCCCGACACGCATGCCGCCGATACGGACATCCCTTTGGATGCGGACGACGCAGCGTCTGCCAGCCAGGACTGGACGGCGGATGTACCCGATGATTTCGACGGGGCGCCGGCAGATGATGCTCTGGTGCTAGAGGACGAAGACCTGCCCGTGCGGCTGGCGGATCTGCCAGGCGCTGCTGTCGCGCCTGACGCCGTCTCCATCCCCGATCCCGACCGTCTGGCGGCGTCGGATTGGCCCGCATTGGCGGCGGATCTGCCTGTCACAGGCGCGGCTCGGGCCTTGGCCCTGAATAGTGAATGGCTGAGCGGCGACGAGCATCGGGTGCGCCTGCGGGTGGCGATCCATACTCTGATCGAAGGCGGCGCCCATGATCGCTTGCGTACGGTGTTGTCGGAATACTTCGGCCGGGTGCTGCGTCTGGATATCGAGTACGGCGATACGGGTGACGATACGGCCGCTGCAGTGGATCAGGCCACCCGCGCCCAACGTCAGCAGGCTGCCGAACAGGCGGCGGACAGCGATGATCTGGTGCAGACGCTGGTCGGGCAGTTTGCCGCCCGGGTCGTCCCCGGGTCGGTTCGTCCGCCTGCGGTATAGTCCCTGTTTTCTTTTCCCCTCTTTACCCAATCAGGACATCGCCATGATGAAAGGTCAGATTGCCGGTTTGATGCGTCAGGCCCAGCAAATGCAGGAAAACATGAAAAAGGCCCAGGACGCTCTGGCCGAATTGATCGTGGAAGGCGCGGCGGGCGGCGGCCTGGTGAAAGTCACCATGAGCTGCAAGTACGACGTCAAGCGCGTGGTCATTGATCCCTCGCTGTTCGACGATGATCGCGACATGATCGAAGATCTGGTGGCGGCCGCCTTCAATGATGCCCAGCGCAGGGCCGAAGCCACCGCCCAGGAAAAGATGTCGGCGGTCACGGCGGGCATGTCCCTGCCGGCCGGCATGAAACTGCCGTTCTGAGATGGCAGCGGGTCTGCCCGAGCCCGAACCCCTGCAGGCATTGATCGATGCGCTGCGCGGCTTGCCGGGCGTGGGTGTGCGTACGGCGCGGCGCATGGCCTACCACCTGCTGCAGAATGACCCCGACGGGGCACTGAAGCTGGGCGGGGCCTTATGTGATGCAGTGAACGGCCTGTGTCATTGCGAACGTTGCAATTCCTTTACGCAGACCCCCTTGTGCGTCACCTGCCAGAATGCAGATCGTGACGCCTCGCTGCTGTGCGTGGTCGAAACGCCTGCCGATCAGAACATGATCGAGGCCAGCCATGGCTACCAGGGCCTGTATTACGTCCTGATGGGGCGGCTGGCGCCGCTGGAAGGCGTCGGCCCGGACCAGGTGCAGTTCGCCCGCCTGCTGGCGCGCGCCACCGACGGACAGGTGCGCGAAGTCATCCTGGCGACCAATTTCACCGCCGAAGGGGAAACCACGGCGTATTACCTGTCGGATATGCTGCGCGACCGAGGCTTGACGGTGACACGGCTGGCCCGAGGCGTGCCCAGCGGCGGCGAATTGGAATACGTCGATGCCGGCACGATTGCCTGGGCCTTGATGGAGCGCCGCTAAGCGGCGGCCTGCCTCAGGCTGCAGATTGCATTGCGGTGTGCCGCCGTCTCTGTATCCGGTCTTATCCGCGTTATCATGCTGACTCAGCGTCAATACAAATAACGGAGACAGGACCATGTCGATTTCTCGTCGTGAATTGCTGAAAACCGCTGGTGCGGCAGGTTTGCTGGGTGCCATACCCGGCCTGGCGCGTGCGCAGGCGGCCGCCTTGGAAAAATCATCATTGACCATCGCGGTGGGCGGCCAGCCCCTGATCTATTACCTGCCGCTGTCAGTCGCGCACCTGAAGGGCTACTTCAAGGAAGAAGGCCTGGACGCCACGATCGCCGATTTCGCCGGCGGGTCCAAGGCGCTGCAGGCGGTGGTCGGCGGCAGCGCGGACGTCGTGTCCGGCGCCTTTGAGCACACCATCAATCTGCAGTCCAAGGGTCAGTTCTACCGTTGCTTCGTTCTGCAGGGCAGAGCGCCGATGATCGTGCTGGGGGTCTCCAAAAAGACCATGCCCGATTACAAATCGCCCGCCGATCTGAAAGGCAAGAAAATCGGCGTGACGGCGCCGGGGTCCTCGACCAATATGATGGCCAGCTTCTTTCTGGCGCAGCATGGGCTCAAGCCGACCGACGTCGCCTATATCGGTGTGGGCGCCGGCGCAGGGGCGGTGACGGCGCTGCGCACCGGGCAGATCGATGCCATCGCCAACCTGGATCCCGTCATCAGCACCCTGGTGAAAGAAGACGCGCTCCAGGTCGTAGCCGATACGCGCACGCTGAAAGACGCCCGGCAGATTTTCGGCGGCAACATGCCGTCCGGCTGCCTGTACACCTCGCAGGCCTTCATCGATGCCAATCCCAACACCACTCAGGCTTTGGCCAATGCCATGGTGCGGGCCGACAAATGGATTCAGGCAGCCACGCCTGATGACATTGCCAAGCTGGTGCCGGAATCCTACCTGCTGGGGGATCCTGAACTCTACAAGCTGGCCCTGAAAGGCAACCGGGAAGCCTTGTCACCCGATGGTCTGGTGCCCGAAGACGGCCCGCAGACGGCTTTGAATGCCTTGGCTGAATTCGTGCCGAATTTCGATCGCACCAAGATCGATATCTCCCGCATCTGGACCAACCAGTTCGCCATCAAGGCCGACCAGAAATATCCGCATGGCTGATTCGCAGAACAAGACCGTGCCGGCCGGGCAGCCGCCCGCTTTGCTGCTCGACCGGGTGACCTGTACTTTCACGTCTCCTGACGGTTCGGCCTATACGGCCATGCGGGATGCCACCTTGGCAGTGGCGCCTGGCGAGTTCGTCTCGGTCGTCGGACCCACGGGTTGCGGCAAATCCACTCTCTTGAACATGGCGGCCGGCCTGTTGCATCCGACGTCCGGTTCAGTCAGCGTCTTTGGCGAACCGCTGCAGGGCATCAATCACCGTGCCGGCTACATGTTCCAGGGCGATGCACTGATGCCTTGGCGCAGTGCGCTGGCCAACGTCACGGCGGGGCTGGAATTCGCCGGCGTGTCCGGCGCAGACGCCACTGCGCAGGGCCGTGACTGGATGCGCCGCGTGGGGCTGGGCGGTTTCGAGAACCGCTATCCTCACCAGATGTCCGGGGGCATGCGCAAACGCACCATGCTGGCCCAGACCCTGATCCGTGACCCGGACATCATCTTGATGGATGAGCCCTTTTCGGCGCTGGATATCCAGACGCGCCAGTTGATGGAAAACGAGGTCCTGGATCTGTGGATGGCGCGTCGCAAAGCGGTGCTGTTCATCACCCATGATCTGGATGAAGCCATCGCCATGAGTGATCGGGTCGTGGTGCTGTCCGCAGGGCCTGATACGCACCCGATCGGGGAATTCATCATCGACATTCCTCGCCCCCGTGATGTCGCTGAAGTCCGCATGGACCCTCGCTTCATCGAGCTGCATCAGGGTATCTGGGCGGTGCTGCGCGATGAAGTCCTGAAGGGCTACGAACGGCAGAAAAAGGCCTGACCCCATCGATTTCCTCGGCCCTGCAGGCGCATCCGCCCAGGGCTTGAACAGGAGCTTGCTCTCATCATGAATTCCGAACTGCCCAGACCTGTCCTGCGATTGCTGCAGATCACCTTGCTGGTGCTCATCCTGCTTATCTGGCATTGGGCTTCGCAGAATCGCAACGTCGCTTTTTTCTTTGGCCGGCCCATCGAGGTCGCCCAGGCCATCTGGGTCTGGTTCGTCACCGACGCCAGCATCTACCGCCATCTGTGGATCACCTTGTCCGAGACCGTGCTGGCATTTTTCATCGGCACGATCGGCGGCCTGGGCTTTGGTCTGTGGCTGGGGTTGTCGCGCACGGCCAGCGCCTTGCTGGAACCTTACGTCACCGCCGCCAATTCCATGCCGCGCGTCATTCTGGCGCCGATCTTCGGCATGTGGTTCGGCCTGGGGATCTGGTCCAAGGTCGCTCTGGCGGTCACGTTGGTGTTCTTTATCGTCTTTTTCAACGTTTATCGGGGCGTGCGCGAAGTCTCGCCCACGCTATTGGACAATGCCCGCATGCTGGGCGCCTCCCAGCGTCAATTGCTGCGCCACGTGTACATTCCCTCGGCGACCAGCTGGGTGTTTTCCAGTCTGCACACCTCCGTGGGCCTGGCGTTTGTCGGCGCCGTGGTGGGTGAGTATTTGGGGTCCGCCGCCGGCGTCGGCTATCTGATCCTGCAGGCCGAAGGCACGTTGGATGTCAATACGGTCTTTGCCGGCATTGTGGTCCTGACGATTTTCGCCCTGCTGCTGGATGGCGCCGTGTCACTGGCGGAACGCCGCCTGCTGGTCTGGCAGCCGGGGCCAGGCGCGACGGACAAGACCTGATCTGCGACTAACTTGGCACTGGCGATGCTGTTCAATCATGTGCAATGGCTTGAGCAGTATTGCAGTCAGGGGTGATGGAGTGCGCGCGTGTGATTGATGCCTGTATGGCATCACGTCCCCCATGCAAAAGTATTTGTAATGCATGTGGGCCCGCAGGATACTGGCCATGCTTCTCCACATGGCCTATCAAGACAAATGATTACCTCGCAACATTATTTCGTCGGTAATGCCGAAATTTTTCGAGTCACTGAACAACTCATCGACCTTCCACCCTCCAAGCTGTTTCCGGATCACCAGGAAGAGCTCTCAACCGTTGACCTTCCCGACAAACTGACGCTCTCCATTCATAGTTGGATCGTACGCATGCCAAATAGACTGATCGTCGTTGACACGGGGATTGGTAATGACAGGGACCGCGATGGCAGTCCATTCTTCGACCATCTGCATACGGACTTTGCAGAACACCTTGCTTCGACGGGAGTAGATAGACTGAAGGTGGACATGGTGTTGATGACGCATCTGCACATTGACCATGTCGGTTGGAACACCTATCACGACGGCATCGAATGGAAGCCAATGTTTCCTAACGCGCGCTATGTCTTTTCCGAGCAGGGTCTTGAGCACTGGCGACATGATCCAAAGCGTCAAACGATCTATGGCGACAGCGTCCAACCCGTGCTTGATGCAGGGCTTGCCTGCACTGTCGATCAGGCCGGATCGATGGACCTCGGAGATGGTTTGCGTTGCGTATCCATGCCGGGACATAGTCCCGACCATTCGGTGATCGCTCTAGAGTCGGATGGAATGTATGCACTGTTTGGGGGCGATACCATGCACCACCCCATCCAGGTGAGCCATCCGCACTGGAACTCGACTTTCTGTGAACATAAGCTAGGTGCGGTTGGTTCCCGGCACAAAGTGCTTCAATGGAGCGCGGAACACCAGGCGCTGTACTTCAGCGCGCATTTTGCAAGCAGTTCGGCCGGACGCATAGAGCGAGTTGCCGGCAATCCCGGCAGCTACACCTGGCGCTTTGTGTAAGCTCGCTCAGTGAGCGGCCACCCCCCCCTCGGGTACCTGGCCCTCATATGCGTTCTTGCATGCATCGGAAATGGCACGCTACCAGGTTCCGTGCCGTCAGCCGAGGTAAAGGCTGTTTATGATCAATCGCCTCGATCCAACCCATTTTTCAGAGTTTCCACGAAGCGGCTGAGAGCGGGATTGGAATTCGAACGGAAGTACGCAAAAGATAAAGGCAAGGGAACCGACAGACCTTCGAGTTCCACGAAATTCACACGTGAAGGAGCGCGCCAGCGGTTGCAGGAATTGACGATGGCGACCCCAATGCCAGCGGATACCAGGGATAGTATTGCCGCTTCGCTGCCGACCTCTTGGACAATATGGATTGTCAGCCCTGCTTGGGAACAGGCGTTGATCAGCCGGTCGTAATAGGTGGGGTAGACCGTCCGATGAAAGGCCACGAAAGGCTCTGTGGTCAGACTGTGAATTGAGATCTTAGTGGATTTTCCTCCACGCCAATCCCTCGGCGTCGCCAGCACGACGCCGTGCGGGGGCAGGGGTATTGATTCGAAGCCATCGGGCAGAGGGTCGAATACATAAACGAAGCCGCCATCCAGTGTTCCGTTTTCGATGGCTCGCAATTGTTCTGGCGTGGTGAAGGGGTGCAGGTGCAGGTCGACGTCACCGTAGTATTTACGAAACTCGCCCAGGGTAGAAGGCACGAGTCCTTCCCACCCCGCAATCTCGACCAGCCCAATGCTAAGCTGCCCTGATCGCCCCTCCATGACCATCCGCGCTGATCTGCCCGCCGCCTCGATCATCGCCAGCGCGCGGCGTGTCTCGGACAGGTATTGTTCGCCGGCCCTGGTCAGGCGAAGTCCTTTCGTCGTGCGATCAAACAACTGCACGCCAAGCTCCGTTTCCAAGTCGTGAATCTGGCGGGAGACTGCAGGCTGTGAGATATGCAGATGGTTCGATGCAACTCGCACGTTTCCGTATTCAGCGACGACAACAAAGTAGCGCAGGTGTCGAAGTTCCATGATCGGTAGTGCAGTTTAAGGAAGACTCAGCTGCGATTTTAACGGCGTAGTCGCTGGGTCTGCGCGTAGCTCAAAGCCAACTTCTGGGTGTCAAACGCAAGATGTCAGCTTCTCACTATGAATACCGGGCGCCCCGTGGAGCCGGGGTGCTTGTTTTATTCTACGTCTGGCCTCATCCCGCCGCTGCCTTGATCTTGCGCAGCAGGATCGGCGCCAGCAGCACCAGCACCGCCAGAACCAGGAAGGTCAGCGACAGGGGGTTCGTGATGAACACGGACGGATCCCCGTTATTGATGGCTAAAGAGCGCCGCAACTGTGTTTCCGCCATCGGGCCCAGAATCAGGCCGATCAGCAGCGGAGCGATCGGAAAATCGTAGACCCGCATCACATAGCCTGTGACCCCGATCACGAACATGATGAGCAGATCCATCCAGGAAGTCGACAGCCCCCAGACGCCGACCATGGTAAAGACCAGGATGCCGGCGTACAGATAGGGGCGGGGGATCAGCAGCAGACGCACCCAGATGCCCACCAGCGGCAGGTTCAGCACCAGCAGCATGACGTTGCCGATATACAGCGACGCGATGATCGCCCAGACCAGATCGTGACTGTTGGTGAAGAGGAACGGCCCCGGCTGCAGCCCGTAGCTTTGGAAGGCTGCCAGCAGCACGGCAGCTGTGGCGGAAGTCGGCAGACCCAGGGTCAGCAGCGGCACCAGAATGCCGGCTGCCGCCGCATTATTGGCGGCTTCGGGGCCGGCCACGCCTTCGATGGCGCCGTGGCCGAATTCATCGGGTTTCTTGCACAATTTGCGTTCCGTCATGTAGGACAGAAACGTCGGGACTTCCGTGCCACCGGTCGGCAAGGCGCCGATGGGAAAACCAAACAGCGTACCGCGCAGCCAGGGCTTCCAGGATCGCTGCCAGTCTTCCTTGGTCATCCAGGCCTTGCCCGACAAGGGATTGATCTGCGGCGGCATGCTGCGGTAGCGGCTGGCGACGTACATGACTTCGCCTACCGCGAACAGCGATACCAGCACGACGGTCAATTCGATGCCGTCCAGCAGCTCGAACGAACCGAAGGTCAGGCGCGCCTGACCTGTCTGCGCGTCGATGCCGACCACACCTAGCGCCAGACCAAGCAGCAGGGCGATCAGGCCGCGCACGCGAGAGCTGCCGAGCACCACCGAGACCGACATCAGGGACAGTACCATCAGCGCGAAATAGTCGGCGGCAGTGAAGACAAAGGCCAGTTCAGCCACCAGAGGCGCGAAAAAAGTAATACCCAGCGTCGCCAGCGTGCCGGCGACGAAGGAGCCGATGGCGGCGGTGGCTAGCGCCGCCGCGCCACGCCCGGCCTTGGCCATTTTGTTGCCCTCGAGCGCGGTCATCATGGAACCGCTTTCGCCGGGGGTATTGAGCAGAATCGAGGTAGTGGAACCACCGTACATGGCGCCGTACAGCACCCCGGCAAACATGATGAAGGCAGCCGTGGGGGCGATTTGCACGGTGACCGGCAGCAGCAGGGCGATCGTCAGGGCAGGGCCGATACCGGGCAGCACGCCCATGGCGGTCCCCAGCATCGAACCCAGAAAGGCCCAGAACAGATTGATGGGCTCCAGCGCGACGCTGAAGCCCGACATCAATGCGGAAAATGAATCCATGAATCACTCGCCCAGAAAGGGAAATACAGGGCCGAGGCTGACGCCTAGCGAAGAAAATCCGTACCAGCAGAGCAGGCCCAGCACCAGGCCGATACACGCGTCCATCAGGATGCGGCGTGAGCCGAAGGCGCGTGTGACCAAGGCGAAGCTGATCATGGCCGTCAGGGGGAAGCCCAGCGGTTGCATGGTGAGCAGGGGGGCGGCGGCGCCGCTGGCGGCCCAGAGCAGCGCGGGCCAGGACACTTTGGCGTTGGCCTCGGCGTCTTCGGAATCCTGAGGTTCGAAGGACTCGCCGCGTGCAATCTGGATGAGCAAGATGACCCCCAGAAGCACCAGCAAGCCCCCGATCACGATGACGAAGAAACCGGGGCCAATCGCGGCATAGCCGCCCAGCTGCGGCAGACTGCGCCCCTGGAAAAACCACAACAGGCCGATGGCGACGATGACCAGCCCCAGCCACCAGGGACGCGAAGTCTTGGGTGCCATGATGCTTATTTGATCAGGCCGACGGATTCAAGCACCTTTTTCTGGCGGACTTTTTCCTGGTCCAGGAACGCGGAGAAGTCATTGCCAGCCAGGTAGGCATCGGTCCAGTTGTGGTCGGCCAGGGCTTTTTTCCATGCATCCGTGGCGTGCATCTTGGCGAAGCGGTCCAGCCACATTTGCTTGCCCTTGTCGGACATGCCCGGCGCGCCCACGATGCCGCGCCAGTTGCCGATGACCACGTCCACGCCTTGTTCTTTCAGGGTGGGGACGTCGAGATTGGGCAGGCGTTTTTCAGAGGTGACGGCGATCAGGCGCAGGCGGCCTTGTTCGGCGTAGGGGCCGAGTTCGGACAGGCCGGAGATGGCGACTTTGAGCTGGCCGCCGGCCAGCGCCGTGATCATTTCGGCGCCGCCGTCATAGGCCACGTAATTGAGTTTCTTCGGGTCCAGGGGAATGGTCTGGGCCAGCAACGCTGCGGTGACGTGGTCGACCCCGCCGATGGAGCCGCCGCCGATCGGCATCGCGCCCGGATTGGCAGCCAGCGCCTTGGTGACGTCCTGGATGGTCTTGAGGGGCGAGTCCACCGGCACGGCGATGGCGCCTGCGTCATCGGTCAGGCGCACCAGCGGCGTGACGTCGTCCAGCGTGACCGGGGATTTGTTGAGGATGATGGCGCCGACGATGATCGAACCCAGGGACATGATGCCGTTGTCGTTGCCTTTGGTCGTGCGCACGAATTCGGCCAGACCGATGGTGCCGCCCGCGCCGCCCTTGTTGGTGACCTGCGAACCATCGGTGAAAATGCCGGTTTCTTGCATGACCTGCAGCGGCACGCGCGCAGCGGCGTCATAGCCGCCGCCGGCGCCGCCTGGCGCCATCACGACGGCCGGGGCGGCCATGGCCATGGACAGCGGCAGTGCCGTCGTGGCGATGGCCGTGCAGAATTTGCGTATAAAAGTCATCCGTGTCTCCTGGAGTGACGCGCGATCAAGGGTGGCCCAGACATTGGGCAGCGCGAGCTGGTTCTAGGATACCGGGCTATACGTCAAAATACATCGGGGAAATTCCCCGATTTTCAGTCATGAGTCAGGTTGTGGCGGTGGGGCGCTGTGTCAGGCGGCCCGGCCCAGCAAAGCATCCAGCTTGGCCGCATCCACTGTGAATATCCGGATGCCTTCCGCCAGTTTTTCGGTGGCCATGGCGTCCTGGTTCAGTTGCGTGCGGAACGTGACCTCGTTGCTGGCCAGCCATTCCGGCGCATTCGCCTTGGCGTCCGCTACCGTCAGGCCGGCAGGCAGGGGGGCGTGGGATGTGCTCAGTTCACCCAGCAATGCCGGGCTGATCGTCAGCAGATCGCATCCCGCCAAGGCCCGGATCTGGCCGATATTGCGGAAGCTGGCCCCCATGATCTGCGTCGGGATGTCATAGGCCTTGAAATAGCGATAGATGCGGGCCACCGACTGCACGCCGGGATCCTGGGCGCCCGCGTTCTGCGCTTCGTCCCAATCCACGCCCGCCGCCTTTTTGTACCAGTCGTAGATGCGGCCTACGAAGGGCGAGATCAGCGTCACTTGCGCCTGGGCGCAGGCGATGGCCTGTGGCAGAGAAAACAGCAGCGTCAGGTTGCAGTGGATGCCTTCGGTTTCCAGCACCCGAGCGGCCTGGATGCCTTCCCAGGTGGACGCCAGCTTGATCAGGATGCGTTCGCGGGCGATGCCGGCGGCTTCGTACAGGGCGATGATCTGCCGTGCGCGCTCGATGCTGGCTTGCGTATCGAAGGACAGGCGGGCGTCGACCTCGGTGGAGACCCGGCCCGGCACGATGGCCAGGATTTCCCGCCCGAACGCCACCAGCAGGCGGTCGGCCTGTTCTGTCAGGGATGCAGCGGGGTGGTCATGCAGCACCTGGTCCAGCAGCGGCCGATAGGCGTCCTGCTGCACCGCCTTGAGGATCAGCGATGGATTGGTGGTGGCGTCCGTGGGCTGGTAGGCCCGCATGGTTTCAAAGTCCCCCGTGTCGGCCACGACGGTCGTCAGCGCACGCAGGGCATCGAGTTGATGGCTCATGAAGGCGGTACTCTCTGATAGGAATGGTGAAAAACTCTTACTGTAGACCATTTCCATCACACGGCGGCCTGGAGGGGGCGCCGAGCGAACCGCATGAGACTGTATAATAGGAAGGTTTATATGTAGACTTTACAACTGGGGTATTATTTTGCTGCCGTCAATCTTTCCCGAGGGGTCCACAGGACTCGTCCCAGCAATTCTCGCCTTGGCTGACGGTACCGTATTTCGAGGCGTTTCTATAGGCGCCGATGGGTCCTCAGTCGCCGAGATCGTCTTCAACACGGCCATGACCGGTTATCAGGAAATCCTGACCGACCCCAGCTACAGCGGCCAGATCGTCACCCTGACCTATCCTCATATCGGCAATACCGGCGTCAATGCCGAAGACGTCGAATCCAGCCGGGTGCATGCCGCCGGCCTGGTCGTGCGCGACTGCCCGGCCCGCGTCTCGAATTTCCGGGCGACGCAGTCCCTGCCCGAATACCTGAAATCCCAGGGCATCGTCGCCATTTCAGGCATCGATACCCGCAAGCTGACCCGCATCCTGCGCGAACGCGGCGCTCAGGGCGCCTGCATCCTGGTGGGTGACGATGTCGAACGCGCAGTCGAATTGGCTCGCGGTTTTGGCGGCATGGAAGGCCAGGACCTGGCCCTGAAGGTCACGACGCCGCAGTCCGGCGCCTGGGTGCAGGGCACCTGGCAGCTGGGGCGCGGCTTCAGCCGCCAGGAAAAGGCCGACTACCATGTGATCGCCTATGACTACGGCATCAAGACCAATATCCTGCGCCTGCTGGCGGACCGGGGCTGCCGCATCACGCTGGTGCCTGCCACCACGCCGGTCGCCGACATCCTGGCGCAAAACCCGGATGGCGTCTTTCTGTCCAATGGCCCGGGCGACCCCGCCGCCTGCCAGTATGCGGTCGATACCTGTCAGGCAGTGCTGGAACGCGGCATTCCGCTGTTTGGCATCTGTCTGGGCCAGCAGGTATTGGGCCTGACCCTGGGCGGGCGCACCATCAAGATGAAGACCGGCCACCATGGCGCCAACCATCCGGTGCAGGACCTGGACAGCGGGCGCGTGTTCATCACCAGCCAAAATCATGGCTTCACCGTGGACGGCGACAGCCTGCCGGCCAATGCCCGTGTGACGCACGTGTCGCTGTTCGATGGCACGCTGCAGGGGTTCGAGCTCACCGACAAGCCGGTGTTCTGCTTCCAGGGTCACCCGGAAGCCAGCCCCGGCCCCCACGACATCCTGGTGCTGTTCGACAAGTTCATCGATCTGATGGCCCAGCACAAAGCCCAGTCGTCCAAATAACCGATACCGTTCTCTCATGCCCAAGCGTTCAGACATTAAAAGCATTCTCATCATCGGGGCAGGTCCGATCATCATCGGTCAGGCCTGCGAATTCGACTATTCCGGCGCACAGGCCTGCAAGGCCCTGAAGGCCGATGGCTTTCGCACCATTCTGGTCAACAGCAACCCCGCCACCATCATGACGGACCCGGAAACGGCCGACGTCACCTACATCGAACCCATCACCTGGCAGGCGCTGGAAAAGATCATCGAGATCGAAAAGCCCGATGCCGTTCTGCCCACCATGGGCGGCCAGACGGCGCTGAACTGCGCCCTGGATCTCGACCGCCATGGCGTGCTGGCCAAGCACGGGGTCGAATTGATCGGCGCCAATGCGGCCGCCATCGACAAAGCCGAAGACCGCCTGAAATTCAAGGATGCCATGACCTCCATCGGTCTGGAATCCGCCAAATCCGGCGTCGCCCACAGCATGGATGAAGCCTGGGTCGTGCAAAAGCGTATTGCCGCCGAACTGGGCGGCTCGGGCTTTCCCGCCGTCATTCGTCCCAGCTTCACGCTGGGCGGCACGGGCGGGGGCATCGCCTACAACGCCGAGGAATTCGAAACCATCTGCCGGCGCGGCCTGGAAGCATCCCCCACGCACGAATTGCTCATCGAGGAATCCTTGCTGGGCTGGAAGGAATTCGAGATGGAAGTCGTGCGCGACAGCGCCGACAACTGCATCATTGTGTGCGCCATCGAAAACCTGGACCCCATGGGCGTGCATACGGGGGATTCGATCACGGTCGCCCCGGCGCAGACGCTGACCGACAAGGAATACCAGATCATGCGCAACGCCTCGATCGCGGTATTGCGCGAGATCGGCGTGGATACGGGCGGTTCGAACGTGCAGTTCGCCGTCAATCCGGCCAATGGCCGCATGATCGTCATCGAAATGAACCCGCGCGTGTCGCGGTCGTCGGCGCTGGCGTCCAAGGCCACCGGTTTTCCCATCGCGAAAATCGCTGCTCGCCTGGCCGTGGGCTACACGCTGGATGAATTGCGCAACGAAATCACCGGCGGCGCGACGCCTGCATCCTTCGAGCCCACCCTGGACTATGTGGTCGTCAAGGTCCCGCGTTTCGCCTTCGAGAAATTCCCGCAGGCCGATTCCCGTCTGACCACCCAGATGAAGGCGGTGGGCGAGGTCATGGCCATCGGCCGCACTTTCCAGGAAGCCTTCCAGAAGGCGTTGCGCGGCCTGGAAGTCGGTGTGGACGGCTTGAACCAGAAAACCACTGACCGCGAACGCCTGCAGATCGAATTGGGCGAACCGGGACCGGAACGCATCTGGTATGTGGGCGATGCCTTCGCCCAGGGCTTCAGCCTGGATGAAGTCCATCAGCTGACCAAGATCGATCCCTGGTTCCTGGCGCAGATCAAGGAAATCGTCGATGTCGAACTGGCGCTGGAACAGCGCACGCTGTCCGAGCTGGACGACGAGACCATGCGGCGGCTGAAGCGCTACGGCTTTTCCGACCGCCGTCTGGCGTTCCTGCTGGATACGACCGAAGCCGAAGTGCGCAAGCTGCGCCATCAGATGAATGTGCGTCCGGTCTACAAGCGCGTGGATACCTGCGCGGCGGAATTCGCCACGACCACGGCCTATATGTATTCGACCTACGAGGAAGAAGACGAGGCCGCGCCCACCGACCGCAAGAAGATCATCGTGCTGGGCGGCGGACCGAACCGCATCGGCCAGGGCATCGAATTCGACTACTGCTGCGTGCATGCCGCGCTGGCGCTGCGCGAAGACGGTTTCGAGACCATCATGGTCAACTGCAACCCTGAAACCGTGTCGACCGACTACGACACATCCGATCGCCTGTATTTCGAACCGCTGACCCTGGAAGACGTGCTGGAAATCGTCCACAAGGAAAATCCGGCGGGCGTCATCGTGCAGTACGGCGGCCAGACGCCGCTGAAGCTGGCCCGCGCCCTGGAAGCCAACGGCGTGCCCATCATCGGCACCAGCCCGGATTCCATCGACGTCGCCGAAGACCGCGAGCGTTTCCAGAAACTGCTGACCAAGCTTGGCCTGCGCCAGCCGGCCAACCGCACGGCCCGCACGGAAAGCGAAGCCCTGGCCCTGGCCGGGGAAATCGGCTATCCCCTGGTGGTGCGACCCAGCTATGTGCTGGGCGGCCGCGCCATGGAAATCGTGCACGAGCCGCAGGATCTGGAACGCTATATGCGCGAAGCGGTCAAGGTCAGCAATGATTCTCCGGTGCTGCTGGACCACTTCCTGAACAATGCCACCGAAGTCGATGTGGACTGCCTGGCCGATGGCGAACAGGTTGTGGTCGGCGGCGTCATGGAACACATCGAGCAGGCGGGCGTGCACTCGGGTGATTCGGCCTGCAGCCTGCCGCCGTATTCCCTGTCGGCGGACGTCGTGGACGAAATCAAGCGTCAGACGGCGCTCATGGCGCGCGCCTTGAACGTCAAGGGCCTGATGAATGTGCAGTTCGCCATTCAGGACGGCGATGTCTACGTGCTGGAAGTCAATCCGCGCGCCTCGCGCACGGTGCCTTATGTGTCCAAGGCCACCGGCTCGCAGCTGGCCAAGATCGCCGCCCGCGTCATGGCGGGCCGGTCACTGGCGGCGCAAGGCGTGTCGTCCATCCCGTCGCCGGTGTATTACTGCGTCAAGGAAGCCGTCTTCCCCTTCATCAAGTTCCCGGGGGTGGATACCATCCTGGGGCCGGAAATGAAGTCCACCGGCGAAGTCATGGGCGTGGGCGAGACCTTTGGCGAAGCTTTCGTCAAATCCCAGATCGCTGCAGGCGCCTGGCTGCCGGAATCCGGCAAGGTCTTCATCAGCGTGCGGGCCCAGGACAAGCCCCGCGCCGTCGAAGTCGCCCGGGGCCTGGCGGGCATGGGCTTCCAGCTGATCGCCACGCGCGGCACCGCGGCCGTGATCGAGGCCGCGGGTTTGGCGGTAGAGGTCGTCAACAAGGTCACCGAAGGCCGTCCCAACATCGTGGACATGCTCAAGAACGGTGAAATCGCCATGGTCATCAATACGGTGGAAGAACGTCGTAACGCCATCGCCGATTCGCGCATCATCCGTACGCAATCGCTGGCCAACCGCGTCACGTTCTTCACCACTATCGCTGGGGCGCGTGCAGCCGTCGAAGGCCTGCAGTACCTGCGTCATGGCGGCGGCCTGAAGGTCTACGGCCTGCAAGCCATGCATGCAGCCATTCGCGGCTGATACGGCATGGCGGACGAAATCGTGACGTCCGCAGACCTCGGGTCCCCCCTTGAGTCGGGGGACTCTTCAACACCCGTCCGCGCGACATCGCCTGCACGGGTGTTCATTACCGGCGCCAGCAGTGGCATCGGTGCAGCGCTGGCGCGTCGTTATGCCGCCTGGGGCGCTGTGCTGGGGCTGGTAGGCCGCCGCCAGGATGCCCTGCAGGCGCTGGCGGATGCCTTGCCGGGGCAGGGCCATCAGGTGTACGCCCTGGATGTCCGGGACCGCAGCGCCTTGCAGGCCGCTGCGCGGGATTTCATGGCAGGCGGGCCCGTGGATCGGGTCATTGCCTGCGCCGGCATCAGCGCAGGCACCCTGACGGATGCCCCCGAGGACTTTGCCGTTTTTCAGGCTATTTTCGATACCAATGTGCTGGCGATGGTGGCGACGTTCGAGCCGTTCATCGCAGCCATGCGGGCGCGGCGCCAAGGCGTTCTGGTCGGCATCGGCAGCGTGGCCGGCGTGCGCGGCTTGCCGGGGGCCGGCGCCTATAGCGCATCCAAGGCCGCTGTGCGGGCTTACTGCGAAAGTCTGCGGGTGGAACTGTACGGTTCAGGTGTGCAGGTAGTGACCCTGGCGCCGGGCTTCATCGCCACCCCCATGACGGCGCATAACCCCTACCGTATGCCCTTTCTGATGCCGGTGGACCGTTTCGCGGATCAGGCAGTGCGCGCCATCGAGGCGCGTGACCGTTATCGCGTCATCCCCTGGCCCATGGCCTGGGTGGGGCGTTTGCTGCGCGTGGTGCCCGATGCTGTGTATGACGCCGTGGCGGCGCGGCGCAAACGCAAGCCCAGGATGGGCGAGCGTCGGGAATAATTCAGGCAAGGCCCAGCTTGGACGAGCGCGCATCCAGGCTCAGGGCGCCGGCGCCGAACGCCGTCAGTTGCAGCAGGCCGCCGGCAATGGCCAGGTTCTTGAAGAAGTGGGTCGACTGGTTCATGTCGCCGAACTGCGCGTGGAAGAACAAGGCGGCCGCCACCGAGAAGATCGCCAGGACCAGCGCGCTCAGGCGCGTCCGGTATCCCAGCACCAGCAGGATCGGCAGGATCAGTTCGATAAAGACCGTGGCGGCATAGGCCAGGCTCGGTAGCGGCAGGCCAGCGGATGCGATATAGCCGATGGTGCCTGCGGGGTTGGCGATTTTGCCAGAGACGCCGACCCAGAACAGGATGGCGATCAGGATGCGGCCGATCAGGGATGTTGTGTCGATGGTGCGAGAGTTCATGATGTGGTTCCGTATGAAGTAGGTAACAGCCAGGGTAAAAAGCATCCCGCCCGAAGAACGGGATGCGCGTTTGAATCAATCAGGCGGGCGTTTACATCGCAGCGCTGTCCACGAGGATCAGTTCGGCATCTTCGATGGCGGTGATGTGCAGGACGGCCTCGTCCCGGATGGCGGCGCCGTCGCGTGTTTCCAGCGCAACGCCGTTGACCTCGACCCGGCCGACGGCCGGGACCAGGTAGCCGACGCGGCTCGCATCCTTGAATGCGTATTCCACGGTGTCGCCGGCCTTCAGCGTGGCGCCGCAGACCCGGGCCTGCGCCCGGATGGGCAGCGCTTCGTCATCGCCTTCCAGGCCGCTGGCCAAGGTGACGAAACGTCCCGAGCGATCTGTCTTGGGGAAGGGCTGCGTGCCCCAGCAGGGCTGGCCGCCTTTCTGGTCCGGGAAGATCCATATCTGGAAGATCCGGGTGGCGCCGGGTTCCAGGTTGTATTCTGAATGGACGATGCCGGTGCCTGCGCTCATGATCTGGACGTCGCCCGCCAGCGTGCGGCCCTGGTTGCCCAGGTTGTCCTGGTGTGTGATGGCGCCTTCGCGCACATAGGTGATGATTTCCATGTCCGCGTGCGGGTGCGGGGGAAAGCCGCTGTTGGGCTGGATCGTGTCGTCGTTCCAGACGCGCAGCGCGCCCCAGTGAACCCGCTGGGGGTCATGGTATTCAGCAAAGGAAAAGTGATGCCTGGCATTGAGCCAGCCGTGGTCGGCTGCGCCCAGCGAGGCGTAGGGACGGCGTTCAATCATGATGGGCTCCTTGAGGCTTGAACAATGCTGATAGTCTACGGGTGGCGGATCATGTTGAGAAGATAAACAATAGAATTTCATCGTTTCCAATTTTGATATAATGGTTGACCATCCATCCGAGCCCGTGGAAAGGAAACGCCGTGAAGGGATTACCTGATCTCCAAGCCTGGGCCTTGTTCGCCAAAGTCGCTGAAACCGGGTCCTTCGCCCGGGCGGCGGCTGCCTGTCAGGTGTCCCAGGCGACCGTCTCCAAGGCCATCAGCCGGCTGGAAGCCCGCATGAAGACGACGCTGATCCATCGCACGTCGCGTCGCCTGACACTGACAGACAGCGGTCGCGGCGCCCTGGATCGCGCCACGCGTATTCTGGAAGAAGGCGAGGCGATCGAGGCGGAAGTCACGGAACACTCCCAGGCCTTGCGGGGCCGGGTCCGGGTGTCCGCGCCCATGTCCTTCGGTCTGGCACGACTGGCGCCGCTGCTGCCGGGGTTCATGGCGCTGCACCCGGAAGTGCAGCTGGATGTGCAGTTCAACGACGCTCAGGTGGACCTGCTGGCCGAGCATTTCGATCTGGCCCTGCGGATCGCCAGGCTGGCGGATTCCAGTCTGCTGGCCCGCCGCTTGTGTGGGGTGCGCATCGTGCTGGTCGGCGCGTCCGCATACCTGGATGCGCATGGACGGCCCTGCCATCCGCGAGACCTGCAGGCGCATCAGGCTTTGCATTATTCCTATGCGCGCCATGGGGTGACCTGGCATTTCCGGCACCCCCGGCTGGGGGGATTTTCCCAGTTCATGCCGACCCGCCTGCAGGTGAACAACGCCGATGCCCTGATGCCCGCCCTGCGTGCGGGGCTGGGCCTGGCGCTGCAGCCGGAATTCCTCGTCTGGCCGGATCTGCAGTCCGGCGCCCTGGAAGCTGTCTTGGCGCCCTGGGCTGTCGAACCCCTGGCACTGCATGCGGTGACGCCGCCTGGGCGCAATCGGCCTGCCCGTGTCCAGGCCTTCATCGATTATGTGGCAGCTGCCCTGCAGGAAGAACCCTGGGCGCAGGATGCCGTGCGTCCTGCTTAGGGGGCAGTTGAACAGATCGGTCGCGCAGTCTTGCGGGGTCAGTTGATCGCGCCGTACACTTGCGACGAAATTTCAACCTTCCATCTTCCTCTTCCGGACGGCTTCGGGCCGCAAACCCATGACAACTTCTTATTTTCCCCGTTGGCGCCGCGTGTCCGGCACGGCTGACGGCGCCGTGGTGCAGCCCGACGAAACCATGCCCTTGCTGCAGACCGTGGCGATGGGCGCCCAGCACGTCGTCGCCATGTTCGGCTCGACCATTCTGGCGCCGCTCATCATGGGTTTCGACCCGAATATGGCCATATTGATGTCCGGCGTGGGCACGCTGGTGTTCTTCTTGTTTGTCGGCGGCCGGGTGCCCAGTTATCTGGGGTCCAGTTTTGCCTTCATCGGCGGCGTGGTTGCCGTCACCGGCTATGCCGGCAGCGGGCCGAACCCGAATATCGGGGTCGCCTTGGGGGCGATCATCATCTGCGGCCTGATCTACGCAGGCATCGGTCTGCTGACCATGTTCATCAATGCCCGCCAGGGCGGGGCGGCGGACTGGATCGATCGTTGGATGCCGCCGGTGGTGACGGGGGCTGTGGTCGCCGTCATCGGCCTGAATCTGGCGCCGATCGCCGCCAAGGGCGCCATGGGCGGTTCGGTGTTCGATTCGCTTATGGCGTTGATGACGATCCTGTGCGTGGGCGGCGTCGCCGTCTATACGCGCGGCCTGGTGCAGCGCCTGCTGATCCTGGTGGGCCTGTTCCTGGCTTGCGTCCTGTACGCGGTGCTGAGCAACGGCCTGGGACTGGGCACGCCGATCGACTTCTCCGCCATCGCGGCCGCTTCCTGGCTGGGCTTGCCGAAAATGACAGCGCCGGTGTTCGAAGCCCACGCCATCAGCGTCATCGCGCCGGTCGCCATCATCCTGGTGGCGGAAAATCTGGGTCACATCAAGGCCGTCAGCGCCATGACGGGGCAGAATCTGGACCGCTATCTGGGCCGCGCCTTTCTGGGCGACGGCGTGGCGACCATGATCTCGGGTTCCATGGGCGGCACGGGCGTGACGACCTACGCTGAAAACATCGGCGTCATGACCGTCACCAAGATCTATTCCACCCTGGTGTTCGTGGTGGCGGCATTGGTGGCGCTGCTGCTGGGCTTTTCACCCAAGTTCGGCGCTGTGATCCAGGCGATTCCCGCGCCGGTGCTGGGCGGCATGGCGGTGGTGGTGTTCGGCCTGATCACCATTGCCGGCGCCCGCATCTGGGTGGTGAACCAAGTGGATTTCAGCGATAACCGCAACCTGATCGTGGCGGCCGTGACCCTGATTCTGGGGGCCGGTAATTTTTCGATCGAACTGGGCGGGTTCAAACTGGACGGCATCGGCACGGCCACGTTTGGCGCCATCATCCTGTATGCGCTGCTGCGGGGGCGCAAACCGGCGACGGCTGCCTGATCCGGCGCCTGAATTCAGCCAGCCTCGGCTTTGTGCATTGGATGGATCATGTGCATAAGGGTTTCGTGATAAGCGTTGTGGCGGTTTCTTGCTGCTGCTTGGATTGAGCGACGGATGGCTCACGGGGCAGGCATACCCCGTTTTTGACAGCAAGCACTTCCGCCATGATGCTGACGGCGATTTCGGCGGGGGTCTTGCTGTGGATGTGGATGCCCGCAGGGCCGCGTAGTTTTTCCAGCGATGCTTCGGTCTCGTTGAAGTACTCGATCATCCGGGCGCGCCGGCGCTCGTTGTTGCGTCGGGACCCGATGGCGCCCACGTAGAACGCGGGGCTGTGGATCGCTTCCAGCAGCGCCAAATCATCAAGCTTGGGATCGTGGCTGAGCGCGATGATGCAGCTGCGTTGATCAGGCTGGAATGCTGCCACCGCATCGTCGGGCATCTCGTTTGTTTTCTGCACATCCGCCAATGACCAGGCGTTCATGTATTCCCTGCGTGGATCGCATATCGTCACGGAAAATTCGTTGAATAGCGCCATCGTGGACAGGTATTCAGCGAGTATTCCGGCGCCGATCAGTAGCATGCGGTATTCAGGGCCGAAGATGCTCGTGAGGGACTGGCCATCAAACTGCAGCGCTTGGGGCCTGTCGGCTTGCTCAAGCGTGACGCGGCCATCGTGACAGCAGACTGTGCGGCGCACGAGTTCGCCTTGTTTTAGCCGGGCGACCAGCTCTTCCAGCAAGGCCTGCTGAGGATCGAATTCCAGCAGGAGTTCCAACGTGCCGCCGCATGGCAATCCAAACTGATGCGCCTCGTCTGCGTTCACGCCATAGCGCACGACTTGGGGTGGGCCATGGGGGATGTCTTGTGCGCCGTGAGCGCGCGTATAACGAAAGATCAGATCATCCTCGATGCACCCGCCGGAGACCGAGCCGACGACGCAACCATCCTCGCGCAGCGCCATGAGGGCGCCTGCTGGTCGGGGCGCAGATCCCCAGGTCTTGATCACCGTTGCCAACAATGCCCGATGGCCTTTGGCGCGCCAGTCCCGTAAGGTGCGTAGAACGCGGATATCAGTGCTTTCCATACTGTTGCTTGATCAAGAAGGGCAGGCAGCGAGCAGCGCTTCGGCTCGTGCCAGATCGTCCAGCGTATCAATGTCTGTCGCGATACCAGGATCGTTCAGGGGCAGCGTCATCAAGGAGCCGGCGTGCCGGTGCGCACGAACGATGGATGCCGCCCCTGTATCGCCGTGTAGCGCGGCCAGCGCCGCAAAGCATTCTGCGCCGAATCCGACCGGGTGACCTTGCTGTTCGTTCCAGATGGGCGCTACCACGGGATATGACGCCAGATTCAGCGCCACCTGGAGCAGGCTGTCGACCATGATCAAAGGCAAGTCGCCAGGCAGGATGAGCCAGCCTTCGGCCTGTGCGGTGGCGCGCACGCCGCGTGCAATGGAGTCGCCCATGCCGGAAGGATTGCCCCTGGCATCCTGTTCGGAGCGTACGACATGACAGGGCAGTCCTGATGCGGTCACCGTCTGCAGCACGCGCTCTAATACCGGGATGCCGTGTAGCGGAGCGCCCAGCTTGTGCATGCCGCCGCCGGACTGCCGAAAGCGCCGGCCCTGGCCTGCGGCCAGGACGATCACGGTGGGCGCTGGTTTGATGGGCCGTTGTGTCATGGGGATCTCGTGGGGGATGGCTTGACTGTCGGTCTACATGATACGACGGTGCTTCAGCATGGCCGGCATGGTTGCGGTGCCGGCCCGACTTGGCGTTTGTCCTGGGTGGCCCCTTGAACTGACACGCTGTATAAGGTTGGTATCCCATCATGACCATTCAGGAGCCCAAGAGAAGGCATGTCCAGTATCAAAGTGACGAGGCGTCATTTCCTGAAAGTGGCATCGCTTGCAGGCATCACCACTTATATTGCACCCTTCGGGTCGCCCGCGTATGCGGCGCTCTTCGAGCAGAAGCTGCTGACGCCTATGCATTGGGATCCCGCTACCGGGAGAGCCAGGTTTCGGGTCGATGGCATCGCAAAAGTCACGGGCAGCAAGATCTTTGCGCGCGATATCCGGGCGCGCGATCTGCCTAATTGGCCAGACCGGCAAAGCCATGCGCTGATATTGCGTGCGACGCGCGCCGATGCGATTTACACCGGTTTTGATGTGTCGCGGCTGGGCGCAGATCTGAAGCCGGATCGCATCGTGACGTCTGAAGACTTGCAGCGCGATGGTGTGGCGTTTTCCGAGTTTTATGGCGAAGACATGCTGTTGCCGTCGGGCAAGACGCCGGCTTATCTTGGCCATGCGGTTGCTATCCTGATTTTTCATGATTTTGCACGCTTTCGCCTGGCAAAAGATGCGCTCAAATTCCAGGATGATGTCGTCCAGTACGGCGAGCACACGGGGCCGCTGCAGCGTGACCCCTGGGGTACCTTTAGGTATGTGCGGGTGGGTGGCCGAGACGGTTATGCAGATGATGTGTTCTCCAGCCTCAAGGACGCGCCTGTATTCCCCAGCCAGATGCGTAAACGGTTGCCGGTGTGGCCCGATGGTAAAAACCATGGCGCAGTCGGCGAAGAAGGGATGTACCACGCGCAGCAGATCCGCGACGAATTAGCGCATCCGCCCCAGGATTGGCTGGTGCTCAAGCGTCAATACCAGACGCAGTCCGTTGATACCTCCGCGCTCGAGCCCGATAACGCCAATTGTTGGTACGACGAGGCCACGCAGACTTTGCATATGGTGGTTCCCACGCAGTCGCCCAGCGAAGTCGCGGCGACGGCAGCAGGCATGCTGGCCAAGAGCCGCTTCGGGGCTAAGACGCTGGTGATGCATCCTTGTTATACCGTGGGGTATGGATCCAAGGATCACTGCAATATGCCGTTCTACGGGCTGGCCTGTGCGTTGTATTCGGACGGCAGGCCGGTGCGCATCGCCAATGATCGCTACGAGCACTTCCAGACCGCGCTGAAGCGTCATGCTTTTGACATGGATTATCAGATCGGCGTAGACCGCGCGAGCGGCATGATCCAGTCCTGCGTCGTGGATATGGTCGCGGACGGGGGCGGGCGCAGCAATCTCTCCGCGTCGGTCGTCATGGTAGGGGCCACGGCGGCGCAATCTATCTATTACCTGCCCAAGTCCGACATGATGTCCAGGGCGGACGCCTCGCGGGCGGTGGATGCGGGCTCGGCGCGAGGCTACGGGACCTTGCAGACCATGGCGGCGACCGAGATGCTGGTGGATGAACTGGCGCAGGCGCTTGATCTGGACCCGATTGAATTTCGGCTGAAGAACGTGCTGAAAACCGGGATGAAGAATACCCAGGGGGCCATCCCCGCCGGCGAGGTTCGCGCCGAGGAAGTCCTGAAAAGAGCGCAATTGCATCCGCTCTGGACGGAGCGCGCCCAACGTAAAAGCGCTTATGAAGCCAAACATCCCGGCAAACTATATGGCGTGGGGTTTGCCTGTGTGCAAAAGGACTTTGGCACGGGCGCTGAATCTTCCTTTGCAAAAATCGAGGTCTTGCCGGATGGCCGTATTCTGCTGCGCCATACGGGTGCAGAGATTGGCACGGGAATGAGCACATCGCAGGCACTGGCGTGTGTGCGCTGGCTGGGCCAGCCGGCAAATGATATCGGCGTCGCGATTGTCGATTGGCCCGATCTGCCGATGGTGTCCTCTGGCGATCCCTATCTGATGACCCAGGCGGAGCAGGACAGATTATCGGCTGATCCGGCCTGGACACCGGCTTTGGCTTCTCCCGCCAGCGCGTCCAATTCCGCTTTTTATTACACGCATACCACGCGGGAGGCGGCACGGCTCGTTTTCATGCATGGTTTGTGGCCGGCGGCGCAGGCGATCTGGACGAGCGGCATCGGCGGCGGGCAAGCCGCGCCCTATGTGGTTCGCCTTGAAGACGCCCGTTGGGTGAAGGGCATGCTGACCTCTGCCGGCATGCAGCCGCTCAGCCTGGCGCAGTTGGCTGCTAAAGCGCACCAGCTGGGGCTGGTGGTGGGGGCCGTGGTGCATGGCTTCAATCGCTGGCAGTGGGCCGAAGCGGATTTCAGAATCGGCAATCAGGTAGAGCGCTTGCCGTTGGACGGCTTGGCCTTGTGCTTTGGCGGCCAGCCTCTGGCCGATGCGCCCCCTGCCGGTCAGAAACTGCCGGGTCAGGATGGTAGGGTGGCGGACAAGCGTGTGGTCAGTATCGATGCGGGCCAGGATGATGCCCTGGGTACCAAAAGCACGACCAACGGCCACTATCAGGTGATCAGCCGGGATGCCATTCAGTACACGCCCGTCCAGCGCAATAATGCTGCAGTGACCTATTACTCTGCGATGGGCACGCTGGCCGAGGTGGCGGTGCATCGCGCCAGCGGCAAGGTCGAACTATTGAACCATCATTCCATCATCGAGTGCGGCACGCTGCTGTCGCCCCAATTGGTGTCCGGCCAGATCCAGGGCGGGCTGGCGATGGGCATCGGGCATGCGCTATACGAACACCTGCCGCTGTACGAAGACGGCCCTGGCAATGGCACCTGGAACTTCAATCGCTATCATCTTCCCCTTGCCAAGGAAGTCGCGCTTTGGCAGCAGACCGCTGAGGTCCTGCCCCCGCTGTCGGATACCGATCCCCCCAAGGGCATGGCCGAGGTGGTGATGATACCGATTGTGGCGGCCCTCGTGAACGGTATCGCCCACGCCACCGGGCAACGGTTCTATTCCTTGCCCGTCACACCCGAGAAAATCCAGGAGGCGCTGGCATGAGCATCGCGACGATCACGGTTTCCATGATGATCAACGGCAAACCCATCGGGCCGGTGCAGGTTCCCGAGACCCTGATGATGATCGATTTCCTGCACGAATACGCCCACTTGACCGGCACGCGCTTGGGCTGCGGACAGGGAGTCTGCCGCGCCTGCGTCATCATCCTGGATCGGGACAATGGGCATAGCGAGGAAATACGCACCTGTATTACCGGCGTGGGTTATTTCAACGGCCGTACGCTGCGGACTATCGAGGGCCACGCCCGGCGCGATGAGCATGGCGCGGTCACGGCGCTATCGCCCATACAGCAAAAATTTCTCGATTTTTATAGTTTTCAGTGCGGCTATTGCACGCCTGGCTTTGTCAACGCCGCCACTGTTCTGATCGAGCGCTTGCAGCGTGAGCCCATCGCGCAGGATCAGATCGAAACCTATGTCACCGACTCGCTGAATGACCACATATGCCGGTGTACGGGTTATGTACGCTATCACCAGGCGGTCAAGGATGTCATCTTGAACACGCCAGGCCTCATCAAGAGCGATCTGCCATGAGAGCCGCGACTATGGCCGGAACGCTTGCCGTCCTCGCGCTGGTCGTCGGCGGTGCGGTGTTATCGGGTGTACTGGAGCCCGCTTACGATTTGTCGGCGGTCGACGAGCAAGACCGGGCGCTGGATGTGCAGTTGCTGGCGCGCGGCAAATACCTGGCACAGGCAGGCGATTGCGCGGCCTGCCACACCAGTGCTGATGGGGCTCCGTTTGCGGGCGGCGTACCGATTCCCACGCCGTTTGGCACCATATACGGCACCAACATCACGCCTGATAAAGACTATGGCATTGGGGATTGGAGCTCGGCTGATTTCTACAAGGTATTGCACGATGGCATCGCGCCCGACCACCCGCTGTATCCTGCCATGCCCTATACCTCGTACCGGGGGCTGACGCGCAAGGACAGCGATGCCATTTTCGCCTATCTGCAGAGCGTCGAACCCGCCGCTGTGCCAAACCAAAAGAACGGTGTCCCTTTTCCCTTCAATATCAGAGCGCTGATGCGCGGCTGGAACCTGCTTTTCCTGACCGACGAATTGCCTGCTGTGTCGACCGGCGATTCTGATGAGTGGGTGCGGGGTCGTTATCTGGCCAATGTGCTTGGGCATTGCACTGAATGTCATACGCCACGCGGGCTGGTGGGGCAGATGAAGCTCGGGGAGAGCCTGGGCGGCGGGGCTGCCGAAGCGATTCACGCGCCCGACATTACGCCGTCAGCGTTGGCGGCCAGAGGCTGGACCGTAGAAGGCCTGCAACGATTCCTGGCAAAAGGAATTGCACCCCAAGGATCCGCCTATGGGGGGATGTACGATGCTTTTCATCACAGCACACGCCATCTCGCAGATGGCGATAACAAGGCTGTCGTCAGGTACCTGACTGGCGATATGCCGGTTGCTGCGGCGTTGCTCACGCCAGCCGCTCCTGCTGACGCCCAAATCGTCCAGGCAGGCCGCCATCACTATCAGGCCTTATGCGCGGGGTGTCATTCCGCCAGCGGGCAGGGCAAGCCAAATGTGACCGTGGCGCTGGCGGGTAACTCGACGGTGCGCAATCCGGACCCCCACAATCTCCTTCAAGTCGTGCTGCACGGTCTGGATCAGAAAGACTTTCCGGACAATCAGGGGCGGCAGGCGATGCCTGGCTTTGCCGGGGCGCTGGATGATGCCGGGCTCGCGGATCTGGTCAACTATATGCGGGTCCAGTTCGGAGGACAGCCGAGCGACGTCACTGCCAGTGCGGTAGCCGCTATGCGCTGACAGGATGCCGGCGGTGCTGCACGGGTGGACAGCGTGCAGCGCCTGCCCTGGTCAGCTTCTGGATCCGGATATTTTGGTCTGGCTTTGGCTCGTGCAGGCCGGGGCTTGCATTTTCCAGCGGGATTGCCCACAATACTCCCAACACCCCGGTTCCGGCCGGGGTTTTTTACGAGCGTGCAGATAGACGCTTCTGGTTCAGTGCAGGGATTCCAATCCCGCCGCCAGTGGCTGTAGTCAGCCCACCGTTTAGGCCGCTCGCATTCAGCATCCCGGGTCGAAAGCACATTTCGCACATCTCGGGATACGGCGACGGGTTTCACCCCCGTCTTTACTTTTTCGTGTTGTCAGGCGCCCCTGCGCATGGGGCGTCTTTTTACTTTGAGTCAGGAAACTATGGCTGCGATCCCTTTGACTGCTCGCGGGGCAGAGCGTTTACAAGCCGAATTGCATCGTCTGAAGACGGTGGAACGCCCCGATGTCATCAACGCTATCGCCGAGGCGCGCGCGCAAGGCGATTTGTCTGAAAACGCTGAATACGATGCCGCTCGCGAACGCCAGGGCTTCATCGAAGGCCGTATCCAGGAATTGGAAGGCTCTCTGTCCAATGCCCAGATCATCAATCCGGCCGATCTGGATGTCGAAGGACAGGCGGTGTTCGGCGCCACGGTGGAAATCGAAGACCTGGAATCGGGCGAACGCCTGACCTATCAGATCGTGGGCGACCTGGAAGCCGACATTCGCGCCAACATGATTTCCGTGTCCAGTCCTGTCGCACGCGCCTTGATCGGCAAGAGCGAGGGCGACGTGGTCGAAGTCCGCGCCCCCGCTGGCGTGCGTGAATACGAGGTCTGTTCCGTCAGCTATCAGTAATCCGCTGCCGCCCCGCGCGATCAGCGCGGGTTGCGGCTGCGCCGGGCGCCGGCGCGCAGTGTCAGGGCGCTGCCGCTGCCGCTGCTACGGCGCGGAATGCCATGGACAGGGGCCGATGCACGGCTGCTGTCAGACGAGCGGGAGCGGCGGCTGGTCGGACGGCCGGCGTCTTCCGCCTGACCCCGATGGCGGGCATCCGCCGCCCCGAATCCGCTTTGTCCGTCTGCCGCCTTGCGCGGCGTTTTGTGACTGACGGGCTTACCGGCCCCAGGATGCGCCGCCTGTTTTTTCGGCACATAGGGGTCGGATTTCTTGCGGACGGCGCGGGTGAGGTTTTCAGCTGCGGCAGCGGCCTGTTGCGCAAGCACATCCGGCCGGTAGATAATCAGCGTCTTGCCCAGATGGTGTACTGCGGCGCATGACAGGGCGTCGCAGATGGCTTCCAGCATGGCTTCGCGGTCCGGGCGTTCTGCTCCGGCCACTCGGACTTTGATCAGTTCGTGGGCCGCCAGGCTGCGGTCGATTTCACCCAGCACGGCGTCGGTCAGGCCCTTGTCGCCAATCAGGACGATCGGGTGCAAGGGGTGGGCGGCGGCCCGCAAGTCGCGGCGCTGCTGTGGATTTAGTTCAAGTTTCGGCATACTGGAATTGTACGGGAATGGCCAAGAAAAAATTCTCCAAAGCCTGGGTACAGCGTCATATTAACGACCCGTACGTGAAAATGGCGCAACAAAAGGGCTATCGCGCCCGTGCCGCCTTCAAGCTGGCGGAAATTCTGGATGCAGAAAAACTGTTGCGCCGGGGCGACGTCGTCGTTGATCTGGGCGCCACGCCGGGCAGCTGGTCGCAGTTGGTGCGGGAACGGCTGCTGGGGGCCGGCGGAGTGATCGACGGGCGCATCGTGGCCTTGGATCTGCTGCCGATGGAACCGATCGCGGGCGTGGAATTCATGCTGGGCGACTTTCGCGATGATGCCGTCCTGCAGCAATTGCACGATAGTTTGCAGGGGCAGGCGGTGGACCTTGTGATTTCCGATATGGCCCCCAATCTATCTGGGGTGGCATCAGCCGATTCCGCCAGAATTGCACATGTGTGCGAACTGGCGATGGAATTCGCCTGCAGTCACCTGAAACCGGATGGCGCCCTGATCGTCAAGGCTTTCCACGGCAGCGGATTTTCCCAGATCGTGCAGGTCTTCAAGCAGCATTTCGTGCGGGTCGTGGAACGTAAACCCAAGGCTTCCCGGGATGCGTCATCGGAAACCTTCCTGGTCGCCCGGGGGCTGAAAACCCCGCTTTGATCCAAGACCCGGAAGGCCGGCTGGCTGGCTGAGGCTGGGTGGTGGATTCAGGTAGAATGAGACATTGACGAATTTGTCAGCTTGTTGTAACCGCGCATTCGGGCGGGTGGCAGGCGGGCAGCAGCAAACCCAGGAGATTCGCTTTGAACAACTCGTTTTCCAAGATCGCGGTCTGGCTGGTGATCGCGCTCGTGCTCTTTACGGTGTTCAAGCAGTTCGACGGACGCCCGGTATCCGGCAGCGACGCCGTGACCTACACGCAGTTCATGAATGACGCGCGCGCCGGCCGGATCAACAAGGTCGATATCCAAGGCGACACGATCTACGTGACGCCGGAATCCGGTCGCGCCTATAGCCTGACTTCGCCGGGCGACCTGTGGATGGTGCCTGAACTGGTGAAAGACGGCGTGCAGGTGTCGGGCAAAGCCCGCGAAGAACCTTCTTTTCTGACCAGCCTGTTCATTTCCTGGTTCCCGATGCTGCTCTTGATCGGGGTGTGGATTTTCTTCATGCGCCAGATGCAGGGCGGCGGCAAGGGCGGGGCGTTCAGCTTCGGCAAATCCCGCGCCCGCATGATGGATGAGAACAACAACAACATCACCTTCGCGGATGTGGCCGGCTGCGACGAGGCCAAGGAAGACGTGCAGGAACTGGTCGATTTCCTGCGCGATCCCACCAAATTTCAGCGCCTGGGCGGTCGTATCCCGCGTGGCGTGCTGATGGTCGGGCCTCCGGGCACCGGTAAAACCCTGCTGGCCAAGGCCATTGCGGGCGAGGCCAAGGTCCCCTTCTTCAGCATTTCGGGTTCCGATTTCGTCGAAATGTTCGTGGGCGTGGGCGCGGCCCGTGTGCGCGACATGTTCGAAAACGCCAAAAAGCAGTCTCCCTGCATCATTTTCATCGATGAAATCGATGCCGTGGGACGTCAGCGTGGCGCCGGCCTTGGGGGCGGCAACGACGAGCGCGAACAGACGCTGAATCAGCTGCTGGTGGAAATGGACGGCTTCGAAACCGGTCAGGGCGTACTGGTCATCGCCGCCACCAACCGTCCCGACGTGCTGGATCCGGCGCTGCTGCGCCCGGGCCGCTTCGACCGCCAGGTGGTGGTGTCGCTGCCCGACATCCGCGGGCGTGAACAGATCCTGAAAGTCCACATGCGCAAGGTCCCCATCGCCCAGGACGTCGATGCGAACGTGCTGGCGCGCGGCACCCCCGGATTTTCCGGCGCCGATCTGGCCAACCTGATCAACGAAGGCGCCTTGTTCGCCGCCCGCCGCAACGGTCGCACAGTCGACATGAACGACCTGGAAAAGGCCAAGGACAAGATCATCATGGGCGCCGAGCGCCGTTCCATGATCATGCCCGAAGAAGAGCGCCGCAACACCGCCTATCACGAATCGGGGCACGCTCTGGTGGCGCGCATGCTGCCCAAGACCGATCCGGTCCATAAGGTCACCATCATTCCCCGTGGCCGCGCGTTGGGCGTGACCATGCAGCTGCCGGAAGGCGACCGCTACAGCATGGACAAGGAACGCCTGCTGAACACCATCGCCGTGCTGTTCGGGGGGCGGATCGCCGAAGAAGTCTTCATGAATCAGATGACCACGGGGGCGTCCAACGACTTCGAGCGCGCCACCGCGATCGCCCGCGACATCGTCACGCGCTATGGCATGACCGATTCTCTGGGGCCTGTCGTCTATGCCGAAAACGAGGGTGAAGTCTTCCTGGGCCGCAGCGTGACGAAAACCACGCACGTGTCCGAAGCCACCATGCAAAAGGTCGATGCGGAAATCCGCAGCATCATCGACGAGCAGTATCACATCGCCCGAAACCTGATCGAATCCAATCAGGACAAGATGCACGCCATGGCCAAGGCTTTGCTCGAATGGGAAACCATCGATGCCGAGCAGATCAACGACATCATGGAAGGACGTCCGCCGCGCCCGCCGCACACCTCCTCGTCGGGCAATGGCGGCGATACGCCGCATACGCCGCCATCGGCTGGGCAGGCGCCCGCCAATCCGGATAATGATCCTGCGACGACACCCGTCTGATCAGACCATTTCCTGACCCTATATGTTTGCCACTCTTCAATGCGGGCGTTTCCAGCTGTCTCTGGAACGCCCGCTGGTCATGGGGATCGTCAACGTCACCCCGGACTCCTTTTCCGACGGCAACGCACACTTTCAGGCGGATCAGGCGATCGCCCATGGGCTGCGGCTGATCCAGGAGGGTGCGGATCTGTTGGACATCGGAGGGGAATCCACGCGCCCAGGCGCACAGGCGGTTTCCGCAGACGAAGAACTGCGACGCATCCTGCCTGTGATCCAGGGCCTGCGCGACGGCGGCGTGCCGCTGTCGGTCGATACCTGCAAGCCGGATGTGATGCGCCGCGCATTGCAGGCCGGGGCGGACATGATCAACGACATCGGCGGGTTTACCGCGCCTGGCGCCCTGGATGCCGTGTGGGATGCCGATTGCGCCTTGTGCCTGATGCATATGCGCGGGGAACCTCGCACCATGCAGCAGGATCCGGTCTATGCCGACGTGGTGGCGGAGGTGCGCGACTATCTGGCGGCGGGGGCGCAGCGCTTGCGTGACGCCGGGGTGGCCGCCGATCGGATCGTGCTGGACCCGGGGTTTGGCTTTGGCAAGACGGTGGCGCACAATTACGCCTTGCTGCGTCATCTGCCGCAAATCATGGGTGATGATTACCCCAGCTTGCTGGGTGTGTCGCGCAAGTCCATGATCGGCGCCATCACCGGGCGGCCCGCTTCGCAGCGCCTGGGCGGCAGTATTGCGGCGGCGTTGGCGGGGGCGGCACGGGGGGCGCATATTCTGCGGGTCCATGATGTGGCCGATACGGTCGATGCCCTGAAGATCTGGTCAGCGGTCGAACAGCCGCGTGTTGAACAAGGAGCTCGTGCATGAGTGCACGCAAATATTTCGGGACTGACGGGGTCCGTGGGATTGTCGGGGGCGAACGCATCAATGCGGAATTCGCCTTGCGTCTGGGATATGCGGCCGGCTGCGTGCTGGCCCAGGGAGCCGTGACGGCAGGCCGTCCGACCGTGGTGATCGGCAAGGACACGCGGATTTCCGGCTATATGCTGGAATCCGCCCTGGAAGCCGGACTGTCGGCGGCGGGTGTCGACGTCCTGCTGGCGGGGCCGATTCCCACGCCGGCAGTCGCCTACCTGACCCGGGCCTGGCGTCTGGCGGCTGGCATCGTCATCAGCGCCTCGCACAACCCGCACTACGATAACGGCATCAAATTCTTTTCCTCGGCCGGCGCCAAGCTGCCGGACGCCACCGAAGCCGCCATCGAAGCCATGCTGGAACAGCCCGTGGGCTGCGCGGATTCGGCGGGGCTGGGCCGGGCGCGGCGGATCGACGATGCGGCGGGCCGGTACATCGAGTTCTGCAAGAGCACCTTTCCCAACGAATTGGACCTGCAGGGCCTGAAAATCGTGGTCGATGCCGCCCATGGGGCGGCCTATCACATCGCTCCCCCCGTCTTCCGGGAACTGGGCGCCGAGGTCAGCGTCATCGGCTGCGAGCCGGATGGCTTCAATATCAATGAAAACGTCGGCGCCACCCATCCTGAGACCCTGGCGGCGGCGGTGGCAGCCCAGGGGGCGGATTTCGGCATTGCGCTGGACGGCGACGCGGACCGCCTGCAGATGGTGGATGCCGACGGGCGTCTGTATAACGGTGATGAGCTGTTGTATGCCATTGTCCGGGATCGGGCCAAAACACATCCCGTCGATGGGGTGGTCGGCACCTTGATGAGCAATTTCGGCCTGGAACGCCGCCTGAAGGAATTGCGCATTCCATTCGAGCGCGCCCAGGTCGGCGACCGCTATGTGCTGGAAGTCTTGCGCAAGCACGGCTGGCTGTACGGCGGCGAAAGTTCCGGCCATCTGCTGTGCCTGGACAGGCACACCACGGGCGACGGCATTGTGGCGGCGCTGCAGGTGCTGGCGGCGGTGCGCCATGCGCAGGTGCCGTTGGCCGCACTGGTGGCCGATTTGCGGATGTATGCGCAGAAAATGGTCAATGTGCCGCTGGCGCCGGGCCTGGACTGGCAGTCTCATGCCGGCCTGCAGGCTGCGACGCAGGCGGTGCGCGACGCGCTGGGTGATCGCGGGCGGGTGTTGATCCGCGCCTCGGGCACCGAGCCCAAGCTGCGGCTGATGGTCGAAGCCGACGATGCGGCGCTCGCCGACGAAGGCGTGCGTCAGCTGGTGGCGGTCAAATTGACCTGATCCCCTCCTGTCTTATGGGTGACATATTGCTCGGGCACAATCGTCTCCGTCTGATGAATCACAGGAGACGTTCATGCTGGTCCGCCATTCCTTGCCGCACACAATGCCCATGGAACAGATAGAGTGGCCCGGGGTCGAAGCGGGCGGTCTGACGCTGAGTATCGCCCGCACGCAGGAGGACCTCGAGGCCCTGCAGCGCCTGCGTTTCCGGATTTTCACTCAGGACCTGGGGGCGCGTTTTCCCCAGGCGAAAGGCGACCGGGATGTGGATCGCTTCGATCCCTGGTGCGTGCATTTCATGGTGCAGGATGCCGGCACGCAGCAGGTCGTGGGTACCTATCGTTTGCTGACGCCGGAATCGGCTGTCCGGGCGGGCAGCTACTACTCTGAATCCGAATTCGATCTGGAACCGCTGCGGGCCTTGCGCCCCTGGCTGGTGGAAGTCGGGCGATCCTGCATCGATGCGGAATTTCGCCACGGCACGGCCATCATGCTGCTGTGGTCCGCCTTGGGCCAGGTCATGATGCAGGGGGGCTACCGTTACATGCTGGGCTGTGCCAGTGTCAGCCTGCGCGATGGCGGGGCCACGGCATCCGAGGTCTGGCGTCAGGCGCAGGCCTTGATGGCCCGTCATCCGGATGTGCCGCAGATCCGGCCCCTGCATCCTTACCCTGTGGATCGCCTGGACAGCACGCTGCCAGCGCGGGTGCCGCCCTTGATCAAGGGCTATTTGAAACTAGGCGCGACCATCTGCGGCGCGCCCGCCTGGGACCCGGATTTCCACACAGCCGATTTCCCTATCCTGCTGGATCTGGAATGGCTGGATGCCCGCTACCGGCGGCATTTCGGGATGGTGTAAGGCCCCCTTTGGCAGCGCCGTCGGCGTATTGATCTGGCGACCGCCAAGCGCCAGGCTCAGCTGACGGGGACTGTTTCGGTGACTTCCAGGGTGAAGCCCATCTTGCGCCAGACTTCGGTTTCGCCTTTCAGCAGGAAACCGCTTAGCGGATGGGCCGCCAGCCAGCCCTCGGGTACCGACAGAGACAGGTGCTCGGCGTCGGCCTTCAGCGTAAACGGCAAGAGGTCGCGGGCTTCCCGGCGCCGCAGCAGCAAGACGGCCAGGCGCAGGCAGCACAAGGCCAGCCACTGTTCACGGTTGGGCGCATAGGGCCGGACCTTGCTCAGTTTGCCCTGATGGCCCAGCGCCAGAAAGGCCAGCAGCTGCTGGTCATCGTGCGAGAAGCCCGGCATGTCGGCGTGTTCCAGGATATAGGCGCCGTGCTTGTGGTAATCATTGCGGGCGATCACCAGGCCGATTTCATGCAGCTGCGCGGTCCAGCCCAGGGCCTTGCGCAGTTCGGCGGTCGCCAGCTGGCGGTCGTCCAGGCCCAACTGATCGAATAAAGACAGGGCGGTCTGTTGCACCTGGTCGGCCTGGGCCGTGTCCAGCTGATAGCGGCTGCTCATCTGGCGCACGGTCGCATCGCGTTGGTCACGATGGGAATCGCGGCCCAACAGGTCGTGCAGCACTCCGACGCGCAAGGCGCCGTCGCCCGCGTCCATGCGCGTGATCCCCAATTCCTGGAAGGCAGCCATCATGATGGACAGACCGCCTGCCAGCACCGGAGCGCGTTCGGCCTTCAGGCCGGCCCAGTCCTGCAGGCGCACCTGCCCGGCCTTGACCAAGGCGGCAGCCAGGCGGTCCATGCCGTCCAGCGTGATGTGTTGCTCGCTGAAGCCGTTTTCCACCAGGACGGCCAGCAAGCCCTTGGCGGTGCCCGACGAGCCATAGGCTTCCTGCCAGCCGATGCGGCGGTAGCGGTGGGTGATCGATTCGATGGTGCTGCGGGCTGCCAGGACGGCGCGGTGCATGCGGGTTTTGGTGATCAGGCCGTTGGGAAAGAAGCGGCGTGTCCAGATCGTGCAGCCCAGTTGCAGCGAGGCCAGCTGCAGGGGCTGTTTGCCTTGGCCGATGATGAATTCGGTGGAGCCCCCGCCGATATCGATCACCAAGCGGCGGTCGTCCGTCGGCGGCAGGTCCTGGATGACGCCCAGGTAGATCAGCCGGGCCTCTTCCTGGCCGGAGATGACTTCGATGGGAAACCCCAGCGCGCGTTCGGCCTCGGGCAGGATCTCGGCGGCGTTGCGCGCCACCCGGAATGTATTGGTCGCCACGGCGCGGACATTGGCGGGCGAGAAGCCCTGCAGGCGTTCGCCAAAGCGCTGCAAGGCGGCGATGGCCTGGGCGACCGTGGCTGCGTTGATGCGCTGGTGTTCATCCAGCCCGTTGGCCAGAGCAACCAGTTCGCGCAGCTTGTCTTCGGTATAGAGCTGAGTGCCGTCGCCGTGACGCACGATGCGCCCGATGGAGAGCCGGAACGTGTTCGAGCCGAGGTCAATCGAAGCCAGTCGGTCGTCCATGGGGATACCTGAGAATGTCACACTGTGCGATTATAGTGGTCGTTACATGACAGGATTAGGGGCCCCCATGCACGGCGCCGATACATCGCCACCTTTGCTGAATCGCGAACTTTCAGTCTTGAAGTTCAACGAGCGGGTATTGTCCATGGCGGAACGCCTGGACGTGCCGCCGGTCGAGCGTCTGCGCTATCTATGTATCGTAGGTTCGAACCTGGACGAGTTCTTCGAGATCCGCATGGCCAGCCTGAAGGAACAGCAGCGCCAGACGCCCGAATTGCTGGGCGCCGACGGCATGACGCCGGGCGAAGCCTTTGACCGTGTACAGCGGGCCGCCCATGCCCTGGTGGACCGGCAAAACCGCCTGCTGACAGGCGAAGTCATGCCCAAGCTCATGGAATGCGGGGTGGGGCTGATCTACTCCACCGGCTGGACCGATCTGCAGCGCGAATGGGCGTATGGCGTCTTCCAGCGCGACGTTATGCCGCTGCTGACCCCGATCGGCCTGGACCCTGCCCATCCCTTTCCCCGGGTGTACAACAAAAGTCTGAACTTCATTGTGTCGCTCAGTGGCGACGATGCCTTTGGCCGCGAAGGCCACATCGCCATCGTGCAGGCGCCCAGGGCGCTGCCGCGCATGATGAAGGTGCCGGCCGAAATCGCGGGCATTCCCGATGGGTTCATGCTGCTGACCACCATGATCAATGCCTTTGTCGGGGATCTCTTTCCCGGCATGGATGTTCAGGGTTGCTACCAGTGGCGCGTCACGCGCAACAGCGATCTGTTCGTGGACGAGGAAGAAATCACCAATCTGCGTCAGGCTTTGCAGGGGGAGTTGTCGCAGCGCAATTTCGGGGCTTCTGTGCGGCTGGAAATCGCCCATGCCATGCCGCCGGACCTGGAACTGTTCCTGCAGCGGGAATTCAATCTGGGCTCGGCCGATACGTATCGCGTCAACGGGCCGGTCAATCTGTCGCGGCTCATGCAGCTGTGTAACCGGGTCGGTCGCGCCGATCTGGAATACCCCGTGTTCCGCCCCCGGGTGCCGGCGCCTTTCGACGGCGACCTGGAGCGCCCCGAGGCCTTGTTTGCGGCCATTGCCGCCCGCGACCACCTGCTGCATCACCCCTATCAATCTTTTCAGCCGGTGCTGATGTTTTTGCGGGCCGCCGCACTGGACCCGCAGGTCGTGGCGATCAAGCAGACCATTTACCGGACGGGCGAGGATTCCGAACTGATGGGGCTGCTGCTGTCGGCGGCCCGCGCCGGCAAGGAAGTCACCGTGGTGGTCGAGTTGATGGCGCGCTTTGACGAGCAGACCAATATCAACTGGGCCGCCCGTCTGGAAGAAGTCGGCGCCCACGTCAGCTATGGCGTGGTGGGTCACAAGACCCATGCCAAGATGGCGCTGGCCTTGCGCCGCGAAGACGGCCGCATCCGCCGCTATGGCCACCTGGGAACAGGCAACTACCACCCGCGCACGGCCAAGCTCTATACCGATTTCGGGCTGCTGACGGCCAACCAGGCCATCTGCGAAGACATGGATCAGGTCTTTTCGCTGCTGACGGGGCTGGGGGCGCGGCGCGAATTGAAGTTGCTGCTGCAATCGCCCTTCACCCTGCATGAGACCGTGCTGAAGCTGATCCGCACGGAAACCGAATTCGCGCGCGCCGGCAAACGCGCCCGCATCCGCGCCAAAATGAATTCGCTGCTGGAACCCACGGTCATCCAGGCGCTCTACGAGGCCAGCCAGGCCGGGGTGCGCATCGATCTGATCGTGCGCGGCGCCTGCGCCCTGCAGGCCGGGGTGCCGGGCTTGTCCGAGCATATCCGGGTGCGCTCCGTCATCGGCCGCTTCCTGGAACATTCCCGGGTCTTCTATTTTTATCAGGACGGGGCCGAACCTCTATACCTGTCGTCCGCCGACTGGATGGACCGCAATTTCCTGCGCCGGGTCGAACTGGCCTTTCCTGTGCTGGACAAAACCCTGCGCCGCCGCGTGATCGACGAGGCCTTCACCTTTGCCTGGCGCGACAACCAGCTGGCCTGGGCGGCCCAGCCCGATGGCCGCTATCTGCGCGTGCGCAACCGCCGCGCCCCCGTCAACCTGCACCAACACCTGATGGCGCGATTGGGATGAGACGAGACACAGAATGGTCCCTGCGGACCATTCTGTGCACGTCGAATCCGAGCGGCGTGCAAGCCGCGAGGTGGGGGAGCTGCAGCAATTGAGACCATGGTCCCTGCGGACCATTCTGTGCACGTCGAATCCGAGCGGCGTGCTGTCATCAAACTGTCACTTCCGGTCTTTATTATCCTGTCCTGACGAATCAGAGTTCGTCATCTTTCTTCATCCTCACAGGAATTTTCCATATGTTCAAACGGATGCTGGTTCAATGCGCGACGGGTCTGACGCTGATGGCAGTGGCCGGCGCGTCCGCGTTTGCCGCCGACGTGACTGGGGCAGGGGCTTCCTTCCCCTACCCGATCTATGCCAAATGGGCTGCTAAATATCAGGAAGTCAGCGGCCATCGCATCAATTATCAGTCGATCGGTTCCGGCGGCGGGCAGCAGCAGATCATCGCCAAGACCGTGGATTTCGGCGCTTCGGATGACCCGATGAAGCCCGAAGCCCTGCAGGAAAATGGGTTGATTCAATTCCCGGCCGTGGTCGGCGGGACGGTGCCGGTCCTGAATGTGAAGGGGATCGAGGCCGGCCAGCTGAAGCTGACCGGTTCCGTGCTGGCCGATATCTTTCTGGGCAAGATCAAGAAGTGGGATGATCCGGCCATCGCCGATCTGAACCCGGGGGTCGCGCTGCCGTCCAAGGGCATCGTCGTGGTGCACCGCTCCGATGGGTCGGGTACGACCTTTGGCTGGACGAACTATCTGTCCCAGGTCTCTCCGGCCTGGAAAGAGCAGGTAGGTCAGGGCAAGGCGGTGAAATGGCCCACGGGGCAGGGAGGCAAGGGTAACGAAGGCGTCGCCGCCTACGTGCGCCAGCTGGCTAATTCCATCGGCTATGTCGAATACGCCTATGCGCATCAGAATGGCCTGGCCTGGGCGCAGTTGCAAAACCGCGAAGGCCAGTTCGTGCAGCCTTCCCAGCAAGCCTTTGCGGCAGCGGCGGCGCATGCCGACTGGTCTTCCGCACCGGGGATGGGTCTGGTTCTGAACAATGAACCGGGCGCTGATTCCTGGCCGGTGACGGCAGCGACCTTCATTCTGCTCCATGGCAAGCAAAGCGATCCCAAGCAGGCGCGGGAAGTCCTGGCCTTCTTCGACTGGGCTTGGCGCGAGGGCGCCGATATGGCCCGCGAACTGGACTACGTGCCCCTGCCTGATGCCGTCACCCAGCAGATCCGCACTCTCTGGGCGCAACAGGTGCGCGGCGAAGACGGATCGGCGGTCTGGCCCTGATCAGCCGGATGACACCGGCAGCCAGGCCTGATTGCATAGGCGGTTTGGTGCGGATGCCGGTGTTTCCCGCAGCGGGGCGGCCTGATGCCGCCCCGTTTGTGGGAAAATACGGCTTGTTGAATTCTGTCCGGCTCGCTTGTTTGCAGGCGAACCTTCCTCACCAAAAGTCCCCCTCATGATCACACAACACCGCAGTCTGCTGGTGGACGCCGGATTCCGGCACCTGACGCGGGCATTCGCGTTCCTGGTCTTTATCCTGTTGGCCGGGATTCTGGTGTCGCTGGTCTATGGCAGCCGGGAAACGCTGGTTCGGGATGGGCTGGCCTTCTTGTGGACCAATGACTGGGACCCCGTCAAGCAACACTACGGCGCCCTGGTGCCCATTCTGGGGACGGTCATCAGCGCCTTGCTGGCCTTGTTGATCGCCGTGCCCGTGTCTTTCGGCATCGCCATGTTTCTGACCGAACTGGCGCCTGCCTGGGTGCGCCGCCCCCTGGGGATCGCCATCGAGATGCTGGCGGCGATTCCGTCCATCATCTACGGCATGTGGGGGCTGTTTGTTTTCGTCCCGCTCTTCCAGGAATATGTGCAGCCGCATGTGGTGGACCTCTTCGAAGGGGTGCCGGTGCTGGGGGATCTGTTTGCCGGGCCGCCCATGGGGATCGGCCTGTTCACCGCCGGCTTGATTCTGTCGATCATGGTGATTCCCTTCATCACCGCGGTCATGCGCGACGTTTTCGAACAAGTACCGCCCATGCTGAAGGAATCCGCTTATGGCCTGGGCAGCACCACCTGGGAAGTCGTCTGGAAAATCGTCCTGCCCTACACCAAGCACGGCGTCATCGGCGGCATCATGCTGGGGCTGGGCCGTGCGTTGGGCGAAACCATGGCCGTCACCTTTGTGATCGGCAATGCCTTCAATCTGCCCAGCTCGATTTTTTCGCCTTCCAATTCCATCGCTTCGGCCCTGGCCAACGAATTCAACGAAGCTGGCGGGCTGCAGAAATCCGCCTTGCTGGAACTGGGCCTGATCTTGTTCCTGATCACCACGGTGGTTCTGGCTTTGTCGAAGTTCATGCTCCTGAAACTGACGCGCAAAGAAGGCGCTCATCACTGACGTGTCCATGTCCGCATCCGACTCTCCTATTGTCCTGAGTAATCCGATCTACCGGCGTAGAAGGCGGTTCAATCGCCTCATGCTGGGGCTATCGAGCCTGGCCCTGGGGTCCGGGCTGTTCTGGCTGGCCTGGATCATCGCCACGCTGCTGATCAAGGGCGGCGGGGCGCTGTCCCTGACCCTGTTGATGGAAAGCACCCCGCCACCCGGCGAGGCGGGCGGTCTGTTGAACGCCATCGTCGGCAGCGTGCTGATGTCGGCCGTGGGCACGCTGATCGGGACCCCCATCGGCGTCCTGGCGGGCACCTATCTGGCTGAATACGGCCGCCGGGGCTGGCTGGCGCCGGCGACCCGCTTTCTGAACGACGTGCTGCTGTCGGCGCCGTCCATCGTCATCGGTCTGTTCATCTATGCCGTATATGTGGCGCAGGTCGGCCATTATTCCGGCTGGGCCGGGGCCTTCGCCCTGGCGATCCTGGTGATTCCCGTGGTGGTGCGAGCGACCGACAGCATGCTGTGCCTGGTGCCCAACAGTCTGCGCGAGGCCGCCGCCGCCCTGGGCTGCCCCCAGTGGCGGGTGGTGGTATTCATCTGCTATCGGGCAGCGCGGTCGGGCATCATCACCGGGATTTTGCTGGCAGTCGCCCGCATCGCCGGCGAAACCGCGCCGTTGCTGTTTACCGCCTTGAACAACCAGTTCATGTCCTTGAACATGAATGCGCCGATCGCCAACCTGCCGGTGGTGATCTTCCAATATGCCGCCAGTCCCTTCGAGGACTGGAACCGTCTGGCCTGGGCCGGCGCCGCCTTGATCACCTTGCTGGTGCTGGGGATCAACATCGTCGCCCGCAGCCTGTTCCGCAAATAATTCGTCTCCGCCCACTATGATCCTGTCTTCGACCGCTGCCTCGGAACGCACCAAACTGTCTGTGCGTCACCTGAATTTCTACTATGGCAATTACCATGCGCTGCGCGACATCAACATGGACATTGCCGAAAACAAGGTCACGGCCTTCATCGGGCCGTCGGGCTGTGGCAAGTCGACGCTGCTGCGCACCTTCAACCGCATGTTCGAACTCTATCCCGGCCAGCGGGCCGAAGGTTCTATCGAGCTGGACGGCGAAGACCTGCTGAATTCGCGCCTGGACATTTCCCTGATCCGCGCCAAGGTCGGCATGGTGTTCCAGAAGCCCACGCCGTTTCCCATGAGCATCTACGACAACATCGCCTTTGGCGTGCGCTTGTTCGAACGGCTCAGCAGGGGGGAAATGGATGAGCGGGTGGAATGGGCGCTGACCAAGGCGGCCCTGTGGAACGAGGTCAAGGACAAGCTGGGCCAAAGCGGCAACGGCCTGTCCGGCGGACAGCAGCAACGTCTGTGCATAGCCCGAGGCGTGGCCATCAAGCCCGAAGTGCTGCTGCTGGACGAACCCTGCTCGGCCCTGGACCCGATTTCCACGGCCAAAATCGAGGAGCTGATCGCCGAACTGAAGGACGACTACACGGTCGTCATCGTGACGCACAATATGCAGCAGGCCGCCCGCTGCTCGGATTACACCGCCTACATGTACCTGGGCGAGCTGATGGAGTTCGGTCCCACCGACCAGATTTTCGTCAAGCCCTCCCGCAAGGAAACCGAAGACTACATTACGGGACGGTTCGGTTAGTTTCCTGTTCACCCGCTGTTCATACGCCTTCGGCTATCCTGCCCCCATTCCAATCTGAAAGGGGCTTGTCATGCAACGTCGCCACGTACTGGCTGCCATTTTGGCGGCGGGGGGGATGTGGGCCACGGGCGCCCAGGCGCACAATCACGATCGTGAAAAGGCGGAACGCCTGCAGGCGCTGGGTAAAGTCCTGCCGCTGCAGGACGTCTTGGCGCGGGTAGCCAAAGACTACCCTGGCCAGGTCCTGAAAGTGGAATTCGACGAGGACGACAAGACTTGCCAGGGGACTGCGACCTGTCGTTGGGTCTACGAGCTCAAAATCCTGCAAGATGACGGGCGTTTGGTCAAGATCAAGGTCGATGCCCAGAGCGGGCAGGTATTATGGGTGGGTCGCCGTCCCTTGCACCGAGAAGGATCCCATCGATGAGACTGCTGGTCGCCGAAGATGAACCCTTATTGGCTTCGCAGCTGAAGGCCGCCCTGGAATCCGCCGGCTATGTGGTGGATGTGGCCTCGGACGGTCTGGATGCGCAGCACCAGGGGCTGACGGAACCGTACGACCTGGTGGTGCTGGATCTGGGTTTGCCGGGGCGCGATGGTCTGTCGGTCCTGCGGGCCTGGCGTGAATCCGGCCGGCAGACGCCGGTGCTGATCCTGACGGCGCGCGATAACTGGCACGACAAGGTGGCTGGCATCGATGCCGGGGCCGACGACTATCTGACCAAGCCTTTCCACCCGGAAGAACTACAGGCGCGGGTGCGCGCTTTGTTGCGCCGTGCTGGCGGCCATGCCAGCACGGATATCCGTTGCGGGCCGTTGATGCTGGATACGCGTCAGACGCGGGTGCTGCTCGATGATGCGCCCTTGGATCTGACCAGCCACGAATATCGCGTGCTGGCCTATCTGATGATGCATCAGGGGGAAGTCGTCTCGCGCAGTCAGTTGGTCGAACATATCTATGCCCAGGATTTCGACCGCGACTCGAATACGATCGAAGTCTTTATCGCCCGTTTGCGGCGCAAAATCCCCGCCGCCTTGATCCAGACCGTACGCGGCCTGGGTTATCGACTGGACGCGGCCACCGCGCCATGAGGTGGTTGCGGGCGCCCTACCGGTCTTTGCGCCTGCGCTTGCTGGCCGGCGTACTGGCCTGGGTGTTGCTCAGCGTAGCGGTGGCAGGCTGGGGCATCCAGCAGATGTTCCGCCAGCACATCCTGGCGCAACTGCAGTCTGAATTGAACATCCACCTGGATCAGTTGACGGCCTCCTTGCAAGTTGATGCGAACGGCCAGGCGTCGCTGTCCCCCTTGCCTAGCGATCCCCGTTTCAGCCATCCCTTTTCAGGTTTGTATTGGCAGGTCTTCGTGCCTGCTCAGGATGGCAGGGCTGCTCAGATTCTGCGTTCCCGGTCTTTATGGGATGTTTATTTGCCGGAAGCCTCGCCGGATCTGCAGCCGGGGCAGGATCTGCGCACGACGGCGTCCGGTCCGGGCGGCGCGCACTTGCGCGTGCGGGTGCGCGAGGTCGAGCCGGCTGAAGGTCCTTCTGATCATCTGGTGCTTTCCGTCGCGGCGGATCGGGCTTTGTGGGCCGAGCCCATCAGCCGCTTTGATCGTATGCTGGGCATTGCGCTGGGGGTCTTGGTGCTGGGCATGCTGGTGGCGGCCTGGGTGCAGGTGTCGTATGGTCTCAGGCCGCTGGTCCGTTTGCGGCGCAGGCTGGCGGATGTGCGCGAAGGCCGGGTGGACCGGATCGATGGCGCTTTCCCCACCGAGGTCCAGCCGCTGGTCGAGGATTTCAATCAGGTGTTGCAGCGCAATGCCCAGGGTCTGGACCGCGCCCGCCAGCAGGCCGGCAATCTGGCCCATGCCCTGAAAACGCCGCTGACCGTCCTGGCCAATGCCGCCGCTGCCGCAGACCCGGCGCTGCCGCGCTTGGTCGCCGAGCAGGTCGATACGGCCCGCCGCCAGGTGGACTATCACCTGGCCCGCGCGCGGGCGGCCGCAGCGGTGCGCGTGACGGGGCTGCGCAGCCCCATCCTGCCGTTGTTGCAGGGCTTGGTGCGGGTGATGCAGCGTGTGCATGCCGAACGCCATCTGGTCTATGAGTTGGATGGCATCGACGCCAACCTGGCTTTCCGCGGCGAATCCCAGGACTTTCAGGAAATGCTGGGTAATGTGCTGGACAATGCCGGCAAATGGGCCAACCATCGGGTGCGGGTGAGCGCCGACCGCCGCGATGGCGAATTGGACATCCGGGTCGAAGACGATGGTCCGGGGCTCAGTCCGGAACGGTCAGAAGCGGTGTTTGAACGAGGCCGGCGCGCGGATGAGCGCACGCCGGGGTCGGGATTGGGCCTGGGGATCGTGCGCGACCTGGCGGACCTATACGGAGGTTGGGCGCAGATCCGCACTGGCGACCTGGGCGGGGCCTGCGTGGTGATCACGCTGCCCGCTGCGTAATCCAGACGCTGGAAACGACACTGCCCGCCGAAGCGGGCAGAGAACTATGATGCGGCCGGCTTTAGTTCCAGCGGCCGCTGCGTCCGCCCAGGCTGTACGATCCAGCGCCCAGCAGGGCGACGGCGATGCCGGCAAACAGATACATGCCCTGCAGTTCCAGCGCCCAGCCGCCGCTCTTGCCGATGACGAACAGGTCGCTCATGTGGACCAGAGAGAAGGCGAACAGCATGTTCAGGGCGATGATGAGACCGCCCGCCCGAGTCCACAGACCCAGGATCAGCATTACTGGCGCCACGACTTCGCCGATATACACGCCGTAGGCGATGAAGCCCGGAAGGCCGCGGGCATCCAGCATGCCGACGATCCAACCGACACCGCCATCCAGTTTTGCCAGACCGTGCAGCAGGACCAGAATGCCCAGGGACAAACGCAGGATGAGTTTGCCCAGATCGTCGGTAGAGGTGGAAGACATGGCGGATTCCTTGATTTTGTTGGTCGGGGCGATAGGATTCGAACCTACGACCCTCTGCTCCCAAAGCAGATGCGCTACCAGGCTGCGCTACGCCCCGACTGAATCAGAACGGCAGATTCTACCATGCGGGGCAGGGTCATTCGGGGTGGCTGCGCCGCAATTCCGGCAACGTATGGGCCTGGTGGCGGTAGGCCCAGGTGGGCCATAGGGCATGGGCCAGTGCGATCTGCGTCAGCGCGGGGTCGGGTTCCAGCGAGGTATAGCTGTCAGGGGCGGCGTAGCGAAAACAGAGTGCTTCCTGTTGGGGTTCCAGCACGGTCAGGGTGTCGTCGCGCAGATAGCCGTAGTGGTCTTCGTATTGCATCATGGCGCGTCCCCCGGCATCCGGGCGGTTCAGGTCGTGGCCGATCATGGGGTGGGCATCGCTGATGCCGATCAGGGACAGCAGGGTGGGCGGCAGGTCGATCTGGCTGATGATGCGTTCGTCGCGGCGCGGCTCGATGCCTGCGCCCACGATCAGTGCGGGAATGTGAAAGTGACGCAAGGGAATCCGGTGCGCGCCCCCCACACGGGCATCATGGTCGGCGACGATCAGGAATACCGTGTCCTGCCAATAAGCGCTGGCTTGCGCCCGTTCAAAGAATTGGCCGATGGCCCAATCCGCATAGCGCACGGTGTTTTGCACAGTCGCGGGATCGCCCTGAACCGGGATGCGTCCGGCCGGATATTCCCAGGGCGTGTGATTGGTGACGGAAAACGCCAGATGCAGGGTGGGCTGCCCGTCGTCCTGTGACAGCAGCGTGTGCAGCTTGTCGAACATGTCTTCGTCGCTGGCGCCCCAGGTGCCGACGAAGGCGGGGGACTCAAAGGTCGGCAGATCGTGCAGTTCGTCGAAGCCATTGCCCAGGAAGAAGCTTTTCATATTGTCGAAATGCGCTTCCCCGCCGTAGATGAACCGCGAACGGTAGCCGTGGCGGCGCAGTAACTGGGCCAGCGTGAAAAAACGGCTCTGGGCGTCGGTCAGGCGCAGGGCGGCGTCCGATAGAGTAGGCGGAAAGCCCGCTGTGACGGCTTCCAGGCCGCGTACGGATCGCGTGCCAGTGGCGTAGGCGCGGGTGAAATTCCAGCCCGTGTCGGCCAGCGCGTCCAGGCAGGGGGTCAGCCCCGCACCGCCCAGATTGCCCACATACTGCGCCCCCAGGCTTTCCTGGACGATCAGCACCAGATTGCGGGGGCGCGCCGGTTGCCGGCTGGCGGGCTGATGGTGCAGGGTGGGGATTTCCGGCGGTCCGGGGGGGATGCCCGCCTGTTCGAGGATGATCTGGTGCAGGGTGTCGTCCGGCAGGTCGCCGTAGACATCGGCAGCGGAACGCTCGTTCTTGATGGCGTAGAGGGCGAACAGCACGTTGTAAAGGGAATTGAGCGGCAGGGTGTTCAACAGGCTGTCGCCGCACCAGGCCGCCGATGCCGGATTGATGGGGCGGTGCCCCAGGGTGCCGCGAATGGCCAGCACGATGGCGGCGGCGATCAGCAGCGTCATGCCGATCCGCCAGGGCCAGGCTGGCAGGACGTTGACGTGCGCCTGAGCAAACAGTGCGTGCCCCAGCCAGGCGGCCAGCGCCAGTGAGACCAGGGCGGCGCCCAGCACCAGCTTGTAGCCCTTCCAGAGCATGCCGAAGACTTCTTTGGGGTATTTCAGGTAGTCCAGATACAGGCGATTGGGCCGGCTGTCATATTCCTGGATGAATTGCGGGGTGGAAATTTCCAGCAGCACGAACAGCAGCCAGACACCCTGCAGCCATAGCCCGGTCAGCCAGATGGCCAGCGGCTGATCCGCCAGCCAGGGGGCCAGCAGGGCAGGGACGCCGGCCCACATGGCGATCTGGTTCAGGTCGATGCGCAGGCCCCAGCGGATGATCGGCCAGGGGCCGCCGGCGGCCTTGACGCGGGGCCAGAGCCAGGCGGTCAACAACAGGCGGCTGCTCGTCAGCAGCAGCAAAAGCGCCAGGATGAAGATGCCGATTTGGGTGAACATGCCGTGTCCTTGAGTCCCCTGGTCAGGGGACCAGGGCAATACCGATCCGCACTTGCGGATCGCTTTTCTGCTGATAGCCCAGCAGGGTTTCGCCGTAGCCCTGGAAATACTGGACGTACAGATAGCCGTTCATGTGCAGAAAGGTGCGCTGCAGCGGCCAGGCGGCTTCCATCTGCGTGGCGTGGCCGCTGCTGCCCCGGCGGTACAGCCCCGACAGTACCAGACCGTTGTCCTGCGCCCAGCGCAGTTTCCAGTCAACATAACCCAGATAGTCCTGGTAGCGCATGTCGCCATCGGTGGCGACATAGGTCTTGAAGCGGGGCTGAAAGCTCAGGCGGCTGCCGCCGTCGAAACGGTAGCTGAATTCCGGTTGCAGGTACAGGTCGTTCAGGGAACGAGAATCATCCCCGTCCTTGCCATTGGATTTGTGTTCGGCGCCTGCGTTCAGGCCCAGGGACCAGCGCTTGTCCGCAGTCGTCCAGAGCGAGTCCCGGGCCCAGAACAGGCTGGGGTTGTAGGTCGTGTCCACAAAGGGAATGGAATCCGAATGCAGATCCCATAGGGATGTCTGGGTGTAGCCGATATACCAGTTATCCATGAAACCGGGGTTGGCCGGGTCCGTGGGGCTGAAGGGCCGGTATTTGAAACTGAGCTGGAAACGGGCATTCGCCCCGCCGGTGCGGCCTAATGCGAAATAAATGGGATCGTAGGGCGATAGCGCATTGCGGAAGGTTTCAAAGGGGGACAGGCCGGCAGGGGGGGCGCCGGTCTGGCGGGCGGGCGGCAGGGCCGGGTGCGTGGTATCCGCTAATGCGGCAGGCGCCGCCGCCATCTGTGCTGTTTGAGGCGTCTCGCCGACGCGCAAGGCCAGCAAGGTGTCGTCCGCCCCCTGGATGGTCAGGGTCAGCAGCCCTTGGGCATTGGCCGGTACCGTGCTGGTCCAGGCCATGCGGGTGAAGGTATTGGCCGGCAGGTCGGCGGCATTGGACGAGGTCCGCAGCTGAAACCGGGCCGGCGTGTTGCGGCCCTGATCGTCCGTCCATTGGCCGTTCAAGGTGGCAGGGATGGGGCTGGCCAGCAGATTGCCGGTGTCGTTGACCAGCAGGCCTTCCAGTTCGACGGCGGCGCCAGGGGCGGCTTGCGGGCTGGCCAGTCGCAGGACAAGTTCTGCCCGGGCGGCCGGGGCTGCCGCGATACTCAGCAGGAGCAGCAGGGAAAATGCGTGGAGAAACCGGGGGGCGTGCATGGAGAAAGGCAAGATAAAGGTCTGTGCCCGGCACTTTAGCATTTGCACGGCTGGGTCTAACGAGTCGCGACCAGAAAGAACCGGGGAATCGGTAACAGAACGGATCCGTCCGCCTGCACCGGATAGGCCTGCGCCAGGGCGTCGCGATAATCCTGCAGGAAGGCGGGCTGTTCCTGGGGGTCCAGCAGGGCCAGAAAGGGCCGCAGGGCGCTGCCCTTGAACCATTCGACGATGGCATCCACCCCGCCGGGCAGGACGTGCCAGTAGGTCGTGCGCCAGATATCCACCCGCCGGCAGTGGGGCGTGAGCAGATCGTAGTACCAGGTGGCCGGGTGGCGGGGGAAACGGGTGCTGCGTTCATCGCCCAGGCGGTCCGCCCAGCGCGGGCTGGCGGCAACCTGGCGCAACAGGCGTTTGACGGGCTCGTCCTGATTGTCGGGCATCTGGATGGCCAGGCTGCCGCCGGGGGTCAGGCAGCCGGCCAGCTGCGGGAACAGCGCCGCGTGGTCGGGAATCCACTGCAGCGATGCATTGGCCAGGATCAGGTCGTAGGGATCGGACGGCTGCCAGGCGGCGATGTCCGCCTGCTGAAAGCGCAATCCGGGCAGCCGTTCGCGGGCGGCGTCCAGCATATCGGATGAAGAATCCACGCCGGTGATGGCCGCATCCGGGCAGCGATGCAGCAGGACTTCGGTGGAATTGCCTGGGCCGCAGCCCAGGTCGGCCGCCCAGGCGACTTCTTTCGGGGGGACGGCGGACAGCAGGTCCCTGACGGGACGAGTGCGTTCTGCTTCGAACAGGCTGTATTGCTGTGCCGACCAAGTCATGAAAGTGTCCTTTTGGGTGCTGCGTTGCGCGGTGGCAGTCAGCTTACCTGCAAGTGTCCCATCATGCCCAGATCTTCGTGCTCCAGAATGTGGCAATGGAACATGCGGATACCCTTGTCGGTCTGCATGACGCGGATGCGCACGGTTTCCTGGGCTTGCAGATTGACCGTGTCGTACCAGGCGCGAAAGGGTTCCTGGCGTGTGCGCCCGTTCAGGGTGCGCTCCAGCACGGCGAATTGCGTGCCGTGGATATGGAAGGGATGGTCCATGTCCGAATCGTTGACGATCTCCCAGTCCTCCCAGACGCCGGCGGCGATGTGCAGATCGATGCGCTGCATGTCGAAGGCCTTGCCGTTGAGCAGGAACTGCATCATCGAGGGGCGCCCGTTCGCCATCATGCCGTCCATGTTCATCATGCCCATGCCGCCTGCTGACATCATGTTCCCCATGCCGTGCGATCCGTGGCCCATGGGCATGCTTTCGCTCATGACGACGCGTTTGTGCGCCGTCGCCTCGGGCAAGGCTTGAAACGGGCGCAACGGCTGCGGCAAGACAAGAGACGGCTGCGGCTGCACGGCGCTGAAATCCACCTGCATCAGCGGCGTAGCGATCGTTTCGCTGGCGCCGCCCATCTTGCCGCGCGCATAGGTCTTGGCCATCAATGTGCTGTCTGCTGCGCCGGCGGCGGTCACCAGCAGCTCCACCCGCTGGGCCGGGGCAATCAGAATGTCCGGCAATCCTGTTTGCGCGTGTTCGATGCGTCCGCCATCGGTTCCCAGCAGCGTGAGTTCATGTCCTGGCAGCGCCAGGCGCAGGTAGCGGGAATTGGTGGCGTTGAGCACCTGCCAGCGCTCCTGCCCGCCCGCATCGAAAGGCAGCACCGGGCGGTTCAGGCCATTGACCAGTGCGAACTGCCCTTCGCGGCCATTCATCCAGTCCATCATGTCGTTGTCGGGAATGACGCCCTGCGCCGTCAATCGCAAGTCGGTGATGGCGAGAATGCGTTCGGGAATCGCCGCCAGCGCGTCGTGTTTGGGATGTACGCGGATGGCGCCCGCCAATCCCCGGTAAACCTGTTCGCCAGTCTGCCCATGCGGGTGGGGGTGATACCAGTACAGGCCCTCGGCATCGTCGGGAATCTTGAAACGGTAGCTGCGACTGGCCCCTGGCGCCACGGCATCGCCGGGATTGCCGTCCTGATCCGGGGGCACGGGCAAGCCGTGCCAGTGAATCGTGGTCGGCTGGGGCAAATGATTTTCCAGCGTGATGTCGACCTCGTCGCCCGCCTGCAGATCGATCAGGGGGCCGGGGAACTGGCCGTTATAGACCCATGCCTGGGTGGTGATGCCCGGTATCAGCTGGATATCGGCAGGGGCGGCCACCAGCGTCGCCGTGAATCTGCCGGGCTGGGCAGCGGTGTTGTTCAGAACGGCCGGTGCGGCAAAGGGCTGCCCGAGCGGAATGGCATCGCTGGCAGCCAGCGCATCTGCGTGCATACCGTGTTGCGGCTGCGCCATCGCCGTGCTGCCGGCGGCATGGTGCATGCCTTCCATGCCCAGCGCGGGCCGTACGCCGGTGGCGAGGACCAAGCCAGCCGAGCCCGCCAGGCGGGTCAGGAAATCTCTACGTCGCATGGGTTCATCCCTTGATTCAGTCCTTCATTGCAGATGGCGCCCAGTGTGGGTCGGGCTGCTTTGCAGTGTGATCCTTCCCATGGGGGGAAGGTCAAGGGGATGCGTAGGAAGTGGTCCGCCCTACTGGATTCGAACCAGTGACCTACGGCTTAGAAGGCCGTTGCTCTATCCAACTGAGCTAAGGGCGGTGAGGCATGACGCCTATGAACCCTGAATTCTAACGTGCAATTCGGGGATCGGTGTTTTCCCTGATCCGGGCGTGCGTTAACGAAAATGTAAGGTCTCCGTAAGACCCGGCCTCTACCTTGCTCGGCGGATAAAACCCATTGCCAATGACATGAGTAGGAGACCGACATGGGAAACCAACAGACACAAAGCATTGTGTCCAACCCGAAATATCAGCATCTGCGCCGCACCCGTCTGCGCTATGGCTGGACGCTGACCGTGGCCATGCTGATCGTGTATTACGCTTTCATCGGCGTGATCGCGTTCGACAAGGAACTGTTTGCCCTGAAGCTGGGCGACGGGGTCATGACCTGGGGTATTCCGGTCGGTTTCGGCATCATCGTGTTCAGCATTCTGGTGACTGGCCTGTACGTGCGCCGCGCCAATAGCGAATTCGACCGCTTGACGCGCGAAATCGTGCAGGAGGCCTGAGATGAAGCAGATGACCGTGCGCACCGTCGGTGCGCTGGCTTTGATGGCAGCGCTGGCAGGTGCGGCCCATGCGGCAGGCGGCGATCTGGGCGAACTGCAGCAGCAGCCGACCAACTGGACCGCCATCATCATGTTCGGCCTGTTCGTGCTGATGACTTTGTGGATCACGAAGTGGGCCGCCAACCGGACCCGTTCGGCGGCGGATTTCTATACGGCCGGCGGCGGCATCACCGGCTTTCAGAACGGTCTGGCGATTGCGGGCGACTATATGTCGGCGGCGTCCTTTCTGGGGATTTCCGCCGCCGTGATGATCAACGGCTACGATGGCCTGATCTATTCCATCGGCTTTCTGGTGGGCTGGCCGATCCTGACCTTCCTGATGGCCGAGCGTCTGCGCAATCTGGGTAAATTCACCTTTGCCGACGTGGCCGCCTATCGCTTCAAGCAGGGTCCGATCCGCGCCTTTGCGGCATCCGGCACGCTGGTTGTCGTGGCGTTCTATCTGATCGCCCAGATGGTCGGCGCCGGTCAGTTGATCAAGCTGCTGTTCGGCCTGGAATACTGGATCGCCGTCGTGGTGGTCGGTGTGCTGATGATGGTCTATGTGCTGTTTGGCGGCATGACGGCTACGACCTGGGTGCAGATCATCAAGGCGGCCATGCTGCTGGCGGGGGCGACCTTCATGGCCCTGATGGTGCTGGCGCATTACGGCTTTTCGCCGGAACGCCTGTTTGCGGCGGCGGTCGAGGTCAAGACCCTGACGGCCATGAATGCCGGCAAGGACGCGGCGCAGGCAGGTTCCCTGGGGCAGTCCATCATGGGGCCGGGCAATTTCATCAAGGACCCGATCAGCGCGATTTCGTTCGGCATGGCGCTGATGTTCGGCACGGCTGGCTTGCCGCACATCCTGATGCGCTTCTTTACCGTGCCCGATGCGCGCGAGGCCCGCAAATCGGTGTTCTGGGCCACGACCTGGATCGGCTATTTCTACGTCCTGACCTTCATCATCGGCTTTGGCGCCATCGTGCTGGTATCGACCAATCCGCAGTTCCTGGATACGGCCGGCGCCCTGATCGGCGGCGGCAATATGGCGGCGGTGCACCTGGCCGATGCCGTGGGCGGCAATGTGTTCCTGGGCTTCATGTCGGCGGTGGCCTTTGCCACGATTCTGGCCGTGGTCGCCGGGCTGACGCTGTCGGGTACCTCAGCCGTATCGCATGACATCTATGCCACCCTGGTGAAAAAAGGCAATGCCACGCACGCCCAGGAAATGAAGGTGGCCAAGGTCACCACCATCATCCTGGGCATCATCGCCGTGGTGCTGGGCATTGTGTTCGAGAAACAGAACATCGCCTTCATGGTGTCGCTGGCCTTTGCCGTGGCGGCGTCCGCCAATTTCCCGGTGCTGTTCATGTCCGTGCTGTGGAAGGGCTGCACCACGCGCGGCGCCATGATCGGCGGCTTTGCCGGTTTGATCAGCGCCGTGGGCCTGACGGTCGTGTCGCCGTCCGTGTGGGAAGCCACACTAGGCAATCCGGCGGGATCGGCCTGGTTTCCGTATGCCTCGCCGGCGCTGTTTTCCATGACCATCGGCTTTGTGTCGATCTGGCTGTTTTCGGTCACGGACCAAAGTGATCGGGCGCGGATCGACCGGGCCGGCTTCGAGGCGCAGACCGTGCGCAGCGAAACCGGCATTGGCGCGGCGGCTGCCAGCGCGCACTGATCGGTAGCGGCTGTACAGGCATTGGGCCGCCCAAGGGCGGCCCAATGCGTTCGACGCCTCGCAGTATCATGAATCTCTTGACGTATTTTGGAACCTTTCCCATGAATCCGCATTCGCCCGATACGCCCGATCAGTCGTCCTGGCGTGAACAGACTGTCGTTTTGCACGGTGATGCCGCCTGCCATCATGACGCGGCAGTGGTGCCGCCCATCCATTACAGCGCGACGTTCCGGGCGGAATCGGCAGAGGCGTTTTCGGCCATGGCGACGACGGTGCGCCCCGCCAATTTCTATACGCGCCATGGCAATCCGGTCAACAAGCACGTGGAAGCCATCCTGGCGGGCCTGGAAGGCACGGAAACCGCCTTGCTGACCGGGTCCGGCATGGGGGCGATCTGCACCACGATCCTGGCCCTGTTGAAAGCGGGGGACCATGTGGTGGCCCAGCAGCGCCATTACATGAGCACGTCCAAGCTCTTTTCCGAGGTCCTGACCCGCTACGGCGTGCAGGTCAGCTATTTCGATCAGACAGACCTGGACAGTCTGACGGCGGTCCTGCGGCCCGATACGAAACTGATCATGGTCGAAACCCCGGTCAACCCCAGCCTGTCGATCACGGATCTGGCCGCCGTGGCGCAGATCGCCCGGTCGCGGGGCATTCTGACGGTGGCCGACAATACCTTTGCTTCGCCTCTGAATCAGCGTCCGCATGCCCTAGGCATCGATATCGTCGTGCACAGCGCCACCAAATACCTGGGCGGGCATAGCGACATCATGGCGGGCGCCATCTGCTGCAGCAATGCGCTGGCGGAACAGATCTGGAAGATGCACGTCACCCTGGGGGCGGTGTTGTCACCCATGGATGCGTGGCTGCTGTTGCGCGGTCTGCGGACGCTGTCTTTGCGGATGGAGCGCATCAATGCCAACGCCCTGGCGGTGGCGCAGTGGCTGGAATCGCGGCCGGAAGTGGAACGCGTGCTGTATCCGGGGCTGCCCAGTCACGCCCAGCACGAGCTGGCCGCCCGCCAGATGACGGGGTTTGGCGCCATCGTGGCGTATTCGATCCGCGGCGGCTATGCGCAGACTCAGCGCTTTGTGTCGGCGCTGAAGCTGGCGACCCAGGCGGTCAGCCTGGGCGGGGTGGAAACCCTGGCCGTGCATACGGCTTCGATGTGGGCCAGTTCCATGACCGAGACCGAGATGCAGGCGGCCGGCATCGAGCCCAATTTTGTGCGCATGTCGGTCGGGGTGGAGCACATCGACGACCTGAAGGCGGATCTGGCGCAGGCGCTGGGCCAGGCAGCCGCCGCTTGAGGGGCGGTGGGGCGCAGCGGGGCGTTTGGATCGGCGCCCCGTCGGGTCTTAGTTCAGACCGGCCTTGTCCAGCCCGAATTGCTTGTCGGCCGAGCCGGGCACCGGTTGAAAGGCCACGCCCAGGCGGTTCCAGCCGTTGATGCCGACGATCAGGAACGACAGGTCGGCCAGTTCCTGGTCGGATAGCTGGGCGTGCACCCGTTGAAACAGTTCATCCGGGATGCCGTGGGGCGGCAGTTGAGTCAGGGCTTCGGTCCATTCCAGAATGGCTTTTTCCTTGGCGTCGAACAGCGGCGATTCGCGCCAGACGGCGACGTGATGCAGGCGTAGTTCGCGTTCGCCAGCCAGCTTGCCTTCTTTGACGTGCATATCCACGCAGAAGGCGCAGCCGTTCAGTTGCGACGCCCGCAACGTGACCAGATAGCCGATCTTGGCCAGGAAAGGGTTTTTATGCAGCGTCTGGCTGAATTCGGAATATTTTTGGGCGGCCTCGGGCGAGGCCTGGTAGTAATTGAGACGTTGAGTCATGGTGCGGATCCGAGAAAGTTCATGAAACGAACCCGTTTATTCTGCACCATTTCGGTCCTGTATGCTGCAACGCCCAGGCGCCTTGTGTTGATATGACGTCTGGGTCTACAGGTAAGGGCTGGCCAGCCAGATGACGCGATTACGCAGCTGTTTCAGGAACGGAATGGCCTTCAGGGATTCCAGCGTGACCAGATCGGCCTGGGCGATTTCGCCGTCGATGCGTTCGGCGATCTGGCGGGCCATCGCCGGGTCGTAGATTTCCATGTCCAGTTCGAAGTTCAGCCGCAGGCTGCGCGGGTCCATATTCGATGAGCCCACATAGGACCAGCCGTCGTCGATGGTGATCAGCTTGGAATGATCGAAATTGCCCCGGCTGCGCCAGATCCGGCATCCGCCGGCGATGACCTGCGCCAGCTGGGCCGTCATGGCGCAGTTGACCAGCCGCAGATTGTTGCGCCCGGGGATGACGATATCCACCTGGATGCCCCGGCGGGCCGCCGTATTCAGCGCACCCATCAGGGTCTGGTCGGGCAGGAAATAGGGCGATTGAATGCGCACGTGCCGTTGGGCGACGGCCAGAGCGCCCAGCAGCACGTTATGGGTGGCGGCGATGAAACGGTCCGGGCTGGAGCGGATGCAGCGGGCCGGCACCTGAGGCTGCGGCGCGTCTATCGTGCGCTGGCACCAGTCCTCGATGCGCAGCCGTTCGCGCGTGGTGAATTCCCAATCGTTGGCAAAGACGGCGAACAGCTGGGTGGCTGCCGGCCCTTCGATGCGGAAATGCGTGTCGCGGGCGGCGTGGCGCCCCATCAGGGACGTCATGAAGCTTTCGCGGATGTTCATGCCGCCCATGAAGCCCAGGTGGCCGTCGATGAACAGGATCTTGCGGTGGCTGCGCAGGTTGGCGTACGGCATGCGCAGGCCCAGCATATTGGACATGAACAGTTCGGTGTGGATGCCGTAGCGGCGCAGCAGATGAATGATGGGCGGGCGGGAATATTTGGACCCCACCGAATCGATCAGCACCCGGATGACGATACCCCGGTCATGGGCGCGGCGCAGGGCCTCGGCGAACTGCAGGCCGATCCGGTCATGGTCGAAGATATAGCTTTGCAAGGCGATGCAATGGGCGGCGGAATCGATTGCCTGCAGCATGGCCGGATAAGCTTGGTCGCCGCTGTCGAGCAGCGTGATGTGGTTGCCGTCGTGCAGAGGAAAACGGCTGATACGGTCGCCCAGCACACGCAACGACGCGAATTGCGGGCCAGCCAGCGTAGCGATATCGCGGATGGGTTCTCGCGCGTGGTTGACGTAATCCTTGATCAACCGGCTGCGCTGGGTAGACAGTTGATCATGGCGGATGCGGTTGATGCCGGCCACCAAGTACAGGAAAGGGCCCAGAAACGGCGACATCAGGACGACCCCGACCCAGGCGATGGCGGCCCGCACGTCGTTTTTGTTCATGGCCGCGTGGATGGCGGCAGAGACGCTGAGCGTCAGCGAGATGGCCGCCACCAGATGCGGCCAGTAGTCCGACAGGAATTGTGTGATGGCCAGCATGGATCAGCCCCCCCCGGCGCCGAGCGGGCGCTGTTGCAGGGATTCCAGCCAGTCTGGGTTGGGGCTGCCCTGGCCGGCGTATTGCTGATTGCGGGAATTCGACCGCCAGACCCCGCCGCCGATGCCGGGAACGGGTTCGATCCGGTACCAGAACCAGCGGCCGTCCGCGTCCTGGGCGGCCCAGTCCCAGTCCGGCGGCGCGGCGGACCAGTCAAGGGCGGGCAAAGACGATGTGGTGGGGGTCGAGTTCATGGGGTTCCGGGCGAATGGCGAGGGGGCGCATCGCACGGGACCCGGCGCCTGGGGCGCCAAGGCGACCGTCAGGTCCGGCTAGTGCGCGGCGACCAGATTCTGACGAATCTTGTCATAACCCAGGTTGAAAAGAAACCCGTACGGCAGGTAGAACAGGACAAAGCCGATATCCAGCACCAGTGCATGCCACAGGGAAATGTCCAGCCACCAGGCGACGAAGGGGATGGCGATCAGGATCAGGCCGCCTTCGAATCCGCAGGCGTGGCCGACCCGCACCCAATAGGTGCGGTCGAATCCCCGGTGGGCCTGCAACCGGTCGAACAGCCAGTTGTAGACCATGTTCCAGAGGACGGCGATGGTGGCCATCACGGCGGTCAGGATGCTCATGTCCATGATGGATCGGCCGGTGATCCAGGCCGCCAGAGGGGCGGAAATGCCGATAGCCAGGACTTCGAACGCGAGCGCGTGGAAGATGCGTTCGGAGAGCGATCGATGATGAATCTGCATGGGGATATGTGCTATGGAGGCGGTGTCGTCACCACGTTCAAGCATCGCAGGCGGGGTCGTCCCTGCCTGGCCGGAAAGCCGGAAATAGATGGGGTGACCGATGGGGCTCGAACCCACGACAACCGGAATCACAATCCGGGACTCTACCAACTGAGCTACGGCCACCGCCGAAAGAAGAGGAATTCTAGCATGGATGAAAACCTTTTGCCGAAATGTGACGGGCCTCTTGATCGACGCTGCATTTTCGGTCATGTTATGGGTTGTGGCTTGATCGGGCCGGGCTGACGCCAGCCGGGCCTCTCCCTCCAAGGAACCGCTTATGGCACATATTTTCGTCGTTCATCCCGAAAATCCGCAATCCCGTTTGCTGCAGCAGGCTGCCGATCTGTTGTCCCAGGGGGGGCTGGTCGCCGTCCCGACGGATTCCAGCTATGCCGTGGTCGCTCGGCTGGACGACAAGGCCGCCGCCGATGGCCTGCGCCGCCTGCGCGGCCTGGATGATCGCCATCACCTGACTCTGTTATGCCGCGATCTGGCGGAAATCAGTCACTTCGCCAAGGTCGAAAATACTCACTACCGGCTGCTGAAATTAGCGACGCCCGGCCCCTGGACCTTCATCCTGGAAGCCACCCGGGAAGTCCCCCGGCGGGTGTCACACCCCTCGCGCAAGACCATCGGTATCCGGGTGCCTGATCATCGGGTCGCCAGGGCGCTGATCGAGGCGGTAGGGTCGCCGTTGCTGTCCACTACGCTGATTCCGCAGGGCGAAGCCCTGCCTTTGAATGACGCGCAGGATATCCTGTCGCGTTACCAGCACGAACTGGCTGCGATCGTCGATGGCGGCGCCTGCCCCTTTGATCCGACCACCGTGATCGATCTGACCCAGGATGCCCCCCAGGTGATCCGGGTCGGGCGCGGCGATCCGGCCAGTCTGGGCTTGCAATAGCGGTTATGCTTGCGGGGATTGCCGGCGCGGGCCGGCTCCCTTGGCTGTTGTTTCATGGATCAACTCATTCAGACCATTGCGGTCTACGCTTTGCCGGTCCTGTTCGCCATTACGCTGCACGAGGCCGCCCACGGCTATGTGGCGCGGCTGTTCGGCGATCCGACCGCCCAGCAGGCGGGCCGCATCAGCTTGAATCCCCTGCGCCATATCGATCCCATGGGCACCATCGTCGTGCCCCTGGTGCTGCTGTTGCTCACGCGCTTCATGGGCGGCGGCCTGCTCTTTGGCTGGGCCAAGCCGGTCCCCGTCAACTGGAGCCGCCTGCGTCGCCCCAAGCAGGACATGCTGTGGGTGGCGCTGGCCGGGCCGGCATCCAATCTGGTGCAGGCGGTCCTCTGGGTGCTGCTCTGGCGGCTGATGCTGTCCACAGGCATCGTCCAGGGCGGCGATAGTTTCTGGACCCTGATGGCCCATGCGGGCGTACAGGTCAATCTGATCCTGATGGCCTTGAATTTGCTGCCTTTGCCGCCGCTGGATGGCGGGCGCATCGTCTTCAGCCTGTTGCCGCCGCGCCTGGCGTGGCAGTACGGCCGCATTGAACCCTACGGTCTGGTCATCCTGATCGTGTTGATGATGATGGGTTGGCTGTGGCCGCTGATGGTGCCTTTGCTGAAGTTCGGCGAATGGATCGTCAATGGATTTTTGTAAATCGGGTTCCCGAATCCGGTAAACTTGGTTTTTTATATCGCCTGGGATCTTGCCCGGGCGTTTTTCGGAGACATTCTTCATCATGGCTGGTGCGGATTCATCCCTTCCCGTCTTTCAAGGCAGCATGGTGGCCCTGGTCACTCCCATGCACCCCGACGGGCAACTGGACCTGGAAGCTTTTCGGAAGCTGGTGGACTGGCACATCGATCAGGGCACCGATGCCCTGGTGGTGGTCGGGACATCAGGGGAATCGCCTACCGTCACCGTGCAGGAGCAGGCCGAACTGATCGAGCTTGCCGTGCGCCATGCGGACGGGCGCATTCCGGTGATCGCCGGCACGGGCGGCAATTCCACCGCCGAGGCTATCGAACTGCAGCGCCATGCCTATGCGGCGGGTGCGGCGGCGGGCCTGACGGTGGTGCCTTACTACAACAAGCCCACCCAGGAAGGCCTGTACCAGCATTTCCGGGCGATCGCCGAATCGGTCGAATTGCCCAGCATCCTGTACAACGTGCCGGGCCGCACGGTGGCCGATCTGTCCAACGAAACGATTCTGCGCCTGGCGCAGGTGCCCGGCATCATCGGCGTCAAAGACGCCACCGGCAATATCGCCCGGGGCGCGCAACTGATCGCTGCTGCGCCGGCGGGCTTTCACGTGCTCAGCGGCGACGACCCCACGGCCGCCGCCCTGATTCTGTTGGGCGGACGCGGCAATATTTCCGTCACGGCCAATGTCGCCCCGCGACTGATGCACGAATTGTGCGCCGCCGCCCTGCGCGACGATGTACCCGAAACCCGGCGTTTGAATACGCTGCTGGCTGCTCTGGGGCGGGTGCTCTTCCTGGAAGCCAATCCGATCCCGGTGAAATGGGCGGTGGCTGAAATGGGCCTGATCCAGATGGGCTATCGTCTGCCTTTGACGCCTTTGTCCGACTCCTTCCGCACGGTGGTGCGCCAAGCTTTGATTGATGCAGGTTGCCTCTGACATGATGATGAAACGTACACCGCTTTCCCTGGCCAGCATCGTGCTGTTCAGCTTATTGACTGGTTGTTCCACGATCGGGCAGCTGACCGGACAGTCGGAATCCATCGAATATAAAAGCACGGTCACGGGCGATCCCCTGTCCATTCCGCCCGACCTGACGCAGGCCAGCGACAACACACACTACAAGGCCCCCGAAGGCACAGCCAGCCTCAGCGCCTATTCCGCCAGTCAGCGCAACCAAAGCGCCAATCCTGCCGACCGCGTGCTGCCTCAGGCGGCAGGCGTCCAGGTGATGCGCGATGGCACGCTGCGTTGGCTGATCGTGGATGAATCCGCCGAAGTCCTGTACCCGAAAATCATCGAATTCTGGGGAAATCAGGGCTTTACCATCCAGTCCCAGAACGCCAAGGCGGGCCTGATCGAAACCGATTGGGCTGAAAACCGCGCCAAGATCCCCGAAGGCTGGCTGCGCAGCGCCCTGGGCAGCGTGCTGGATCAGGTCTTTGACAGCGGCGAACGTGACCGCTTTTCCACCCGTCTGGAACGCGTCAACGGCAAGACCGAGGTCTACATCAGCCACCAGCACATGGAAGAAACCCCCACGGGCGACGGCACGGCCTTCAAATGGGTCTTCGGCAAAGAAGATCCGGGCCTGAACGCCGCCATGCTGGCGCGCCTGATGGTGTATCTGGGTACGGATCAACAAAAGGCCGCCCAGGACATCAAGAACGCGTCGCAGGATGCCGGCCCCGGCACCACGGCGCAGATGGCGGACGGACAGGCATCCCTGCTCGTCAACGAATCCTTTGACCGGGCCTGGCGCCGCGTCGGGGTGGCGATCGATTCGGCCCGCTTCACCGTCGAAGACCGCAACCGCGACCAGGGCGATTACTACATCCGCTACCTGGATACCGACACGGGTGAAAAGATCGAACAGCAGACCGTCTTTGGTCGTATGTTCGGCACCCGCAATGCTGCGGAACCCCAGAAAATGCGGGTTCACCTGGCGCAGCAGGGCGGGGGTACCGCCGTCACCGTGCTGAATCAGGACGGCCAGCAGATGACCGACGCCACGGCGCGCCGGATTCTGTCGGTGCTGGATAAGAACCTGAAGGACGCGCAGTAGGCAGGTCCTGCCTGACTGTCCGGGTCACAAAAAATCCTGCCGCTGGCAGGATTTTTTGTATCAGCCCGCAGCAAGTGCGCGGTGTTCCGATGGGTGGAACCGATCAGGCCATGGCTTGCAGATAGGGCATTTCAGGCGCCGCCGTATCTGCATTTAACACCTGACCGAACCAGGCCAGCTCGGGGCCCAGTGCAGTGACGGCGCCCACCAGAATCAGGGCGGGGGATTGCGCCTGATGCTCGGCGGCGGTGGCAGCCAGCGTGTCCAGGGTGGCGAAAATAGTCCGCTGATCCGGGCGGGAGCCGTTTTCCACCAGGGCGCAGGGGGTGTCGGGTGCGAGGCCGTCTTCCAGCAATTGGGCGCGCAAGCGGGGCAGACGGTTCACCCCCATGTAGTACACCCGGGTCTGGCCTTCAGCCGTTTGGCGCTTGCCGGGGACTGGATCCAGATCGGCGCGGCGATGCGCAGTCGCCAGTGTCAGGGACTGGGCATGATCGCGGTGCGTCAGCGGAATCCCGGCATAGGCCCCGCAGGCCAGCGCGGCGGTGATGCCGGGCACGACTTCGTAGGCGATGCCGTGCCGTTTCAGGTGCTGCAGTTCTTCGCCGCCCCGGCCAAACACCAGGGGGTCGCCGCCTTTCAGGCGCACCACGCAGCGGCCTTGCCGGGCATGCGACACCATCAGCGCGTGGATGCGGGCTTGCGTGGATTCGTGCGGACCGCCCAGGGCCTTGCCCACGTCGATCACCTGTGCGTCGCGACGGGCCAGTGCCAGGATGTCGGGGCTGACCAGGCGGTCGCTCAGGATCACGTCGGCTTCGTTCAGGGCGCGCAGGCCGCGCAAGGTCAATAGACCGGGGTCGCCCGGACCGGCGCCGACCAGCAGCACCTTGCCGGCCGGGGCCTGGGTGTCCTGGGCCAGAGCCTGGTCCAGGGCTGCTTCGGCTTCGTCCGCCCGGCTGCGCCGCAAGGCGCTCAGGACCGGGCCGTCCAGCAGCCAGTCGTAGAAATCCCGCCGGGCGCGCAGTTGAGGACGGGCCTGACGGATCGCCAGGCGTTTGCGCTGCGCTAGGGCCGCCAGCGCCCCTAGCGCCGGATCGAACAGGGATTCGATGCGTTCGCGCAGGCGTCTGGCAATGACCGGGGCGCTGCCCCCGGACGAAATGGCGATGGTAATGGGGGACCGGTCGACGATGGCCGGCACCTGGGCGCTGGAGAGCGCGGCATCGTCCACGACGTTGCAGAACAAGCGCCGCGCCGCGGCGGCGTCCGCAATGCTCTGGTTCAGCCGCCGGTCGTTCGTGGCGGCGATCACCAGCCAGACGTCGTCCAGCCAGACCGGGTCAAACGGCGCCAGGCGCAGTTCGATCTCGCCCGCCAGGGCGCGGGCCTGGACCTGGGGATGAGCGGCGTGGGCGCCGACGATCACGCGTGCGCCGGCCGACAGCAGCAGATGGATTTTGCGGTCCGCGACCAGGCCCGCGCCGACGATCAGGACAGCACGGCCTTTCAGATCGGTGAACAGGGGAAACAGATGCATGCTTACACCACCCCGGTGCGCACCAGAAAGTCGCCGAAGGCTTCGCTGGGCTGACGTGCGCCGGCATAGTCGCCGAACAGCTTGTCCAGGCTTTCCAGGATCTCGGCTTCGGCGATGTTTTCCCGGTACAGGCTGTTCATCCGTTCGCCGACGAAGTCGGCGCCCAGGCGCAGGTCGTAGCGCCCCAGGGCGCGCCCGACCAGCGCGATTTCCCCCAGGTAGGGGCGCGAGCAGCCGTTGGGGCAGCCCGACAGACGCAGCAGGATGGGTTCGTCGCGCAGGCCGTGCTTGTCCAGCAGCGCCTCCAGCTTGGGCAGCAAGATGGGGGCATAGCGTTCGCTTTCCGCCATGGCCAGGCCGCAGGTCGGCAAGGCCACACAGGCGATATGGTGGCGGCGGATGCCGCTTTGTTCCTTGTAGCCGTCCAGCTCGTATTCCTGCACCAGGGCGTCGATAGCGGCCCGGTCGGCCTCGTCCACGTTGGCGATCACCAGGTTCTGGTTGCAGGTCAGGCGGAATTCGCCTTTCAGGATTTTGGCGATTTCGCGCATGCCGGTCTGCAGGCGCAGTCCGTCGTGGTCCCACAGGCGGCCGGAAGCGATGTACAGGCCCAGGTGCCAGCGGCCGTCTTCGCCGCGCGACCAGCCGTAGCGGTCGCCGTTGCGTTCGAATTGATAGGGGCGGGCGTCCTGCAAGGTGCGGCCGCTGCGGATCTGGATCTGTTCGCGAAACCAGTCCACGCCCAGGCGATCCACCGTGTATTTCAGTCGGGCATGCTGGCGTTCCTTGCGATCACCGTGGTCGCGCTGCAAGGTGACGACCGCCTCGGCCACCGCGATCAGATCGTCGGGGGTGACGAAACCTACCATCGAACCCAGACGCGGATAGGTCGTGGGGTCGCCTGCCGTGGCGCCCATGCCTCCGCCCACGGCGACGTTGAAGCCCTGCAGTTGGCCGTTTTCGATGATGGCGACCAGCCCCAGGTCATTGGCGAACACATCGCAGTCGTTGGTCGGCGGCAGCGCGATGCCGATCTTGAATTTGCGCGGCAGGTAGGCGGAGTCGTTGCCGTAGATGGGTTCTTCATCCCCCGCTTCGCCCACCTGTTCGCCGCCCAGCCAGATTTCGGCATAGGCCGTCGTGCGCGGCAGGAAATGGTTGGACAGGCGCAGCACCCATTCCTGGGTCAGGGCGTGCTGGCTGGACAGATGCGGGTTGACCGAACTGATCACCTGGCGGTTGACGTCGCCGCAGGCGGCGATGGTCGTGGCGCGGGCCGCATGGATGCCTTGCATGAAGGCCCGTAGATTGCGCTTCAGGATGCCGTGCCATTGGAAGGTCTGGCGCGTGGTGATGCGCAGGCCCCGGGTAGCGTATTGCCGCGCCAGTTCGTCCAGCGCCAGCCATTGTTCCGGCGGAATCACGCCGCCCGGCAGGCGCGCGCGCACCATGAAGGCGTGGGCAGGTTCCAGTTTTTGCCGGCGCCGCTCGTCGCGGATGTCTCGGTCGTCTTGCATGTAGCTGCCGTGGAATTTCAGCAGCTTGGTGTCGGCTTCGGGAATGGCGCCGGTGATCGGATTTTCCAATTCCCGGGCGATCGACCCGCGCAGGAACCGGCTGTCGGTCTTGATGTGTTCCAGGGGGGATAGGGGGGAAATGCTCATCTGGGATGCTTCATGTCAAAAGGGTGGCTGCGGGCCAAACGGCCCGCAGGCGTTGAAAACAAGGCGGTTTCAGTACACGTCCCGCGCGTAGCGGCCCTGGGCGGCCAGGTCATCCAGCCATTGCCGGGCGCCTTCCTCGGTCAGGCTGCCCTGATCGCGGGCGATATCCAGCAGGGCGGTCTGCACGTCGCGGGCCATGTGATCGGCGTCCCCGCAGACGTAGACGTGAGCGCCGGCCTGGATCCAGTCGTAGACGTCGGCGCCTTGTTCCAGCAATCGGTGCTGTACATAGATCTTGTCCGCCTGGTCGCGGGAAAACGCCAGGTCGATGCGGTCCAGCTGGCCGTCTTTCAGCGCCTGCTGCCATTCGGTCTGGTACAGGAAGTCGCTGGTGAAGTGCGGGTTGCCGAAGAACAGCCAGTTGCGGCCCCCAGCATCTGCATCCGCCCGGGCCTGGACGAAGGCGCGAAACGGGGCCACGCCGGTGCCTGCGCCGATCATGATGATGTCTCGGGCAGGATCGGCAGGCAGGCGAAAGCGCGTGTTTTCCTCGATAAAGATCGGTACGGTGTCGCCTTCGGCGCGTTCGGCCAGAAAGTGCGATGCCGCCCCCCAGCGGGACTCGGTGTCCTGTTCGAAGGTCAGGTGCGCCAGTGTCAGGTGGACCTCGTCTTCGGCGGCAGCGACACAGGAAGCAATGGAATACAGGCGCGGGGCCAGCGGGCGCAAGGCGGCGACCAGTTCCTGGCCGCTCCAGCGCACCGGCCAGGCACGCAGAGCGTCGATCAGCTGGTGCCGCCCCATGTAGGCCGACAGCGCTTCCCGGGATTCCGGCTGCAGCAGGGCGGTCAGCTCGGGTTGGGCGGCGCGTTCGGCCAGCGCCGTCAGGAAGGGGCGGGTCAACACGGTCAGTTCGCGGTAGCGGCCCAGCCATTCGCCCAGGGGGCGCTGGGCGTCCTGGTGCTCCACCGCGTCGGCGGCGTTCAGGCCGACAGCTGCCAGCACACGGGCGACCAGCGTGTCGTCCTGCACGGGCCATACGCCCAGGGCGTCGCCCGGCTCATAGTGCAGCTTGCTGCCTTCCAGGGACAGCTCCAGGTGGCGGATATCCTTGTCGCTGTCGCGCCCGGTGATCGGCTGGTTCAGCAGCACTTCGGCCTGGAACGGATGGTCGCGGGTGAATTTCTCGGCCTGGGGGTGCAGCGGCGTGACCGTGGCCTGGGCTGCAGCGGGTGCGGCGGCCTTCAGCGTTTGGCTGGCCTGTTCCAGCGCGCGGGCCTGCCAGGGGCTGGCGACGGTCTCGATATCCAGATCGGCGGCGCCGGCGTCTTGCAGGCGCTGGGCGCCCAGCTCTGCCAGCCGGGCGTCGATTTTCTGCGAGATGCCGCAAAAGGACGGATAGCTGGAATCGCCCAGCCCCAGGACGGCATATTTCAGCTTGGCCAGTTTGGGCGCGCGTTTGCTCAGCAGGAATTCGACCCAGGCAATGGAATCGTCGGGTGCATCGCCATCGCCCTGTGTGCTCATGACGACGTAGAGCAGCTGTTCGTCTTTCAGCTCTTTGGTCTTGTATTGATCGGCTCGCACCAGGCGCACCGCCAGGCCTTGGGCCTGGATCTGGTCGTGCAGCTGGGTGGCCAGGCGCTTGGCGTTGCCTGTCTGGCTGCCGTATAGAATGGTCAGCCGTTGGGCGGCATCTGTGGCCGGTGCGGCGGCGACTGTCAGGGGTGGCGAGGCTTCGCGCGCCGGCTGGCGGGCTTGGGCGACTCCGGCGAAATAGCCGGACAGCCAGTGCAGGCTGGTGGGTTCAAGCGTGTCCGCCAGTTCGGCGATCACAGAATGGTGGGCGTCGGGCAGATAGTTCGGCGCGAGCATGGCATGGCCTTGTCGAAACGAGAGAAGCGTCCATTCTGGGACGCTTCTCTCGGGCCGGGAACGATCAGATGCTTATGTTTTTATGCCGATATAAGCAAATGAGCGAAAGGCGCTTGCCGGCCTAGTGGAACAGCGCGCTGGCTTTCAGCAGGGTTTCCCAGACGCCCAGGACCAGGGGGATGCCCACGTAGAGCCAGAACAGGATCAACAGGGCGGGGGAGGGGGTGTGTGTCGTCGAGGACATGGCGTTTCCTTATTTCTGGGTGGCCAGAGTGGGCTGGGCCAAGGGAGCCGGGCTGGCGTCGCCGCTCATGTGGTGGCGTGCAGCGACGGGGCGCACACACAGATTGCAGAGAAAGCCGATCACCAGCAGCCCGGCCATCAGGTACATGGTGACCGTGTAGGACTGGCCCGGCGGGACGCCGTGATCCACCTGATACTGGCGGATGTAGTTCACCAGGACCGGTCCCAGCACCCCGGCCGCCGCCCAGGCGGTCAGCAGCCGGCCATGGATGCCGCCCACGTAGCGAGTGCCGAACAGGTCAGCCAGGTAGGCCGGGACAGTGGAGAATCCGCCGCCGTACATTGAAATGATGACGGCGTAGAACAGGACGAACAGGGCCACATTGCCCGAGGCCCCCATGCCGGGCACCAGGAAGTACAGAATCGCCCCCAGCACGAAGAAAATTCCGTAGGTGTTCTTGCGCCCCAGATAGTCGGAGGTGCTGGACCAGAAGAACCGTCCCAGCATATTGGCCAGCGACAGCAGGCCGACAAAGCCCGCCGCCGCCGCCGGGGTGATGGCGCCGCGGAAGCTTTCCTGGATCATCACCGAGGCCTGGCCCAGCACCCCGATGCCTGCCGTGACATTCAGGGTCAAGGCCCACCACAGCAGCCAGAATTGCGGGGTCTTGAGCGCCTGGTCGATATGCACGTGATTGCGCGAGATCATGCCTTTCTGGGTGGTCGGCGGCGTCCAGCCATCGGGCTTCCAATCGGCGGCCGGAATGCGGATGGCGTAGGCGCCGATCATCATGGAAATGAAGTACAGCACCCCCATGATCAGAAAGGTCTGTGAAACGCCCATGGAAATCGGCGTGCGGAAATGCTCCATCAGGGCGACGGACATGGGCGAAGCGATGAATGCCCCGCCGCCGAATCCCATGATGGCCATGCCGGTGGCCATGCCGCGTTTGTCCGGAAACCATTTGATCAGCGTCGAGACCGGCGATACGTAGCCGATGCCCAGGCCGATGCCGCCCAGCACGCCGTAGCCCAGATACAGCAGCCAGAGCTGGTGAGTAGAGACCCCGACCGAGGAAATCATGAAGCCGCCGCCAAAGCAGCAGGCAGCGACGAACATGGCCTTGCGCGGGCCGACTTCTTCCAGCCATTTGCCGGCAAAGGCCGCCGACAGGCCCAGAAACAGAATGGCCAGGCTGAAGATCCAGCCCAGGGCAGGCAGGCCCCAGTCATCAGGGGCGGGTTGTTGGATCCCGATCAGTTTGGTCATCGGGCCGTTGAAAACGGAAAATGCATAGGCTTGGCCGATGCACAGGTGAACCGCCAGCGCGGCGGGCGGGATCATCCAGCGGTTGAAGCCGGGTGGGGCGGTGATGCGTTCCTTGCTGAAAAAGCCAGGGCGGCTTGTTTCCGTGCTCATGCTGTCTCCTCCTGGGTCGTATGCCCGGTCTGTGATTGATGCTGCGGTTGAGGTCGGAAAAATCGGGGTGGGTGGTTCAGGCAATCGTGGGCCGGGCCGGCGTCAGGCGGTCCCGGTGGCGTTGGATGGCTTCCAGGCAGATCGGCGTCAGGGTGGTATCGCCCCATTGGCCGTCCGGGTGGGCGTGCAGATAGTCCAGCAGCGCCGCCCGCATGCGGGGTTCCCAGAACCGCCGGATGTGGTCGGCGATGCTGTCGATGCTGGAAGAACGGTCCGGCATGGCTTCGAAGAAATAGCCGATGCGGTTGGCCAGTCGGATCAGATGTTCGATGTTGCTCACGGGCGGCTCTCCTGTTCCAGATAAGCGGGGCAGCTATACAAGGTGAAGCGGCCATCCCGGGCGAATCCGGCCAGCATCATGGGGGCGGCCTGGGCCAGCTGGACCGCCAGGGAGGTGGGCGCGGAAACGGCGATCAAGGCGCCGATGCCGGCGGCGTGCGCCTTTTGCACCATCTCGAAGCTGGCGCGGCTGGAGATCACGACGAAACCCTGGCTGCGGTCCACCGGCTGCGACAGCAGGTGGCCGATCAGTTTGTCCAGCGCGTTGTGGCGGCCCACGTCCTCGAAGATCCAGGCCAGCGCGCCATCGGCATCCGCCCAGGCGGCGGCATGCGTGGCGCCGGTCAGGTTGTGCAGGGGCTGGCGTTCGCGCAATTGCCCCAGCGCCCGTTCCACGGCGGCTTGCCGCCAGGGGCGCAGCGGCGGGGGCAGGCGCGGCAGATCGCGCGGCACCTGCGCCAGGCCTTCGACGCCGCACAGGCCGCAGCCGGTGCTGCCGGCCAGATGGCGGCGACGTTGTTTCAGCGCATGCAGGCGGCTGCCCAGGATCGTCACGTGCACGACCAGGCCCAGCGGCGTGGTGTCGATGTCCATATCCAGCACGTCGGCGGCGCTGCGGATGATGCCTTCGGTAAAGGAAAATCCCAGGGCCAGTTCCCGGATGTGCAGGGGGGACGCCAGCAAAGTGGCGTGGGCGATGCCGTTGTATTCCAGGGCGACGGCTTGTTCGCAGGCGATGGCGTCCTGGGCGGCGACGGCCTGAGGGCCGTGGATGCGGACGATGGCGCCCAGCTGGTGGGCGGCGCCGTCCCCGGGATAATCGGCCATGGGATTGAAGTCGGCGGGATGCATGATGACTTCCTTAAGAGCCGGCGGCGCCGGCCACGCTGGCCCGGGATGACAGCAGCTGGTCCTGTTCCCGCCCGAATGCTGTCCAGTCCTGCTGCCATGACGAGGGTTCCGTGACCTTGCGCACCTGGACGGCCGTGACCTTGTATTCCGGACAGTCCGTCGCCCAGTCGGTGTTGTCGGTGGTCAGCACGTTGGACCCGCATTCGGGGAAGTGGAAGGTCGTGTAGACCACCCCCGGCTGGATGCGGTCCGTGACGTCGGCGCGCAGCACGGTTTCCCCCGCGCGGCTTTGGATGGCGACCTGATCGCCGTGCAGGATGCCCCGGTCTTCGGCGTCGTGCGGGTGGATTTCCAGCACGTCTTCGCTGTGCCAGGCGTTGTTGGCCGTGCGCCGCGTCTGGACCCCGGCGTTGTACTGCGACAGGATGCGCCCGGTTGTCATCAGCAAGGGGAAGCGGCGGGTGGATCGTTCCTCGGTCGGCACGTATTGCGTGATCATGAAGCGGCCCTTGCCGCGCACGAATTCGCCCACGTGCATGATGGGCGTGCCGTTCGGGGCGTCGTCGTTGCAAGGCCACTGGATGCTGCCGCCCAGAGCGGCGATGCGACCGAACGACACGCCGGTGAACGTGGGGGTCAGACGGGCGATCTCGTCCAGGATTTCGCCGGGATGGGCGTAGTCCATGGGGTAGCCCATGGCATTGGACAGGGCGCAGGTGACCTCCCAGTCGGCCAGCCCGGCCTTGGGCGTCATCACCTGGCGCACCCGGGAGATGCGCCGTTCGGCATTGGTAAAGGTGCCGTCCTTTTCCAGGAAGGACGAGCCCGGCAGAAAAACGTGCGCGTATTTGGCGGTCTCGTTCAGGAACATGTCCTGGACGATGACGCATTCCATGGCCTGCAGCGCCGCCACGACGTGCTGGGTGTTCGGGTCGGACTGGGCGATGTCCTCGCCCTGGCAGTACAGGCCCCTGAACGATCCGCTATGGGCCGCATCGAACATATTGGGCAGCCGCAGGCCGGGTTCGGGCTGCAGGTGCACGCCCCAGGCGCGTTCGAATTCGCCGCGCACCGTGTCGTCCGACACATGCCGGTAGCCGGGGAATTCGTGCGGAAACGAACCCATATCGCAGGAACCCTGCACGTTGTTCTGGCCGCGCAGCGGGTTGATGCCGACGCCCTCGCGGCCAATGTTGCCGGTCAGCATGGCCAGATTGGCGATGCACATGATGGCCGTGGAGCCCTGGCTGTGCTCGGTCACGCCCAGGCCGTAATAGATGGCTGCATTACCGCCGGTGGCGTACAGGCGGGCGGCGCCGCGCAGGTCGGCAGCTGGCACGCCGGTGATGGATTCGGTTGCTTCGGGCGCGTGTTCGGGGCGGCGGATGAACTGCAGCCATTGTTCAAAGGCCTGGTCTTCGCAGCGGTCCTGCACGAAGGCCTGGTTCGCCAGGTCTTCGGTGACGATGACGTGCGCCATGGCATTGAGCACGGCCACGTTGGTGCCGGGTCGCACCGGCAGGTGGTAGTCGGCTTTGACGTGCGGGGCGTTCACCAGTTCGATCTTGCGCGGGTCAATGACGATCAGGCGGGCGCCCTGGCGCAGGCGTTGTTTCAGGCGCGAGGCGAAGACAGGATGAGCGGCGCTGGGGTTGGCGCCCAGCACCAACGCTACGTCCACGTGCATGACCGAATCAAAGGTCTGGGTGCCGGCCGATTCGCCGATGGTGGTTTTCAGGCCGTACCCGGTGGGCGAATGGCAGACCCGCCCGCACGTGTCCACATTGTTGTTGCCCATGGCGGCCCGCACCAGTTTCTGGACCAGATAGGTTTCCTCGTTGGTGCAGCGCGACGAGGTGATGCCGCCGATGGAGTCGACACCGTATTTTTTCTGGATGCGGCGCAGTTCGGAGGCGGCATGGCCGAGGGCTTCTTCCCAGGAGACTTCACGCCAGGGGTCGGTGATCTTTTCCCGGATCATGGGCTTGGTCAGGCGGTCCGCGTGGGTGGCATAGCCCCAGGCGAAGCGGCCTTTCACGCAGGAATGTCCGCGATTGGCCTTGCCGTCCTTCCAGGGGGTCATGCGCACCACGGTTTCGCCCTGCATTTCGGCCTTGAAGCCACAGCCCACCCCGCAGTAGGCGCAGGTGGTGATCACCGCATGATCAGCTTGGCCCTGTTCGATGATGGTGTTTTCGATCAGGGACCCGGTCGGGCAGGCCTGCACGCAGGCCCCGCAGGATACGCAGTCGCTGTCCAGAAAGCCGTCGTCCTGGCCGGCGACGATGCGCGAATCAAAGCCGCGCGCCTGCACGGTCAGGGCGTAGGTGCCCTGGACGTCGTCGCAGGCGCGCACGCAGCGGCTGCAGACAATGCATTTCGAGGCGTCATAGGTGAAATAGGGATTGCTGGTGTCCAGCGGGTCCTGCAGGTGATTGGCGCCGTCAAAGCCGTAACGCACGTTGCGCAGGCCCACCACCCCGGCCATGTCCTGCAGTTCGCAGTCGCCATTGGCCGGACAGGTCAGGCAATCCAGCGGGTGGTCGGAAATATAGAGTTCCATGACGTTGCGCCGCAGGCTGTGCAGCTTTGCCGTCTGCGTGTGCACGACCATGCCGTTTTCGACCGGCGTGGTGCAGGAGGCGGGCTGTCCCCGGCGGCCTTCGATTTCCACCAGGCACAGGCGGCAGGACCCGAAGGCTTCCAGGTTGTCGGACGCGCACAGCTTGGGAATCTGAATGCCGGTTTCCGCAGCGGCGCGCATGACGGACGTGCCGGCGGGCACAGTGAGGGTCTGTCCGTCGATGGTCAGGGTGACGGTCTCGGTGGACAGGGAGGGGGGCGTGCCCAGATCGCGGTCACGCTTCAGGACGGTTTCCAGCATGGCGGGCTCCTTAGGCGGTATGCAGAACGTGTTCGGCGGACAGACCGAAGTCTTCCGGGAAGTGGCGCAGGGCGGACAGCACCGGATAGGGCGTCATGCCCCCCAGGGCGCACAGCGATCCGGCCATCATGGTGTCGCACAGGTCCTGCAGCAGATCGGCCTGGTTTTCAAGGTCTTGCCGGTCGCGGATCTTTTGCAGGACTTCCGTGCCGCGCACCGAGCCGATGCGACAGGGCGTGCATTTGCCGCAGGACTCGACGGCGCAGAACGCCAGGGCGTATTGCGCCATGGCGGCCATGTCCACCGTGTCGTCGAAGGCCACCACTCCGCCGTGACCCAGCATGGCGGAAATCTGCAGAAAGGCTTCGTAGTCCAGCGGCGTGTCCCATTGGGATTCGGGCAGGTAGGCTCCCAGCGGGCCGCCCACCTGCACGGCTCGCAAGGGCCGGCCGGACCGGCTGCCGCCGCCGTAGTCGAACAGCAGTTCGCGCAGGGTCAGGCCGAAGGCCTTTTCGACCAGTCCGCCTTGGCGGATGTTGCCGGCCAATTGGAAGGGCAGCGTGCCGCGCGATTTGCCCATCCCGTAGTCGCGGTAAGCGGCGGCGCCCTGGTCCAGGATGAACGGCACGGTCGCCAGGGAAATGACGTTGTTGATGACCGTGGGACAGCCGAACAGGCCCCGGATGGCGGGCAGGGGCGGCTTGGCGCGCACCAGTCCGCGGCGGCCTTCCAGGCTTTCCAGCAGAGAGGTTTCCTCGCCACAGATGTAGGCGCCGGCCCCGCGCCGCAGTTCGATGTCGAAGGCATGGCCCGAGCCCTGGATGCCGGCGCCCAGCCAGCCGGCGTCGCGGGCGGCCTGCAGGGCATGCTGCAGCACGTGTTCGGCCTGCGGGTATTCCGAACGCAGGTAGATATATCCCCGGGTGGCGCCCACGGCCACGCCGGCAATCGTCATGCCTTCGATCAGGGCCAGCGGGTCGCCTTCCATCAGCATGCGGTCGGAAAAGGTGCCGGAATCGCCCTCGTCGGCATTGCAGACGATGTATTTCTGGACCGCGTCGGTCTGCAGCACCGTGCGCCATTTGATGCCGGTGGGGAAAGCCGCGCCGCCCCGGCCGCGCAGGCCGGATTCGGTGATACAGGACACGATATCGGCGGGGGGCATGTCCAGCGCCTGGCGCAGCCCGGCATAGCCGCCGTGGGCCTGGTAATCGGCCACACTGAGCGGATCGGTGATGCCCACGCGGGCGAAGGTCAGGCGTTCCTGCTTTTGCAGGAAGGGGATGGCGTCGGTAAGGCCGTGGCACAGGGGGTGCGATGCGCCATCTGTCCAGGCCGCGTCCAGGATGGAGGGCACGTCCGCCACGGTGACCGGTCCGTAGGCGACGCGCCCGGCGGGTGTGCGTGCCTCGACCAGGGGTTCCAGCCAGAGCATGCCGCGCGAACCGTTGCGCACGATGTTCAAGGTCATGCCGCGCCGAGCGGCTTCGGCCAAAAAGGCATCGGCCAGATCGTCCGCGCCCACGGCCAGCGCTGCCGAGTCCAGGGGAATGTACAGGGTATGCGTCATGTCAGCGCTCCAGCAGGACGTCGAGCTGTTCCGCCGTGACGCGGGCATGCGGGCGGCCATTGACCATGACCGCCGGGGATTGTGCGCACAGCCCCAGACAGTAGACGGAGCTCAGCGACACCTGATCCGCCGGCTGACCTGCCACGCGCTGTTCGGCGTGGCGGTACAGGGCTTCGCCGCCGCAGGCCTGACAGGATTCGGCGCGGCAGACTTCCACCTGCAGCCGGGCGGGCGGCGCCGTACGAAAGTGTGTGTAGAAGTGGATGACCCCGTGGACTTCCGCCCGGGACCGTTGGATGCCGGCGGCAATCTGGCTGACCGCATCATCGGGGATATAGCCCAGGACATCCTGCACGGCGTGCAGGATGGGCAGCAGCGAACCCCGTTGATCGGCATGTTGCGCCAGGATGTCCTGGATCAGGCGGCTGTGGTTCTGGGACCCGGAATCGGTGCGTACGCTGTCCATGATGAATGTCTCCAGGCGCATGAGGCGGCGGGTCACGCGCTTTAATATGTTTTTATGTGCATATATATTCTTTGCCGTTGATTTACTCTACTATTGAAAATGAATTGATTTCAATAAGATATAGAGAGCATATTAAAAAGATGGGTATTCGATTTATATGTAATTAATTACATAATATATAAAAATCAGGAGGAGACATGGCGGTTTATCGATTCAAACCCAGGTTGAATTCGGAATGGGTTCTGGAAAAGCAATCAGGGGAAATACTGCCCATGGGGGAGGTCATGCGGCTGCTGGCGGCGGTGGACGAACACGGTCATATCGCTGGCGCCTGTCAGGCGCGCGGTCTGTCGTATCGGCATGCCTGGGGAATATTGCGCAAGGCAGAGGCCAATTTTCAGGTGCCGCTGATCGAAACCTCGCGCCGGCGCGGGTCGCGCCTGACCAGTTTTGCCCAGCACCTGCTGTGGGCCAATCGCCGCATCGACGCACGATTGGCGCCGACCTTCGAAAGCATTGCATCCGAATTGCAGGAAGAACTGCAGCGCCTGTATTCCGAAGAACTGTCGGTCCTGCGCCTGCATGCCAGCCACGGCTTTGCCGTCGAGGGCCTGATGCGGCTGGCCAATGGCCAGGACATGCTGCCCTTGGAACTGCGCTACCGCACCGGGATCGAGGCCCTGTCCTCGCTGGATCGGGGAGAATGCGATCTGGCCGGGTTTCAGGTGCCGGTGGATGAATATGAAAAACCCATCCTGCAGCGCTACGGCCATTGGTTGAACCCGGACAGCATGTTGCTGCTGCATCTGGCGGAACGCAACACCGGCCTGTTCGTTCCGCCTGGCAATCCGAAGAACATCCGATCAGTGCAGGATCTTGTCCGCCCGGACGTGCGCTTCGTCAATCGGCAGATGGGGTCCAGCACCCGGTTTCTGGTGCATCTGATGCTGGAACGCCAGGGCATCGATCCCAGCCGGGTGACGGGCTTTGACAGCGGTGAATTCACCCATCTGGCGATTGCAGCGCACATCGCCAGCGGCATGGCCGACGTCGGCATCGGGGTCGAGACAGCCGCCTGGCGCTGTGGCCTGGAATTCATTCCGCTGGCCAAGGAACGTTATTTTTTCGGGATCAACAAGAACCTGGTCGGCACGCAGTCCTTGCAGCGTTTGCTGGACCTGATGAACGGCGCCGACTACCAGGCGTATGTGCGGGACTTGGTGGGCTACGACTGCAGTTTGATGGGACAGGTGCAGACCCTGGAGCAGGCCTTCGGGGCCGAATACGCCTGATCCGCGCGGGCGGTCTGCTCCCCGGCGATCAGTCGTCCGTCCAGTGCACCCAGCCTTCCTGCAGCCATTCGTCCAGCAAGGCCAGGGTCGTTGGGGCCAGACCCTGCAGTTCGGCGGCGGGCAGGCTGCGCTGGTCTGCCAGGGCCGCCAGCGCGGGCTCGCATGCCTGTTCGGCGACTTCGCCATTGATGAATAATTGCGCGCCGCTGTACATCAGGCGGGTGCAGCGGTCCAGCGTCAAATGGCCGGTTTCGGGTACTGCAGCCGCCAGGGAAACCGACACATCCGCCGGATCGAACAAGGCGTTATCCGGCAACGAGGTCAACCATTGGCCCAGGAAACGGGCGGCGACGGCCTGATCCAGGCGGACACGCTGCAAGGTGTCCAGCGTGGCCTGGACCAGCTGATCGGGCAGGGCCGCCGGCTGGCGCGTGGCGGGGATATCCGCGTCGGTGTACAGGGCCGACAGATCCGGGCCCGGCAGGCAGGGATGTCCGTACAGCCCCGGATCGCCCAGGTGCTGCGCCGACAGCTGATCCGCCGCCGATTCCAGCAGGCCGCGGGCCAGGGTGGCCTGGCTGGGAACGCGAAAGCCGATGGACAGCGTCATGCAGCCGTTGCCGACCGCCACGCCGTCATGGCACACATGCGGGGGCAGATAGAGCATGTCGCCCGGTTCCAGGATGTCATCGGCATCCGGCTGGAAGTCGGCCAGGATCTTCAGGGGCAGGTCCGGGACCAGAGCGCGGTCTGCCTGATTGCTGGTGCGCCAGCGCCGCCGTCCCAAGCCCTGCAGCAGGAACACATCGTAGCTGTCGACGTGCGGTCCGACACCGCCGCCGTCCGTGGCGATGCTGACCATCAGGTCGTCCAGCCGGGCGTCGGAAATAAAGCGGAACTGCCGCAACAGGGCGGCGGATTCGTCGTCGTGCAGGTCCACGCCCTGCACCAGCAGCGTCCATTTGGGCTGTGAGGCGGGCGGAAAGCCGCGAAACGGGCCGTGCTTCAGCGACCAGCCTTTATCGCCGTGCGTGATCAGGCGGGACTCGACTTCTTCACGCCGGGCCAGGGTCTGCACATCGCGGATCGTGACCGAAGGCTGGAAACCGGGGATAGCCTGGCGGATCAGCAGCGGTTTTTTCTGCCAGTAATCGCGCATGAATTCACGTGGCGTCAGGCCCCCCAGCAAAGGGGTGGGCTGATCGATATCGGGGGTGGGGTAGGCGCGAGACATGGCGGGGTGTCCTGGCAAAGCCTGTAGCGGCGCCCAAGCGCCGCTACAGAGAAATCGGGTAGAACCAGTGTAGGGGCTGGCCGTTGAAAATCAAAGGAAATCGCGGCGCAGCTGGTAGACCAGTTCCAGCGCCTCGCGGGGGCTGAGCGTGTCCGGGTCCAGGGCCTGCAGGGCGGTTTTCAGGGGCGCGTCGGGGTGGCTGTCTTCTTCCTCGACCTGCTGGATGAACAGCGATAGCTGTGAATCCGCGCGATTGCGGGCTTCCAGCTCGGCCAGTTCCTTGCGGGCATGGCGGATCACCACCGGCGGGATGCCGGCGCGCTGCGCCACGTGCAGACCGTAGCTTTGGCTGGCCGGACCGGGGCGCACTTCGTGCAGGAAGACAACCCCGTCGGGCGCGTCGGCGGCAGCCAGGTGCACATTGGATACCCCGTGCGTTTTTTCCGGCAAGCGGGTGATTTCGAAATAGTGGGTGGCAAACAGCGTCAGCGCCCGGTTGTGCGTCAGCAGCCGGTAGGCGATGGCCCAGGCCAGCGCCAGACCGTCGTAGGTGGATGTGCCGCGCCCGATTTCGTCCATCAGCACCAGGCTGTGCGGCGTGGCCGCCGCCAGAATGACGCCGGCTTCCATCATTTCCATCATGAAGGTCGAACGCCCGCCCGCCAGGTCGTCGGCTGCCCCGATCCGGGTAAAGATGCGATCGACCGGGCCGATGCGGGCGTGGCTGGCCGGCACGTAACTGCCCATGCGGGCCAGCAGTGCGATCAGCGCCACCTGACGCATATAAGTGGATTTGCCGCCCATGTTCGGCCCGGTGATCAGCAGCATGCGGCGTTCTTCCTGCATGCGGCAGTCATTGGGCGTAAAGGCCTCGATGCTGTGTTCCACCACCGGGTGGCGGCCGGCGTCGATGTCCAGGCAGACGTCCTCGCACAGTTCCGGGGCTGTCCAGCCGTGGCTGCGGGCGTGGTGCGCCAGCGCCGCCAGCGCGTCGATGCGGGCCAGAGCTGCTGCACTGGCGGCCAGGGCCGTGGCGTGGCCGGCGGCCTGTTCCAGCATCTGCTCGAACAGCAGTTTTTCACGGGCCAGGCCACGTTCGCGGGCCGATAGCACCTTGTCTTCCCAGGCTTTCAGTTCGGGGGTGATGTAGCGTTCGGCGTTTTTCAGCGTCTGGCGGCGGCGGTAATCGTCGGGGACCTTGTCGGCCTGGCCGCGCGTGACCTCGATGAAAAAGCCGTGCACGCGGTTGTATTCCACCCGCAGATTGGCGATGCCGGTGCGTTCGCGTTCGCGGGTTTCCATTTCCAGCAGGAATGCGCCGTTGTCCCCGGCCAGCTGGCGCAGCGTGTCCAGTTCCGCGTCGTAGCCATCGGCGATCACGCCGCCGTCGCGGATCATCAGCGCCGGTTCGGGGGCGATGGCCTGGGCCAGCAAGGCGGCAAGCGCCGCATCCACCGGGACCGTCTGCAGGCTGTCGGCCAGCAGGCCGGTGGCCTGGAAGCTGTCCAGCGCCTGGGCGGACAAGGGGGCAAGCGACCCCAGGGCGTCGCGCAGGCTGGCCAGTTCGCGCGGGCGGATCGTCCCCAGCGCCAGCCGGGTCGCCATCCGTTCCAGATCGGGCAGGGCGCGCAGGCTGTCGCGCAGCGTGTGCAGCGCCTGGTCTGCATCGGCTGCTTGCAGCATCTGGGTGATCGCGTCCTGGCGCGCCTGCGCCTGCGGATTGTGGCGCAGCGGCGCCTGCAGCCAGCGGCGCAGCTGGCGGCTGCCCATGGGTGTGCGGGCATGGTCCAGCGTGCTGAATAGCGTCGGCCCCTCGCCGCCGTTCAGCGATTCCGTGATTTCCAGATTGCGCCGCGTCGCCGGGTCCAGCACCACATAGTCGCCGCCCGCATCCACCGCCAGGCTGTGAACGTGGCCCAGCGTTTGCGACTGCGTCGCGCCAACATAGCGCAGCAGGGCGCCTGCTGCGCAGGTCGCCAGCGGCAGGTGATCCAGTCCGAAGGCCCCCACATCCGCCACCCCGAAATGCCGCAGCAGCGTGTCGCGCGCGCCGTCGGCCTCGAAATGCCAGTCAGGCACCCGGCTGACCGTGGTGTCCAGACCGGAGGATTCCAGCGCCTGGATATCCGCCTGTTCCGCGCAGACCAGTTCCGCCGGGGCGATGCGCCCCAGTTCCGTATCCAGCAGTTCCGGCGTGCATTCGCAGGTCTTGAATTCGCCATTGGCCAGGTTCATCCAGGCCAGGCCGATCTGGTCCTTGCCGTGGCTGCGTCCCGTCATCCAGGCGGCGATCACGCGGTCTTCGCGGGCGGGCAGCAGGGCCTCGTCCGTCAGCGTGCCGGGCGTGACCACCCGCACGATCTTGCGTTCCACCGGCCCCTTGCTGGCCGCCGGGTCGCCCACCTGTTCGCAAATGGCAATGGATTCCCCCAGCGCCACCAGCCGCGCCAGATAGCCTTCCATGGCGTGATGCGGCACCCCGGCCATCGGGATCGGCTCGCCATTGGACGTGCCGCGTTTGGTCAGCGTCAGGTTCAGCAGCCGCGCCCCGCGTTCCGCATCGTCGTAGAACATCTCGTAGAAGTCCCCCATGCGGTAGAACAGCAGATGCGAGCCCGCCTGGGCTTTCAGCGTCAAATATTGCTGCATCATGGGGGTGTGGCCGGAGAGGTCTGGGGTGGTCATGCGGGGATCTGTCTGCGTGGATTGAGGAGGGCAGACGGTATTATCGTTCATGGAGAGGGTGGGGTGTTTCTGCTACCTTCTGTGCGGTAGAAGGGGCTGTGGCCGCTGCGGGCTGCGTGGTCTTGGGAAGGGGACACGATGAGTTTTCTGGTCTGTGGATGGAAACAGTATCGTCTCATTGTGTTTGGTGTGGAGGGCTGTTTACGACCCGAAGCGGCCGTTAAATATTGTGGGAGGCTGTTGCTCTACGTGTTGGACCTTGGCCTGTCTCAGTGATTTCAGCGAATGATTAGAGCCATTTGTTAGTTCTAATTGAACTCGTACCGAGAGTGTCCAGAATTTTGTGGGCGAGGCATAACATGAGAGAAAACGATCATGGATATGCCCGTGAAACACAAGAAGCCATCTATTGCGGCCCAGGCGGCCGCCCGTACGGCCCGATTTCCGAAGCTGCCTGAGCATTTGCTGGACGGCCTGGTCGAAGGTCCGATGTCGGCCATGGAGGTCGAGGATCTGATTGATGCCTTTGGCAAGGCGGTGATCGAGCGGGCCATGGCTGGCGAGATGAACGCCCACCTTGGCTACCGTGCCGGCGAAGACAAGCCGGCCCAACAAGCCGACGAACGCAACGGCGTGAGCGCCAAGACGCTGTTGACCAAACACGGCTCGATGCGTGTTCAGTTGCCCCGCGACCGGGACGGTACCTTCGAGCCGGTCTTGATCCCCAAGCATGAGCGCCATTTCGCCGGGTTCGATGAACGCATCATCGCCCTGTACGCCCGAGGCATGAGCGTGCGCGAGATCCAGGCATTCCTGGCTGAGACCTATGGCACGGATGTCTCGCCCGAGCTCATCAGCGAGGTCACTGACGAGGTCATGACCGAGACGGTGGCCTGGCAGAATCGGCCCCTGGAGCGCATGTACCCGGTCGTGTTCTTCGATGCCCTGCGCGTGAAGATCCGCACCGACGGGCTGGTGGCCAACAAGGCGGTCTACCTGGCCCTGGGGATCGACGCTAACGGGGAGCGTGACGTGCTGGGGCTGTGGATTGAGCAGACCGAAGGTTCGAAGTTCTGGCTCAAGGTCTTCAACGAGCTCAAGAACCGGGGCTGCCAGGACATTCTGATTGCCGTGGTCGATGGTTTAAAGGTTAGCGTCCGGCGAACACATCTTGAGGCTCTAGCCGACGCTTAACCCCAGAAGCAGCCGTAGGGATCCGCATCGATCTCTTCAAGCACTTTATCCAAGGTCCGTGCTGTAGCCAGAGGTTCATAGCTGTGCCACCGAAGGTCAGCTCGCATCCAGAAGACTTTCCAAGCCCTTTGTGTTTTGACCCACGTCGCCTTTGCGACGGGCTCGATCATCCGCGAACCATCGTATAACCGGCGATCCTCATGGACGATGATGGATTGGTTTTCAATGGAGTAGCCAATATCCAATTCATTCCGGATTTCTGGACGAGGACGGCGGCGTGCAATATAGGCAGTCATGGTGCGATTCACCCCTGCAAGCTCCAATTCACTCAATGCCATGACTTTCCTCCGGTGTTGGTACGGCAGCGATGCCGGTAGGTGGGTCAGATTTCAACCGACGCAGATCAACAGCGTCACACAGCCTGCCAGCGATGCGGCAACAATTCCCCGATCCGGCTGTTCGGATGCGTGGGCAGGCGTGTGAGCACGTCCTTCAGATAGGCATACGGATCATGGCCATTGAGTTTGGCCGACTGCACCAGACTCATGACCGCCGCCGCCCGTTTGCCGGCGCGCAAGGACCCTGCGAACAGCCAATTGTTGCGGCCCACGGCGACGGGCCGGATCTGTTGTTCGATCCGGTTGTTGTCGATGGGCAGCATCCCATCATCCAGGTAGCGCGTCAGCGCCACCCAGCGCTTCAGGCTGTAATCCAGCGCCCGGGCCGTGCCGGAACCCTCTGGCACCTTCTGGCGTTGGGCCAACATCCACTCATGGTATTTGTCGGCCAGCGGTTTGGCGACCTGCTGGCGTTGCCTCAAACGCTCCTCCAGGGACAGGTCCTTGAGTTCACGCTCGATCGCGTACAGGCCGCCGATGGACTCCAGCGCCTGCGCGGCCACCGGGCTCTGGCTGGCCGCGTGCAAGTCGAAGAATTTGCGCCGGGCGTGCGCCATGCAGCCCACCTCAATGATGCCCTGGGTAAAGCAGGCCTTGTAGCCAACGTAATCATCGCAGACCAGGCTGCCCGTCCAGTCGCCGAAGAACTCCCGGGCATGCGCCCCGGCACGGCCTTCGGTAAAGTCATAGACGACCGCGTTCAGGCCTTCGAAGGCGCCCGGGGTGTAGGCCCACAGATAGGCCTTGTGGGTGGCGCGGCTGCCAGGCTTGAGCAGTTTGACCGGCGTCTCGTCGGCATGCAGTACTCGGTGTGCCAGGATCTCGTCTCGCAGTGCCGCAACCAGCGGCTGCAGCGCGAAGCCGCAGGCACCGACCCACTCCGCCAGGGTTGATCGGGCGATCTTCAGCCCCGCCCGGGCAAAGATGCCTTCCTGACGGTACAGCGGCAGGTGATCAGCGTACTTGGCCACCAGCACGTGGGCCATCAGGCCAGGCGTAGCCAGGCCCTTGTCGATGACGTAAGCCGGCATCGGGGCCTGGGTAATTGTCTCGCACTGAGGACAGGCCAGGATCGGGCGCACATGACGCTCGACCGTAAAGGTGCCAGGCGTGTAGTCCAGCTTCTCGCTAACCTCGTCACGCACGAACTTCAGCTGGCAACCGCAAGTGCAGTTCATTCTGTGCGGTTCGTGACGGATCTCGACGCGGGGCAGCTCAGGCGGCAAGGCGGCGCGCTTGGGTTGATCCTTAGGGGGCGTGAGCGGATCGGCCTTGGGGTTCAAGGCCGCCAGTTGGGCCTCGATCTCGACCAGATCCTCGTCAACGGCTTCCTCCAGCAGGCTGCCCTGCACACCGGGCGGCAGTTGCTCGCCGCGCTTGCCGAACCGGAAACGGCGCAGGGCCGCGATCTCGAAGGTCAGCTTCTCGTTGAGCGTCTTGGTGGCGCTGAGTTCCTGCTGCGTGCGCCCGAGCGTGTGCATCAGACTGGCCGCCAGTTCGCGCAATTGCGCGGCGTCCATGTCCTGCAGTGAGTCGGGTGCAACGGCTGTCATGGCGGGCAGTATGCCAGCAGGTGCTGCATCGCACCATCGGCATCAGCCCCGATTGCACAGCCTGAGCCGGTGCTACCTTAGATGCAGTCGATGACGCCGGCATCGCCCAGGCGTTGCCAGGGCAGGCCCAGCACCAGAGCGCTGGCCTGCTCGTCGGTGAGCGTCAGGTGTGTGCCGCCTGGCGTGGGCCAGACGAACCTGCCCTGGTTCAGACGTCTGGTCGCCAGCCACACGCCGACGCCATCGTGCATCAACACCTTGATGCGTGTGGCGCGGCGGTTGGCAAAGACATAGGCATGATGCGGGTGTGCGGCCCCGAACACGCGCACCACCCGGGCCAGGGTCGTATCCAGGCCTGCACGCATGTCCATGGGATCGACGGCCAGCCAGATCCGGTCAATGCGGATCATGCCAGGACCAGGCGTGCCCACTGGGCCAACGCCTGGTGTTCAGCCATCGGCCAGTCCAGCGTGAGGGTCAGGCCTCGGCCACTGAGCGTGAGCGGGATACGGGCCTCGGGCTGTGACGGTTGTGTGGACAGCCGTTCGGTGGCGACCGTCCGGACTGGCACGAAGGGTAGCCAGTTCGCGGGCGCGGGCGCTAGCTCGGTGCGATCCCCAGCGGACTGGGCATCGGCATCATGCAAGCCCAGACGTTCGTGCTCGATGACCCAACGGCGCAAGACGTTGGGGTTCAGGTCATGTTCGATGGCCACCGCCGCCAGGGAGACGGCTGGGTCCATGCACTGGGCGACCAGATCGGTCTTGAACTGCGCGGTATAGGTACGGCGCCGACGGCGTGGCTTGCTGACAGGTTCTTGGTGCATACGTGTCCACGATATTTAAGCGGACACGTATGCTCTATCGGATGCTCAAACGGCTCAAGGTGCGTTCACCGGACGGATACGTTTAAAGGGCCTGCCCGAGGCCATCAACGTGGTCTTCCCGAAAACGACGGTGCAGACCTGCATCGTGCATCTGATGCGCAACAGCCTGGATGACGCCGGCTGGAAGGACCGTAAGTTGGTCGCCGCCGCCCTCAAGCCCATCTATGCCGCCGCCAATGAGCAACAGGCCAGAGAGGCGCTGGCCGCCTTCGCGGCTGGCCCTTGGGGCACGAAATATCCGACGATCGTGGCCGCCTGGGAGCGGGCCTGGGAACATGTGGTGCCGTTCTTCATCTTCCCACCCGATATCCGGCGCGTGATCTATACCACGAACGCCATCGAGAACATGAATCGGCAGCTGCGTAAAATCATCAAGAACCGGGGCCAATTCCCCAGCGACGAGGCGGCCGTCAAACTCCTATGGCTGGCGCTGCGAAACGTGCTGGCCAAGCCGTCGCGATCGGTTCATACGTGGAAAGCAGCCATGAATCAGTTCGCCATCCTGTTCGGTGAACGGTTCACCGAGGCGAGGGATTAAACGATGCCAAACCGCCCCGCCCACAAAAAATCTGACACTCCCTTGGCGTCTGCTATTGCTGAAGCGATTGAGATCCGTCCCGAGCAGCCATCTGCTAATCAGCATACTGTCGTGAGAGGCACCTGGAAGTCGTCGCGCAGCCCAACGAGCAACCCTTCGGTGACAGGCTTGTCACTCCCCCGTCTGCTCCGACGAGGTAGCCCTCGCGTCCAACGTCAGCGTGTCAAACAAGTTGGTTGCAGCACGCCGTGCTAGGACGTCATAGGGGTAATGCGGGTGCTTCATGTTCACACCGATGGCCGCAACACCGCGCGCGTCAGCATTGGCATCGCTCCCAATTGCCTCGCTAAGTATGGAATCTCTCTGCGCCTTGTCATCCACGACATAGGGGTAACCCACGACAACGTAGCGTCGTCGCGTAGGCCCTGTCTCCCAGACTACCCAGTTGTGGGATCGACTTGCCGTGCCCTCCTGAACCCGCCTTGCCAAATTTTTGAACTCAACCTCGAATTTCTCCTGGTCCTCCTTTGTCGTGTTGAGCAAGATGAATCCGGTCTCAAGCCAGCCTTCGAACCTTGTCTCGCTCACCCGATTCAGGATCGCGTCCCACCAGTCTGTCATCGCAAGACGGGGCTTCGGTACGGGGTGCCCTTCGCGAGATCCAACGAAGTATGGGTCCAACTCTTTGGACTTCAACGCCATGTTCAAAACGATGTCTTGGCTGTACTCCGTGTCCCCAATGTTAAAGCCGTTGTCTAAGTAGAAGCCAAGCAGGTCAAGCTCATCTCCTTCGTAGTCCATATGTGCCTCGAATTCGCGCCGGCGCGATAGGTAGTGCACCTTCTCTACCTCGCGTGTAAGCAGCTCGAACACCGACTCAAGATCAGTGATGTTGATTGACGGCGCCAGATCCTCCAACTTTTTGTCGACGATGCCGGCGGCGATCAGCTTCTTCAGGTTGCTCGCAATAAATCCGAGATGCGAAAGCGTCACGCCGATCGGTATGTAGTGCTTGACCGCCCCGCTATCGATCTCGTTCACCACACCTCTCTTGGTTCTGAACTTGTGGACGCCAGGCTCGCTCTTCAGTCGGTCTATGAAACGAAGTGCTTGCTCTGAAGGCGACTCGATCAACTCCCTCAACGTTTCTGCCAACCGCGACGGAGCCCCGCGTCTAGCCGGATCGCTTACGGAAGCAGACTTGGCTTCAAAGACGATGGCGAACGAGTCAATGACCATAGTCAGATCGTTCTCGTAGGTTACTCCATCGCTGGTCTGCCAGGTGCTGCCCGTGAACACTTGGCCGTTTGGGAAGCCTGATCGAACGATTCGCTCGAGCTCATCCTCGAGGTAGAGCGCCTTTGACTTTGTGTACAGATCTCGCAGGCCTTTGTTTTCCCACACGAGATCTTCCAGGATGTCGAGCAACAGGTGAGGTAACACGCCCCAAACCGCAGAGAAGTAGGCTCCATCTCCAAGACTGATCAATGGGCGATTGAGTACGGGATTTGAAAGCACGAAATGCTCTTTGTTCGCGTCTGCCAAGTCACCGAAGCGAAACGAGATTTTCTCCAACAGGGCTTGCAACGCTGCCTTGTCTGTCCCCTCACCGACAAGTTCAAGCGCACGGTCAAGGGAAAACGAATAGATGTCTGCGAGCTTGAGATCAGCATGCATCATTAACATCGCCAGCAGATTCTGCCGCTTCTTAGTGGCTTGCTCCCACATCCATGACGCCTGCTCTCCTGTGATGGGCATGTTCCCTGGGAACGCGTCGTTGTATGCCGCGATAATTGCGCGGTGATCACGCTCGGTCGCGCATTTCCGAATTTTTGCAATGTGGTCGTTGAGCCGATCTTCCGTCTCTTCGGCGATCTGCAGCAGCATGCTGAAGAACTGCTGCGGCGCTACTCCGTAGGCAGCCTTAAATGCAGGTTCTACTGAATGGGCAAGATCGAGAAAGACCTTTCTCATCTGATGCATATAGGCCCAGTTGCGAACCGCCGTGGTGTGAGCCATCATCCCGGTCCGAAGCTGGTAGGCGCTGATCTCTTCATCCGATGTCAGCCCCTCTGGTATATCAAGACTCCGAAGCGACATGTGCTCGCCAAGCTCCTGCATGTGTGCCTTAAGCACTAGGAGTTCTTCACGCAGTGGCTGCATTGCAAAGCTCCTAGGCTGACAAAGTGCGAACGCTTGAAGCAACTCCAAGTAGTGATGATGGAACTCAAGCTCTCCAGTTGCCTCGGGATCAATACCCTCCGGGTGCGCCATTAGATAGAGGGCGCACATCGAAAGTACGTAGGTCGGTTCGTATTGAGTGACCCATTTGATGGTTTGCGGGTATAGGACGGAAAATTTTTCCCCCGCGTCCTTGCCGATTGATCGCATGAGATCGAGTCGTTTCTCAAGAGGCACGCCATCTTTGAGCAACTGTGGCAGCTGAAACATTTCCATCTTGGGGGCTTCCCAAGGAGCAAGACGTTTTCCTCGCTCAGCCCGCCGTCGCTTCTGTTGCTGCAACTCTTTCGCCTTCCTCTTCTTGCGCCGCTGCTCCTTGGTCGTTTTACTCATTCCTATCCATCATGTTGTGTGAATCCGACCGCTGACTGCATGACCCCAAACTTCTTAGACTCCCTGGAGCCGTTGTCTGAGTCTGAGGTGGAGGTGTGTCAGCTATCGCCAATGCAGGAGGATTTTCCTCTGACGCGGCCTCGTCGAGTAGCCGCTCCGGGCCGGATTTTTGCGCTGCCCCCAACTGTCCGGTTCTGGCCGGACAGCGACCATCTCGGCTGCTGTCCTGGTTGATTGTAAGTAAATATCACACTTCTGTCTGCTCTGCCATTTCCAGCGCGTCATCGACTTCGATACCAAGGTATCGCACCGTGCTTTCGAGCTTGGTATGACCAAGTAGCAATTGAACCGCCCTGAGATTTTTTGTACGTCGGTAAATTAATGACGCCTTTGTCCTTCGCATTGTGTGCGTGCCGTATGTGGTCGGATCTAAACCGATGGCGCTCACCCAAGCATCTACAATCCGAGCATATTGCCTAGTCGACAAGTGCAAAGATGCGTGAATCCTGCTTGAGAAAATGAAATCATCAGCGCGCAACTGTTTATAGCGTATCCACATCACCAACGATTCGCGTGTTTGCTCAGTAATTTCAAATTGCACAGGACGTTGGGTTTTCTGCTGCATAACAATCGCACGAGTTGCTACGTGTTCTCCGTGTGCGATATCTCGGACTTTTAGCTTCACTAAATCACATGAGCGAAGCTTGCTGTTGATTGCCAGGTTGAATAGAGCAAGATTACGGATGTCATTCGACAGCTGTAACCGGACGCGGATAGCCCAGATGTCCTTGAGCTTCAATGGTGCTTTTGCCCAACGAGCTTGCCCTTATTCCAAGGCTCGCGTTCTAAAGTAGCGGAGGCATTCGAAATCATGATGAACTCCTTTTTGTAGGGGAAGGAGTTTTAGTTTGCGACAATTACGAAATATCGATAACTCCTGGGTACCAAAGCGAAATCGGGACTATCCAAACCCTGGGCGCTTCTTTGGCGCGCTGAGTTCGCCGCCCGAGGCCACTCAATGCGTTGATTGGTACATACTGGTACTACCTCAAGTGGAGGAATTCTCAGACTTATGGATATAGTCTTTCTGGACCAGAACAAGTGGATCGAGCTGGCGCAGGTGCATAGCGGGCGCACTACGAGCGGCCCCATGGCCGAGCTGTTTCCTCAACTCGTTGCTGCGGTCCAAAGAAAGCGCGTCTTATTTCCTCTCTCGGTTTCGAACATCATGGAGACCGCAAAGCGCAACGACCCTGACAGCCGACGGCACGTTGCCGAGACGCAGGCCATACTCAGCCTTGGGTACGCCCACCGAAGTCGAGCGGGCCGGATGGCCGTAGAGCTGCGCGCGGCCATTCAACGGCGATTCGGTGTGGAGCCGGTTGCCATGCCGCCCAATTGGGCGTTCGCCCCAGGCTTTATGCAGGCCTTCGAACCCATGGATGAGCTGATGGCGATGCCGGAAGAGCTGGCACGCGTGCGGGATCTGAATTCCCTCACGCACCCGGCAGCGCTATACCTCGACTTCATGGTCAACCAAGACGACATCCGTCGACGAAAGGCCATTGCAACATTGACCCAAGGACTCGCCGCGCTGGTCGTTCGCATCGAAAGCAGGCGCGAGCGCTTTGCCAACAAGTCCATCGATTTTCGACGTCGGGCTTACGCAGCGCAGTCTTGGGCGGAGAACCTCAACATCCTCAACCAAACGGTGGCTGCACTTGGCTATTCTTTCGACCAGTTGAGGGCTCTCGGAGACCAAGCCATGCGAGCACTGTTAGAAGACGTTCCGACGATGAATGTGGAAGTGGAAATGGCCGCACGCCTGGAATCCAAGACCGGCGCTCTTTCAGCGAACGACGTCCTTGACATGCAATCGTTTTATACGGCGATTCCATACTCGGACCGTGTTGTCGCCGAGAAAGCCGCCATCTCACGCGCCAAGCAAGCGCGACTCGATTCGAAATATGGTGTTGCTCTGTCTCGGTCCCTGGAAGACTTGTTGGACCTTTACGTCGGCTAAGGCATCCACATCTTATTGCTGAGCGTCCTCTATTGGCAGATTGTGGCCAAAGGCAGATGGCCAAACCTGACCTAAACCGGCTGGTCGAATAGCGATAATATTGGTATGGTAGATTTCAGCCCCGATTCGTCGGAGTTTTTGCTTCTACGCGTGTTCCAACGACTGAATTTTCGCCAATACGTCCTGCATTTTTTCACGGGCGACTTCCGTATCATGCACCACCTGGGCACGCAACCAGTAGCCATCTGAAAAGCCAAAGAAACGTGCCAAGCGTAGATTCTTATCGGCAGTAAAAGCACGTAACCCTTTCACGATTTCGTTAATGCGCCGAACGGATACACCAATTTCTTTGGCTAGGCTGTACTGAGTCACCTGTCTGAGAAATGGATGTTTTAACGTTGGATATAGTCGGCGGAGCGGATGAACCCTTACCCCATATCCTCCGCCGTCTCAATAATGAGACTAGAGAGGCCGCCGGAGGGCCGATCGCGTTGTTCATTTGAGAGAGTGTTCGAACCGTCACCACCGTCCTGTGCGATAGGTACAGTGCCGAAGTAGCGTTCAAGCAGCGATGCTTTTGAAGTTTGAGCTGAAATATCGGCCTGATGCCTCTCGACATACATAAGCATTAGTCCGGGTTCTGTTGCATCGGTTATTCGCGGGGCAGGGCCTCGACCGATATTTGCACGCCTATAAGTACGCCGCCCAGTCGTTTGCAGTAGTTCCTGAATCGTTCGAGACCAATCATCCTTGGGCTTCCCCAACTGAAACGGCCTGCCGTCTTTATTAAGGAGCATGTCGCCGAGCAGACGGGCAAGGGACCGATCAGCCGTTAGTTGCTGTTTCGCAGGGCTTGCCGCCCAAGGGCACTGGTCGGCCCACGTGATTTGCTCAGGATAGGCTTGCCCATCGTGCACCAAAGCATAGCGCGAACCCTTGCCATGCTCTTTGAGGTCACGTAGTCCTGAAGTAAGGCCTCCAGTCACAAACTCAAATGGTGGCCATAGGCTGAATAGGTGAAGCTGCGCATCTGAGGAGGGAAGCCGGTGAGTGGAGTCTCTCGACATTTTTGCTTGTAGCAATATCGCGCGAGCCGAAGCGCGTCCCTTCTTAGTGTGCTGATGAACGACAAGCAAATCAGCGAGTTCGACCTGACGAGGCGGGGAACCGAACGAAACTTGCGGGTGCCCGTGGCAGAACACACCAGAGAGCCTCAAACTAACTCCCTTTGATCGGAGTAATGGCACCCATCGATCCGCCAAGTATGGTATTCCGTTTGTTACCAATGTCGCGACGTAGTCTTCTTCACGGACGGTGCTCTTGGCGAGCTGTCTGGCAAGGGAGTGTGAGTGCCAGATTGCGGAATTCGCACCTGAGTACAGGCTTTCGCATTCATGTGGTGCTAGGAGGGCTGTGAGTGGCATGATGGGCTATTTATTGTGGTGCATAGGCAGTTAATGTAGGGGAAAGTCTTGCCGTCTAGCATCAGAGCGCGCTCCCTAACATGACAGAGCCTGGCTGCGCGGAATGGTTAGCAGATTTTCCTTCACGTGATGCTGTGGTGTGGGAGAGCAACATTAACAGAATTGATAAACACACTACCGACTCCGGTCCCGATATACCAACCAGCTGCTTTCGGCACGACAGTGTGTCCGACCGCCTTTGGCCGAAAGTAGCACCTACCAAGCGGATTGCGTTGAAGGAATCATCCCTGGCATGAATCCATGTGCTCTTGAGCCTTTGTCCCATATTGGCCCATAAAGAATGCTCGATGGTTAAGCGCGTTGCTGAACTTTTCCACTTGATTAGCCTTCTCCAGAACATTAAATTCTTTAAATCCAACAAACTCCATGCCATTCTTATCGGCAGGATATCGAAACCGTTGATCATGGGTTTGACGGTGCTTAACCAGAGAGTCAGGGAACATATCTTCTTTATTAAGAACCCAATCTTCCACTAGAAAATCAAAGAAATAGAACGCACCTTTGTCGCAGTACAGCTTCTTGTATTCAGAATAGAGTTTATCTAGCCGATGATCCTTGCGCTTAATTTGCCCAGTCGCAATACCAATTGCACCTTTGAAGTAAAGCTCCAGAGCGTGGCGACAGAGGTGGGAGACAACTAAGCCTTGACCGCAATCCCCATGCGAGTCATTTTCTATCATGGCCTGCATTAACACGTTTGCAGTATCGGCGAATGCATAGGCTAGCCAAAGCATCTTCTCAGGTTCTGTGCAACCAGGCAAATCCGGTTCGATATATTTTTTCATGGCTAAAATTCATCAAAATATTGGTGGCCTCAATCTTATGACCAAATAGTTACTTCTGCGGGAGAAATTGAGGCCGTACGCTTTTGGCTGATAAAAGATTAAGCCATTCGGTCGTTAGCGACCCAAAGCGGAACTTGCCGGTTTGGAGAAGCAGACCTTTAGGAACCCGTCATTACTCTGGGCATAGCCGGTCTGCCAACCTTTGCCAAAGAGACATGTACCCCTCGAAGACATCCGGCCAGTAATGATGATCCTCCATGAGCGGAATCAGTTGCTCATCGGCATGAGTCTGATAAATAAGAAATTTTCCTGCTGAAAATCCGCGCGGCAGAGGCGAATCCGGTTTCTCACGCATAAGTCGATTCAATGCTGCCTTATATTGAGATTTCGCTTTCTCGGAATTATGTGCAACTCGATTTCGAACGATCTGAGCAAGATCGAGCCACGCAACATCTTGATCGGTTACGGCAGTAAAGACGTTGTTTGGCACAAAGTGAACGGTAGAAAGCGCCTGAACCCGCTTAAAATTGCTCCACCGCAGTTTACGTTCCGCTTCTTTTTCGTTGCTTTCACCAGCAGCAAGTAGAAGCGCATGGGTTTTGTTCTGAGCTCTCCCTGCGCGTAGACGTGGGGCATACCCATTAGGCGCTTGATAGCCGCAGAGATAGTTGAGGTAGACATCCTCGACAAAGTCCTCCCAAGCAGCGACGGCCGAGAGAAAGGCCAATCCAACCACCTTTGCTGCGACATTGGGTTGATAGGCCGTTTCGTTGAAGGACTCGCTACTGTATCGACACATTTCCCGAGCAGGGGCATAGATGCGCATTGCTGTTTCTAGGGCGCTCAGGAGTTGCTTCTTTGCTGTGGCTTGTGCACGAGAACCTCGACGGATGGTCATGTGATGGCTAACCTTCAAAATTACCGACCTCGCTCGGCTTGATGTGGACGGTCAATAACTCGAATGGTGGCTCCTGGCCGTAAGCCGCCCCAGAGGAAGGTATCACTACTCATCC
>NZ_JAUCCV010000006.1:0-33628 GCF_034675905.1 Castellaniella sp. | reverse complement strand
CGTAGTTGGTGCTGACCCAGCCGCCCAGCGCCAGCTGCAGAAACAGCACGGTCAGGCCTAGCATCATCCAGCCACGACCGCTGGCCAGCGCCGCCGGCACCGGGTCGTGGGATTTTTCGCGGGCGGCCAGCCAGGTCATCATGGCCAGCAGGCTCATGCCCAGGACCAGATGGGTGGTGACCACCAGCGGCATCAGGCGATGAGTGACGGTCCAGGCGCCGAAAGCGCCCTGCAGACAGACCAGGCCCAGTACGGCGGTGGCCAGCGCCGGGCTGCGCGCCAGGGCATGACGCAGGCGCCAGGCCAGGACCGTGAAGGCGATGATCAGCATGCCCAGGAAAGCGCCGGCATAGCGGTGGATCATCTCGACCCAGGCCTGAAAGGCGCTGACCGGGCCATACGGCATGGCTTCCAGCGCCTGGCGGATGGAGGCATGCGCCCCCAGGGGGCTGAAGTGCCCATAGCAGCCCGGCCAATCAGGGCAGCCCAGGCCGGAATCGGTCAGCCGCACGAAGGCGCCGAACATGATCAGGTCCAGCGTCAGGAACCAGGCCAGAAAAACCAGGCGGCGATAGGCGGTCACTGCTTATCCGATCCGGGAATTTTTCAGCAGGACGCGGATGTCGTCACGCACGCCTTCAGGGTCCTGGCCATCTGGGAACTGCATCATCAGATGGCCCAAGGGATCGACGATCCAGAGGCCCGAGGCCAGCGCGGCTGCGGGGTCGGCGGCGCCGGGCGCCAACCAGGCTGCCAGCTGAGCAGGATCGGCGCGCAGCACGTGCGTGCCGACATAGGCATCACCGACGACCGGGGCGATGGGGGCGTCGTCGGTGACGAACAGGATGCGTTCCAGGCGGTCGACGTTTTTGCCCTGGCTGGCATGCGAATTGCGCATCACGAACAGGCCGCGCACGCAGGATTCAGGGCAGGCGCCGGGGCCGGTGCTGATCAGCAGCCATTGCCCTTTGAGCTGATTCAGATCGTACGGCTGCCCCTGACTCGTCGCGCAGGGTGAGGGTGTCCGGGATCGGGCGTTGAGGTTCGAGCAGCTGGCCGTAGTTTGTCTGGATGGCGGGCCGCAGGCCCAGCGCCGGCACATAGTAGGCCAGCAGGGCGAACACCACGGGCGCCAGGGCAACCAGAAAGATGGCGATGACCGGAGTGATGGAACGGGGGCGGGCGGGAACAGTCGTCATGGTCAGGGTGCGTCCGATTCTGATGGGGCGGCGGGTTTCCGCCAGGAGCGCCATAGGATGGCAGCGGCGGCGATCAGGGCAATGGCGGCGAAGCTGAACCATTGTCCGGCGTAGTTGTAGTTCTGGCTGGCGTTATCCGATGGGCCGGGCCATTCCTGGATCAGGCCGACATCCTGGGTAGGGGCTTGTTCCAGCACGACGGGCAGCAGGCGCAGGCCGGATGGCAGCCGCCAGCGCATCCAGGTCTGAGATTCTGCATGCTGAGGCGGCAGCGCCGTCCAAGGACGGGAAGGGCCGTGGCAGTTCCGGCAGCCCTCGCCGCCGGTCAGATTGGTCGAGGTCAAGCAGACGGGGCACCTGGCGCAGCAGGGTGCCTTGGATGCTGGACCGGCCCCTCGGCAGCCCGCAGATCGGGCAGTGACGGCGGGCGGCATCGGTCGGGCGACCCAGCCGCGCAGCACCAGCACGGCGGCGCCAGGGATCATCCTGCAGGGCCAATGGGGTCGCTACCCAGAGACCAGGCTGACCTTTGAGGTTACGATTATCCAGGAGTACAGTAAACGGATTGAGCCATTGCCCCCGAGCGCTGGCGCGATGCCATTCAGGTCCGGCAGGGGTGTCTGGGTCGTCAGCGTCAGCGGCGGCGCTTGCTGGCCGGCCAAGCGGGCGGCGTGAATGGCTTCGCGCTCATGGGCACGGCCCAATTGCCACTGGCCCGCCGCGATGCAGATACCTGTCAGCAGGATCAGCAATACGATGGCCGCCAGGGCTTTTTCGTGGCTGTTCTGTGACGGAAGACAGGCGGGAATCCATCCATGAAAGTGCTGATTGTCATTCTGTTTCTGGCGATTGTCGCCAGCCTGGGCTCGGCCCTGGTGTTTCTGATGCAGGATCAGGGCCGTAGCGGCCGGATGGCCTGGGCTCGTCCATCCTGCTGTTTCTGTTTTTGCTGCTGGCGCATGCCCTGGGGTGGATCGATGCCGCCGGGGCGCCGGCTACCATGGGGTAGGCCGGCGCCGGGCAGCCAGCATCACACCCAGTAGACGAAGATATACAAGCCCAGCCAGACGACGTCCACAAAGTGCCAATACCAGGCAGCGCCTTCGAAGCCGAAGTGATGTTCGGGCGTGAAGTGGCCGCGCACCAGGCGGAACCAGATCACGGTCAGCATGGTAGCGCCCAGGATGACGTGAAAGCCGTGGAATCCGGTCAGCATGTAGAACAGGGCGCCGAATGCACCTGAGGTGAAGCGCAGATTCAGTTCGGTATAGGCGTGGTGGTATTCGTAGGCCTGGCAGGCCACAAAGGTAAAGCCCAGGACGACCGTCAGCCCCAGCCAGAAAATGGCTTTCTGCCGCTGGGCGGCCCGCAGGGCGTGGTGGGCGATGGTCAGGGTCAGGCCGGATGTCAGCAGCAGGGCCGTGTTGATGGTGGGCAGCCAGAACGGCCCGACAGACTCAAACGGGGCGACGGTGCCCGCCGGGCCGAAATTGGGCCAGACGCCGGTGAAGCTTGGCCACAGCAGTGTCTGGGAATCCAGTGTGCTCAGCCATGGGGTGGACACGTCGCGCGTGTACCAGAGTGATCCGAAGAAGGCCGAAAAGAACATGAGCCTCGGAAAAGATAGAACCAGGTCATGCTCCAGCGGTAGGAATGGTCGATGCGTTTGCTGTTCATGCCGCCTTCGGATTGTCGCAAATGGCATCGCCAAACCAGCTGAACAGCACGACGAACATGCACGGGATCCCAGGCGATGCACAGCCAGCGGCCAAAAGCGTAGTCGTTGACCCAGAATGCCGCGCCTAGCAGCGTGGCCAGCATGCAAAGGCTGCCCTGGATCGGGTGGGCGGAGTGGGGCGGGACGTAATAGTAAGGAGCTTTGCTGCCGTCCGCTGTCTGTGCAACTGCTGTCATGTTGTTCTCCTCTTTCTGATTCTAGGCTGTGACCAGCCGGACGGCCAGTAGCAGCAGCAATACGAATCCCAGCCCGCCCAGCAGGCCCGCGACGATAAGATGCGACGGGCCGATGCGGTTCAGATAGAGTCATGACCGGAGCGTTTGCGCAGGCCCAGAAACGCCCAGGCGATGGTGCGCACCGATCGCAGAAAAGCGCCTGGCCCGCTCAAATGGCGACCCCGTACAGATTGGCGCGGACAAAGGTCCAGACCAGGATGGCGATCGCGAATAGAGCCCAGTCCCATCCGGTGCGACGATTGCGGCGACGTTGTTCAGGTGTCATGACGAAACTTCCAGCTGATGCCGGTATCCAGCCTTATTTATTTATAGTCGGGTGGGGTGACGAAGGTATGGTAGGGCGCGGGCAAAGGCACCGTCCATTCCAGGCCCTCGGCGCCTTCCCAGGGGGGCAGGCGGGCACGGTGGGGCCGGTGCTGCGCACTGCCTTGACCACGACATAGATGAAAATCAGTTGCGACAGACCGAACCAGAAGGCCCCGATCGTGGACACCTGGTGGAAGGTCGTGAATTGCGAGGCATAGTCCGCATAGCGGCGCGGCATCCCGGCCAGCCCCAGAAAGTGCATGGGGAAGAAGGCGATGTTGAAGGAAATCATGCTGCTCCAGAAATGCAGTTTCCCCATTTTTTCGTCATACATGTGGCCGCACCACTTCGGCAGCCAGTAGTAGGCGGCGCCAAACAGGGCGAACAGCGACCCGGCCACCAGCACATAGTGGAAGTGCGCCACCACGTAATAAGTATCCTGGGCCTGGATGTCGATGGGGGCGATGGCCACCACCAGACCGGTAAAGCCGCCGATGGTAAACACGAAGATGAAACCGATGGCCCACAGCATCGGGGTTTCAAACGTCATGGACCCGCGCCACATGGTGGCCGTCCAGTTGAAGACCTTGACCCCGGTGGGGATGGAAATCAGCATGGTGCCGTACATGAAGAACAGCTGGGCCGTGACCGGCATGCCGGTGGTGAACATGTGGTGCGCCCACACCAGGAAGGACAGGATGGCGATGGCGCAGATGGCGTAGACCATCGACGCATAGCCGAACAGGCGCTTGCGGGCAAAGGTGGGGATGATCTGCGACACGATCCCGAAGGCCGGCAGAATCATGATGTAGACCTCGGGGTGTCCGAAGAACCAGAACACGTGCTGGTACAGCACCGGGTCGCCGCCGCCGGCGGCATTGAAGAAGTGGGTGCCGAAATGACGGTCGGTCAGCAGCATGGTGACAGCGGCGGCCAGCACCGGCATCACGGCCAGCAGCAGGTAGGCCGTGACCAGCCAGGACCAGCAGAACATCGGCATTTTCATCAGCGACATGCCGGGCGCGCGCATGTTCAGGATGGTGACGATGATGTTGATCGCCCCCATGATGGACGAGGCCCCCAGGATATGGACGGCGAAGATCGCGAAGTCCATGCCTGGGCCCATCTGCAGCGACAGCGGCGCGTACATGGTCCAGCCGGATGCGTTGGCGCCGCCGGGCACGAAGAACGACGTGGTCAGCAGGATGGCGCCGACGGGCAGCAGCCAGAAACTGAAGTTGTTCATGCGGGCGAAGGCCATGTCGGATGCGCCGATCTGCAGCGGGATCATCCAGTTAGCGAAACCCACGAAGGCCGGCATGATGGCCCCGAAAATCATGATCAGCCCGTGCATGGTCGTGAACTGGTTGAACAGTTCGGGCTGGAAGAACTGGATGCCGGGCTCGAAGAGCTCTGTGCGCAGCAATAGCGCCAGAGTGCCGCCTTCGAGCAGCATGCAGAACGAAAAAATCAGGTACATCGTTCCGATGTCTTTGTGGTTCGTGGCGAACACCCAGCGCCGCCAGCCTGTGGGGACGTGGTGTGCATGTTCGTCATGTCCCGTGCTGGGCGGGATGTGGTCTGCGGTAACGCTGCTCATGAATGCCTCCTTGGAGGGCGCGCCGCACGCAGGGCGGCGCGGATAAATAGGATGTGGGATGGGGCCGTAGTGCGGCGGACGTTAGCGCAGTGCCTTGACGTCCGAGGGCTGCACGACGGGATCCGGACCTTTGCCGGCATTGTCCCAAGCGTTACGGGTGTAGGTGATGACGGCCGCCAGCTGGACATCGCTGAGCTGATCGCGGAACGCCGCCATGGCGGTACCCGGGTGGCCGTTGAGTTCCGTCAGGATCTGATCCTTCATGGGCGCCAACACATATTTGGTGTCGCCGTTCAGCGCCGGGAAAGTGCCCGGGATGCCCTGGCCGTTGGCCTGGTGGCAGGCTACGCAGTTGGCGCCGAAGACTTCCTTGCCCTTGGCGATCAGTTCGTCTTTGGTCCAGGCCTTGTTGGGGTCTTCGGTGGCGGAGGCCATGGCGGCCTTCTGGTCTTTGACCCACTGGGCGTAGTCTTCGGCGGATTTCACCTCGACCACGATCGGCATATAGGCGTGGTTCTTGCCGCACAACTCAGCGCATTGACCGCGGAAGGTGCCGGTTTTTTCAGCCCGGAACCAGGTGTCGCGCAGGTAGCCGGGCACCGCGTCTTGCTTGACGCCGAAATCAGGCACCATCCAGGAATGGATGACGTCGGATGCCGTCAGGACGACGCGGACTTTTTTATCGACGGGCACCACCATCGGATGGTCGACTTCCAGCAGGTAGGTATTGCTTTTGGGGGCCTTGCCGTCGATCTGGTCCTGAGGGGTGGACAGGTTCGACAGAAACTGCACGCCGGCTGCGGAGCCGTCGAGATATTCGTAGCCCCACTTCCATTGGTAGCCAGTCGCCTTGATCGTCAGATCGGCGCCCGAGGTGTCTTTCATGGCGACGATCGTGCGGCTGGCCGGAATGGCCATGGCGACGATGATCAGAAAGGGGATGACGGTCCAGGTCAGCTCGATCGACAGGTTTTCGTCGAACTTGGCGGCCTTGTAGCCCCGGGACTTGCGGTGGTGGATGATGGAATACAACATCACCCCGAAGACCCCGATGAAAATGATCGTACAGACGATCATGATCATCCAGTGCAGTTCATAAATTTCTTGGGAGATCGGCGTGACCCCCGGGGTGACGTTCAGCTGATTGACCGCCGGTCCCCCCGGTACGTCCTGAACCTGCGCGCTTGCGACTGTCATCCATGACAGCGCGATCATGCCTAACAACCCTCTGACCATCTTCATGTCGTCCCTCTGGTTTGTGTGTGTTCTTCGGGGCGGGTAGACCTTCGTCAAAGACACACGAGGGGAACGGGCCCTGCACACATGATCGGATCGTCAGGTCGTGCGCCCATGGAAGCGGCGGCCTGCGATGTCCTTATAAGCTTGAAGGGATTATAGCCAAGCGTTTCCGCTTGTACAGGCAGGGTTCTGCCCTATTCATGCGCTTTCGCGGGTTTCCACCTATCCCGTTCGGGCTTCCACTACAATGCTTTGATGGATTCCACCTCTGCGGTTTTCACCCCGGACGATCTGGCGATGCGCTGTGCGCGTCTGGTGCGTCGTACCCAGCAATTACCGCCGATCGGCGCTCGGCCGGTCACGGTCGCGGGGCGGGTGGCCGGATGGATCGGCGCCACGGCGCTGGCCGCCATTGCTGATCGGCCCGGTGTGCACATCGAAGCCGAAGCCGCCCACCTGACGGCGGCCCCTGCCGCACGCCTCAGCCTGGACGGGGTGTTGCGCGATCTGGCGCTGGCCTTGCGCGACGCAGGCTGCATCCGCAGCTGGCGCGACGAATTGCTGGATGTGGTGGCCGAAGGCCGCCTGCTGGGGCGTATCGAACGCGGCGCCGTGCGCCCGCTGGGGCTGCTGACCCAGGCGGTGCACCTCAATGGCTGGGCGCCGGATGGCCGGTTGTGGGTGGCCCGCCGCGCCCTTGGTAAATCGACCGATCCGGGTTTGTGGGACACCTTGTCCGGGGGGCTGGTCGCTGCCGGCGAAGACCCCGAATCCGCCCTGTTGCGTGAATCCCACGAAGAAGCCGGCCTGGCGCCGGTGGCTTTGGCGGCGCATGGCCCTTTGCGCACGGTGCTGCGCATGCATCGCCGTTTGCCGGACGGGTATCAGGTCGAAACCGTGTGCCTTAGCGACTGCGTGCTGGATGCGGCTGCCGCGCCCGCCAATCTGGATGGCGAAGTCATGGAATTCCGTTGCGTCGACATGGCCGATCTCTGGGACATGATCGAGCACGGCGCTTTTACCCTGGAAGCCGAATTGTGCATTCTGGATTCCTTGCGGCGGCGGCTAGGCGCGCCGCCGTCCCCTTGACCGATTGATTGATGCCGGTCCGATCCGGCGGAGGTACACCATCATGGCTCAGGACTCTACCAATCCCTTTGTGTTGCCCGGCTTCGGCCAGCAGGGCGAATCGGCCGGCAATCCGCTGCTGGCCGGCCTGGATATGATGCGCCAGGCTTGGCAGAATCTGGCGGGCGCCGGGCGGATGGACGCCCCCGCCATGCCGACGGTTTCCCTGGAAGACCTGGATCGGCGCATCCGCGAATTGCAGACGGTGCAGAACTGGCTGCAGCTCAATGCCACGATGCTGTCCAGTACGATCCAGGGGCTGGAAATCCAGCGCAGCACGCTCAAGACCTTCCAGTCGTTTACCGGAAGCGTCTTTCCGGATGCGGCAAAGTCATCCGCATCGACGCGCCAAGCCGCCTCGGCGGACGCTTCGGCGGATGATGCCGGCCAGGCCTATGCCCAGGCCGCCGGCGACTGGTGGAACATGGTCCAGCAACAGTTCGAGCAGCTGCGGGATGCCACCACCGCCAGCCTGAGCGGCATGGCCGAGGCTGCCGACACGGCAACGGGCGCCACGAAAAAGAAGCGCGCGCCTACGGCAAAATCCGCTGCTCCCAAGACTGCTCGCAAGACGGCGTCCAAAGCGTCCCCGGCTCGCAAGACCACGGCTTCCCGGGCCGCTTCGACCCGCAAACCCCGCGCCTGATATGTTCGGCGCCCAGGACGCCCGCCGGCCCTGGTCGGGGGGCTGGCGTCCGGCGCCAGGGTCTCATCGTCAACTTTCGCTTCCGCTTCTATGTTGAATATCATCATTCTGGCTGCCGGCTTGGGCAAGCGCATGCAATCCGACCTGCCGAAGGTCCTGCATCCGATTGCCGGGCAGCCCATGCTCAGTCACGTATTGGGTGCTGCGCGCGCGCTGAACCCCGATCGGGTGGTGGTCGTGGTGGGCCACGGCGCCGATCGCGTCCAGACCGCCTATGCGGGCCAGGGCCTGACGTTCGCCCTGCAGCAGCCCCAGCAGGGCACCGGTCATGCGGTCATGCAGGCTTTGCCCCATCTGCTGGAAGGCGATGCGGACGATACCTGCCTGGTGCTGTACGGCGATGTGCCTTTGGTGCAGGCCGCCACCTTGCAGGCTTTGTTGCAGGCGCGCGGCGACGGTTTGGCGCTGCTGACGGAAACCCTGCTGGATCCCGCCGGTTATGGCCGCATCGTGCGCGATGACCGGGGCCGCGTGCAGCGTATCGTCGAACATAAAGACGCGACCGATGCCGAACGCGCGATCACCGAGGTCAATACCGGCATTCTGGCGGCCCCCACGGCCGCCTTGCGGCGCTGGCTGGGGCAGATCGACAATCGCAACGCTCAAGGTGAATACTATCTGACCGATATCGTTGGCCTGGCGGTGCGCGACGGCATGGCGGTGGCGCATGCCCAGCCGGCGGCGCACTGGGAAACCCTGGGTGTGAACAGCCGCGTGCAGCAGGCGCAGCTGGAGCGCATCTGGCAAGGCGAACAGGCCCGCCGCCTGCTGGAACAAGGCGTGACGCTGGCGGATCCGGCCCGTTTCGATCTGCGCGGTGATCTGCGGTGCGGACGCGATGTCTTCATCGACGTGGGCTGCGTGTTCGAGGGCAACGTCCAGCTGGCCGATGGCGTGCGTATCGGGCCGCATTGCGTGATCCGCCAGGCGGATATCGGCCCCGGCGCCACGCTGGACGCCTATACGCACGTCGAAGGCGCCCAGGTGGGGGCATCCGCCCGGATCGGCCCGTATGCCCGCCTGCGGCCGGGGGCCGATGTCGGCCCGGAAGCGCACGTCGGCAATTTCGTCGAGCTGAAGAAAACCCGCCTGGGGCGGGGCTCCAAGGCCAATCATCTGAGCTACCTGGGTGACGCCGTGATCGGCGAACGGGTCAATATCGGCGCCGGGACCATCACCTGCAATTACGATGGCGTGAATAAATTCCAGACGGTGATCGAAGACGATGTCTTCATCGGATCGGATACCCAGCTGGTTGCGCCGGTGCGAGTGGGCCAGGGCTCGACGCTAGGGGCGGGCACCACGTTGACGCGCGATGCACCGGCGGGGGAACTGACCCTGTCGCGCGCCCGCCAACAGATCGTGCCGGGCTGGAAGCGTCCAGAGCGCAAGGCGTGATGCCGGTGCGTCCGGCAAACCGCATGCCGGCGTTGGCCGGGTTCGCGTCATAAGGCGGGGCGATGCGCGTATTGCAGCTGAATCTGGAAAAAGGCTGGCGCGGCGGTGAGCGCCAGACCCTGCTGACGCTGCAGGGTCTGCAGTCGGCGGGTCATCAGGTGGCGCTGGCGGCGCGGGCGGGCGGGCCCTTGGCCCAGCGCGCCCAGGCGGCGGGCATGATCGTGCATCCCTGCACGGGCAGTGTTGCGCTGGCGCGTCTGTTGCTGGCCCAGCGCGGCGCCTACGATGTGGTGCACGCCCAGACGGCCCAGGCCATGAGCGTGTTGGCGGTGTTACGGCCCTGTTTGCGGGCTGCGCTGGTCTTTACCCGGCGGACGGCCTTTGATGCCTCAGGCAAGGCGCAGCGCCAGCGGTGGAAATGGTCGCGGGCGGATGCGCTGGTGGCGATCAGCGAGGCCGCCGCCGCAGCGCCCAGGGCGCTGGGACTGCACGCGCAGGTGATCCCCAGCGCTGTTCAGGCGCCGCTGGTGGATCCTCGGCAGGTATCGGTTCTGCAGCAACAGTTCGCTTTGGCGGGGCGGCGCGTTCTGGTCACGGCAGCGGCGCTCAGCCCTGAAAAAGACCCCTTGACCCTGATCGAGGCCGTGGATCGGCTGCGCGCCGATCATCCGGATATTGTCTGCCTGCATTGCGGGGCGGATGGCGCAGCGGCGGATGTCGCCCGTGCACGGGTGCAGGCCCTGGGTTTGCAGGATCACTACCGCTTCGTCGGTTTTCAGACGCAGGTGGGCGATTTTCTGGCGCTGGCCGATGTCTATGCCAGCAGTTCCCGGTTCGAGGCGCTGGGCACCAGCGTGCTGGACGCCTGCCTGGCCGGTCTGCCGGTGGTGGCGACCGATGTCGGCGGCCACCGGGAAATCCTGGCCCCGGATCGTGGCTTGCTGGCGCCGGCCGGAGATGCCGTGACCTTGGCGCGGCGCATTGCGTGGGTATTGAGTCATGCCGATGCCGCCCAGGCCATGGCGTTGCGCGCGCGCGTGCATGTAGAACAAGTCTATTCCGTACCGGCCATGGTGGCTGCGTACGAACGCTTGTACCATCAGCTGGGCGCCGCCTGACCCTTGCGTGTGCGGCCTGAGCGGCGCCTTATAGCGGGTGCAGAGACGTCTGATAGTGCGCGGCGCGGGCGGCGTAGTCTTTGGCGCTGCGCTGCAGGGCGGCGACTTCTTCGTCGGACAGCGTGCGCACGGCCTTGGCGGGCGCGCCCAGGATCAGTGATCGTTCAGGAAAGACCTTGCCTTCGGTGACGAGCGCCCCGGCGCCCACCAGGCTGTGACGACCGATCACCGCGCCGTTGAGCACGACGGCCTGGATGCCGATGAGTGCGCCGTCTTCGATGGTGCAGCCATGCAGCATGGCTTGATGCCCGACGGTCACCTGGCGGCCGATGGTCAGGGGCTTGCCGGTGTCCACGTGCAGGACGGCGCCTTCCTGGATGTTGGACTGTTCGCCGATCATGATGGGTTCGTTGTCGGCACGGATCACGGCGCCCGGCCAGACGCTGGCGCCGGCCTGCAGGGTGGCGGCGCCGATGACGGTGGCCTCGGCGGCGATGAAAACGGAAGGATCGATGCGGGGGGTCAGGTCCCCCAGGGCGTAGCAGGTCATGGGTCGGGGCTCCGGGTGGCAGCCGGTCTGCGGCAAGCACCGGCTCGATAAAGACAAGAATACCAGTCTCGCGGCGGGTGCGGCTGCCCGCCTATAATCGCGCCATGACAACCCGTATCCTGATCGTACGCACCTCCTCGCTGGGGGATCTGGTGCATATGCTGCCGGCCATCAGCGACATCGCCCGACACGTGCCCGATGCGCAGATCGACTGGATCGCCGAGGAATCCTTCGCCGAGATTCCTGCCTGGCATCCCGCCGTGCGCGACGTCATCTCCGTGGCGCATCGGCGCTGGCGCAAGCATTGGTGGGACGCGACGACGCGCCGCGAACGGGCAGCCTTGCGCGCAGATCTGGCGTCCCGGCAGTACGACGTCATTCTGGACATGCAGGCGCTGCTGAAGTCCGTCTGGCTGGTGCGCCAGGCAAGCGGCAGGCGGCATGGGCTGGATTGGAAATCGGCGCGTGAACCCTTGGCCTCGCTGTTTTATGACGTGAAGCACCGTGTGGAATTCTGGCAGCCGGCCATTATCCGCCAACGCACGCTGGCAGCGGCGGCGTTCGGCTACACCTTTGACGGACCGCCCGATTTCGGCCTGCAGGCCATCACCGAACCCGCGGTCGTCGAAGCCGTGGCTTTGATCATGCCCTCGGCCAGCCGGGACGACAAGCTCTGGCCGGCCAGTCATTGGCGGCAGGTCTTCGATCATCTGCAGGCGCAGGGCCTGGGCTTGCGCCTGCTGGCGGGCAATGAATCCGAACAGGCGCGGGCCCGCGCGCTGATTCAAGGGCGTGACGGGGCCGAAGTCCTGCCGCGTCTAGGCCTGCGTCAGGTGGCTGATCAGCTGGCGCGGGCGCGAATCATGGTGGGGCTCGATAGCGGCCTGACCCATCTGAGCGCTGGCCTGGGCCGCCCGACCATCGGCATCTACAAAGCCTCGACGCCGGTACGCACGCCTTTGCAGGGAAGCGCCTATACCGCCAGTCTGGGCGAGCGGGGGCAAGAACCTGATGCCGTACAGGTCTTGGCCGCGATCGATGCCGCCCTGGATACGGCGCGATCCAGCACAGAGACGCCATGAGCCGCTGGCTGTATTCCCAGCTGCTGCGGATCCTGTCGCCGCTGCTGCTGGCCTGGATGGGGCTGCGGGCGCGCCGTGCGGGCGGACGTTGGGCGGTGCTGGGCGGCACGCGTTTTGGCCGCTATCGCGGCACGCCGCCATCGACCGGTGCGATCTGGATTCATGCCGTCAGCCTGGGGGAGACGCGGGCGGCGCAGCCCTTGATCCGGGCGCTGCTGGATCGCGGCCATCGGGTGTTGCTGACGCATCTGACCGCGACGGGGCGTGCCGAAGGCCAGCGCGCGTATGCCGCCGATCTGGGCAGGGGCACGCTGCAGCAGGCCTGGCTGCCCTATGATTTTCCCGGCGCAACGCGCCGGTTTCTGCGCCACTATCAACCGGTGCTGGGTGTGCTGATCGAGCGCGAACTGTGGCCCAATCTGGTGTTCGCCGCGCAGCAGGCGGGTGTTCCCCTGATTCTGGCCAGTGCGCGCTTGTCCGAAGCCGCTTTGCACCGCACCGAACGCCTGGGCGGCCTGATGCGCCAGACCTATGGCCGCATCACCCGGACCTATGCACAATCCCTGGCCGATGCGCAGCGCCTGGAACGCCTGGGCGCCCGGCAGGTCAGTGTCTCGGGCAATTTCAAATTCGACGTCGGCCTGGATCAGGACAAGGTGGCGCGCGGGCAGGCTTTCGCCGCGCAACTGGGCTGCCGGGTGATTGCCGTGGCCAGTACGCGCGAGGGCGAGGATGCGGCCTTCATTCGGGGTATCCGCCACTTGTGTGATCGCGCGGCGGCCAGCGGCACAGAAGCAGATTCCCCTTTGTTGTGGATCCTGATTCCCCGGCACCCGCAGCGTTTCGACGAGGCCGCCGCCCAGTTGCAGGCGGCCGGTTTGCCGTTCGTCCGGCGCACGCAGTTGCTGGACCTGGGCGATAGCGGCAGTTCCGCCCTGGCTGCTTGCAGGCAGGCGACGGTGCTGCTGGGCGATACGCTGGGGGAAATGCCCTGGTATTACGCCTGCAGCCAGGTGGCGATCGTGGGCGGCAGCTTTGCACCCCTGGGCGGCCAGAACTTCATCGAGGCCAGCGCTTTGGGCTGTCCGGTGATTGTCGGGCCGCATACAGCCCACTTCGAGCAGGCCGTGACGGATGCCCGCGCGGCGGGTGCGCTGGTGCAAGCCGCCGATCCCGATCAGGCCTTGCGCCAGGCGCTGCAGTGGCTGGACGATCCGGCCGTGCTGATGCAGGTGGGGCAGGCTGGCAGCAACTGGGTCCGCCAGCACGCTGGGGCAGTGGCCCGGGTGGTCAACGGTATCGAGGATCTGCTGGTGCGTCAGCCGGCATCCAGACCGTGATATTTCTTGCCCAGGGCGATCGTCGCCTTGAAAAAACCTTCTTTGCTGCCGCAGTCGTAGCGCTCGCCCTCGTAGCGGTGCGCCAGGACGCGGCGGTGTTTCAGCATGGCTGAGATCGCATCCGTCAGCTGAATTTCCTGACCCACGCCGGCTTGAGTCTGGCGTAGAAAATCAAAAATCTCCGGTTCCAGCACATAGCGTCCGACCACGGCCAGATTGGACGGCGCATCCTGCGGCGCCGGTTTTTCGACGATATGCTCGACCCGGGTATTGCGGGCATCCACGGCAGAACCGGCCACGATGCCGTATTTGCGGGAATCCTGCGGATCGATGGACTGGATGGCGAGCACGCTGCCATCGTGCTGGTGAGCGGCGTCCACCAACTGCCGCGTGACGGCGGTGTCGGCGTCCAGCAGGTCATCGGCCAGCAGCACGGCGAACGGTTCGTTGCCGACGATGGGCGCGGCGCACAGCACGGCATGGCCCAGGCCCAGCGGCTGGGCCTGACGGGTGTAGATGCAGTGCACATGGTCTGGCAGGATGGTGCGGATGGTGTCCAGCAGCGCCTGCTTGCCTTTGGCCTGCAGTTCGGCCTCCAGTTCCGGGGATCGGTCGAAATGGTCTTCGATGGCGCGCTTGTTGCGGCCGGTGACGAAGATCAATTCGGTGATGCCGGCGGCCAGAGCTTCTTCGACGGCATACTGGATCAAGGGCTTGTCGACGATCGGCAGCATTTCCTTGGGCATGGCCTTGGTGGCGGGCAGGAATCGGGTGCCCAGTCCGGCGACCGGGAAGACCGCTTTGCGGATAGGTTTCATCGTGGCGTGAATTCAGGGGGAATAGGAGCGCTGGGGACCAGTGCTTGCTGGCTGCGTTGCGACAGGGGGCGCGGCGTGCGGCCCTGTTCTGATGGGGGCGGGCCAAAAAAGCCCTGGCCATAGGCCAGCAGGGCCATGTTGGCGATAGCAGCAAGAATCAGCAGAAAGCGCATGGTGCAAGTAGGTGTCAGGTCTTGGCTTGCCGGGGATTGGCCGGGATGGCCTTGTTCGGCATGCTCTCGTGCGATGCAGCCGTTCAGTATATCAATTGGCCTGCGTCGGACCCTCAGCGAGAGACAGGCAGGCCAGCCCATCCAGGACCGGGCCGTCCAGGTGGCAGGGCGGACGGGGCGGCAGGCTTGCGGCGGCCTGGGTCTGAGCCAGGCCTTCCTGGATGGCCGCCCTGACGCTCGGCCAAGCGCCGCCGCACACGAAAACCAAGGGCGCGCGCCCCTGGGTGCGCTGCCGGGCCAGATGCCATTGGTGCAACAGCGCGCCGGCCTGGGCAGCGGCAATGCCGCTGGCAATGGCATCGTGTGTGTTTTGCGGAAAATCCGTGAGCTGACCGGCGCTCAGGGGCAGCTGAGCCGTGCCTTGGTTCAGGCTGTCGGCCATCAGCGACGGACCGGGCAGAATCAGGCCGCCCAGGAAAGCGGGCAGGGTTCCCGCATCGCCGGGCAGCAGGGTGTCGATCGTGGTGGCGGTGCCGAAGCTGGCCAGCAGGGCGGCATGGCCCGCGCGCCAGCCAGGATCGGCGGCCAGGCGCGGCAGCAGTCCCAGCAGCCCCAGCCAGCGGTCCGCCCCCAGGCGGGCAGGGTCGGCGTAGGGGTTGTGCAGCAGCGCCAAGCCGTCGCGGGCATCGCACCAGCGCACCGTCAGCCCCCAGGCGGCATGGCAAGCCTGGTCCCACTGCCGGCGGATGTGCAGCCCTGCCACATTTGAGCCCAGAATGGCTTGCGGCCGGTGTGGCAAGTGCGCTGCCAGCGTTGGCAGGCAGTCGGCGTCCAGCGCGGTGACGGGGGTCTGTCGATCCGTGTCCCCGGCAGACATCCAGGCGACTTTGGCGCGGGTGTTGCCGACATCGATCAGCAGTTTCATCGCCGCAGCCGCACAGAGATCTCGCCGACCGAGACGGGGTGGACGCCATCGGCGTTGCGCAGCAGCAGGCGGCCTTGCGTATCGATGCCGCAGGCAATGCCCGTCTGGCGCAGCTTGCCCGCGTCGATGACATCCAGCGGTTGACCCGCCAGGCCATCGACCTGGGCGTAGCGGGCCGGCAGGTCGGCAAAACCGTGGGCAGTGGCCTGGTTCAGCGCTTCGTACCAGGCCCGTGCGGCGCAGGCGGCCAGCGTGACAGCGTCGGATTGCGCCGCCTGGATGTCGGTCGCAGCCAACCTCGCCCAGTCGGCGACGTTGCGGTCCAGGGATAGCGACAGGGCGCGGGCATCCAGCAAATTCAGGCCCATGCCGATGATGATCAGGTGATGATCGGCGACCTGGGCGGTGCTGGATCGGGTGGATTCAATCAGGATGCCGGCCAGCTTGGCATGATCCCATTGCAGATCATTGGGCCATTTCATGTTCAGCCGGGACCGATGCTCGGGGCTGATCTGCTGGCGCAGCGCCTGGCAGCTTGCCAGGCCGATCAGCGGCGCCAGGGTGGGTAATTGCCGGGCAGGCAGAAAGACGTCGAAGGCGCAGGAAAACATCAGATTGGCGCCGACCCGGTTTTGCCAGGTGCGTCCCGCCCGTCCGCGCCCCTGCGTCTGCAGGTGCGTGCCCAGCAGCCAGGGGCGGGCGACGGCGCCGTGCGCCTGGCGTGCCCGCGCCAGCAGGTCGGCGTTGGTTGAGCCGGTTTCCGCCTGCCAGTCGATCTGGCGAAAGAAGGGCAGGGCAGTCCGTAGCCCGGCGGCCATCTGGTCGGGGTCGGGCAGAAACGGAGCGTCGTCAGAAGACATACCGGTCATATGGGTAGAATGAGGTCTGAGCCAAACCGATCAAAAATCCAGTTCATCATGAGTTTACGTACGGAACAATCGGCGTTCCAGGGGATGTCGGGCACGGTTGAATATACTGTGGACCATCCTGAACAGTCACCTGTCGGCTGGGCGTTGGTCCTGCATCCGCATCCCTTGCATGGCGGCACCCGCGACAACAAGGTCGTCACCACTGTGGCGCGCGCCTGTGTGCAGCAGGGCCTGCTGACGATCCGGCCGAATTTTCGCGGGGTTGGTCGTTCGCAGGGGGTGTTCGATCAGGCGGTCGGCGAAACCGCCGATATGGTAGCGTGTATCGAGCATGTTTTTCAGGCTTGGCCGCAGGCGGTGCAGGGGCCTTGGGCGCTGGCCGGATTTTCCTTCGGATCGGCGGTGGCAGCCCAATTGTATGCAGAACTGGCCGACCGGGAACTGCCCTTGCCATCGCGCTTGATGCTGATCGGATGCGCGGTCGAACGGTATCGCTACCGGTCCTTGACGGTGCCGGCGTCCACGCTGATGGTACACGGCGAGCATGACGAGGTCGTGCCGCTATCCGAGGGTATGGATTTCGCCCGGGCGCATCAGCTGCCCATGACCGTGGTGCCGGATGCGGGCCATTTCTTTCATGGCAAGCTGCTGGTCTTGCGCCAAGCCGTGCTCGGCAGCCTGGCGGGGCTGGCGGATCCGCTGCTCTGACTGCGCCGGGCGATGGCAGGCCTGCGGCTCGCCATCCAGACGGTACGTTTCAGTTGCTTGCGTTTTGTCTCGATTTCCGGCGGAGCAGCCTGCGAAGCGCTCAAGGGCGCTGCCTATAATGGACCCCATGTTTTCTTGCCACCTATTCTTTTTCCAATGACGCCTATGACCTCTGCTCTGTTGCCGACCCTTCGCCGTTTCCGTCTGGCGCCGCTGGCGCTCAGTTGCGCACTGCTGGCGCCGATGGCCGCCTGGTCGGCCACCGATGCCGCGCCGCCACCCGCTGTGGCCGAAGCGCCGGCGGCGACACCCGCCGAGGGCGTCAGCGCATTGTCGAACATTCCCGCGCCGGCGCTAGGCGTCAAAGCCTGGCTGACGCTGGATGCCACCAGCGGGCAGATCATTGCCGCGCAGAACCCGAACAGTGCAGTGGAGCCCGCCTCGCTGACCAAGCTGATGTCGGCCTATGTGATTTTCGAGGCCCTGGAAAGCGGCCGTCTGAAGCTCGATCAGATGATCCATATTTCCGAAAAGGCCTGGAAGACCGAAGGTTCGCGCATGTTCATCAACCCGAACACGGAAGTGTCGGTCGATGATCTGCTGCAGGGCATGTTGGTGCAGTCGGGCAACGACGCAACCGTCGCGTTGGCCGAAGCCGTCGCCGGCAGCGAATCCGCGTTTGCTGCGCTGATGAATCAGCAAGCCAAAGCGCTGGGTATGGCGCAGACGCATTTCGTCAATTCCACCGGTCTGCCCGACCCGGATCACACCACCACGGTCGAAGACCTGGCCGTGCTGGCACGTGCGCTGGTGCAGCGCTTTCCGCAATACCGGCATTACGACAGCCAAAAAGAATACACCTACAACAATATCAAGCAGAGCAACCGCAATCGCCTGCTGTGGGCGGATTCGACCGTGGATGGCCTGAAGACCGGTCATACCCAGTCGGCGGGTTATTGCCTGGTGGCGACCGCGCTGCGCGACGGGCGCCGGGTGGTGTCGGTGCTGGTCGGTGCAGCCAGTGATGCTGCCCGCACTGAAAGCAGCCTGAAGCTGCTGAACTGGAGCTTCAAGAATTTCGATACCGTCCAGTTGCTGGACAAGACCAAGCCGGCCGTGTCCGCCCGTGTCTGGGAAGGCGCGGCCGATACCGCCGATCTGGGCGTGAGCCAGTCCCTGTCGGTGACGGTGCCGCGTGGCCAGGCGGATCAGATCAAGACCGAGGCCCGTTATACCCAACCGTTGATGGCGCCGCTGACCGAGGGCGACCAGGCCGGCACGTTGCTGGTGACGCTGGATGGCAAGACCCTGAAGCAGGTGCCGCTGCAGGTGATGCATTCGGTACCCGAGGCGGGTTTCTTTGGCCGCTTGGTGGACAAGGTCCGCCTGATGTTCCAATAAGGAAACGGCATGTCGACGATCAGCCCGGAAGACTCCCTGATCCAGTATCCCTGCGATTTCCCGATCAAGGTCATGGGTCGGGCGGGGGACGCCTTCCTGCCGGAAATGGCGACGTTGGTCCGTGGGTTCGACCCGGATTTTGATCCGGCGACCATCGAGGTGCGACCCAGCTCCAGCGGCAATTATCTGGGGTTGACCCTGACCGTGCATGTGCATTCGCGCGAACAGCTGGACGCGGTGTACCGTGCCTTGCACGGGCATGAAATGGTATCGGTGGTGCTGTAGGACGACGATGGCATGCAGTTGCGCTGGCTGAATCGTCCCGCTCCGTATCTGCCGGTCTGGCAGTCCATGCAGGACTTCACTGAAGACCGCGGGGCGGACACCCCCGACGCGCTGTGGCTGGTGGAACATGCTCCCGTCTATACGCTGGGGCAGGCCGGCCTGGAATCCCATATCCTGAATCCGCACGGCATCCCGGTAGTGCATTGCAATCGCGGGGGGCAGGTGACGTATCACGGCCCGGGGCAGGTGGTGCTGTATACGCTGGTTGATCTGCGCCGCCACCGGGTCTTTGTACGCGATTTCGTGACGCTGCTGGAACAGACGGTGTTGGATGTGCTGGCGGATCTGGGCGTCCCGTCGGCCTGCCGCAAGCCAGGTGCGCCGGGGATTTATGTGCCTCAATCAGCGCTGTCCGATCCGCAGGGCGATGCGCTGGCAAAGATTGCGGCGTTGGGCATCAAGGTGCGCCGGGGCTGCGCCTATCACGGGGTGGCGTTGAACGTGGATATGGATCTCGGCCCTTTTGCGGGGATCAATCCCTGCGGTTATGCGGGCTTGCAGACGGTGGATGTGCGGTCCTGCGGGGTCCGTGCGGATTTGGTCGATGTCGGCGAGCGGCTGGCGCGGCGGTTCACGGCGGCCTGGGAATCTGTGGCGGGCTGAAGCGTGCGGACGCAGGGGTTTGCTTCTTGCGCTGCGGGGGTGGCGGCAGGGCAGTTGGCCCCCCAGACGGCGGTCCGGCCTGTGGCCGGACTTCCCGGATCTGCCTCGTCCGACAGGGCGGCGGGCGAACTCGTCGCTGCGCTCCTCAAACACGCCCCCGACTTCCCCCTGTCTCCCTTCGTCTCCCGCCCCGCCCGACCGGTCGCCAACTGCCCTGCCGCCACCCCCGCCGGGTCCCCTGTAGTTCGAGAGCCTGCTGAGCATCTGTTTACCTCTGAGGCTTGATACCATTACCTAGTCCAGTCTTACTTTTACAGAGAGTAAGGGTGTTTTGACACCAAGATCTCGGTCCCCTTGCCAGGTGGACGTGTGTGGGTGTTTTGCGCCCGGTCGGCCAGCGCCGGATGCTGACGAAGGGAGGGCGGGGGAAGCGGGGGGCACTGTCTGAGGCCGAAGGCCGAGTTTGCCCGTCGCTCGCCCGTACGAGGCAGATCCGGGGAGTCCGGCCACAGGCCGGACCGCTGGCTGGGGCGCAAAACACCCACACACGCTCCACCTGGCGACAGCCCTAACCTTTGACCCGCCTCAACACAGCAACCAACGCTTCCGAGTCCAATAGAGAGGTCCCCACGAGGTCCTCCATGAAACAGACTCCCTCCGCACGCAAATCCCCCGTCCCGTCGGCGCACTCGTAGCACTGTTGCAGGCCGCCCTGACGGGCGCCGCATGTGCCGCCGTCATCAGTGTCGCCCAAGCCGCCCCTGCGATAGACATCATTCCTATCCCCGCTGGCGAGTTCACCTACCAGGCAGCCGGGGAATTCCTGGATCAAGGCCGGCCCGTGGATGCGCCCCGCGTCCAGGGCAGCGTAGCGGGCGGATGGGTCATCATGCGACGCCAGGTCAGCCAGGCGGAATACGCCCGTTGCGTGCAGGCAGGCGCCTGCAAGCGGCTGGACAAAGGCTTTCGTGAGTTGAGCGCCCCGGACCTGCCCGCAGTCGGCATCAGCTGGTCGGATGCCACCACCTACGCCGCCTGGCTGTCGCGGGAAACCGGCCAGACCTGGCGGCTGCCGAACTACACCGAATGGGTGCGGGCCGCTGCGGAACAATATCGGGAAGAAGGCGCCCTGCCATCTGATCCGGCCAACCCGTCCGTGCGCTGGTTGGCGGAATACGAACGGGAAATCACCCGCCGTCGGGGTCGCGTCAAATCCGCTCAGTCTTTTGGGCATTTTGGCGTCAATGCTCTGGGGGTCAGCGACATGGGCGGCAACGTCTGGGAATGGACGGACACCTGCTTTGCCAGCCACAGCGTCGGAACCCTGCCGCTGGCGCCCCGTGAAAACTGCGGCGTGCGCATTCTGGCCGGCGCGCATATCGCTGCCATGCCGGATTTCATCCGCGACCCGCGCAATGGCGCGTGTTCCATCGGCCTGCCGCCTGCCAATCTGGGGTTTCGCCTGGTTCGGTCCAGTTGAGTGTCGTGCCGGCGCATCCATCCAGGGCCTCCTGTGCGCAGGAGGCCCTGCTGCTTTTGCGCCAGATCAAGTCTTTTGAACAACACCTGAATTTCCCATGAACGAGGTTGATCCAGAGCAATAAGGGTTAACCCCGCACATGACATGATGAAGCCGTCGAAGAAGACACACGTCATCCAATCAGGGAGTTGTATATGAAGGTATTTCGTCTGTGTATGGCAGCCACGGCACTGGCATCTTTGCTGGCAGGCGGCGCAGCACTGGCAGACCCTGCCGATAAGCTGGAGCATATCCGCCCTATGCTGGTGGCCCCGCCTAATGTGATGAAGCACGAGCAGGCCACCACGGCCAAGCCGCGCGTCGTCGAGTTCACCATGACGATCGAAGAAAAGAAGATCGTCATCGACGAGGAAAACGGCACGACGCTGCAGGCCATGACGTTCAACGGCACGATGCCCGGCCCGACCATGGTGGTGCATGAAGGCGACTACGTGCAGCTGACCCTGATCAATCCGACGAGCAGCACCCTGGAACACAACATTGACTTCCATGCCTCCACCGGGGCGCTGGGCGGTGCGACGTTGACCAAGATCCAGCCGGGTGAAAAGACGGTGTTGCGGTTCAAGGCGGACCGTACCGGGACGTTCATTTACCACTGCGCGCCTGAAGGCATGGTGCCTTGGCACGTGGTGTCGGGCATGAGCGGTACGTTGATGGTGTTGCCACGCGAAGGCCTGACCGATGGCAATGGCAAGAAGCTGGCCTATGACAAGGCCTACACCATCGGTGAGTTCGATCTGTACATCCCCAAGGACGAGGAAGGTAACTACAAGTCCTACGACACGCCGCTGGAAAGCTATGGCGATACGGTCGAAGTCATGCGCACGCTGACCCCCTCGCACATTGTGTTCAACGGCAAGGTCGGCGCCCTGACGGGTGAAGGCGCGCTGCCGGCCAAGGTTGGCGAAACCGTGTTGTTCATCCACTCCACGGCCAACCGCGACACGCGTCCGCACCTGATCGGCGGGCATGGCGACTACGTCTGGGCCACCGGCAAGTTCATCAACAAGCCGGAACGCAACCTGGAGACCTGGTTCATTCCGGGCGGCACCGCCGGGGCGGCGCTCTACACCTTCAAGCAGCCGGGCATCTATGCCTACGTGAACCACAACCTGATCGAAGCCTTCGAATTGGGTGCGGCGGGCCACGTGAAGGTGGACGGCAAGTGGAACGACGATCTGATGAAGCAGATCTCGGCGCCCAGCCCCATCAAGTAAGCCGCAGGACGGGGTTCTCCGGGCGGACAGCATGGGCTGCTGCCGAAGAACCCTGAACTCCCGGCCGGATGGTCCGGCCGGGCACCTTGAACAGAAAGGCGCCTGATCAAAAGCGACGCCTGACACATGGAGATGAGTATGTTGAAGACACTAAGCCTTGCCGTCCTGAGTCTGGCCCTGGTTCCGGCTCTGTCGGTCGCGTCGGATGCGGGCACCTTGAAAAAAGGCGAGAAACTCTACAAGTCGGCTTGCATCGCTTGCCATAGCACCGGTGCGGCCAATGCCCCGAAGCTGGGCAACAAGCAGGCTTGGGCGCCGCTGATTGCACGCGGCATGGACGAGATGGTCAGCGTCGCCACCAAGGGCAAGGGCGCGATGCCGGCGCGTGGCGGCACCAAGGCCGATGACGAAAGCCTGCGCGCTGCCGTCGAATACATGGTCAGCCGCGTCCAGTAATCAGGACGCGTGCAGACCGTTGAAGCGATAGGCGGGTTGGTGGTCGCCAGGGCGGTAGACAACCCAGTCCGCCAGTTCGCCTGACAGATCGATATCCGCCGTCGCCAGCGTGTTTTCCTGATCGGTATCGGTCGGGGACAGCCGCAAAATGGGTTCGACGGCGTCTGCCGTATCGCGCAGGATGTCCAGCGCTGCGGTATCTTGATCCAGCAGCGCTTCGCCCCGGGATTGACGGTGCGAGGACGAGGCAGTGATGATCTGCGGCAGGTCCTGTTGCGCATCATGCAACGCATGGTTGGCATGCAGGCGCCTGGCCTGACGGACCGTCTGGATCGAGACGGCCTGCTGGCTGAATTCCACACTGAAGGTGCCTTTTGCGCCTGCCTGGCCGATGCCCAGGTGAAATGCACCCATGCGGGGGTGCGCCTGCAGCAGGGCGATGGCCTGGGCCGGCGTCTGGGCGGTCAACAGGGCGCGGGTCAGCATCATGCGCGGCAGCCCCGCGGCCTGCGCCTGCCGGGCGCGGACATTGTTGACGGTGATCGCCAGTCCCGCCTGGTTGACGGCAAAAGTGTGGCCGGGCAGGGATCCCGGGTATAGAAACGAGACGAAGGCCGGTGCGTCGATAGGCCGGATTTTGGCCAGGCCGCAAGCGCCGGCGAATCCGGGATCGCCGTCTTCGTTGTGGCTCAATCGCTGCGGCGCCAGGACCGTGGTGCAGCCATCGGGCGCCAGCGCCCATAGATCTCCCCGGCAGTTCCACAGGAATACGTCTTCGGGCGCCAGCTCCAGGCCTGCGGCCAGGCCGGCGAGTTCCTGTTCGATCCAGGGAAAATGCTGATGCAGCAAGGCCCGTAACGCCGGGATAGCCGGGTGGTGGCGGTGCGCCATGACCTGCGCCCAGGCGTCGGAATGGATCAGGTGCTGTCGACAGGCCCGCGCGCCCCATCGTCCCAAGGCCAGGCCGATGTCGTGATGAGAACCGTGAGCGTCCAGCCAGGACAGGGAAAGGGAATCAGACGTCATGACAATTCACAGATAAGCGCCGGTAGCGTGCAGTTGGTCTTCGGCCTGAGACAAGGCGGTGATGGCGCGTTCACCGCTGTGCGTCAGCAGTTGCTGGGCCAGCATTTCGACCAGCGCCTGGGTAGCGACAGTCGAGGGGAAAAAAAAGAATGCCCCTGGGTCGGAAAGAGCAGCACATGATCGGCCTGCAAGGCGATCGGGGCCACCTGGCTGTCGCACAGGGCCAGCACCGTGCAGCGGCGTGCGCGGGCCGCCTGGGCGACTTGCAGGATTTCGCGGGAATAGGGCGCGTAACTGATGAGAATGACCGTATCCGTCGGTTGCAGGTGATGCAGGTCCAGGCTCATGGTGCCGCCGGCATTGTGCAGCAGCTGGACATCGGAACGAAACAGGCTGCATAGGTAGCACAGGCTGAATGCCGGGGGATAGGATGAACGGAACCCCGCGATGACGATGCGCTGCGTAGCGGCCAGATGGGTGATGACCCGGTGCATGGCCTGGCGGTTGACGGCTTCCAGCGCCATCAGGTTGCGGGATTGCTGCTGGCTGGCGTTGTGCCAGGCGGTTTGTTCGGATTCCGGTCGTTCGACCAAAGACTGGGCGCGGGCGGCATAGCCGCCGGGCCGCTGCTGCAATTCGCGGGTAAAGACCGATTTCAGTGCATCCCAGCCGGCATATCCCAGATGCTGCGCCAGGCGCACCAGGGTCGCGGGTTGTACGCCGGCCAGCGCCGCCAGTTTACGGGCCGATAGCGTCGAAACCTGGGCCGGATGATCGATCAGGTAGCGGGCGCTGGCCTGGAACTGCGGGCTCAGGGTCGTGAATTGCGACTGGATGTGCTGAATCAGCTCGTCGGGGGAGTGTGGGGCAGACATGACAGAAGCGTAGGCGAAGAGTCGATCAAGAATACATTCAAGTGTTTCATGATATATGATATACGAAACATTTGTTGAATTCACTGGTTTTTGTGCTTGGCCCTATAGGGCAGCGAGGCCCTTTCATGACACATGTATTTCACCGGAATCCCCAGCATACGCTGAAACGCGCGGTGCGCGGCCAGGGGGTTTCCCTGTTTGACGAGGATGGGCGCCAGTACCTGGATGCGTCCGGCGGGGCGGCCGTGTCCTGCCTGGGCCATGGGCATCCGGATGTGATTGCCGCCATCAAGGCGCAGCTGGATCAGGTGGCGTATGCCCATTCTTCCTTCTTCACGACGCAGGCGTGCGAAGAGCTGGCGGATTTTCTGGCGCAGCGGGCCCCCGGCGATCTGGATCACGTGTATTTCGTCTCCGGCGGGTCCGAGGCGGTCGAGGCGGCGTTGAAGCTGGCCCGGCAGTATTTCGTCGAACGGGGCGAAACGGACCGCAGCCAGTTCATCGCCCGGCGTCAAAGCTATCACGGCAATACGCTGGGGGCCTTGGCCATCGGCGGCAACGCCTGGCGGCGTCAGCCGTTTCTGCCGCTGTTGACGCCGGCCAGCCATGTATCGCCCTGCTATGCCTACCGCGACCAGCGGCCGGATGAAACCGAAGAATCCTATGCGCAGCGCCTGGCCGATGAATTGGACGCCATGATCCGGTCCATCGGGCCAGGGCGGGTGGCGGCGTTTGTGGCCGAGACCGTGGTCGGCGCGACGGCCGGCGCCGTGCCGCCGGTGCGCACCTACCTGCAAGGTATCCGCCAGGTATGCGACCGTCATGGGGTGCTGCTGATTCTGGACGAAGTCATGTCCGGCATGGGGCGCACCGGGCATCTGTTCGCTTGCGCCGAAGACGGCGTGGCCCCTGATATCCTGACCATCGCCAAAGGCCTGGGGGCCGGCTACCAGCCGATCGGCGCCATGCTGGCCAGCCGCCGCATCTATGACACCATCGTGCAGGGCAGCGGCTTTTTTCAGCATGGCCATACCTATATGGGGCATGCCACGGCTTGCGCGGCTGCGCTGGCCGTACAGCGCGTGATCGAGCGCGATGGCTTGTTGGCCAATGTCCAGGCGCGAGGCGAACAGCTGCGGACCCGGCTGCGGGAAGTCTTCGCCGATCATCCGAATGTGGGCGACATTCGTGGCCGAGGCCTGTTCGTCGGTGTCGAGTTCGTGCAGGACCGCGCGACCAAGGCCGTGCTGGATCCGGCGCTGAAAACCCATGCGGCGCTGAAACGGCAGGCTATGGAAAACGGTCTGATGATGTATCCCATGGGCGGCACCATCGACGGAGTGCATGGCGATCATGTGCTGCTGGCGCCGCCTTTCATCTGCACGGCGGCGGATATCGACCAGATCGTGGATCGCCTGGACCGCACGGTGCGCCAGGTTCTGCCGGCCTGAAGGCGGCGCAGCCTCGATAATGCATGCTTGCCGGGCGTGGCGCCCGGCTTTTCAATGGAGGCCCGCATGGCCAGATTGTCTTATGCCGATTTGACTCAAGGCGCTGCCGCCGGACTGGCGGAGCGCATCGTGGCGGAACGCGGCAGCGTACTGCACCTGTATCAGATGCTGTTGCACAGCCCTGCGGTGGCCGAAGGCTGGCTGACGTATCTGACGGCGATTCGCCAGAAATCCGGCTTGAACGGCGCATTGCGCGAACTGGTGATCATGCGGATCGCCCATCTGAATCGCGCCCCCTATGAAGCAGACCAGCATGCGCCGATTGCGTTGCGCGAAGGCTTGCGGCAGGATCAGCTGGATGTCTTGGCGCTGGCCGAATGGCCGGCAGGGCTGTTTGATGCCCGTGAAACCGCCGTGCTGGCCTATACGGATGCCATGACGCGTTCGGTCCAGGTGCCCGACGCCGTGTTCAATGCGGTCCGGGCATGTTTTTCAGACTCGGAACTGGTGGAACTGACCGCAACGATCGCCGCCTACAACATGGTGTCGCGGTTTCTGGAAGCGCTGCAGGTGCATTCCGACGATCAACGCTGATCGTCTCGTTCCCACAGGACGTCGGTGGCGCCTGCCGCCCGGTTCAGGTAGCGGGCCAGCACAAAGCACAGGTCCGACAGGCGGTTCAGATAATGCAACACCGGCGGATTCACGGTTTCCTGGCGCGATAGCGTCACCACTGCCCGTTCTGCGCGGCGGGCGATGGTCCGGGCCAGGTGGGCATGGGCGGCAGCCGGGCAGCCGCCCGGCAGGATGAATTCCTGCAGCGGACCCAGTTCGGCGTTGTAATGCGCCAGGGCTTCATCCAGGCGCAGCACGTGTTCTTCCTTCAGCGCCGTCCAGCCGGGGATGCACAGCTCGCCGCCCAGATCGAACAGGTCATGCTGGATACGGTTGAGCAGCGTATCGACGGCAGGCGGCAGCGCGGTGGTGCGCCACAGCCCGATGGCGCTGTTCAGTTCGTCCACATCACCCAGCGCGGTGATGCGCGGGGCATCCTTGGGCACGCGGGTCTTGTCGCCCAGGCCAGTGGTGCCGTCATCACCGGTGCGGGTGGATACGATAGAGACGCGGATCGACATGAAAACTCCTGAACAGGGCGCTGAAAAGGGGGGCGGTCGGGGTCAATCCTGCGCGGCCAGGCGCAGCAGGGCGTCGCCTGTCACGCGCACGACCCGCCAGTCGTCCAGGATTTCGCCGCCGTGGTGCTTGTAGAAATCGATGGCGTTCTGGTTCCAGTCCAGCACGACCCATTCGAATCGGCCGCAGCCCATCTCGACCGCCATGGCCGCCAGATGTTTCAACACCCAGCCGCCCAAGCCCTGCCCGCGGTGGGCGGGGGAAATATAGACGTCTTCCAGATACAGGCCGCGCCGGTCCAGAAAACTGGAATAGTTGTGGAACCACATGATGTAGGCGATGGCGGTGTCCGGGGCCGTGTCGGTCGTGATGACCAGGCAGCGGGCGGCGGGTTCAGCACCGAAAAAGCTGCTGCGCAAGCTGTCGTGGGTGGCTTTGAAAATATCCGTCAGTTTTTCAAAGATGGCCATTTCAACCATCAGGGCATGGATGGCGGGGATGTCGGATTCGGTGGCGGGCCGCAGGGTGTAGCCGGGAACAGGAATGGGCAAAATGAACTCTGTTTCGCGTTATGCTTGAATGAACAGACGGAGTGTAGCCCATGCGTTTTCGTGCTTTGAACATCCTGGCTGCTGCGCCCTTGGCGGGCCATGGCATCATTGCCCCCGCTGCGGTTGCTGTGGCCCTGGCGCTGCCTGTGCTGGCGGTGGCGCAGACTCAGCCGGTGCAGGCCCAGGCCAGCGGCCAGGTCGTGCGCGTCGATGCCGTCGCCGGCAAGATCGCCATCCGGCATGGCGCGATCAGCAAACTGGACCTGCCCGCCATGACACTGGTCTACCACGCTGATCCGGCCCTGCTGTCGGGGATCGCCGTCGGGGATTCCGTGGACTTTACCGCGCAGCGCGCCAGCGGACAGTATCAGATCACCGCCTTGCAGAAACAATAAAAAAAACCCCCGCCGGGATGCAATTCCGGGCGGGGATGCCGGTGCGCCGCGCGGGGCGGCAGGCATGGGGGAATTTACAGCACGTAGCGCGCCAGGTCCTGGCTGCTGGCGGTTTCCGACAGTTTGTCATTCACGTAGTCCGCATCGATCACCACGGATTGCGCCCCAGGGCTGGCCGCCTCGAATGACAGGTCTTCCAGCAATTTTTCCATGACGGTATACAGACGCCGTGCGCCGATGTTTTCCGTGCGCTCGTTGACCTCGAAGGCCAGCTCGGCCAGGCGCTGGATGCCGGCTTCGGTGAATTCCAGGGTGACGTCTTCCGTGGCCATCAAGGCGCTGTACTGTTTGGTCAGCGAGGCGTCGGTGGCGCTCAGGATGCGCACGAAATCCTCGGCGCTCAGGGAATCCAGTTCCACCCGGATCGGAAAGCGCCCCTGCAACTCGGGGATCAGGTCAGATGGCCGGGACAGGTGAAAGGCGCCCGAGGCGATGAACAGGATGTGATCGGTATGCACCATGCCGTATTTGGTATTGACGGTGGTGCCTTCGACCAGTGGCAGCAGATCGCGCTGCACACCCTGGCGCGAGACGTCCGCCCCGCCGGCTTCCTGGCGGGTGGCGATCTTGTCGATTTCATCCAGAAAGACGATGCCGTGCTCTTGCGCCAGTGCGATTGCCTGGGTGCGCAGATCTTCCTCGTTGATACGGCGGGCGGCTTCTTCTTCGGTCAGCAGGCGAAAGGCTTCCTTGACCGACAGCTTGCGCGCCTTGGTCTTGCCCTGCGACAGGCCGGCGAACATGCCGCGCAGCTGCTCGGTCATTTCCTCCATGCCCGGCGGCGCCATGATTTCCATGTGGGCGGGCGACTGGGCGACTTCGATGTCGATCATCGTGTCGTCGAGCTTGCCTTCGCGCAGGCGTTTGCGGAATACCTGGCGGGTGTTGTTTTCCTCGCGCTCGGGTTCGCCGTGGGCATTGCGTGAAGGCGGCAGCAAGGCATCCAGGATGCGGTCTTCGGCGGCGTCTTCGGCCTGGGTGCGTACGCGGCGTGTTTCCGTTTCGCGTATCTGCTTGATGGCGACGTCCACCAGATCGCGCACGATGGTGTCCACGTCGCGGCCGACGTAGCCGACTTCCGTGAATTTGGTGGCTTCGATCTTGATGAAGGGGGCATTGGCCAGGCGGGCCAGACGGCGAGCGATTTCGGTCTTGCCGACGCCAGTAGGGCCGATCATCAGGATGTTCTTGGGCACGATCTCGCGGCGCAGGGGCTCGGGCACCTGCAGGCGGCGCCAGCGGTTGCGCAGCGCCACGGCGACCGACCGTTTGGCCTTGTCCTGGCCGACGATATTCTTGTCCAGTTCCGAAACGATTTCTTTGGGGGTCATGGGAGTGGCGGACATGGCGGGCCTTATAGCGTTTCGACGATGTGGTTCTGATTCGTATAGATGCACAGGTCCCCGGCGATTTCCAGGGATTTCTTGACGACCTCGGCGGGCGTCATGTCGGTGGCATCCAGCAGTGCGCGGGCGGCTGACTGGGCGTAGGCGCCCCCCGATCCGATGGCGGCAATGCCGTGTTCGGGTTCCAGGACGTCGCCGTTGCCGGTCAGAATCAGGGTGTGCTCTTGGTCAGCTACGATCAGCATGGCTTCCAGGCGGCGCAGCACGCGGTCGGTGCGCCAGTCGCGGGTCAGTTCGACGGCTGCGCGCATCAGGTGGCCCTGGTGTTTTTCCAGCTTGGCCTCGAAGCGTTCCTGCAGCGTGAAAGCGTCTGCCGTGGCGCCGGCAAAACCGGCCAGGACTTTGTCGTGGTACAGGCGGCGGATCTTGCGGGCCGTACCCTTGATGACGATGTTGCCCAGGGTGACCTGGCCGTCGCCGCCCAAGGCGACGTCGTTGCCGCGCCGGACGCAGACGATGGTGGTGGCGTGAAATTGTTCCATGGCGTTCTCTTGGTCCAAGACCTAGCAGATGGGGATGGCGGCGCTGAAGTTCAAGGGATGCCGGGGATGTTCCGATCCGGCAGGGGATATGAAAACAGCTCCTGCCCCTCAGGGGGCAAGAGCTGTCCGTCAAGCGTCCGGTGCGTCTGGAATGCTCAGTCGCCGTAGAGCTTTTGCCGCATTTCGCGGCGTTCTTGAGCTTCCAGCGAGAGCGTGGCCGTGGGCCGCGCCAGCAGGCGGGCGATGCCGATGGGTTCGCCGGTTTCTTCACACCAGCCGTATTCCCCGGCATCGATGCGGGAGATGGATTGCTGGACCTTTTTCAGCAGTTTCCGTTCGCGGTCCCGGGTACGCAGTTCCAGTGCGTGTTCTTCCTCGATGGTGGCGCGGTCGGCCGGGTCGGGGACATATTGGGTTTCACGCAGGTTTTCAGTGGTGGCGCCCGCATTGGTCAGGATTTCATGTTCGAGCTGGTGCAGGCGATCTCGGAAGAAGGCAAGCTGGGCGGCATTCATGTAGTCCTGTTCGGGCATCGCCAACAGTTCTTTTTCTGTCATGGTCTTGGGCGCGGATTTGGCGCTGGATTTGCTAGCCATGTTGTGTCCTTCCTTATTATGAGCCGGGGCCTGTCGTCCGCATCCCGAAAGTACAGCGGGGCAGCGTGGGGTGGGCGGTCAGGCCAGGCATTGTTCGAGCCCCTGAGTAAAGATGTCCTGAGGCAGTTTACGGCCGATGAACACCAGCCGGGTATTCGGTTTTTCACTGGCTTTCCAGGGGGCGCCGGGTTCGGCGCCCATCATCATGTGCACGCCCTGGAAGATCATGCGGCGGTTGATGCCCTTGATATAGAGGATGCCTTTGTAGCGCAGCAGGTCGGGGCCATAGACCTGGACGATGCCGCCCAGGAAGTCTTCCAGGCGCTCTGGATCAAAAGCCCGCTTGGATCGGAACACAAAGGCGCCGATGTCGTCGCTGTGATGGGCGTGGTGATGGTCATGGTGGTCATGCGTGCAGCCCGAGCCGCAGACATGGTCGTCTTCGTCATGATCGTGCTTGTGATCATGATCATGATCGTGGCCGTGGTGATCGTGGACTTCTTCTTCCGCCAGGAAGGCGGGGTCGATATTCAGGATCGCGTCCAGATCAAAGCCGCTGACGTCCAGCAGCGTATGCAGGTCGGTTTCGCCAAAATGCACGGGCGTGATCGAAGCGCGGGGATTGATGCGCACCAGACGGCTGCGCAGGGCTTCGTAGTCGGCCTCGTTGACCAGGTCTTTCTTGGAAATCAGGATGCGGTCGGCGAAGCCGACCTGGCGCTGCGCTTCTTCCTGGCGGTCCAGGGCGGCCATGCCGTGTTTGGCATCGACCACCGTGATGACGGCGTCCAGCCGATAGGTCTCGGCGATGTCGTCATCCATGAAAAAGGTCTGGCATACCGGCCCGGGGTTGGCCATGCCGGTGGTTTCGATGATGACGCGATCAAACCGGATGCCGCCATCTTTGCGGCGGGCGGCCAGATCGTGCAGGGTGCGGATCAGGTCGCCGCGCACCGTGCAGCAGACGCAGCCGTTGCTCAGTTCGACGATCTGCTCGTCGCGGTCTTGCACCAGCAGATCGTTGTCGATGTTTTCCTCGCCGAATTCGTTTTCGATAACGGCGATGCGCTGGCCATGGAATTCCGTCAGGATGCGGCGCAAGAGGGTGGTTTTGCCCGCCCCCAGAAATCCCGTCAGCACGGTGACGGGGATCATGGAATCAGGTGTTTGGGCAGGATTGGCAGCGTTCATGAATGACCTCGGATGCGATGCGCTGTCCCGGTGATGCCGTCTGCCGGAATGTCATACCGGCTTTGCGGTCCTTGTCAAGGGGTTCGAGCGATCAGCATGCGATTACATCATAGGCCGGGGTTTAGGGCAAACTTGATCGGGAACAAGCGCCGATTGGGCTGAGGCCTCAGCGCGTCCGGGTGGATGTGCGCGTCGCCTGGGCGGCCAGACGCCTGCCCCAGCGGGTGTGGGGCTGCGTCAGGGCGGCGATCATCGCCAGGATGCCCAGGGTCAGCAGTCCGCGCAGTACCAGGATCACCCAGATGTTGGCGCCCAGGGCCAGAATCAATAGAGTGTCTTCGATCAGCGCATGACATAGTGATAGCCAGGACAGGGCCAGCAGGCGCGTGCGGGGGCTGAAGTCCTCGCGCTCCGCGGCGTCGATGATCAGGGCGCCGCCATAGGCCAGGCCCAGCAGCACGCCCACGGTCGTCAGGGGGGCGGCGCGTTCTTCCAGACCGGACAGGCGCAGCACCGGGGTCAGCAGGCGGGTCACCAGGCGAGTGAAGCCCAGTCGTTCCAGCAAATCCAGCAGAATTACCATGCCGATGATCACGACCAGCACCAGCAGCAAGGATTGCAGCGTGGACAGCAGCCAGGTAATGACATCCGGCGGTCCCTGCGTCAGGCTTGCATCCTGGCCCATCCAGGCAAACGACACCGGGTCCTGCAGCAAGCCCAGCGCCTGGCATGTCCACGTTACGGCGGCGCCATACAGAATACCGACCACCAGCCGCAGTCCACCCGTGACCAGGGCGCTGGCGCCCGCGCGGCGGACGACGGATTGTTCGGTGGGGACATTGTGGGCGAACAGCATCATGGCGCCCAAGGCGCTGATCTGGGCCACGTTCATCTGCAGGCTGTCTGACAGCGCGGCCATCGAGGCCATGCCGCCGTAAATATTGGTGATGACCGTGGTGACCCAGATGATGCCGGCTTGCGGAGGCAGGCCCAGCAGGGCCATGGCGGGCGCCAGGGCTTCGCCCGCCAGCCGCACCAGGCCTACACGGTCTGCTATATAGACAATGACCATGACCGGCACCATGATGCGGGCGATGGTCATGAACATACGCGTGCTGCGCTGGCGGATGGTATTCAGATAGTGAAGCATCGTGAGACGGCCTCGGTGAACGAGACGCCGACTTTACAGGGAATAGTCCCTGATTGCCATGCAGCCGTCCTGCCTCTATTCTGGAAGCCTTCGAGATTCTTTATCTATATGTGGAACCCCATGACGCCTGCCGAGGACCTGGACCAGATCGATCGACTCATCCTGACGCATCTGCAGCAGGATGGCCGTATCAGCAACCAAGAACTCGCCCAGCGGGTCGATCTGTCGCCCAGCCCCTGCCTGCGGCGGGTCAAGCGTCTGGAAGAGCAGGGTTATATCCGCCGCTATGTTGCGCTGGCCGACCCGGAACGGCTGGGCCTGGGCTTGCTGGCCTATATATCCGTCCGTCTGGACAAAACCCACCGCGCCGAACACAGCGCGATCTCCGGTTTTGCCAAGGACGTGCAAGGCTGGCCCGAAGTCATGCAGTGCTATGCCATGTCCGGCGACATGGACTATCTGTTGCGCGTACAGGTGCCGGACCTGTCCGCCTTCTCACGCTTTGCCATGGATACGCTGATGCGCCACCCTGCCGTCGTGGATATCCGCAGCAGTTTCGCCTTGCAATCCATCAAAGAGACCACCGAACTGCCGGTCTCGCTATAAATTTTCCAAA
>NZ_JAUCCV010000005.1:0-391618 GCF_034675905.1 Castellaniella sp. | reverse complement strand
CACCAACGGATTATGAGTCCGCTGCTCTAACCAGGCATGAGCTAGAGGCCCCCGACGGCGGCGGGCGCGGATGGCCGGCCGCCGGGAAAGCGGGAATTATCGCATAAGACGTCTTGGTGGCGGCATGGGGGTGGTGGTAACCTGCCTGCATCGCCGCCCGGCCGTGCGCGCCTTGCACAGGACGTGGCATCAGCAGAACCACAGAACAGGGCCGCCCCATGCATCCGATCCTCTCCCGTACTCTGCTGGCTGGTCTGATGCTGGGTTGGGCCGCGTCGGTCTCTGCCGCTCAGGTCACGCGTTTTACCCCTCAGGGGGCCATGGCCCGGATCGTGCAGGCGCAGGTGGATTTCGACGCGCCGGCGATTGCACTGGGCGACGATCTGGCGGCAGACCCTTATCGGATCCGTTGCGATTCGGACGCGGTCAAGGGATCAGGGCGCTGGGTGGATCCGCAGCATTGGGTCTATTCCTTTGATCGGCCCTTGGCGGGCGCCGTGTCGTGCCAGGCGGACCCCAATCCCGATTTCCGGGATCTGCAGGGGCAGCGGCTGGACGGCGGCAAAACCTATGCCTTTACCACGGGCGGGCCGCGGGCACAGGTGTCCTATCCCTGGGATCATGGGATCGTGGAAGACCAGATCTTCGTGCTGCGCTTCAATACCGCGACCGATCCGCAGTCGATTCTGGCGCATGCGCATTGCGAGATCCAGGGATTGGGGGAATCGGTGCCGGTGCGCCTGATCGGCGGCGATCATCGCGACCAGATCCTGCAGTCTATCGGCTGGGACCAGGGCGATCCCCGGCGCTTGGCGGATGCCCGCTTGCTGCAGTGCAAGCGCCTGCTGCCGTCTTCGGCCCAGGTGCGTCTGGTGGTCGGGCCGGGGGTGAAATCCCCGGATCTGTCAGGCCAACCGGGCGTGGTCAGCCGGACCGTGTTGACACAGGATTTCAAGGTGCGGGGGCCTTTCCGGGCCTCGATGAACTGCACCCGCAGCAATGCCCAGGCGCCGTGTTCACCGCTGTTTCCGATCGGCCTGACGTTTTCCAGTCCGGTGCCGCGCGCCTTGGCCAATCAGGTCCGGCTGGAAACCCCGAACGGGCCGCGGCAGATACAAGCGGTCGATGACGAGGCCGCGCCGGATTCGGTATCCAGCCTGACGTTTGGCGCGCCGTTCGCAGAACAATCCACATTGCGCTTGGTGCTGCCCAAGGACCTGCGCGACGACATGGGGCGCACGCTGGTCAACGCGTCGCGCTTTCCCCTGGACGTGCCGATCGATGCGCTGCCGCCGCTGGTGAAATTCGCTTCCGGGCCGTTCGGGATCATCGAGCGTTTTGCCGATGGCGCGCCGGCGCAGGATAGGCCGGCGTTGGCGCCGTTGGCGCTGCGGCGGGTCGGGCCGCAGTTGCGGACCCGGGAGATGCTGATTTCCGCCGGACGGGTGGACGATCACGTCACGACCGACGATGTGCAGGCGCTGCAATGGATGGCGAAGGTCCAGCGTCTGCAGGCGGGGCAATTGACGGCAGGCCAGTTCGCCGATGTGCTGGCCTCGCGCGCGATGCGGGATTCGAAACAGGACGAAGCCCTGATCGATGTGCGGTCGCGGTCCGTGTTCGGTACGCAGGATGCCGCCCGCACGCTGACGCTGCCGGGGTTGCAGGATGCCCAAGGCAAGGATATCGAGATGATCGGGGTGCCGGTGGCGGCGCCCGGCCTGCATGTGCTGGAAGCCGCATCCCCTAAATTGGGGGCGGCGCTGCTGGCAGACAAGGACAAGCCGGGCGACACCATGTATGTGCGTTCGGCGGTGCTGGTCACCAACTTGGCGGTGCACATCAAGACGGGCCGCGATGATGCCTTGGTCTGGGTGACGACGCTGGACGGCGGGCAGCCGGTGGCAGATGCCCAGGTCGCGATACTCAGCTGCGATGGCACGCGCATCCGCCAGGGACAGACCGATGCACAGGGGGTGTGGCATTCGCTGGGGGCAGTGCCTGCAGACGCCTATTGCGAGGGGACGGAGCAATCGGGGATATTCGTGACGGCGCGGGTCGCTGCCGATCACCCGGCAGCGCATGGTCAGGCGGATTTCTCCTTTGCCTGGTCCAGTTGGGACCAGGGGATCGAGCCTTGGCGCTTTGATGTACCCACCAGCCAATCGCCGACGCCGGACCAGGTGGCTCATGCCGTGCTGGACCGATCTTTGCTGCGAGCGGGCGAAACGGTATCCATGAAGCTGTTTCTGCGCGATCTGACGCGTGACGGAGTGCGCAATCCGCCGACCGACTGCCTGACAGCGGGCAAGCCCGATTGCCTGCCCAAGACAGTAGATATTGTGCACGAAGGCTCTGGCGATAGCGTCGGCCTGCCGGTCGCGTGGCAGTTGAGCCCCGGCGGCGGTCTGTATGCTTTGCTGGACTATGCCATCCCCCGCACAGCAAAATTGGGGCAGTATGCGATCCAGATGACGCCGCCTGCTAGTGATACTCAGGACGATGGCTGGACGCCGACGATCTTTGCCGGCGGTTTCCGGGTCGAGGCCTTCAAGCTGCCTTTGTTGACGGGGTCGCTGAAGATCACGGCGGATGCAGCATCGGACGGCGCAGCGCCGGCGACGGCAGGCCCTCTGATTGCGCCAGCCCTTGTTCAGGCGGATCTGCAGCTGGCCTGGCAGTCGGGCGGACCGGCGCGGGATCTGGAGGCAAGCTTGTCGGCGGTGGCGCAGCCTTTGACCCCGGGCTTCAGTGATTATGCAGATTTCAGTTTCGGGGTGCCGGACAGCCTGCAGGATCAGCCGGATCAGGTGGCGCCCGATGGCTTGCGCCGCCTGATTCTGGACAAACGTCCTCTGCGCCTGGATGCGCAGGGCGGGGCGCGGGTCGATCTGCGGGATCTGCCTGCTGTGCATGCTCCCCAGTCCTGGCTGTTCGAGGCCTCGTTCGCCGACCCCAATGGGGAAATCCAGACTTTGTCGCAGACGGCGCAGGTGTGGCCGGCAGCCGTGACGGTGGGGCTGCAGACCGGTCGCTGGATGTCGCGCAATGACACGTCGACCGTCAAACTGCTGGCGGTGGACGCTCAGGGCCGGCCTCAGGCGGGCGTGGCGGTGCAATTGGATGGCCGGGTGCGGACCACCTATTCCACGCGTAAGCGCCTGGTGGGCGGGTTCTATGCCTACGACACGCATGCACAGGTCGACTCACTGGGCACCTTGTGCCAGGGAAGAACGGACGCCAAGGGGCTGCTGGCATGTCCCGTCAGCCTGGATCGGGATGGGGAAATCCAATTGTTCGCTCAGGCCCGGGACGCCCAGAACCGTGTGTCCCGTGCGGCGACGTCGATCTGGGTGTGGGGCGGTGAAAATTGGTTCTCCGGCGGGGATGACGACCGGATCGACGTGATTCCGTCCCAGACCAGTTATCGTCCAGGCGAAACCGCCGAATTCACCGTACGCATGCCGTTTCGTCAGGCGCAGGCCTTGGTGGCGGTGGAACGCGAAGGTGTCCTGGAAACCCATGTCGTGTCCCTGGAGGGCGATCAGCCTGTGGTGCGCCTGCCGGTCAAAGCCGAGTGGGGGCCGAACGTCTATGTTTCCGTCTTGGCGGTGCGCGGCCGTATCCGCCATGTGCCTTGGGCATCCTTCTTTGACTGGGGCTGGCGCCATCCGGTGGACTGGATGCGCGCCCGGGCTGCTCAGGTCGATGACGCCCCGGCGCCGACAGGGCTGGTCGATCTGGCCAAGCCGTCCTTCCGTTTCGGGCTGGCGCAGATCCGCGTCAGCAGCGATGAAGACCGCCTGAAAGTGCAGGTCAAGGCCGATCATGAGACCTATCAGGTGCGGGACAAGGCGCAGGTGGATATCCAGGCCTTCCTGCCCGATGGCAAACCGGCTGCGGGCGCCGGGGTGGCGTTTGCCGCCGTGGATGCGGCCTTGCTGGAATTGATGGACAACCGCAGCTGGGACTTGCTGGATGCCATGCGGGTCGAGCGCGACGAGGGCGTGCGCACGGCCACCAGTCAGGGACAGGTAGTGGGGCGGCGGCATTATGGCCGCAAGGCCGTGCCGCCGGGCGGCGGCGGGGGCTTTGGGGCGACGCGCGAACTGTTCGACACCCTGCTGTTGTGGCGTGGCGACCTGACGCTGGACGATCAGGGGCGGGCGCGAATCGAAGTGCCGCTGAATGATTCGCTGACGCGCTTCCGGTTGGTGGCAGTGGTCGATCAGGGGCAGGGGCGCTTTGGCACGGGTTCGACCGATATCATCAGCACCCAGGATCTGCAGGTGGTTTCGGGCCTGCCCCAGGTGGTGCGTGAAGGCGACCACTATCAGGCCCGCGTCACCGTGCGCAATCGCACCCAGGCGGCGCTGCCCTTGAGCGTGTCGGCGCAGGTGCAGGCGTCGGGCGGCGCCGGGCAGTCTTTGCCGGTGCAGACCCTGGATCTGGCGGGCGGCGCATCCGTCACGCTGGAGTGGCCGGTGGATGCGCCCTTGTTGGGGAACCAGCAGGACAGTGAAACCTTGCAGTGGACCTTTGCGGCTCAGACACGACCCGGCGCCCAGCAGGCGGCAGATCGGATCGTGGTGCGCCAGACGCTGCAAGCCGCCGTGCCGGTGAGCGTGCGGCAGGCGACGCTGTTGCAGATTCGCCAGGGAGTGCCGCAGCGCTTGCCGGTCGATGCCTCGGCCCAGGCGCAGCGGGATGCGCAAGGGACGCCGCGCGGCGGTGTCACGGTCCGGCTGCAGTCCAGTTTGGCGGGAACCCTGCCGGGTGTGCAGGATTGGCTGGCAGCGTATCCCTATACCTGCATGGAACAGCTCAGCTCCAAAGCCGTCGGCATGCAGGACGCGGCCGCCTGGCAGGCGCTGATGCAGCGGCTGCCGGACTATCAGGACGATGCCGGACTGCTGGCGTATTTCCCCGGCGGGCGCGGCAGCGTGATTCTGACTGCCCAGCTGGTCGAGGTCTCGGCGCGCGCGCAGGCGGCCGGCGAGGCGTACGCGCTGCCTGCCCAGGCGCGCGAGCGCATGTTGTCCGCCCTGCAGGATTTTGTCCTGGGCCGGCTGGACGAGTCCGCCTGGGCGCCGGTGCAGGATCTGTTCTGGCGCAAATTGATCGCCATCGATGCCCTGGCCTTGGCAGGGGCCTGGCAGCCGGGCATGCTGGATTCCTTTGCCCTGGACGTCAGCGATTGGCCGACGCCCGCCGTGGTGACCTGGCTGTCCATCTTGCAGCATGTGCCTGAACTGCCGGATCGTGCGGCGCTGCTGGCGCAGACCGATGCGGTATTGCGGGCGCGGCTCAGCCGTCACGGGACGTCGCTGGTGCTGTCGGATGCAACGGCGGATCAGGGCTGGTGGTTGATGAGCAATGTTGCGACAGCCCAGGCGCGCTTGCTGATGACGGTCTTGCCGCGTCCGGAGTGGCGCCCGGACCTGTCGCGCCTGCTGACGGGGCTGCTGTCCTTCCAAAGCCACGGGGCCTGGTCGACGACGACGGCCAACGTGTTGGGCATGCTGGCAGTCAATGACTATGCGCGGCAGGTGGAAACTCAAGCCGGGCAGGGGGCCGTGTCAGTGGCGCTGCCGCCGGGGCAGGCACAGACACTGGTCTGGGCCGAGATGCCCTTGGCGGATGGCATTCATCGCCAGACGCTGGATCTGCCCTGGCCGCCGTCCCGGCAGGGGACGGTGGATCTGGCGCAGCAGGGAGCAGGCAGCGGCTGGGCGACGGTGACGGCGCGAGCCGCTGTGCCGCAGACACGCCCCGTGGATGCAGGCATGCGCGTGGAACGCAATATCACGCCGGTGTCCCGCGCCCGGCCGGACCGATGGTCGGTGGGCGACATCTACCGGGTCAGTTTGCGCATCCATAGCCGCGAGCCGGTCGTCTGGTCGGTGATCAGCGACCCGGTGCCGGCCGGGGCGTCGATTCTGGGCGGCAGCCTGGGGCGGGATTCGGCGATTGCCGTCCAGGATGAATCCGAAGGTCAGCCGTTCTGGGACCGGCCGACCTTCATCGAACGTGATGCGGGCATGTACCGGGCGTATTTTGAGGTCCTGACCGCAGGCGTCCAGGATCTGGAATACACGGTGCGTCTGAACACGCCGGGGGATTATCAGCTGCCCCCGACGCGGATCGAGGCGCTGTACCAGCCCGATGTGTTCGGCAGCCTGCCCAACGAGCCGTTCCGGGTGGCGGCGGATTGATGCTTGGGCGCCGCCTGGGGGTCTGGCTGCTGGCGGCGGCCTTGTGGCCGCTGTCGGCATCGGCATCGGCGGCGGCGGATGTCGCGGTGTCTGCTGCCGCCTTGCCGGATTACGAGGCGGTGCGTCAGGCCTGGCGTGCGTCGGACATCCGGGTGCTGGCGGCCGATGGCCGGGAGATCCAGCGCGTCCGGACGGACTTTTCCGCCCGGCGCGGGGATTGGGCGCCGCTGCAGGATATTTCAGCCGCCTTGCAGCGGGCGGTGGTGCAGTCTGAAGATCATCGTTTTTATGCGCATGGGGGAGTCGACTGGCTGGCCAGCGCGTCGGCGGCCTGGACGGCGGCGTGGGGCGATGGCCGGCGCGGGGCCTCGACCCTGAGCATGCAGTTGGCGGCCATGCTGGATGCGGATCTGCGGCGCGGACCGGCTGGCCGAGGGGTGTGGCAGAAACTGGATCAGATGCAGGCGGCCCGCCAGTTGGAGTCGCGCTGGTCCAAGGCGCAGATCCTGGAGGCCTATCTGAATCTGGCCGATTACCGGGGTGAACTGCGCGGCGTGGATGCCTTGTCGCGGGTGATGTTCCAAAAGCAGGCATCGGGGCTGACCTTGCGCGAATCGGCCCTGGCCGCTGTCTTGCTGCGCGGGCCCAATGCATCGGTGGCTGTCCTGACCCAGCGCAGCTGCGCCTTGCTGCAGGACCTGGGGCGCCCGGAGGGCTGCGAGGGCCTGCGGGATTTCATCGGCCTGTCGCTGTCGCGGGCGCATGCCTCCCGCTTCGAGGCGCCGGGTCTGGCGCCGCATTGGGCGCACCAGCTGATCCGGGACGGGCAGGTATCGGCGGACGGTACGGTCCGATCCACGCTGGATGCGGACCTGCAAGCCTTGGCCGTGCGTTCGGTGCGCCGCCATTTGATGGATCTGCAGGGGACGGGGGTGACGGATGCCGCCGTGGTGGTGCTGGATAACCGTTCGGGGGCGGTGCGGGCCTATGTGGGTTCGTCCGGAAGTTTGTCCGAGGCCGCCGAGGTGGATCATGCCCAGGCGCTGCGCCAGGCCGGGTCGACCCTGAAGCCTTTTTTATATGCCCTGGCGCTGGACGAGCAGCGTCTGACGGCGGCGTCCCTGCTGGATGACCGGCCTTTGGACCTGGATGGCGGCAGCGGCTTGTACATCCCCGACAACTATGATCACCGTTTCAGCGGCTGGGTCAGCGCGCGCACGGCGCTGGCCTCGTCCCTGAACATTCCCGCGGTGCGTGTCTTGCTGCTGATGGGCACGGATGTGCTGGCGCAGCGCCTGACGGCGCTGGGATTGCCCTTGACGCGGGACGGGGACTACTACGGTTACAGCCTGGCGCTGGGATCCGCCGACGTAACGCTGCTGTCCCTGACCAATGCTTACCGGGCGCTGGCACGAGGCGGGGATTACGCACCGGTCCGCATGGCGGCGGCGCGCCCGGATGCGCCGGATCAGGCGGGATCGCCGGTGTTTTCTTCTGGCGCAGCCTGGATCGTCGGCGATATCCTGGCGGACCGTCAGGCGCGCGCGCGGACGTTCGGGCTGGACAGCCCTTTATCCACCCAGTCCTGGACGGCGGTCAAGACCGGTACCAGCCGTGACATGCGCGATAACTGGACCGTGGGCTGGTCGGCGGATGACACCGTGGGCGTCTGGGTGGGCAATAGCGCGGGCGCCAGCATGCGGCAGGTGTCCGGCGTCAGCGGAGCGGGGCCGATCTGGCATGATCTGATGGAGTGGCTGACGCGGCGGCGCGCTGCCTTGCACAAGGATCACGCCAGTCCGTCAGCGCCGCCCCGTGTTGTTGCCGGCTCGCTGGGGCGTGTCGCCGGCTTACCGGCGGGGCAGCCGGCCCGACCCGATGAGGTGGTGCCGGCGCCAGTCCGCTTTGCAGCAGGCCTGGAACCGGCGCGTGTTGAATATTTTCTGGGCGATACCACCCAGGCGGTATTCGCCCCGCCGGGTCAGGGCGCCACGCCTGGCCGCCCCCGGATTGCGGCGCCGGTCGATGGCACCGTGATCGCACTGGACCCGGATATTCCCTGGAAGCGTCAGCGCCTGCCCCTGCGGGCGGTGGACGCATTGTCTCGCCCGGTGACCGATGTCCGCTGGTTTTTGAACGGTCAGCCTTACGGGGCGGGAGGCGCACCGGATTGGGCGCCGCAGCCGGGGCGGCATGTGTTTCAACTGAGAGATGCCCAGGGCAGTGTGCTGGATCAGGCGCAGGTGACCGTGCGTGCCGGCTCCTGGGCAGCGCCGGATCGCTAAGGACGATGGCGCTGCTTGGGTCAGACGGGCCGCTAAAGTATGTCATCATCGGGGGGATGAGAGAGCAAGTGCAAAAGGGCCGGACCATGAACCATCCAAAAAGCCGAGGCGATGGACTGCGACGCTGCTTGCGGGCGGGGGCGGGGGTGTTGCTGGCGTCCGCCTTGGCCGCCTGTCAGGCTGTGCCGGGCGCCGGGGCTGGGGTGCCGTCAGGTCAGACGATGGCCGAGGCATCCAGTGCGACGGCGACGGCGATGGTGCGTTCCGATCCTGTCCGGGCTGTGGCCCCCAATCGCGAGGCGGTTGATCTGCGTGTATTTCTGGCGGATACCCGTTCGCACCCCGGCTGGACGCCGGTGCCGCTGAAACCGTCAGGCCTGTTGTATGTGCGCACGGATGCCATCATTGATCGCAGCGATCTGATGGGCATCCAGTCCGCGACGGATCAGGCCGGTGGAGGGGTATTGATGCTGATCCTGAAGGACGAGGGTTTGAAAAAGGTCCGTGCTGCCACGGCGGCCCACCCTGGCTTGCGCCTGGCGCTGGTGGTGGGGCAGATCATGTTGGCGGCCCCGGCCTATGCCGCCCCGGTCCAGGAGCAGCAGTTGGCCTTTGGCGTGGGGTCTGCACATAATGCGGATATTGCCGCCCGTTCCGTGGCCGGCGTCCCCTAAAGGTGCTTGCATTTCTGTGGTGACTTAGGCGAAAATCTACGCATTGCGTATATCGGAGCCCATCATGGCCGTTTCCCAGCAAGTTTTCCTGCGCGATGCCATGCGTCGCCTGAATCTGACCCGCGACGTGTTCGCCGCCCGCATCGGTGTCAAGCGCCGCGCCCTGGACACCTGGCTGTTGCCAGAGGGCTCCCAGGAAGCGCGCAATATGCCGGAAGTCGTGTCGCGGTTCGTCACGGAAATCGTCGAAAACAGCGCCTTGATGGAAAAGTATGCGCAAAGCGCACAATCCGGGCCGCTGCGGGATCGCATTGCAGCAGATAGCAAGCACCAGCTGCTGTCCGTCGATCAGTTCACACGGGAATCGGTCGAGGAACTGTTCCGCGTCGCCGATCTGATGCAGCCCATCGCGCGGCGGCAAAAGGTCTCGCGGGTACTGGAAGGCGCGGTGCTGGGCAATCTGTTCTTCGAGGCCAGCACGCGCACCCGGGTCAGTTTCGGGGCGGCCTTCTGCCGTCTGGGCGGCTCGGTCTGCGATACCACCGGCTTTACCTTTTCGTCCATGGCCAAGGGTGAATCGATCTATGACACCAGCCGCGTGATGAGCGGCTATGTGGATGCCATGGTGATCCGCCACCCGGAAAAAGGTTCGGTGGCGGAATTCGCCGCTGCGACCAACATCCCGGTGGTCAACGGCGGCGACGGGGCGGGGGAACACCCCAGCCAGGCGCTGCTGGATCTGTACACCATCCTGACGGAGTTTTCCCGCCTGGGCAAACTGCTGGATGGGGCGCATATCGTCATGGCGGGCGACTTGAAATACGGCCGCACGGTGCATTCGCTGATCAAGCTGCTGGCCCTGTACCGGGGGATGAAATTCACCCTGGTATCGCCGCCGGGGCTGGAGATGCCCGACTACCTACTGGAAAAGGCCGGCAAGAACGGCCATGTGATCGAGCAGACCCATGATCTGGCGGCCGGCCTGAAAGGGGCGGACGTCATCTACGCCACCCGGGTGCAGAAAGAACGCTTTGCCGGCGAGAACCTGGAAGGCTACACGGCTGATTTCCAGGTGAACCGCGCTCTGGTGGACGCCTGCTGCGGGCCGGATGTGATTGTCATGCACCCGCTGCCGCGCGACAGCCGCGAAGGTGCGCACGACCTCAGCACCGATCTGAATCACGATTCACGCCTGGCGATTTTCCGTCAGGCGGATAATGGCATCCCGGTGCGGATGGCGATTTTCGCCGTGCTGCTGGGGGTGGAAGGCCTGGTGCAGCACTCGTTGCGCGATGTCACCTGGACGCCGCCGTCCCATATCGGTCCGGACGACAGCGTGTTCCACGGCATGTATTAAGAGGTCTTGCGCTCCCCGCCCAGCGCAGCCACCAGATCGTCCAGCATGCGCGCCAGTTCGCCCGTCATCAGGGCGAAGTCGGCTTCGAACTGCTCGGCTTCGTTGGCGGCCTGGGCGTCCTGGTGTTCTTTCAACACATCCAGGGGCGCCACGCGCTTGATGTCCAGATTGTCGGTCAGCACGAACGATACCCGGTCGTTCCAGGTCATGGCCAGGCGCGTGCATTGCTTGCCGGCCTGGATGTGGCGGCGGACTTCGTCGGCGTCCACGGTCTGGCGCACGTAGCGCACCGTGGCGCGGGATTCGCCGGTGGACCGCAATTCCGTGTCCTGGTCGATGGTGAATCCGGCCGGGGCTTCGTCTTCCGTCAGCCACAGCGTCATGGCGGCGGCCGGTGACATTTCCACGTGCAGGGGCACGATGGGAAAGGGCGTCAGCGTTTTCGCCAGCAGGCTCAGGACTTCGTCGCTGCGGGCGGTAGCGGCGGCGTCAATGGCCATCCACTGATTGACGGTGTCGATCCAGACGTGGGTGTCGTGAGCGATGACGAAGGCGCGCGGCAGCAGCTCCATCGTCATCTGTTCCTTGATTTCCTTCATCTGCTTGCGACCGGGCTTGTAGCCTTGCTGCTCCTCGATTTGCAGGGCGCGGGCGCGGCTGGCCTGGTTGACCACGGTCGTCGGCAGCAGTTTCTTTTCGGTCTGCAGGCGCAGCAGGATCTGGCCATGCTGGGCGTAGGCCAGGCCGCTGTCATCCCGGGGCGGCAGCCAGCCCGACACCTGGCTGTCCTGGCTGCTGCCCGGCTGAAAGGCCAGGGGTTCCAGGGCGGCTTCCAGATCGGCGGCGGTCAGCTGGGTATTGGGGGCGAGGCGATAGAGCTTGAGATTCTTGAACCACATGGTCGTGTGCGGATAGGCCGGCAGGCGGCAGTGAAAAGAGGGCTTTGATTGTACGCGATGCGGTGCATGCCACCGCCGGCGGCTGTGTCGCGCCGCCCGGTTGGCGGCGGGAGGCCGGGCCACTGGGCGCCGGCGGAGCAGGAGCGAAAAAAATGGCCCGGTATCGATACCGGGCCATGAGGGGCAGCCGTCCAGGCACAAAAAGGCTCGCGGGGGGTGCAAGGACGGCGGCGCATCAAGTGTGTGCGGGTCCGGGATGCAAGGGGGAACAAGATACCGGAGCCCAGCTTTGATGCACATCAAGATTCTACCGGATGGCCCCTGACGGTACTCTGAATCAGAGGGCATCCAGATCGTTGTGCCGGGTCTCGCGAATGAACAGCGTGCCGACGATCAGCGTCATGGCGCAAATGACGATGGGATACCACAGGCCGTCGTACATATTGCCGGTGGTGGCGACGGTGGCAAAGGCCACGGGCGGCACGAATCCGCCGAACCAGCCGTTGCCGATATGGTAGGGCACGCTCATGGACGTATAGCGGATGCGGGTGGGGAACATTTCCACCAGCATGGCCGCAATCGGCCCGTAGACCATCGTGACCTGCAGCACCAGAAAGAACAGCAGCAACAGCACCATCGCGTAATTCATCTGCGAGGGATCGGCATGATGGGGGTAGCCGTGGTCGCGGACCGCCTGGCGCAGCGTGTCCTGCAGGGCGGCGCTGCGCTGGGCGAATTCGGCGCGTGGCAGGATGGTGCCCTCGAAGGAATCGATACGCTGGTCGCCGATCAGGGCATAGGCCACGGTATTGGCCGGTGCGTCCTGATTGACGTAGTGCACCGAATGGCTGGCCATGAAGGCCTTCAGCAGGTCGCAGGAACTGGTGAACGAGGCGGTGCCGATGGGGTTGAATTGCAGCGAACAGTTATCGGGGTCGGCCACCACGTAGACGGGGGCGCTTTTCTGTGCCCGTTCCAGCGCTGGATTGGCGTAATGGGTCAGGCCTTTGAAGACCGGAAAATAACTGAGGCAAGCAATCAGGCAGCCCGCCATGATGATGGGCTTGCGCCCGATCCGGTCCGATAGCGCGCCGAACACCAGAAAGAAGGGGCAGGCCAGCAGCAATGCCAGGGCCACCAGGATGTTGGCGATATTGGCATCGACTCGCAGGGTTTCCGTCAGGAAATACAGGGCGTAGAACTGGCTGGTGTACCAGACGACCGCCTGGCCCGCCGTCAAGCCGAACAGGGCCAGCAGGATCAGGCGCAGATTGCGCCAACGGCCAAAGGCTTCCTTGATGGGGGCGCGAGAAATCAGGCCTTCGGATTTCATGCGGGTGAAGGCCGGGGATTCGTGCAACCGCAGCCGGATCCAGACGGAAATGACCAGCAGCAGCACGGAAATCAGGAAGGGCACGCGCCAGCCCCAGGCTTCGAAGGCTTCCTGCCCCAGGGTGGCGCGGGTGCCCAGCACCACGACCAGGGACAGGAACATGCCGGTCGTGGCCGTGGTCTGGATCCAGCTGGTGAAAAACCCCCGGCGGTGATTGGGCGCGTGCTCGGCGACATACACGGCGGCGCCGCCGTATTCACCCCCCAGGGCCAGACCTTGCAGCAGGCGCAGGAGCAGCAGGATCATGGGGGCGGCCGTGCCGATGGACGCCGACGAGGGCAGCACGCCGACCAGGAACGTCGACAGGCCCATGATCAGGATCGAGACGACGAAGGCGTATTTGCGTCCCACCATGTCGCCCAGCCGGCCAAAGACCAGGGCGCCGAAGGGGCGCACGGCGAAACCCGCGGCAAAGGTCAAGAGCGCGAAAATGAAGCCGGCGGTGGAATTGACGCCCGAAAAGAAGTGCTGGGCGATGATGGCCGCCAGCGAACCGTATACGTAGAAGTCATACCATTCGAAGACGGTGCCCATGGACGAGGCCAGAATCACCCGGCGTTCCTCGTGCGTCATGGGGCGCCGGTCATCGTCCATGGGGTCGGACGTCAGGGGGGAAGTTCGATTCACGTGCGGGTCCTGGGAACGTGATCGCGCGGAAAGGACACCCTCAGCCGGGTGCCGGCGCTGACCGGGTCGTAGTGATTGCCGGGCGGCAGAAAGGCGATGCTGGCCTGGTGGTGTTCAGCGACTTCGCGTACGATCGCCAGGCCCAGGCCGCTGCCTTCGGCCTCGTGGCCCAGAATCCGGTAGAAGCGGTCGAAGACCTGGGATTGCTCGTCCAGCGGGATGCCGGGGCCGGTGTCCTGGACTTCCAGGCAGGCCAGATCGCCGTCGGCGAGCACGCGCACCGTGACTTGGCCGCCCGCGGGGGTGTACAGCAGGGCATTGTCGATCAGGTTGTTCAGCAGCTCTCGGATCATGATGCCGTTGCCAAAGACGGGCAGATTCTCGTCCGAGGATTCAAAGCCCAGATCGATGCCCCGCTGCAGCGCGGTCTGCACCCATGCCCCGGTGCCTTCGGCGGCCAGGGTGTGCAGATTCAGCTGTTCGGTGGTGCGGGACTGGTTGGGGTCCAGGGATTCGGCGCGCGCCAGCAGCAGCAGCTGATTGACCAGCCGGGTGGCGCGTTGGGACCCGGTGATCAGTTGCTGCAGGCTGTCGCGCATGCGGGCGGGTTCTTGTTCGCGCAAGGCGATTTCGCATTGTGTGCGGATGCCGGCCAGCGGGGTTTTCAGTTGGTGAGCGGCGTTGGCGACGAAGCGTCGTTGGGATTCGATGGACGCCGACAGGCGCTGCAGCACATTGTTCATGGCCGCGATCAGGGGCACGATTTCGGCAGGAGCCAGGTCGTCGCGGATGGGCGACAGGTCGCTGGGTTTACGCCGTCGCATGTGTTCCTGCAGCAGGCTCAGGGGCTCCAGGCCCTGTGTCAGACCCAGGCCTGCCAGCATGGCCGCCAGCGGCAGAATGATCAGCTGCGGCGTCAGCATCCCGGTCAGGATTTCCTGCTGCAAGGTGGCGCGGGCTTCGCCGGGTTCGGCCACGACCGTCAGGAAACCGGTGCCATCGCGGTCGCGTCCGCCCCACAGGTAAGCCAGGCGGATCGCCTGATGGTTCAGCGTGGCATTGCGGTAGCGGACCTGGTCGATGTCGTAGGTCCAGTTTTCCGGGGTGGGGATGTTGGGGTTGCCGGCCATCAGATGGCCATTGGCATCCAGGATCTGCCAGGTGGTGGGAGTGTCGTCGCCGCTGCCCGCGAGGATGGTGCGGGCGGATTCCGACAGCGTGATGCCCGTGGACAGGCGCTGCTGTTCGACTTCGTGACGCAGCAGGCGCAGATGGCTGGACAAGGTGCGATCGTAGGGCGAATTGGCGATGTTCAGGGAAATGAAATAGGTGATCACGATGCCAATGGACCACAGCACGAACAGCGGCACGATCATCCAGAGCAGGATGCGGCCCAACAGCGTGGCATGGCGCCGCCGCCGGCGGCGCCGGGCATAGGCTGGGCGTGAGTCCGCGAACATGGGCGGCGTCAGGTGGCGGCTGCCGTATCGGCCGTCTGGCTGCGGCTTTCCGGTTCCAGGCAGTAGCCCAGACCGCGCACGGTCAGGATGTGGATGTCGGCGGGTTCGATTTTCTTGCGCAGGCGGTGGATGTAGACCTCGATGGCGTTGGTGGTGACTTCTTCACCCCATTCGCACAACAGATCCACCAGCTGGTGTTTGCTGATCATGCGGCCGCTGCGTGACAGGAAAATTTCCAGCAGGCTGGTCTCGCGGGCGGAAAGTTCGATCGGTGCGTCGTCGATCGTGGCGATCCGGCCATTCAGGTCGAAGGCCAGGCGGCCGTGGCGCAGCATCGATGCGCGGCCGCCGCCGTGGCGGCGGATCAGGGCCCGGACACGGGCTTCGAGTTCGCTGAGCGCAAAAGGCTTGGACATATAGTCGTCCGCGCCCAGGTCCAGGCCTTCGACGCGCTGTTCGATGGAATCGGCGGCGGTCAGGATCAGCACGGGCAGGGGGGTGCCGCGTTGGCGCAGCTTGCGCAGCACGGACAGGCCGGTCATCCGGGGCAGGCCCAGATCCAGGATCAGCAGGTCGAAAGTCTGTAGCTGCAGGGCGGAATCCGCGCTGGAGCCATCATGGACGACGTCCACGGCATAGCCGTCGTAGCGCAGTGATCGGGATAGCCCGTCCGCGAGAATACTGTCGTCCTCGGCAATCAGGATACGCATGGCGGGAATGACATCCAGGGAAACAGGGGCGGGTGACGAGTCACCCTGATGTGGAGAATTGTCGCATGGGGCGCGGCGGGCCGTCATTTAGGGTTAACGATGGACTGCGGGAAGCGCACCGGCGGGCTGCGGCGGACAGGATGGGATTGAATTATCATATCTGGGTTTTTATACAGTATAATTAATGCCATAATTTCCCCCATGACATCTACCGCACCCAGTAAAAGGAAACCCCCCATGGACGAACGCACCGGCAAGGCCAACCCCGAACGCGCCAAGGCGCTGGCCGCCGCGCTGTCGCAGATCGAAAAGCAATTCGGCAAAGGCTCCATCATGCGCTACGGCGACAATCAGGTCGAACACGACATTCAGGTCGTCTCTACCGGATCGTTGGGGCTGGATATCGCCTTGGGCGTCGGTGGGCTGCCGCGTGGCCGGGTGGTTGAAATCTATGGTCCGGAATCGTCCGGCAAGACCACGCTCACCTTGCAGGTCATTGCCGAAATGCAGAAAATCGGCGGCACCTGCGCCTTCATCGATGCCGAACACGCACTCGACGTGCAATACGCATCGCGCCTGGGCATCAACCTCGAAGACCTGCTGATTTCCCAGCCTGACACCGGTGAACAAGCCCTGGAAATCACCGATGCGCTGGTGCGCTCCGGCTCGGTCGATCTGATCGTCATCGACTCCGTGGCTGCGCTGGTGCCAAAGGCTGAAATCGAAGGCGATATGGGCGATTCCCTGCCGGGCCTGCAGGCCCGCCTCATGAGCCAAGCCCTGCGCAAGCTCACCGCCAATATCAAACGCGCCAATTGCATGGTGATCTTCATCAATCAGATCCGCATGAAGATCGGCGTCATGTTCGGCAATCCCGAAACCACTACCGGCGGCAATGCCCTGAAATTCTATTCATCCGTGCGTCTGGATATCCGCCGCATCGGCTCCATCAAAAAGGGCGACGAGGTCGTCGGCAACGAAACCCGGGTCAAGGTCGTCAAAAACAAGGTCGCTCCCCCCTTCAAACAGGTGGAATTCGACATCATGTATGGCGCTGGCATTTCGCGCGAAGGCGAAATCATCGATCTGGGCGTGCAGGCCGGCATCGTCGACAAGGCAGGCGCCTGGTATAGCTACAACGGCGACCGTATCGGCCAGGGCAAGGACAACGTCCGCGATTACCTGAAAGAACGTCCTGCCTTGGCGTTCGAGATCGAAAACAAGGTGCGGGAACAGCTGGGGGTGGTGCTGCGGGCTGCGCCTGCCGGCGGCATGCCAGTCGCCGCCGCTCCTGCGGATGGCGAATAGTCCCTTCAGGCCCGGCCCCAGCCTGAAGGCCAGGGCGGTGGCCTATTTGTCCAGGCGGGAACATTCCCGCCTGGAATTGCAGCGCAAGCTGTCTGCTTATTGTGATGATCCAGCCGAAATCGAAGCCGTGCTGGATGATTTGCAGCGCACCCACTGGCAGTCCGACCAACGCTATGCCCAGGCCTATGTGCATCGCACGGCCGGCCGGCAGGGCGCGCAGCGCATTCTGGGCGCCCTGCGGCAGCAAGGGGTCGCGGACGGACAACTGGCCGATCTGCAGGACACCCTGCGCACCTCCGAACCCGAACGCGCCCGTGCCGTCTGGCAGCGTAAGTTTTCTGCACCGCCCGCCGATGCTCGCGACTATGCCCGGCAGTACCGCTTTTTAGCGGGGCGGGGATTCAGCAGCGATGTGATTCGGCGCCTGTTGTCCGACCGAGATACCGCATTCGACCCGGATGTGGACGGCTCCGGCGATTCGGCGACTGACGAATCTGCCTGACGGCATCATCCTGCCTGGCGGATGCCTGGCAGGGCCTCGAAACACGTCCGCCGCGCCTGTTCCAAAAACGCCTGCACATAGGCTGTATCGGTGTCTTCCGCCCGGACGCCCGCCTGCAGCGTGCGCCAGATGCCGTCGTCCAGCCGGCAGATGTGCAGGCCCGGCAGATCCTTATATTCATCCAACGCCCAGCTGGGCAGAGCGGCCACGCCGCGCCCGCTGGCGACCAGTTGCACGATCATGGGGGTCAGTTCCGCAGTACGGATGCCGGCGGGTTCCACCCCGGCCGGGTCCAGGAATACCGTAAACACATCCAGCCGGCTGCGATCCACCGGATAGGTAATCAGGATCTGGTCGCGCAGGTCTTCGGCTTCGACGCGGCGCGCCGCGCCCAGCGGCCCCTGGCTGGATACCGCCAGCACCAGTTCGTAGGCGAATAGCGGGGCGTAGTGCACGCCGTCCAGTGTTTCGGGGTCGGACGTGATCACGACATCCAGGTCGCCTCGGCTCAGCGCGGGCAGGGGAGCGAAAGAAAACGCCGCGCTCAAATCCAGAGAGACCTCCGGCCAGTCCTTGCGAAAGGCGTCCAGGGTGGGCATCAGCCATTGAAAGCAGGAATGGCAGTCGATGGCCACGTGCAGCCGGCCGGCGCGTCCGGCCGATAGGCGGCGCAATTCCAGTTCAGTCGCGCGGATGCGTGGCAGCACGTCTTCCGCCAAGGCGACCAGCCGCAGACCGGCAGTGGTCAAACGCGCCGGTCGGGTGCGCCGGTTCAGCAGCGGGGTTTTCAGGCGGACTTCCAGATCGCGTAGCTGATGCGACAGGGCGGATTGGGTCACATGCAGGCGTTCGGCGGCTTCCTGCAGGCTGCCGCCGTCGCGGATCGCCAGCAAGGTTTCCAGGTGTCTGACTTCTAGCATGAATTTCTCTCATGTTATGAGTGCAGGATTTGATTTTTTATTTGAATCCTTCCCGTGCACAATGTTGTTCATTGAATATTATTAATGTTATCAGGGATTCAGCATGACGATCATTCATAATCTTGGTTTCCCCCGCATCGGCGCGGCCCGGGAATTGAAGCGGGCTCAGGAAGCCTATTGGGCGGGCAAGGCGGATCAGGACAGTCTGCTGGCGACTGGGCGTGAATTGCGGGCTCGCCACTGGGCGGTGCAGACGCAGGCCGGACTGCAGTGGGCGCCAGTCGGGGATTTCGCCTGGTATGACCAGATTCTGGAATGGACCACGCTGCTGGGGGCGGTACCGGCCCGCTTTGGCCAGGATGAGGCTGCGCCGGTCGCATTGGATACGCTGTTTCGCATGGCGCGGGGCCGGGCGCCGTCGGGCACGCCGGCGGCGGCATGCGAGATGACCAAATGGTTCGACACCAACTATCACTACATCGTGCCGGAACTGCACCCCGGCCAGACCTATCGGATTGCCCGCGAGTCGTTGTTTGAGCAGGTGGCCGAGGCCCAGGCGCTGGGGCACCGCGCCCGTCCCGTGATCCCGGGACCGCTGACCTGGTTGTGGCTGGGCAAGGGCGATGCCTTCGTGCAGGGCGCATCCGACGAAGGCAAGCTGGCCTTGCTGGCGGCCTTGCTGCCCGTCTATGAGCAGGTGCTGCAACGTCTGGCGGCTCAGGGGGTAGAGTGGGTGCAAATCGACGAGCCGATTCTGGTGCTGGATTTGCCTGCTGCCTGGAAAAACGCGTTTGCAGCCGTTTATGCCCGCTTGGCCGCGCAGGGTCCCAAGGTGTTGCTGGCCACCTATTTTGGCGGCATCGGGGATAATTTGGATGTGGTGCGCGCGCTGCCGGTGCAGGGCCTGCATGTGGATCTGGTCCGGGCGCCGGCTCAGCTGGATGCGGTGCTGTCCGGTGTGCGGGATGATCAGGTGCTGTCCCTGGGCGTCATCGACGGGCGCAATGTCTGGCGGGCCGATCTGGATCGGATCCATGGCCAGATCAAAGCGGTTGCCGCGCAGTTGAAAGACCGCCTGTGGCTGGCGCCGTCGTGCTCCTTGCTGCACACGCCGATCGATCTGTCCCTGGAAACCGGCCTGGATGCCGAACTGCGCGGCTGGCTGTCCTTCGCCATCCAGAAACTGGATGAGCTGCATTTGTTGCAGGCCTTGGTCGACGGCAATGCCGGCGCGGCTGAACAGCAGGCGCTGGATGCCGCCCGCCAGGCCGTGCGCAACCGTGCCGCATCAGGCCGTATCCATCGGACGGATGTCGCCGCCCGCCTGGCGGATTCCGCCGCGCTTAGCCGTGAGCGCGCGCCGTTTGCCCAGCGCATCCGCAGTCAGCAGCAGCGCTTGGGGCTGCCGGCGTTTCCGACGACCACGATCGGGTCTTTTCCGCAGACCACGGATATCCGGGCGCTGCGCCGTGACTGGCGTTCGGGCGCTTTGGGGGATGCCGCCTACGAAAAGGCCATCCGTGCGGAAATCGAACGCGTGATCCGTTTTCAGGAAGACATCGGCCTGGATGTGCTGGTGCATGGCGAACCTGAACGCAACGATATGGTGGAATATTTTGGGGAATTGCTGGCCGGATTCGCCTTTACGGCCTACGGCTGGGTGCAGAGCTACGGTTCCCGCTGCGTCAAGCCGCCGCTGATTTTTGGCGACGTGGCCCGTCTGGCGCCCATGACGGTAGCCTGGTCTTCCTATGCGCAGTCCCTGACCGACAAACCGGTCAAGGGCATGTTGACTGGCCCCGTGACGATCCTGCAGTGGTCATTCGTGCGCGACGATCAGCCGCGTGAACAGACGTGCCGCCAGATCGCCCTGGCTTTGCGTGACGAAGTCCAGGACCTGGAACAGGCCGGCATCACCATCATCCAGATCGACGAGCCCGCCTTTCGCGAGGGCCTGCCGCTGCGCCATGGGGATTGGGCCGCCTATCTGGATTGGGCGGTGGACAGTTTCCGCTTGTCCACCAGCGGGGTGCGCGATGACACGCAGATCCACACGCATATGTGCTATTCGGAGTTCAATGACATCATCCAGGCGATCGCAGCCATGGATGCGGATGTGATCACCATCGAAACCTCGCGCTCGAATATGGAACTGCTGGGCGCATTCGAGGATTTCGCCTATCCGAACGATATCGGCCCGGGCGTGTATGACATCCATTCCCCCAATGTGCCCAAGGAAGACTGGATGGTGAACCTGATGCGCAAGGCGGCCCAGCGCCTGCCGGCCGAGCGGCTGTGGGTCAACCCAGATTGCGGCCTGAAGACCCGCGCCTGGCCGGAAACGCGGGCAGCCTTGGAATCCATGGTGCATGCGGCCAGGACCTTGCGCCAGGCCGCCTGATCGCAGCGCCCCCGGGCGGGGGTTCATAAGCAGGCGCTGATGCACGGTATAATCGAAAGGTTAAACAGATTCCGACCTTTTGCATTCCATGCCCTTGTCTGCGCCGACGAGCCCCCGTCAACCTTTGCATACGCGATCGATACGCGTCCAGTCCTATGCCCGGGAAGACGGTCTGTGGGACCTGGAAGCCGAACTCATCGACACCAAGGCCTACGGGTTCCCCATGCACGACGGGCATGTGCACCCTGCGGGCGCCCCCATTCATCATATGCATCTGCGCGTCACCATCGATGCGCAGTTCACCATTACCGATGCCCAGGTGGCCTACGAGGCCGCCCCGTATGGGGAATTCTGCAGCGCGATCGCGCCGAATTATGGCGAATTGATCGGCCTGAATCTGCTCAATCAGTTTCGTCAGCGCGTGCGTGAACGCTTTGGCCGCACGGCGGGCTGTACTCACGTCACCGAACTCACCAACGTCCTGCCGACGGTGGCCGTCCAGACCATGGCCGGCCAGCGGCGGCAGAACCCGGACGGCCAGCGCCCCTTTCAGCTGGACGGCTGCCACGCGCTTCGGGTGGACGGCCCGGTGGTGCAGAAACACTATGCACCCTGGTATGTCCCCTCGGTAGAGCGACATGAAAGCTAGACTTCCGGGCCTGGCCCAGGCTGGTGGCCCGAAACGGTCCATCGGCGGTTTTCTTTTTTCTTCACTGACAGGTAACTCATGAAAATTCACGAATATCAAGGCAAGGAATTGCTGAAGAAGTTTGGCGTGACTGTCCCGCGTGGCATCCCCGCATTCTCGGTCGAAGAGGCCGTCGCAGCGGCTGAAAAGCTGGGCGGGCCCGTCTGGGTCGTCAAAGCGCAGATTCATGCCGGTGGTCGTGGAAAGGGCGGCGGCGTGAAAGTCGCCAAGTCGCTGGATGACGTCAAGACGCTGGCAAGCCAGATCCTGGGCATGCAGCTGGTCACGCACCAGACCGGCCCGGAAGGCCAGAAAGTGCGTCGCCTGTACATCGAAGACGGCGCCGATATCCAGCAAGAATATTACCTGTCAGCCGTGACCGACCGCGCCACGCAGAAAGTGGCTTTCATCGCTTCTAGCGAAGGCGGCATGGACATCGAGGAAGTCGCGCATTCTTCCCCCGAGAAGATCATCACGGTGATGGTCGATCCCCTGCAGGGCTTCACCCAGGCCGACGGCGACAAGCTGGCCAAGGGCGTGGGCATGCCGGCGGATTCCGTCGCCCAGTTCATCGATGTGTGCCAGAAGCTCTACACCTGCTACATGGAAACCGATGCGGCGCTGGTAGAAATCAACCCCCTGAATCGTGACAGCAAGGGCAACATCGTCGCCCTGGACGCGAAATTCAACTTCGATTCCAATGCGCTGTTCCGCCATCCTGAAATCCTGGCATATCGCGATCTGGCCGAAGAAGATCCGGCCGAAGTCGAAGCCAGCAAGTTCGATCTGGCCTATATCCAGCTGGACGGCAACATCGGCTGCCTGGTCAACGGCGCCGGTCTGGCCATGGCCACCATGGACACGATCAAGCTGTTTGGCGGCGAGCCGGCCAACTTCCTGGACGTGGGCGGCGGCGCCACGGCGGAAAAGGTGACCGAAGCCTTCAAGATCATGCTCAAGAATGATGGCGTCAAGGCCATTCTGGTCAATATCTTCGGCGGCATCATGCGCTGCGATGTCATCGCCGAAGGCGTGATCGCGGCCTGCAAGGCGGTCAACCTCAGTGTGCCGCTGGTGGTCCGCATGCGCGGCACCAACGAAGAAAAGGGCAAGCAGATGCTGGCGGCCTCGGGCCTGCCCATCATCAGCGCTGACACCATGGCCGAAGCCGCGACCGCTGCCGTCGCAGCTGTGAAATAAGCATTACAGGGAATAGAACATGTCGATTCTGATCAACAAGGACACCAAGGTCATCACCCAGGGGATCACCGGCAAGACCGGTCAGTTCCATACCCGCATGTGCCGTGAATACGCCAACGGCCAGGCTGCCTTCGTCGCCGGGGTGCACCCGAAAAAGGCCGGCCAGGACTTCGAGGGCATTCCCATCTACGCTTCCGTCAAGGACGCCAAGTCCGCCACGGGCGCGACCGTCTCCGTCATTTATGTGCCGCCTGCCGGCGCCGCTGCCGCCATCTGGGAAGCCGTCGAGGCCGATCTGGATCTGGCGATCTGCATCACCGAAGGCATCCCCGTGCGCGACATGCTGGAAGTGCGCAACCGCATGCGGGCTGAAAACCGCAAGACCTTGCTGCTGGGCCCCAACTGCCCGGGCCTGATCACGCCGGACGAAATCAAGATCGGCATCATGCCTGGCCACATCCACCGCAAGGGCCGTATCGGCATCGTCAGCCGTTCCGGCACCCTGACCTACGAAGCCGTCGCTCAAGTGACGGAACTCGGCCTGGGCCAATCCAGCGCCGTGGGTATCGGCGGCGATCCGATCAATGGTCTGAAGCACATCGACGTGCTGCAGATGTTCAATGACGATCCGGATACGGATGCGGTCATCATGATCGGCGAAATCGGCGGCCCGGACGAAGTCAATGCCGCGCAGTGGGCCAAGGACAACATGAAAAAACCGGTTGTCGGCTTCATCGCAGGCGTCACCGCGCCGGCCGGCAAGCGCATGGGTCACGCCGGCGCCCTGATTTCGGGCGGCGCCGACACGGCCGATGCCAAGCTGGAAGTCATGGAAGCCTGCGGCATCCGCACGACGCGCAATCCTTCGGAAATGGGCAAGCTGCTCAAAACCGTGCTGTAATGATTGTGTGCTGACAGGGGCGGGCATGCCTGCCCCTGCACCAGGAAAGGCCCGCTCGGCGGGCCTTTTTCACGAGCGCAGCGGCTTCATGCGGGGGCTGCCTGCTGGGTGAATGATTGAAAAAAACGGGATTTGAGACATGCTGCTGGCTTGGCTGGAGCAATTGCATTGGGGGGCGGTGCTGCAGATCGTCCTGATCGACATCTTGCTGGGGGGCGACAATGCCGTCGTCATCGCCCTGGCGTGCCGCAAACTGGAACACCGCCGGCGTCTGCAGGGGATCCTGTGGGGGACGGCGGGGGCCATTACCTTGCGGGTGATCCTGATCGCCTTTGCCTTGGCCCTGCTGACGGTGCCGTACCTGAAGATGGTCGGGGCAGCCTTGCTATTGTGGATCGGCGTCAAGCTGATGCAGCCCGACGATAATGCCCACGAACAGGTGAGCGGCGCCGGTTCTGTCTGGGCGGCCGTGCGCACCATCATTGTGGCGGATTTCGTCATGAGCCTGGATAATGTCGTAGCCATCGCTGCTGCGGCACAAAACACCATCGCGGATCATCAAATCCTGTATGTGGCCTTTGGCCTGCTGCTCAGTGTGCCCATCATCGTCTGGGGCAGCACCCTGGTGCTCAAGCTGATTGACCGCTTTCCGCTGCTGGTGACGTTCGGGGCCGGCCTGCTGGGCTGGATCGCCGGCGGCATGCTGGTAACGGATATCGCCCTGGACCCTTGGCTGGGTCAGGTGGATGCGACGCTGCGCCTGACGGCGGAAATTGCCGGCGCTCTGTTGGTGGTCGGGATCGGTCTTTGGCTGGCCCGGCGCCATACGGCGCAGGCGCGAAAAAAGGTTGCTTCATGAAACTGAAACGCCCCTCTTTGCTTCAAACCCTGGTGGCTCTGGCCGCCATCGGTCTGATTGCCCGTTTGCTGCTTTCCAGGATAACGCTGTGATGTCTGTTGTGTCCCCAGAAAAACTCGTCATCGCTACCCGGGCCAGCCGTCTGGCCTTGTGGCAAGCCCATCACGTGCAGGACCGCCTGCGGGAACTGTATCCGGATTGCCGGGTAGAACTGTTGGAAATGACCACGCGCGGCGATCAGATCCTGGACCGCACACTGTCCAAGGTCGGCGGCAAGGGCCTGTTCGTCAAGGAACTGGAAACCGCCTTGCTGGATGGGCGCGCCGATCTGGCCGTGCATTCCCTGAAGGATGTGCCGGTCGATCTGAACGATCCTTTTACGCTGGCGGCGATTCTGGACCGGGCCGATCCCTGCGATGCCCTGGTGTCCAATACGGCCGGCAGCCTGGACGAGCTGCCGGCAGGCGCCGTCGTGGGAACGTCCAGCCTGCGGCGCGAGGCGCAATTGCGCACCCGCTATCCTGATCTGATCATCAAACCGTTGCGCGGCAATCTGGATACGCGGCTGGCCAAGCTGGACCGGGGCGATTACGCCGCCATCGTGTTGGCGGCCGCCGGCCTGCAGCGCCTGGGCCTGGGTGACAGGATCCGGGCTGTGCTGCCGGTGGAGCTCAGCCTGCCGGCTGCGGGGCAGGGGGCTTTGGGCATCGAGACCCTGGGTGCGCGTACGGATATGGCGGCGTGGCTGGCGCCTTTGTCCAGCGACCAGACGACCGCTTGCGCCCTGGCGGAACGCGCCGTGTCCCGAGCCCTGGGCGGATCGTGTCAGGTGCCGCTGGCCGCCTACGCAGTGGTGCAGGCCGATGGTCTATGGCTCAGGGCCCTGGTGGCGGAACCCGATGGCAGTCAGGTGCTGCGGGCTCAGGCGCAGGGCGCCGCCGATCAGGCGGAAGCCCTGGGAGCCATCGTGGCCCAAGACCTGCTCGGCCAGGGGGCCGACGCCATCCTGGCTCGCCTGTCGGCCTGATTGCATGCAGGACCAGCCGTCTGCCGCCCCGGTGCTGCTGACGCGCCCCCAAGGGCGCAACGCGCCGCTGGCGCAGGCTTTGCGTCAGGCTGGCTTGTCAGTCATCGACGCCCCGGCGCTGGCGATATCATGGCTGGATACGCCGCGCCCGGTGGCGCGCCCCGGGGACTTGCTGATTTTCGTCAGCGGCCAGGCCGTGACAGCCTATTTTTCGCAGCAGCCCGTCTCCTGGCCGGCCGAGGCCTGGGCGGGCGCCGTGGGCGGCGCCACGGCGCAGGCCTTGCAGGCGCATGTGCCGCCCGCCCGGATCCTGTCGCCGGCCGATGATCTGCCGCCTGATTCCGAGTCCTTGCTGGCTGTGATCCAGGCCCGTGGGCTGCGCCCTGGGCGGGTGCATATCCTGCGCGCCACCGAGGGGCGGGACTGGCTGGCGAATCAGTTGCGGCAGCTGGGCTGGCAGGTGGCGTGCCATGCCCTGTATCGGCGGGATCCCTGCGTGTGGGATCCGGCGATCTGCACCCGGCTGGCGTCCTCTGAACCTCTGGTATTGCTGGTGACCAGCCTGGAGGCGCTGGCGGCCATCGAGGCCAATTTGCAGGCCTGCGGCGTGAGCTGGCCTCCGGCCCTGCAGGTGGTCACGCTGCACGAACGCATCGCGCGCCGTTTACAATATCTGTACGCTGACCAGCCGGACGGGATGTTGCACGTCACGCTCAGCAGTCCCGATGGGGCTGCTTTGTTTCAGGCTATAGTGGCAGCATCCCGACAGCTTTCCCGAAGGACCTGAACGCCGTCATGAGCGAATCCGATCACAGCACGCCTTCCTCTTCCCCCGATTCCGCCTCGCCGGCATCCGCCCTGGCCAGTGCGCAGGCCGCCCCCCGGCAGTCCGGCGGCGTCGGTCGATTGTTGCTGGTCGTGCTGATTCTCTTGGCCCTGGTGCTGGCAGCGGCGCTGTACGAACAGAACCGGCAATACCGCACCCTGCAGGCGGATTTTCAGCGCCAGCATGACGATAATACGCAGCTGATCCAGGATGCCCGCAGCCAGGCTGCCCAGGCCTTGTCGCTGGCGCGCGAACAAACCGCGCAAGTCGAAGACCTGCGCGGTACGCTGGACGCCACCAACAACCAGTTGCAGGAATTGGATCAGGCGCTGCAGTTGATGACCGACAGCGGATCCGATCTGCTGCTGCTCAATGATATCGATCATCTGGTCACTATTGCCCAGCAGCAGCTGTCCCTGGGGGGCAATGTCGCTAACGCCATCATTTCCCTGGAAGCCGCCCAAGCGCAGCTGGCACGGGCCAACCGCCCCAATCTGGCGGCTTTGCAGCAATCCATCAATGGTGATCTGGATCGCTTGCGGGCGGTCGCCACCGTCAATCTGCCGGCTTTGTCGGCGCAGCTGGACCAATTGTCCGATCTGATCGGCACGGCTCCGCTGCTGGTGCCGGATGCGGTGGCGACGCCGGATCAGCCGGCGGCAGCGCCTGCTGTGTCGCCGGCGCCGGTTGCGGTAGACCCTGAGACCGCCCCGGCGACACCGGCTGCCGGATGGCAGGGGTGGGTCCAGGATGGCTGGCGCTGGGCCCAGGGGGCTGCCGCTCAGGTGACGCAGGACCTGCGGGGACTGTTCGACATCCGCCGGGTGGAGGATTCAGCTGCCTTGTTGATGTCCCCGGACCAGGCCCAGCGGTTTCGCGAGGGTCTGAAACAGCGCACCATTACAGCGCAACTGGCGCTCATGATGCATCAGTCGCGGATCTGGAAAGCGGAACTGGATCGGGTTGCCCAGGCCATCGACCGGCGTTACGACATGCGCGCCGAATCCTCGCGCCAGGCCTTGAAACTGGTCCGTGCCTTGCTCGACACGCCGATCGAAGCCGCGTTGCCAACGATGGGCAACAGCCTGGCTGCCATTGCTGCTGCGCGGGATGCCGAGGCTGCTCAGGATGACGGCACGCCCGGCGAACCGGATGCTCCCCCGGCCCAAGACGACGCCGATCCGGCAGTGCAGACGCCCGCCAGCGCCGGCGCAGTCTGATAGGGAGACGTGATGCGATCCTGGATCTGGACCCTGATTCTGCTGGCCGCCGCCGTGGCGCTGGCCCTGACCGTGCATGATCATGGCGGCAACGTCATCATTGTCGCGCAGCCCTGGCGGCTGGAATTGTCCTTGCCGCTGGCCCTGGTGCTGGCTCTGGTGGTGTTTGTCGCCCTGCATTGGCTGTTGCGCCTGTTGCGCTGGATGGGTAACAGTCCCGACCGCCTGCGGGCCTGGCGCGGCCGCCGCGCCCAGCGGCGGGATGTCGAACTCCTGGAAAGCGGCTGGATCAATATCCTCGAAGGCCGTTACGTGCAGGCAGAAAAGGACCTGTCCAGCCTGCTGTCGCGTACCCGTTCGGCCGACCGCAAGGTGTTGGCCGGGTTGAGCGCCGCCCGGGCTTTACATCTGTTGGGCGAAACCGCGCGCCGTGACCAAACGCTGCAGCTAGCCCAGGAAGGCGCAGGCAAGGACAGCCGCCTGCGCCAGGCCGTCGATACGGTGACGGCGGAAATGTGGCTGGATCAGAATCGCGCCCAAGAAGCCCTGGATCTGCTGGAACCCCTGCAGGATGCGTCCTCCCGCTTTCTGCATGCCACCCGGCTGCTCTTGAGGGCGCATCGCCAGTTGGGTCACGCGGATCGCGTCTACGCCCTGACGCGGTTGCTGCTGCGGCGCAGCGCCATCGATGAAGCCCAGGCGCGGCTGTTCATTTGTGAATCCGCCGCCCAGCGGCTGGACGCCGTCGAGGCGTCCGGCTGGAATGCGCTCTGGGGGGACTTGACGGCCGATGAGCGCCTGACGCCCTTGGTGGCGCTGGCAGGGGCGCGGGCGCAGACACGCCTGGGCCGTCCCGCCGAGGCCGCCCGTATTCTCGAGGCCGCCTTGAACCGTCAGCCGGATGACCGTCTGCTGCGGGCTTATGCGCAGTGTGACGCCGAACAGGCGCGTCAGCGCCTGGGCCACGCTGAATTGTGGTTGAAATCCCATCCGGATCATCCCGGCCTGCTGGCGGCATTGGGCCAGTTATGCCTGGCGGCGCAGCTCTGGGGGCAGGGTGCGCATTACCTGGAACGCAGCCTGGCGTTGCGGGCCGACATCCATATTCACGCGCTGCTGGGCAATCTGCATGATGCCTTGGACCACCCCGATCAGGCGCTGCAGCACTGGCGGCGGGCCTGCGAAGCCGCCGATGCGGAACTGCCCGTGATCCAGCGCCCGCTGCCGGCGGCTGATACCCGAGGGGACCCGCAATTTCTGCTGAACCCCCGGGATGCCGCCGCTGCCGCGTCGCCCATTGCGCCCTTGGCGGCCAGCGCCGCCTACCTGCAGGATACCGGCGATGAAACACTGGAAACGGTGTCTGCGCCTGCCGTGCCTGCATCCGATGCGCAGCCGGTTTCGTCCTCATCCGAAGACGATTATTTCGACACGGCCCCCATCCCGGGGGTCGACATGTCGTTGACGTCTGACCGGAGCGGGCAGAAATAGTTTTCGTTTTATAGACTGACAAACCAAGGAACTTCATGAGCCTAGATCGTGTGCCGGCCGGCGACAAGCTGCCCGAAGAATTCAATGTCGTGATCGAAATCCCGATGAATGCGGATCCCGTCAAATACGAAGTCGACAAAGAGAGCGGCGCCGTGTTCGTGGATCGTTTCATGCTGACGGCCATGCACTATCCCTGCAACTACGGTTATATCCCGCAGACGCTGTCCGAAGACGGCGATCCGGTGGACGTGCTGGTGATTGCGCCGTTCCCGGTCCAGGTGGGTTCCGTGATCCGGTGCCGGGCGCTGGGCGTGATGAACATGGAAGACGAAGCCGGTAAAGACGCCAAACTGCTGGCCCGCCCAGTGGACAAGCTCTATCCGCCGTATCGCCACATCGACTCCACGGCGGATCTGCCTGCCGAAGAACTGCAGCGCGTCCAGCATTTCTTCGAGCACTACAAGGATCTGGAAAAGGGCAAGTGGGTCAAGGTTCAGGGGTGGTCTGGTTTGGATGCAGCCAAGCAGGAAATCCGCGCCTCCGTCGCCCGTTTCGAACAGGGCAAGGCCTGATTTCCGGATGCCCTGATGCTTAGGGTCCCGCGCCCGGCCTTGAGCCGGGCCTTTTTCTGAAAGGAATTCTCATGGAAGAGACTGTCATTCCCCGCCCGGTCCCGGTATCTCTGGCAGTGCAGGGGACTCAGGCCCGCTTTCCGGTGCGTCGTATCTACTGCGTGGGCCGTAACTATGCAGAGCATGCCCGTGAGATGGGGGATACGGGCCGTACGCCGCCATTTTTCTTCGGCAAGCCGGCGGATGCCGCGCTGAATGTGGCGGACGGCGTTGAGGGCGTCCTGCCCTATCCCTCGATGACCCACGATCTGCATCATGAGATCGAACTGGTCGCCGCCCTGGGCAGCGGCGGGCGTGATTTGACGCCGGAGCAGGCGGCAGCCGCCATCTGGGGCTATGCCATCGGCCTGGACATGACGCGCCGCGATCTGCAGGCCGAGGCCAAGAAGGCCGGCCGCCCCTGGGATACCGCCAAAGGGTTTGATCACGGCGCCGTGCTGGGGCCGGTGCATCCGGCCTCTGCCACAGGGCCGCTGACGTCGGGGCGCATTACCTTGTCGATCAATGGCCAAGCGCGCCAGGCCGGCGATCTGTCCGACATGATCTGGTCGGTGCCCGAAGCCATCGCCTATCTGTCCACGCTCTTCGAACTGAAGGCGGGGGATTTGATCTTTACCGGCACGCCGGCAGGCGTCGGCGCAGTGGCCGTCGGCGATCAGCTGCGCGGCGAGATTGATGGCCTGGGCGCCTTGCAGGTGCGCATCGGCTGATTGAGCAATAGGCACGAGAGCCGTCCGGCGTCCAGGGTTTTGGGGATGCTGGGCGGCTTTTGTCCTAGTCGGGAAGTGCGAATAGGCGGGCTGGCGGGGGCAGGGCACACTGGACGCCTGTCTTGTGTTGCCGGAGCCCGCCATGTCTGTCTGCCGCCATCGCTTCCCGTGTCTGTCCAGGCGTTTCAGCGCGTCTGAACTGTTTTCTTCCGGATTCTTTGCCCGTCGCCGGCCTTTTGTCAGGCCGCGTGCTCGCTTGGCCGCCCATATTCGTCAGCAGGGGCAGGCCATGGTGGAATACGTCATCGTGGTGGCGCTGGTCGCCGTGGCGGCAATCGCCGTCTACCAACTGTTCGGTCAGGTCATTCGCGCCCAGACAGCGGCCATGGCGCGGGAAATCGCCGGGGAAGACGGCAGCGAACAGTCCCGCATGGCCCAGTCGGCGGCGGAATCAGCGGCATCCCAGGCGGCTGCCAAAAGCCTGAAATCCTTTACTGGCAACGCAGCGGCGGGTCAGTAGCATGATGAACCATCACTCTCAGAAAGGGCAGGTGCTGGTGCTGGGCATGCTGCTGGCGGCGGTGCTGAGCCTGGCGTGGTTGCGGTATTTCGGCGCCGGACAGGTCATCGCTACCAAGGCCAGGATGGTGCATGGCCTGGATGCCGCCGCTTATAGCGGGGCGCTGGTTCAGGCCCGCACGCTGAATTTTCTGTCCTACCTGAATCGCGCCCGACTGGCCCATCAACTGGCGATGGCGCATCTGCTGACGCTGGGCAGCTGGGCGCATTATGGCGGCACGCAGGCGCAGCGGCTGGCGCAGGGCAATCCTCCCGCCTACCTGATCGGCATGTTGTTCGGAGCAGATCAGGGGCGGGCCTATCTGGCGGCTGCCGCTGCGACGGGATTGGACGTCCAGGCGCAGCCCGACGGTCCGCTGGGGCAGGCCTTTGCGGCGCACGAGTCCTTTGTCCATGACTATGCGCAGGATCTGTCCCGCGCCTTGGTGCAGGGCTTGCCGCAAGCGCGCCTGGATGCCATCCGTGGCGCCTTGGCGGCGCATTATCCGGATCGGCCTGCACAGACGCTGCAACCGGTGGTGTCCGATGATGCCTGGCCGCGCCTATTGCGTGCGCGTCCGGCGGATGCCGCCTTGTTCCAGCTGGTGCGGGATATGGCGGGTTTGTACGCCTTTCTGGGGCCGCGTCACGCCACGGCGCAGAACGCCTGGTCAGTCGATCCCCGCTGTCCGCAGCTGCGGCATGAATTGCGCCGTCGGGGTGAAACCGCTCTGGATGCGTCCGGGCGCTGGCAGTCGGGGGATACGCAGTCTTATCATGCGGTGCGCTCCAATCGATGGATCGGCTGTTACTACCGCGAATATGCCATGGGCTGGGCCTGGATGCCCGCGCAGCCGGGCCAGGCCATCGAAGCAGACCATGCGGACGATGCGCCTCAGGATTTCTCTGAGCAGGATTTCTGGCGCTGGGTGCAAGCAGCGACGCAATGGGATCTGCTGGATGGCCAGGCCAACCCTCTGGCGAATTCCTACGCCATGCAAAACCGGCGGCTGTGGCCTTCGCGGGGGCTGGGGGGCTACCTGGATGTGGCGCCTGGAATGGATCGCCAGGCGGCGACGGGCTTTGTCGTGCAGTTAGCGCTGGACGACGCCGCGGGTGTGCCGATGCGCGCCCGCAGCGCGGCGGAAACCCTGTTTTCCCGCCCGGATCCGCGGGCGGATGGACGGGACGAGGCTGCCAATCTGTTTCATCCCTATTGGCAGGCGCGGCTGTCTGCGCCGCTGCTGACATTGCCGGGGGACTGAGATGACATCCATGGAGGCTCAACGCGGCCAGGCGCTGGCCGAATCCCTGGTGGTGTTGGGTGCATTGGCCAGCCTGTGGTTGGGTGTGGCGTGGCTGGGGCGTGTGCAGGATGCTGCGCTGCAGTTGTCGCATGCCAGCCGCCAAGCTGCGTTCGCCTGGGCGCACCAAGGGATCACCGATACCGATCTGGCCGCGCAGGCAGTGGACGACAGCCAGGCCTCTGGCCAGCATGGACAGACCCGGCAAGGCAGCGCTCTGTTGCCCGATCGCGTCGGCTTGCGCCTGGACGCCTCGCGGGTCCGCTCGGGCCGGTGGCCGGGAGATCCTGTGGCGGGGGCCGCGCTGGCGCGCCAGGAACTGCAGCTGGGCGACGAGACTTTCTGGCGCATCCAGGCCAGCGCCCGTACGGCAGGTCAGGGGCAGACATCGGGGCGTCTATGGGATTTTGATCGGCTGGCAGTGTCCCTACAGCGCCATACGGCCATTCTGCGCGGCGCAGGAGCCGCGTCCGGGGACCTTGCCGCCCAGACTGTGTTGGGTGGCAGCGGACAGCTGTGGGGGCGCTATGTAAGCGTCTCGCAGGCAGCGGGACAGGCGGTGGATCGGCGTCTGCAGGGCGTGGATGCGGCCTGGGGACGTACCCGTCCGCAATGGGATTGGCTGGGCGCCTGGAGCGCCAGCGTACCCGCGCGTCACATAAGGCAGTGGGGGGCGCCATGAATCTGCTGCGAAGGATCTTGGGATGCTTGATGGGGCTGGGCTTGGCCGTTGCGCCGGGAGGCACAGTGGTTGCACAAGCCTGGCATCCGGCTGACACGGGGCGGCAGGCAGGATGGGTCTGGGCTCGTCTGCAACAGTTCGATGTGCCGGGGGCGCGCGTGTCCCTGCAGTATTTTCAGGCGCCGGTGGCCCCTGTGCAGGCTGCCCGGCAACTGGCGGCAGCGTCCGGGATGCGGCTGACACGGCTGCAGTTTGCCGGGACCGTGCTGTGGCTATCGGGCGGGCAGGGGGCCGAGCATTGGTTGGCGCAATTGCAGCCCGGTGCGGGCGGCGCTATCGGCCTGGTATCCCGGCTGATGCCCGCTTCAGCGCCTGTCGTCGGATTTGATCCCGCCGGTCTGGCGCCGGTAGACGCCCGTCGGGTGTTCCAGGTAGCGGATCGCCCTCCGGGCGACCCGGCGTCGCTGAGCAGCTTTGATTGCCCGGGGACCTTGTCTCAGGTGGCGCAGACCGTGGGGCGGGCCTTGCGCGCCGCCCGCTGGTCTGCCGCCGAGCCTGCCTCGGGGGCAGTGGCGGCGAATGCCTCGCTGCTGCCTGCTGAATGGCGGCATCCCGACATCGGCCGTCTGTCCGTTCACCTGCATGCCCGTCCAGGTTCTGTCGCCTTGACGTTTCGGCATCACCCCAAGGAGCCTGCATGACACTGTCTCTGATCCGGGTTCCCCGGGCTGCCATCTTGGCGGTGCTGGCCTTGGGTGTCGGGGCCTTGGCCGCCGTCTTTCTGGCCCTGCATGTGCGCGAACGGATCCAGCAGGCCGAAGATCAGGCCCGCCTGCCGATGGTGGAACGCATTGTGGCGGCGCAGGATCTGCCGGCTGGCACGCGCCTGCTGTCCGATCATCTGGCTCTGCGCAGCTTTCCGGCCCAGTGGGTGGGGCATGACAGCTTGCCCGCCGCTCGCTATGCGGATCTGGAGGGCCGGGTGCTGACGGCGGCGCTGAAAGCAGGCGATGCCATCCTGGCGGTGCATACCCTGCAGCCGCAAACGGCTTTTTCCGCGCATCTGGTTCCAGGCCGACGGGCGATCACGCTGCCGGTTGATCAGGTCAATTCGCTGTCCGGCCTGCTGCAGCCGGGGGACTTGATCGATCTGTATGTCTCTTTCGACCATCGGCGCAAGCGCCTGACGGCCCCCTTGCTGCAAGGGGTGCTGGTGTTGGCGACCGGTCGGGAAACGCGCACGACGGGGGGCAGCGCCGACGAGATGTCGTATTCAACCGTAACGCTGGATGCCGCGCCCGACGATGTGGTGAAACTGGTGGCCGCGCGACAGGCAGGTACGCTGACCGCGATTTTGCGCCATCCAGAGGACGATCAAGCCGACCGGCGGGCGGCCAGAGGCGATCTGGCCGCGTTGTTGGGCGTCAATCCGCCGCCCACGCCCGCTGTGCGCAAGGCCGTGATTTTGTATGGCGGCTCCAAAGCCCAGGGCATGCCGTCCTGGGCCGTCCCTGGGCGTGGCGTGCCGGGCGACGGCAGCGGCCTGTTCGATCTGCCGTCCCGGCAGTCCCTGAGCAGCGCCTGGCGGCGTGATGGATCGGGCGGTCCGCTGACTGAGCCGAGCAGATCAGGCCTGATACCGGATTTCTCCGGGATGGATAGGGATGACTCCGTTCATACGGCGCCCTGGCAGGGAGATCTCCAGATAGTGCGCGACCCGGAGGCTCAACCATGAACCGCGCACAGCGATGCCGTCGCCTATCGGCGGTCGATAAGAGGCTGGGAGGCCAGACTGGCCGCTGGCTGGCGGGGCGGCGATGGATTTGCGCGTGGCTCAGCGTGCTGTTGGCGGTGGCTTGGCATGCCCGCATCCAAGCCGCAGCGCCGGAAACCCTGGTCTCTTTGCAGGCGGGCGAGGTGCGAGTGCTGGGGATTCCCGGTGTGGCGCGAGTGGCGGTGGGCGATGGTCAGATCATCAACGCCGTCAGCACAGACGACCGCGAGGTCATTCTGTTCGCCCGCAAACCTGGCTTTAGCACCTTGCACGCCTGGACGGCCGATGGTCAGGTGTCCCGCTATGCCGTCGAGGTTTCCCCAGAAGGCGCCCGCCAGTTGCAGGATGAACTGCGCACGGTGCTGCAGCGTATTCCCGGCGCCCGAGTCACTTCACTGGGAGACAAGCTCCTGATCGAAGGCGATGATCTGTCCGATGCGGATCGCCAGCGCCTGGCGGAACTGGGCCGCCGTTATCCGCAGCTGCTGGACTTCACGGGTGCGGTGGGGTGGGACCAGATGGTGCTGCTCGACGTCCAGGTGGTCGAGGCGCCCAAAACACTGTTGCGGGAATTGGGCCTGCGATGGGATCCCCAGAGCGCGGGCGGCGTCAATACGGGCCTGGGTTGGGACGGCGGGTCGCGGCGTTTTGCCGAGCGGCCTGGTGAAACTGTGCTGCCGTTGATGTTCCCGGCGGCGCAGGGGGCGGGATATTTCGGGCTCAATGCGCTGCTGTCGGCCAAGCTCAATTTGCTGGCCCAGGAAGGGCGGGCCGTGGTGCTGGCGCAGCCGCAGCTGCTGGCCCGCAGCGGTGCGACCGCTGAGTTCCTGGCTGGTGGTGAGGTCCCCTACAGCACGGTGGATCGCAATGGAAATACGCAGACGGCGTTCAAACCATATGGGGTGTCCTTGCGTATCACACCCTCGGTAGAGCGCAGCGGCGCCGTGCGTTCGCGCATCGAGGTCGAGGTCAGTTCCGTGGATACCGCCTTGTCCGTACCCGGCGGCCCTTCGCTGAAGACGCGGCGCACGGCGACGGAGTTCAACGTCCGTTCGGGGCAGACGCTGGTGCTGGCCGGTTTTCTATCCCGTGATACGGCAGATAATGTGGACCGCGTCCCTGGACTGGGGAACCTGCCGGTGCTGGGCGCGCTGTTCCGTTCTACCCGCTTTCAGCGCAACGAGACCGAGCTTGCCATTCTGGTGACGCCTCAGCTGGTGACGGCAGACCATCCCGATGTGCGGACCCGTATCGGGCGCACGGCTGCCATGCTGCAGCAGGCTTTCCCCCAAGCGCCCAGTCTGATGAATCCCATCCGGGCGCCTGAATCTGTCCGCCCTCCGGCCACTCGGGAGGGCTGGGATCCGCGCGCTGTCGGGCCGAGGTCCCAATGGCAGGCGGCGCCGGGGGTGCAGCCATGAATGATATCGCCCTGGATCTGCATTTCGAAGATGGCCGCCGTCTGCACGAGGTGCATGCCGTGCCCCTGCTGATCGGCCGCGAACCGGAGTGCGGGCTGGTGTTGAAAGGCTGGCGGGTGGCCCGTCGCCATGCACGGGTGCTGTGTCGTGACAACGAGGTATGGGTGGAGGACCTGGGTTCGATTTTCGGTTCCACCGTCAATGGCCGCCGGGTCGCGTCTTATGGACCATTGCAGCCGGAAGACGAATTGCTGATCGGCCCTTGTCTGATCCGCATGCATTTGCTGGGCGGCGCGCTTGATGGGGGGCCGCCGCCTTTGGGACATGATCCTTCGGGACCGGCAGGCCTTCCTGGTCTTGAATCGGCGGATCGAGCCGTCCGTCTGCCTGAGCCCGCTGTGTCGTCTGGGGGTGATAAGACGCTGCTGGCAATGGCAGACAGCGTGGGGGCGCAGACGGTCGATTCCAGGGCGGTGCCTGATGGTGCGTCTTTTGCCGAGGAAGAGGCCGCACTCGCGCCAGACCCTGTTTCACCGGATTGGCACGCGCATCGGCGGCGTCTGCACGAGGGGCTGATCAGGGCCTTGCAGCTGCGCCGCAGAGATATCGGCGGCATGAGCGATGCTGCTTTGCGATCCGAGGCGACACGGGTGCTGACCGAGCTGATCGAGGCAGATGAAGGCCTGCCCGCACACCTGGATCGCGGCGTTCTGCTGCAGGGGCTGGTCGACGAGGCTGTCGGCCTGGGGCCGCTGGAACCTTTGCTGGCGGATCCTGGCGTGACGGAAATCATGGTCAACCGCCATGATGAAATCTTTGTCGAGCGGGCTGGCTGCCTGGTGCGTGATCCAGCCAGTTTCAGCAGCGAGCAGGCCGTGCTGGGCATCATCGATCGTATCGTGGCGCCGCTGGGGCGCCGGATCGACGACAGCGCTCCCATGGTGGATGCGCGTTTGCGCGACGGCTCGCGCGTCAACGCGGTGATTGCGCCGGTGGCCTTGCGCGGCGCCAGTCTGACGATTCGCAAGTTCCCGAAACGGCGCTTGGATATGCGGGATCTGCTGACGGTCGGTGCGCTGGATGAAGCGATGGCGACGTTTCTGACACATTGCGTCCGGCACCGGAAGAGCCTGCTGGTCTCCGGCGGTACCGGATCGGGCAAGACCAGCCTGCTGAACATCCTGTCCAACGCCATTCCGGCGGGCGAGCGCATCATCACCATCGAAGATGCCGCCGAGCTGCGGCTCAATCACCGTCATCTTGTCAGCCTGGAGGCCCGGCCTCCCAATCTGGAGGGGCGCGGGCGCGTAGAAATCCGGGATCTGGTGCGCAATGCGCTGCGCATGCGGCCTGACCGTATCGTCGTGGGGGAATGCCGGGGCGCCGAGGCCTTTGACATGCTGGCCGCCATGAATACGGGACACGAGGGATCGCTGACCACCTTGCATGCCAACAGTCCCCGGGATGCTCTGGGACGCCTGGAGACCATGATTCTGATGGCCGGCATGGATCTGCCCCTGGCGGCGGTGCGCGAACATATCGCTGCCAGCATCGATCTAATTGTGCAGCTGGTGCGGACTGCCGACGGGCGGCGGCTGATCAGCGCCATCGTGCAGGTGACGGGCATTGAAAGCGGCCGCATTCAATTACAGGAGCTATTCGTCGCCCAAGCAGGCCCGCCGGCCATCTTTGCCGGCTGCGGTCTGATGCCGGAAGGCTTCAATGGGGTCGCTGCCCTGGATACCCAGCTTTTTTCGCAACGCTCGGTGCGCCAGGGGCAGGCGGTGCTGGGCGATAGTGCGCAGGCGGCGTCATGCTAGACACCCTGTTGATTCTGTCGGTCGGATTCAGTGTGGCGCTGGGCGCCTGGCTGTTGTTGGGGCGACTGCTGCGGTACTGGCGGGATTATGACTCACGCCTGCAGGACGAGACGCGGCGCACCCTGGATGACTCTTTTCTGTTTGTCGATGCAGCGCAGCTGCGCCCGCTGTGGTGGGCGGTCGGGGCCGTGGCCCTGCTGTCGGCAGGCTGGCTGGTCGGACAGTGGTGGGGGGTGCTGCCCGTGCTGGCGGGGCTGCTGATGGCGCCTTCCCTGGTGCTGCAGCGGATGCGGCGGCAGCGCGCCCGCCTGTTCGATGCGCAATTGCCCGAGCTGATGCAGGCGCTGGCCGGCGCCCTGCGGGCCGGCGCCGGCCTGCAGCCGGCGCTGCAGCACATTGTGACGCAGTCGCTGCCGCCCTTGTCCCAGGAGTTTTCCTTGATGCTGCGGGAGCAGCGCCTGGGCCTGGGGTTTCAGGATGCCTTGCGGCAGCTGCATCGCCGCATGCCGACCGAGTCCTGCAGCCTGGTGGTTTCGGCGCTGGGGATCGCCGCCCAGACCGGCGGCAGTCTGGCCGACACATTGGAACGCATTGCCCAGACGCTCAGGGCGCGTCAGCATTGGTTGGGGAGAGTGCGAGCCTTGACCGCTCAGGGGCGCATGCAAAGCCACATCATGGCGGGTCTGCCCGTGTGCCTGCTGCTCGTGCTCAGCCGCTTGGAACCAGAGGCCATGGCCTTGCTGTATCGAACCTGGTACGGCTGCTTGGTGCTGCTGGCCATTGCGGCGCTCGAAGGGCTGGGTATTGTCTGGATTCGGCGCGTTGTCGATATCGATGTCTGACTCTGCCAGGTTGCATGATTGTTCAAGGAGAATAAGGCATGACGTGGTTCTGGCTGGGTCTGATGCTGGCGACGCTGGCGGTCTGCCTGGGGTGCTGGGTGGCAGGCTGGCCTTGGGTTGCGCACACCGCCCGGGGGGCGCATGCGCCGCCGGCGCCGTTCTGGTGGCCTTGGGTGCAGGCCCTGGCGCCCAGCTGCGCCGCCTGGGTGACGTGGCCCATGCGCCGCCGCTTGCAGCGCTGGGGGCCTCGGGCCGGGCTGTCGGACACGTGGCATGCCGAGCATTGGCTGGCGGCTCGCCTGTTGCTGGCAGGGACGGGGCTGGTGTTGACGGGCGGCGGCGCCCTGTTGGCCGAACAGTCCTGGCGCGTGGTGACCGTTTTGGCGGCGGCAGGCGCAGGGGTGGCGTATCTATGGCCGGATCAGCGCCTGCGCCAGCGGGCGGCGGTGCGTCGCCAGGCCATGCTGAAAGAACTGCCGTTCATGCTGGATCTCATGACCTTGTGTGTGGAAGCCGGCCTCAGCCTGCCGGCCGCCTTGCGCCAGGTCGCCGATCACGCGCCGGCGGGGCCGTTGCGTCAAAGCCTGCGTGATGCCTGTGCGCTGGAACGCACCGGGGTCGAACGCGCCCGCTGGCTGGCGCAATGGGCCGAGGGCTCGGATCTTGCCGGCGTCCACAGTCTGGTGCTGACGCTGGCGCAGGCGGACCGCCTGGGCATGAGCTTGGGACCTTTGTTGCGAACCCAGGCGGAACGCCAGCGTAGCGAACGCTTTGTCCGTGCCGAAACCCTGGCCCTGCAGGCGCCGGTCAAGATGTTGTTTCCCATGGTGCTGTGCATTTTTCCCTGCACCTTTCTGGTGATCGGCTTTCCCGTCGCGGTCAAATTGCTGGATGCCGGGCTATGAGGCTGCTGGGCGGGCCGCGCGATCAACCGGACTGGGTGCAGTCTGCACATATTCTGAGCCTGCGTGAGGCCGACACATTCCGACAGCGCCTGCTGGGTCTGCATGCCTGGGAAGCCTGGGGCGAGACGCCTTGGGGGCTGGTGTTGCCGCGTTGCCGCGCGGTGCAGGGATGGGGGCTGGCGCAGCCCATCGATCTGCTGTTTCTGGGGAAGACGGGGCTGGTCCTGCGCGTGTTGCCGCAGTGGCCGCCTGGGCGTTTCGCGGCATGTCCGGGCGCCTGGGCGGCGCTGGAATTGCCGCCAGCGTATTGCCGGTATGCCGGCTGGCAGCGCCGTATTGAACACGCCTGGCGGCACAGGGCCGGGCAGGAATCTATGTAGCGTTGACCCGGAAGATGGTTGCGTAGATCGGGTAAAAGCTGCAATACAGCAACGCAGTGATCAGGATGTCCGTGACCAGGGATAGCCAGATCACTACCGTGGTCGACAGGCCGGTCGCCACCAGAGCGTCCAGTACCTGATGCAGGCCGAAGAACACGGCAGCCCAACTGGCGACATACAGCACGATGGCCCATTTGTTGCGCCAGCAGGCCACCATGGAATAAAACAAGGCCCGGCGCAAGGGCAGCTGATGCCAGCCCATCAGGGCCGGCGCGTGCCAGAACAGAGCCGACAGCAGTACATAGAAGCCGCCAAAGACGATCATCGGGCGGGTCATGACGGCGGCCAGCGCCTCATAGTCCGGCTGCGCCTGGTTGCCCATGGCGTCCAGCAGCTGCGGCAGAAAAGGAATGACTGCCGCCAGGGCGGCCAGGAAAGTGCAGCCCAGGTAGGCAAATCCCAGACGCAGCAGGGTGCCGGTGGTGCCGGTCGCCTGCAAGGGGCGCAGCCACATGCCGGGCAGCATGCGCTGGCCTTGGCTCAGGTGGCGGCAGGCGCACAGGGTCAGAAAGGTCAGCAGGGGGGTCAGACTGACCAGCAGGATCTGGCCCAGAATGGGGATGGCAGCCCCCAGGTTGATCAGAAAACTGGTCGCGGTGCTCCAGAAAATCATCGCCAGCGGCTGGCGCCGGAACAGAGCATAGCCCTGGACGATCCAGCCCCAACCGGCGCTGGGCGGCAGAATGGCGGCTTGCAGGGAAAGAGGGTTCATGCGCTGACCTGGGGCAGTGCGGGGGCAGCCTGTGTGCTGCGCAGCCGCAAAATGCGTTCGAAATGGCGTGGATCGTGAGGTTTCAAGGTCTGCGCCGGGCGCGGCAGATAAAAATCATAGAGCCTGGAAATCCAGAAGCGCAGGGCGGCGGCGCGCAGCATGGCCGGCCAGGCGGCCTGCTCGGCGGCGGTAAAGGGGCGCACGGCATGGTAGGCCTGCAGCCAGGCCTGCAGGCGCCGCCGCACGAAGGCGCCGGTAGATCGCTGGATGCACCAGTCGTTGACGCTGACGGCGACGTCGAACAGCCAGGCGTCGCAACCGGCGAAATAGAAGTCGATGAAGCCACCCATGTGCGGCGATTCAAAAGTGCCGTCAAACAGCACATTATCGCGAAACAGATCGCAGTGCGCTGGCCCCGACGGCAGCGTGGCCAGCGCCGGAGTGGCGGCAAAATCGCTTTGTTCCTGCACGCTCTGGCTTAATAGAGCCGCCTGGCCGGCATCCAGGAACGGCAGCACTTTAGGGGCGGTGGCCTGCCACCAGGGCAAGCCGCGCAGATTGGGCTGATGCAGGGCGAAATCCTGGGCCGCCAGATGGGCGCGGGCCAGGGTTTCGCCCGCCAGCGCGCAGTGGGCCGGGCCGGGTTCCGGTTCGTAGCCGCCGTTCAGGCGCGTGACGATGGCGGCTGGTTTGCCGTTCAGGGCAGTCAGGCGGGTGCCGTCGCGCAATGTCTGCGGCTGAGGCACCGGCACGCCGCGGGTGGCCAGATGGTGCATCAGCTCGATGTAGAAGGGCAGCTGTTCGGCCGTCAGGACTTCGAACAGGGTCAGGACGTAGGACCCTCGCGTCGTATCCAGAAAGTAGTTGGTGTTTTCGATGCCGGCGGTAATGCCGCGCAGCGTGATCAGCTCACCCAGGTCGTAGCGGTGCAGCAGCGCGCGGGCGTCGTCTTCGGAGACTGAGGTGAATACGGCCATGGATGGAGCAGGCGGCGGGAGGGCCGCAAGGGGATGGATTCAACGCGGCATTTTAGTCGAAAGTAAACTAGCGGTTCTTTCCGACTGAATTGTGATGATGGCTGATTGGCGTTTGTGCGTGGCTCCGATGATCGATGTGACCGATCGCCACTGCCGGTATTTCCACCGGTTGCTGGCTCCGCGAGCCCGCGTGTATACCGAAATGATCACGACGGGGGCCTTGCTGCACGGCGAGGCCGCCCGCCACCTGGATTTTGACGCTGCCGAGCATCCCGTGGCCCTGCAGCTGGGGGGCAGCGAACCCGATGCGTTGGCGCGCAGCGCCAGACTGGGGGCCGATTGGGGTTACGACGAGATCAATCTGAATTGCGGCTGTCCGTCCGAACGGGTGCAGCACGGCGCGTTTGGCGCCTGCCTGATGGCCGAGCCGCAGCTGGTCGCTGATTGCGTGCGGGCCATGCAGGATGCGGTGTCGGTGCCTGTGACGGTCAAGCATCGTCTGGGGCTGGATTACGATGAATCCTATGGTTTCGTGCGGGATTTCGTCGGCACTTTATATGACGCAGGCTGTCGGGTGTTCATCGCGCATGCGCGCAATGCCGTTCTGAAAGGGCTGTCGCCTCGGGACAACCGGGAAAAGCCGCCTTTGCGCTACGCCGAAGTCTTGCGTTTGAAGCAGGATTTTCCGGATGCACGCATCGTGCTGAACGGCGGTTTGGCCGATGTGCCGGATTGCCTGGACTGGATGCAGCGCGTCGATGGCGTGATGCTGGGTCGCGCCGCCTGGCACCATCCCGACATTCTGGCCGTGCTGGATCGTCACCTGGGGCCGCAGGGCGAAGTGATGCCTGCCGTGCCAGAACATCCTGACGAGGCGGCCTGGGCAGACGGCGTGTTGCAGCAGTTCTTGGATTACGTCACGTGGCGGCACGAGCAGGGCGAGCCTTTGCATGTGCTGGTGCGCGGTCTGCTGGGGTGGCGTTCCGGGCGGCCAGGCGCGCGCCAGTGGCGTCGTCTGCTGTCCGACCCGAAGGCGCTGCGCGCCGGCGGTCCCCAGGCGCTGCGTCGCGCCTGGGATGCCCTGGCCAGCAGCAGGGATCAGGATTTGCGGGCGGACGATCCGGCGTCTTCGGAAGGCCAGTCGCGGATATAGGCCTTGAGCATGTCGTTTTCGAATTGCTGCGCCTCGACGATGGCGCGCGCCATGTCGTAGAAAGAGATCACCCCCATCAGCGTAGGGCCGTCCATGACGGGGATGTAGCGGGCGTGCTTGTCCAGCATCAGGCGTTGGACCTCGTCGGCGTCGGTATTGGGGGTTACGCTGACCGGCGCGTCGTCCATGATGCTGCGCACGGTGAAATCCCCCGCCTGGCCGTCGTGCTGGTTCAGGTGGTTGATGATTTCGCGGAAGGTGAGCATGCCCACCAGCTGGCCGTGTTCCATGATGACCAGGGACCCGATGTCCAGCTGGCTCATGGAGGTGATGGCCTCGTGTACGAGCATGTCAGGGCTGCCGGTGTACAGCGTGTGCCCCTTCACACGCAGGATTTCAGTGACTTTCAGCATGATGGCTTCCTATGGGCTGTTTTTTTGTCGTGGTTCACTGGGGAATCTGCGGAAAAGCCCCCCGTATGCTTATTGTGCATCATCGTCCGGATTTGCGGTAGCCGCCTGCTGGAACAGCGTATCCAGCGTCGGAGGCTGGCGATGCAAGGTCGCGGCCAGCGCCTCGGTCGTGGGCGCGTCCAGTCCGGGCTGATCGCGATCCAGCAGCAGGCGATCCGTCAGCGGTCCCAGCGTCGCTTGTCGTGGATCGCAGGCCAGCACCCAGTGGTCGCTGTCCGAGGTCGGCACGGCATAGCCCAGTTCGCGCAGGATCGCCAGAATGTCGTGCAAGGCGTCGGGGTGGACGCGCAGGTGCTTTTCCAGGAAACCCAGGCTGCGACCGGGGGGCAGGGTGTCGCGAGCCCGCCACAGCAGGTGCAAAATGCCCAGGGCATCCACGATCTGGGCGCCCGGATGCCGGCGCAACGCCCAGCGGTGCAGGCGCAGGGCGGGCAGCAGGGATGCCACCGTGGCCCCCAGCAAGATCACCAGCCAGGACAGATAGATCCAGAGCAGAAAGATAGGCAGAGTAGCGAATGCCCCGTAGATGACGGTATAGGATGGAAATTGCGTCAGATACCAGGTAAAGGCCGCCTTCATGATGGCCAGGATGATGGCGGTGCCCAGACCGCCCGCCAGGGCGTCGCGCCACAGCACGCGGCAGTTGGGCACGAACATGAACAGCGCCGTAAATCCCAGCACTGACAACAGAAAAGGCAGCAGCCCCAGCAGCAGGCCCAGCCCTTCGGGCAGGCTGCCGATGTAGCCCAGGGATTCGCGTGCCAGCACAGTTGTCGCCCACAGACTGGCGCCCGTGAAAATGGGGCCTAGGGAAATGATGGCCCAGTAGACCAGCAGACGCTGGCGCAGAGGGCGCTGGCGGGCGACATTCCAGATTTCGTTGAAGGCCTCGTCGATGGTCATGATCAGCAGGATCGACGTCACCACCAGAAAGCCGCCGCCCACTGCCGTCAGACCGGAAGCCTGTGCGGCGAACTGGTTCAGGTAGCGCATGATGGTGTCCGAAACCGAAGGCGGCAGCAGACTTTCGCTTAAAAATGTTTCCAGCGCCTGATGAAATTGAGCAAACAAGGGGAAGGCGGTGAACAGCGCCAGCACCACCGCCAGCAGCGGCACGATGGCCAACACGGTCGTAAACGTCAGGCTGGAGGCGACGCGGGTTAGTTTGCGATGGCCGGCAAAGTCCAGCGCGAATCGCAGGATGTCTCGTGCGCGGGCGCGACGTTCGGCGGTGGAAACAACAGGTGGCTGCGTCATCTTCAAGCGGCGGAAGGCGGGTTTCGAGCCATAATAGCAGCATGGAAACGAAACTCAATTCAGGCCTGCACCGCCTGGCCTGCTTCTGTCTGATTGCGCTGATTGTCCTGTGCGTGGGTTGGGAACTGTGGTGGGCGCCGCTGCGTCCGGGAGGCACTCTGATGGCATTGAAGGCCGTGCCCCTGCTGTTTGCCGTGCGCGGGGTGCTGAAGGCCAAGCTCTATACCCTGCAGTGGGTGGCGATGCTCAGCTTGCTGTATCTGATGGAAGGCGCGGTGCGGGCCTGGTCGGATATCTCGACCGCATCGGTCGCGCTGGCCGGGGTGGAAATCGTCTTGTCCCTGGGGCTGTATTTCGGCGCCATCCTGTATGTCCGGCCTGCCAAGCGGGCCGCCCGCAGCAAGGCGTCGTAAGGAGCAGTCATCGTGCGTCAGAGCGATTCTTCAGCGGTGGCCAAGCTTGGCGGGCAGGCGGTTGACGCGCTGTTTTCGGGCCAGGCGACAGGCTGTTCCTTTGCGGATCTGCCATCCTCCTTTTATACCCGCGTGGCGCCGCGCTCTTTGTCCAGGCCTCGTTTGCTGCATGTCAATCCGGCGGTGGCCGCGCGCTTGGGTTTGAATGATGCGGCGCTGCATTCGCCCGCCTTTCTGGCGCTATGCGCCGGCAGCGGCCGCTTGCCGGGCGTGGAGCCCATGGCGACCGTCTACAGCGGTCACCAGTTCGGCGTCTGGGCGGGGCAGTTGGGAGATGGCCGGGCGCATTTGCTGGGCGATGTCAGCGGACCGCAGGGTGCTTGGGAAATTCAGCTGAAGGGCTCGGGGCGCACCCCGTATTCCCGGATGGGGGATGGCTGGGCGGTGCTGAGATCCAGCGTGCGTGAATATCTCGCCAGCCAGGCCATGGAAGGCCTGGGTATTCCCACCACGCAGGCGCTGGCGCTGGTGGCTGCCGACGACACCGTGATCCGCGAAACGCCAGAAACCGCAGCGGTCGTGACGAGGATCGCACCGTCTTTCGTGCGTTTTGGACACTTTGAGCACTGGGCGCATTCAGCGCTGGACCAGGCAGCCTTGCTGGACTATGTCGTGACGCACTGGTTTCCGGACTGTCTGGCGGGCCAGGCTGATCATCCTGATCGGGCGGTCGCCGCCTGTCTGCTGCTGGCGGAAGTCACTCGCCGCACCGCGCGTTTGATGGCGCAATGGCAACTGGTCGGGTTCTGCCACGGCGTCATGAACACCGACAATATGTCGATCCTGGGCTTGACGCTGGATTACGGCCCTTATGGTTTCATGGATGCCTTCCAGGCCAATCATGTCTGCAACCATAGCGATTCCTTGGGGCGCTACGCCTGGAATGCGCAGCCTGCCGTGGCGCAATGGAATCTGACCCGCCTGGCGGAAAGCCTGCAGGTGCTGGGCTGCACCGTGCCGGATCTGGAAGCCGCGCTGGCCCCTTTTGAGTCTGTCTTTTTGCAGGCCTACCATGCGGGCCTGGCACAGAAATTCGGTCTTGCGGCATGGCGCCCGGAAGACGCCGAACTGGGAGACGCCTGGTGGGCGTTGCTGCATGCGCAGCAAGCGGACTTCACGCTGGCTTTCCGTTACCTGGCCGACGTCGGCACGGACGAACCAGCCTGGTTGAGCCTGTTTGCCGATGGCGGGGCGGCCCGACAATGGTTGGATCGCTATCGGCTGCGCTTGGCGGATGACCCGCGCCCGCAAGCTGAGCGCAAGGCAGCCATGGACCGCGTCAATCCCTTGTACGTGCTGCGCAACCATCTGGCGCAGCATGCTATTCAGGCGGCTCAGCAGGGTGATGCGTCGGAAATCGGTCGCCTGATGGCGCTGCTGCAGGACCCCTATACCCAGCAGACTGGCCATGAGTCCTATGCGCAGCCGCCGGCAGCCGATGTGCCAACCGTGGCGGTCAGCTGCTCGTCCTGATCTGGCCGTGAGTCGCGTGGTTCGCTGCAGCGGTCGTGCGCCTGGAGCGAAAGGCTCTCGAGACGTCGAAACCCCGGACATGCCATAATGAATTTCGCTATTTGATCAATTTCCCCACTGCATACCGACCATGTCTGGCAATACCCTGGGTACCTTGTTTTGTGTCACCAATTTCGGTGAATCTCATGGGCCGGCCATCGGCGCCGTGATCGATGGCTGCCCTCCCGGCATGCCGCTGTCCGAGGCCGATATCCAGGCCGAACTGGATCGTCGCCGGCCGGGTACGTCGCGTCACGTGACGCAACGCCGCGAACCGGATACGGTGGAAATCCTGTCCGGCGTGTTCGAGGGCCAGACCACCGGCGCGCCCATCGGCCTGCTGATCCGCAATACCGACGCTCGCAGCCGGGATTACGCCAATATTGCGGACACGTTCCGTCCCGGTCATGCTGATTACAGCTATTGGAAAAAATACGGTGTTCGCGACCCGCGCGGAGGGGGGCGTTCATCAGCCCGCCTGACGGCGCCTACCGTGGCGGCGGGTGCGGTCGCCCGCAAATGGCTGATGCAGGAATACGGCGTGCGCATTCGCGGCTACATGAGCCAGCTGGGGCCGATCCCGATTCCCTTTGAATCCTGGGATGCCGTGCCTGAAAACCCCTTTTACGCCCCCAATGCCGACATCGTGCCGCAGTTGGAAGCCTTCATGGACCAGTTGCGCCACGATGGGGACTCCATCGGCGCGCGCATCGAAGTCCAGGCCGAAGGCCTGCCCGCCGGCTGGGGTGAACCCTTGTACGACCGTCTGGATGCGGACATCGCCCACGCCATGATGGGCCTCAATGCGGTCAAGGGCGTGTCGGTCGGTTCGGGTTTCGATTGCGTCGCCATGCGCGGTTCCGAGCACGGCGATGAGCTCAGCCCCGATGGCTTTCTCGCCAATCATGCCGGCGGCGTGCTGGGGGGGATTTCCTCCGGACAGCCGTTGCTGGTGTCCCTGGCGATCAAGCCGACCTCCAGTATCCGGGTTGAACGTCGCTCAGTGAACCGGGCCAACGAACCCGTCATGGTGCAGACCCTGGGGCGGCACGACCCCTGCGTGGCGATTCGGGCCACTCCGATTGCCGAGGCGCTGCTGGCCATTGTGCTGATGGATCACGCCCTGAGGCATCGGGGGCAGTGTGGATAAGCGACCCCGCCGGATCTTGCGCTGGATCGTCAGCGCCGGGCTGACGGTCGCTCTGGCCGCCTGCGCTCCTGTGCAGACCACTCAGTCCGGCCAGGTGGGCATCAATCGGACGCAGTACATGTCCAGCCTGGTGTCCGAGGCTGAACTGGACCAGGAAGCCGCCAGCCAGTATCAGCAGATACTGGCCCAGGCGCGGGCCAAACAGGCGCTGGATCCGTCCGCCGCGCAGACGCAGCGGGTGCAGAGCATTGCCCGGCGGCTGATCGCGCAGGTCGGCGCGTTTCGCCCGGATGCCAAGCACTGGGACTGGGAAGTCCATGTCCTGAAGTCCGGCGAGGTCAACGCCTGGTGCATGCCTGGCGGCAAGATCGCCGTCTATACCGGCTTGTTGGACAAGATCAAACCCACGGATGCCGAGTTGGCAGCCGTCATGGGGCACGAAATTTCCCACGCCTTGCGCGAGCACGCCCGCGAACAGGTATCACGCCAGATGGGAACCAGTATCGGCATTTCGATCCTGGCCGCCGTGACCGGCAGCCAGGCCGTGGCCGATCTGGGATCGAATCTCAGCCAGGTCATGTTCACACTGCCCAATAGCCGGGCCAACGAGACCGAGGCCGACCGCATGGGGGTCGAACTGGCTGCCCGGGCCGGCTATGACCCGCGCGCCGCCATCACCTTGTGGCAGAAAATGGAGCAGGCGGGCGGTGGCGCCCCTCCTGAAATCCTGTCCACCCATCCCTCGTCGCAAAGCCGTATCCAGGATCTTGAGCAGGCCTCGGCCCGAGTGCTGCCCCTGTATCAGCCGCGCTAGGCTTAAACGGGTACCAGTTACCTCGAATACTAGGATAACGACTGGTCTTGCGATCAGAAATCACACTGGCATAATGGTTTTCAGTGGCCGGCGACGTCCGGCGCGTCCTTCCTGATTTTAGAGATCATGACCATGCCCCAAACCCTGTATGACAAGCTCTGGGATGCCCATGTGGTGCATCAAGGTCCCGACGGCACCTGTCTGCTGTACATCGACCGCCATCTGGTGCACGAAGTCACCAGCCCGCAGGCTTTCGAAGGTCTGGAACTGGCGGGCCGCAAGCCCTGGCGCATCGCCGCCAATCTGGCGGTGGCCGATCACAACGTCCCCACGACCGACCGTTCTCAGGGGATTCAGGACCCGATTTCGCGCCTGCAAGTCGATACCCTGGACAAGAATTGCGACGCCTGGGGCATTACACAATTTCGCATGAATGACCGGCGCCAGGGCATTGTGCACATCATCGGCCCTGAACAGGGCGCCACGTTGCCGGGCATGACCGTGGTCTGTGGCGACTCGCACACCAGCACTCATGGCGCCATGGGGGCGCTGGCCTTTGGCATCGGCACGTCCGAAGTCGAGCATGTGCTGGCCACGCAGACGCTGCTGATGAAAAAGAGCCGCAGCATGCTGGTGCGGGTCAATGGCATGCTGCCTTTCGGCTGTACGGCCAAAGACCTGATCCTGTACATCATCGGACAGATCGGCACGGCGGGCGGCACCGGCTATGCCATCGAATTCGGCGGCGATGCTGTCCAGGCCCTGTCCATGGAAGGCCGCATGACGATGTGCAATATGGCCATCGAGGCCGGTGCGCGTTCCGGCATGGTGGCGGTGGATCAGACGACCATCGATTATTTCCAGGGCCGTCCCTACGCCCCCGAAGGGGCTCTGTGGGAGCAGGCCGTCACGTATTGGAAAACACTGCACTCTGACGCCGATGCGGCGTTTGATCGAGTGGTGGATATTGATGCATCGGCCATCCAGCCGCAGGTCAGTTGGGGGACGTCGCCCGAAATGGTGACAGCGGTCGGCGGCCAGGTGCCCGATCCTGCCGCGCAAGCCGATGCCGTGCGCCGCAAGGGCATGGAGCGTGCGCTGCAGTACATGGACTTGAAACCCGGCACGGCGATCAGCGATATCGCTATCGACAAGGTCTTCATCGGGTCCTGTACCAATGCCCGCATCGAAGACCTGCGGGCCGCCGCCGCCGTGGCCAAGGGCCGGCGCGTGGCGTCCAACGTGAGCCTGGCGATGGTGGTGCCAGGCTCGGGGCTGGTCAAGGCGCAGGCCGAACAAGAAGGCCTGGACCGCATCTTTTTGGATGCCGGCTTTGAATGGCGCGAGCCGGGGTGTTCCATGTGCCTGGCCATGAACGCCGACCGGCTGGAACCGGGCGAGCGCTGCGCTTCTACGTCCAACCGCAATTTCGAGGGGCGGCAGGGGCAGGGCGGGCGTACCCATCTGGTCAGTCCGGCCATGGCGGCGGCTGCGGCTGTCGCCGGCCATTTCGTCGACGTGCGCACTTTCCAATAGGATTCATCATGCAAGCCTTTACCACCCATCAGGGCCTGGTGGCCCCTCTGGATCGCGATAACGTCGATACGGATCTGATCATTCCCAAGCAGTTCTTGAAATCAATCAAGCGCACCGGCTTCGGCCCCAATCTGTTCGATGAGTTGCGCTATCTGGATCACGGCGAACCGGGCATGGACAACAGTAATCGGCCCCTGAATCCGGATTTCGTGTTGAATCGGCCCCGCTATCAGGGCGCGTCGGTCTTGTTGTGCCGCAAGAACTTCGGCTGCGGTTCCAGTCGCGAGCACGCCCCCTGGGCGCTGCAGCAATATGGTTTCCGGGCGCTGATCGCGCCGTCCTACGCCGACATCTTCTTCAATAACAGTTTCAAGAACGGTCTGTTGCCCATCGTCTTGCCCGAAGCCGTCGTCGATCAGCTGTTCAAGGCGGTGGAATCCACGCCGGGTTATCAGCTGACGGTCGATCTGGCGCAGCAGCAGGTGACGGCGCCTGATGGCAGCCATTGGTCCTTTGATGTGGATGCCTATCGCAAGCAATCGCTTCTCGAAGGCCTGGATGAGATCGGCCAGACGCTGCTGCGCGCCGAACAGATCCGCGATTTCGAGTCCCGCCGCCTGGCGCAGCATCCCTGGCTGGTCAAGCCGACGCCCAGCCATTCTTGACCCTGTCTGATCAACCCCCGGACCCGGCCCAGGGTGGTGGATGCATTCCGCCAGCTTGGGCCGGGTCCTTGTGACCTGGAACCCTTCATGACTTCTCGTATTGCAGTATTGCCGGGTGACGGCATCGGCCCGGAAATCGTCGAACAAGCCGTGCGCGTGCTGCGCGCCCTGAATCTGGATTTATCCTTTACCGAGGCGCCCGTCGGCGGCGCAGCCTATGCGGCCCAGGGGCATCCCTTGCCGCAGTCCACGCTGGATCTGGCTTTGCAGTCCGACGCCGTGCTGTTTGGCGCGGTGGGTGACTGGAAATATGATCAATTGGAACGCGCCCTGCGCCCAGAGCAAGCCGTGCTGGGGCTGCGCAAGGCCCTGGGCCTGTTCGCCAACCTGCGGCCCGCCATCCTGTACCCGGAATTGGCTAATGCCTCGTCCCTGAAGCCCGAGGTCGTGGCCGGCCTGGACATCCTGATTGTGCGTGAGCTGACCGGGGACATCTATTTCGGCCAGCCGCGTGGCGTGCGTACCCTGGAAGACGGCCCCTTTGCCGGCGAGCGACAGGGTTTTGACACCATGCATTATGCGGAAGGCGAAATCCGTCGCATCGCCCACGTTGCCTTCCAGGCCGCCGCCAAGCGCCAGGGCAAACTGTGCAGCGTGGACAAGGCCAATGTGCTGGAAACCTCTCAGTTCTGGCGCGATATCATGATCGATGTGGCCCGCGAATACCCGCAGGTGGCGCTGTCGCATATGTACGTGGACAATGCTGCGATGCAGCTGGTGCGTGAGCCCAAGGCCTTTGACGTGGTCGTGACCGGCAATCTGTTCGGCGACATTTTGTCGGACGAGGCCGCCATGTTGACCGGGTCCATCGGCATGCTGCCCTCGGCATCGCTGAATGCCAGCCGTCAGGGCCTGTATGAGCCCAGCCATGGGTCGGCGCCGGACATCGCCGGGCAGAATATCGCCAATCCCTTGGCAACGATTTTGTCGGCGGCAATGATGCTGCGGTATTCTTTGGATGCAGGCGCAGCAGCGGATCGCATTGAAGCCGCCGTGCAGGCAGTGCTGGCGCAAGGCTTGCGCACGGCGGATATCTTCGAGGCCGGTACGACGCGGGTATCGACCTCGGAAATGGGCGATGCCGTGCTGAAGGCATTAGAATAAAGAATTCTGGATTTTCACTACTACTTGGTTCGGGCGGATATTTATGGTGCAGGCAGTTGGCTTGGTGGGTTGGCGTGGCATGGTGGGATCGGTTCTCATGCAACGCATGCGGGACGAAAACGATTTCGCATTGTTCGACCCGGTGTTCTTTTCCACCAGCAATGCGGGTGGGGCGGCGCCGGAATGGGCGTCGGGGGCAGGGCCCTTGCAAGACGCCCATGACATCGACGCATTGAAAAAATTGCCCATCATCATGACTGCGCAGGGCGGCGACTATACGTCGGCCGTCTATCCGAAACTGCGGGCGGCCGGCTGGACCGGCTTGTGGATCGATGCCGCCAGCACCCTGCGCATGAAGGACGATGCCATCATCGTGCTGGACCCGGTCAACCGGCCGGTGATCGATGCCGCCATGCAGCGCGGCGTGCGCGACTACATCGGCGGCAACTGCACGGTCAGCTGCATGCTGATGGGCCTGGCGGGCCTGTTCAAGGCCGACATGGTCGAATGGATGACCTCCATGACCTATCAGGCGGCTTCGGGCGGCGGCGCGCGCCACATGCGTGAACTGCTCACCCAGTTCGGCATCCTCAATCAGGCGGTGGGCGCGCAGCTGGCCGACCCCGCCTCCGCCATTCTGGATATCGATCGGGGCGTGCTCAAGGCCCAGCAGAACCCCGATCTGCCCCAGGATAATTTCGGCGTGCCCTTGGGCGGCAGCCTGATCCCCTGGATCGACAAGGACCTGGGCGACGGCATGTCGCGCGAGGAATGGAAAGGCGGGGCGGAAACCAACAAGATTCTGGGCCGCGGGCCTGGTTTCGGCGCGACGGCAGTGCCGGTCGACGGTCTGTGCGTGCGCATCGGCGCCATGCGTTGCCATAGCCAGGCCTTGACCATCAAGCTGCGCGGCGACATTCCCCTGGATGAGATCAATGATGCCGTGCGCACCGGCACCGATTGGGCGCGTCTGGTGCCCAACGACAAGGAATCCTCCATGCAGGCGCTGACCCCGGTGGCGGTGACCGGCACGCTCGATATCCCGGTCGGACGTCTGCGCAAGATGTCCATGGGGCCGGAATACCTGAGCGCCTTTACGGTGGGCGACCAACTGCTGTGGGGGGCCGCCGAGCCCTTGCGCCGCATGCTGCGCATCGCTTTGGGCGAACTTTGATGCCGTCCGCCGCCCGCCTGATCAGCAGCGTGCTGGCCTTGGCCGCCTTGGCGGCCGGGTCGGCACAAGCCGCCAATTTCGGCCATGCCCGCCTGGCATCGGCGACCGGCGAACCCTTGCTCATTCTGGTGCCGGTCTCCGACCTGACGGCTGCCGACTTGCAGGCCCTGTCAGCCCGGCCGGCGCCTGCCGCCGACTGGACGGTGGCCGGATTGACGCCGCCTGTCGCCTTGGACAGCCTGACCATCACCGTGACGCCCGGTGTCCAGGCAGGGGCTCGCCGCGTGCTGCGCGTGACCTCATCCCAGGCTTTTTCCGGGACGCTGGCCGATCTCTTGCTGGATGTTCATACGGCTACCGGCGAACAGCGCTATCAGGTTTCCCTGGTCGCCCCCGGTCCCTTGCGGGTGGATTCCCCAGCGGTCCAGCCGGGCGCATCGGCTCAGGCTGCGCCTGCGATCGGGGCTGCCGCAAAACCCAGCAGCACCCGCCGGGTGCCGGCAGGCGCCATTGCCGTGCGCCCGGGCGACACGATGTTCGCTATCGCCCGCCGCCATGCGGTGGATGGCGTGTCGGTGTATCAGTTGATGATGGCTCTGCAGCGGGCTAATCCGCAGGCGTTCATCCACAGCAATATCAATCTTGTACGGGCGGGCGCTTCGTTGGCTGTGCCGTCGGTGGACGACATGCTGTCGATTTCCGACGCCCAGGCCCGTCGGCAGTTCCGGGACCAAACGGCTGCCTTTGCCCTCCTGCGGGGTCGGCAGGCGGATGCCGTGCCCGCTGTCAGCGACCAGGCGTCTGGTGGCGCGGTATCGTCGGATAAAGCGGCTGACCGTTCATCGGCGGATGCCGGGGCGGGAGACCGTGTGCAGCTTAGCCAAGGCGGGAAATCCGGTGCGGCCGATGCCCGTACGGCTCAAGGCCACGCTTTGCAGGACGCCGAGTCCCGGGTTGGGCAGTTGCAGGATAATGTCCAGCATCTGAACGAGGCCCTGCAATCCCAGGGCGAGGCCGCTCGCACGGCTGCTGCCAAAGGGGCGCAGGCGGTAGGCCAATCCGTTCAGCAGATCGCTGCTGCCATCAGCGAGGCCAGCCACGAGGCCGCTGCTCAGGCCAATGCTCAGACATCGCCGGCGACCGATCAGGCTGCCGGCAGTGCTGCGGCGGGCTCCTCGCCGGCGCCGGGCAACGCGTCGGTCGCACCCGGTGCTCAGGCCGGCACGCCGGGCGGCGGGGCTGCTCATCCGGCGGCGCAAGCTGCCGCTGCGGGACCGTCGGCAGGTTCGTCGTCGGCTTCGTCGGCAGCCGGGCCGTCCGGCGCTGCGCTGGCGCCCCAGGCGCCTAGCGCCGCCGAGGCCGCCGAACTGCAACCTTCTCAGCAGGCCGAACATCGCGCTTCCTGGATCCAGGACCATCTGTTGGGGGTGATGACCGCCTTGCTGGCGGTGATCGTATTCATCATCGCCTGGTTGTTGCGACGCGCCAATACGACGCGCGACGATGCCGACGATAGCCCGCAGATCACGGAAGCCATGGTGCGCGAAAAGCTTCAGGGCGTCGATCTGGATCTGCCGCCCCAGGATGCCGCGAACACGCCTCCTCAGGCCTGACGTCCCGTGTCCCGGATTGTTCTGGGTTTAAGCTACGACGGATCGGGCTGGTACGGCTGGCAGACCCAGCGCGGAGGGCGCACCCTGCAAGACACGCTGGAAGCCGCCTTGTCCACGTTTCTTGCCGTGCCTTCGGTGGCGACGATCTGCGCAGGGCGCACCGATACGGGCGTGCATGCGTTGCAACAGATCGTGCATCTGGATACGGACGCGGTGCGTCGCGACGAATCCTGGGTGCGGGGCCTGAACGCGCATCTGCCGGCCAGCGTGTCCGTACAGTGGGCGCAGGCGGCCGCCTCGGATTTCCATGCCCGTTTCGACGCGCGCGCCCGTACCTATTTCTACGTGCTGCGCAGTGCGCCCGTGCGCTCTCCCATGCTGCATGGCCGAGTCGGTTGGGTGCATGACCGCCTGGATGATCAAGCGATGCGGGAGGCAGCGGGCTTGCTGCTGGGCGAACATGACTTCAGCGCCTTTCGCTCTTCCGAATGCCAGGCCTCCAGTCCGGTGCGCACGATGCAGGCGCTGGAGATCATCCGCCAGGGGGATTTCCTGGTCTTTGAATTTCGCGCCAATGCGTTCTTGCATCATATGGTGCGCAATCTGATGGGGACGCTGATCATGATCGGGCGCGGCCGGCGTCCGCCAGATTGGGCGGGTGACCTGCTGACCTGTCGGGATCGTAAACAGGCGGCTCCCACCTTCATGCCCGACGGCCTGTATTTGGCGCATGTGGCCTATCCGCAGGCGCCGTATCTGCCGATCCGGCCGGCCGCCGATGCCTTGCGCCACCACTTGGGCGCCTGGTGGCCGGAATCGCGGGAATAATCCAGGCTGACGGCTGTTTTCGGGTCTTTCCCGTGGTGAATGGCCGAGCTGATCGGATAGAATTGGACGTTTTGCGATGCACAGGGCTTGAACGAGGCGGTTGGCCATCCGTTCTGCTTTGACAGCCCGCCGCCGGGCGTTCGGCTTGTATTGTGTTTTGTAGGCGAACCATGAGAATTCCATTGAAAATAGCGGGCTGGATTGATGCCCTGAACACATGGGTGGGTCGGGCGGTGACCTGGCTGGTGCTGATCGTGGCGGTGATCAGCGCGGGCAATGCCGTGATGCGCAAGGTCTTCAGCCTCAGCTCCAACGCTTGGCTGGAATTGCAGTGGTATCTGTTCGGCGCGATTTTTCTGCTGGCGGCGGGGTATACCTTTTTGCGCAATGAACACGTCCGGGTCGATGTGCTGTCCCAGAGGCTGTCTGAACGCGTCCAGGTCTACATTGAAATTTTCGGCGTCGTGTTTTTCCTGATGCCGGCTGCTTGTCTGGTGCTGTGGCTGTCGATTCCCTTTTTCTGGGAATCCTACATATTGCATGAACTGTCTTCGAATACAGAGGGCCTGATTCGCTGGCCTGCCAAATTATTGATCCCTGTGGGTTTTGCCCTGCTGATTTTGGCGGGTGTGTCGCATTTGATCAAATGCGTCGGGTTTCTGCGTGGCGCTTGCGCCAATCCCATGCGCGTATCCGATGGCAAGAGCGACGAGGAAGCCCTCGTCGAGGATATCCTGGCCCAGCAACGGGCCGGCCAGTCGGCTGAATCGGTACAGGGGCGTTGAGCATGGAGTTTCTCGTCGATAATCTCGCCCCGATCATGTTTTTCAACCTGATCGTATTTTTGCTTTTGGGCTTTCCGGTGGCCTTTTCCCTGGCCGCCACCGGAGTCGTGTACGGTCTGGTCGCCGTCGACCTGAATCTGATGAGTCCGCTGCTGTTCCAGGCCTTGCCTCAGCGGATTTTCGGCATCGTCAGCAATGATTCTTTGCTGGCGGTGCCGTTCTTTACCTTCATGGGCCTGATCCTGGAACGATCGGGCATGGCCGAAGACCTGCTGGATACCGTCGGGCGCTTGTTTGGCCCGCTGCGGGGCGGCTTGGCCATTGCCGTGGTCTTTGTCGGTGCTTTGTTGGCGGCCACGACCGGCGTGGTGTCGGCCTCGGTGATTTCCATGGGGCTGATTTCCCTGCCCATCATGCTGCGCTACGGCTATGACCGCCGCCTGGCGGCGGGCGTGATTGCGGCGTCGGGCACGCTGTCGCAGATCATCCCGCCCTCTCTGGTGCTGATTGTGCTGGCCGACCAGCTGGGCCGCTCCATCGGTGATATGTATCGAGGCGCCATGCTGCCTGGTTTGCTGCTGGCCGGCGCCTACATGGTGTATGTCTTTATCGTCGCTTTCCTGCGGCCTGGCTATGCGCCGGCGCTGCCGCCGGAAGCCCGGGGAGAGGTCGATGCGCGTGGTCGCAGAGGCCTGCGCTCCCTATTGGTCCTGACGGTGATTGCCGCCGCCATCGCGCACTGGGGGTCTCAATACTATTTCCGTTCCCATACGGACATCCCGGTGGACGAGCGGGTGGTCATCATCCTGCTGATCTGGGGGGTGGCTGCCCTGGCGATGGCCTTGGGCAATAGATTGCTGCGCCTGGGTTGGCTGTCATCTTTGGCTGAACAGGTCGTGTTCGTCATGATTCCGCCCTTGGCACTGATCTTTCTGGTGCTGGGGACGATTTTCATTGGTGTGGCGACTCCTACCGAAGGCGGCGCCATGGGCGCTGTGGGGGCGCTCATCATGGCGGTGTCGCGTCGGCGGTTTTCTGTGCGGCAGCTGCGCCAGGCCATGGAAAGCACGGCCCGCCTGACGTGTTTCGTGATTTTCATCCTGGTGGGTTCGACGATTTTCAGCCTCAGCTTCCGGGGCATCAACGGTGATATCTGGGTCGAACAGCTGCTGCTGCACGTGCCGGGCGGGGAACTGGGCTTTCTGATCGTGGTCAGCCTGGTGACGTTCTTCCTGGCGTTTTTCCTGGATTTCTTCGAATTGGCCTTTATCATCGTGCCTTTGCTGGGGCCGGTGGCCGACAAGATGGGCATCGACCTGATCTGGTTCGGCGTGCTGCTGGCGGTCAATATGCAGACTTCCTTCGTGCATCCGCCCTTTGGTTTTGCCTTGTTCTATCTGCGTTCGGTGGCGCCCAAAGAGGACTATCACGACCGGGTGACGGGCAAGCTGATTGCCAAGGTCACCACGGCGCAGATCTATTGGGGTTCCATCCCCTTCATCATCATTCAGATCCTGATGGTGATCGCCGTGCTCAGCTTCCCGGGCATGGTGACGCACTACAAAGGCGAGGTCTCGACGGTCAATCCGGATTCCGTCACCTTTGGCCAGGATAGCGCCTATGGTCTGGATGGGTACGGCGCCGGCGACGCCGCGGGAGCGTTCCAGTGACCGTCGCCAGCCGCACGCGCGTCAAGATCTGCGGTCTCACCCGGCCGGTCGATGTGCAGGCCGTCATTCAAGCCGGGGCGGATGCGGTGGGCCTGGTGTTCTATCCTGCCAGCCGGCGTTGCGTCTCCTTGGCGCAGGCAGCCGCCCTGCGGTCGCAGGTGCCGGCCTTCATGTCGGTGGTGGCGCTGTTCGTCAATCCGCAACCAGAGGATGTCCGGCAGGTGCTGGATGCCGTGCATCCCGATCTGTTGCAGTTTCACGGCGAGGAATCCGTCGCTTTCTGCGAGCAGTTCGGTGTTCGCTATCTGAAGGCTTTCCGCGTCGGCGCGCCGGGTCTGGATTCGGCAGCGAGCCTGGCAGCGGCCTGTGCGCGCTACCCTGATGCCAGCGGCTGGCTGTTCGACAGCTACAGCCCCGCGTACGGGGGCAGCGGCCATCGTCTCGATGCGGAATTGCTGTCGCAATTGCCGCGCGGCGGCGGTGTGCCTGCACTGATCTTGTCCGGCGGCCTGACGGTCGATGGAGTGGGGGCCGATATGGCGGCTCGACAGCCCTTTGCGGTGGATGTCAGCAGCGGAGTGGAATCCGCACCCGGTATCAAGGACCCCGCCAAGATCCAGGCGTTCATGCAGGCGGTGCAAGCCGCCGACCGCCGGCGCTGCGGGTTAAACTAAGCGCCGCTACTAATAATACTGATGCCTTATCCTCAAAGGAGCCTTACATGAATCTGCATCCCGTTCTTCGTAAATTGGCTGGCGTTGCTGCCGTCGTCGGCGCCCTGGCTGCACCTCAGGCGCACGCTCAATCGGTGGCGGTGACCTCCATCGTCGAGCATCCCGCGCTGGACTCCGTGAAGGACGGTATCCAAGAAGCGCTGACCAAGGCCGGCTACACCGAGGCCAAGGGTCTGAAATGGCAGTTCCAGACGGCGCAGGGCAATACGGCCATCGCCGCCCAGATCGCCCGCAAATTCATCGGTGACAAGCCCGACGTGATCGTGGCCATCGCCACACCTTCGGCGCAGGCCGTCGTGGCCGCCACCAAGACCATCCCCGTGGTGTATTCCGCCGTGACGGATCCGGTGGCCGCTCAGCTGGTCCCTGGCTGGGGGGCGTCGGGTACCAACGTCACGGGGGTGTCCGATGCGCTGTCGCTGGAAAAGCAGATCGAGCTGATCAAGAAAGTCGTACCCAATGCGAAAAAAGTCGGCATGGTCTATAACCCGGGCGAAGCCAATTCCGTGGTCGTGGTCAAGCAGATGCGCGAACTGCTGCCCAAGGCAGGCATGAGCCTGGTCGAAGCCACGGCAGCCCGGACGGTAGACGTGGGTGCAGCCGCCCGCAGCCTGGTGGGCAAGGTTGACGTCATCTATACCAATACCGACAATAACGTCGTGTCGGCCTATGAATCCCTGGTTAAGGTCGGCAATTCGGCCAAGATCCCGTTGATCGCTTCGGATACCGACAGCGTGAAGCGCGGGGCCATTGCTGCGTTGGGGATCAATTACCATGATCTGGGCCTGCAGACCGGCGCCATCGTCGTGCGTATCCTCAAGGGCGAAAAGCCCGGCGACATTGCTTCGGAAACCAGCGTCAAGCAAGAATTGTTCGTCAGCCCGGGGGCTGCCCAGAAACAAGGCGTGACCCTGTCCGACGCGCTGATCAAATCCGCCGCCCAGGTCATCAAGTAATCCGCCGTTTCGCTCATGTCCATTTATTCGATGTGGGGCGCCTTCGAGATCGGGCTGATTTTCGGCCTGGTCGCCCTGGGCGTCCTGATTTCCTTTCGCGTCCTGAATTTCCCTGATCTGACGGTCGACGGCAGCTTCCCCCTAGGGGGGGCGACCGCCGCAATCCTGATTCACCACGGCATGGATCCTTTCCTGGCCACCCTGATCGCGACTTTGGCGGCGGGGTTTGCCGGGATGATTACCGGCTGGCTGAATGTCAGCCTCAAAATCATGGATCTGCTGGCCAGCATCCTGATGATGATCGCGTTGTATTCGATCAATCTGCGCATCATGGATGCGCCCAATGTGCCGCTGATCACCGACCCCACGGTCTTTACAGTGCTGCAGCCTGAAGGGCTGGACGACTTCATCGCCAGGCCGCTTATCTTGCTGGCGCTGGTGGTGGTCGTCAAGCTGGCGCTTGACTGGTTCTTTTCCACCCAGGTCGGCCTGGCGATGCGTTCCACTGGTTCGAACCCGCGCATGGCGCGTTCCCAGGGCATACACACCGGGCGCATGATCCTGCTGGGCATGGCGATTTCCAATGCCTTGTGCGGTCTGGCGGGGGCTTTGTTCGCCCAATCGCAGGGTGGGGCGGATATCTCCATGGGGATCGGCACTATCGTGATCGGTCTGGCCGCCGTCATCATCGGCGAGTCCGTCCTGCCGTCGCGCCGCCTGATGGTGGCAACTCTGGCCGTCATCATCGGCGCCGTGCTGTACCGCTTTTTCATCGCCCTGGCGCTCAATGCCGATTTCGTCGGCCTGAAGGCGCAAGACTTGAATCTGGTGACGGCAGTGCTGGTGACGGTGGCGCTGGTCATTCCGCTGGTCAAGCAGCGCTTGTCGAAAAAGAGGGCTTGAGCCATGCTGAGCGCACAGAATCTGCACCTGACCTTCAACCCCGGCACGCCGATCGAAACCCAGGCCATGCGCGGCATGTCTCTGGAAATTCCGGCTGGCCAGTTCGTGACGGTCATCGGCTCCAACGGGGCAGGTAAATCTACCTTTCTGAACGCCATTTCGGGTGAACAGGCGATAGATAGCGGCGCCATCCTGATCGATGGCGAAGACGTCACGCGCCAGCCGGTCTGGGACCGCGCCCGCAAGGTCGCCCGGGTATTCCAGGACCCGATGGCGGGTACCTGTGAAAATCTGACGATCGAGGAAAACATGTCCCTGGCTCTGGGCCGGGGGCAGTTCCGCAGCCTGCGGCAGGCGGTGCGTGGCGAAATGCGCGTGCTGTTCCGCGAACGGCTGATGATGCTGGGACTGGGCTTGGAAAATCGCCTGACCGACCGTATCGGCCTGCTCTCGGGCGGTCAGCGCCAGGCTGTCAGCCTGCTGATGGCTGCCCTACGGCCATCGCGCATCCTGCTGCTGGATGAACATACGGCAGCGCTGGATCCGCGCACGGCGCAGTTCGTGTTGAACCTGACCGCCCGCATCGTGGCCGAACATGGACTGACCACCATGATGGTCACGCACAGCATGCGCCAGGCCCTGGATGTAGGCGATCGGACGGTCATGCTGCACCAGGGACGTGTGGTGCTGGACGTGTCCGGCGATACCCGGCGCGGACTGGAAGTCCCCGACCTGCTGACCATGTTCGAGCGCGTGCGGGGCGAAGAATTGGCCGATGACACCTTGTTGTTAGGTTGATTTTGCCTTTGACAAAAAAAGTATTTTTTGTCATTATGACCGGATGGCACAGAAACTCGATCCGGAAGCCCTGGCAGAGCGTCGTACCCGCATCCTGGATGCGGCGCGCTGGTGCTTTCTGAATTTCGGTTTTTCGCGCACCAGCCTGGAAGATATCGCTCAGCGGGCCGTCATCTCCCGCACCTTGTTGTATCGCACGTTCAAAGACAAGGAAGACATTTTCGTCCAATGCGTTGACGACTGGATTCTGTCGCGCGTGCAGCCGGCCAAACAGGCAGCGCAGCAAGGCGGCACCGTCCGTCAGCGCCTGCGGCGCGTCTGTCATTGCCTGATCCTGGATTCCTGGTCGGAAATGGTCGCCGCCCCCATGGCGAGTGAATTCCAGGATGTCTACGAGCGCCTGCGTCCCAACGTCGCCTGTCATCACCGGGAAGGGGTGCTGGAATGTATCGTCCAGGTGCTGAACGATATGGATCTGGCGCAGGTTTTCATGTTGGCGCTGGATGGTCTGTTCGCGGACCGGCCGCCGCTGGATGTGCTGACGGCGCGGATCAATATCCTGGTGGATTGTTTTACCAAGGATGAGGCGTGATTTCCTCATCGCTACATTCCTCTTCTGGCTCGCGGGGTTTCCTTTTATACTTTTGGATTGTTCTGGTCGGTCGCTGCGTCATTGCGTGATGCGGCGGATGTCCTGTGCATCCCCGAGACGGTGTTCTTTTCTTGCTTTTCATCTAAAAATATTCATTCGGGAGTTCTCTTATGGCCTTTCTGCAACTGCCCGCCGGTCGGGTGCTGCGGCCCCTGTCACTGGCACTGCTGCTGACCTTCTTGGCAGCCTGCGGCGACAAATCACAGGGGGGCATGCAAGGCATGAAGGTTCCCGTCAGCGTGATTCAGATTCAGCCTCAGGCCGCCGCTGTCAACACGGAACTGCCTGGCCGCGTGCAGGCCATCGAGGACGCGGAAATCCGCGCCCGGGTGACGGGCATCGTCCAGGGGATCGAATTCCAGCAGGGCGGCACGGTCAAGGCCGGGCAGTTGCTGTTCACCATCGATCCGGCGCCCTATCAGGCTGCCCGCGACCAAGCTGCCGCCCAACTGAAAAATGCCCAGGCGGCCGCCACAACGGCCAAGCTCCAGGCGCAGCGTTTCGGCAAACTGATTCAACAGCATGCCGTCAGCCAGCAGGATTACGACAATGCCGTGGCCCAGGCCCGTCAGACCGAGGCCAACGTGGCAGCAGCCAAGGCTGTCCTGGAGGCCGCCACCATTGATCTGGGCTACACCCGAGTGACGTCGCCCATCGATGGACAGATCGGCAAGTCGCTGGTGACAGTGGGGGCGCTGGTCAGCGCCAGTTCCGCGACCCAGCTGGCCACTGTCCATCGTCTGGATCAGGTTTATGTGGACATCACTCAGCCGGTGGCGCAGATCTCCACCTTGCGCCGCCAGATCGCCGATGGCGTGGTGACGCCAGACGCCCAGGGCAATACCCGCGCCGAGGTCCTGATGGATGACAGCAGCGTGTATCGTCACGAAGGCAAACTGCTGTTTTCCGGTGTTGCGGTTGATCCGGGTACCGGCCAGGTCAATCTGCGGGCCCTGTTCCCGAATCCGGAACAAATCCTGTTGCCGGGCCTGTATGTGCGGGTGCGTTTGGCCCAAGGCACGGATCCCCAGGCGCTGATCGTGCCGGAACAGGCCATCCAGCGCACGGCGGATGGCAACAGTACGGTGGTGCTGGTCAAGGACGGCAAGGCCGTGTTCACACCGGTTCAGATCGGGCCGCGTGCGGGACAGGGCTATATCGTGTATCAGGGCATCCAGGCCGGCGATGACCTGGTGGTCGAGGGTTTCCAGAAAATCCGTCCAGGCGCGCCGGTGCAGGCCATGCCTTGGAAAAAACCGTCGGCTGCCCAGCCCGGCGCTCAACCCGGTGCAGCTGCGCCGGCCGCCAGCCAGCCGTCGGACCAAAAGCCCGCTGCTGATGCAGATTCCCAGGCCAAGGCAGGTTAACCACCAGCCCATCCGACTCTTGTCCGGTTTTTACGCGAGCTCTCATGCCACAGTTTTTTATTGAACGGCCAATTTTTGCCTGGGTAGTCGCGCTGGCCATTGCGCTGGCCGGCATCCTGGCCATCCCTAATATGGCGGTGTCGCAGTATCCTGACGTCGCTCCGCCTACCGTGACCATCACCGCCACCTATCCGGGCGCTTCGGCATCCGAGGTCTCCACCAGCGTGGCCAGCGTGATCGAAAACGAATTGAACGGCGCCAAGGGCCTGCTGTACTACGAATCCGTCAGCGATTCCAACGGCCAGGCTCAAACCACTGTCACTTTCGCGCCGGGGACGAATGCCGATCTGGCTCAGGTGGACGTGCAGAATCGCCTGTCCAATGCGACGGCCAAGCTGCCCGCTGCTGTGACGCAGCAGGGTCTGAAGGTCACCCAGTCCAGCGCCGGCTTCCTGATGGTGGTCACCTTGTCGTCCAAGGATGGCTCCGTCGACCAGTATGCCTTGGCCGACTACATCACGCGCAACATCCAGAATCCCATGTCACGCATCAAGGGCGTGGGCCAGTTCCAGCTCTTTGCCGCCAGTCGGGCCATGCGCATCTGGGTCGATCCGCAGAAGCTGGTTGGCTACGGCCTGAGCATGTCTCAGGTCAACAGCGCCCTGGCGTCGCAGAACCTGGTGATTTCCGGCGGCCAGTTGGGTTCGCCCCCCAACCCCAGTTCGCAGCGCACCGTGGCGCCCCTGACTGTCAACGGCCAGCTCTCCACGCCGGAAGAATTCGGCAACATTGTGCTGCGGGCTAATCCGGATGGTTCTTCGGTGCGCATCCACGACATCGCCCGGGTCGAACTCGGTTCGGACAACTATCAGTTCGGCGCACGTCTGAATGGCAAGGCGACGGCCGCCTTCGCGCTGTCGCTGACGCCCACGGCCAATGCCCTGGAGACCGCCAAATTGGCCAAAGCCAAGATGGTCGAATTGTCCCAGTTCTTCCCCGACAATATCACCTACGAGATTCCCTACGATACTTCGCCCTACATTGATCTTTCCATCGAGCAGGTAGTCCACACCCTGTTCGAGGCTATGGTGCTGGTGTTCGTGGTGATGTTCGTGTTCCTGCAGAACGTGCGCTACACGCTGATCCCCGCGCTGGTGGTGCCGGTGGCGATGATGGGGGCCTTCACCGTGATGCTGGCCCTGGGATTCTCTATCAATGTGCTGACCATGTTCGCCATGGTGCTGGCCATCGGGATTCTGGTGGATGATGCCATCGTGGTGGTAGAGAACGTCGAGCGCATCATGGCGGAAGAGGGCCTGTCGCCCAAGGAAGCCACGAAAAAAGCCATGCCGCAGATCAGCGGCGCCATCATCGGCATCACGCTGGTGCTGACCACGGTGTTTCTGCCGCTGGCCTTCATGTCGGGGTCTGTGGGGGTGATCTACCGTCAGTTCTCCGTGGCCATGGCGGTGTCCATCCTGTTCTCGGCGCTGCTGGCGCTCAGCTTCACCCCGGCGCTGTGCGCCACCATTCTCAAGCCCATTCCCAAAGGCCAACACGCGTCCAAGGGCGGTTTCTTCGGCTGGTTTAACCGCGGTTTCGAGCGCACCACCCAGGGCTACACAAACTGGGTCACGCGCAGCCTGAAGCGCGGCGGGCGCATGATGTTGATGTTCGCCCTGCTGGTCGTGGTGCTGGGCTGGATGTTTGTGCGCCTGCCCACCTCATTCCTGCCTGAAGAAGACCAGGGCTATGTGATCGCAAATATCGAACTGCCTTCGGGGGCTTCGTCCAATCGCACGCTGGAAATCATCGACACGGTTGAAAAGTATTTCATGGCTCTGCCGCAGGTGGCCAACATCATTGCCGTCCAGGGTTTCAGTTTCAACGGCAACGGCCTGAACGCCGCCATCGCCTTCGTGCCCCTGAAGGACTTTTCCGAACGCAAGGGGCCGGGTGATTCGGCGCAAGCGATTTCCGGCACCGCCATGGGCAAGCTGTTGTTCGGGCTGCCGGATTCCATGGTGATTTCCATCACGCCGCCCGCTATTTCCTCGCTGGGCAATGCTTCCGGGTTCGATCTGCGTCTGGAAGACCGTAGCGGCGTGGGCAGCAATGCCTTGCAGGCCGCCACTCAGCAGTTGCTGCAGCTGGCCTCGCAAAGCCCCATCCTGACCGGGACGCGGATCACCGGCCTGGGTGAGGGTCCCCAGTTGAAGGTGAACATCGATCGAACCAAGGCAGCCGCCCTGGGCGTGGATTTTTCCGAAACAGCCCAGCTGATTTCCACGGCGATCGGTTCCGCCTACATCGGCAAGTTCACCAATCAGGGCTGGGTGCAGAACATCTGGGTCCAGGCTGATCAGAGCGCCCGGATGGACCCGGACGACATCTTGCGGCTCAATGCCCGCAACGCCAATGGCGACATGGTGCCGCTGTCCTCGTTTGTCTCTCTGGAATGGACACGAGGTCCGGTTCAGGTCGTGCGCTACAACGGCTATGAGTCCATCCGCATCGGCGGCTCGGCGGCGCCGGGCTATTCCACCGGTCAGGCCATGGCCGAAATGGAACGCCTGATCACCCAGCTGCCATCCGGTCTGGGCTATGAATGGACCGGCCTTTCTTACCAGGAAATCCAGGCAGGCAGCCAGTCCTCCATCCTGATGGGCCTGTCGATTCTGGTTGTCTTCATGGTACTGGCCGCTCTGTACGAAAGTTGGGCCATCCCGCTGTCGGTGATGCTGGCTGTGCCGCTGGGCATGCTGGGCGCCGTGCTGCTCAGCAGCCTGATGGGTAAGGACAACGACGTGTACTTCATGGTCGGGATGGTGACCGTGATCGGCCTGGCGGCGAAGAACGCCATCCTGATCGTGGAATTCGCCAAGGATCTGTACGCCAGCGGGGCGGGCCTGAAGGAAGCCGCCATCGAGGCTGCACGTCTGCGTTTCCGGCCTATTCTGATGACGTCGTTCGCCTTCATCCTGGGCGTGGTGCCGCTGGTACTGGCCAGCGGCGCAGGGGCCGCCAGCCAGAACGCGGTGGGCCTGGGCGTGTTTGGCGGCATGTTGGCGGCGACGCCGTTGGCCGTGCTGTTCGTACCGACCTTCTTTGTGGTGATTCTGAAATTGTTCAAGACCAAGCCGAAACTGTTGGGCCATCAAGCGCCGCATATTCCCGCCGCTGGTGATTCCAGCACCGGAGACCGCACATGACATCCTGGATCCGACAAGGCCGTCTGGGGGCCATGACAACCCTGTGTCTGGCGCTGGGCGCCTGCTCCCTGGCGCCCACGTATCACCGTCCGGCGGCGCCGGTCCCCGGCCAGTTCCCGTTGACAACTGAAGCCGTCGATGGCGCGGCGCTGCCGGTCTGGCGTGATGTGTTTCATGATCCCCGCCTGCAGGCCTTGATTGAATTGGCTCTGCACAACAACCGGGATCTGCGCATTGCCGTCGAACGGGTCGAAGAAGCCCGTGCGCAGTTCGGTATTGCCCAGAGCGACCGCCTGCCCACGATCGGTGCGCAAGGCACAGAACAGGCGACTCACCAGCCGGCCAATATGCGCAATGGCGGTGCAGACAGCGCCGCCGTCAATCGCAGCTTTGTCGCCGGTGTGGGCATGACGGCCTTCGAGCTGGATTTCTTTGGCCGGGTGCGCAACCTCAGCGAAGCCGCGTACCAGCAGTTCCTGTCCACCGAACAGGCCCGCCGCACCGTGCAGTTGGGGCTGATTGCGCAAACCGCCGAGGCCTATTTCGGCTTGCGTTCGGCACAGTCCCTGCACGACCTCATGGACAAGACCTTGCAGGCGCGGCAGGGTTCTCTGGATCTGGTGCAGGCGCGCTTTGACGTAGGTGTGGCGTCGGATCTGGATCTGGCGCAGGCGCAGGCGCAACTGGATACGGTGCGAGCCGATCTGGTGGCGGCTGAACGCGCCATGGCCCAGGCGACCAATGCGCTGCAGCTGATTCTGGGGACGCCAGTCCCAAGCGATCTGCCGGCGCCGCTGGCTTTCGGCAGCGATCAGTTGCTGCAAGCCATCCCTGCGGGATTGCCGTCCCAGTTGCTGGAACGTCGCCCCGATATCATCGGCGCAGAGCACGGTTTGAAGGCCGCCAATGCTCAGATCGGCGCCGCGCGAGCAGCCTTCTTCCCGCGCATCAGCCTGACCGGCTTGCTGGGTTTCGCCAGTCCTGAACTAGGGGGCTTGTTCGGCGGCAGCCAGCGTTACTGGCAGTTTTCGCCGCAGATCGTGATGCCGCTGTTTGCCGGCGGCGGGCTCAAGGGCAATCTGGACCTGGCTGAAGCGCGCAACAATATTGCCGTGGCCACGTATGAAAAAACCATCCAGACCGCCTTTCGCGAAGTGGCCGACGGCCTGACGGGCGAAGCGACCTACAGCCGCCAGCTCGATGCCGTCCGGGATACCGAATCGTCGGCGCTCAGGGCGTTGAAATTGGCGGAAGTCCGCTACGAAACCGGAGTGGATAGCTATCTGCAGGTGCAGACTGCCCAGGTCAATCTGTACGGCGTGCAGCAGCAGTTCATCCAGCTGGGCGCGGCGGCGCTGGCCAATCGCGTCGAACTCTACAAGGCATTGGGCGGTGGCTGGTCGCCCGATGATGTGCCCGCAAAGGAAGGCTGATGGAACTGGGCGTCAACATTGATCACGTCGCTACGCTGCGTCAGCAGCGGCTGACGTCTTATCCGGATCCTCTGCAAGCGGCGCTGCGGGCCGAGGATGCCGGCGCCGACCTGATTACCCTGCACTTGCGGGAAGACCGGCGGCATATCCAGGATGCCGATGTCTGGGCGATCCGCCCAGCCTTGCGCACCCGTATGAATCTGGAATGCGCCATCACGCCCGAAATGCTGGATATCGCCTGCCGGGTGCAGCCTCAGGATGTCTGTCTGGTGCCGGAAAATCGCCGGGAATTGACGACCGAGGGCGGCCTGGATGTACTGGGTCGTTTCGACGAGGTGCATGCGGCCGTCTCCCGTCTGCATGATGCGGGGATCCGGGTGTCGCTGTTCATCGATCCCGAGGCTGACCAGATCGCCGCGGCGGTACGCGCCGGGGCGCAGGTCATCGAACTGCATACCGGAGCCTATGCCGATGCGCCGGATGCTGCTCGTCAGGCGGCTCAACTGGAACGCCTGCGCGCCGCGATCGCGGTGGGCGTGGGTGAAGGGTTGCGCGTCAATGCGGGCCATGGCCTGCATTACGGCAATGTTCAGGTCGTTGCAGCCCTGCCGGGCATCAGCGAATTGAATATCGGCCATGCCATCGTGGCGCAAGCCGTTTTTGATGGCTGGGAACCCGCCATCCGGCAGATGAAGGCCTTGATGGTGCAGGCGACCGGCCGCTAGCGTCGCTCCGGCGGTATGCCGGAGCCTGTTCTTGATCCTTTGGCCTTGCTCGATGCGGGCTGTCTGGAGTGCCATGTCTTCCGTTCTGGAATCTTCCGCCCTGGAATCCCTGCTGAGCCGTCAGTCGGTGAAGTTCGTGCAGTCCCCCGGGCCCGCCGAATCACAGTTGGACCAGATCCTGCAGGCTGCCGTGCGGGCGCCGGATCATGGCGCTGTCCACCCCTGGCGGTTCGCATTGGTGCGGGGCAACAACGTGCCGGCCCTGGTGGATGTCGCCGTGAGTGTCGGCCTGGCAGAGGGCAAGCCCTTGCCGGACCATAAGGTCGCGAATGCCCGCAAATGGCTGGCAAACGTCCCGCTGGTGATCCTGCTGGCGTGCCGCCCGGACCCCCATGGCCGGATTCGGGCGGAAGAAAGCCGTCTGTCGGTGGCGGCGGCGGTGATGAACATGCTCAATGCCGCTCATGCGCTGGGGTTTCATGGGTTCTGGAGCACGGGCATGGGCACGTATCTGGATGGCCTGGGTGAAGCCCTGGGCTTCGATCCCCTGGACGAGCAGTTCATGGGATATCTGGCCATCGGCACGCCGATCGATGCGCCAACGCCCGCACAGCGGCCGGATTACCAGGCATTTGTGCGGGAGTGGCGCGCAAATCCGGCAGCAGGGTAGCCGCTCCGCCTGCTGGCCGGGTACGGCCCGGCGTGGCTATGACGTGCGTGCCGGGCGGGGCTTGGCGGGCAGTTGCGCCTGAGCAGCCAATCCTTCCAGGATCGGGCATTCCGGTCGCTCGTCGCCGTGGCAGTGCTGCGCCAGGGTCCGCAAGGTCGCTGCCATGCTCTGCAAGAGCGCGGCCTTGGTTTCCAGTTCATCGATGTGCGCCATCGCCAGGCGCTTGACCTCGGCGCTGGCGCGATGACGATCGCGCCACAGACTGGTCAGATCGGCAATCTGGGCCAGGGAAAAACCCAGTTCACGGGCGCTGCGGATAAAGCGCAGGGCATGCAGGTCAGCCTCGTCGTACAGACGGTAGCCGGCGCTGCTGCGCCCCTGGGGAGTGAACAGCCCCTGGCTTTCGTAATAGCGGATCATCTTGGGCGTCAGGCCGGTCTGTGCGGCGGCTTCTCCGATGGTATGCATGAGGTTTACCTTGTCTCTAGAGATTGCGCCTTCAGGCGCAAGGCGTTGGTGACGACGAACACGCTGGACAAGGCCATGGCGCCCGCACCCAGCATGGGCGACAGCTGCAGCCCTGTCCAGGGGTACAGAGCGCCGGCCGCCACGGGAATCAAGGCGGCGTTGTAGGCAAAGGCCCAGAACAGGTTTTGGCCGATATTGCGCAATGTCTTATGCGATAGCGTGATGGCGCGGGCGACGGATTCCAGGTCCTCATTCATCAGCACGATGTCGGCGGATTCGATGGCGACGTCTGTGCCGTGCCCCATGGCGATGCCGACATCCGCCGTGGCCAGGGCGGGCGCGTCATTGATGCCGTCGCCGACAAAGGCCAGCGGTCCGATGGACTGCTGCAGTTCGCGCAGCCGGTCCGCCTTGTGTTCGGGCAAGGTCTGGGCATGCACGATGTCGATGCCCAGGTCCTGAGCGACGGCGCGTGCGGCTGCTTCATGGTCGCCGGTGATCAAAGCGGTTTTCAGTCCCAGAGCATGCAACCGGTCGATCAGGGGCTTGGCAGAGGGCCGCAGCGTGTCGGCCACGGCGACGATGCCGCTCAGCTGCTGGTCGCGCGCCACCAAAAACGGCGTCTTGCCCGCCTGTGCCAGGGACTGCATACGGTCCAGGGCAGCGGCGGGCAGGGATACCCCGGCATCCTGCATCAGGCGCAGCGACCCCATCAGGTAGCGGTGCATGCGGACCTGCGCTTTGACGCCGGCCCCGGTAATGGCCTCAAAGTGCGTGGCGGCGGGGATGTTGAGCGCCTGTTCTGCCGCAGCCGTCCGGATGGCGTGGGCGATAGGGTGTTCGGAACCTGCCTGGACGGCCGCCAAGGTCGCCAGCAATTCTGTTGGGTCGCCGCCATCCAAGGGCAGCAGATCCGTCAGGACCGGACGCCCCAGCGTCAGCGTGCCGGTCTTGTCAAAGGCGATGATGCGGGCGTCGCGTAGACGCTGCAGCGCGTCCCCCTGGCGAAACAGGATGCCCAGACTGGCGGCCCGCCCGGTCGCCACCAGAATGGAAATCGGAGTCGCCAGTCCCATGGCGCAGGGGCAGGCGATGATCAGCACGGCCACCCCCGCCACCAGCGCGTGAGCCAGGGCAGGGTCCGGCCCCCAGATCCACCAAGCGGCAAACGCCAGCGCCGCCAGCGCCATCACGGCGGGGACGAACCAGGCGGTCACCCGGTCGATCAGTTGCTGCACCGGCAGCTTGCCGGATTGCGCCTGTTCGACCAGGCGGATGATCTGGGCCAGCACAGTCTGGCTGCCGACTTCGGTGGCCCGCAGGATCAGGCTGCCCTGCGTGTTCAGCGTACCGCCGATCAGGCGGTCGCCCGTACGCCGGCTGGCAGGCAAGGGCTCGCCGGTGATCATGGATTCATCCACCCAGGATTCGCCTTCGATCACCAGACCGTCCACGGGGATTTTTTCGCCGGGACGGACACGGATCTCGTCGCCGCTGATCAGACTGTCGATGGGGTGTTCGGACCAATCCCCGTCCCGGCGCACCCAGGCCGTGCGCGGTTGCAGGCCGACCAGCTGGCGGATGGCGGAACCCGCCCGGCCCTTGGCCCGGGATTCCAGCCAGCGGCCCAGCAGAATCAGGGTGGCGACCACGGCGGCAGCCTCGAAGTACAGATGCCTGGACTCAGCCGGAAAGATGGTCGGCGCCAGCGTCACCAGGGTGGAGTACAGCCAGGCGCTGCCGGCTCCCAGGGCGACCAGCGTATTCATATCCGGTCCGCGATGCGCCAGGGCCTTGATGCCGCGCGTAAAGAAGCTGCGGCCTGGGCCTGCCAGCACTGCTGTAGTCAGCATGAGTTCCAGCCAGGCCAGTGTCTGAGAGGGGATCGTTGCCTGAATCCAGTGATGCAGGCTGGGAATCAGATGGCCGCCCATCTCGAGTACGAAAACAGGCAGCGTCAGGGCCAGCGCCCAGAAGAAACGCTGCCCGGCCTTGGCGTCCTCGGCCGTCATGTCGTCGGCGGTTGCAGCTTGCGTGGTGTCGATGATCTGGGCGGCATAGCCGCGTTTGCTCACGGCAGCGACCAGAGCCTGGGGGTCTGCGCCTTCCGGCCCCAGGGCGACGTGCGCCCGGCGTGTCGCCAGATTGACGCTGGCTTCGGTGACGCCTGGCACGGCTTTCAGCGCGGTTTCGACGCGCCGCACGCAGGATGCGCAGGTCATGCCTTCGATATCCAGGTCGAGGCCGGAGGGGAGGGGAAGGGTGTTCATGCGGGACTCCTGATCATGATGATGATTGTATGATCAAGCTTGACCTTATGGTAAGGTCAAGTGCGCTTGAGCTTGTCCCCATGTCAAGGTTTAACATGTCTCCATCGTTTAACTGGAGCTCCTCATGAAAACCGCATTCATCGTGTCTGACATGACCTGCAATCATTGTGTGCAGACGATCACCAAGGCCGTGCAGACAGTCGCGCCAGGCGCGGAAGTGTCGACGGATCTGACCGCCCATCGGGTCGTCATCGAATCGTCAGCCAGTGCGGATGTGCTGCGGGCGGCGATTGCCGACGAAGGCTACGACGTTCAAGCGGGGTAAGAGACCTTCATGCTGCGCGGGCTTCGCCCGCTTGCTTTTGCCCCCCAAGGGGGCGTGCCTTGGCGCGTCCCGGCGGCAAGTTCTTCTAGCGAGTAATACACGTGAATCCATCTATCATCGATTGTGACGTCGCCATCATCGGCGCGGGTTCGGCCGGTCTGCCGGCGTATCGCGAGGTTCTCAAAGCGGGCCTGAAGCCCTTGCTGATCGAAAGCGGTCCGCATGGCACCATGTGCGCCCGTGTGGGCTGCATGCCGTCCAAACTGCTGATTGCGGCGGCCGAAGCGGCGGCCGCCATCCGCCACGCCCCGGGTTTCGGCGTCTATGCGGCTGGTCCGGTCCAGATAGACGGGGTCGCCGTCATGGAAAGGGTGCGGCGCGAACGGGACCGCTTCGTGGGTTTCGTGGTTGAGGACGTCCAGGCCATGCCGCCCGAACACCGCCTGGATGCACGGGTGGAGTTCCTGCGCGATGGCGTGCTGCAAAGCGATCAGGGGCACGAGATCCATGCCGGGCGCATCATCATTGCGACGGGCGCTCAGCCCGTGGTGCCCGATATCTACCGGCCGCTGGGCGAGCTGGCGATCGTCAACGATGATGTCTTCGATTGGCAGGATCTGCCGCGCAGCGTGCTGGTGATCGGGGCCGGGGTGATCGGCGTCGAACTGGGCTTGGCCCTGGCCCGCCTGGGGGTGCGCGTGCGGGTATTGAATCGCTCGGCCAGCTTTGCCCATCTGGCGGACCCTGCCGTGCGCGAGGCAGCGGTGGCGCTGCTGGCGCCGGAATTGAATCTGGTGCGAAACGCCCAGGTGACGACCGTGTTGAGAGAGGGTCGCCAGGCGGTCGTTGGCTGGACGGCGGGCGATGGCACGGAGACTCGCGAACAGTTTGATTACGTGCTGCTGACGGCGGGGCGGCTGCCGGTGCTGGCGCCTTTGCATCCAGAGCGCACCAGCATGCCGCTGGATGCGCGTGGCATGCCGCAGATTGATCCGGCAACGCTGCAGGTGCAGGGGCAACCGGTGTTTCTGGCGGGCGATGTCACGGGCCGGCATGCAATCCAGCACGAGGCTTCGGACGACGGTCGTCTGGCGGGGCGCAATGCGGCAGCGTGGCCGGATGTGCAGGCCCTGCCGCGCCGGGCGGCGATGGCGGTGGTCTTCAGCAATCCGCAGATCATGCAGGTAGGCGGTGGTTTCAGCGTCCACGATTCCGACACCGTGGCGGTCGGTGAAGTCGACTGGACCCGCCAGGGCCGCTCGCGCGTCATGCTGCGCAATCAGGGTTTGCTGCATGTATACATGCAGCGTGCCGACCAGCGTTTCCTGGGAGCGGAAATGGTCGGCCCGGATGCCGAACACGTCGCGCACCTGTTGGCGTGGGCCTTGCAAATGGAATTGACGGTGCCGCAGATGCTGGCGTTGCCGTTCTATCACCCGACCATCGAGGAAGGCATCCGTACGGCCTTGCGCGATGCCTTGCGCCAGTAGGCGGCGTCAGCGCAGCAGCGGCCGGATGGCGGCCAGCAGGTCTTCCTGGGATTCGCCGTCCGCCGCCAGCCAGACCGCTTTGCCTTGCTGGTCAAAGGCGTAGATGCCCCGGCTGTGGGCGACTTCGTAAGGCGCGTCGGGATGCTCGGCATCCGGGCGCTCGATCTGGTAGGCCACGCGATAGCGGCGGGCCAGTGCGGCGATGGCGGCCTCATCGCCCGTCAGGCCGATGGCATGGCGGTCGAACTGATCCACATAAGTCTGCAGGATGTCCGGGGTGTCCCGGTGCGGATCGACGCTGATGAACAGGATGCGGACCTGATCCGCCTTGTCCCCCAGTGATTCCGTCACTTGGGCCAGCTGCGCCATGGTGGTCGGACAAATATCCGGGCAGCTGGCATAGCCGAAGAACATCAACACGATCTTGCCAGCGAACGCCTGCTGGGTGACGGCAGCATCACCCGCCCCTTGCAAGGTGAAATTCAGATCCGGCAGAAAACCGCGCACCGGATGGACGGCCGCCAGCGCCAGGCTAAGGCCGCCCACCCACAGGGCCAGACCGGCCACCACCTGTCGGGCGAAGCCTGCGCGGTGTGGGGGCTCCTTTTTGTCGCCGGGCCGTCCCAAGGCAAAAAGCGCCCCCTTGGGGGGCAGCAAGCGGGCGAAGCCCGCGCGGCGTGGGGGTTCTTTTTTTGCCGCCGGGCCGTCCCCAGGCAAAAAGCGCCCCCTTGGGGGGCAGCAAGCGGGCGAAGCCTGCGCGGTGTGGGGGCTCCTTTTTGCCGCCGGGCCGTCCCCAGGCAAAAAGCGCCCCCTTGGGGGGCAGCAAGCGGGCGAAGCCCGCGCGGCGTGGGGGCTCTTTACTCATTGTGTTTCGACTAAACCGCTGTGGCGCAGCAGCGCGTCCAGCGAGGGGTCCCGGCCCCGGAAGGCGCGGAAGGAATCCGCGGCCGGGCGGGCGCCGCCGACGGCGATGATCTCGTCCAGGTAACGACGGCAGGTGTCTGCATCGAATACGTTGCGCGTACCGTCCGGCTGCGCCTGCGCGTGCTCTTCAAAAGCGGCAAAGGCATCGGCGGACAGCACCTCGGCCCATTTGTAGCTGTAGTAGCCAGCGCCGTAGCCGCCTGCAAACAGATGCGAGAAAGCATGCGGGAAGCGGTGCCAGGCCGGGGGAATCAGCAGGGCGACTTCCTGGCGCACTTGATCCAGGGTATCGAGTACGGCACTGATGGACAGGCCATGGGTCTGCGTGTGGATCAGCATGTCAAAGAGCGAGAATTCCACCTGGCGCAGCGTCTGCAGGCCGCTTTGGAAATTGCGGGCGGCCGTCAGCTTGTCATAGAGCGCCCGGGGCAGCGATTCGCCGGTATCCGCATGCCGGGTCAGGGATTTCAGCACGCCCCATTCCCAGCAGAAATTTTCCATGAATTGCGAGGGCAGTTCGATGGCGTCCCATTCCACGGCGGCAAAGGCAGCGGCGCCCGGTTCATCGACCCGGGACAGCAGCGTGTGCATGGCGTGCCCGCTTTCGTGGAACAGCGTGATGACCTCGTCGTGGGTCAGTTGGGCTTCGCGGCCGTCATGGGGGGCGGAGAAATTGCAGGTCAGCCAGGCCAAAGGCCGGTGCAGGGTGTCGCCGTGACGGCGGCGGCTGCGTTCGCTGTCCACCCAGGCGCCGCCCTGCTTGCCGGGGCGGGCATACAGGTCCATGCCCAGGCGGCCCAGTTCCTGCCCTTGGGCGTCCAGCACTTGATAGATGCGGGCGTCCGGGTGCCAGGCAGGGGCGTCGCAAGCCTGCAGCCGCACGCCGAAGAGGGTGTGGATGACGTCGAACAGGCCTGCCAAGACCTGGGATTCGGTGAAATAGGGGCGCAGCTCTTCGTCGGAATAGGCGTAGCGCTGTTCACGCAGCCGCTCGGATGCGTAGGCGATGTCCCAGGGTTCCAGCGTATCCAGGCCCAGATGCTGCGCGGCAAAGCTGCGCAGTTCCGCCAGATCGCGCTGGGCGCTGGGGCGCGCCTTGGCAGCGAGTTCGCGCAGGAAGCCCAAGACTTGCGGCGCGCTGTCGGCCATGCGGGTTTCCAGCCGCAGGGCGGCGAAATCAGGATGGCCCAGCAGGGTGGCTTCTTCGGCGCGCAGCGCCAGCAGCGATTCGATGGATTCCGAGTTGTCGAAGGCCGGATCGCCCTGGTCGGAGGCGCGGGTGGCGTAGGCGCGATAGACCGTCAGACGCAGGTCCCGGTCCTGGGCATGCTGCATGACGGGCAGGTAGCAGGGCATGTGCAGCGTCAGTTTCCAGCCGTCTTCTGAGGCGGATTGGGCCAGTTGGCGAGCGCTGGCGATCACGCTGTCGGGCAGGCCCTTGAGGCGGGCTTCGTCGGTGATCAGCAAGGACCAGCCATCCGTGGCGTCCATCACGTTTTCGGAAAACTTCTGCGCAACCTGGGCCTGCAGATCTGCATTGCGGGCGTAGGTGTCGCGGGCTTGACCTTGCAGCTCGACGCCGCTCAGGCGGAAATCACGCAAGGCCAGATCGACGATGCGCTGGCGCGTGGGGGACAGCTCGGCATAGGCGGGGCTGGCAGCCAGCGCACGATAACGTTCGTAGAGCCCTCGGTGCAGGCCGACCCAGGTGGAAAATTCGCTCATGAGCGGCAGGCAGGCGTTGTACGCAGCCCGCAGTTCCGGGGTGTTGACCACGCTGTTCAGGTGGCCGGCGATGGACCAGGCCCGATGCAGGCGCTCTGAAGGGTCTTCGATGACTTCGACCAGGTTCTCCCAGTTGGGTGACTGAGGCTGGTCTGCTGCCGCTTCGATGGCAGCGCGGGTGTCGGCGATCAGTTCGCGGACCGCGGGCTCGATGTGCGCTGGACGTACCGCGCCGTAATCGACGGCGGCCTCAGCAGGAGAGAGGAGGGGATTTTGCGCGGAAATCGATTTGGATGTCATGGGCGGCACATGGGGGCGGATGCCCCCGATTTCAAGCTTTGAGCGTACGTTCGGCAGCTTCCAGGGTGTTGACCAACAGCATGGCGATGGTCATGGGACCCACGCCGCCGGGCACGGGCGTGATGGCGGCGGCCACCTGGGCGGCGGATTCGAAATCCACGTCGCCGGCCAGCTTGCCCGAGGGCAGGCGGTTGATGCCGACGTCGATCACAACGGCGCCCGGTTTGACCATGTCGCCGCGGACGATGCCGGGCTTGCCCGTGGCCACGACCAGCACGTCGGCGCGACGCGTCTGGGCGCCCAGGTCCTGAGTCTTGGAGTTGCACAAGGTGACGGTGGCGCCGGCGGCCAGCAGCAGCATGGCCATGGGTTTGCCGACGATATTGCTGGCGCCGACGATCACGGCCTCGGCGCCGCGCAGCGGCACGTTTTCCGATTCCAGCATCTTCATGACGCCGTAAGGCGTGCAGGGGCGAAACAGAGGGCGGCCGGTCATCAGCAAACCTGCATTGCTGACGTGAAAGCCGTCGACGTCCTTGGAGGCGCTGATGGTCTCGATCACCAGGCCGGTGTCGATGTGTCCTGGCAGCGGCAGCTGGACCAGGATGCCGTGGATGGCGGGGTCCTGGTTCAGGGTATCGATGACTTCCAGCAGTTCGCCTTCCGGCGTGTCGGCCCCCAAGGGAATGACGCGCGACAGCATGCCGGCCGCCTCGCAGGCGGCGGCCTTGTTGCGCACGTAGACTTGCGATGCCGGGTCTTCGCCCACCAGCACCACGGCCAGGCCGGGTGTGACGCCTTGGCGTTTGAGTGCCTGGGCGCGTTGCGCCACATCGGCGCGGACGCTGGCGGCCAGGGCCTTGCCGTCGATCAGGCGAGCGCTCATGATCCGGCTTCCTCGGTTCGGGTCAGCGCGATCTTCATCAGGTCGGCGACGGTGGTGACTTCCAGTTTTTCCATGATGTTGGCGCGGTGGGCTTCCACCGTCTTGATGCTGATGTTCAGATCGCCGGCGATCTGCTTGTTCAGGCGGCCTGCCACGATGCGTTCCAGCACCTGCTGTTCGCGGGCCGTGAGGCGGCCCAGCACCGCTTGCTGGTCGCGCTGAGCCTGGGCTTCGCGCACGCGATCGCCGGCCTGGGCCAGCATGCCGGCGACGATGCGCCGCAGATCTGCTTCATTGAAGGGTTTTTCCAGGAAGTCGACGGCGCCTTTCTTCATCGTAGACACCGCCATGGGCACGTCGCCGTGGCCGGTGATGAAGACGATGGGCAGGGGCGCTTTGCGGGCGATCAGAGTTTCCTGCAGTTCCAGGCCGCTCATGCCGGGCATGCGTACATCGGCGATCAGGACGGCGGTCTGGTCCGGGTTGTAGGAATCCAGAAATTCCTCGGCGCCGGCAAAGCTGCGCACGGCGTAGCCGTTGGCTTCGAGCAGCCAGCGCAAGGAGTCGCGGACAGCCTCGTCGTCGTCGACGATGTAGATGATGCTTGAGACTTGAGGGTCGGTCATGCTTGCGTTTCCTCCGGGGATTCTGCCAGTGCGTTCGGGGGCGCCTTGGGCAAGGTAAAGCGGAATATGGTTCCGCCTTCAGGGTTCGGGCTGGCCCACAGGCGCCCATGATGGGATTCGATAATGGTACGGCAGATATTCAGACCCATGCCTAGGCCTTCGGATTTCGTACTGTAAAAGGGCTCGAACAGACGCTCTGGATTGCGCAGTCCATGCCCCCGGTCGATCACGGCGATTTCAATCTGCGGATCCTGATCCGTGATGTTGACGTGCAGGCTGCGATAGTCGCTGTGCTCCATGGCTTCGACGCCATTTTTCAGCAAATTCAACAAGACCTGTTCGATCAGGATGGGGTCGGCCAGCACTTCGGGCATGGGGTCAGGCAGGCTCTGGACGATGTCGATCTGCCGCTTGCGGGCGTCGATATCGGCAAAACCCACGGCGTTTTCCATGATGCGGGTCAAGCCGACCGCCTGGCGGCGCGGCTCGCTGCGTTTCACGAATTCGCGGATGCGGCTGATGATCTTGCCTGCCCGTTCGGCCTGCTGAGAGGCTTTTTCCAGGGCCTGCAGCAGGGATTCGACCGGCGCCTTGCCCGATTTGACCATGGCGACAGCCGCCATATTGTAGTTGCTGATGGCCGTCAGAGGCTGATTCAGTTCATGCGCCAGCGACGAGGCCATTTCGCCCATGGTCGTCAGGCGGCTGGTCAACTGGGCCTTTTCCTGCTGCACGCGGGATTCTTCTTCGTGCTTGCGCCGTTCGGTGATGTCGCGCGCCACCTGCAGGCGCACGCGCCGCGAATCCGTCCAGGCCAGCATGCGGTGATGGACTTCGAACCAGCGTTCTGCCGTGGGCGAGAACAATTCCATGGTCTCGTCGGTGAAGCGTCCCAGCCGGCCGCCCAGCAACTGAGCGTGGCCGTTTGTCTGGGCGCCGAACAGGCGCCGGTAGGTGCGGTTGGCGAACAGCAGTTCCAGGCCTTCGGAGGTGTCGGCGACGACCGAGATGGCGTCGTCCAGACCTTCCAGCACCGTCATGAAGCGCTCGTGCGCCGCCGTCAGGGCTTCGCGGATGCGCTTGGGTTCGGTGATGTCGGTCATGGACGTCATCCAGCCGATCTGCTCGCCGTTGGGGTCGCGCAGCGGCGAGACATACATGCGGGCGGTGAAGCGCGAACCGTCGCGGCGTTGCGCCTCGATTTCCAGGCCGCTGCTGGGGGTGCGGCCCGACAATAGCTGGGCCAGGGTTTCGCGGTGGTGGTCGTGGCGGCCCGGCAGCCAATAGGGAAAGGGCGCGGTGCGGCCGATCAGATCAGCCTCGTTCCAGCCGATCATGCGGCAAAAGGCCGGATTCACGTAGGCGATGCGGCCCTGCATGTCGAAGACGCGCATGCCGGTAGACATGGAATTTTCCATGGCGCGGCGAAAGCCGGTTTCCGCAATCAGTGCGGCTTCGGCCAGCGTGCGAAAGCGCGTGTAGCGCCACAGGGCCAGCAGGCTGAAGACAATCACCAGTGACAGGGCGAACACCACCATCATCAAGCGCTGCTGGCGGGTTTCCTGGTCGATGGTGACGAACATCACGCTATCGCTTTGCAGGCGCTGCAACCAGATGAAGGCGCCCATCACGCACAGGTATAGCACCAGCACGAGGGCCGGGGTCAGCCAGTACAGGCGGCGGCTATGACGGGCGTGTTCATAGAACGTCGTCGGAATCAGGGACTTGCGGTTTGGGTTTGCCATGGCCATGATGGTCTTGCGATAGCGCCATTTTAGACGGGAAATCACTATTCAATATTTCACATAATAAAAATTCATACCACGAGGTGAAATTTTGCTTGTATTGAACCTGGGTCTTTCCTAGAATGGGCACAGGCGCCAGGACTCCTGGATGCGTTCGTGTGCAGAGCGCCTCCGATGTTCGGCTCAAATTATCAGGCGGGCGCGATGTGTGGTCGCGCTCTCGAACCACACCCCAGGAGACACGCACTATGTCCTCTCTTGATCAAGTCCAGACCGCCGTGGCGGATCCCGATCAACAAGAAACGCAGGAATGGCTCGACGCCCTCGAAGCCGTACTCGACCGGGAAGGCGCCGAACGGGCCCACTTCCTGATCGAAAATCTGATCGATCTTGCCCGCCGTTCCGGCGCCCACATCCCGTATTCCTTGAATACGGCGTATGTGAATACGATTCCTCCTGGGTTGGAGCCTCCGCATCCCGGCAATATGGTGCTGGAAGAGCGCATCCGTTCCTACATTCGCTGGAACGCGATGGCGATGGTGGTCAAGGCCAACAAGGTCGAACCGGCCGATGGCGGCAGCCTGGGCGGGCATATTGCGTCCTTTGCCTCGCTGGCCACGATGATCGAGTGCGGTCAGAACCACTTCTGGCGCGCCGAATCCCAGGATCACGGCGGCGATCTGATCTACTTCCAGGGGCATTCTTCTCCCGGCATGTATTCCCGCGCCTTCCTTGAAGGTCGCCTGACGGAAGAAAACCTGGACTGGTTTCGCCAGGAAGTCGGCGGCAAGGGCAAGGGCCTGTCGTCCTACCCGCACCCGAAACTGATGCCCAGCTTCTGGCAGTTTTCCACGGTGTCCATGGGCCTGGGGCCCATGATGGCCATCTATCAGGCCCGCTTCCTGAAATACCTGCATGCGCGCGGGCTGGCCAACACGGCGGAACGCAAGGTCTGGGTATTCCTGGGCGACGGTGAAATCGACGAACCCGAATCCCTGGCCGCTATCGGCCTGGCCTCGCGGGAAAAACTCGACAATCTGATTTTCGTCGTCAACTGCAATCTGCAGCGCCTGGATGGCCCGGTGCGCGGCAACGGCAAGATCATCCAGGAACTGGAAGGCGCTTTCCGCGGCAATGGCTGGAACGTACTGAAGCTGATCTGGGGCGGGTATTGGGATCCCCTGTTCGCTCGTGACAAGGAAGGCATCCTGCGCCGTGTCATGGAAGAAACCGTCGACGGTGAATACCAGGCCTACAAGGCCAATGACGGCAAGTTCGTGCGCGAAAAATTCTTTGGGAAGCACCCGAAGCTGCTGGAAATGGTCAGCCGCATGAGCGACGAAGACGTCTGGCGTCTGAACCGGGGCGGTCACGATCCGCACAAGGTCTATGCGGCGTTTGCCGCAGCCGTCGGCCATAAGGGCCAACCGTCGGTGATCCTGGCCAAGACCATCAAGGGCTACGGCATGGGTCACGTGGGGCAGGCGAAAAACCCCACCCACCAGCAGAAAAAACTAGATATCGATTCCGTGCGCGAATTCCGCGACCGCTTCAATATCCCCATCCCCGACGATCAGGTCGATCAGATCCCGTACTTCAAGCCGGCCGACGACTCGCCGGAAATGAAATACCTGCACGAACACCGTCAGGCGCTGGGCGGCTATCTGCCGCACCGCCGTGTGAAAGCCGACGAGTCCCTGCCAGTGCCGGCGCTGGACGCCTTCAAGGCCGTGCTGGAACCCACCGCCGAAGGGCGTGAAATCTCCACCACCCAGGCTTTCGTGCGGGTGCTGAACCAGATCCTGCGCGATAAGGATCTCGCCCCGCGCGTCGTCCCCATCCTGGTCGACGAGTCGCGTACCTTTGGTATGGAAGGCCTGTTCCGTCAGATCGGCATCTACGCCCCCGAAGGCCAGAAATACGTGCCGGTGGACAAGGGCCAGGTGATGTATTACCGCGAAGCGGAAAACGGCCAGCTGCTGCAAGAAGGCATCAACGAAGCCGGTGGTTTCAGCTCCTGGATTGCGGCGGCCACGTCGTATTCCGTCAGCAACACCATCATGATCCCGTTCTTCATCTATTACTCGATGTTCGGGTTCCAGCGCTTTGGCGATCATGCCTGGGCGGCGGGCGACATGCTGGCGCGCGGCTTTGTGCTGGGTGGCACGGCGGGTCGCACGACCCTGAACGGCGAAGGCCTGCAGCACGAAGACGGTCACAGCCATATCCAGGCCTCCTTGATCCCCAATTGCGTGGCCTACGACCCGGCCTTTGCGCACGAAGTCGCGGTCATCATCCGCAGCGGTCTGCAACGCATGATGCACGATCAGGAAGACGTGTTCTTCTACATCACGGTGATGAACGAGAACTATGCGCAACCTGGCCTGAAAAAGGGTGACGAAGACGGCATCCTGCGCGGCATGTACAAGCTGCAGTCCAGCGCCAAGGCGGCCAAGACCCATGTGCAGTTGATGGGCTCGGGCACGATTCTGCGCGAAGTTCTGGCGGCCCAGGAACTGCTGGAAAAAGACTGGGGCGTGACTTCCGATGTCTGGAGCGCGACCAGTTTCACGGAACTGCGCCGCAACGGCCTGGACGTCGAGCGCCACAATCTGCTGCATCCGACCGAACCGGCTCAGGTGCCTTATGTGACCCAGCAACTGAAGGGCACTCAGGGTCCGATCATTGTGTCGACCGACTACATCAAGGCCTATGGCGACATGATCCGCGCCTTCATCCCCGACGGGCGCCACTTCAAGGTTCTGGGTACCGACGGGTTCGGCCGCTCGGACTTCCGTTCCGAGCTGCGCAAGCACTTCGAAATCGATCGTCATTTCATCGTCCTGGCAGCCTTGCGCAGTCTGGCCGACGAGGGTTCGATCGATATCAAGAAATGCGCCGAAGCCATTGCCAAATACGGGATTGAAGCCGATAAGGCCAACCCGCATCACGCCTAAGGAGGACGAGGAACATGAGCATCGTGGAAATCAAAGTCCCCGACATCGGTGATTTCGACCAGGTCGACGTCATCGAGGTCCTAGTGGCTGTGGGCGATACCATCCAGGCCGAACAGAGCCTGATCACGGTGGAATCCGACAAGGCCTCCATGGAAATCCCCGCCTCTCAGGGCGGGGTGGTCAAGACCATCAAGATCAAGGTCGGCGACAAAGTCACGGAAGGTTCCGTGATTTTGGAAGTCGAAGCCGCCGAAGGCGCTGCAGCGGCGGAAGCGCCGCCAGCCGAGGCGCCCAAGGCTGCTGCTGCAGCTCCCGCTCCGGCGCCCGCTGCTGCTGCCCCGGCGCCTGTGGCTGCAACGCCCCCTGCGCCGGCGGCTGCGGCTCCGGTGATGGCCTCCAGCGCACCGGACCGGACTTCCCCGACGGCTGCCTTTGCCGAAGCGGACGTGCCTTTGCGCAACCTGCCGCACGCCTCGCCGTCGGTGCGGCATTTCGCCCGCGAGCTGGGTGTCAATCTGGCGCAGGTGACCGGCAGCGGTTTGAAAAACCGCATCACAGCCGACGATATCCGGGCGTACGTCAAGCAGGCCCTGTCCACCGGCGGCGCCAGCCCCGTGGGGTCAACCTTGCCGGCAGGCGAGGGCTTCAGTGTCCTGGGCTGGCCCAAGGTCGATTTCGCCAAGTTCGGCGAAGTCGAAGCCAAGCCCCTGTCGCGCATCAAGAAAATTTCCGGCGCCAATCTGCACCGCAACTGGGTCATGATTCCCCACGTCACCAATAACGACGTGGCCGACATCACTGAACTGGAAGCCCTGCGCCAGCAGTTGAACGCCGAAAACAAAAAGGCCGGCGTCAAGCTCACCATGTTGGCCTTCCTGATCAAGGCCGTTGTTGCGGCGCTGAAGAAATTCCCGGAATTCAATGCTTCGCTGGATGGCGATAATCTGGTGTTGAAGCACTACTATCATGTCGGTTTCGCCGCCGACACGCCCAACGGGCTGGTGGTGCCGGTGATTCGCGATGCGGATAAAAAGGGTGTGTTGCAGCTGGCTGCCGAAACCTCAGAATTGGCGGCTCAGGCCCGTGACGGTAAATTGTCGCCTGCGCAGATGCAAGGCGGCTGCTTCTCGATCTCGTCTCTGGGCGGTATCGGCGGCACCGACTTCACGCCCATCATCAACGCGCCCGAAGTCGCCATTCTGGGGGTGTCGCGGTCGTCCATGCAGCCGGTCTGGGACGGCGCCGCCTTCCAGCCGCGCCTGATGCTGCCGCTCTCGCTGTCCTATGATCACCGTGTGATCGACGGGGCCGCTGCCGCTCGCTTCAATGCCTATCTGGCCGGTCTGCTGGCGGATTTCCGCCGCATCATCCTGTAAGGGGGATCGCATGAGTCTCAAGGACGTCAACGTACCGGACATTGGCGATTTCGATCAGGTCGATGTGATTGAAATCCTGGTGGCCGTGGGCGACACCATCGCCCTGGAACAAAGCCTGATCACGGTGGAATCCGACAAGGCCTCCATGGAAATCCCGGCCGATCAGGGCGGGGTGGTCAAGGAAATCCTGATCAAGGTCGGCGACAAGGTCGCGCAAGGCACGACCATTCTGCGGGTCGAGGCCAGCGGCGCTGCCGCTGAGCCGGCTGCAAAAGCAGCGGAACCGGCGCCTGCCGCAGCAGCAGCGCCTGCTGCTGCGCCGCAGGCAGCCGTTCCGGCGCCGACAGCGGCCAGCTTCGCCGGCGCGGCGGATGCGGATTGCGATGTGCTGGTTCTGGGCGCGGGGCCTGGCGGTTATTCAGCAGCCTTTCGGGCGGCTGATCTGGGCCTGAAGGTCGTTCTGGTCGAGCGCTATGCCACTCTGGGCGGCGTCTGCCTGAATGTCGGCTGCATTCCCTCCAAGGCCTTGCTGCATACCGTGGGCGTTCTGGAAGAAGCCAAATCCCTGGCAAGCCACGGCATCAGCTTTGCTGAACCCAAAATCGATCTGGATGCCTTGCGCGGCTACAAGGACGGCGTGGTCGGCAAGCTGACCGGCGGTCTGGCCGGCATGGCCAAGGCCCGCAAGGTCACGGTCGTTCAGGGTGTCGGCGTGTTTGCCGATCCGCATCACCTGACAGTCACCAAAGCCGACGGCGTGCAGACCACGGTTAAATTCGCGTCGGCCATCATCGCCGCCGGCAGCCAATCCGTGAAACTGCCGTTCCTGCCGGATGATCCGCGCATTGTGGACTCCACCGGGGCGCTGGCGCTCAAGGCCATTCCGCAGCGCATGCTGATCGTGGGCGGGGGCATCATCGGCCTGGAAATGGGGACGGTCTATTCCGCGCTGGGCGCTCGCCTGGATGTCGTGGAAATGCTGCCGACCCTGATGACGGGTGCGGACCGCGACCTGGTCAAGGTCTGGGACAAGATGAATGCCCAGCGTTTCGATCACGTCATGCTCAATACCAAGACTGTGGCTGCCGAGGCCAAGGACGATGGCATCTGGGTGACATTCGAAGGTGAAGCCGCCCCGAAAGAACCTCAGCGCTACGACCTGGTGCTGCAGGCCGTGGGCCGTGCGCCCAACGGCAAAAAGATCGGTGCGGAAAACGCCGGGGTGGCGGTCAGCGATCGCGGTTTCATCACCGTGGACAAGCAGATGCGCACCAATGTGCCGCACATCTACGCCATCGGCGATATCGTCGGGCAGCCCATGCTGGCCCACAAGGCGGTTCACGAGGCCCATGTGGCGGCGGAAGTCATCGCGGGCGAAAAGGCTTATTTCGATGCGCGCGTCATTCCGTCCGTCGCTTACACGGATCCGGAAGTCGCCTGGGTCGGTCTGACCGAGGAAGAGGCCAAGAAACAGGGCGTTGCCCTGAAGAAAGGCCTGTTCCCCTGGCAGGCATCCGGTCGGGCGATCGCCAATGGCCGCGACGAAGGCTTCACCAAACTGCTGTTCGATGCCGAGACCGGCCGCATTCTGGGCGGTGGCATCGTCGGCACGCATGCGGGCGACCTGATCAGCGAAGTCGCTCTGGCCATCGAAATGGGTGCGGATTCCGTGGATATCGGCAAGACCATCCACCCGCACCCGACCTTGGGCGAATCCGTCGGCATGGCTGCCGAAGTTGCCGACGGCCATTGCACGGACGTGCCTCCGGCTCGTCGAAAGTAGGGGTGTTCCCTAGGTAACAAGACGGCAGGTGCTAATATCGGCACCTGCCGTTTTCTTTTTGATTTTCATTCTCATGTCATCGATTGCTCCCGCCCAAGGCGCTGCGCTGGCCGACTGGCTGGCCTATCTGGAAACCCTGCATCCCAAAGCCATTGATCTGGGCCTGGACCGCATCCGGGCGGTAGCCCAGCGTCTGGAGCTGACGCTGGATTGTGTCAAGATCACCGTGGCTGGCACCAATGGCAAGGGCTCTACCTGCGCCATGCTGGAAGCCATTCTGCTGGACGCCAATTATCGGGTCGGGCAATATACCTCGCCGCACTTGCTGCGGTTCAATGAGCGCATCCGGGTCAACGGCCAAGAGGCTTCTGATGCCGATATCGTGGCGCAGCTGGAGCGCATCGAGGCGATACGGGGCGAGATCACCCTGACCTACTTCGAGATGACGACGCTGGCAGCCTTGCTGCTGTTCCAGGCCTCGAATCTGGACGTGGCCATCTTGGAAGTCGGCCTGGGAGGGCGTCTGGATGCCGTCAATCTGATCGATACGGATTGTGCCATCCTGACCAGCGTGGATCTGGATCACACGGCCTATCTGGGCGACACCCGCGAGGCCATCGGCTGGGAAAAGGCGCATGTGTTCCGCCCCGGCAAGCCGGCGGTCTGTGCTGATCCGGTACCGCCGCAAACCGTCATCGACTACGCCGCCGAGATCGGCGCGGATCTCTGGCGCTTCGGCACGGATTTCAACTATTCCGGCGACCGTCAGCAGTGGGCCTACGGGGGGCGCAGCCAACGCCGTAATGCGCTGGGCTACCCGGCGCTGCGCGGCGCCAATCAGCTGCTGAATGCCTCGGCCGCCCTGGCCGCCCTGGAAAATCTGCGCGAACGGCTGGTGGTCACTCAACAGAATGTGCGACAGGGGCTGCTGCATGTCAGCCTGCCCGGTCGCATGCAGATCCTGCCCGGCCTGCCAGCCACAATCCTGGATGTGGGGCACAACCCGCATGCGGCAGCAGCCGTGGGGCAGAATCTGGACAGCATGGGCCATTATCCGCATACCTATGCTGTGGTCGGCATGTTGCACGACAAGGACATCGAAGCGACATTATCGCGTCTGTCGCGACGAGTGGACCGTTGGCTGTGCGCCACCCTGACAGGGCCGCGCGGCACGACAGGGCAGGAGTTGGCCGACATCGTGCATCGCATCACCGGCGATGTCGCCCCGGTCGATCCTTTTGTCGCTCAGGCGGCGGAAATCAAACGCGGTGACGGAAAACCCGGCGTACGGGCAGCCCCTCGGCCGGCCGTGGCAGCCCGGGATGTGCAGGTTTCCACATTTGACAGTCCGGAACAAGCCTTTGCCGAGGCCCGTAAGCTGGCGACCGACAATGATAGAATTCTTGTATTCGGGTCTTTTGCGACGGTCGGCCCGGTACTTCAAGTCCTGCGCCGTGAAGGCAGGGACGTCCTTTCTTGACCGGGCGGGAACGTCGGCCCGCCCTTGTTGATAACGGGTGAGCTGCACGATGCTTTTTCGTCATGGGACTGACACCGGGAAACGCACCGCTACGCGTGCCGGCGGCGCAACCGAGGCCCAGTTGAAAGAATTGCGCGGCAAGGCCCGCCGCCGCCTGATCGGCGCGCTGGCACTGGTGCTGGCAGCGTTCATCGTCGTGCCTTGGTTGTTCGACGAACCCGTATCGGACGACACGCATGCGCCTGTCGTCGTGCCAGCCACACCAGCTGGCTTGCCGCCACTCGCCGGCAACCCGGCGCCAGCGGATGCCGCCGCGCCTTCAGCTGCGCTCAATACCACCGAAGGTGTGCTGGCCCAAGGCAGCACACCGCCGACGCATACGGATGGGGCAGCGGCAGTCGATGCTTCAGGTGGCGGCGTTCAGAACCCTCAAGCGACGGCGGCGGCCCCGGTGGTTGCGCCTGCGCCGGATACCTCGGTCGCCGCGATTCCTCCTATTCAGCCGCCGGCGCCGCCGCCCGCTGCCAGCAAGCCGTCGGATGAGCCGGTCAAATCCGTGAAACCCGACACCAAGCCGGCGGATCGCACCGATGACGGCTCGGTGGCCTTGGCCCTGTTGTCGGGCAAGTCCCCGGCGGCTGCCAGCAGCAATGCGGCAGCGAAAGCCGGGCAGGGGCGTTACTACCTGCAGGTGGCTGCCTATACGACCGAACAGGATGCCCAGAGCCGCCGTGACAGCCTGCGCCAGTCCGGCGTCACGGATGCCTATGTCGAGCGCGGCCAGTCCGGCGGCCGTACCGTGTATCGTCTGCGCGTCGGCCCCTTCGGCTCGCACGAAGCCGCCCAGGCTGCCCAGGCCCGCCTGCGGGCGCTGGGGTATCAGAATGGCCTGATTTCCGACAAGTGACCAGTTTCGACTACATCGTCCTGTCGGTCGTGGTGGTGTCCTGCCTGATCGGCCTGCTGCGCGGCTTCCTGCGGGAAGTCCTGTCGCTGGTTGCTTACGTGGTGGCTTTCCTATCCGCCATCTGGTGGGGGCCGACGGCGTCTGTCTGGCTCGACACCCTGGTCGAAAACGGTTTGTTGCGCACGCTGGCCGCCTATGGCGCGATCTTCGTCCTGGCGCTGCTGGCTGTCGGGCTGCTGAACATGGCCCTGGGGGCTCTGGTGGATCGCACGGGCCTGACCCCAGCCGATCATGGCCTGGGAGCCGTGTTCGGCGCAGTGCGCGGTCTGGTGCTGGTGCTGGCCCTGGTGGGGCTGGCCGGCTACACGGAACTGCCCCGGGAACCCTGGTGGCAACAGGCGCGCACTGCTGCGGCGCTGACCAAAGGTTTTCAGCAAATCAAACTCCTGCTGCCCGCTGATGTGGCGCAGCTGCTTCCCTATTAAGTCCGGAACTCAATCATGTGCGGAATTGTCGGTGTGATGGGCCAAGGCCCAGTCAATCAGCTGATCTATGACAGCCTTTTACTGCTGCAACACCGAGGCCAGGATGCTGCCGGCATCGCGACGGCGCACGAGCAGTTTTTCAGCATGCACAAGGCGCATGGCCTGGTGCGTGACGTTTTTCGCACGCGCAATATGCGTGCATTGCCCGGCAACAGCGGGGTGGGGCAGGTGCGCTATCCCACCGCCGGGTCCAGCGCCAGCGTGGATGAGGCCCAGCCTTTTTATGTCAATGCGCCCTTTGGCATCACGTTTGTCCATAACGGCAATCTGACCAATTGGCGTGAACTGCGCGAAGCCCTGTTCAAGCACGATCGGCGCCACATCAACACCAATTCGGATTCCGAAGTCCTGCTGAACGTCTTCGCCCACGAACTGCAGCAGGCATCCAATGGTGTCACTCTGGATGCCAATGCGGTGTTCCAGGCGGTGCGAGCCGTGCATCGCCGGGCCAAGGGCGCCTATGCCGTGATCGCCCGCATCAGCAGCTTTGGCCTGGTTGCTTTCCGGGATCCGCACGGTATCCGTCCGCTGTGCCTGGGGCGGCATGAGACGGATGCTGGTGTCGAATGGATGCTGGCGTCCGAATCCGTGGCGGTGACGGGCAGCGGCTTTTCTCTGGTGCGTGACGTGGCGCCCGGCGAGGCGCTGGTGATCACCGAAGACGGTGAAGTCAGTCACGAATTGTGCGCCGAAGCCGACGCAGTGCAGACCCCCTGCGTTTTTGAATATGTCTATTTCGCTCGTCCAGATTCGGTCATGGATGGGATTTCGATTTATGATGCGCGTCTGCACATGGGGGAATACCTGGCCGACAAGGTTGCCAAGACCTTGCGTCTGGGCGATGTGGACGTGGTCATGCCGATCCCGGATTCATCCCGGCCATCGGCCATGCAGCTGGCCTCGCGGCTGGGTCTGAATTACCGCGAAGGCTTCATCAAGAACCGCTACGTGGGGCGCACATTCATCATGCCGGGGCAGGCAGTGCGCAAGAAATCCGTACGCCAGAAGCTGAGCGCCATCGATCTGGAATTCCGGGGCAAGAACGTATTGCTGGTGGATGATTCCATCGTGCGCGGCACCACCAGCCGGGAAATCGTCGATATGGCCCGCGCGGCTGGCGCCAACAAGGTCTATTTCGCCTCGGCCGCACCAGCGGTGCGTTATCCGAACGTCTACGGCATCGACATGCCGACACAGGCTGAATTGATCGCTACCGGCCGCGACACGGATCAGATCGCCCGCGAGATCGGCGCCGACAGTCTGGTCTATCAGGATCTGGACGATCTGGAACAATCGCTGCGCGACCTGAATCCGGCCCTGCGGACCTTTGAGTCGTCCTGCTTCAGCGGCCGGTACGTGACGGGCGACATCGACGCCGCGTACCTGGAGCGCCTCAGCCTGACGCGAGGCCAGCCCATCCGGTCGGGCGCCATGACTCCGGCGACGTCGGACGATAGCTGACAGGCACCGAACGCCAGCAGGCCGCAAGACGGACAGCAAGCAGCCGCAGGCCCCCGAGGTAGAAGGACTCCGGCCGCCGGGCCGCCCCAAGGCCGGAGAGCCCCCTCGGGGGATGAGCCCGGACACTGGCCAGTCCCTGCGGACTGGTCAGTGCCTGACGAATCCGAGCGGCATGCAGGCCGCGAGGTGGACAGCAAGCAGCCGCAGGTCCCAGATAGAAGGACTCTGGCCGCCGGGCCGCCCCAAGGCCGGAGAGCCCCCTCGGGGGACAGCAAGCAGCCGCAGGCCGCGCAGCGTGGGGGCTCTTATGCTTTGCGGGCCAGCACCCATAGGCACAGCACTGTGCAGATGGCGAACAGGATCAGGCCCCACAGGGCATATTCAATCCCCAGCAGGCTGACGCGCGCGTCCGCGCAGCTGGCGTAAATGCCGAACAGCCAGGGGACGGCGGCGTCCAGCCCCGATTCGGAGATAAAGCGGTCCGCAAAGGTCTGCGCGCAGGAAAAGGCATTGCTGGCGACGGTGTACTGGTACCAGGCGGCAGCAATGCCGCAGAGGCCCAGCACGGCGCCCAGCGCGGCGCCGGTGCGCCGAACCAGGGCAGACCCCCAGCCGGTGCAGGCCAGACCGCAAACGGCGGCGATGGCCAGCAGGATCAGGCGCTGCAGCACGCACCAGGCGCAGGGCTGCATCTTGAACAGATGCTGCGAAATCAGGGCAAAGCCCACGGCCCCCAGGCATAGCAGGGAGATGGCTCTTAGCGTGCGATCGGATCGGGTGGTATTCATCATGGCTTGGTCAGTGGATCGGTCGGGTGGGGGTTAGATGCGAGGGATGCCTCATGGTTCCCTGCCAGGGCGTCGAATACATGGCGCTCGAATTGCAGTTGGCCGCGGGTCTGGTTCAGGATGGCCCCTTGCAGAATGAAGATATCTTCGACCCGGTCGCCCAGGGTCATGATTTTGGCCATTTTCAGACTGACGCCGTGACGGGTGAATACCCTGGCCAAGTCGTGCAGCAAACCGACGCGGTCCGCTGCCGTGACGGACAGGCGCCAGGTGCCGCCCTGTTCGTCCGCCTGCAGGGTGATGCTGGGCAGAATCGGAAATACCCGTGAGCGCCGTGACCCCTGCCGCAGGACGGACGAGGCGGTCCGGCCATCGGACTGGGATTTCAGTGCGGCCAGCAGCTCATGTTCGATCAGCGTGGCATGAGCGCGGTAGTCACGGTCACCGTCAGGCAGCAGCACGATGAAGCTGTCCAGCGCCCAGCCCTGGCGTGTCGTATGGATACGGGCGTCCTGAATGCTCAGGCCATGGCGGTCGAAATACGTGCAGATGTCCATGAACAGGTCGGCGCGGTCCGGCGCATAGGCCAGAATCTGCAAGGCTTCGCTTTGTCCCAGGATCCGCGCCCGTACGACGGGATCTGGCCCCTGGAAACAGTGGTATAGATGGCGCGTATGCCAGGCGATCTCGTTGGCGTCATGGCGCAGGAAATAGGCGACATCCAGTTGCGACCAGAAAGCATCCCGGCTTTCGTCGCGCAAGCCCATGCGGCGGATTTCGGCCGCCGCAGCATCCTTGCGCAAGGCCAGGATGGTGCCAGTGTCCGGGCGGGCGCCGCCCAGCGCGGCCAGTGTCTGATGGTACAGATCGTCCAGCAGTTTGCCCTTCCAGGCATTCCAGACGCGCGGGCTGGTGCCGCGGATGTCGGCCACCGTCAGCAGGTACAGAGCAGCCAATTGTCGTTGCGTGCCGACCCGCGTGGCGAATTCATGGATGACGCGTGGATCGCTCAGGTCGCGTTTTTGCGCCACTTGCGACAGCGTCAGGTGTTCGCGCACCAGAAATTCCACCAGGTCGGCCTGTTCGCGCGGCAGCTGATGCTGGCGGGCGAAACGGCGGACCTCGGCGGCGCCCAGCTGCGAATGGTCGCCGCCCCGGCCCTTGGCGATATCGTGGAACAAGGCAGCCACATACAACAGCCAATGCTCGTCCAGATCGGCGATCAGCTGGCTGGCCAGAGGGTAGTCCTGGGCGTGTTCCGGCATGGTGAAGCGGCGCAGGTTGCGGATCACCATCAGAATATGCTGGTCCACTGTGTAGGCATGGAACAGGTCGTGTTGCATCTGTCCCACGATGCGGCGGAACACCGGCAGATAGCGGGGCAGGATATTCCACATCGTCATGTCGCGCAGGGCATGGACGATGCCGCGCGGCTGCTGCAGAATCTGCAGGAACTGCCGGCGATTGACCGGATTGTCGCGGAACTGAGGGTCGATGCGGCGGCGCGCATGCCAGATGGCCCGCAAGGTGCCGGCTGCCATGCCTTGCAATTCGGGGTGCTGCTGCATGACCAAAAACACACGCAGCAGCAGGGCAGGGTTGCGTTCGAACGCGTCAGGACGTCGCAGCGCCAGATGATCGCGGCGGATACAAAAATCGTCGTCCAGAGGGATGTCGTCGGTCTGCGCTTGGGGGAAAAGGTGTTCTTCCAGGCTTTGCATCAGCAGGCGGTTGACCTGGCATACCACGCGCGCCGCCCAATAGTAGCGCTGCATCAGCAATTCGCTGGCGCGACGGTGGGGCTGATCGACAAAGCCATAGATCTGCGCCAGACGCGGCTGCAGGTCGAACAGGACGCGGTCTTCGCGGCGTCCCGCCAGCAGATGCAATTCGATGCGCAGACGCTTGAAGGCGCGTTCAGCTCTGCGCAGCGCGCGAAATTCGGCAGGCGTGAGCAGGTCGGTGCGGGCCACGGCCTTCCAGGTGGCCCCCAGGCCGGCCGCGCGCGCCAGCCACAGCAGCACTTGCAGGTCACGCAGGCCGCCGGGGGCTTCCTTGCAGTTGGGCTCCAGCGCGTAAGGCGTGTCCTGGTGGCGGGCGTGGCGTTGCTGCATCTCGGTGCGCTTGGCCAGATAGAACTCGCGAGGGTCCAGATCCGCCTGCATCTGGGTGCTGAATTGCTGGAACAGGGTTTTGCCGCCCGCCAGCCAGCGGGCTTCCAGCAAGGCGGTTTGGACTGTAATGTCGGCGGCGGCTTCGTGGCGGCATTGCGCCAGCGTGCGTACGCTATGTCCGGGTTCCAGTCCGGCATCCCACAGGGCGGCGATCAGCGCTTCAATGCGCTTGCGATCATCTGCGTCCGGCGTGCGTTCCAGCAGGATCAGGATATCCAGGTCTGATCCGGGGTAGAGTTCCCCGCGGCCGTAGCCGCCCACTGCCGCTAGGCAGGCGCCCGAGGGCGCCGGATGGAGTTTCAGCAATTCGCGGACCTGCTGATCCGCGATCCGTCGCAGGGCAGTCAGCAGGGGCTCCGGGCGCAGGTGCTGGCGGTATGCCGCAACGGCCTCGCCGCGGCGCGCCTGCAGGCGGCTGCGCAAGGCGGTCATGCCGTCCTGCGACGCGGGAATCATGCAGAGGCGGCGGCTTTGACGAAGGCAGGAGGCGCCGGCATGCCGGGCGACACCGTCAGGACTTCGTAGCCCTGATCCGTCACCAGAATGCTGTGCTCCCATTGGGCGGACAGGCTATGGTCGCGTGTGACCACCGTCCATTGATCCGCCAGGGTGCGGATTTCACGACGCCCGGCGTTGATCATGGGTTCGATGGTGAAAATCATGCCGGGTTCCAGGCGCAGGCCGGTGCCGGGCTTGCCGTAGTGCAGCACTTGCGGGTCCTGGTGGAAACGCTGGCCGACGCCATGGCCGCAGTATTCACGCACAACAGAAAAGCCAGCAGCCTCGGCGTGCTGTTGAATGGCGTGAGCGATATCGCCCAGGGTGGCGTCCGGGCGCACTTGCTCGATGCCCAGCCACATGCATTCGTAGGTGGTTTCGGCCAGGCGCTTGGCCAGGATAGACGGTTCACCCACGTAAAACATGCGGCTGGTGTCGCCGAACCACCCGTCCTTGATGATGGTGATGTCCATATTCAGGATATCGCCGTTTTTCAGAACCTTGTCGCTGGGGATGCCGTGGCAGATGACATGATTGACTGAGGTGCAGATCGAGGCCGGGTAGGGCGGGTAGCCTGGCGGGGCGTAACCCACGGTGGCGGATTTCACCTGCAGCACGTTGGTCAGGTAGTCCATGCACAGACGGTCGAGCTCACCGGTGGTGACGCCGGGCCGCACGTGCGGCTCGAGATAGTCCAGAATGCTGGCGGCCGCCTGGCAGGCAGCGCGCATCTGAGTGAGTTCCTGAGGGTCTGTGATTAATGGAATCATGAGGAAAGCTTGCTGAAGATATAGGAAGAATAGTAGAATTATAGGCTTCGCTGTAAATAGCGTGCATGGCCGCCCATGGGTGTTTGGGATGGATGACTTGGATGCAAGTCATGTTAGTCCCGGATGCTGGCCATGTACAAGACCAAACCCTTTGGAGATTTTCCATGAGCCTCATGCGTGAAATGCTGGAAGCTGGTGTGCACTTTGGCCACCAGACCCGTTACTGGAACCCGAAAATGGCCGAATACATTTTCGGCCAGCGCAACAAGATCCATATCGTCAACCTGGAACGCACGGTTGAGAAATACCTGGAAGCCACGCAATTCGTGCGCCAGGTGGCGGCTCGCGGCGGCAATGTGCTGTTTGTCGGCACGAAACGTTCCGCCCGTGAACTGGTGGCGGCCGAAGCCCAGCGCTGCGGCATGCCCTACGTCGACAGCCGCTGGCTGGGCGGCATGATGACCAACTTCAAGACGGTCAAAACGTCCATCAAGCGCCTGAAGGACATGGAAGCCCAGCAAGCCGAAGGCGTCACCGAACACATGAGCAAAAAAGAAGCGCTCATGTTCGAACGCGAGCTGAACAAGCTGAACAAGTCCATCGGCGGCATCAAGGACATGACCACGCTGCCCGAGGCCTTGTTCGTCATCGACGTGGGCTACCACAAGATCGCTGTGGCCGAAGCCCGCACGCTGGGCATCCCGGTGGTCGGCGTGGTCGATACCAACCACTCGCCCGACGGCATCAATTACGTCATTCCCGGCAACGACGACTCGTCCAAGGCGATCGCGCTGTATGCCCGCGGCATGGCCGATACCGTGCTGGCCGGTCGTGAGCAAAGCATCAACGGCCTGGTCGAAGAACTGGCCGAAGGCGAAGAATTCATCGAGGTCGAGCAGGACACGCACGAGGAATAAACCCTCGTCCCTCTCACACCCCGCTGGCGCGGGCTTGCCCCGCGCCTGTCAGCCCGATACCGGCGCCTGCCGGTATCTGCATTGATCGAACAGGAGAATCGAATGGCTCAAATCACCGCCGCCATGGTCAAGGAACTGCGCGAAAAGACCGACGCGCCCATGATGGAATGCAAAAAGGCCCTGACGGAAGCCGAAGGCGACCTGGCCCGCGCCGAGGAACTGCTGCGTGTCAAGCTTGGCAGCAAGGCTTCCAAGGCCGCCAGCCGTGTCACGGCCGAAGGCCTGATCGGTCTGTATATTGCCGCTGACGGCAAGACCGGCGCCCTGGTCGAAGTCAATTGCGAAACCGACTTCGTCGCCAAAAATGATGATTTCGTGGCGTTCGTCAACGAAATGGCTCATCTGGTCGCCGAACACAATCCGGCCGACGTTGCCGCCCTGGGCCAATGCGCCATGGGCGAGGGCACGGTGGAATCCACCCGCACCGCCCTGATCGGCAAGATTGGCGAAAACATGTCGGTACGCCGCTTCCAGCGTTTTGAGACCGTCGACGGCCTGAACAGCTACGTACACGGCGGGCGCATCGGCGTGCTGGTCGATTTCGCCGGTGACGAAGAAATCGGCAAGGATCTGGCCATGCACATTGCCGCCACCAAGCCGCGCGCACTGGACGCGGGCGGCGTGGATCCGGCATTGATCGCTGCCGAACGCTCGGTTGCCGAACAAAAGGCTGCTGAATCCGGCAAGCCGGCCGACATCGTCACGAAAATGGTCGAAGGCGCCGTGCAGAAATTCCTGAAGGAAGTCACGCTGCTGTCGCAACCTTTCGTGAAGAACGACAAGCAGACCGTGGAACAGATGCTCAAGGAAAAAGGCGCGCGCATCAATCGTTACACCTTGTTTGTGGTGGGCGAGGGCATTGAAAAGAAATCCGAGGATTTCGCCGCTGAAGTCGCCGCTGCCGCCAGCGGTTCCTGATTCCGCCTGATTCAGGTACGATGGCATCGCGCCGAGTGCGCGATGCCGTTTCACGTCTGTTCCAGACGTTTTTCCTTCTTTCGTCCTTCCAGGAATCTGGTGCATGTCAAATCCAGCCTACAAGCGCGTCCTGTTGAAACTCTCAGGCGAGGCGCTGATGGGGGGTGATGCCTTCGGCATCAACCGCGCGACCATTCTTCGCATGACCGAAGAAATCCACGGCATCGTGTCGCTTGGGGTCCAGTTGGCTGTCGTCATCGGCGGCGGCAATATTTTCCGAGGCGTTGCGCCAGGGGCCCAGGGGATGGACCGCGCCACCGCCGACTACATGGGCATGCTGGCCACCGTCATGAACGGCCTGGCGCTGCAGGATGCCCTGAAAAACCATGGTGTGGACGCCCGTGTGCAGTCCGCGCTGAACATCGATCAGGTGGTCGAACGCTATATTCGCCCCAAGGCCTTGCGCTATCTCGAAGAAGGCAAGGTCGTGATCTTCGCCGCCGGCACCGGCAATCCTTTCTTTACCACGGATACCGCTGCTGCCTTGCGCGGGGCGGAAATCGGCGCTGAAATAGTGCTCAAGGCGACCAAGGTCGACGGCATTTATAGCGCCGACCCCAACAAGGACCCGAGCGCCACCCGTTATTCGCGCATCAGCTTTGATGAAGCCATCGTGCGCCGTCTCGAAGTCATGGATGCCACCGCCTTTGCGCTGTGCCGCGACCAGAAACTGCCGATTAAGGTTTTTTCGATCAACAAACCGGGAGCCCTGCGTCGCGTTGTCTGCGGCGAAGACGAAGGCACCCTGGTACAGGTATAGGAACCCTCATGAGCCTTTCCGACCTTCGCCGCTCGACCGACGAGCGCATGGGCAAGACCATTGATGCCCTGAAGACCAGCCTGGGCAAGATTCGCACCGGCCGTGCGCATGCCGGCATTCTGGATCACGTTCAGGTGGAATATTACGGCTCTCCTGCGCCGATCAGCCAAGTGGCCAATGTCACGGTGATCGATGCGCGCACCCTGAGCGTCCAGGTCTGGGAAAAGACCCTGGCGGCGGCTGTCGATAAAGCCATCCGCGAATCCGACCTGGGCCTGAACCCCATCGCCATGGGCGACAACATCCGCGTACCCATGCCAGCCCTGACCGAAGAACGGCGCCGCGATCTGACCAAGGTCGTGCGCGGCGAGGGCGAGGATGCCAAGGTGGCCGTGCGCAATCTGCGCCGTGATGGCAATGACGCTCTGAAAAAATTGCTCAAGGACAAGGAGATCTCCGAGGATGACGAGCGCCGTGGTCAGGACGAGATCCAAAAGCTGACGGATCGCTATGTGGCCGATATCGACAAGCTCGTCACCCAGAAAGAAGCCGAGATCATGACGGTTTGATGGCCGTCATTGGATCGATGACAGCGGCATGACCCAGGCCAGTTCCACACGCAGCATTCCCGCCACCGGACAAACCCCTCGGCACGTTGCCATCATCATGGATGGCAACGGGCGCTGGGCGACGCAGCGCCTGTTGCCGCGGACGGCGGGTCATGTGCGCGGCGTACAGGCCGTACGCCGCACCGTCGAGGCCTGTGGACGCCGGGGTGTCGAATACCTGACGCTGTTCGCCTTCAGTTCGGAAAACTGGCGGCGGCCGGCCCAGGAGGTCACGCTGCTGATGAAGCTGTTTGTCCGCACGCTGGAAAAAGAAGTCGACAAGCTCATCGCGCAAGGCGTGCGCCTGCGCATCGTGGGGGACCTGACGCCCTTCGACCGTAAATTGCAGGATCTGATCCGCGAAGCGGAGGCCCGCACGGCTGATCAATCGGCGCTGGTGCTGACCATTGCAGCCAACTACGGTGGGCGCTGGGACATTCTGCAGGCGACGCGCGCCTTGTTGGCTGCCCGGCCCGATCTGGCCGCGCACCCCGAACAGCTGGACGAGGACGCCCTGAGCGCCCGATTGGCCATGGCCTACGCCCCCGAGCCGGATTTGTTCATCCGCACGGGCGGCGAGCAGCGTATTTCCAACTTTCTGGTCTGGCAACTGGCCTACACCGAACTGTATTTCACGCCCCGCTACTGGCCCGATTTCGGGGCGCAGGACATCGATCAGGCCTTTGCCTGGTATCGTGACCGGGAACGGCGCTTTGGCCGCACCAGCGAACAGCTGCGCGCGTCGACCTGAAAGGAAGTCCCATGCTGCGTCAAAGAATCATTACCGCGATCATCCTGCTGCTGATCGTCGCTGGCGCCGTGACAGCATCCACGCCCTGGCCCATGCTGGCTTTGCTCGGCATCATGGCAGGCTGCGCTCTGTGGGAATGGTGGCGGCTGGTCTGGCCGCGTCCGCTGGTGCGGGGCGGGGCGGCTTTTCTGACGGTCTGCATGCTGGGCGTGGCGTCCCGCCTGGTGGTCGATGGCCAGCCGGATCTGCAGTGGTGGTGTCAGATGGTTCTGCTACCGCTGGCTGTGCTGTTCTGGGCCGTGCCTGTGCCATGGATGGTGGTGCGGGCCCAGGTCCCGGACCGTTGCCCCGCTGCGGGGCTGGCGCTGGCTGGCGGTTTGGCGCTGCTCGCCACCTGGTATGCGCTGGCCTGGATTTTCGTTCAGCACGGTGCAGCAGCATTGATCAGCCTGTGGGCGCTGATCTGGTGCGCTGATATTGCCGCCTACTTTACCGGCCGTAGCCTGGGACGGCATAAATTGGCCCCGCGCGTCAGTCCCGGCAAAACCTGGGAAGGCGCCGCCGGTGGCGTGCTGGCGGCGACCGCCTGGCTGCTGGCGACTGCCGTCTGGTGGCCAGACAGCTACGGGGCGCTGCTGCTGCCGCGCCTGGGCTGGCCGGCCCTGGTATTGGTCGGAATCGCCCTGGCTGCCTGGTCCATTATCGGGGATCTGTTCGAGTCCCTGCTCAAGCGTCGCGCCGGGGTCAAGGATTCCAGTCAGCTGCTGCCAGGGCATGGCGGGGTGTACGATCGGATCGATGCCGTGCTGCCGGTTGCGCCGGCCGCCATTCTTTTGCTGTTGCTCGGATAAGTCATGCCTGCTGCTCAACGTCTCTGCATCCTGGGTTCGACCGGTTCTATCGGTGTCAGCACCCTGGACGTCGTGGCCCGCCATCCGGACCGCCTGTCGGTCTATGCGCTCAGCGCCCATAGCCGCATTGAGTCGCTGGCGGCACAGGCGGCGACGCACCGCGCTCGGGTGGTGATCGTGCCGGATGACGCGGCGCGGCAGCGTTTCCTGGCGGCATGGCCTGCCGGCCTGCCGGTCCCTGAAATCCGTCAAGGCGCGCAGGCGCTGGCCGATACAGCCGCCGACCCCGAGGTCACTGCCGTCATGGCCGCCATCGTGGGGGCCGCAGGACTGCCTGGCGCCCTGGCGGCGGCCCGCGCCGGCAAGCGCGTGCTGTTGGCCAATAAAGAAGCCCTGGTGGCGGCCGGCACCCTGTTCATGCAAGCCGTACGCGATGCCGGCGCGGAATTGCTGCCTATCGACAGCGAACACAATGCGATCTTCCAGTGTCTGCCGCAGTCTGCAGATCGGGCGCTGGCGCCCGCGCAGCCGGCGACCGGTGTGCGGCGGCTCTTGCTGACCGCCTCGGGCGGCCCGTTTCGCTGCACGGCGCTGGATCAGTTGGAACACGTCACGCCCGACCAGGCCTGCGCCCATCCGAACTGGCGCATGGGACGCAAGATCTCGGTGGATTCCGCGACCATGCTGAATAAAGGCCTGGAAGTCATCGAAGCGCATTGGCTGTTCGCCATGCCGGTGGAACGCATCCAGGTGGTGATCCACCCGCAAAGCATCGTCCATTCCATGGTGGAATATACCGACGGATCCATTCTGGCTCAGCTGGGCCAACCCGATATGCGCACCCCCATTGCTTTCGGTCTGGGTTATCCGGATCGCATCGACAGCGGGGTCGGGCTGCTGGAACTGACCCGTCTGGGGCGTCTGGATTTTGAATCCCCCGACTTGCAGCGCTTCCCCTGCCTGAAACTGTCGCTTGACGCCCTCAGGCAAGGGCAGAACGCCTGCATCACTCTGAACGCCGCCAACGAAGTCGCTGTCGATGGTTTCTTGCATGGGCGCATCCGATATACTCAGATACCCGCCATCATCGAACGCTGCCTGGATGAATCCGGCCGTCATGATGCCTGTACGCCTGCCTCGCTGGACGAAGTCCTGGATCTGGATGCCCGCACTCGCCGGGCAGCGTCCGGTTACTGTCAGGCGGCTTTGCCCTGAGTCTCCATGCTGCTGACGCTGTTTGCTTTCATTCTGGCCCTGGGCCTGCTGGTCACGTTCCACGAGCTGGGCCATTACTGGGTTGCTCGCCGTTGCGGGGTGCGCATCCTGCGGTTTTCCGTGGGGTTCGGACCGATTTTGCTGCGGCGCCTCGACCGGCGCGGCACGGAATGGGCGCTCTCGGCTATCCCCTTGGGCGGCTACGTCAAGATGTTGGACGAGGCCCCGCCCGGGGCGGATGCCGCCACGCAGCAGGCCGCATTCAATACGCAACCGCTTGCTCGCCGGGTGGCGGTCGTCGCCGCTGGCCCGATCGCCAATCTGCTGCTGGCCGCCGTCATCTACACAGCTTTGGGCATGTGGGGCGCCCAGGAGCCGGCAGCTATCCTGGCCAGCCCTGCGGCAGAGACGCCGGCGGCCCAGGCAGGCCTGCAGGCAGGTGATCGCTTGGCTGCCGTCAATGGTCAGGCTGTAGCCTCCTGGACTCAGGCGCGCTGGCAATTGCTGGAGCCGCTGGCCGAAGGCGGACGGGTGACGCTGCTGGTGCAGGCTCCCGGCGGGGCGGATCGCCAGGCGACGCTGCAGGTGGCCGCGCATGCTTTTGGCCCGGACGGCCCTGACCCCCTGACACAGGCAGGCTTGGCTCTGCAGGCGCCTCAGGCGGTCATCGGGACCTTGAGCACCGACGGGGCCGCTCAGCAGTCCGGGCTGCAGCCCGGTGACGTCATTCTGGCGGCGGGGGGGCAGGCGCAGCCATCCGTCCAGGCATTCGTACAGATCGTGCAACAGCATGCCGGCCAGCCGCTATCCCTTCAAATCGAACGGCAATCTGCTGTGCTGGACGTGAGCCTGACGCCGATTCCGGTCACCGAGGCCGGGCAGACCATCGGACGGATCGGCGCCCTGGTGGAAGGGCGCCAGCCCCTGGTGCTGGTGCGCCTGAGGCCGTTGGACAGCCTGTGGTCGGGGGTACGCCGCACCTGGGAGACGAGCCTTTTCACCGTCCGCATGATGGGCCGCATGGTGGTGGGCGCCGTGTCATGGCGCAATATCAGCGGACCGGTCACGATTGCCGAGTATGCCGGCCAGACAGCGCGGATCGGACTGGAAGCCTATCTGCACTTTCTGGCGCTGATCAGCATCAGCATCGGCGTATTGAATCTGCTGCCTATTCCCATGCTGGATGGCGGCCATTTGCTCTTTTATCTGCTCGAGGCATTGCGTGGCGGGCGTCCAGTATCCGAACGTGTCCGCGATCTGGGATCGCGGGTCGGCATGAGCCTGGTATTCGGTCTGATGTTTCTTGCCTTATTCAATGATTTTTCGCGGCTTTTCAGGTGATCGGATTGTGACTTACAATCGCGCATCACTTATCCCATGTCCCTGCTACGGCTGAAAAGGATTGCCAGGATGTCGTCTCTCCGGAACTCTCGTCTCATCAAGCGTGCCATACCCGTGGTGCTGGCTGCTTTGCTGGCACCGGCCGTGGCCGCTGCCTTTACACCGTTTGTCGTGCGCGACATCCAGGTTCAAGGCATCGAACGGGTGGATCCGGGCACGATCTTTACCTATCTGCCCGTCAAGATCGGCCAAACCTTTACCGAAGAAGAAGCCGCCAGCGCTATTCAAAAGCTCTATGGCACCGGGTTCTTCAGCGACGTCAAGATCGATTCCCGCTCCGACGTGCTGGTGGTTTCCGTCAAGGAACGCCCGACCATTGCGTCGATCAACTTCAATGGCATGCGTGAATTCGATGTCAAGGCGCTGACGAAATCCCTGTCCCAGGTCGGTTTCGGCCAAGGGCGGATTTTCGATCAGGCCATGTTGGACCGCGCGGTCTTTGAACTGAAGCAGCAGTACCTCTCCAAGGGCAAATACGGCGTGCAGGTCAGCCCCGTCATCACCCCGCTGCCGCGCAATCGCGTGGGGGTCAGCTTCGATATCTTCGAGGGCGAGGTTGCGACCATCGCCAAGATCGAATTCATCGGCAACAAGGCTTTCTCTGCCGGCACCCTGGAAGACCAGCTGGAGCTGACCACGGGCGGCTTCATGACCTGGTACACAGGTACCAACAAATATTCGCGCGAAAAGCTCGAAGGCGATGCCGAGCGCATCCGTTCTTACTACCTGGATCGCGGCTACCTGGAATTTTCCATGGAACCGCCGCAGGTCACGATTTCGCCGGATCGCAAGAACATCTACATCACCATGACGGTGCACGAAGGCGAACCCTACAAGCTGGGTCAAGTCGATCTGGCTGGTGATCTGCTGGGCCTGGAAGACAAGCTCAAACCGCTGGTGACCGTCGCGGAAGGCGAAACCTTCTCAGCGGAAAAGACCAATGCGGTGGCCAAATCCATCACCGATTACCTGGGGTCGCTGGGCTATGCCTTTGCCAACGTCAATCCCAACCCGGCGCTGGATCATGACGCGCACGTCGCCAAGCTGACTTTCTACGTCGATCCTGGTCGCCGCGTCTATGTGCGCCGGATCAATGTCGGCGGCAACACCCGTACCCGCGACGAAGTGGTGCGCCGTGAAATGCGCCAGCAGGAAGCCGCCTGGTATGACTCTTCCAGCATCAAGACGTCCAAGGATCGCGTTGACCGTCTGGGGTATTTCAGCGAGGTTGATGTCAAGACCGATCCGGTGCCGGGTTCCCCCGACGAGGTCGACGTCAATGTGGATGTCAAGGAAAAGCCCACCGGCATGATCAATCTGGGCGTGGGCTACGGCACCACGGACAAATTGATGCTGTCGGCCGGTATCAGCCAGGACAACGTCTTCGGCAGCGGTAATTCCCTGTCGCTGAACGTCAATACCAGCAAGACCAACCGGGCGGCCGTGCTGTCGCATACCAATCCCTACTGGACGCAGGACGGCATCAGCAAAACCACTTCGCTGTACTACCGCCGCACGACGCCGTATGACGTGGCCGACAGCGGTTCGCTGGGCTGGTATACAGTCGAATCGATGGGGCTGGGCCTGAATTTCGGGGTGCCGATTTCCGAAGTCGACCGCGTCTTTGCCGGCGTGACCTTCGAGCGCAATTCGCTCAAGGACATCAACCGCTATGGCACGAACCCCGCTCCGTTGGCGTATCAGAATTTTGTCGATCAGTACGGCGACACCACCAACGCCGGCATCTTCAGCCTGGGCTGGGCCAAGGACACCCGCGATAGCGCTCTGGCGCCGCATCGGGGCAGTTACACCCGCGTGTCGACCGATCTGTCGACCATGGATCTGCGCTACTACAAACTGTCCGGTCAGCAGCAGTACTACCTGCCGCTGGGCCGCGCTTTCACCCTGGCCTTCAACGGCCAGGTGGATTGGGCCAAGACCTACGGCAGCAGCGGCAAGGCCTTCCCGGTGATCAAAAACATGTATGCCGGCGGCATCGGTTCGGTGCGCGGCTACGAAGGCTCGTCACTGGGACCGCGCGATACGTTGACCGACACCTATCTGGGCGGCTCGAAGCGCATCGTGGGCAATATACAGCTGTACCTGCCTTTCCCCGGGGCGACACGTGATCGCACACTGCGCTGGTTCATGTTCACCGACGCGGGCCAGGTATCGACCACGGATGGTTCCGGTTGCGCCAATGGGCAGTATGGGCAGGTCGCGGATCCTTGCGGCTGGAAATATGCCGCCGGTCTGGGCCTGTCCTGGGAATCGCCGTTAGGTCCCCTGCAGCTGTCCTTTGGCCGGGCGCTGAACGCCAAAGAAGGCGATCAGAAACAAGTATTCCAATTCCAGATCGGTACAGGTTTCTGATTCCGATCGTTTAATGGCACAATAGTTCCTTTTTATCGCAGCGTTGATCGCAGGTGGTTTTGTCATCATGATTCTTTCAGGTTTGAATGTTTCAACTGTGGCGCAACGCGCCATGTCCAGTCATCGCGCCTTGGTCGTGGCTGCTGCGATCGGGCTGGGTGCGCTGTTTGTCGCACCTGCGTATGCCCAGACGACCAAGATCGGATTCGTCAGCACCGAACGCATCCTGCGGGACTCCAAGCCCGCCAAGGCGGCTCAGGCCAAAATCGAGGCCGAATTCAAGAAGCGCGATCAGGATCTGCAAAAACTATCCGACAGCCTGCGCGCACAAGCGCAACAGCTGGACAAGGACGCCCCCGTGCTGTCTGAAGCCGAACGCGTCAAGCGCCAACGTCAGCTGCAGGACATGGATTCCGATCTGCAGCGCAAGCGCCGCGAATTCCAGGAAGACTTCAACCGCCGCCGCAACGAGGAATTCTCCTCGATCGTGGAAAAAGCCGATGCCGCGATCAAGAAAATCGCCGAGCAGCAGAGCTATGACCTGATCATCCAGGACGCCGTGACGGTCAGCCCGCGCGTGGACATCACCGATCAGGTCATCAAGGCGCTGGGCGGTTAATTTCCAATGCCGGTGTTGCTTGCGCCCCAGCGGGCTCCTGCGCTGTCACAGCTCTTGCAGGCTGCCGACTCGGTCGGGCTGGGATGCAGCATCACCGAGTCGGCGCAGGCGGATACGCTGCGCATTGCCGGGATTGGCTCCTTGAACACGGCCGGTCCGGCTGAAATCAGTTTTTTGTCCAACCCGCGCTTGCAGAGCCAATTGGCTCAATGCCAGGCGGCAGCTGTGATTCTGCGGCCTCAGGATTGGACGGCATTTCAGGCTCAGCACCCCGAACCGCCCGTCTGGGCGGCGGTATTGTGCAGCCAACCGTACCTGATGTATGCCTTGCTCGCGCAGTGGTTCGACCGGCACCGTCTGGCCGATTTGCCGCAGGGCATCCATCCCAGCGCCGTCGTGGCCGATGATGCGGTCCTGGAAGCCGGTGTCCACATCGGCCCCCTGGCCGTGATCGAGTCACGAACCCGCATCGGGGCGGGCTCCCGCGTCGGCGCCGGCTGCGTGATCGGGCCGGACTGCACCATCGGGCGTGACAGCCTGCTGCATGCCCATGTGACCCTTTATCATGGGGTCCAGGTGGGCGCCCGTGCGATCCTGCATGCCGGTGTCGTGCTGGGCGCGGATGGCTTCGGTTTTGCCCCAGACCCCAGGACATCGGGCGCCTGGGCGAAAATCGCCCAGCTGGGCGGGGTGCGGATCGGTGATGACGTCGAGATCGGCGCCAATACCACGGTGGACCGCGGCGCTGTCGAAGACACCGTGCTGGGCAACGGGGTCAAACTCGATAACCAGATCATGATCGGTCATAATTGCCGCATCGGGGATCACACCGCCATGGCAGCCTGCGTGGGGGTGGCCGGCTCCACCGTCATGGGCCAGCGCTGCGTCATCGGAGGAGCGGCCATGTTCGGCGGGCACCTGACACTCGGGGACGACGTGCATATTTCCGGCGGCACGGCGGTGACGTCCGATATCCTCAAGGCCGGCCGCTATACCGGGGTCTTCCCGGTGGCCGAGCATGGCACGTGGCAACATAATGCAGCGGTCATCGGCCAGTTGGCACAATTGCGTAAACGCGTCCGCGCGACAGAGCGGCAAGCGGCCAGCCCGGCTGAACCGATGAATAACAAGCAGGACACATAAGAATGGAACTCGATATCAAAGACATCATGGAACGGTTGCCGCACCGGCAGCCGATGCTGCTCGTGGACCGCGTCCTGGAAATGGACCCGGGCAAGAGCATTGTCGCCATCAAAAATGTCACCTATAACGAACCGTTTTTTCAGGGGCATTTTGCGCATCACCCTGTCATGCCGGGCGTGCTGATCATCGAAGCCCTGGCCCAGGCCGCCGCGCTGTTTTCCTTTGCCGATGCAGGGGCGCCCAATCTGGCCAGCACGAAAATTGCCTACTACCTGGTGGGTGTCGACGGTGCGCGTTTCCGCCGCCCGGTGGTGCCGGGCGATCAGCTGCGCATGGAAGTCTCGGCCGACAAGCTCAGCCGGTCGATTTGCAAATATACGGCCGTGGCCAAGGTCGGCGACCAGATTGCGGCGGAAGCCAAGATCATGTGCGCGGTGCGCATCCTGGAAGAATAATGGCGGCGGGACAGATTCATCCGACGGCGCTGATTGCGCCAGGAGCTGTGCTTCATGACACCGTCAGCGTCGGCCCCTACAGCATCATCGGCGAACATGTCCGGATCGGGGCAGGGACGCAGGTCGGCCCGCATTGCGTGATCGATGGGCATACCACGATCGGACCCGACAATCATTTTTACCGGTTCTGCTCGATCGGCGGCATTCCCCAGGACAAGAAATATCGCGGAGAACCCACGACGCTGGATATCGGCGCCGGCAACACCTTTCGCGAATACGTGACGGTCAATACCGGCACCGTGCAGGATGTGGGCGCCACCCGGTTAGGTGACGACAACTGGATCATGGCCTATGTGCACATTGCGCATGATTGCCAGTTGGGCAACCACATCGTGATCTCCAACAGCGTCCAGCTGGGCGGGCACATCCATATCGGCGATTGGGCGATCGTGGGCGGCCTGTCGGCCATCCATCAGTTCGTCCGTATCGGGGCGCACGCCATGATCGGCGGCACCAGTTCGGTGCGCCAGGATGTCCCGCCTTACATGATCGGTGCGGGGGATTCCTTCCGCCCGGTCGGCATCAATTCCGAAGGTTTAGGCCGTCGCGGCTTCACACCCGCCGATTTGCTGGTTCTGAAAGAAGCCTACAAGATCCTGTACCGGCGTCAACTCGACATCGAACAGGCCATCCAGGCCCTGGCGGTCCTGCAGGCCGATCATCCGGCCGAGGCGCCGGCGGTCCAGACCTTGCTGGATTTCCTGCGGGCGTCCAGCCGAGGCATCGCACGGCCGTGAACCGTGTCGCCGTCCTGATTCACCTCTGGGCGAGCAGCCCGAGCGCCAGAGGCCCGCAGTAATGACAGGTGGCATCCGTGCTGCCATCGTTGCCGGCGAACCCTCTGGCGACCTGCTGGCTGCCCGCATGATCCGAGGCTTGCTGGCGCGTGATCCTGCCGCTGTGACGGCTGGCATCGGCGGGCCGGCCATGGCGCGCACCGGCTTTCAGGCCTGGCACCCCATGGATGCGCTATCAGTCTTTGGCTATGTGGATGCCTTGCGGCAAGCGCCACGGCTGCTCCGCACCTGGCGCGATACGCGTCAGCGGGTCCTGACCCAACGTCCTGACGTTTTCGTCGGCGTGGACGCGCCGGATTTCAATCTGCGCCTGGAAGAAAAAGTGCGGGCGGCCGGTATTCCCACCGTGCATTTCGTCGGACCTTCCATCTGGGCCTGGCGGTTCGAACGCATTCATCAGATTCGCCGTGCCGTGTCGCACATGCTGGTGCTGTTTCCCTTCGAAGTTGATCTTTACCGCGAACAGGGCGTGCCGGTGACCTATGTCGGTCATCCTTTGGCCGAGCTGATCCCCCAGCAGCCGGATCGTGCGGCGGCCCGGGCTTTGTTGGGGCTGGACGCTACGGCCCGCGTCCTGGCGCTGATGCCAGGCAGCAGGGAATCTGAATTGCGTTTGCTGGCCCCCCGGTTTTTGCAGGCGGCCCAGATCCTGCGCCGGCAGGATCCCGATCTGCAGATCGTCGTACCCGTCGTCAATGCTGCACGGCGGGCTCAGTTCGAAGCCCTCCTGGCCCAGCATCCGGTGCCGGGCTGTCGCGTGCTGGGCGTCTTGCCCGATGCGCCACTTGCCCAGGCGCGCGCCGATGGCCTGGACTCGCGCGAATGGCCGATCGCCTGGCATGCGATGGAAGCCGCCGACGCCGTGCTGGTGGCCAGCGGCACCGCCACGCTCGAGGCTGCTTTATTCAAACGGCCTCTGGTGATTTCCTATGTCATCAGCCCCTGGATGCGGCGCATCATGGCCTGGAAATCCGGTCAACAAGCGCCCAGCCTGCCTTGGGTGGGCCTGCCCAATATTCTGGAAAGAGAGTTTGTCGTCCCCGAGCTGCTGCAGGAAGCCGCCACGCCCGAAGGACTGGCCGAGCAGACCTGGACGGCATTGACGGACCGCAATCACGGCGACCGGGTGGCACAGCGGTTTTCCGCCCTGCACGCCACCCTGAGCCGCGACACGCCGGGGCTGGCTGCCCAGGCCATTTTGGAAGTCTGCCATGGCCGTGCAAGCTGATCTGTTCGCCTCGACGAAGCCCTCTGCGGACTGGATCGCCGGGGTGGATGAGGCGGGCAGAGGTCCTCTGGCAGGTCCCGTCTTTGCCGCTGCTGTGATTCTGGACCCCGACCGGCCCATCGAGGGCCTGGATGATTCCAAGAAGCTCAGCGCCAGGCGGCGGGAGGCGTTGGCCGTGCAGATACGGGAACGAGCCCTGGCCTGGGCGATTACCCAGGCGGACGTCGACACCATCGACCGGCTGAACATCCTGCAGGCGACCTTGCTGGCGATGCGCCAGGCCTGCGACGGCCTGTCGCGTGCGCCCCAGCTGATCCTGGTGGACGGCAATCGCCTGCCGGACGGCTTGCCTTGTCCTGCCCGTGCGGTCATCGGCGGGGATGCATTGGAGCCGGCCATCTCCGCCGCCTCGATTCTGGCCAAGACCGCCCGCGATGCCTGCTGCCAGGACTTGCACAAGCAATACCCCTGCTATGCCTTCGATCAGCACAAAGGATATGGCACGGCCTTGCATCTGGCCCGCCTGCTGCAGCACGGCCCTTGTCCGGCGCACCGGCGCAGCTTTGCCCCGGTCCGGCGGCTGTTGCAGGGGGTTCAGGAATGACGTCCATCGTGCCCGTGCGGCATATCGCTTCGCGCGACAACCCCGACTATCGGTTCTGGCTGCGTCTGGCCCAAGGCCGGTCGGCGCATCTTGAAAGCCGTATTCTCCTGGAAGGCGAGCATCTGTGCCGCGCCTGGCTGGAACATCATGGGCTGCCGCAGGCGCTGATCGTCAGCGAGGCCATCCAGGCGCAATCCCCGGGCTGGATCAAGCCGCTTTGGCGGAATTGCGAATCCACCCGCCGCATCGTGCTCGAGGATCATCTGGCGCGCGGCCTGTCCCAGGTGGAGCATGGCCCGGCCATTTTCTTCCTGGTCGAGCCGCCCGTGGCCGTGCTGCCGGATCGCATCACGCAAGCCTGCCTGTGGCTGGACCGCGTGCAGGACCCCGGCAATCTGGGGACGCTGTTGCGCACGGCCGCCGCCGCCGGCTTGAAGGCGGCTTTTCTATCCCTGGGATGCGCTGCGGCCTGGTCGCCCAAGGTCCTGCGCAGCGGGCAGGGCGCGCATTTCGCCTTGCAGATTTACGAACGTGCGGATCTGCTGGCACTGCACAGCCGCCTGTACGTGCCGCTGGCCGCCACCACCCTGGAACGGGCGCAGTCCTTGTACCGGCAGGATTTGCGCCAGCCCTGCGCCTGGCTGTTTGGCAATGAGGGGCGGGGAGTGGCGCCGGATCTGTTGAACATCGCCGACTGGCGAGTACATATCCCGCAGTCAGCCGATGTCGAGTCCTTGAACGTGGCGGCGGCAGCAGCCGTCTGCCTGTTCGAGCAGCGCCGGCAGCAGCTGGTTTAGCGCCCGGTCTGGATGACGTCCGGCAGACGCTAATAGGTCGTGCGGTCCAGACCGACTTCATCGAGGATCTTGGTGGAGATTTCCTCGATGGAGCGCGTCGTGGTCGACAGCCAAGGGATGTTTTCCATGCGCATCAGACGTTCTGCATCGGCGATTTCCTGGCGGCATTGCTTCAGGGACGCATAGGTGCTGTTGGGACGGCGCTCGTTGCGGACTTCGGCCAGGCGTTCCGGCTGGATCGACAGGCCGAACAGTTTGCGCCGGAAGGGCAGCAGCGTGGCGGGCAGGGCGCCGCGATCGAAGTCCTCGGGGATCAGGGGGTAGTTGGCGGCCTTGACCGCGTACTGCATGGCCAGGTACAGGCTGGTGGGAGTCTTGCCGCAGCGCGATACCCCCACCAGGATGACGTCAGCTTGTTCCAGCCCCTGGATATACTGGCCGTCATCGTGGGCCAGACTGAAATTGATGGCTTCGATGCGGTTGTTGTATTGTTTCGACAGCCCGTTGGTGTGCGACCGGCCGACCGAGCGGCTGGATTTGACGCCCAGGACGCTTTCCAGATGCTGCACAAAGGCGCCGAACAGATCCAGAAAAATGCAGGGGGCCTTGCGGATGCGCTCGGCGATGTCGGAATCGACCAGGGTGCTGAACACCAGAGGCGGCGGGCCTCCCTGATCCGCACGCTGGGTGATGCGCCGGGCGGCGGCGTCGGCCTTTTCGATTGAATCGATGAAGGGCAGGCGCACCGCCTGAAAGGCGATTTCCTCGAATTGCGACAGGACCGCGTGACTGAAGGTCTCGGCGGTGATCCCGGTACTGTCCGAGACGATGAATACGGGGCGTTCAGTGACGGGATCGATCATGGATGTTGAACCACCAGGCCTTAGAAACGGTACAATCCGCGAAGATTACCAGTCACCTGATGGTCAGGCAAGGCTGGTTTGCCAGACGCATGCGATCCACTCGTTGGCGTGCGTCGGGCAAACACGCTTTTTCTATCTCAAAGGTGACACCATGTCTTACGTTGTATCGTTCGAGCAGCTCCGCATGTCGGATGTGGACTCGGTAGGGGGTAAGAACGCTTCTCTCGGTGAAATGATCAGCCAGCTGGCCGGCGCAGGGGTTCGGGTGCCGGGCGGCTTTGCAACCACCGCAGACGCTTTTCGCGATTTCCTGAAATCCACCGGGCTGGACGCCCGCATCAAGACGCGTCTGGACACTCTGGACGCCGACGACGTGCGCGAATTGGTCGCCGCCGGAGCAGAAATCCGCCAGTGGGTGATCGACACGCCGTTTCCGGCTGCTTTCGAGCAGGCGATCCGAAGCGCCTTTGCGCAGTTGGATGCCGATGGCAAGGGCTCGTTTGCCGTGCGTTCGTCGGCGACCGCCGAAGACCTGCCCGATGCGTCTTTTGCGGGTCAGCAGGAAACCTACCTGAACGTGGTCGGCATCGACGATGTGCTGGAAAAAATCCGCCACGTCTTTGCATCCCTGTACAACGATCGCGCGATCTCCTATCGCGTCCACAAGGGCTACGCGCATGCCGAGGTCGCCCTGTCGGCCGGCATCCAGCGCATGGTGCGTTCGGACAAGGGCAGCGCGGGCGTGATGTTCACCCTGGACACCGAATCGGGCTTCAAGGACGTGGTCTTTGTGACCTCGTCCTACGGCCTGGGCGAAACCGTGGTGCAGGGCGCCGTCAATCCCGACGAATTCTATGTCTTCAAGCCCACGCTGGCGGCGGGCCACTACCCCATCATCAGCCGGCGCATCGGCTCGAAGCTGATCAAGATGGAATTCGACGAGCAGCGGGTGTCCGGCCATGCCGTGCGCACGGTGGAAGTCCCCGCGTCGGAGCGCAACCGCTATTCCCTGACCGATGACGAAATCATCGAATTGGCGCAGTACGCCACCATCATCGAAAAGCACTATCAGCGCCCCATGGACATCGAATGGGGGCGTGACGGCGTGGACGGCAAGCTCTATATCCTGCAGGCGCGTCCGGAAACCGTGAAATCCCAACAGGGTCACCACGATGTCCAGGAACGCTACCGCCTGAAGGCCACCGGCGAGGTCCTGGTGCGCGGCCGTGCCATCGGCCAGAAGATCGGTTCCGGCACGGTGCGTGTCGTGGCGGATGCATCCGAAATGGACAAGGTCCGGCTGGGCGACATTCTGGTGACGGACATGACCGACCCTAACTGGGAGCCGGTCATGAAGCTGGCCTCGGCCATCGTCACCAACCGGGGCGGGCGCACCTGCCACGCTGCCATCATCGCCCGTGAACTGGGGATTCCGGCGGTGGTCGGCTGCGCCGATGCCACCGACGTGCTGGGCAATGGCCGCGAGGTCACGGTGTCCTGCGCCGAAGGCGACGAGGGCCACATCTACGATGGCCTGATCGAAACCGAAATCGAGGAAGTCCGCTGGGGCGAGATGCCCGACATCGGCCTGAAGGTCATGATGAACGTCGGCAATCCGCAGCTGGCTTTCGACTTTTCCCAGATTCCCAATGGCGGCGTGGGGCTGGCCCGCCTGGAATTCATCATCAACAACAATATCAACGTGCACCCCAAGGCGATTCTGGACTACCCGAACGTGGACAGCGACCTGAAAAAGGCCGTCGAATCTGCGGCCCGGGGCTACGCCAGCCCGCGCGCCTTTTTCGTCGAAAAACTGGCCGAAGGCATTGCCACCATCGGTTCAGCTTTCTACCCCAAGCCCGTGATCGTGCGCCTGTCGGACTTCAAGTCCAATGAATATCGCAAGCTGGTGGGCGGTTCGCGCTACGAGCCCGAGGAAGAAAATCCCATGCTGGGCTTCCGGGGCGCCTCGCGCTACATTTCCGACGACTTCGCCGAGTGCTTCCGCATGGAATGCGAAGCCCTGAAGAAAGTGCGCGACGAAATGGGCCTGGTCAATGTCGAAATCATGGTGCCTTTCGTGCGTACGCTGAAACAAGCCGAACGCGTGGTCGAGCTGCTGGCCTTGCATGGCCTGAAGCGCGGTGAAAACGGTTTGCGCCTGATCATGATGTGCGAAGTCCCCACCAATGCTATCCTGGCCGACGAATTCCTGCAGTATTTCGACGGTTTTTCGATCGGTTCCAACGACATGACCCAACTGACCCTGGGCCTGGACCGCGATTCGGGCATGGAGCTGCTGGCCGCCGACTTCGACGAACGCGACCCCGCCGTGCAATTCATGCTGCGCCGTGCCATCCAGGCGTGCCTGAAGGCCGGTAAATACGTCGGCATCTGCGGCCAAGGCCCCAGCGACCACCCGGATCTGGCCCAGTGGCTGCGAGACGAGGGCATCCTGTCCATGTCCTTGAATCCGGATACGGTCGTCGATACTTGGCAACGTCTGGCTGATACCAAGAAAGTCGCTGCCTGATAGGATAGGGCGGGCGCATACAGCGCCCGCCTGTTGCACGACCGAAAGCCCCGGCGCTTAACTGCCGGGGCTTTTTCATGGGCGGTACACTAAGGCCATGCCATTGTCTGTCGAGACCCCCGCCATGCCGTTTCATGCGCTGCTTTCATCCCCCTTGGGCGACATCCTGCTGACGGCGGGCGATCATGGTCTGACGGGCCTGTACTTTACCGATCAGCGGGATTGCCCTCAGCTGCCTGGATTGGCGCCCGTCTCCGACATTGTGTCGCAGCCGTCTGCCGGCACAGTAGGGGGGAAGGCAGCGCGTACCTTGAAGGCTGTCCGGGCAGATACCGCCGCTGAAGGCGAACTGTTCGCCCGGAATGATGCCTGGTCAAAGACCGGCGCCCTGCAGGAGGGGCAGGCAGCAGCCTTGCGCCCTTTGCAAGCCGATACGCCTGCGGGCATCCTGGCGGTTCTGGAACAGACGCGCCAGGAGCTGGACGAATACTGGCATGGCAAGCGCCAGGTGTTCGACATGCCGCTGGACCCTCAAGGCACCCGCTTTCAGAAACAGGTCTGGCAGGCATTGTTGGCCGTGCCTTGCGGCGCCACGCTGTCTTACGGAGAGCTGGGTCAGCAAGCCGGCCTGGGCGCCGGACACGGCAGGGCCGTCGGGACTGCGGTGGGCAGCAATCCGATCAGCATCATCATTCCCTGCCACCGCATCCTGGCTCGTAATGGAACGCTGAATGGCTACGGCGGCGGCCTGAGCCGCAAGGCGCGGCTGCTGGAAATAGAAGGGTTCCGCATCCGGGCATGATGCGCCTTGGCCGAAAAGCAGGCGGCGCCACAAGGCGCCCTGATTCAGTCTTTGCGTTCCTGCCGGGTGTCGTGTTTCATCAGGCGTTCTTTTTCTCGCGCCCAATCCTTGTCGCGCTGAGTATCGCGCTTGTCGTGCAGTTTCTTTCCGCGTCCCAGGCCAAAGTCCAGTTTGATGCGCCCGCCCTTGTAATGCAGATTCAGCGGCACCAGGGCGTAGCCGCGTTGTTCGACCTTGCCGATCAGTTTGCTGATTTCCTGGGCGTGCAGCAGCAGCTTGCGCGTGCGGGTAGCGTTGGGGTGGATGTGGGTGGAGGCAGTGGGCAAGGGGCTGATGTGCATGCCCAGGATCCACAGCGCGCCATCGCGCACGATGACGTAGGCTTCTTTCAGCTGGACGTGGCCGGCACGGATGGCCTTGACTTCCCAGCCTTCCAGGACCAGTCCGGCTTCGAAGCGCTCCTCGATGAAGTAATCGTGGGTGGCTTTGCGGTTATCTACAATACTCATGAATCCGGTCTTTCCCGAAAAGGGCGCTGGCGCTGATAAAATCCCCTCATTCTAGCCTAAGCCCCTGTCTTGCTGATGCATTCCATTCAACGCTCCGTCCTCGTCCCTTATCGCTGCGAACAGATGTTTGATCTGGTGGCCGACGTTGCGCGTTATCCGGAATTCATGCCTTGGTGCGGCGGGTCGACGGTGCAGTGGGAAAATGAACAGGGCATGCAGGCCACCGTGCAGATTCATTTTGCGGGTATTCGCCAGAGCTTCACCACGCGCAACGAGCATGACTATCCGAACAGAATCGTCTTTCATCTGGTGGATGGGCCCTTTTCCAATCTGACCGGGCACTGGGCGTTCCAGGCGCTGGGCGAAGACGGTTGCAAGGTCCTCTACACCATGGAATATGATTTTTCCAGCCGCGCCCTGTCCGCCGTGATCGGCCCGGTATTCAATCGCATTGCCACCAGTTTCATTGATTCCTTCACACAGCGCGCCCACGCGGTTTACGGGGATTGACGTGCGTGTATTCCTGGCTTTTGCCGCGCCGACGCGCCTGTGGCGTTGTGCGCTGGATGTGCCCGAAGGCACAACCGCCGCACAGGCTTTGGCCCTGAGCCGATTTGACCAGGAATTTCCCGAATTCACCGACCGGTCTTTGGCCATGGGCGTCTATGGCGAACGCTGCGAGCCGCAGCGCGTGCTGCATGAAGGCGATCGCGTAGAACTGTGCCGCCCGCTGGTTTTTGATCCCCTGGAATCCCGTCGTCGCCGGGCGACGCACCGCCGGGGCGCGGGTAAGCAGTCAAAATAGACGCAGCAGCTTGCGCTTAGCCGCAGGCGATTTAGGTGCGTAGCGACAAAATCGCAGATAAAGGTATTCTCTACCCATGTTCATTGCCAGACAAGCAGGAGATGTCATGAAAGCTATTGGGTATCGTCATCCGGGGCCTATCGACCAACAGGATGCGTTGATGGATATCGAGTTGGATCGCCCAAGCCCGACAGGCTGCGATCTGCTGGTAGAAATCGCAGCCGTTTCCGTCAATCCGGTGGACACCAAAGTGCGCGCCAGCACCGGACCTCAGGGAGAAGAATGGAAAGTGCTGGGTTGGGATGCGGCGGGACGCGTCGTGGCGGCCGGTCCGCAGGCCAGCCGGTTCAAGCCGGGCGACGAGGTCTTTTACGCGGGGTCTCTGGCGCGGCCAGGAACCAATAGCGAATTCCATCTGGTCGATGAGCGGATCGTCGGACACAAGCCTGCGACGCTGGACAATGCCCAGGCTGCCGCCTTGCCCCTGACGGCGATCACCGCCTGGGAAATGCTGTTTGACCGCCTGGCCGTGCGCCAGCCGGTTCCCGGTGCGGCGAATGCCATTCTGATCATCGGCGGCGCAGGCGGAGTGGGGTCGATTGCGATCCAGCTGCTGAAGGCGCTGACCGACTTGACCGTGATCGCCACCGCATCCCGCCCTGAAACCCAGGATTGGGTGCGGTCTCTGGGGGCCGATCATGTCGTGGACCATCGCCAGCCGCTGGCCGGGCAGGTGGCCGCTTTGGGGGTGGGCAACCCCGCCTTTGTGTTTTCGACGACGGCGACCGGGCAGCACTTTGCAGAGGTGGTGGAACTCATCGCCCCGCAGGGGCGCTTCGGACTGATCGATGATCCGGGCGCTTTGGACATCAGGGATTTCAAGCGCAAGTCCGTGTCCATCCACTGGGAGTTCATGTTCACCCGCCCTGTATTTGGCACGGCGGATATCAGTGAGCAGGGGCGTTTGCTGGATGAGGTGGCCCGCTTGGTTGATGCGGGCCGTCTCCGCAGCACCTTGAATCAGCGTCTGCATCCCATCAATGCCGCGAATCTGAAGCAGGCGCATACGCTGTTGGAAAGCGGTCGCGCCTGCGGCAAGATCGTGCTGGAGGGTTTCTGAGTCGCCGCAGATTGTCGCCCGCCTGACAGCCATGGCGCTCAGGCTGATCTAAGGTTGCCCGGACAGAACGGACATCCACGCCAAGTGCTACAGTAAGCTTGCGACGCAGTGGCCGGCCTTGATCAGGCTGCGCCATGTCGGATGACGCCACCCGCGTCCCGCGACCGTGACGACTATAAATCCGGAGACATGCACCATGGATTTTCGCCTCAGCGAAGAACAACAGGCCTTTGCACAGGCTGCCCGCGAATTCGCCCAAGGGGAATTGGCCCCCTATGCGGCGCAATGGGACGAAGAACACATCTTTCCGCGCACGGCTTTCGCCAAGGCCGGCGAACTGGGGTTTTGCGCCATGTACGCCCCCGAGTCCATCGGCGGCTTGGGTCTGCCCCGATTGGATGCCACCTTGGTATTCGAGGAAATGGCGGCGGTGGATCCATCCACTGCAGCCTTCATCACGATCCACAATATGGCCACCTGGATGGTCGGCAGCTGGGCGCAGCCGGCGGTGCGCGATCTGTGGGGGCCGCTCTTGGCCAGCGGCGAAAAACTGGCGTCCTACTGTCTGACCGAACCCGGCGCGGGTTCGGATGCAGCCTCGCTGATCACCAGCGCCCGCCGCGAGGGCGATCATTATGTGCTGAACGGCGCCAAAGCCTTTATTTCCGGCGCCGGCGACACGGACGTGCTGGTCGTGATGGCCCGCACGGGCGGTGAGGGCGCACGCGGTATTTCCGCCCTGGTCGTGCCGGCCGACAGCGCTGGCATCACCTATGGCCGCAAGGAAAACAAAATGGGCTGGAACAGCCAGTCCACGCGCCCCATCACCTTCGAGAACGTGCAGGTGCCGGTGGAAAACCGCCTGGGCGAAGAGGGCGAGGGGTTCAAGTTCGCCATGAAAGGCCTGGATGGCGGGCGCATCAATATCGCCACCTGCTCGGTGGGGGCGGCGCAAGGCGCTTACGAGGCCGCCCGCCGCTACATGGGCGAGCGCCGCCAGTTTGGCCGGCCGCTGGCAGATTTTCAGGCCCTGCAGTTCAAACTGGCCGATCTGCTGACCCATATCGTCGCTTCCCGCCAGATGGTGCGTCTAGCTGCCGCAAAACTGGACGAGGGCGATCCTCAGGCGGGCGCCTACTGCGCGATGGCTAAACGCTTCGCAACGGATCTATGCTTTCAGGCGTGCCTGGATGCACAGCAGATCCATGGCGGCTACGGCTATCTGAAAGACTATCCGCTGGAACGACTGGTACGCGACACCCGCGTGCACCAGATCCTGGAAGGCACAAACGAAATCATGCGCGTCATTGTGTCGCGCCATATCCTGACTCAAGAGGCCGACCTGAGATGAGCGCCGCCGACGCTTCCGTTTCTGATACCGATACCGACCCAGCACCAGAACCTGTGCTGTTCCAGGAAATATCCAGCCGCAACGGCGGCCGGATCGGCCTGGTGACGCTCAATAGCCCTCAGACCCTCAATGGCCTGTCTTTGGCCATGTGCCGGCTGCTGGATGATCGCCTGCGGGATTGGGCGGATGACAGCCGGATTGTCGCCATCGTGCTGCGCGGGGCGGGCGAAAAGGCCTTTTGCGCCGGCGGCGATCTGCAGGCGCTCTATCGCAGCATGCTGGACAGCCCGTCCGATGACGCCTGGTCCAATGTCCATGCCCGCAGCTTCTTTGAAACCGAATATCGCCTGGATTATCAGATCCACCGCTATGCCAAACCCGTGTTGTGCTGGGGCAGCGGTATCGTGATGGGCGGCGGTGTCGGATTGATGCTGGGGGCCAGCCACCGTCTGGTCACCGAGACCACCCGGTTTGCCATGCCGGAAGTCACGATCGGTCTGTATCCCGATGTGGCGGGGACCTGGATGCTGAGCCGCCTGCCGCGCGGCATCGGCGAATTCCTGGCTTTTACCGGCGCTCAGCTGGGGGCCAGTGACTGCCTGCACTATGGCTTGGCTGACCGGGTCTGCGCCGCTGACGGTTTCGATGCCTTGATGGAAGCATTGAGCGCGACCGATTGGTCAAGCGATGCCGCCAACCATGCCGCGCAGGTGGATGGCGTCCTGGATGGCGTCCAGGCGCCGGCGCCGGAACCCGGCCCCTTGCAACGTCATGCCGCTGTGATCCGGCAGGCCTGCGCCCGGACGGATCTGCTACAGATCGGGGCGGCCATCACCCATTGGAAGCGTCACACGGATCCCTGGCTGTCGCGTGCGGCCACCACCTTTGCGGCGGGATCGCCCGGTTCCGTTCGGCTCAGCCATACCTTGCTGGCTCGCGCCCGCTATCTGTCTCTGGCCGACACCTTCCGTATGGAATACATCGCCTCGCTGCATTGCTGCGCCGGGCAGGATTTCCGCGAGGGCATCCGGGCTTTGCTGATCGACAAGGACAAATCCCCGCGCTGGCGGCCTGCCTCGCTAGAGCAAGCGACGGCGGATTGGGTGCGCCGATTTCTGGCGCAGCCCTGGCCGGCCGGCCAGGAACATCCGCTGGCCGATCTTAGGGGCTGATGGATTCATCGCACCGATACATACAATAATCTCAAGGAGACAGCTATGAGCAGCACGATTGGTTTCATCGGTCTGGGTCACATGGGCGGCCCGATGGCGCAGAATCTGTTGAAGGCCGGCCATACCCTGAAGGTCTTCGATCTGGTCCCCGCGGCATTGCGGGCGGCGACCCAGGCGGGCGCGACGGCAGTGGCGTCCGCCGCCGAGGCAGCGACCGGTGTCGATCTGGTCGTCAGCATGCTGCCAGCCAGCCGCCATGTCGAAGGCCTGTATCTGGGCGATCAGGGCTTGTTGGGCGTGATTGCCAAAGGCACCTTGGTCTTGGAATGCAGCACGATCGCGCCGGAATCAGCCCGCAAGGTCTCCAAGGCGGCGGCAGAACGCGGCATCCGTATGCTGGATGCGCCGGTGTCCGGGGGCACCGGCGGCGCGATAGCCGGCACGCTGACCTTCATCGTCGGGGGGGCAGCAGCGGATCTGGAAGCCGCCATGCCCTATCTGCAGGCCATGGGCAAGAACATCTTTCATGCCGGCGACGCCGGGGCGGGGCAGGTGGCGAAGATCTGCAACAACATGCTGCTGGGCATCCAGATGGCCGGTACGGCGGAAGCCTTGGCTTTGGGCGTGGCCAATGGCCTGGACCCCAAGACCTTGTCGGACATCATCGCCAAGAGCTCGGGGCGCAATTGGGCAACCGAACTGTACAACCCCTGGCCGGGCGTCATGAGCCAAGCGCCGGCCTCGCATGACTACGAGGGCGGCTTCGGCGTGGATCTGATGCTGAAAGACCTGGGGCTGGCGGCGGAAGCATCCATGCAGGCTCGCGCCACGACTCCGCTGGGGGAACTGGCCCGCAATCTATATGCTTTGCACAGCACCCAAGGCCATGGCAAGCTGGATTTTTCCAGCATCCTGAAGCTTTACCACCAGCCGCGCAAATAAGGCAGCCAGTGGCGCCAGGGGTGGCGATCAGGCCGGGGACGGCGGGTCGTCCAGCCCTTGCGGCGCTTGCAGGGTCAGCACCGGTCCGTCCGGCGCCGTCACGGCATACTGCGTGGCGGGCCAGTCGGACAGCGTGATTTCGGCGGCAGCATACAAGTGTTCCTGCCATATGACGGCTTCGATCAGGCGTCCTACCGGACGACCGGCATCCCCGCCCGCAGCATACAGGTCCCCGACGGCAGCGGGCGCAGGCAGATCTATGGGCCAAGGCGCGATGCCGGTCGCCATCCGGCGCTTGACTGTGCCCCGGTAATGGCTGCGGGCGACGACTTCCTGGCCGGGGTAGCAGCCTTTTTTGAAATCGATGCTGCCGTTCAGGTCCATGTCCAGGGCGCTGGGCAGGAATATATCCTGGCTGGCTGCCCGGATCCAGGGCCAGCCGCTGATCAGGCCGGCGGCCCGCCAAGCGGCCGATCCGGCATCGGCGGCAGCGTGTACATCTGCAGGCGGTTCAGCAGATGCTTGGTCTGGGATGCGCCAGGCGGCGGGCATGTCGTCGCGCGTGTGCGTCGCCAGGATCCAGGTATCTCCGGCCAGGGGGCGGCGAGACCAAGCCGGCAGGCCATGCAGCGCGGCGGGTACTGCGGATGCCCCGCACACCCCGAAAACGGGGCGAGCGTCGTCCAGCGTCAGCGTGACCTTCGCCCGCAAGACAAACATGCGCAGGCGGCGCAGCAGCCCTTCGGCCAGGTCGCGAGAGACCATCAGGTCCAGCGTTTGCGGTGCCGGCGACCAGAGGATGCCATTGGCCAGCAGACGGCCTTGCGCTGTGCAATAGCCGGCGGGCCGGGCCTGGTCATCGGGCAGGTCCCGGACGGCGTTGCTCAGCTGTCCATGCAGGAATTCAGCCGCGTCCGGCCCCGTGAGACGGATGACGGCCTGTTCGGGCAAGCGCCATTGGCCTTCGACACCATATGCGTTCATGATCAACCATGCGAAACAAATCAAGAGAAGCTGTCATCATAGCGGCCCGTCCGCCGTCCACCAAACCAAGACCTTATTTTTCGGATGCCTTTGGCGCCGCATTTTCCGGCTCGGCGCCCCGCAGAGGTGGAACATCCGGAAATCTGGCGAGCCGATCCCTCGGGTAAACTGGCGTCCATGAAAAAATTACTGCGACTGTCCGTCTGGCTGCTGATTGCATGCCTGGCTTTGATCGGCGCCGGTATCGGCGGCGCGGCCTGGTGGGGCTGGCAGCGGCCCGTCCCCATGAACGCGCCGGTCGTGGACTATCTGATCGACACGGGCAGCACGCCGCGCCAGATCGCTCAGGCCATGCAGACGGCTGGCATTGATGTCGACCCTCTCGCGTTTGTCTGGCTGGCCCGTCTCAGCGGCCGCGACAAGCTGCTGAAGGCCGGCGCCTACGAGGCTCGGGCAGGGGACACGCCCTGGCTGCTGCTGGAACGCATGGCCAATGGCGATATGACCCAGGTGCGCCTGACCTTTCCCGAGGGTTGGACCTTTGCTCAGATGCGGGCAGCCCTGGATGCAGACCCGCAAGTGCGCCACGACACTCAGGGCATGGACGAAGCCGCCATCGCCGGCAAACTGGCTGTGGAACAGACCTCATTGGAAGGCCTGTTCTATCCGGATACCTATGTGTTCACCCCGGGATCTTCCGATCTGGATATTCTGCGCCGCGCCGATCAGGCCAGCCGCCAGACGCTGGAGCGCCTATGGGCGCAACGGGATCGGGATCTGCCCCTGGAAACGCCTTACCAAGCGCTGATTCTGGCCTCGATCGTTGAAAAGGAAACCGGCCATGGCAGCGATCGCGCCCGCATCGCGGGGGTCTTCATCAACCGCCTGCGCATCGGCATGCCGCTGCAGACCGACCCCACCGTCATCTACGGCATGGGCGAGCGCTATCAGGGCCGCTTGCGCAAAAAGGACCTGGAACAGGATACGCCTTGGAACACGTACACTCGAGCAGGCCTGCCGCCCACGCCCATCGCCAATCCCGGCAAGGCAGCGCTGATGGCCGCCCTGCATCCGGAACGGCATGATTATCTGTATTTTGTCTCTCGGGGCGACGGCACCAGCGAGTTTTCCAGGAACCTGTCGGCGCATAATCGAGCCGTCGGCAAATATATTCTGAAGCGGAATTGATCTCTATGGCGCAGCGCGGCTGCTTTATCACGCTCGAAGGCCTGGACGGGGCCGGCAAAAGCACGCATGCGGGCTGGATGGCCGATTGGCTGCGCCAGGCCGGCATTGATCTGCTGGAAACCCGTGAACCGGGCGGCACCCCGCTGGGCGAACAGCTGCGTACGCTGGTGCTGCATCAGCCCATGGATCTGCGCACCGAGACCCTGTTGATGTTCGCGGCACGCAATGAACACTGGCGCACCCGTATTCAACCGGCGCTGGAGCGCGGCCAATGGGTGCTGTGCGACCGCTATACGGACGCTTCGTTTGCCTATCAAGGCGGCGGCCGGGAACTGGGGGCGCCTGCCATCCGGCTCCTGGAAGACTGGGTGCAGCAAGGACAAGGGCCGGATTGCACATTCCTGTTCGACGTGCCGCTGGAAACCGCCCGCGCCCGCCTGCAGCAGGGCAGGGAGGCCGCCGACCGCTTCGAGCAGGAAGGTGCAGCGTTTTTCGAGCGCACCCGCGTGGCTTACCATGCCCGTGTGGCAGAAAATCCCGCACGATTTCATGTCATCGACGCGCGGGACAGCATCCCAGGCATCCGGGTGCATCTGGAATCCGCTTTGCGGAGCCTTTTGCGGGCCCATGGCGATCCTGCGCATCGCGCGGCGGACACGGCATGACGCCATTCGATTTCCTGCCTTGGCAGCAGCCCCTGGCCCGCAGTTGGCTGGCGGACCGTGAACGTTTTGCGCATGCCTGGCTGATTCATGGTCTGCCAGGCATCGGCCAGCAGGAGTTCGCCGCCGCCGGGGCGGCCAGCCTTCTGTGCGAATCCCCGCAATCCGGCCTGGCCTGTGGCCAGTGCCAAGCCTGCCGCTGGGTTCAGGCGGGCAATCATCCTGATTTGCGCCGTATCCGTCCCGACGCGGTCGCCGCCCAGGAGGGCGCCGCCGAAGACAGCGACGAAGCCGGCGGCGGCAAAAAGCAGCCCTCGCGCGACATTCGCATCGAGCAGATCCGCAGCCTGCTGCCCTGGTTCAATACGGCCACCCATCGCGGCGGCTGGCGGGTGGCGCTGCTGTATCCCGCAGAATCATTGAATACCATCGCCGCCAATGCGCTGCTGAAAGTCCTGGAAGAGCCCCCGGCTCACACGGTTTTTCTGCTGGTTGCCCAGGCGCCTGACCGGCTGCTGCCCACCTTGGTGTCGCGCTGCCGACGCTTGCCCCTGCCGGCGCCTGATACCGCCCAGGCCTTGGCCTGGCTGCAAGCACAGGACGTGGATCAAGCCGTCACACGGCTGGCGGCAGCAGGAGGCGCACCCCTGTTGGCGCTGCAGCAGGCCAGGGCGCAGCAGCCGGCCAGCCCTGCCTGGCTGGAGCAATTTCTGGCATTGGCGGGTAGCGACAGAGCGTCAGCGCCTTTAGCGGATGCTCTGACCGCACTGGATCCGGCCCTCTGGCTGGATGGCTTTCAGCGCCTCTGGCTGGATCTGAGCCTGGCGGTGCACGGGCTGCCAGCGCGGTACTATCCTGAACAGGATGCCAGCATCCGGCGCATCGCCGGTGCGGTGGATGCCGGGGCCTTGGCCCAGGCTGGCCAATGGCTGCGAGACCAGCGCCGTTTGGCCCAGCACCCTTTGAATCCCAAATTGCTGAGCGACCATGCCGCCCAGCGACTGCTGCACGCCGTGCGTCCTATGGCCGGCGGCCGTCGATCCTGACTATCTGACCCCTATGTACGTCGATTCCCACTGCCATCTGAATTTCCCCGACCTGCAGGCGCAATTGCCCGATGTGCTGGCCCGGATGCAAACCAACCAAGTCGGCCATGCGCTGGTGGTCAGCGTCAATCTGCGCGACTGGCCGGGCTTGATGGCATTGGTCGAAGCCCATCCCCATCTGCATGCCTCGGTCGGTGTGCACCCGGATAACGATGCCGAGGACGATGATGCCGCCGAGCCTACGCTGGACGACCTGTTGACCAGGGCAGCGCACCCCAAGGTCGTGGCCATCGGCGAAACCGGGCTGGATTATTACCGCTTGACGGAACCGCTGGATTGGCAGCGGGACCGTTTTCGCATCCATATCCGGGCCGCCCGGCAGACAGGCTTGCCCCTGATCATTCATACCCGATCGGCAGCGGACGACACGATCCGTCTGATGCGCGAGGAACAGGCCGACTGCGGCGTGATGCATTGCTTCACCGAATCGTGGGAAGTGGCGCAGGCGGCGCTGGATCTGGGGTTTTATATTTCCTTTTCCGGCATCGTGACCTTCAAGAACGCGGTGGCGCTGCAGGATGTGGCGCGCAAGACGCCGCTGGATCGCATGCTGATCGAGACCGATTCCCCATACCTGGCGCCGGTGCCGTATCGGGGCAAACTCAATGATCCGTCCAAAGTCATCCATGTGGCGGAAAAAATCGCCGAATTGCGCGGCGTGCCGGTTTCCATCATCGAACAGGCCACGACGGACAACTACTTCACGCTCTTTCATAAAATCACGGCCTAGCGGCACGAGACGCCCGGGCCGTGCCCGGTGGATCAGCCGGCGCTTGCCCGCCATTCGGACACTTTTTGCTGGAGGTCATCCACCATGTCGTTTGATCGAGAAACGTCATCATCCTGGATAGTCGCTCACCGGACACAGGTCCGGTTCCTGTCAGGCTGGCGCATGCCGGGATCATGGCTGCTCATGCTTGTGCTGGCCGGTGTGCTGTGCGCGTCGGCGGCTCAGGCGCAAAAGGCGCCCACATCGGATTGGTGGTCGGCCATCCGCCGCGATGATGTGTCCGCCGTCCAGGGCATGCTGCTGCGGGGTACGGACCCTGCCGCTCTCAATCAACTGGGCAACCCGGCCCTGACACAGGCGGCTCGCGATCAGTCCTGGCGCGTCTTTGACGTGTTGAAGATCGCCCCCGGCGTGAAAGTCGATCAGCCCAACGCGCGCGATGAAACCGCGCTGATGTACCTGTCCATTCTGGGGCAAACCGACCGGGCGGCCGCCCTGATCCAGGCCGGCGCTCAGGTCAATCGCCTGGGATGGACGCCCCTGCATTATGCGGCGTCCAAGGCCCAGGTCGAGATGGCCAGTCTGCTGATCGACTGGGGCGCCATCGTCAACGCGCCGGGACCGGACGGGACGACGCCGCTGATGATGGCTGCCCTGTCAGGCAAGCCGGCCATGGTGCAGCTGCTGCTGTCGCATGGCGCAGACTCCACCATGTTCAATGCAGCGCATGAAACGGCGGCCGCCTGGGCGCTCAAGCGCAACCATACGGCGCTGGCCGCCCAGTTGGAAACCCTGGCGGCTCAGGTCACGCAACGCCGCCATGGTCCCGCCTCAAGCGATCCGGCTGCAGCGGCGCCCGCTGCGGTCGCCCAGCAGCCCGCCCCGAAAGCGGCGGGCGAAGAGTCCTCGTTCTCGCGCTATTTCGATCTGAACCGCTTCGAGGACGCGCAGTGATGCCGGCGGGCTAATTCAGGAACACGCGGGCGTGGCGGGGGCGGGCGATGAACCGCCGATGGCCTTGCGCCCGGATCTGATCGAATTCCCGGCTGGACATCACGACTTCAATGATTTCCTGTGTGTCTTCGCGTCGCAGTTCCAGCTGGGCCAGAGGCCCAAAGGCATGCGCCCGTTGCAGGTCGACCAACAGGCCTTTGTCTGCAAGCGGCTGGCCGGCTGCCGGTAGCGGCTCGATCTGGATATCGTGCGGCCGGACGTAGGCCGTACCTGGGGCGTCGGCTGTGCTGTCCAGGCCAGGCATATCGAGCGCCGTCCCCCCGGTATGCAGGCGCCCGTCGCGCACACGGCCGTGAAAGAGATTCACGTGCCCCAGGAAACCATACACGAAGGCGGTTTCCGGCTGGTCGTACACGGTCTGTGGCGCGCCGCTTTGTTCCACCCGGCCCTTGTTCATGATGACGACTTCATCGGCGACTTCCAGAGCCTCTTCCTGGTCATGCGTGACGAACAGGCTGGTCATATGCAGTTCGTCGTGCAGCCGCCGCAGCCAACGCCGCAGTTCCTTGCGCACCTTGGCATCCAGGGCGCCGAACGGCTCGTCCAGCAGCAGGACACGCGGCTCCACCGCCAAGGCGCGGGCCAAGGCGATACGCTGGCGCTGCCCGCCCGATAGCGCTGCGGGCCGGCGGTCGGCCAGCCAGGCCAGTTGCACCAGTTCCAGCAAGCCCATGACCTTGTCGCGGATCTGCCGCTCGGTCGGCCGCTGCCCGCGCGGTTTGACGCGCAGGCCGAAGGCCACATTCTCGAACACCGTCATGTGCTTGAACAGCGCGTAGTGCTGGAAGACGAAACCGACCTGGCGCTGGCGTACATGCGTATGGGATGCATCCAGCCCTTCCAGCAGAACCTGCCCTTGATCCGGGTGTTCCAGTCCGGCGATGATGCGCAGCAGCGTCGTTTTGCCGCAGCCCGAAGGGCCCAGCAAGGCCGTCAGGCGTCCGTCCGGAAAGGCCAGGGACACATCGTTCAGCGCCGTAAAGGCGCCGAATTGCTTATGAATATGGCGGACTTCGATGCTCATGATGAAAACTCCGATGCGGTTTTGGCGGCCTGGGCGTGCAGATGCCATTCCGCCAGGGACTTCAAGGCCAAGGTCAGCAGCGCCAGCAGCGCCAGCAGGGACGCCACGGAAAAGGCAGCCGCGAAGTTGTATTCGTTGTAGAGGATTTCCACATGCAAAGGCAGGGTGTTGGTCAGGCCGCGGATATGGCCGGACACGACGGATACGGCGCCGAATTCCCCCATGGCGCGGGCATTGCACAAGATGACGCCGTAAAACAGACCCCAGCGGATATTGGGCAGGGTGACGTGCCAGAATACCTGCCAGCCCGATGCGCCCAGGACGATGGCGGCTTCTTCCTCATCGCTGCCTTGGGACTGCATCAGCGGGATCAGCTCGCGAGCGACAAAGGGAACCGTGACGAAGACCGTCGCCAGCACGATGCCCGGTACAGCGAACAGGATCTGGATGTCATGCGCCTGCAGCCAGGCGCCGAACCAGCCCTGGGCGCCGAACAGCAGCACGTAAATCAGGCCGGCGATGACGGGAGAGACCGAAAAGGGCAGGTCGATCAAGGTCGTGAGCAGCTGTTTTCCCGGGAATTCAAAACGCGTGATGGACCAGGCGGCGCAGACCCCGAAGACCAGATTCAGAGGGACGGCAATGCCTGCCGCCGTCAGCGTCAGGCGGATCGCCGCCAAGGCATCGGGGTCTGTCATCGCTGCCACGCAGGCCGCCCAACCCTTGGCCAGCGCCTCATGGAAAACCGCCAGTAGCGGAATGAACAGGAACAGCAGCAGAAAGGCAAAGGCCGTACCCATCAGAATCATGCGGACCCAACGGCCTTCCGGGTTCGGACGCGCTGCCGCGCCGAGGCTGAGGGGGTCAAGAGCAAGAGCAGTCATGGCTGGGGATTTTCCTTAATCGGTGCGCCCGGTCGAGCGCTGCCGCACCCAGGCTTGAAGCAGATTGATCGCCAGCAGCAAGGTGAACGAGATGCCCAGCATCACCACCGCGATCGCCGTGGCGCCTGCGTAGTCGTATTGCTCCAGCTTGGTGATGATCAGCAACGGTGCGATTTCGGACACCATGGGCATATTGCCGGCGATGAAGATGACAGACCCGTATTCGCCGGCCGCGCGCGCGAAGGCCAGGGCAAAGCCCGTCAGCAGGGCCGGCAGGATGATCGGGAATACCACGCGGATGAAGACTTGCGGACGCGATGCCCCCAGACTGCTGGCAGCCTCTTCATATTCGGCTGCCATGTCTTCCAGCACCGGCTGGACGGTGCGCACGACAAAGGGCAGGCCGATGAAGATCAACGCCACCACGACGCCCAAGGGTTTGAAGGCGACCTGAATGCCCAGTGGCGCCAGCAAACCGCCCAGCCAGCCATTGGGTGCGTACAGCGCGGTCAAGGCGATCCCCGCGACTGCCGTTGGCAGGGCGAAGGGCAGGTCCACCAGGGCGTCGATCAGGCGTTTGCCGGGAAAGCGGTAGCGCACCAGCACCCAGGCGACAATGCCGCCGAAAACGACGTTCACCGTTGCCGCCAGCAAGGCGCTGCCGAAACTGAGACGGTACGAGGCCAACGCCCTGGGGGTGCTGACAGCGTGCCAGAAGGCCTCTGCTCCTAGGGTAGAGGCGTTCAAGATGACGGCTGACAGAGGCAGGAGCACGATCAGCCCCAGATAGCTCAGTGTCAGCCCCAGCGTCAGATTGCGACCCGGCAGTACGGGGCGCGCAGAAGCGCGCAAAGCAGTGGACAGCGGCATGGTCTTATTGCCCGCCAGGCTGGTAGATCTGATCGAAGGTGCCGCCGTCAGCGAAATGCGTTTTCTGCGCATCGGCCCAACTGGGCGCGATGTCACTCAGTTTGAATAATGAGACCGGCGGGAATTGTCCGGCATGGCGCTCGGCCACCGCCTGCAGCGTAGGGCGGTAGTAGCTTTTTGCCGCGATTTCCTGGCCGGCCTCGGAATAGAGATAGGCCAGATAGGCCTGCGCCGCCACGCGGGTGCCGCGCGCGTCGACGACCTTGTCCACAACGGCAACAGGCGGCTCGGCCAGGATGCTAACCGATGGCACCACAATGTCTACTTTGTCGGGCCCCAGTTCCTGGATGGCCAGCAGCGCTTCGTTTTCCCAGGCCAGCAAGACGTCGCCGATGCCACGTTCGACAAACGTTGTGGTAGCGCCGCGCGCGCCCGAATCCAGTACCGGCACCTGCCGATAAATCTGGCTGACGAATGTTCGCGCCTTGGCCTCATTGCCGCCCGGCTGGCGCAGGGCATAGCCCCAGGCTGCCAGATAGTTCCAGCGTGCGCCGCCTGAGGTCTTGGGGTTGGGCGTGATGATCTGTACGCCGGGTTGGATCAGGTCCTGCCAGTCGTGAATGCCTTTCGGGTTGCCCTTGCGCACCAGAAATACGATGGTAGAAGTGTAGGGGGCGCTGTGTTCAGGCAGCTGTGACTGCCAATCCGCACGGATCGCCCCGCGTGCGGCGATGGCGTCGATGTCCGGCGCCAAGGCCAGGGTCACGACATCGGCCTGCAGGCCGTCGATCACAGAACGCGCTTGTTTGCCCGACCCCCCGTGCGATTGGCGGATCGTGACCTGATCCCCGGTTTTTTCCTGCCAGTAGCGGGCAAAAGCCTGGTTGTAGGCCTGATACAGTTCGCGCGTGGGGTCGTAAGAGACGTTCAGCAGCGTCAGCTCGGCGGCCTGCGTCGGGCTTGTCAAACTGAGGGCGGCTGCCAGGACTAGCAGCGATCGGAATCGCATAAAAGGTGCCTCGTCATTCCAATGGATCGAGACACCAGCTTAAAGAGTTCCGCCCTGAGACTGAACGAATCGTTTCGTCAAACGATATACAGGGCGCGCATAATGCGGCCCTGCTATATGCGTATGCCTGGGCGGGATGGCGCCGAGGCGGGTCAGGGCTGCGGCGGCAGAAAGGACGGCCGCAAAATGCCTTGGAGTTGCGGATAGGGAATCAGCAGTTCGGGCTGACCCCAGGCGTAGGGAGCGATTTCGTAGGGCTGGTATTTCACCACCAGCCCCTGATCGGTCAGGGCGACGTTATCGCTGGATACGAAGGGCCACATGCGGGAAAAGGTGTCAGTGCTTTGCACCGCATCGCGATGACTTTGCAGCCAGCGGGCGTGGGTTTGTTTCAGGACTTCGTCAAAAGCCGGGCGAGCGCCGGGCGCCAGCAGATTATCGATGGTCAGCGCCTTTTCGGCCTGATTGTCCCAGTTCAGAAATTGCGACCCTGTCATGCCGTGGGCCATGCCGGTGCGGTATTGACCGGCGTTCAGTTCGACCACGGTCAGGCGGCTGTTACGGTAGCGGGTGCGCGCCGTCAGGTCGGTTTCGTCGCGCTGGCCGGCCGTCTTCCAGAAATAATCCTGATAGGCGCGCACCGTATCATACGGAGCCGGGCGTTGGGTATCCAGCCAGGTCATGGCGGCCAGTGCATGATCGACCAGTTCTGTCAGGCGCGGATGGCCGGGAAACGCCAGGGAATCCACGACCAGTTTGGGGCAATCCCCCGTGCAATCGGGGCGCTTTGCCGTCCATTTGACGGGTTGTACGAACAGGCCTTCCTGCTGCGTCTGCTGATCCAGTTGAGCCGGGATCAGCGACAGGTTGTCCTGGGGGCCGCTGGCGCAGGCGGTCAGCGCCAGGATGCCGGCCAGAGCGGTCCAACGGGATCGGGTAAGCAAGGAAGATAGGGGTCGCATGTATGGGTCCATCAACGGGCAGCCGCACTCGCGCTTGGCGGATGTGAACTGAATTTCGGTAATAATGTGGCCTGGTTTTTCATGCCAGCGTTGCATGAGCAGAATCTACCATACACACAAGACGGGGAGCCAGGATGTTTGATTTCATGTACGAGCTGCAGGATTGGTCGCTATTCATCGTCTGTATCCTGCTTGTCTGCCTGGTCTCGACCCTGGCGGCGGCCAGTATGGCGCTGCTGCGTCTGGTGTGGCCCAATCGGCACAAGGCCAGCATGGTCAACACCATGCTGTCGGGCATTTTGTTGCCCACCGGCCTGGTCATTGCCTTTGTCGCCTCGGATGTCTGGCAGCAGGAAAGCAAGGGGCGCACGGCGGTCGAGCAAGAAGCCATTGCCGTCGCCGATATCCTGGGGATCGCCCAGCACCTGCCTGCCGAATTGCGCGAACAAGTGGTGGGTTTGACGAACGATTATGTGCGCGACATCGTCGAACAGGAATGGCCTCTGATGGCGCTAGGACAGGCCAGTCAAAGGGCGGAAAGCCTGTTGGACGCGCTGGAGCAGACCGCCATCCAGGTGGATGTCATGGCCGAAACCGCTGGGCCTGAACGGATCGGCCTGCGCCAGGCGGCCAAGGATTTGCGCTGGTATACGCGGCAGGCTGAATCAGCCCGCAATCAGCGCCTGCTGGTCGCCAATAGCCGGGTGGTCATGACGAAATGGAGCGCTGTGATGGTGTTGCTGCTCGTCGCCGCCTGTGTGATCTGCGAACTGCATGCCAACCAGCGCCGGGCGATGGTCGTGGCGCTGGCTTTGTTTTCCTTGGGCTTTGGCGCGACCTTGTATCTGATTGCGTCCTATGATCGCCCCTTTAGCGGGGCGACCATCATAGAACCCAAGTCGATGACGCTGATGCTGATGCGAGGGTAGGGAATTACAGCGCGCAGAGCCATTGCCCAGGGCGCGCTGCTTGCTGGTGCAGTGCGTCAGGCCGCTGGCGTGGCGCGGTGGATCTTCAGTCCGGCGAAGGACTGCGACACCGGCATCAATTCCACGGCATTGATATTGACCCTGGCCGGACGGGTGGCCACCCAGGCGACAGCGTCGGCGATATCGTCGGCCGTCAGCGGATCGGCGCCTTCGTACACCGCAGCGGCGCGCTCTGTGTCGCCCAGGCGGACCAGCGAAAATTCGGTACCGCCGCATAGGCCCGGTTCGATATTGCTTACCCGCACCTGGGTGCCCCACAAATCAGCTCGTAGATTCAGGCTGAGCTGCCGTACAAAGGCTTTGGTCGCGCCGTAGACATTGCCGCCGGGGTAGGGGTGGCTGCCTGCGGTGGAGCCGATGTTGATGATATGGCCCTGATTGCGCTTGACCATACCCGGCAGCACGGCATGCACCAGCCGCGTCAGCCCCAGCACATTGGTGGCAATCATGCGTTCCCAGTCATTCAGCGAGGCTTCTTGTGCCGGCGCCACGCCCAAAGCCAGCCCCGCATTGTTCACCAGCAGATCCAGGCCCGCGAATTGCTGCGAGATCCAGCCGCAGCCCTGGTCGATGGCTGCCGTATCGGTGACGTCCATCACCAGAGGGTGAAAGGCAGCGCCCAGTTCCGCCTGCAGAGTCTGCAAACGATCCAGCCGGCGGGCGGCGCCCACGACGGTATAGCCTTCGGCAATCAAGCGGCGGGAAATGGCAGCGCCGAAACCGGCGGATGCGCCGGTGACCAGAGCGATTTTAGACATGGCAATCCTTTGCGGAACAAGCGGGATGACAAAAAAGTATCATCCTAGCAGAAGGATTCGCCCGGCACCGACAGGGCGCTGGGCGTCAACGCCCAAGGGTCAGGGTTGAACCGACGGCACGCCAGCGGGGAATTGGCGCAATTTGTGCGTCACCGGCAAACCGCGGCCCTTGATCAGGATGTTCCAGTAGAACCAGGGCAGGAAGGACCGCTTGAGCCACCAGTAGAAACGCCGGGGCACACGCGGATCCAGCGGCAGGCTGGGGGTGATCGTGCCGCCATACGTGAATTCCGCCAACAGCACCTTGCCACGCGATGTCGTCAGCGGGCAAGCGGCATAACCATCGTACGTGTCTACGTTGCCAGCGCCGCGCAAGGCGCTGAGCAGATTGCTGCTGAGGACCGGCGCCTGGCTCTTGATGGCGGCGGCGGTCTTGCTGTTAGGGGTGGAGGTGCAGTCTCCCAGCCCGAACACGTTCGGGTAGCGGGGATGGCGCAGCGTGTTCTTGTCGACTTCCAGCCAGCCATTGGCGTCGGCCAGCGGGCTTTCGCGAATGAAATCAGGCGCGCTTTGCGGCGGCACCACATGCAGAATGTCGTAGGGGACTTCCTCGCGCACCGCCTGGCCGTCCACTACCGATTCGAAGACGGCGATTTTGTCTTCGCCGCGCACCTGGACCAGATGATTGCCGTAATGCGGTTCCGCCCCGTAGGATGCCATGACCTTGTCCAGGGCCTGGGCATAGAACGGGATGCCAAAGACCGAGGCGCCGCCCGAGCGGAACTGCAGTTTAGCGGATGTCATCCCCCGGCGCCGGAAATGATCGGCGGCCAGATACAGCGCTTTTTGCGGGGCGCCAGGGCATTTCACCGCGCCGGCAGGCTGGGTGAACACGGCATTTCCACCCTGAAACTGACGTACCAGTTCCCAGGTGTAGGGGGCCAGGTCGTAGCGGTAATTGCTGGTGACGCCATTTTTACCCAGGGATTCCTCCAGGCCGTCGATCGCCTGCCAGTTGATCTGGATGCCGGCGGCCACGACCAGATAGTCATAGACCACCCGGCTGTCGTCGTCCAGCACAACCTGGCGTTCATCGGGCAGCAGGCGGGTGACGCGCTGAGCGATATGGCGCACGCCATCTGGCAGGCAGTCATGCAGATTGCGGCGGGTGTCTTCGGCGCGGTAGGCGCCGCCGCCCACCAGGGTCCAGGCGGGCTGGTAATCGTGATGGCTGGAGGGCTCGATCACGGCGATGTCCAGATTGGGCTGATTGCGGCGCAGGCGGGCGGCCACAGAGGCTCCGCCGGTGCCGGCGCCGATGATCACGATCGTATGCTTGCGGGGGGACGACGCAGGTTTGCTCATGGATGCCTCGAATGGGTCAGTGGTGCTGCCGCGCAGATGCTTGGGCAAGCGATGATGCCATTCTAGAGAGTGAGCAGATGAAACAGAACGATGGATGGGCTATGTCGATATGACCGATTTCGACAAAACCCATCCATCAACAGGGAGATAGCGCTTATGATCGCGGCGCGGGCAGGGCCGGTCGGGAGACAGCCCCGGCGGCGCCCGCATGGTGACCGGCATCCGCGTCCAATCTGAAGCCTGCCACTGCCTGAGCCAGCACCTGTGCCTGATCGCGCAGGCTGTCGGCGGCGGCAGCCGATTCCTGCACCAGAGCGGCGTTCTGCTGAGTCGCGCCATCGAGTTGCTGGACAGCGATTTCGATCTGGCTGATCCCCAGGCTTTGCTCGTTGGTGGCGACCTTGATCTCGTTGATGATGTCGGTGACGCGCTGCACCTCTGACACGATCTTGTCCATGGCGGCGCCGGCTTGGCGGACTTGTTCGCCGCCATGCGACACCTGCGTCACATTGGTGTCGATGAGCGCCTTGATCTCCCGGGCCGACTGGGCGCTGCGCTGCGCCAGGGCGCGGACTTCGGATGCCACTACGGCAAAGCCCTTGCCGTGTTCGCCTGCACGGGCTGCTTCGACGGCGGCGTTCAGGGCCAGGATATTGGTCTGGAAGGCAATGCTGTCGATCACACCGATAATATCGCCGATCTTGCCCGCATTGTCGTTGATGGCCTGCATGGTTTCGACGACCTGGCCCATCAGCGCGCCGCCTTGATGGGCGGCATTACGGGCGCTGTCGGCCAGCGACACGGCCGCATTGCCGGCATCGGCCGTCTGTTTGACGGTGCTGGACAGTTCCTCCATGGAGCTGGACGTTTCCTGCAGACTGGCAGCGGCGCCTTCGGTACGACGGGCCAGATCGGTATTGCCGGCCGCAATCTCGTCGGATGCGATGTGCACCGAATCCGTGGTCTGGCGGATGCTGCGCAGGGTGCCGGCGATCTTGTCCACAAATTGGTTGAACGAAGCGCCGACCTGAGACAGTTCATCATGCCCGGATTGGTCCAGGCGCAGAGTCAGGTCGCCTTCGCCCGAGGCGATATCCTGCAGGGCGTCTTTGAGGCTGCCCAGGCGGCGCAGCAGCACACGCGTCAAGGTCGCCAGCACCGCGGCCGCCAGCAGAATCATCAGCACGCCGGTCATGACGGCCTGGGTACGCATTTTGCGCACACCGGCCAGGACGTCATCCTGGCTGAGCGCCACCACCAGGCTCCAATCGGTCCCCTGAATGCTGGTGGCCGACAGCCAGTAGACGGGACCGGCCTTGATCGTGTCGCCCAGTTCGCCTGGATGGTCCGCCAGAGTTTTGAGGCGCTGCATGTCGTAGCGCGGAAAGACGTCGGTGGCGGGCTTGAGGGTCAGTTCCGGATCGGGGTGGGCGATGATCTTGCCGTCGCCCGCCACCAGATAGGCAAAACTGTGTTCGGTCGGCCGCAAGGCGCGCGTGCTGGCGATGATGTCGTCCAGGCCGATGTCACCGGCAATCACGGCTTGGACTTTGCCGTCTTTCTGCAGCGGCACCGCGACGCTCAGGACGATGGTGCCCGACGAGGCATCCCGGTAAGGCGCGGTCAGTATGGGTTTGCCGGCCTTGGCGGCGTCGGCGTACCACGGGCGCGTAGTGGGGTCGTAGCCCGCCGGCAGATTCAGAGGCACATTGGTCTTCATCTGCTTGTCTGCGGACCGGCCCACATAGGTCTGCATGAAGCGCCCGGATTTCTGGGCCTGCTGCAGGTATGATTCAGGCTGATCCGCCAGCGCCACCGGCGCCAGGGACGACAGAATGTCGGTCTTGTCCCGCGCCCAGCTTTCGATTTCGCGTGCATTGCTCTTGATCAGGCTGCTGGTCTGCGATCCGACCAGTTCCTTGACGGTCTGCTGAGCGGACAGGACGTTGGCCGTCGCCAGCAGGACCATGGCGACGGCGACCGTCAGGGCGGACGCCAGGACGACTTTGGCGCGAATGGATAAGGAACGAATACCCATGGCATCACTTCCTATAGATATGAAAGAGAGTGGACCTATTGATCGCCCTGACAAGGCGAGAGGACGCGCCCGGGGACTTGGCCTCATTTTAAGGACGGCGGCGTAGCCGCCTTCTGTGGATTAACATGCTTTCCTTGCCCCACCTTGCCGTGCTGTCATGAAACACCTGCATTCCCCTCATACGCTTGAAACCCTGTCCGTCTTGATCGAAGGCAAAGTCCAGGGGGTAGGGTTCCGGGCGGCCACCGTCCGTCAGGCCCACGGCCTGAAACTGGGCGGTTGGGTGCGCAATCTGCCCGATGGCCGCGTAGAGGCCCTGCTGCAGGGGGCGCACGCAGAAGTCGATCAGATGCTGTCCTGGCTGCTGCAGGGGCCGCCGGGCGCACGCGTCAGCGGCGTCCAGCACCAGGAAGTCCAGACAGAGCGCCACTATGACCGTTTTGAACAGACCTGACGCGACAGGAACCAATCCGTTTATCCGGCGTCCAAGCCTGCATTCTTCCACTATCGAGAAACACGCGATATGAAATCATTAGCACTCTGCGGCCTGCTGGCGATCAGCACACTGAGCTTTGGCTTGAATGCCCATGCGAGTGAAGCCATCACCGTTCATCAGGATCCGAATTGCGGCTGTTGCCATGGCTGGGCGGAACACATGCGCGCCGAAGGGTTCGAGGTTCGCGAAGTGCCGACGATCGATATGGCGCAGATCAAGTCCCAGCTGGGCGTGCCCATGAATCTGGCGTCCTGTCACACCGCGCGGATTGAATCCAGCGGCCAGATCGTCGAAGGCCATGTGCCGGCGTCTGTCGTGCGCAAATTGCTGGCAGACCCGCAAGTGCGCGGGGTCGCTGCGCCTGGCATGCCCCAGAATGCACCGGGCATGGGGGCTCTGGATGGCAATCTGGTGACGGTGGATTTCCAGGGAAAGCCGTTTTCCAAAGACTAACCCGCGCGTCCTGAACCCGATGGCGGGATAGCGCCGGCCGCCCCTGCCTGGCCGGATGTTTGCGGCGGCTTCGTCGGGTCGGGCTTTTCAATCACCAGTTCCACCCGGCGGTTACGCGCCCGGCCATCAGCATCCCGATTGCCGGCGATCGGCCGCGTGTCGGCATAGCCGACGGCCTTCAGGTGCGCCTTGTCGATGCCGTTGGCCTGCAGATAGCGCACCACGCTGCCCGCTCGCGCCGTGGACAATTCCCAATTGGATGGGTAGCGGCCGTTATTGCGCACCGGGACAGAATCAGTGTGGCCTTCGACCACGATGTCATAGCCATCCTTGGACAGGACCTCGGCCATGCGCTTGAGCACGGCCAGACCGTGCGGACTGAGATCGGCCTGGCCCGTACCGAAGAGAATTTCATTGTTGATGCGCAGGCTGACCGAGCGTTGATTGACGATGACCTCGACTTCGCTGCCCAATTCGTCCAAGGGCAAAGCGGCCGCCAAAGATTCGCCTTCGGATTGGGAATGATCCGGGATCTCGGCCGGAGCGGTTGACGAGACTGCCTGGGCAGTCTCTGGCGCCGGTGCAGCAGCCGTCGCCTGCAGGACCTCTGGTGCAGGGGTAGGGGCAGAATGAGGGGCAGCAGCAGCCGGGGAGGGCAGCGGCGTGACTGCTGCTACTGCCGGCGCGGAAGTGGCTGGAGCAGCGGCAGCCGCCGCCACTGCTGTGGCGGGCGGTGTTTCCGCGGTGGGCGAGGCAGGGGCGACAGTAGCGGGCGCAGCCTGGGGTTCTTCAGGTTCGGGCGTCGCGGCGGGAGCAGGGGGTTCCGGGGCGGGTTTCGGCGCCAGATCCATGGGCGTCGGATAAGCGGAAGCCAGCGCCGCCACGGCATCGGAGGGATAGCCGGATTGTTCGAAGGCGGCGGCGGGTGCAGCCGGGTAGGGGAAAGCAGCGTCGGGGGCGGGAATGCCATCTGCGCGGTTGACAGCGGCAGCAGGCAAGACGGGCGGCGGCAGAGAATCAGCCAGGCTGGTCTCTGGCGTGGCAAGCGCCACGGCAGGGACTGTTGCCGTCACGGTGGGCGCTTGTTCGCGCCGCGCCAGACTGCCGGAAAACGCCAGCATGACGATCATGGCGACCAGCAGCAGCGTCATCATATCCAGGTAGGTCAGGAACCAGCCTTCCTCTTGCTGAAGCGGCGCGCGGGTTTCCAGCCCCCAGCCCGAGGCGATATCGGGATTGGCCTTCAGCCGGCGTTGGGCCTGGCGGGCGCGCTGCAGCTCGGACTCAAGTTCGTGCATCCGTTGCACGAACTCGCGGGCAGGCTGCAGTTCCAGCGGTCCGGATCTCATGAGGCCTGTTCCGCACGAGGCGCGGCGTCACTGTCCTTGATTTCATCGCGCACGTCGGCGACGAAGGCCTTCAGTGTTTCGCGCATCAATGTGGGGCTGCGTTTCTGGCTCATCATGGAAATGCCCTGCATGATGGTATTCATCAGCACCAGGCGCTGTTCCGTGCGGCGTTCGAGTTTGACGGCGATGGGCTTGAACAGCAGATTGGCCAGCAGCACCCCGTAGAACGTGGTCATCAGGGCCAGCGCCATCTGGCGGCCGATGGCCGTGATGTCGCCGCTGCCCAGCAGGAACAGCAGATTCACCAAGCCGACCAAGGTGCCAACCATGCCGAAGGCCGGCGCAAAGCCCGCCATCACGCGAAACAGCTGCGCTTCGGCGTGTTCTTTGGCCTTCATGCGAGCGGTGCGCCATTGCAGCAGGTCGATGATGTCCTGTTCCGGCACATTGTCGATGACCAGTTGCACGCCGCTGCGTAAAAAGGGATTGGAGACTTTTTCCAGCGCGTCTTCGACTGCCCGGATGTCGCTTTGCATCCAGATCTTGGAGATGGCCACCAAGTCTTCCAGATCGCGTTCCACATGCAGTTTTTCATCATGCACGACGCTGCGCATCAGGCCGAAGATGCGCATGACTTCGCGCAGCGGATAAGCGATGAACGTCGCCGCCGCCGTACCCAGCAACACGATACCCAGTCCGGGTATGTCGATGAACAGCTGCGGGTCTTCGGTGGAGAACGCCAGTACAACGGCCAGCAACAGCATACTGGCGACGATACCGATCAGGGTCGAGGGATTCATGCGCATGACGGTGGACGTGGCCCGCAGAAGAACAAGGAAAATAGCATCTTACCTTGATCCGCTGCAGGGCTATACCCGATGTGCGGCGTGATCCATGCGCTGTTTCCCGCTGAAGCTCCATGGTTGACTGCTGCTGATTGATCCTGATATTCGTATAATGTGTATTATGTCAAGTTAAAGAAATGGATTCTAATTCATCGCACTCGTCAAACACCGACTGACCGCTGGCAGGCCAGTCGGCCTGGCATCAGGCCCGCTGTCTTTCATTGAACCCTACCCAGCGCTGCACCGACGATCGCGCCCATTGGTGGTGGACATAGTCGGTCAGTCTTTGTGGCACGGCGTCTCCGCCCGACACCAGGCGGTTCAGCATGAAGGCCAGATCAAGATCGGCAATGCTCCAGGCGCCGAACAGAGACTTGCCTGCAGCAGGCAGCAATTGCTCGGCCACGCGGATCAGTTTGTCGGCGGCCAGGCGGGCATCGTCGCTGAGCGGCGGCAAGGCCTGGGCCGGACGGTCAAACAGGATGTCGGATGAACGTTCCTGGCGCAGCGGCATCAGATCCGAACGCACCCAAGCCTGTATCTGGCGCGCCCGGGCGCGCTGCTGCGGGTCTTGCGGCAACAGCGCAGGACCCGCAAAAGCCTCGTTCACATATTCGATGATGGCGGTCGATTCCGCCAAGCCGTACCCGTTGTGCACCAGCGCGGGGACTTTGCCCGTCAGCGATAGCGCACCGTAGGCGGTCTGCCGCTGTTCGCCCCGCCCCAGGTCGACCGGCGTCATCTCGAACGCCAGCCCTTTTTCAGTCAAGGCGACGAATACCGACATGGCGTACGGACTGATGAAGTTGGAATCGGTGTACAGCATCAAGGAATCAGACATGGTGGGGCTCCGTGCAATCAATGATCAGAGGTGTTTGATGGATGAATCAGTACGAAATACATGATCCCAGAATGGCGTTGTAACGCCATACCAGCCTTCAGCGCCAGGATGGTGGTGCCGAGCATGGTCTTTCTTGCGTGCTTGCGCCCAAGACCCAGGCCGCGCTTTCCAGTGGTGCGTGGCATGGTGAACAATGGTATACAGCAGGTAGCCAGTCACCACGCCCAGCGTCGCGGACAAGGCCAGCCAGCGATCAGTGGACAGGGATAGCGGCCAGAACACCAGCACGGCGAAAAACGCCAGGCTGGCGGGCGTGGACGTACCGATCAGGGCAAAGGGGCGTTGATGGTGTTCTTCGTGCCAGCGTTTGAACGGCTGCAAGCCGTGCAGCACGAAGCGGTGCAAACCATATTCAATCAGGCTCCAGGCCAAAAAGCCAAGAATCGCCGCCAGCAGCAAAGCCCAGGCCGGGCTGGGTCCTTGCCATAGCAACACACCGACTCCCAGAGCAATGACGATCGGATACAGGACGAAGTCCGCGAAGTAGACGACCGGATGCTGTTCCAGCTTGAAAAGTACCATGGCGAACCCGTATTCGATGGACTGCCTCCAGTATAGAATTTCCCTCGGGAAATCCCTAATTCTTGACGTCATAATCTTGACGTCATAATTTATAATCCTCAAGCATGAAGAGCCCGATGTCGATCAAGCGGATCCCGATCTCCGAGCTGCGTCTTGGCATGTACATCCACAGATTGGGTGGCAACTGGTTCCAGCACCCCTTCTGGAAGGGGAATTTTCTGCTGCGCAGCCCGCGCGATCTGGACACCATCCGCCGCTGCGGCATCCCGGATGTCTGGGTCGTCACAGGAAAGACGCCCGATGGCGGCCATGCCGCCGCCGCGCCCCCTTTCGCCGAAGCCGGTTGGATGTTGTCGGCGGTGACCGAGTCCCCTGCTTTGTCTCCCCTGTCTGAACCCGGCGAGACAACGCCCCTGGCCGAGGAAGTCGAGCGCGCCCGCCGCGTGTGTTTGGTGGCGCGCGATCAGATCATGGGCATGTTCGACGAGGCCCGGATGGGGCGAGCCATCGACGCCAGCACTACCCTGCCGCTGGTGCGCCAGATTGCTGATTCCGTAGAACGCCATCCACAGGCGCTGTTAAGCGTCGCTCGCCTGAAGACGCAGGACAACTACACCTATCTGCATTCGGTTGCGGTCTGCGCCCTGATGTTGGCCCTGTCCAAAGAAATGGGACTGGATGCCGAATCGACGCAATTGGCGGGTCTGGGGGGCCTGATGCACGATCTGGGCAAGGCCGGCATACCGTTGGATGTCCTGAACAAACCGGGCAAACTGAGCAGCGCCGAATTCGATCTCATGAAGCGCCACCCTGCCCGAGGCGCCGCCATGCTTCAGGAAGGCGGCGCAGCTCCTGCTGTCCAGGCGGTGGCCATGCACCATCATGAAAGGATTGACGGCGGCGGCTACCCCGGTCGCCTGGGCGGCGACTCCATTCCCTTGCTGGCTCGCATGGGGGCTGTCTGCGACGTCTACGATGCGGTCACCTCCATACGCCCTTACAAGGCCCCCTGGAGCCCGGCGGAAGCCATGCGCCGGATGGCGCGCTGGGAAGGGCATTTCGACCGCTCGATATTCGAATCCTTCGTCAAGGCGGTGGGCATCTATCCTATCGGGTCCCTGGTTCGTTTGCGTTCGCAACGTCTGGCAGTCGTCATCGACCCCGGTCGAGACTCCTTGCTGACCCCCGTTGTCCGGGTGTTTTACTCTGCCACAGACAAACGGGACTTGCCCCCCGAGACCCTGGATCTGTCTCTGCCGCAATGCGACGACGGCATTCAGGACCTAGAAGATCCGGACGCCTGGCATTTCCCGGATCTGAACGACTATTGGATGTCCGGGCAATAAGGATATCGCCGGCATACGCCATGGCTTTGTCGTATGATCCCTGGGTTCATTTCCTCTTTTTAAGCTTTCATTCATCATGCCTTCAGGTACCCGAATCGTCGAATTCGATCGCCCGGACATGGCCAGCGGAACCCTGAGCGTTGCCGAAGCCTGGGCCCGGGTCACTCCTTCCCTGTCTCCCGAAGAACGTGAATTCCAGAAAGACCGCATCCGCGCCCTGCTGAAATCACGCCATGCCGCCCTGGTGGCCCACTACTACGTGGATGCCGACATCCAGGACCTGGCCGAAGAAACCGGCGGCTGTGTGTCCGATTCGCTGGAGATGGCGCGATTCGGGCGCGATCATGCCGCCGACACGCTGGTGGTGTCCGGGGTGCGTTTCATGGGTGAAACGGCCAAGATCCTCAGCCCCGAAAAACGCATCCTCATGCCGGACCTGGATGCCACCTGTTCCCTGGACCTGGGCTGCGACCCGATCGCCTTTCGCCAGTTCCGGGCGCAGTACCCGGACCGGGTCGTTGTGGTCTATGCCAACACCAGCGCGGCGGTAAAAGCGCAGGCTGATTGGATGGTGACGTCTTCGATCGGTCTGGATATCGTGGCGGATCTGCACCGCCAGGGTAAAAAAATCCTCTGGGCGCCAGACCGCCACCTGGGTTCCTATATCCAGCGCCAGACCGGCGCCGATATGGTGCTCTGGCAGGGCTCATGCACCGTGCATGATGAATTCAAGGGTGTCGAGCTGGACTTGATGCGCCAGGAACACCCGGACGCGCTGATTCTGGTGCACCCTGAATCCCCCGCCGGCGTGGTGGCTCAGGCGGATGTGGTCGGCTCGACATCGCGCCTGCTGGCCGCCGTCACGGAATCCTCAGCCACGACTTTCATTGTCGCTACCGACCAGGGCCTGTTGCATAAAATGCGCTTGGCTGCCCCCGGCAAGACCTTCATCGCGGCCCCCACGGCCGGTGAATCGGCGACGTGTAAAAGCTGTGCTCACTGTCCCTGGATGGCCATGAATTCCCTGAAGGGCATCGCAGACGCCTTGGAATTCGACCGTAACGAAGTCCATCTGGAACCCGCCTTGGGCCGGCAAGCCAAAGTCTGTATCGATCGGATGCTGGATTTTGCGGCGGCGCATCGCCGCCAGGTGCATCCCGGCGCGGATCTTGCGCTGGAACAGGCGCTTTTTGAAAAGGTCGGCCCCGCATGAGCCATTCCTCTTCCTCTTTGCGCAATCCTCATGCGCCCTTCCCCCCTGCCCTGCAGGCGGCATTCGATGCGCATATCGATCAGGCCTTGGCCGAAGACATCGGCACGGGCGACGTCACCGGTCTGCTGATTCCCGAAGACCAGGTCGAAGCCGCCCATGTCATCGTGCGCGAGCCTGCAGTGCTATGCGGCGCCCCCTGGTTCGAGGCCGTCATGCATCGGATCGATGATCGCATCCTGCTGGATTGGGCCTATGCGGAAGGCGACTGGATGGAAGCAGGTTCCGTGGTCTGCCGCTTGCATGGGCCGGCGCGCGCCTTATTGACGGCGGAACGCACCGCCCTGAATTTCCTGCAGCTGTTTTCCGGTGTAGCGACCGCCACCCGCCGCTATGCAGACCTGAGCAGCGGTACGCCGGCAGCCATCCTGGATACCCGTAAGACGATACCCGGCCTGCGCCAGGGACAGAAATACGCCGTCCGTGTCGGTGGCGGGCAGAATCAGCGCCTGGCGCTGTATGACGGAGTCCTGATCAAGGAAAACCACATTGCCGCCGCCGGAGGGATTGCTGCGGCGCTGCAGGCCGCCCAGGCCCTGCCCTACGATGTGCCGGTGCAGATCGAGGTCGAAAGCCTGGATGAATTGCAGCAGGCGTTAAATGCCGGCGCGGCATCCATCCTGCTGGATAACTTCACCCTGGATGATCTGCGGTCCGCCGTGGCGCTGACCCAGGGCCGCGCCTTGCTGGAAGCGTCCGGCGGCATCACCCACGAAACGGTTCGCGCCATTGCGCAAACCGGAGTGGACCGGATTTCCGTCGGCAGCCTGACCAAGGACATCAAGGCCGTGGATTATTCGCTGCGGATTCTATGAATCCGCAAACCGTCAGCGGAAACCTTCTTCTGGCGTCATGACGGTGGGCAGCGCGCGCGGCAAGGTCCAGGGATAGTCCTGGCAATAGTGCAGCCCCCTGCTCTCTTTGCGCGATAAGGCCGCCGCGACAACCAGGGCCGCCACCTGAATCAGGTTGCGGCATTCCAGCAGATCGCTGGTGACGCGATATTCCTGATAATAGGCGTCGATTTCCTGCTCCAGCAGACTGATGCGCTGACGGGCGCGATTCAGGCGTTTTTGCGTGCGCACGATGCCGACGTAATTGGACATCAGGCGGCGGACCTCATCCCAGGCATGCGTGACCAGCACGGCTTCCGCACCGTCGCGGGCGCGGCTGTCATCCCAGGCCGGCACCCGGGCGACGATAGCAGCGGGCGCCGGCTGGGCGTCGATGTCGTGGGCGGCATTGCGGCCGATCACCAGGCATTCCAGCAAGGAATTGCTGGCCAGGCGGTTGGCGCCGTGCAGGCCCGTATAGGCGGTCTCACCCACTGCGTACAGGCCAGGGATATCCGTGCGGCCATTCAGATCGACCACGACGCCGCCGCAGGTGAAATGCATCGCCGGCACGACCGGGATGGGTTCGCGCGTCATGTCGATGCCGAATTCCAGGCAGCGGGCGTGGATGGTGGGAAAGTGTTCGCGGACGAATTCAGGCGGCCGGTGACTGATGTCCAGTTCCACATGCGTCAGACCGCGTTTCTTGATCTCGAAATCGATGGCGCGGGCCACCACGTCGCGCGGAGCGAGCTCCAGCCGTTCATCATGCCACTGCATGAAGCGTTCGCCCGCTTGCGCACCGGCGCCGGCGGGTAGGCGCAGCACCCCGCCCTCGCCGCGCACGGCCTCGGAAATCAGGAAAGACTTGGCCTGCGGGTGATACATGCAGGTCGGGTGAAACTGCATGAATTCCATATTGGCGACCCGGCAGCCGGCCCGCCAGGCCATGGCGATGCCGTCGCCCGTGGACGTATCCGGATTGCTGGTGTGCAGATAGACCTTGCCGGCGCCGCCGGTGGCCAGCACCACCTGGCCGGCCAGAATGGTGTGCACCTGATCGCTGCGCTCGTCATAGACGTAAGCCCCCAGGCAGCGGGCGGGCGCGTCGGCTTGGGCGGGCGCTTGCGGTTCCAGGATGCGGCTGGTGATGAGTTCGACCCCGGAGTGGTATTCCAGCAAGGTGATGTTATGGTGCGCCCGCACCTGCTGTTCCAGCGTCAATTGCACCAGATGGCCGGTCTCGTCGGCTGCGTGGATGATGCGCCGTTGGCTGTGGCCGCCTTCGCGGGTCAGGTGGAAACCCAGCTCGGCCCCCTGGTCCTGGGTAAAGGGCACGCCCAGCTTGATCAGCCAGTCGATCGCAGACGGCCCTTGTTCGACGATATGCCGCGTGGCTTCAATGTCGCACAGACCGCCGCCTGCCACTTGGGTATCCGCCATGTGCTTGTCATGGCTGTCCTGGGAATCCAGCACGGCGGCGATGCCGCCTTGCGCCCAGTTGCTGGCCCCGTCGAGCAAAGCCTTTTTCGACAGCACAGCGACTTTTTTGTCAGCCGCCAGATGCAAAGCGACCGTCAGGCCCGCCAGGCCGCTGCCGATGATCAGGACATCATAATGATTGTGATCCATGGCGCTTATCCGCATACCCCGGTATACCCGCAGTTGGTGCAGAACTGGCAGCCGTCTTTCTTGATGACCCGGTGCAGGTGGCATTCCGGGCATTCGCTGCCTTGCAGCACCGGCGCGGCTGCGACGGGCGCTGCGGCGCCGGCGGCGGGTTCGGTTTCGGCCTGTACCACGCCCATCTGCTCGATCGGCATGCCTTGTTCGTCCAGGATGCCCAGCATGGCGTAGCGGTGGATCAACAAGCGGGCGATGTAGGCTTCTGTCGAGGGGAAAGCGCGGGACTTCTCGCTGCCTGGTTCGCGCGCCAGGAAATCCCCCTGGGGTTCGGCGTACTTCATCAGCTTGCGCAGCTTCATGCTGATCCAGGCGGGATCGACGATACGCATGTCCAGGCTGAGCAGTTTGAACAGACCTTCAAAGGCCCTGGGGAATTTGCCTGCTCCCCACACGGAATACGGCCGGGTGGAACCATCTGGCATGCGCAGTTCCTTGACCATCAGGACAAAATCGTCGCCGGTCACGGGATTGAGCACATCGCAGATCCAGCCCATGGTGCCGTCGGTGCCGGTTTTGGGTTCGCGCGGGGCGATCAGAGCATCCATCATGGCCGACGAGGCGTCCGCCTGGGCGGCAATGCCCAGGGTACGGTGCCGGAAAGCCACCAGCCGCGCCAGTGCTGCGACCGTGGACGGCATCCAGATCGGTTCGCCGGTTTCCGGGTCGGTAATCGGAAAATCCGCGCCGCCATTGGTGCGGGCCAGGACTTCCAGTTTGCGGTTCAGCCAGGGGAAATCGTCCGTGTACATGTCCAGGCTGAGCATTTTCGCCACCGAGCCCAGGCCGCGCGGGGGGCGCGCGCCATTGACCCAGATTTCAAAGGGCCGGCTCTGCAGATCGGACACGAACACGACGAAGCTGCCTTCGGCCGTGTCGATGGCATCGGACGCCCAGCAGGATGCACCGCGCGGCAGGCGCGGGCGGTTGGGCCAGCGCAGGCTGTTCAGCACCGGCTCGATGGTGCGCTTGAGCACCAGGCGACGGTCGGATTCAGACAATGAGATGGCTTCGGGTTGCGCTGCCGGGGCAGTCGTCGGCGCAACCGACAGGACGGCGCCGCGCTTGCCGCTGGGACGATAGGTCGTAATGCCCTTCAGGCCCAGCTTCCAGGCCTGCAGATACAGATCCTTGAAGTCTTCGTAGGGATAGTCCACGGCCACGTTGACCGTCTTGGAGATCGCCGCATCGACGTGGTCCTTGACCGCCGCCACCATCAGGGCATGGTCCTGAGCGGAGATTTCAAGCGCCGTGCGAAACGCCGGCGGCAGCGGTCCCGATACGTCGCCGCCCATCAGGCGGTATAGCCGGTAGGCATGGTCTTCGACCGCGTAATCCTGTTTGCTGCCGTCGGCCATGCGCTTGGTGCGGGTGTAGGTCCAGGAAAACGGCGGTTCGATGCCATTGGAGGCATTATCGGCAAAGGCCAGGGAAATCGTGCCGGTGGGTGCAATCGAGGTCAAATGGCTGTTGCGAATGCCATGTTCGGCAATCGCGGCGCGGATGTCGTCCGGCAGCCGCTGGGCAAATCCGCTTTTCAGGTATTCATGAGCGGCAAAGCCTGGGAAGGCGCCCTTTTCCTGGGCCAAGGCCACGGATGCGCGGTAGGACGCATGGGCGACCTCGCGGGCAAAGCGTGCTGCCATACTGCGCGCCGGATCGCTATCGTACGCCAGCCCCAACATGATCAGGGCATCCCCCAGGCCGGTGACGCCCAGCCCCACCCGGCGTTTCTGGGCGGCTTCGGCGGCCTGTTCGGCCAAGGGCCAGACGGTCGCGTCCAGCACATTGTCCAGCATCCGGATAGCCACGGCCGTGACCTCAGCCAGGCCGGCCCAATCCACATCCGCCTCGCCTTGCAAACCAAAGGGGTTGCGCACAAAGCGGGTGAGATCGATGGAGCCCAGGCAGCAGCAGCCGTAGCCGGGCAAAGGCTGTTCGCCGCAGGGATTGGTGGCGTCCAGCGTTTCCAGGTAATGCAGATTGTTTTCGCGATTGATCTGGTCGTGAAAGAGCACGCCGGGTTCGGCGTAGTCGTAGGTCGACTGCATGATCAGATCCCATAGCGCACGGGCGCGGATCTCGCGGTATACCCACAGGCCGTCCTTGCGTTGATGGGCGCCAGCGGCCTTGAATTCCTCGCCGGGTTCGGCCGGGTGTGTCAGGGGGAACAGGGCATCGGCTTCGACAGCCTGCATGAAGGCATCGGTCACGCTGACCGAGACATTGAAGTTGGTGAGTTCGCCGGGCGTTTGCTTGGCCCGGATAAACGCTTCGATATCGGGGTGGGTGACGCTCAATACCCCCATTTGCGCGCCGCGCCGGGCGCCCGCCGACTCGACAGTCTCGCAGGAGCGGTCAAAGACCCGCATGTAGGATACCGGTCCGGAGGCCTTGGATGCCGTGCCCTTGACAGCGGCGCCCGCCGGGCGGATGTGGCTGAAGTTATAGCCGACTCCCCCGCCCCGGCGCATGGTTTCCGCGGCTTTTTGCAAAGCATCGTAGATACCCGGGCGGCCATCGACGGCGCTGGATACGGAATCGCCCACCGGCTGGACAAAGCAATTGATCAGGGTCGCTGCCAGATCGGTGCCGGCTGCTGAATTGATCCGCCCGGCGGGGATGAATCCCCGCTGCTGAGCATCCAGAAACAGGGTCTGCCAGTGTTTGCGCTGACGCGGTTTTTCGACGGCGGCCAGCGCCCGTGCAACCCGTTGCTGGATCTGGGTGATCGTAGTCTCGGAGCCCTTGGCGTATTTTTCCTGCAGGACTTCCGTGGAAATGGATTGGGGCTCCAGCCCCTGGGTGATCTGTGCACGTTTCATGCCGGCTCCGGGAGATTCAGGGATTCAAGCAAAAACCCTGCGGCAGCCTGTGGCTGCACGCAGGGTTCGACAGACAACAGCGATCAGTTGGCGGCGCCAGCCACCAGCCATTCCACTACCGTCTTCACGTCGGCATCCGAAATGCCGGCATTGGGCGGCATCGGGATCGGGCCGTAATTGCCGCTGCTGCCGCCCTTGATGCTCTTGGTCAGGATGGCGGCGGCATCCGCTTGACCTTTGTGTTTGGTTGCGACTTCCTGGTAGCTGGGGCCGATGACTTTTTTATCAACGGCGTGGCAGGCCAGACAGGCGTTTTTCGTCAAGATGTCCTTGACTTGAGCATAATCGGGCGCTGCCAGGGCAGTCTGGCCCAGGGCCAACAAGGGAACGCACAAAGCCAGTGCAGACAGTTTCATGAGCGAGGTCTCCAGTACGCAGAAAAGGATGTCAATTTGCAGACGGCAGCTAGGATAGGCCAGCCGCCGCTGACAGGCAAGCCCTTTGGGGGCCAGCCTCTGATTACACCATGGCTTGGGGTAAAACCCGAAAATACTACTATAAATTGTAGGTCTTCCCTTGACTAGGTGGGCAGCCTATGATGGAAGCAAATACTCTCCGGAGAAAACGGTGATGATCTCGGGCGACATGGCTCCTGAATGGGATGTAGCCAGCTGGTTGAATACCGATACCCCGCTGTCATTGGCGGATTTGCGGGGATCGGTTGTCGTCGTACACGCCTTCCAGATGCTGTGTCCGGGCTGCGTGTCGCACGGCATTCCCCAGGCCAAATCCATCCATCAGGCTTTTCCGCCTGGTCGTGTGCAGGTCATCGGCCTGCACACGGTCTTCGAGCACCACGCCGCCATGGGTGAGATCGCCCTAAGAGCTTTTCTGCACGAATATCGCATTCATTTTCCGATCGGCATCGACCGCCCAGACCCTAAGGGCAACCCCATCCCCCTGACCATGCAGGCCTGGCGCATGCAAGGCACCCCTACCCTGTTCATTCTGGACGAGCGGGGTCGGATTCGCCTGCATCACTTTGGTCAGCTGGATGACCTGCGGGTGGGCGCGGTGATCGGTCAACTGCTGGCGGAGTCGGACGCGACTGCCCCATGAATCCGGCCAGCAGGTCAATCGGCACCGGAAACACCAGAGTGGATGATTTATCCCCTGCAACCTGGGTCAGGGTTTCCAGATAGCGCAGCTGCATGGCCGAGGGTTCCTTGGCCAATGTGTTGGCTGCATCCGCCAGCGCCTGAGCGGCTTGGCGTTCGCCTTCTGCGTGGATGATCTTGGCGCGCCGGTCGCGCTCCGCTTCCGCCTGTCTGGCCATGGCTCGCACCATGGTTTCGTTCAGGTCGATATGTTTGATTTCGACATTGGTGACCTTGATGCCCCAGCCATCCGTCTGGGCATCCAGAATCGTCTGTATGTCCAGATTCAGCTTTTCGCGTTCGGTCAGCATCTCGTCGAGCTCGTGCTTGCCCAGCACCGCCCGCAACGTGGTCTGCGCCAACTGGCTGGAGGCTTCCAGGAAATGCTCGACCTGGATGATGGCCTTGCCGGGGTCTACGACCCGGAAATACACCACCGCATTGACCTGCACCGATACGTTGTCGCGGGAAATGACATCCTGAGGCGGGATGTCCAGCGTCACGATACGCATATCCACGCGGACAATCTGCTGCAGGAACGGGATCACGATGATCAGGCCCGGCCCCTTGGCGCCGGTATAGCGTCCCAGGGTAAAGATCACCGCCCGCTCGTATTCGCGCAGGATATGAAAGAGCTTGAACAATACCAGCAACAGAAAAATCAGCACCAACAGGCTCATGCCCGAGCCCAGATCCAGAAACATCATGCGGATTCTCCTAGGGAATCATGGTGGTCATCGGCAGGTTCCACCCACAGTATCAGGCTGCGAGCCCGAGTGACCCGAATTGTCTGCCCCTGATGCAGGGGTGTATTGCAGCGTATTTGCCAGATTTCGCCGCGCACCAGCGCCCGCCCTCGGCCGTGCGCATCCGGCGGATCGGTGACTTCGCCCAGCATGCCGGGCAATTCTTCATTGCCGCCCTGCGCCCGATTGCGGTGGGCCTGAATCGCAATCACGATCGCCAGCAGCAACACCAAGCCCAACAGGCTCAGCGCCCAGACCGATTGCGCACCGAAATAAACCAGCAGCATTCCCTCTCCTGCCTTGTCGCAGCGGGCGATATGCCCGTCGCACGACGTCTTACGGCGATGTTTTCCCCGTGCGATGACGGACACGGTCCTGAAGCACCTGCGCCAGTACCACCGCCTGGTTGTGTTCCGTGTCGCGCGCCCCATACAGCAGCGTCACGGAACGGCCCCGGGCGGACGACAGCACATCGTCCATCAGGCGCTGAGCAGCATCGGATTGCAATTCAGCCGTGTAGTCGCGGCGAAACTGTGCCCAGCGTTCTACCTGGTGCCCGAACCATTTGCGCAGATCGGCGCTGGGGGCCAGGTCCTTGCACCACAGATCGTGTTGGAAGGATGCCTTGGACAAACCCCTGGGCCACAAGCGGTCTACCAGGACACGCAGGCCGTCGCTGTCGGCAGGCGCTTCATAGACGCGTTTGATCTGCACAGGGGTGGTCATGGTTCAGCCTTTGCTGGGGTGCGTCATATCCAGAGGGACGATCCATTCATCGTACTGCGCATCCGTCAGGAAGCCCAGCGCCAGCGCGGCCTGGCGCAGCGTGCTGTGTTCCTTGTGGGCTTTTTTGGCGATGGCGGCCGCCTTGTCGTAGCCGATATGGCGGTTCAGCGCCGTCACCAGCATCAGGTTCTTGTTCAGGTTTTCTTCAATGCGTGCCGTGTTGGGCTCGATCCCTCCGGCGCAGTGCTCATCGAAGGACAGGCAGGCATCAGCCAATAATTCGATGCTTTCCAGGACGTTGTGCACCATCACGGGCTTATAGACGTTCAGCTGGAAATTACCCTGGGACCCGGCAAAGGCTACGGCAGCGTCATTGCCGTACACCTGCACGCAGACCATGGTCATGGCCTCGCACTGGGTCGGGTTCACCTTGCCCGGCATGATGGAAGAGCCGGGTTCGTTTTCGGGGATGACCAGTTCGCCGATGCCGCAGCGCGGGCCGCTGGCCAGCCAGCGCACGTCATTGGCGATCTTCATCAAGGCGCCAGCCAGCGTGCGCAGGGCCGCCGACAGATTGACCAGTGCGTCGTGAGCGGACAAGGCAAAGAATTTATTGTCGGCGCCGCGGAAAGGCAGGCCAGTGATATCCGCGATACGAGCGGCTGCCAGTTCGCCAAAACGCGGGTGCGCATTCAGGCCGGTGCCGACTGCCGTGCCGCCGATGGCCAGGTCGTAGATACCCGGCAAAGCGGCCTGGACGGCATCCAGAGCAAAATCCAGCTGCGCCACCCAGGCGCTGATTTCCTGCCCCAGCGTGATGGGCGTCGCGTCCTGCAAGTGGGTACGGCCGGTCTTGACGATGGACTGATAGGCTTTGGCCTTGGTGTCCAGCGTGGCGCGCAGCTTGCCGACAGCAGGGAAAAGCTGCTGTGCTAATTCGGTTGCCACGGCAATGTGCATGGCCGTCGGGAAGGTGTCGTTGGACGATTGACCGCGATTGACGTGATCGTTGGGGTGCACGGGCGATTTGCTGCCGATGACGCCGCCGGCCAGTTCGATGGCGCGATTGGCGATCACTTCGTTGGCGTTCATATTCGACTGCGTGCCCGAACCGGTCTGGAAAACAACCAGCGGGAATTCTGCATTCAACTTGCCTTCGATGACCTCATCGGCGGCACGCACCACCAGATTGCCGATGTCGGCCGGCAGTTCACCCAGTTCAGCATTGGCTTGGGCAGCTGCCTTTTTCAGCACGCCTAAGGCATGGATGATGGGCGCTTGCCAGCGGAAACGATCCACACCGATCGGGAAATTCTGAATGGATCGTTGTGTTTGAGCGCCCCAGTAGTGGGCTACGGGGACCTCGATGGCGCCCATGGAATCGGTTTCGGTGCGGCTTTCTGCCATGGTGTGAAACTCCTGTGTCATATCGATAAAAAATAAAATGCGTCACCCCGGATGGGCCACCGGCTTGAACAGGCCTGCCCAGACCCGGGCGATATCCAGCATCCGGTTGGCGAAACCCCATTCGTTGTCGAACCAGACCAGCAAATTGGCAAAGCGCCCATTGTTCACCCGCGTCTGTCCCAGGTCCAGAATGGCGGAGTGCGGGTCATGATTGAAGTCGACGGAAGCATGCGGCTGCCGGGTACAGGCCAGCAGCCCTGGACACGCTTGGGCGGCCTCGGTCAGCAAGGCATTCAGGGCCTCGACGGAGGTGGTCTGCGACAGATTGACCGTCAGATCGATCGCCGACACATTCAGGATCGGCACGCGAACGGCCTTGGCCTGGATGCGCCCGGCCAATTGAGGCAGCAGCCGCTCCACGCCCTGAGCCAGCCCGGTCGTGACCGGCACGATGGATTGCATGGCCGAGCGGGTGCGCCGCAGGTCGGAATGATGATAACCGTCGATCATGGGTTGGTCGTTCATCACCGAATGCAAGGTCGTCAGAAAGGCGCTTTGCACCCCCAGGCTGCGATCCAGCAGGCTGAGCACCGGCACAATGGCATTGGTGGTGCAGGATGCTGCCGAGACGATCTGCTGATCGGCATGCAAATCAGCATCATTGATGCCGTGAACGATGGTGCAATCGACATCGGCGGCGCTGCGCCCGGGATTGGAGACCAACAAGCGCCGGCAACCTGCATCCAGGAAACCCTGCAGCTGTTCGCGTGTGCCGTACGTGCCGGAACATTCCAGCAACAGGTCCACATCAAGGGATGCCCAAGGCACTGCGGACGGTTCCCGCTCATGAAATACCTGAATGTCCTGCCCATGGACTCGCAGGCCGTCAGCCAGCGCCTGTACTTCGCCTGGAAACACCCCGTGGGTAGAATCAAAGCGGGTCAGATAGGCCATGGACTCCAGGTCAGCCGGTTCGTTGATGGCGACAATCTGGATTGCGTGGGGGGCGGCAGATTCCATGCAGGCTCGCAGGACGCAACGCCCGATGCGGCCATATCCGTTGATAGCCAGTCGTAAAGGCACAGACATTTCTTCCACGCTGCGGTTGTTATCCATGAAAACCCGCCACCACATTGCGTGGCGTGTCACGGCAAAAGGCCTCGATGTTGTCGCGCACCTGATTGGCCATGGCGCGGATGGCTTCCTCGCTGGCCCAGGCTACGTGCGGCGTCAGGATGAAGTTGGAAAAGCGCAGCAAGCGCATGATCGGGTGCTGAGGGCCGGGAGGTTCCTGGGTGGCGACATCGAAACCGGCGCCACTGATCTGGCCGCGTTGCAAGGCGTATTCCAAGGCGTGCTCATCGACCAGGCCGCCCCGAGCCGTATTGATCAGCAAGGGCCGGCGTTCCATCAAGGCGAATTCATCGGCTCCGATCATTCCCCTGGTTTGCTCGTTCAAGGGGCAATGCAGGCTGATGACGTCGCTGGTGCGCAAAAAGTGTGTGAAAGACGTGTAGTCATCCGCAGGCGCCCCGGCATCCCGCCGGGCGGCAAACTGCACCCGCATGCCAAAGGCGCGAGCGATTTCCGCCACGGCCTCGCCCAAAGCGCCCCGCCCGATGATCCCCAGCGTGGTGCCGGACAGATCATGTACGGGAAAATCAAAGTAGCAGAACTGGCCGCTGTCGTGCCATCGGCCATCGGCCACCGACTGCCGATAGGCCAGCAGATTGCGCCGCAGCGCCAAGATCAGGGAAAACGTGTGTTCTGGCACCGTATGCGCCGCATAATCCCGCACATTGGACACGATGATGCGGCGCTGATTGCAGGCGTCCAGGTCAATGTTGTCTGTGCCGGTGGCCGCCAGCGCGATCATGCGCAAACGCGGCGCCTGCTGCAGCATGGCGGATGTCAGCACGACCTTGTTGGTCACGACAATATCGGCATCCCGGATACGTTCGGCCACCTGGCTGGCAGCGGTGCGCGCATGGGCTACCCATTCATGCGGAATTCCAGGCGCAGGGATATCGATGGATGCGGGCAAAGTGTCTCGATCCAGGAAGACGATACGCAGGGGGTCCATGAGCAGGGCCTTTCAGTGAACATGAAGCATTCAGGGAAACCCTAGTCTACTCTAGTCGCGCAGTGGTATAACAAGGAGGAAAGCCGAACCTCTTATCGAGAGCTACATGAAACTTTATTACTTCCCGGGCGCCTGCCCGCTGGTGACGCATATCGTGCTGGAATGGATAGGCAAACCCTACGAAACGGAACGCCTGACCCGCGAACAGACCAAGGAACCCGCCTATCTCAAGCTGAACCCGGCAGGGGCCGTACCCACGCTGGTCGATGGCGATTTTGTCCTGACGCAAAGCGCCGCGATCCTGGACTACCTGGCCGAGCTGAACCCCGAAGCCAAGCTGCTGGGCGACACGCCTCGCGCCCGCGCCGAAACCCGCCGCTGGCTCAGCCTCTGCAATTCCGACATCCATCGCACGTTCAACCTGGTGTTCAGCGCCCCCTATTTCAGTGGCGGTGACGAGGCTGCCGGCAAAGTCCTGGTCGCCAAGGCCAGCGAAAAGCTGAAGAGCCTGTTCGCCATTGCCAACGACCGCCTGAAAGGCCGCGACTGGCTGACCGGCGAACGGTCCGTAGCGGATCCCTATCTGTTCGTTCTGCTGATGTGGGCCGATGCCAAACAGGTCGCCCTGCCCGGCATGGAAGAACTGCGTCGCTTCCAGAAACGCCTGCAAGGCGACGCCGGCATTCTGGCGGCCATGAAAGCGCAGGGATTGATCTGATATCACATCAGTCCCTGCGGGCTGGTGTTGTATACAGATCAATCAGAGCAGCCTGCAGGCCGCGAGGTGGGACGACCTCCCGCATGATGTGTCTTGTATACAGGTCAAGCAAAAAATTGCCCGGCTAGGCCGGGCAATTTTCTATCTCACCAGCCGCAATCAGGCCCCCAGATACGCCTTGCGGACCTCGTCGTTGCTGAGCAGGTTTGCACCGGTATCGGCCAGCACGACCTTGCCGGTTTCCAGCACGTAGCCCCGATCCGCCACCTGCAGCGCCTTGTTGGCGTTCTGCTCGACCAGAAACACGGTAACGCCCTCTTCCCGAATTGTGCGGATGATATCGAAGATCTGCGCAATGATCAGCGGCGCCAGACCCAGCGTGGGCTCATCCAGCAGCAGCAGTTTCGGGCGCGTCATCAATGCACGGCCAATAGCCAGCATTTGCTGTTCGCCCCCGGACATCGTACCGGCCCGCTGATTAGCGCGCTCTTTCAGGCGCGGAAACAGGCCGAAGATGTGGTCCATGCTTTCTTCGGTCTGGGCCTTGTCCAGAAAGAAAGCGCCCATGTTCAGGTTTTCTGCGACCGTCAGGTCTGGAAACACGCGGCGGCCTTCCGGCGAAATCGCGATGCCGCGTTGCATCACGGTATGGGTGGGCTGTTCCGTGATGTCTTCGCCCAGGAAGCTGATGCGCCCGGAGCGGGCCCGAGGGTTGCCGCAGACCGTCATGAGCAGAGTGGTCTTGCCGGCGCCGTTGGCGCCGATCAAGGTGACGATCTCGCCCTGATTGACTTCGACCGAGACGTCGTTCAAGGCCTGGATGGCGCCATAGAACGTGCTGACATTTTCCAGTTTGAGCACGGTTATTCCCCTAGATAAGCTTTGATGACGCGGGGATCCGTGCGGACCTCCTGGGGCAGGCCGGTCGTGATCGGCTTGCCGTGTTCCATGACCAAAATACGGTCCGATACCCCCATGATCAAGCTCATATCGTGCTCGATCAGCAGCACGGCCACGCCGTATTCACGCCGCAACTGGTCAATCAGCGCCGACAGGTCGCGTTTTTCCTGAGGGTTCAGGCCGGCGGCCGGTTCATCCAGCATCAGCAAACGCGGCTGGGTGATCATGCAGCGGGCGATTTCCAGACGGCGTTGATGGCCGTAGGCCAGATTGCCGGCCTCGCGGTTGGCATATTGGCGGATGTCCATGAAATCCAGCCACTGCACCGCGCGCTTTTTGGCATCGTCTTCCGAATGCCTGAACGAAGGCAGCTTCAGCAAGCCATGCAACAGCCCGGTTTGCATCAGGGTGTGCTGAGCCACCAACAGGTTTTCCAACACCGTCAGGTTCTTGAACAGGCGCACGTTCTGGAACGTACGCACCAATCCATGACGGGCGACCTTGTGACTGGGCAAGCCGGTGATGGGCTTGCCATCCATCGTGATGGACCCGGTGGTGGGCTTGTAGAACCCGCCCACGCAATTGAACACCGTGGTCTTGCCGGCGCCGTTGGGGCCGATGATGGCAAAGACTTCGTTTTTCCGGACGTCGAATGCGACTTCGTCGACAGCCAGCAGGCCGCCAAAGCGCATGGTCAGTCCGCTGACCTGCAACAGAGATTCACTCATGATTCCAATTCCACTTGCGGACGTTTCACCGGCAGCAGGCCCTGCGGGCGCCACACCATCATGACCACCATCACCAGGCCGAAGATCAGCATGCGATATTCGGCGAATTCGCGGGCGAGCTCAGGCACGACCGTCAGCAGCACGGCGGCCAGAATGACCCCCAGCTGCGACCCCATGCCGCCCAGCACCACGATGGCCAGGATCAGGGCCGATTCGATGAAGGTAAAGGATTCCGGATTGACCAGTCCCTGGCGCGCGGCAAAGAAGGCCCCGCCAAAGCCTGCGAACATGGCTCCCAGGGTAAAGGCAGACAGCTTGATGTTGCGCGGATTCAGGCCCAGCGACCGGCAGGCGATCTCGTCTTCACGCAGGGCTTCCCAGGCGCGCCCGATGGGCATGCGGATCAGCCGGCTGGTGACATAGAGCGTGATCAGCACCAGCACCAGGGCCATCAGGTACAGATACGTCACCACGTCCTGGCTGTTGAAGGACCAGCCCATCATCTCGTGAAAGGTCGGAGACCCGTCCACGGAACGGCGCACCATCTGATAACCGAAGAAAGAGGGTTTCGGAATACCGGAAATCCCGTCGGGACCGCCGGTGAAGGAATACAGATTGATGAGCATCAACCGGATGATTTCCCCAAACCCCAGCGTGACGATCGCCAGATAGTCACCGCGCAAGCGCAGCACCGGAAAACCCAGGATGAAGCCGAACAAGGCCGATACCAGCCCGGCAAATGGCAGGGCTTCCCAGAAGCCCCACCCCGCCCAGTGGTACAGCAGCGCATAGGTATAGGCGCCGGTCGCATAAAAGCCGACGAAGCCCAGATCCAGCAAGCCGGCAAAGCCGACCACGATGTTCAAGCCCAGCCCCAGCATCACGTAGATCAGGACCAGCGTGGCGATGTCCACCTGGGCGCGACCGGTGAAAAAGGGCCAGACCACGGCGAACAGCACCAGCACCATGATCGCTTTGTGGCGCGTCTTGTCAGAGAACGCCGGCAGCGTGAATCGCGGTACAGCGCCGGTTTTACGGCCTTTGATCAAGGGGCGTAGCATCTGGATCACAAAGACCAACAGCATGCCGCCGATGATCATCGTCCAATCCGGCTGCAGATAGGTTTCCTGGCCACGGCGCAGGATTTGCAGGCCATAGACGGGCGCAATGATGACGCCCGCCATGATGGCGGCAATCAAGGAATTTTTAAAGTTCTGCATCATCAGACCTTTTCCACCTCGGGTTTACCCAACAGCCCCGTCGGACGGAACATCAGGATGAAGACGAGCAGCAGGAAGGCGACAATGTCCTTGTACTGCGAGGAAATAAAAGCGGCCGCAAAGGTTTCAGCCAGACCCAGCAGGATTCCGCCCAGCATGGCGCCGGGAATACTGCCGATACCGCCCAGCACCGCAGCCGTGAAGGCCTTGATGCCGGCAATGAAACCGATGAAGGGATTGAGTTTGCCGATGGCCAGGGCGATCAGCACGCCACCCACGGCCGCCAGCATCGCACCGATCACGAAGGTGAGAGAAATGATCTTGCTGGTATCGATGCCCAGCAGATTGGCCATGTGCAGATCCTGGGAACATGCCCGCGAGGCCTGACCCGTCCGTGAGTATTTGATGAAGAGCGTCAGCCCCAGCATCATCAGCACCGTCACCACGATGATCATGATGCGAGAGTACGGCGCCGTCACTGAGAAGTCGCTGAGCCCGATGGTGAAGTCAACGGAACCGCTGATCAGGGCGGGCACTGCCATGTCGCGGGCGCCCTGCCCCGTTGCGACCCAGTTCTGCAGGAAGATCGACATCCCGATGGCGGAAATCAGAGGCACCAGCCGAGGGCTGCTGCGCAAAGGAGCATAGGCGATTTTTTCAACGGCAAAACCGTAGACGGCGGTCACGAGGATTGCCATGATCAGCATGATCAGAATCATCAGAGGCAATGGCAGGCCGCTGTTGACGCCGATGGCGGACAGGGTCACCAGGCCGACATAGGCGCCGATCATGTAGATTTCGCCGTGAGCGAAATTGATCATGCCGATGATGCCGTAGACCATGGTGTAACCAATTGCAATCAGCGCGTAAATCGCGCCCAGCGACAAGCCGTTGAACAGCTGTTGCGTCAATAGAGGAAGCAAGTCGGACATAGTGGCGGGGGACTTTCAGGATGAAGACTGGGCCTGTCGGCCTGGTCGGGAAAACAGCCCCGGCATACGCCGGGGCCTGCCGAGCCCTTAGGGCTGGATCTGGGTCATATCGCCGTTGGCATCCCAGCGGAAGACGGCAAATTCAAAATGCTTCAGGTCGCCCTTGGCATCGTAATCCACCTTGCCGATGCCGGTGTCAAAGCTGTGGCTATGCATGTAGTCAGCGACTTTGGCCGGATCGGCGCCCACCGCATTGATACTGTCGGCCAGCACCTGCATGGCGGCGTATGCCGTCATGGTAAAGGCGCCGTCGGGGCTGCGATTGTATTTCTTGAAGTTTTCCAGGATCTGTTCGTTACCCGGACGCTTGGTGAAGTCAGCCGGCAGCGTGACCAGCAGCTTGTCCACGGCAGGGCCCGCAATGGCGGACAGGTCCTTGTTGGCGACGCCTTCGGGACCCATGAACTGGGTGTCCAGGCCTTGTTCGCGAGCTTGGCGCAGCAGCAGGCCCAGTTCGGGGTGGTAGCCGCCGAAATAGATCAGATCCGGACCCAGGGCCTTGAGTTTCGAGATGACGGCGGAATAATCGCTGTCACCGACGTTGATGCCCTCGAACATGGCGATGTTGATGCCGTCTTTTTCCAGCGCCTTTTGCACTTGGGTGGCCACGCCCGAACCATAGGTCTGCTTGTCGTGCAGGATGGCGATTTTCTTGGGCTTGAGCTGCTTGGCGATGTAGGCGGCGGCAAAGGGACCTTGCTGGTCATCGCGGCCGATGGTACGGAAGAAGAAGTGCGGCTTGATCGTATCCGTGACCAGGGGCGACGTAGCGCCCGGGGTGATGGCGACGATGCCTTCCTGTTCATAGACGTTGACGGCCGGCACGGTGGTGCCGGAGCAGGCGTGCGCCACGGCGAATTTCGCCCCGGAGTTCACGACGCGGTTGGCGGCCGGCACGGCCTGTTTGGGTTCGCAGCCGTCGTCGATCAGCAGCGGTTCGATTTTCATGCCCTTGATGCCGCCTGCGGCATTGAGCGCATCGATGGCGGTCAAGGCGCCTGCCTGGATCTGATCGCCGTATTGGGTGTTGGGGCCGGTCATCGGCTGAGGGATACCGATCTTCAGCGTGTCGGCGTGAGCGCCGGCAGCCAGCGACAGAGCGCCAAATGCCAGAATGACGGGAGTGATGCGCAACGTGAACTTCATTAGGTATGTCTCCGGTAGAGGCGCCACTGGCTGCAGTAATGCTGGATGCGGCACTTAAGCCAGGGGCGTCAAGCCTTGGTTTTTGCTTCCGCCCTGAGCGGCACGCGTATTCTGACGACTTGGCCCGGCAGTGTCACTACGGTTAATCCCTGATGAGCAGGTGTCAACGCCCTGTTTGGTCAGGCGCAAATCCTTTGATGCATTCGCGGGCCACGGGGCAGCCGGTCAGTCTGCGAATTCGCGGGCCAGTTCGCCCGCCCGTCGAGCCGCCGCGGCAACTGCCTCGCGCAGGATATCGGTCTGGCCGCGTTGCTGGAAGACGGCCAAGGCTGCCGCGGTCGTACCGCCTTTCGAGGTCACTCGTTCCCGCAGCACAGCGGGCGAATCCGGCGATAGCGTCGCCAATTGCGTCGCCCCATGAAAAGTGGCCAGCGCCAACTGCCGCGCCTGATCAGGCGTCAGGCCCTGGTCGACGCCGGCAGCGATCAGGGCCTCGAGAAACAGGAAGACATAGGCGGGGCCGCTGCCTGATACGGCAGTCACGGCGTCGATGGCGGCGTCATCCGCCACCCACAGTATGTCGCCCACCGCCCGCAGCAGTTCTTCCGCCAGGGCGTGATCCTGGGCGTCGACGCCGGACAGCGCCGCCATGCCGGTCATGCCGCTGGCGATCAGCGCCGGCGTATTGGGCATGCAGCGCACCACCCGGGTATAGGGGGCGTCTTCATCCCCCAACCAGCGGGCGATCGCAGATCCCGGGATGCCGGCCGCAATACTGATGACCAAGGTACCGGGGCGCAGCCAGGGCCGGCATTGCCGGACGACTTGCGTCATGATCTGCGGCTTGACGGCAAAGAACCAGACGCGGCAGTCCGACAACTGGGCGCCAGGCGCCGGCGCTGTGCTCGTGCCCAGCGCATCCCAGCGGGCGCGAGTGTCGTCGCCCGGGTCGATGACGTGGATATCGGCGGCAGCGCAGCGCCGCCCGATCAGGCCGCTGGCCAGGGCGTTGGCCATATTGCCGCCGCCGATCAGTGCAAGAGAGAGTCCTTTTTCCATAGCGAACTATTGTACGAGCATGCCCGGGGAAACAGAATCGCCGATTGCGCCGCAGGGGGAGCTGCCAGCCCTTCGCCGGGTGATTTATGCTAAAAAGCCGCCTGCCGACGAAGGAAAATGACGCTTCAAGAGCGCCCATTGCGGCAAACAGGGATTGTCAAAGCCGACATGAACTGGTCACAATACTTGCCTACAATGCCCCCGCCGCCGCCTCGGCATCAGTCGGGGAGGCATTCACAGGAGATTCTGATGGCACTTTCTCTTTCCCGCATGACCGTGCTGGCCGCCCTGCTAGCCAGCGCCGGTGCCGCCCAGGCAGCCACCGACATTACCTTCTGGCATTCCATGGAAGGCCCGCTTGGCGAACGCGTGGACTCGATCGCCAAGGCGTTCAACGCCAGCCAATCCGACTACGTCGTCCATGCTGTCTATAAAGGCGCTTACGGCGAATCCATGAATGCCGGCATTGCCGCATTCCGGGCAGGCAATGCCCCCGACATTCTGCAGGTCTTCGAGGTCGGCACCGCCACCATGATGTACGCCAAGGGTGCTGTCAAACCCGTACAGGAACTGTCCGAAACGGTCGGCGACCCGATCAATCCCAAGGACTTCCTGGGCGCCGTTGCCGGCTATTACTCGTCGCCGGACGGCAAACTGGTGTCCATGCCCTTCAATAGCTCGACCCCGGTGCTGTACTACAACAAAGACGCCTTCAAGAAGGCCGGGCTGAATCCCGATGCGCCGCCCAAGACCTGGCCTGAAGTCGCCGATGCAGCCAAAAAACTGCGGGCCGCCGGCATGGAATGCGGCTATTCCAGCGCCTGGCCTTCCTGGGTCCTATTGGAAAACTTCGCCGCCTGGCACAACACTCCCTTCGCCTCGCTGGATAACGGCTTCGGCGGCCTGGGCGCCCGGCTGATGCTTGATACGCCGCTGTTCCAGAAACACCTAACCTTCCTGTCCGATATGGCCAAGGCCGGTGAATTCACCTACGGCGGCCGAGGCGATGCCGGCAATGCCCTGTTTACATCCGGCAAATGCGGCATGTACACGGGTTCCAGCGGCATGCGGGCCTCTGTCATCAAAAACGGCCAGTTCGCTTTCGGGACGTCCACCCTGCCCTATTACCCGGACGTCAAGGGCGCGCCGCAGAACTCCATCATCGGCGGGGCCTCGCTGTGGGTATTCGCGGGCAAGTCCGACGCCACCTATAAAGGCGTGATCAAGTTCTTCAAATACCTGGCCAGCCCGGAACAGGCTGCCGCCTGGCACCAGGGCACCGGCTACGTGCCTGTGACCAAGGCCGGCTATGAACTGACGAAGCAATCCGGCTTCTACGACAAGAACCCGGGTACGGAAGTCGCCGTTCAGCAGCTCAATGCAGACACCACGGCCAATTCGCGCGGGATCCGGTTGGGTTATCTGCCGCAGATCCGCGACATCGAAGACGCCACCATGGAACAGATCTTCGCCGGCAAGGTTGCGCCGGATGCCGGTCTGAAGAAAATGACCACCGAAGGCAATGCCCTGCTCGAGCGCTTTGAAAAGAGCGTCAAGTAAGCAATGGAAAAACGCGTCGTCTTCCGCCATCGGACCCTGCCCTGGCTGTTGTTGGCTCCTCAGCTGGCCATCACCTTGATCTTTTTCTTTTGGCCGGCCGGGCAGGCCATGTGGCAGTCGTTCCGCTTGGAAGACCCCTTTGGCCTGTCCTCGCAATTCGTGGGGCTGGCCAATTTCGCCGACCTGTTCTCCAATTCGGAATACTTGGCCTCGTTTCGCACGACGGCCTGGTTTTCCGCCTTGGTGGCTATCGGCGGTCTGGCCATTTCACTGCTGCTGGCCGTGATGGCGGATCGGGTCGTACGAGGCGCCGCGATCTACAAGACCCTGCTGATCTGGCCGTATGCCGTGGCTGCAGCCGTGGCAGGCGTCTTGTGGCTGTTTCTGTTTTCCCCGTCCGTCGGCATCCTGGCTGTGGCCATGGTGCAGATGGGCTGGGCCTGGAATCCCCGCCTGGATGGCGAGGATGCCATGGCCTTGATTGTCTTTGCCTCGGTCTGGAAACAGGTGTCGTATAACTTCCTGTTTTTCCTGGCCGGGCTGCAGTCCATTCCCCGATCCTTGATCGAGGCTGCCGCTATCGACGGCGCCGGGCCGGTGCGCCGATTCTGGTCCATCGTGTTTCCCCTGCTGTCGCCCACCAGCTTTTTCCTGCTGGTGATCAATTTCATCTATGCCTTCTTTGACACGTTTGCCGTGATTGACGTGGTGACTCAGGGCGGTCCGGGCCGCGCCACCGACATCCTGGTCTACAAGGTCTACAACGCCGGCTTCAAGGGCCTGGATCTGGGCTCCTCAGCCGCCCAGTCGGTGATTCTGATGCTGATCGTGATCGCCCTGACCGCCATCCAGTTCCGTTACGTGGACCGCAAGGTCAATTATTAATAAGGACGAATGATCATGGTTGAACGTCGTCCCCTGCTGGATCTGATTTCTCACGCCGTGCTGATTCTGGGCGTGATCGTGATCGCCTTCCCGCTGTACGTGGCCTTTGTGGCCTCGACCCAGACCGCCCAGGAGGTCGCTCAGGCCCCGATGTCGCTGATACCCGGCGGACATTTCCTCAGCAATTACTGGACCGTGCTGACCGGCAGCGCCGTCAATACGCCGCCGGTGGGCCGGATGCTGTGGATCAGCACCTTCATGGCGCTGGCGATCGCCGTCGGGAAAATCGTGATTTCCATGCTGTCGGCCTTTGCCGTGGTGTATTTCCGTTTCCCGCTGCGCATGCTGTGCTTCTGGATGATCTTCGTCACCCTGATGCTGCCTGTGGAAGTCCGCATCGCCCCCACCTATGCGGTGGTGGCCGACCTGGGCATGCTCAACAGCTATGCCGGCCTGACGCTGCCGCTGATTGCCTCAGCCACCGCGACGTTTCTGTTCCGGCAGTTTTTTCTGACCGTGCCTGATGAGCTGGTCGAAGCCGCCCGCATCGACGGCGCCGGACCGATGCGATTCTTCAAGGACATTCTGTTCCCCTTGTCGCGCACCAGCATCGCTGCGCTGTTCGTCATCCAGTTCATCTACGGCTGGAACCAATACCTGTGGCCGCTGATCATCACCACCCAGGAAAACATGTACCCGGTCGTCGTCGGCATCCGCCGCATGATCGCCGGCGGCGACAGCGTGACGGAATGGAATCTGGTGATGGCGACCGCCCTGCTGGCCATGATTCCGCCAGCCGCCGTCGTCATCCTGATGCAGAAATGGTTCGTCAAGGGCCTGGTCGATACAGAAAAATAGGATAAATGTTTACATGGCAACCTTGAGCTTTCGCAATGTGCGCAAGACCTATCCCGGCGGCGTCGCCGTCATCCACGGCATCGACATGGATATCCAGGATGGGGAATTCGTCGTCATCGTCGGTCCGTCTGGCTGCGGAAAATCCACGCTGATGCGTATGGTCGCGGGGCTGGAATCCATCACCGACGGGGATATCGTCATCAACGATCAGGTCGTCAATACGCTGGAACCCGCCGAGCGCAATATTGCAATGGTGTTCCAGAACTACGCGCTCTATCCGCACATGAGCGTGTTTGACAACATGGCCTATGGCCTGAAAATCCGCCGCATGGACAAGGCCGAGATCCGCCGCCGGGTCGAGGACGCCGCGCGCATCCTGGAACTGGATCATCTGCTGGACCGCCGGCCGCGCCAGCTGTCGGGCGGTCAACGCCAGCGCGTGGCCATGGGCCGCGCCATCGTGCGCGAACCCTCCGTCTTCCTGTTTGACGAACCCCTGTCGAACCTGGATGCCAAACTGCGCGTGCAAATGCGCCTGGAAATCCAGAAACTGCATCAGCGCTTGAAAACCACCAGCCTGTACGTCACTCACGATCAGGTCGAGGCCATGACGTTGGCGCACCGCATGATCGTCATGAATCAGGGCATCCCGGAACAGATCGGCACCCCTGCGCAAGTATTCGAACGCCCGGCGACCACCTTTGTTGCCAGCTTTATCGGTTCGCCGCCCATGAACCTGCTGCAGGTGGATATCGACGCCCAGGGCCGCGCGCTGGGACCCGATGGCGCCGCCCTGCCCGTCCAGACTCCCGCATCCGCGGCCGGATCATCCCGGCTGACCATGGGTTTGCGCCCGGAACATCTGCGTCTGAATACCCCCGGCCTGCAGGCGCAAGTTGAAACAGTCGAGGTTTTAGGGTCTGAACAATTGATTCATGCCCGCTGGGGGGATCAAGCCCTGATCGTGCGCTGCACGGTCGCGGAAACCAAGGACCGCCCGCTGGTTCATGGGGATGCCATCACCCTGGGGCCTGACGGCCAGCACCAAGCCCATTGGTTCAATACGGACACCGGCCGGCGCATCGATAGCTAGAAGATCGATAGCTGGATAAAAAACGGGATCCCAATCGGGATCCCGTTTTCATGCCGTCACATCAGCTTATTTGAAGACGGTTTTTGAACCGTCAGCATGCCAGGTGAAGACGTCGAACTTGAAGGACTTCAGGTCGCCCTGCTTGTTCCAGGCGATATTGCCGATCGGGGTCTTGACCGAATTGGCATGCAGCCAGGCGGCGACCTTGGTTGGGTCGTCCTTGCCCACGCCATTGATACCGGCGGCAATGGCTTCCAGAGCGGAATAAGCGGTCAGCTGGAACGCGCCGCCTGCATTGCGGCCCTTGTCCTTGAAGGCTTTGACCACGGAAGCATTGGCGGGATCGGTCGTGAAGTCGGCCGGGAGGGTCACCAGCATGCCTTCGACGGACGGACCGGCGATGGCGTTGATGTCGGGATTGCCGACGCCTTCCGGGCCCATGAATTTGGCCTGCAGGCCCTGTTCAGCGCCCTGGCGCAGCAACAAACCCATTTCGGGGTGGTAGCCGCCGTAGTAGACGAAGTCGACCCCCGAGGATTTCAGCTTGGTGATGACGGCGGAATAATCGCTGTCACCGGCGTTGATGCCCTCGAACAGAACGACCTTGACCCCGGCTTTTTCCAGGTCGGCCTTCACGGCAGTAGCGATGCCCTGGCCGTACGACTGTTTGTCGTGCAGCACGGCGACCGCCTTGGGTTTGATCTTTTGCACGATGAACTCGGCAGCGGCGGGACCTTGCTGGTCATCGCGGCCGATGGTGCGGAAGATCATGTCGTAATTCTTGCCGTCGGTCACAGCGGGAGACGTCGCGGAGGGAGACACCATCACCACGCCTTCATTGTTGTAGACGGGAGCTGCGGCAATCGTGGCGCCCGAGCATACGTGCCCGACCACATAGTGGATCTTTTCATTGACGACGCGGTTGGCGACGACCGGACCCTGTTTGGGTTCGCAGGCATCATCCATGACCACGGCTTCGAGTTTCTTGCCCAGCACGCCGCCATTGGCGTTGATGGTTTCGATCGCCGTGTCCACGCCTTCTTTGACCATATCGCCGTATTGCGTCAGTGCCCCGGTGTAAGGCCCCGCAATGGCGATCTTGATCGTGTCAGCGCTCGCCGCGGAAGACATCATCAAGCCGGTGGCGAGCCCCAAAGCGGCAACCATCGGCGTTAAGCGAATGTTCATACAACCTCCTTTGAAAGACCCAGAAAGAATACACGAAACCCCCGCAGGGCGGATCATGCCACATACGGGGGTTTTCCCGACACCCAGGTGCAGACTGGGGCATCTGCACGCATGGAATCGATCAGGCCAGCAGGCTGCGCAGCATCCAGGCGTTCTTTTCGTGTACGTCCAGGCGCTGGGTCAACAGATCGGCCGTCGGCTGATCGTTGACGGCGTCGGCGCACTTGAAGGCCTTGCGGGCGGTCTTGGCGACGGCTTCGTTGCCGGACACCAGCAGGCGCAGCATGTCTTCGGCCGAAGGAACCGAGGTCGGTTCCTGGATGGAACTGAGGCGCGCGTATTCCGCATAGGTGCCGGGCGCGTAGTGGCCCAGGGATCGGATGCGCTCGGCAATGGCGTCCAGCGCCTGCCAGGTTTCCGTGTACTGCGTCATGAACAGCTGATGCAGGGTGCTGAACATGGGACCGGTCACATTCCAGTGGAAATTGTGCGTCATCAGGTACAGCGTATAGGTATCGGCCAGAGTGTGCGCGAGTTCCACCGCAACCGCAGCGCGGTCCTTGTCGGAGATGCCGATATCGATTGGCAGGCCCGCGGGCGTCGTCTGGGTTTTAGGGGATGATGTCTTTTTGGCGGCTTTTGCCATGAAATGCTCCGTTAAGACGAGGTGATTCCAGCATAGCACGGGCCAGCGGCAAGCCGATGGCGTGTACTCTTGCATATTGTGTCATATCAATCAGTTGCGACCATTGCCGTGATCGGATCTTCCGTCATCGTCACGCCGGGCATGCCGCTGTTGCGCACCGCATCGACCAGCGCCTCGATGGCCGCCAGGCGGGGGAAGCTTTTACGCCAGATCAGCACGACCCGCCGGTCGGGAACCGGCGGCGCAAATGGAATGAAGCGCAGCAGCTTGCTTTCGGCGCCCTGCATGCCCAAGGCGCTGGCCGGCATCACCGTGATACCGATCCCCGCCGCGACCATGTGGCGGATGGTTTCCAGAGAGGACCCCTCAAAGGTGCGTTGGATGCCTTCGCTGGACGCCGAATAGCGGGACAGTTCCGGGCAGACTTCCAGGACCTGGTCGCGAAAGCAGTGCCCGGCGCCCAGCAGCAGCATGGTTTCTTCCTTCAGACGGTTCGAGCCGATGCGTTTTTCATGCGCCCAGGGGTGATCGTGCGGCAAGGCGACATAGAAAGGTTCGTCATACAGCACGCACTGCGCCAGGCCGGTTTCAGGCAGGGGTAGCGCAACGATGGCGCAATCGATCTCCCCTTGGCGCAGCAGTTCCAGCAAGCGTGTCGTGTAGTTCTCCTGCAGCAGCAGCGGCATCTGCGGGGTACGGCGGATCTGTTCCGGAACCAGGTGCGGCAATAGATAGGGGCCGATCGTATAGATGACGCCCACCCGCAAAGGGCCTTCCAGGGGATCGTGTCCCTGGCGGGCGATTTCACGCAGATTGGCGCCCTCTTCCAGCACCTTTTGCGCTTGGGCCACCACCCGCAGACCGATCGGCGTGATGCCGACCTCGGCGCCGCCGCGTTCAAACAGCACGACGCCCAGTTCTTCTTCCAGCTTGCGGATCGCCACCGACAGCGTGGGCTGGCTGACAAAGCAGGCCTCGGCGGCCCGGCCGAAGTGGCGTTCACGCGCCACCGCGACGATATATTTCAATTCAGTCAGAGTCATCGTGGATCCCCTTGTTTTTATCGTCTCAACTACGCAGGTACTGGATGGCGCCTGCCATCCAGCGCTGCTGGTGCGCCCGGGCATCAGCCGGAAAATCCGCAGACAGCCAACTGGCGGCCGCGCGCGCTTGTTCCAGCAGGTCTTCATCCGCATTCAGGTCGGCAAAACGCAGCAGCGCCTGCCCCGATTGGCGCACGCCCAGCAGCTCACCCGGCCCGCGTTGGGCCAGATCACGCCGGGCGATTTCAAAACCATCCGTGGTTTCGTACAGCGCCCGCAGGCGCTCCCGCGCCAGGGCCGACAGCGGCGGCTGGTACAGCAGCACGCACGTGGATTCGCGCGCCCCGCGTCCGACCCGGCCGCGCAGCTGATGCAACTGGGCCAGCCCGAAGCGCTCGGCATGCTCGATCACCATCAGGCTGGCATTGGGGACATCGACCCCGACTTCGATCACGGTGGTGCTGACCAGCAGATCCAGTTCACCGCGACGGAACGCCGCCATGGTGTCGGTTTTCTCTTGGGCGGCCAAGCGTCCATGCATCAGGCCGATACGCAGATCCGGCAGTTCGGCCCGCAGGTGTTCCCAGGTGTCGACTGCCGTCTGCAGCTGCAGGGCTTCGCTTTCCTCGACCAGCGGGCAGACCCAATAAGCCTGCTGGCCTTCGCGCACGGCAGCCGCCACATGCACCAGGACTTCATCGCGCCGCTGATCGGCGAACAATCGTGTGCGCACCGGCGTGCGTCCCGGCGGCAATTCATCCAGGACAGACACATCCATGTCGGCAAAAAAGGCCATGGCCAGGGTGCGTGGAATCGGCGTTGCGCTCATGCTGAGCTGATGGGGGACCTGCGCGGACAAATCCCCCTTGCGATTGAGCGCCAGCCGCTGGCCGACGCCAAAGCGGTGCTGTTCGTCGCTGATCACCAGCCCCAGCGCCTGAAACTGCACCTTATCCTGGATCAGCGCCTGCGTGCCGACCGCCAGCCGGGCCTGACCTGAAGCAATGTCCTGCAAGGCCTGACGACGCTTGGCCGCAGGCAAAGCGCCTGTCAGCCAGGCGATGGAGACTCCCAGCGGTTCAAACCATTCGGAAAATTTGCGCCATAACTGCTCCGCCAGGATTTCCGTGGGCGCCATGACAGCGACCTGGACACCGGCATCGATCGCCTGCGCAGCGGCCCAGGCGGCCACCAGCGTCTTGCCGCTGCCCACGTCGCCCTGCAGTAAACGGTGCATCGGGTGCTCGCAGCGCAGATCCGCCCGGATTTCCTGTATGGCCCGTTCCTGAGCCGCCGTGGGACTGAACGGCAACGCCGCCCGCAGCTGGCGGCTGAGATGTTCATCGCCCGCCAAGGACGGACTGCGCATGGCGCGACGGGCCGCCCTGGCGTCGGCCAAGGCCAGTTGCTGCGCCAACAATTCATCGAACTTGATCCGGCGCCAGGCCGGGTGCTCATGTTCGGCCAGCGACGCCAGGGAAATCTCTGGCCCCGGATGATGCAGCAAGCGCAGGGACGCCGCGAAATCCGCCAGACCGTAGGCCTGACGGACAACGCCGGGCAGTGTATCGCTCAGGTCGGCCTGGTCCAGGGCTCGCGCAATGGCTTTGCGCAAGCTGGCCTGCGACAGGCCTTGAGTCGTGGGATAGACAGGCGTCAGGGTGTCGGGCAAGGGGGTGCCGGGCTCTGTCACCAGCGGGTGGATCATCTCCAACCCTTGATAGCCCATGCGGACCTCGCCGCGGATGCGCACGCGGCGGCCGGCCCGCAGCCGCGCCTGCTGGCCGGGATAGACGTGCAGCCAGCGCAATTGCAGCTGGCCGCTGTCGTCGGACAGTGTCGCCTGCAGTTCGCGGCGCGGCCGCAGCCGGATGTCGCTGTCGACGATGTCGCCTTCGAACAGGGCATGCACCCCCGGCCTGGCCTGAGCGACAGGCGTGACACGGGTTTCGTCCTCGTAGCGCAACGGCAGGTGGACAATGAAATCCGACGGGCTATGCAAGCCCAAGCGCTCGAACAGGCGGGCCTGCTGTGTACCGGTGGATGATTGCCCCGAGCGCTTGGGCGCCCGGGAAGCGCCGACCGAAGCCATCACGGCAATCCGGACTGACGCGATCAAAGGGCCAGAATGGCCTCGACTTCGAACTGAGCGCCCTTGGGCAGGCTGGCGACCCCGAGGGTGGAACGGGCCGGATACGGCTGCGGAATGATTTCCGCCATGATGGCATTGGCGCTGGCGAATTTGCTGAGATCCGTCAGGAACAGCGTCAGCTTGACGATGTTGTCGAAAGAGCCGCCGGCAGCCTGGATGACCGCCTGCATATTGGCGAAAGACTGGCGCACCTGGCCTTCGAAGTTTTCCGACACCAGTTCGCCGGTGCCGGGTTCCAGTCCGATCTGTCCCGACAGGAAGACCAGGCGGCTCGACGTGGTGGCGACTGCCTGGGAATACGGTCCCACGGCGGCCGGAGCCGAGTCGGAGTGAACGATTGCCTTGCTCATGATGGACTTCCCTGAGTGAGTTTCATAACTATCAGAGTTTACTGATCAATAGCAAAAAATAAAAGAGGGTTTATTTTTCGGCGAAGGCGCGTTCGAAAACATAGTCGCCCGGTTCACCGACACCGGCGGACACGACAAAGCCGCGGGTGTCCAGCATGGCACGGATATCGGTCAGCATGGCGGGACTGCCGCAGATCATGGCGCGGTCCGTGGCGGGGTCCAGCGGCGGCAGGCCGATATCCTGGAAAATCTGGCCGCTGTCCACCAACGTCGTCAGTCGTCCCTGATGCACATAGGGTTCGCGGGTGACCGTGGGGTAATAGATCAGCTTGTCGCGCACCATTTCACCCAGGAATTCATCCTGCGGCAGTTCCTGCGTGATGTAGTCGGCGTAGGCCAGTTCGCTGATGAAGCGCACCCCGTGCGTCAGGATGACCTTGTCAAAGCGGTCGTAGACGTCCGGGTCCTTGATGATACTCATGAACGGCGCCAGGCCGGTGCCGGTCGCGAACAGGTACAGGTGACGGCCTGGTTTCAGATCGTCGATGACCAGGGTACCGACCGGCTTTTTGCTGACCAGCACGGCATCGCCCGGCTGCAGATGCTGCAAGCGGGACGTCAGCGGACCATTGGGGACCTTGATGCTGAAGAATTCCAGGTTTTCCTCGTGGTTGGCGCTGGCGATGCTGTAAGCACGCATCAGCGGCTTGCCTTCGACTTCCAGGCCGAGCATCACGAAATGACCGTTGTGGAAACGCAGGCCAGGATCGCGTGTGGTCTTGAAGGAAAACAGCGTGTCGTTCCAGTGGTGCACGCTGAGAACTTGTTCGGAAAGAAAGGCGGCCATGAGGAAGGTCGATTGAAATTCGGATAATAGGGAAATGGTACGGCCTAAGCCGTTAAAAACAAGGATAACCCCGCACGCACAGTGGGTTTCTGGAATACAGGGGTTTTCTTGATCTGACGCAAGATCACGCGTCGACGCCTGACGATAGGCGCCATTTTTGCGTCATTGTAGCGTGGCGCGCTTGCTTTCAGTCTGCCAGCGTGCTAACTTTTCGTCCTAATTTTGAGAATCATTATCATTCATTGATATTTTCTTTTATTTCACGGAAACCCACGACCATGACGCCTCGCTTCAGCCCGTCTTCTCTTACCCGCCGCCTGGCCCTATGGGCCGCTGCCCTGCCCTTGCTGGCTGGCAGCGCTGTCATGGCGGCCGAAGTCAATCTGTACACCACGCGCGAGCCCAAACTGGTCGAGCCGCTGCTTGCCGCCTTTTCCAAGGACACAGGGGTCAAGGTCAATACGGTATTCATCAAAGACGGCCTGCTGGAGCGCGTGCGCACCGAAGGCGAGCAATCGCCGGCTGACGTCCTGATGACGGTGGACATCGGCAATCTGCTGGATCTGGTCGATGGCGGCGTGACCCAGGCCGTCCAGTCCAAGGCGTTGGAATCCGCCATCCCCGACAACTTGCGCGCGGCTGACGGCCAATGGTTCACCCTGTCCTTGCGTGATCGGGTCGCCTATGTCAGCAAGGACCTGGACATCAAGGCGCTGAACTATGAAGACCTGGCCGACCCGCGCTGGAAGGGCAAAGTCTGCATCCGTTCCGGTCAACACCCCTACAATACGGCGCTGATCGCCGCCATGATCGCCCACGACGGCGCCGAGGCGACCGAGCAATGGCTGCGGGGCGTGAAGGCCAATCTGGGGCGCGCCGCCACGGGCGGTGATCGCGACGTGGCGCGTGACATCCTGGGCGGCATTTGCGATGTTGGCATCGCCAATGCCTATTACGCCGGCCACATGAAAAACGCCGCGCCCGATACCGATGCGCGCCGCTGGGGCGATGCGATCCGGGTCATCCGCCCGACCTTCAAGGGGTCTCAGGGCACCCACGTCAATATCTCCGGCGCTGCGGTGGCGCGGTACGCGCCGCATCGCGCAGAAGCCGTCCAGCTGCTGGAATACCTGGTGTCCGACAAGGCCCAGAGTCTGTATGCGCAGGCCAACTACGAATACCCCGTCAGGGCTGGTGTGAAACTGGACCCGACCGTCGAAAGCTTCGGGCCGCTGCAGATCGATCCCCTGCCGCTGACGGAAATTGCCCTTCATCGCAAGCAAGCCAGCGAGCTGGTTGATCGCGCTGGCCTAAGTCAATAGGCGTGGTCATGTCGGCGCAGGATTTCCGGGCCTGGCCCTGGCACGCCGGCATGATTGCGGCCGCGCTGGCCGTGTTGGCGCCGATCCTGGCGCTGATCGGCCAGGCGACACAGGGAACCGGGTCGCACTGGAATCACCTGCTGCAATTCGTCCTGCCGGGCGTGCTGGGCCAAACGCTGGTGCTGCTGGCCGGCGTGGGGCTGCTGGCCGCCGCCCTGGGCGTCGGGGCGGCCTGGCTGGTGACCGCCCATGATTTCCCCGGACGCGCCATCCTGTCCTGGGGGCTGCTGTTGCCTCTGGCCGTGCCGACCTACATCGTCGCTTACGCCTATCTGGACATCCTGCATCCCATCGGCCCCATCCAGGAAGTCATCCGCACCCTGCTGGGCTACTCCAGCCCGAGAGAATTCCGCTTGCCCGACGTGCGCGGCCTGCCCGGCGCCATCGTGCTGTTGGCCTTTGTGCTGTATCCCTATGTCTACCTGACGACCCGCAGCATGTTCGCCAATCAGGCAGCCCACCTGATGGAGGCCGCGCGCCTGCTGGGCCACGGCCCCTGGGCGGCATTCTGGCATGTGGCGCTGCCCATGGCCAGACCGGCCATTGCAGTCGGCCTGTGCCTGGTTCTGCTGGAAACCCTGAACGACATCGGCGCCTCTGAGTTCCTGGGTGTCCAGACGCTGACCGTTGCAATCTATACCACCTGGGTCACGCGCTCAGACCTGGCGGGCGCGGCGCAGATCGCCCTGGTGGCGCTGGCGCTGGTGACCGCGCTGATCGCCATCGAACGCCACGGGCGGCGCCACCTGCGCTACACGGGCAGCCGGCGTAGCGCCTCTATCCACCCGCACCGGCTACAGGGCTCGGCTGCCTGGCTGGCGACGGTGCTGTGCCTGATGCCGATCCTGATCGGCTTCGTGGCGCCGGCGGGGTATCTGCTGGCGCTGACCCTGGAACGCCTGGGCGCCGGCTTATGGCCTTCATCTGCTTTACTGCGCGCCGCCTGGCAGACGCTGAGCGTATCGGCGCTGGCCACCGCCGCTGCCCTGGTCCTGGGCCTGATCGTGGTCTGGAGCCGGCGCATCATGCACCGCGTCCCCGCCTGGTTGCGAGCCGTGCCCCGCTTCGCGACCCTGGGGTACGCACTGCCCGGTACCGTTCTGGCGATCGGGCTGCTGTTTCCCATCATGGCCGCCGAACAGGGCCTGTCCTGGCTGCGCAGCGTCGTCGGCCTGGACCCTGCAGGCCTGCTCCTGCTGGGCACGCCGGCTGCTCTGGCGCTGGCCTATGTGATCCGTTTCCTGACCATTCCAGTGGGCACGCTGGAATCGGGGCTGGAACGGATCCCGCCGTCTTTCGAGCAGGCCGCCCGCCTTCTGGGAGAAAATGTCCACGGCACCTTGCGCCGCGTACACCTGCCGCTGCTGCGCCCTGCCCTGATCGCCTCGGCGCTGCTGGTCTTTGTCGACGCCATGAAAGAGCTGCCCGCCACGCTGTTGCTGCGGCCCCTGAATTTCGACACGCTGGCCACATGGCTATATGGCGAGGCAGCCCGAGGCACCTACGAGGAAGGCGCCATCGCCGCCCTGGGGATCGTCGCTGCCGGCCTGATTCCCGTATTGATCCTGGCGCGACTGCTGGATCGCCCGACTTCCTGAGGCCTCACGAGATGCTGGAACTCAATCACATTTCCCTGAGCTACGCCGCCGATCATGGCCGGCGCAATGTCCTGAAAGACTTGGACCTGTCGCTGGAAACAGGCCAGATCGCCTGCCTGCTGGGCGCATCGGGGTGCGGCAAGACCAGCGTGCTGCGAGCCATCGCGGGATTCGAGCCGCTGGATCGCGGAACGATCTGTCTGGACGGCTGCCTGTTGTCCGACCAGCGCAGCTGCATCGCCCCCGAACGGCGGCGCGTCGGCATGATGTTCCAGGACTACGCCCTGTTTCCCCATCTGAACATTGCCGCCAACGTGGGCTTCGGCCTGCGCCGGCAGCCCGCCGCCGAACGGCAGCGCCGTGTGCGCGAGATGCTGGCCCTGGTCGGCATGAGCGGCCTGGACGAGCGCTACCCCCACGAATTGTCGGGCGGTCAGCAGCAACGGGTCGCCCTGGCCAGGGCATTGGCGCCCGAGCCGGCCCTGCTGCTGCTGGACGAACCCTTTTCCAACCTGGATGTCGATGCGCGGGAACGGCTGGCGTTCGAGCTGCGCGACCTGCTCAAGGCCGCCGGGCATACTGCCCTGGTGGTGACACACAATCAGGCTGAAGCCTTTGCCGTAGCGGACAAGATCGGCATCTTGCAGGATGGCCGCCTGATCCAGTGGGCGACGCCTTACGACACGTATCATCATCCTGCCACGCCCGAGATCTCTTCTTTCATCCGCCGCGAAACGCTGCAGGCCCAGCGCACCCAGGCCTGTCTGCGCGGCGCGCCTTCCGCGTCGGCGGCCTAAGCGTTCAGCGCGGCCCGCCTCAGACGTCCGTCTGCTGTTCCTGAAGATCGTCCAGCCCCAGTTCCTGGCACTTGCGCGTCAATGTGTTGCGACCGATGCCCAGCATCAGCGCCGCGCGCCCCCGCTGACCGCTCGCCTGCGTCAGTGCCTGACGCAACAACACCCGCTCGAAGTCCTGCCGCAAGACATCCGTCAGATCAGATTCCTGCCGCTGGAGCCGCAGGCGGACTTCCTCGGCCAGGGCGGTACGCCAATCGTCCGGCGGCGAGGCACCCGGTGACTGGACGCCGCCACCGCTGTCGCCCGTCCGGATTTCAGGCGGAAGGTCCTGCGCCTGGACCCGAGGGCTGGCGGTCATGACGGTCAGCCATTGGCAGATATTTTCCAGTTGGCGGATATTGCCGGGGTAATCGAACTGCTGCAAAGCATGCAGAGCGCTGGGCTCCAGCGTGCGCGCAGGCACGCCCAGCTGAACGGCGCTGCGCGCCAGAAAATGACGGGCCAATGATTCGATGTCCTCGCGCCGCGCCCGCAAAGCAGGCAGGCGCAGGCGGATGACATTCAGGCGGTGAAACAGATCGGCGCGAAACAAACCGGCCTGCACGCGATCTTCCAGCGGCTGATGCGTGGCTGCCACGATGCGGACGTCAACCTGCACGGCGCGGCTGCCACCCACCCGGTAAAAACTGTTTTCCGCCAGCACGCGCAGCAAACGCGTCTGCAACTCGGCCGGCATGTCGCCGATTTCATCCAGAAACAGGGTGCCGCCATCCGCTTCTTCAAAGCGCCCTCTGCGCATCTGGACAGCGCCCGTAAAGGCGCCTCGTTCATGACCGAAGAGTTCCGCTTCCAGCAAATCGCGCGGAATCGCGGCGGCATTGACCGCCACGAACGGCCCTGCGGCCCGCCGGCTATGCTGATGCAAGGCCCGCGCCACCAGTTCCTTGCCGGTGCCCGATTCACCCGTGATGAGCACGGTGGCGCTGGATTGTGCCAGGCGTCCGATGGCGCGAAAGACTTCCTGCATGGCGGGGGAACGGGAAGGCGACATGCCGCCCTCTTCCAAGCGGACAGGATCGGCGGGGCCGTCCTGCGGGACAGCAGACACGTCCGCCGGCGCCTGCGGGCTGGCGGACGCAGCCATTGATGTGGAGCTTGCACCCGCTGCGCGGACGATCAGGTCGATGGCCGCCTGGATGTCGAAGGGCTTGGCCAGATAGTCAAAAGCCCCCTGGGAAAACGCAGCAACAGTCGTTTCCAGATCAGTGTAGGCCGTCATCAGGATGACTGGCAGGTCCGGCAGGCGGGTACGGACCTGCGCCAGGACGCCAAAACCGTCCAGCCCCGGCATGCGGACATCGGAGACCAGCACGGCGGGCTTTCCGGGGTCCTGGGGGCCGTCCAGATCATCCAGTGCCGAGAGCAAAGCCGCTCCGTCGGCAAAGCAGCGCACCGCCCAGCCCGCCTTGTCCAGGGCGCGTTCCAGCACCCAGCGCATGCCGGGCTCGTCGTCCAGGATCCAGATAGGTTTCACACGGTCTCCAGAGGCAGCAACAGGCGGAATTCGGTGCGGCCCGGCCGCGAATCGAATTCCAAGACGCCGCCGTGCAACTGCAGACAGGCTTGAGCCAGATTCAAGCCCAAGCCCGTCCCCTGAGCCCGCCCTGTCACCAGCGGATGAAAAAGCTTGTCCTGCAAAGCGGCAGGCACGCCAGGGCCGTTATCGGCCACGGTGATCATCAGTCCCATGCGGTGGGGGGTATGCAAGAGCACCGGCTGATGCACGATGCGCGTGCGCAGCTGCAAGACGGGCGAATCCAGATCCGCAGTTTCGGTCAACGCCTGCGCCCCGTTGCGCACGACATTCAGCAAGGCCTGCAACAGACCGTCGCGGTCCGCCACGATATCAGGCACAGAGGTATCGTAATCGCGCACCAGCGTCAGCCGGCGGCCGAACTCCAGTTCGACCAGCGCCAGCGCCCGTTCGCAGATCTCGTGCACATTGAAGCATTGCGGCTCGATGGCCTGATGCTGGGGCGATACCAGCCTGGCGACCAGATTGGCCAGACGATCCGCTTCTTCGATGATGACCCGGGTGTAATCACGCAAGTCGCCGCGCGGCAACTCCATATCCAGCAACTGGGCGGCCACGCGCAGGCCAGTCAAGGGATTGCGGATTTCGTGCGCCAGATTGCGCAAGGTCTCGCGCTGCGCCGCCTGACCCGCCAGCGCCTGCTGTTGATCTTCGAAGCGGGCTGCCTGATGCACGGGGATCTCGACCAGCCAAGCCCAGGGCTGTCCGGACAGCGGGGTTTTCAGCACACTGGTCAGGCTGCCGAGATAGACATCCACCGGATGCCCGATCAGTATCCGCCGGGAGACGCCCAACAATTCCTCGGCAGCGCTGTTGGCCTGTACGATCCGCTCGGACTCGTCCAGCAGCAGCACTGCAGTTTGCAGCAGTTCGAAGCCGGACGGATCCATGGCGGATACTTTTTACAGGGCGTAGTACATATCGAATTCGACTGGATGCGGCGTCACGCGCAGGCGGTTGAGTTCGTTGTCCTTGAGGTGCAGGTAGGCATCCAGCAGATCGTTGCTAAAGACGCCGCCGCGTGTCAGGAATTCACGGTCGCGGTCCAGAGCTTCCAGAGCCTGTTCCAGCGAAGAGCACACGGTCGGGATCTTGGCGTCTTCTTCCGGCGGCAGATCGTACAGGTTCTTGTCCGCCGGATCGCCCGGGTGGATCTTGTTCTGCACGCCATCCAGCCCCGCCATCATCAGCGCCGAAAACGCCAGATAGGGGTTGGCCAGGGGGTCCGGGAAGCGGGCTTCGACCCGGCGAGCCTTCGGATTGCTGACGTAGGGGATGCGGATCGAAGCCGAACGGTTACGGGCGGAATACGCCAGTTTCACCGGGGCTTCGTAGTGCGGCACCAGGCGCTTGTAGGAATTCGTGCCGGGGTTGGTGATGGCATTCAAGGCGCGGGCGTGGTGGATGATGCCGCCGATGTAGTACAGGGCGAATTCCGACAGGCCGCCGTAGCCATTGCCGGCAAACAGGTTCTGGCCGTCCTTCCAGATGGACTGGTGCACGTGCATGCCCGATCCGTTGTCGCCGACGACGGGCTTGGGCATGAAGGTAGCCGTCTTGCCGTAGACGTGCGCGACATTGCGAATCACGTACTTCATGGTCTGCGTCCAGTCGGCGCGCTGCACCAGTGTGGAAAAGCGCGTGCCGATTTCCAGCTGGCCGCAGTTGCCGACTTCGTGGTGGTGGATTTCGACCGGCACCCCCATTTGTTCCATCAGCAAGCACATTTCCGAGCGCATGTCGGCAAAGGAGTCGATCGGCGGCACCGGCACATAGCCGCCCTTGATCGCCGGGCGGTAACCCTGATTGGTGCCATTGGCGTCGTCGGCATTGGACCAGGCGCCTTCGTTGGAATGAATCTTGACGAAGCTGCCGGCCATATCAGACTTCCAGCTGACCCCGTCAAAGACGAAGAATTCGGGTTCCGGGCCAAAATAAGCCGTATCGCCCAGGCCGCTGGATTTCAGGTAGGCCTCGGCGCGGCGCGCCAGCGAACGCGGATCGCGATCGTAGCCTTTCAGATCGGACGGCTCGACTACGTCACAGGTCAGGATCAGCGTGCTTTCTTCACGGAAAGGGTCCATGCGCGCCGTGGCGCTGTCCGGGACCAGGATCATGTCCGAGGCTTCGATGCCTTTCCAACCGGGCAGCGAGGAGCCGTCAAAGGCTACGCCGGATTCCATGCGGTCTTCGTCCACCTGGCTGGCGGGAACCGTCAGGTGGTGTTCCCGGCCCAGGGTGTCGGTAAAGCGGAAATCCACGAACGCGACCTCGCGTTCGGCAATCATCTGGACGACATTTTCAGGGGTGGACATACAGGCTCCTGCGCCAAAAAGGTAAGAAGAAGTTCAAGCCCGAGGCTTTGTGATGGGCGACGGCGCAAGGCGTCGTCGATTTTTATAAAGCAAATGCCGTGCCAGATATGGAACACGTTCAGCGCCACTGCCACCGACCGTGCAGGAACGAAGGAAACCTCTTCATCTGGCCGATGAACCGCACCACATTGGTGCATATTTTAAAGCAGGATGCACCGAATCAGGGCAAAAATTCCATTTGCAAGTCATTCAGGAACTGCCAACCCTGAGGCGTCGCCTGGATGCGATCCAGACCTGGCAGCAACAGGCCGCGATCCACCGCACGGCGCATCGCCGGCAGGATCGCCATCAGCGACAGGCCGGTGCGCTCGATGAACAGGCCGCCTTCGACGCCCTGCTTCAAGCGCAGCGCATTGAGCATGAATTCAAACCCCAGATCGCCATGGTTCAGCTCGCGCTGTTCCACGATGTGTTTGCCGGTGCGTTCCTGAGCCAGGCGCATCCAGGCATCCGGCATACGGGCGCGGGCTTGGCGGATGATGCGGTTCTGGAAGGAAATCTTGGAATGCGCGCCGGGGCCGATCCCCAGGTAGTCACCGAACTGCCAGTAGTTCAGATTGTGCTGGCAGGCCTGGCCCGGCTGCGCATAGGCGGATACTTCGTAGCGTTCCAACCCCGCGGATTCCGCCAATTCAGCGACCCGGTCCTGCATGGCGGCGCTCTGTTCATCGTCGGGCAGGCGCGGCGGGTACTTGGCGAACACCGTATTGGGTTCCATGGTCAGGTGATACAGCGACAGGTGTCCGGTCTGGAAGGCCAGCGCCTCGCGCACATCCTGTTCACACTGGGCCAGCGTCTGCTGCGGCAAGGCGAACATCAGGTCCAGATTGATGCGACCCACGGCGCGCTGCGCCATCTCGATCGCCGCACGCGCCTGAGCCGCGTCATGTATACGCCCCAGACGCTGCAGCTTGTCATCATCGAAACTCTGAATCCCCAATGAGATCCGGTTGACGCCGGCCTGAGCATAGCCCTGGAAACGGGCGGCTTCAGCCGTCCCAGGATTGGCTTCCAGCGTGATTTCCGCATCCGGCGGCAAGCTGAGCATCGCCCGCAGCAGGCTGATGATCTGATCCACGGCATCCGCCGACAGCAGGCTGGGCGTGCCGCCGCCGAAAAAGACGGTCGAGACCTGCCGTCCCCAGACATCCGGCAGGGCCTGTTCCAGATCCGCCTGTAATGCTTGCAGATAGGCCTGTTCAGGAATGTCGCCACTGCGCTCATGCGAATTGAAATCGCAATACGGACATTTATGCACGCACCAGGGGACGTGGATATAAATCGACAGCGGCGGCAAGGCCGCCAGGCCGGGCCGGCCTCGCACCCCAGGTCGGCCATCGCCTTCAGGTTCAGCCTGCGGCACACGCACGAGTTTTTTCATGGATGGATCTTCAGAGTGGCAGGCCGGCGTATTCACTGCGCAAGGCCTGCAGCAGTTGGCGCAACGCACGCGCCCGGTGGCTGATCTGGTTTTTCTGTGCCAACGGCAGCTCCGCCGCCGTCATGCCCAGATCGGGCAGGTAGAAATACGGGTCGTAGCCAAAGCCGTTGGCGCCCCTGGGAGCCGCCAGCACTTCACCATCCCAGCTGCCCTCGACCACGATGGGGCGCGGATCATCAGCGCTGCGAATATAGACCAGTACGGCGACGTAGCAGCCGCGTCGATCAGACCGGCCTGCCATATCGGCTACCAGCCTGGCATTGTTGGCCGCATCCGAGCGCGTGCCGTCGGCGGATACGGCATAGCGGGCCGAATGCACGCCGGGAGCGCCGCCCAGCGCCCGGACGCATAGCCCGGAATCGTCCGCCAGCGCCGGCAAGCCCGTCACCTGGCTGGCATGCCGCGCCTTGGCCAAAGCGTTTTCAACGAAAGTGCCAAAGGGCTCATCGGCCTCCGGGACGCCCAGCGCCCCCTGCGGCACCATGTCGATCCCCGCTGCCGCCAGGCTGGCCGAGAATTCCTTGAGCTTGCCTGAATTATTGGATGCCAGCACCACTCGGGTCATTATGCGGCCTCCAGCGCCTGCAACTGGGCCTGGACCAGCTGGCGGATACCGCCATCAGCCAGATCCAGCAAGGCGTCCAGTTGCTGGCGCCGGAAACTGCCGCCCTCGCCCGTGCCCTGCACTTCCACAAAGTCACCCGCATCGGTCATGACGACATTCATGTCGGTATCACACTGAGAGTCCTCGGCATAATCCAGATCCAGCACGGCTGAGCCGCCGACCAGTCCCACCGATACCGCCGCCACCTGGCCGCGCAAGGGGTTGGCCGCGATCAGGCCGCGCGCCTGCAAACCGCGCACGGCCAGCGCCGCCGCCACCCAGGCGCCGGTGATGCTGGCGCAACGCGTGCCGCCATCGGCCTGCAAGACGTCGCAATCCAGATGCAAGGACCGCTCGCCCAGCGCCTGCAGATCGAACACTGCTCGCAGGCTGCGGCCGATCAGCCGCTGGATTTCCTGGGTGCGCCCGCTTTGCTTGCCTCGGGCAGCTTCACGATCGCCCCGGGTGTGCGTGGCACGCGGCAGCATGCCGTATTCCGCCGTCACCCACCCCTGGCCTTTGCCTTTCAGGAACGGCGGCACTTTTTCCAGCACGCTGGCGGTGCACAGCACACGGGTGTCGCCCATGCAGGCCAGCACGGACCCTTCGGCATGGCGCGTATAGCCGGTCAGCAACTGCACGGGGCGCAAGACATCGGCTGCCCGCCCGGAAGGGCGGGCGATAGGGGAAGACAGAGGGGATTCGGACATGAGTGGATTTCCAGGCTGGAGGAGCAGACTACAATAACGCCTCCATTGTAGAGAATCACGAGACCGCCCCGATGATCCGTAGCATGACTGCCTATGGCGCCAGCCGCCTGGAAGCCGAACAGGGCGTTCTGGCCGCCGAAGTGCGCAGCGTCAACAACCGCTTTCTGGATCTGAATCTGCGGATTCCCGAAGACCTGCGCTTTGCCGAAGGCGCAGTGCGCGACCTGGTCAATCGCCACGCCCTGCGCGGCAAGATCGAGATCAAGCTCAGCTACAGCGTCGTCGAACAGGATACGCTGCGCCCCTTTGACGAGACCGCTGTTCAGGCCTTGGCAGAACAGCTGGCCAGCGCCCGCCGCTACATCCCCGACCTGCCCGCACCGACCCTGGCCGAACTGCCCCGCACAGGCCTGGCCCGCAGCGGTCTGGACGCGGAAGCCTGGCTGCCGCTCTGCGAACAGGCCTGCGCACAGGCGCTCAAGGAATTCCAGAGCGCCCGCGAGCGCGAAGGCGCCCGTCTGGCCCAAGCCATGCTGCACATGGCCGAGGACATCACCCGCATCGTCGATCACGTACAGGACGAGTTGCCAACCCTGGTGCAACAGCACCAGGAGCGCATCGCCCAACGGCTGCGCGACGCACTGCTGGCCGCCAGTCCGGAAGGCTTTTCCGCCATCAGCGGCGCCGAACTGACCGCCCGCATCGCCCAGGAGGCCAGCCTGTTCGGGCTGCGGGTAGATGTCGCCGAGGAAATCACCCGGCTGCGCTCGCACCTGCAGGAACTGCGCGACATCCTGAACGGCGCTCATCCATCCGCCACGCGCGGCAGCGGCAAACGCCTGGATTTCCTGTTCCAGGAAATGAACCGTGAAGCCAACACCTTGGGTTCCAAGGCTGCTGCACTGACTGTCACCCAGGCGGCCATCGATCTGAAGCTGCTGATCGAGCAGATGCGCGAGCAGGCGCAGAACATCGAATAAGCAGCCTACTGGCCCTGGGATGCATCCTGATGATCGGGTCTAAGGGACTTCCTGATGGAAAGTCCCTGTTTCCCCATAGAATTGACTCGTATCAAGGTAATAATCTGTCGCCTGGGCTAGGCGGTTGCCGATACTGGCTGCCTGGCCCTGCCTTGCCTCATTCCCCCGCTTGGATTTCTCATATTGCATTGCAATATGAGAAATCAACGTTTGTTGCATATGCAAGGGATTCCGTAGCAGGCAGTCCCCAAGTCGACAGTAAGGATATCTCCGCTTCCTGACGTCCCCCTTCCTAGACTGGCTCGGCCATCAGCCTGATCGGGAGGGAAACATGGCGCAGCGCATCATTGATCTGGTCTTATCCGCTTTGGCCGCTCTGGTCAGCGTCCTGCTGTCCTGGCCCTACTGGCGTGATTTCTCTTACTGGCCGGAATCCCCGGCCATGTGGTGGCTGTATTTCATCCTTGGGTACTGCCTGGCGGTCTATGTCTTCTATGCCTTCCTGGGCAGCCTGCGCACCTTGTTCCTGCATGACAGTCTGGGGCGCCAGGAAGCGGCGCCCGATACATCTTCCAGGGAGAAACAATCATGAGCTGCCTGAACGGAACCGAGTGCCGGGAAACCGCCAAGCGCCGCAGGGCATTGGCCGTCCTGGCCTTGATGCTGGCGATCTTTCTGATTCTTTCCGCCTGGTCATTCCTGCCGTCGCGCCAGCAGGCCCTGCCGACCCTCGTCCAATATGGCGAGGCCGATGCCGTCCTGGGGAAACGCGTCTTTCAGGCCTACAACTGCATGGGCTGCCACACCATTGTTGGCAACGGGGCCTATTTCGGCCCTGACCTGACACGCATTTACGCCGACGCGGGCCCGGCCTGGCTGGCGGCATTCCTGCCGTCGGCTGCAGGCTGGCCGACAGCAGCCGCGGTCCAAGTGCAATTGCAAAATCCAACCGTTCAGAAAGAGGCGGGTACTGCTGATCCGCAGGATTATCTGGCCCGCTATCCGGGCGCTGCCGAACGCGTGCAACAACGCGGCGGCCAGCACACGCTGATGCCCAATTTGCCGCTGAAAGCATCCGAGATCACTGCCTTGATGGCTTTTCTGAAATACACCTCGTCCATGAATACGGAAGGCTGGCCGCCCAAGCCCAATCCCGAACGACGCATCCCCGCTCGGATGCGGGCCGATGCGGCAGCAGTCGCCGTCACCGCCCCAGTACCAGCGGGCGCCAGCGCTGCTTCTGCCGTCCAGCATCCCGTGGCGCTGGGCAAAAAACTGGTGAACGACCTGGGTTGTGCGGCCTGCCACGCGACGGACCAGAAACGGCTGGTGGGGCCAGGCTGGGCAGGCCTGAGCGGATCCACGGTCGAACTGGCCGACGGCACGACGGTCGTCGCCGACGACGACTATCTGGTCGAATCGATCCGTCGGCCGGACGCCAAAATCGTGGCGGGTTATCCGCCCCATGTGATGCCGCCTTACGACACGCTGATCAACGAGGCCGACATGCAGGCCATCGTGGCCTATCTGCGCAGCCTTTAACTGGGAAGCCATCATGATCAAGATCGAATACCACACACAGCGTCTGAGCCTGCGATTCTTCCTGCTGATGCTGGTCCTGTTCCTGTTCCAGATGCTGTTCGGCCTGTTGATCGCCACCCAGCACGTCGATCCGACGCTGCTGGCCGGCATCGCCAATTTCAACATCCTGCGGGCCGAGCACACCAACCTGGGCATCCTCTGGATTCTGTCGGGCTTCATCGGCACCATTCTGTTTGTCGGGCCTTTGCTGTCACGCCGCGAACTGGCCGCCCCTTGGCTGATCCAGATCCTGTTCTATGCCTTGATCGCCGTCACGGTCTGGAACGTCGCCACCCAGAGCCTGGCCGCCGATGGCATCGCCGGTTGGTGGATGGGCCAACCCTGGCTGCAGGAAGGGCTCGAATACCTCGAGGCCGGCCGGGCGGCGGATCTCGTCATTTTCATCGGCTTTTCCATTCTGACCTATGTCGTGCTGCGCACTTTTCCCGCGCGCCGCGACTGGAACGAGATCCACTGGGGACTGGCGATCGGTGTCACGGCCCTGACCTTCGTCTGGCTGTTCGGCGTGTTTTTCGTCGATCGCCTGGACCTGCAGGAATATTTCCGCTGGTACGTCGTGCACTACTGGGTGGAAGGCGTCTGGGAAGTCATTCACATCAGCCTGGTGGGTTTCCTGCTGGTCCTGATGTTCAAGGCGGATGTGAAATCGGTCGGCTACGCGGTGTTCTGGGGCATCTCCATGGTGTGGCTGTCAGGCCTGATCGGCAATGCGCACCACTATTTCTGGATCGGCACCCCTGAATTCTGGCAGTTCTGGGGCTCCTTGTTCAGCGCCCTGGAACCCCTGCCCCTGGTGTTCTGCTTCTGGCATATCTACCTGGATGCCCACCAGGACAAGCGCCCGCTTGAAAACGCACCGGCCTTCTACTTCATCCTGGGCTCGGTCGTCCTGGAACAGGTCGGCGCCGGTATTCTGGGCTTCACCATGACCTTCGCCCTGACCAACGTCTGGTCGCATGGCACCTGGGTCACGCCCAGCCACGCGCACCTGGCCTTGTTTGGCACCTTCGGCATGCTGGGGATCGCGGCGGCCTATTACGCCGTGCCGCTGTTGCGCGGCGTCAAGGAATTTGATCAGCGGCTGGGCCGGGTCGCCTTCTGGCTGGTGTTGACCGGCATGCTGGGCATCGCCTTCGCCTTTGCCATCGGCGGCACCATCCAGGTGTTTCTGTACCGCTCGATGGGATTGAACTGGTTCGGCGGGCAGGTATTCCCAGCCATGCAGTTCTTCAAAGTGCTGATCCCCCTGTTTGGATTGGTCTTTGCGGTGGGCGCCGGATTGCTGATCTATGACCTGCTGACCATCGGCCTGCGACCGGTATCATCCGCCGCCCGCGATCTGCCTGCCCCCACCCAAGCAGCGCCCGAAAGGGGCTGGCGGTCTGTCCTGCGCGGCACCGAAGCCAGCCTGTGGTTGATGGGCATGTGGATCTTTGGCGCCATCATCACCCTGGGCTTGCTGAGCTTCAATCTGGATTCCGTCGCCTTGGGCGATCCCACCATCCCTTATGTGCTGGCGGGGCTGGGATACCCCGGCTTGCTGCTGATTACCCTGCTGTTCGTCTGGCGCTTCCTGGCATCGCTGCAGGCGCGCCCGGCGCCGGCAGCGGCGGTCGCCAATCTTGGTCAAGAGCAGGCCGCCCAGGCGTGATGCAGCCGACGCAGGGCGGTCCGACATACCGCCCTGCTTCTTACCGATCCGCGCGGCAGATGCAGCACGCCACCCAACTCGCCAACACGAACGGAGCGGTCAGCGCAGGCAGCCCCAGCCATTGAAAAGCGCGCATGAACAGCAGGCTCAGAATCACGCCCAGGCACAGGAACCCCAGTCGCCCAGGCCGCGCCTGATGTACGGCTTCGGCGACGAGCACGGCGTTGAAACCGTACAGTCCCATCCATACGGCGTTTGCAGGAAAGCCCCCCATCCAGGCCAATCCCGAGGCCACCGCCGAGACCAGCAGCGCTTGAACAGCAACGCGGGGGGCCGCCAGGGCCAGGCCCAGCACACATAACGCCCCCGACCAGGGGTCGTCCAGAAACATGACCTGTCCCACGCCCCTGAACACACCGGCTACCACGGCCATCAACCCCGAAAGCGGCACAGCGGGCAATACCGCATCCGCAGGCGGCCAGCCCGCCAGGGGCATGACGGCCTGCAGCAGCCAGATCATGAGAATGAAGGGAGCCGTATAGGGCGATCCAGGCAGATGGCGGCGCCAGCACTGCGCCAGCCCGGTCGCCAGGCTCGACAGTACGACCACCAGCCCCCAGGCCAGCTCTGTCGGCGGCAAGGCGAGCAGCACGCCAATGCCCACCAGTGCGCCGTTATAACCATGCAGACCGGCATCCGCATCTGCCCCCGCGTTCCGCCATCGACCGAACAGCGTACCCGTCAAAGCGCCCAGCAGGCAGCCTAGCGCCAGCGTTACCGATTGCCAGGCGACTGCCGTCAGCAGACATGCCCCCGTCGCTGCATGGCGCTGCAGGAACACTTGGGCGATGCCTCGCAAGCCTTGGCGGCCTGCAACAAGGGTCCAGGCAAGCGCCTCATTCGCACGAACCTTCACGACATTCACTCCAGAATAGACGACGGGGCTGAAAAATCAGCCATCGTACTCCCGGGAGCGCATCCGGCCATCAGCAGAGGCACATACCCGTCATACGCCGCACAGAGCCGGCGGCGCCATGACGACGGCCCCGACGGCCCGCCTTCCCGGCGTACAATCCAGTGGGTGCGCTTCTGCCTGGATCCTTCATGAAAAACTCGCTCGCGCCCGCTGCGCCCCTGATTCATCCCGAGCCCCCGGCAGCCCAGCCGGGGGTTGCCTTTCCGGTGCTGGGGGCCATCAGCCTGACCCATCTGCTCAACGATATGATGCAGTCGGTGCTGCTGGCCATCTATCCGGTCCTGCAGGGGCGCTTCGACCTCAGTTTTGCGCAGGTCGGCATCATCACCCTGGCCTTCCAGTTTTCTTCTTCGCTGCTGCAGCCGCTGATCGGACGCTTTACCGACCGCCGCCCGATGCCGTATTCCCTGCCGATCGGCATGGGCTTCACCTGCTGCGGCTTGCTGCTGTTGTCGCAGGCCTGGAGCTTCCCCTTGGTGGTGCTGGCCGCCACCTTGGTGGGGGCGGGGTCTTCGGTATTTCATCCCGAATCTTCCCGCGTGGCCCGCATGGCATCAGCCGGGCACCATGGCTTGGCGCAATCGATCTTCCAGGTCGGCGGCAATATCGGTTCTTCCATCGGCCCCTTGCTGGCCGCCTTGCTGATCGTGCCGCACGGCCAAGGCAGCGTGGCCTGGGTGTCCCTGGCCGCCCTGCTGGGCATCTGCATCCTGGTGGGCGTCAGCCGCTGGTACGCCGCCAACCTCACCAGCAGCCGGGGGCGCAGTTCTTTGGGCAAGGTCGACAACGGCTTGTCCCACAAGCAGGTTCGCAACGCGCTGATGATTCTATTGCTGCTGATTTTCAGCAAATATTTTTATCTGGCGGGTTTGAACAGCTATTTCACATTCTTCCTGATGGACCGCTTCAGCCTGGACATCCAGCAGGCGCAGTACTCCCTGTTCGTCTTTCTGGCCGGCGTGGCCACCGGCACCCTGATCGGCGGCCCCGTCGGTGATCGCATCGGCAGAAAGCGCGTCATCTGGGGCTCTATCCTGGGTACTGCGCCCTTTTCCCTGGCGCTGCCCTATGTCGATCTGCAATGGACGCTGATCCTGGTGTTCTGCGCCGGGGTCATGATCGCGTCCGCCTTCCCGGCCATCATCGTCTACGCACAGGAACTCATGCCTGGAAAAACCGGGACGGTGTCCGGCCTGTTCTTCGGCTTGGCCTTCGGCATGGCGGGCATCGGCGCTGCGCTGCTGGGCAAGCTGGCGGACGTCACCAGCATCGCCTTCGTCTACCACCTGTGCGCCTTCCTGCCCTTGCTGGGCGTTGCCGCCTTTTTCCTGCCCGACACGCGGCGCCGTCCTGCATGAGCGCCGCTCCAACCATCGCGCCGGGGCGCTGGCTGATGGCTGCCAGCCTGTTATTGCTGGCGGCCAATCTGCGGCCGCTGTTCCCCAGCACAGCCGTCCTGCTGCCGGATATCAGCCAAGGGCTGGGACTGTCGGCGGCCATGGCCGGCTATCTGACCACGCTGCCGGTCCTGTGCATGGGGATTTTTGCCCCGCTGGCGCCGCGCTGCGCCCAGCGTATCGGGGTAGAACGCACGCTGCTGCTGGTGCTGCTGCTGATCCTGATCGGCACAGCGCTGCGCGGCGTGCTGGACGCCACCGGCCTGTTTCTGGGCACTGCGCTGGGCGGAGCAGGCATTGCACTGGGCAATGTATTGCTGCCCAGCCTGGTCAAGCGGGATTTTTCCGATCGCGCAGCGCTGATGACGGGGCTCTACACCATGAGCCTGGTCGGCGGCGCCGCCCTGGCGGCCGCCACGACCCTGCCCTTGACGCACGCGCTGCAGGGGCAATGGGCCTGGGGTCTGGCCTTCTGGTCCATCCCGGCATTGCTGGCGCTGCTGGCCTGGGCGCCGGTCGCCTGGAAAGCCGGTATACGCCGCACCAGCGGCCCTCATATCCTGCCGGTCAGGGGGCTGCGCCGTGATCGTCTGGCCTGGGCGGTCACGCTGTTCATGGGGCTGCAGTCCGCCCTGGCCTATTGCGTGCTGGGCTGGATGGCGCCCATGCTGCGTGACCGGGGCTTGAGCGGCACCGAGGCCGGCCTGATCACTTCCGTTTCCATTTTGCTGCAAGTGGTTTCCTGCCTGTTGGCGCCCATGCTGGCAGCGCGAGGCCGCGACCAGCGCAGCCTGGCCGTCTGGCTGGCAGCCATTGCCACAGGGGCTCTGATCGGCATGGTGCTGGGTCCTGCCTGGGCGGTCTGGCCGCTGGCCATCATCCAGGGCCTGGGACAGGGCGGCCTGTTTGCGCTGGCCCTGATGCTGATCGTGCTGCGGTCCCGCGATGCGCACGTGGCAGCCCACCTGTCCAGCATGGCGCAGACGACCGGTTATATGCTGGCCGCCAGCGGGCCGCTGTTGATCGGGGTGCTGTTCGCCTGGACCGGCAGCTTTCGCGCAGCGACAGGATTGATCGGCATCCTGGGGCTGGCGACCGCCTTGGCCGGCTGGTATGCCGGGCGCAATGCGCTGGTGCAGGCGCACTCAGTCACGGATGGCGCCGCCGTGCCCGCCTCGCCGCACGCTGCCGGGTAGTTTTCCTGCCAACACAAAACGGCCTGCGATGTCACCATCGCAGGCCGTTTTTATAGGCTGAACTGGACGAAACGGTGTTACAGCCCCACGCGTGAAAATACCAGCGTGGCATTGGTGCCGCCAAAGCCGAAGCTATTGGACAAGGCCGTCTGGATATCGGCCTGAGCCACGGTTTCGCGCAAGATGTTCATGCCTTCCGCGACCGGGTCCAACGTGTCGATATTGGCCGATGCCGCCACGAAACCGTGCTTCATCATCAGCAGGGTATAGACGGCTTCGTTCACGCCGGCTGCCCCCAGGGCATGACCGGACAAGGACTTGGTCGACGCGATCCAGGGCTGGTCTTCGTCGCCGAATACCGCGCGGATGGCTTCCAGTTCTTTGACGTCGCCCACCGGCGTGCTGGTGCCATGGGTGTTGATGTAGTCGACCTTGCCCTGAAAACCCGCCAGCGCCTGGCGCATGCAGCGTTCGGCGCCTTCGCCGGACGGCGCAACCATGTCGTAGCCGTCGGACGTCGCGCCGTAGCCGACGATTTCCGCCAGGATATGGGCGCCCCGGGCCTTGGCGTGTTCGTATTCCTCGACGACGACAATGCCGCCGCCGCCGGAAATCACGAAGCCGTCACGGTCTGCGTCGTAGGTACGGGAAGCGCGTTCAGGGGTGTCGTTATAGCGGGTGGACAAAGCCCCCATGGCGTCGAACATGAAGGACAGGGACCAGTGTTCTTCTTCCGCGCCGCCGGCAAAGACGATGTCTTGTTTGCCCAGCTGGATCTGTTCCACGGCATTGCCGATGCAATGCGCACTGGTGGAGCACGCCGAACTGATGGAATAGTTCACGCCCTTGATCTGGGCGCCGGTCGCCAGGCAAGCGGACACGCCGCTGGCCATGGCCTTGGTGACCATGTAGGGGCCGACGCGGCGCACACCTTTTTCGTGCAGGGTCTGGATGCCATCATTGATGGCGGAATGCGATGCGCCACCCGCGCCGACGATCAGGCCGGTGCGCGGATTGGACACCAGTTCCGGCGTCAGACCGGCGTCCTGGATGGCTTCCTGCATCGCCAGCCAGGCATAGGCATGGCCATCGGCCATGAAGCGGCTGAGCTTGCGGTCGATCTTGTCGAGCGCATCCAGATGCACGGAACCCGCCACATGGGAACGCAGCCCCTGTGCAGCGTATTCGGGTTGATAGGTAATGCCGGAACGGCCTGTACGCAGGCTGTCGAGGACTTCGGACTGATTATTGCCCAGGCTGGATACGATGCCCATGCCGGTGATGACCACGCGACGCATAATCGAGCCTCCTAGAAATTGTCCGTGCGAGTGAAAAGCCCCACCCGCAGATCATGAGCCACGTAGATTTCGTGGCCGTCGACTTCCATGCGCGCGTCGGCAATCCCCATGACGAGCTTGCGCATCATGACGCGTTTCATGTCGATGTGATAGCGCACTTTATGTGCCGTCGGCAAGACCTGACCGGTGAATTTGACTTCGCCCACACCCAGGGCGCGGCCACGTCCCTGGCCGCCGCAGCAACCCAGGAAGAAACCCACCAACTGCCACATGGCGTCCAGTCCCAGACAGCCCGGCATGACCGGATCGCCCTGGAAGTGGCAACCGAAAAACCATAAATCGGGTCGGATGTCGAGTTCGGCGATGATTTCGCCTTTTCCATGCGAACCGCCCTGGTCGTCGATATGCACGATGCGATCACACATCAACATGGGTGGCAGCGGCAATTGAGCATTGCCCGGCCCAAAGAGTTCCCCGCGCCCGCATGCCAGCAATTCGTCGTAGCTGTAGCTGTTTTTTTCCATGATGCCCCGTGTCAAAACCGGTCTGCCAGCGGCTGCGCCCAGCGTCAGGCGCAAGCCTACAAAGTAAGTAAGCCTAGCAGTATAACCCGAGGCCACTGAACACCAAGCTAAGGCTGTCCGGTGGCGTACCAGACCGTTACCGTTCCCCGCACAAACACGGGCGGGCTGCCATTGCCCCAGCGCAGCACCCGGTGCCTGAGCAGCAGCGGCGCTTGGGCGGAACGCCCTTCAAATGCACGCGTATTCAGATGCGAGCCCTGCAAAGGTACGCAGGGCCCTTGTTCGGACCCCCAGCATAGCTCCGTCGCAATCTGCGCGGGGCTGTCGTAGCTGCGCGACGCATAGACACGGGTGATGCGCGCCCCTGCGGGAATGGGCGCATCCGTTTTTCGGGGCTGAAAGACCACGGACACGGCCCGATCCACGGCTTGCAGGCCCTGGCTGACCTGGTCACGGGTCCAGGCCTGATCCGCCGCCGCCACCGCTGCCGGGCCGGACCATGCAGCCGCCAATCCCAGGACCAGCAGCCGGACGAGTATATTGTGCGTCATGTGCATCGCCTATTTATCGCTGGGCCATCCGCAATGGCCGGTTCTGATCGCCGCCAACCGGGATGAATTCCATGCCCGCCCCACGCGGGCGGCCGGCCCCTGGCCCGCCCGCCCCGATGTCATCGCCGGACAGGACCTGAACGCCGGCGGCGCCTGGCTGGGCTGGGCGGCCGGCGGTCGTTTCGCCCTGCTGACCAATTATCGCGAGCCGGGCCTGCCGACGCCGCCGCACGCGCCTTCCAGAGGGGTATTGGTGCGGGACTATCTGCTGGGTTCGGCCTCTGCCGCCGATTATAGTCAGGCGATCGCCCGCCGGGCGGAAGACTGGGCCGGCTTCAACCTGATCACGGGCGATGCACACCAGGCTTGGTATCTGGGCAACCGGGATCCTGCCGGCAGCCCCCGGGCGTTGCCGCCGGGGCGCTACGTGCTGTCCAACCACCTGCTGGACACGCCTTGGCCCAAATCCAGGCGTCTGCGCGAAGCGCTGGACGCCCTGCCTGCTGCCCGCTGGGCGCAGTCGCCCGACGAGGTCTTCGCGCTGCTGCACGACACCACGCAGGCTCGGGCGCAAGACTTGCCCGACACCGGGCTTGCGGCGGCGCGGGAGCAACTGCTCAGCAGTCCTTTCATCATCAGCCCGGACTACGGCACGCGATGTTCCACTCTGATCGCCATCCAGGCTGACGGCGCAACGCTGTTCAGCGAACAGAGCTATGACGCAGCCGGCCAAGCGACCGAACGGCATGATTGGCGCCTGCCGGCGGCCGAACGGGTACGCTGATCACCACAGGCCTGATTCGGCCACATCGCAAACGCTAAAATACCGCTTTACCAACCCCATAGGACACCACTCATGAGCACCGGCCTTGCCAGTCAGATTTCCGACGCCGTCAAATCCGCCATGCGGGCGCACGATAGCGTGCGCCTGGGCACGTTGCGTCTGTTGCAGGCGGCCATGAAACAAAAAATGGTGGACGAGCGTATCGAGCTCGACGACGCCATGATCATCGCCATCATCGAAAAGCAGGCCAAGCAGCGCCGCGAATCGATTGCCGCCTTTGATTCCGCCGGACGCACGGACAGTGCCAACCAGGAACGCGCGGAACTGGACATCCTGAAGGAATTCCTGCCCCAAGGCGCCAGCCCGGAGGAAATCGCCGCCGCGATCGACGCCGCCGTGTCGCAGGTACAAGCCAAGGGCTTGCAGGGGGGCGCCGCCATGGGCGCCATGATGGGGCAGCTGAAAACCGCACTGGCCGGACGCGCCGACATGGCTGCCGTATCGGCTCAGGTCAAGGCTCGCCTGGCAGAGTGATCCCTTGATGCGGGCAGGTGGCGACACACCTGCCCTGTTTCACTGCGCCCTCAGGCCGCTGGCGCCGTTTCGGCGCAAGGCCGCAGCGCAATGCCATCCGTCAGACGCTGCACCAGGTCCGGATTCGACACGAACGCCCGGCCAAACGCGACCGCGTCGCCCTCGCGGGTTCCAACCGCCTGCTGCGCCAACCCCAGGTCGTAGCCTTCGTTCAGGATCAAGGCCCCGCCAAAAGCCTGACGGATCACCGGGGTGAGCGCGTCGGCGCCGGGATATTCGCGCACACAGATGAACGCCAGATGCCGCTTGCCCAGTTCGCTGGCGACATGGCGGTACAAGGACACCGGATCCGCATCCCGCATATCGTGCCGGTCACCCCGAGGCGACAAATGCACCCCAATACGGCCCGCACTCCAGACACCGATGCAAGTATCGATGATCTCCAACAAGAAACGGCTGCGATTGCCCACCGAGCCGCCGTATTCATCCTGACGGCGGTTCGAGCCGTCATGCAAAAACTGATCGATCAGATACCCGTCGCCGGCATGGATTTCCACCCCGTCGAATTCCGCCAGCCGCGCATAGCGGGCCGCCTGATCGAAGTCGGCCACGATGCGCCGGATTTCATCGGGATGCAGGCTGCGCGGCACCACATAGTCGGCAGGATCCATCAGGCTGCAGGTATCGGCTTTCCGGCAAGGGATGGCGCTGGGGGCCACCGGCATCTCGCCCGACAGGAATTCCGGGTCGGATACCCGGCCGGCATGCCACAGGCGCAGAAAAATGCGTCCGCCGCGCTCGTGGACGGCTTCGGTGACGCGGCGCCAGCCTTGGACCTGGGCGGAATTCCAGATGCCGGGCATGTCCGGATAGCCAAGCCCCAGCGGAGACACCGATGCCGCTTCGGTCACGATCAGCCCCGCCGTGGCTCGTTGCGCGTAATACGCTCGCAAGGCATCACTGGGCACGCGCCCCTGGGCGGGCCGGATGCCAGCGGACGGCGCCATGATGACGCGGTTGCGCAACCACACATCGCCCAACAGCAGCGGATCAAGCAAACTTGTCATATCATGCGATCAAAACAGAGAACATCGGAACTGCGACACAGTTTGCTGCAACGCACAATCCAGACATCAAGAATTTACAAAAATCCATCAGGGTTTTTACCAGATTTTTCAGCATCTGACTATTGGAGAGGTCGCCAAGCTCATGGGACAATTCGCCGTCATCGGTCTGGGACGCTTTGGCGCCGCCACCTCATTGGAACTGATGCGCCTGGGCCACTCCGTGCTGGGCGTGGACGCCGACAACCGCGTGGTCGACCAGCATGCGGAACAACTGACGCGCGCAGCCATCGCGGATGTCACCGACCGTAACGCCTTGACCGAACTGGGTTTGGATGAATACGACGTCGTCCTGGTCGCCATCGGTGAAGACCTGCAATCCAGCCTGGTCTGCACGGTGCATCTGAAATCCCTGGGAGTCAAGGAACTATGGGTCAAGGCCTCGTCCCGCGCCCACCACCTGATCCTGACCAAACTGGGCGTCAGCCGGGTCATCCACCCCGAGGAAGAAATGGGGATCCGCATCGCCCAGGTGCTGAGCTACCCCATGGTCAACGACTACATCGCGCTGGGCAATGGCGATTTTGTCGTTGAAATCGAAGCCAGCGAGCAATTGAACGGCCGCACGCTGGGCGATGCCCTGACGACCGAACCCAGAGGGCTGATCCAGGCGCTGCTGATCAAACGCAAGGGCATCGCCACCCCCCACCCGCCGGACCAGTTCGTGCTGTAGGCCAAGGATACCCTGATTCTCTTTGGTCCTCTGCAGCAACTGAAGATGGCTGCCCCGAAACTAAGCTGACGCCGTCCTATGGCCAGACTGACCGTCCATCCCCTGCGTGCTTACCGCCGTGCCCGGCATACCGGGCAGCTGCAGGCCAGCCCGCCCGCCGTCCTGGCCGGCAGTTTTCTGCTGCTGATCCTGCTGGGCACGCTGCTGCTGTCGCTGCCGGCGGCGCAACAACGGCCCATCAGCCTGTTCGAAGCCTTGTTCACCGCAGCCTCCTCGGTGACCGTCACCGGCCTGATGGTGATCGACCCCGCCCGGGACTTGAGTCACCTGGGGCAGGCCGTCGTGCTGGGGCTGGTGCAGATAGGCGGCATCGGTTTCGTCACCTTTGCCATCATCGCCTCGCTGACGCTGGGCAAACGGGTCAGCCTGAAATACCAGGCCCTGGCCCTCGAGGCCTTCAACCAGACCAGTGTCGCGCGCATCCGCCAGACGGCGTTGACGGTCCTGAAGTTTTCCCTGGCCATCGAAGGCGCGGCCATCCTGATCCTGACTCTATGGTGGTGGCGCAACGATACGCTGGAACATGCGTTCCTGATGGCCGGCTTTCATGCCATCTCGGCCTTCAACAACGCGGGCATCACACTGTTTCCCGATAGCCTGGCGGGATTCGCCGGGGACCCGGTCACGACGTTCGTCATCACCGGCTGCATCATTCTGGGCGGCCTGGGTTTCAGCGTCCTGGCGGATATCCACCACAAACGGGCCTGGAATACCCTGGCGTACTACACCCGCCTGATGCTGATCGGCACGCTGGTGCTGAATCTGGCCGCGCTGGCTCTGTTCTGGCTGATTGAATCCCAGAACCCTGCCACGCTGGCGTCCTTGCCCTTGCCCAGCCAGGGGCTGGCCGCCTGGACCCAGGTGGTCGGCGCGCGCACCGCCGGTTTTGCCAGCATGGATGTGGACCAGCTGCGCGACAGTTCCCGCCTGCTGTTGATGGCCCTGATGTTCATCGGCGGCGGATCGCTGTCGACGGCCAGCGGGATCAAGCTGGGCACCTTCATCATCCTGCTGGCGGTCGTGCGCACCTACGTCCTGCAGCGCAAGGAAGTCGTGCTGATGCACCGCACGATCGCGCCGGAAACCATCCACAAGGCCCTGGCCCTGCTGATGGTGTCAGGCCTGCTGGTGTGCGTCGGCATCTTTCTGGTCAGCCTGTTCGAGTCTCAGCCCTTTATCGCCATTGCCATGGAAGTCATGGCGGCCTTCAGCACCACCGGCTTGAGCCCCGACCTGACCCGCACGCTCAGCCTGCCCAGCCAGATATTGCTGATGCTGCTGATGTTCATCGGCCGCCTGGGGCCGCTGACCCTGGTCTACAACCTGGGCACCCAGCGCTACAGCCGCGTCCGCTATCCGGAAGCGTCCATGCAGATTGGCTGAATCCGCCATCGATGTACTACTATTAGCTCTTTCCCGACCCTCAATCTCAAAGGATCCCATCCATGGTGACATCCATTGCACGACAGGCGCTGCTGTGCGCCGCACTGGGCCTCGCGGGCCTGGCCACGGCCGCTTCGGCAGCCACCCTGAAGATCGGCACCGAAGGCGGTTACCCGCCCTGGAGCATGGTCGACGCCCAAGGCAAAGTCACCGGTTTTGACGCTGACGTCGGCGCGGCGCTGTGCCAAAAACTCGACATGAAATGCCGCTTCGTGGTGCAGGCGTTCGACAGCCTGATCCCGGCGCTGGAGGCCGATCGCTTTGATCTGGTGATTTCCGGCATGTCCGTCACCGCCGAGCGCGCCAAGGTCATTTCCTTCAGCATCCCCTACGCTACCGAAGACTCGGCCTTTGTCCTGCCCGACGGCAATCCGCTGCTAAAAGCCGCCGATCAAAAAGCCCTGCTGCAAGGCCTGGCCGGCAAGACCGTGGGTGTGCAAAGCGGCACCACCCAGGGCGCTTTCTTGCAGAAATACGCGCCGGACATGAAGCTCAAGAGCTACGAAACCCAGGATCAGATGCAGATGGACCTGTCGGCCGGCCGCCTGGACGCCACGTTCTCCGAGGTCACGCCGCAAAGCCAGTTCCTGGACACGGCGGGCAAGGGCAAATTCGCCATGGCCGACTACGTCGTCAAGAGCAGCGCAGATCCCGACATCCTGGGCCTGGGCATCGGCGCAGGGATCAACCAGAAAAATACGCAGCTCAAAACCAAGGTCGACAAGGCCCTGTGCGAACTGATCCAAGACGGCACCATCAAGACATCCAGCCAGAAATGGTTTGGTGTCGATCTGTCCAACTACGCCGCCTGCAAGTAAAATCCGACGCTTCAAGCAGCCTTGGCCGTCCTTTGTCTGAACCCCATCAGACAGGCGGCCAGGGTTGCTGTGTCCTGATACCACTCTCCTACCCATCCGGGACGGCATCCCCGGGCTGCTGATTCGATGAACGCTTCCCTGCACGACATCCTGAGCGCTGGCTGGGGCACCCTGCTATTGCGCGGCGCCGGCATGACGGTATTCATCAGTCTGTGCGGCATCACGCTGGGCATGTCCATCGGCATCGCCGGCGCTGCCCTGAAATCGAACGGCGGCTGGCTGGTGCGCGGGCTGATCAGCCTGTATACGCTGCTGGTGCGCAGCGTCCCTGAATTGCTCATCATCTATCTGCTGTTTTTCGGCACGGTGCAGCCGGCGGCCAATCTGGCTGATTGGCTGGAATGGGACGACCTGATGAGCATGGTCTTTCCCATGCTGGTGGGCATTCTGGCCATCGGCCTGATTTCCGGTTCGTACAGCGTCGAAGTCTTTCGCGGCGCCTTCAAGGCCATCAATCCAGGCCAAATCGAAGCCGCCCGATCCATCGGCATGCGCCGGCGCCAGATCCTGCGCCGCATCACGCTGCCGCAACTGTTTTGGTACGCTTTGCCGGGCGCCAACAACGTCTGGCAAAACGCCTTGAAAGATACGGCCCTGATTTCACTGGTCGGTCTGGTGGAACTGATGCGGGCCGCCGTGCTGGGGGCTGCGGCCACCCGGGCGCCGCTGACGCTCTACCTGATGGCCGGCGTCCTGTATTTTCTGATCGGCGCCTGTAGTCAGGCTCTGTTCGTCTGGGCTGAACGCCATTTCGGGCGCGGCATGCAGGGGCCTGCGTGATGTTCGAACTGTTCGAAAAGGCCGTGCCTGTGCTGGTCGAGGGTTTCTGGATCACCCTGCGCATCGGCCTGCTCTCGATCCTGTTCGCGTCGCTGCTGGGGCTGGCGGCGGCCTTGATGCGCACCTCCGATCGTCGCAGCGTCTCGGGGCTATCGTTCATCTACAGCACTGTCTTTCGCGGCACGCCTTTGCTGATCCAGCTGTTCCTGCTGTACTACGGTATCGGCACCCTGGCATTCGTGCGCGATCAGCCGCTGCTGTGGTGGCTGTTTTCCGATGGCGCCCGCTGCGCCATCCTGGCCATCAGCCTGAACAGCGGCGCCTACATGAGCGAAGCCATCCGGGGCGGCCTGCAGTCCGTCCCCTCCGGGCAAATCGACGCAGCGGTGTCCTGCGGTATGAACCGGCTGCAGGTCTTCACACGGATACGCTTTCCCTTGGCGATCCGCCAGGCCTTTCCCGCCTACAGCAATGAACTGGTCCTGGCCATCAAAGGCACCAGCCTGGCCTCCACCATCGCCGTCATGGAACTGACGGGCTTTGCCCGGCGCCTGATGAGTCAAAGCTACCTGATTGTTGAAACCTTCATCATCGCGGGCCTGCTGTATCTGGCGATCAACATCACTTTGCTGGGCTGCGCGTGGCTGGTCGAGCGTAGCCTGGGCATCCGGACAGAGCGCTGAATATGGGTTTCCTGTCTCTGGAATTTGCAGGGGCCTTTGTACTGTTCCTGGTCCCCTACTGGGCCTGCCGGCGGTCCCCAGGCGTGCAGAACCTGCTGGCGCTGGCTGCCGGGTATTTTTTCCTGGCCAATCTGCACCCCTGGTTCGCTCTGATCCTGGGACTCTACACCGCGGGCGTGCAGGCCTGCGCCTGGCTGATCCAGGTAAAACCAAGCCGCATCAGCCTGGCTGTATCCCTGTCGCTGGCCGTTCTGAACCTGGCGATCTTCAAGTATTTTGACTTTTTTCGCGACGCCATCAATGCGGCGCTGACGGCCTGGGGGCTATCCGCCTGGATTCCCGCCATCCAGATCATGGCGCCGCTGGGGATTTCCTTTTACACCTTTCACTCAGTCAGCTATCTGGTCTCTGTCTGGCGCAAAGAAATCCCCCTCGTGCCTTTGGCTGATCTGGCCTTGTTCCTGGGATTTTTCCCCAGCGTGGTGGCGGGCCCCATCAACCGGGCGCGGGACTTTCTGCCGCAGATCCAGACCGTCGAACCCCGCAGCCTGTCACAGTACCCCAAGGCCCTGCTGCTGATCGTGCTGGCGATTCTGAAAGTGGTGTGGCTGAGCGCCTGGCTGGCCAATACCTGGGCCGATCCGGTCTTTGCCAATCCGCAGCAATACCACGCCCTGGACGCACTGCTGGGCCTGCTGGCCTACACCTGGCAGCTCTACCTGAATTTTTCCGGTTATACCGATCTGGTCACGGGGCTTGCGCTACTGCTGGGTTTCCAGCTGCCGCCCAATTTTCGCGCCCCCTACCTGGCGACCAATCTGCGCCATTTCTGGTCACGCTGGCATATCAGCCTGTCGACCTGGATCCGCGACTATCTGTACATCCCCCTTGGCGGCTCCCGCCAGGGCTTTACACGCACTCAGATCAACCTGATGATTGCCCTGGTGCTCTCGGGTCTGTGGCACGGCGCCAGCGGCAATTTCCTGATCTGGGGAGCCGTTCACGGGGCGGGCATGGTGCTCTTGAATCTAGGCGACCGTCTGTGGGGACGTGACCGGGTGGCCGCCCGCCTGCCTATCCTAGCCAATACGGCGACCTTCCTGTTCGTGGCCCTGGCCTGGATTTTCTTTCGCAGCCCGTCGCTGGACCAAAGCCTGCTTTTTCTGCAGACACTGGTCACGCATTTCGATCAAGCGCTACAGTTCAACTCACCGCTGTATCTGCTGCTGATGTGGCTGGCGCTACGCAGCTACCCGCTGATCGCGCGGGCCTGCGACGGACTGCTGCACCATATCGCCCGCCTGCCCTGGGGCCTGCAGCCCTTGCTGCTGGCGCCCTTGGCCTGGGCAGGCCTGTTTTTATCCCCTGCCGGGATTCCGGGATTCATCTATGCCGGTTTCTGACACCCTCGACAGCACCTTGCCCCTGAGCGCTGCCGGGCCTGAGGCATCCGGGCCAGCCCCCGATCCCGAACTGCAGCAGCCGCACGTGCTGCTGCTGGGGCGGACCCTGTACGTTCTGCTGTTGTGCGCCCTGCCGCTGGCCTGGCTGATGCAGGACTCCATCCGCCTGTACTGGCAACAGACCTATCACAGCCCGATGACGGCAAGCAAGGCCGCCGATACGGAAACAGGCGGCATGCAGGCGGCCTTGCTGAAAGCATGGCGCGCAGGCGGCAGCTGGCAGACATCCTGGGATGCCTGGCGCACATCCCGCACTCAGGACCTGTCCCGCTTCGACGACAAGGTCGTGACGACCATCAATCAGATCTGGATCGATCTGCCCGCCTCCCGTCCCGGCGATTCATCGTCTGACACCCCTTCTGCAACCACGCCAGAGACGGACCCGAATCTGCCGCGCCTGAACGCTGCGGGCCAGGTCGTCCTGAAGCCGGGGGATCAGGTCTTTTTCGTCGGGGATTCCATGATGCAGGGCGTGGCGCCCCACGTGCGCCGCGCCTTGTTCAAGGGACACGGCATCGAGGGGATCGACCTGAGCAAGCAAAGCACCGGTCTGGCGTACCAGGGTTTTTTCAACTGGCCTGCGGCTGCCGAGAAAGCCTTTGAACAGCATCCGCATATCGCCCTGATGGTGGTGTTCCTGGGGCCGAACGATCCCTGGGATTTTCCGCTTAAAAAGGGCGATCCCTATCTGCGCTTTCGGTCGCCGGAATGGGAAACCGTCTACCGGGAACGCATCCGCCGCCTGATGCACGCTGCCGCCACGCATCACGCACGCGTGCTATGGGTCGGTGCGCCGCCGATGAAAAGGGAACGGCTCGATCAAGGCATGCAGTATCTGAACACGCTGTACCAATCCGAGGTCGAAGCCGGCGGCGGGCAATTCATTGCCGGACACCGGGCGCTGGGCTATCCCGACCCCGCCTTCTCCTTTTACAGCCGGATCGAAGACAAAAAAATCCGGGTCAGGATTGACGACGGCGTGCATTTCACGATCACCGGGCAACGCCTGATCGCCCGCGCCATCCTGGACCGCATCGACGCATCAGCGGTCACACTCCCAGAACCGCCTGCGAATACATCACCGGCCCGCCCAGTATCCGCCCAGGCGCATTGACAGGACTATGACACGCATCCAGATGAAAAACCGCCTACGCTTTCTGCTGTCGCCCCTGCTGGCTGTCCTGGTGCTGACGACCGCCAGCTGCCAGGTCCGCCCGCCCGACCTGACGCCTGCCGCATCCGGCCCCGCCAGTACGCCGGTTGACCAAGCAGCCATCCGGCCGCCCGGCCTGCAGGATTTCGGCGATCCCAATGCTGCCCGGCTGATTGATCGCTACCGCCTGCTGGCCGCCGCCCATCACGCGGCCCATGGCGCCCGCACGACGCCCTCGGTCCTGACCATCGTCCAGCTGGGCGACTCGCACACCGCCTCGGACACCCTGACTTCGGGTCTGCGCACGCAACTGCAGGCGGACCTGGGCGATGCCGGCATCGGCTGGATCACCCCCATGAACGTGCGCGGCATGAGCCATTTCCGGATCAGGATGCGATCCCGCCATTGGCGCCTGAGCAGCAGCCGCAGCGACAACAACCCCAGCTTTCCCCTGGGGGGCTACATCGCTACACCGGACAGGCCAGGCGCCACCCTCCGCGTCGAATCCCGGCAGGATGACACCACCCCTTACCTGGCCAGCTTCCTGATCCAGACCGGTGTTGCCGCCGGCGCCCTGACGGTTGACAGCGCCAGCGGTCGCCGCACACTGGCGGCGTCCAGCGGGCCCAAACATCCCCCCGGCAGTTGGCAGACGGTGCAGGCGCCCGTGCGCCTGCCATTCACGATCACCGCCCGGCACACCCAGGCCGTGGCGCTGGGCGGTATCCAGTTGACCCGCCAACAGGCGCAGGGCGCCCTGGTGTCCCCCATCGGCACCAATGGCGCCCGCCAGACGATCTGGGACCGCTGGTCGCCCGACTGGCTATCCCAGCTGGCCGCCACACGGGCCGACCTGATCATCCTGGCCTACGGCACCAACGAATCCTTTGACGACACACTGGACCCCCAGGCCATGCAAAGCAGCCTGATCCAGGGCATCCGGTCGATACGCCAGGCGCTGCCCCAGGCAGCCGTGCTCTTGATCGGCGCCCCCGATGCGCTGGTCGCATCCAGCGATGCGACCCTGTCCTGCGCCGCGCGGCGCCCTGCGGGACATGAAGCCGTCAAACGCATCCAACAAGCAGTCGCCCAGGCGGAACACACCCTGTACTGGGATTGGCAAGACGCCATGGGCGCGGACGCCTGCCCGATGCTGGCATGGCAGGCGCGCGATTGGGTGGGCCGCGATCTGGTGCACTTCACCCTGGCGGGGTATCAGGAAAGCGCCCGGCGCCTCTACCGGGACCTAAGCCGGTTCCTGCGCCGCAGCACGATCGCCCCCTGATCCGCAGCCGTTACCCTTCCATACAGCCGCTCTCCCCCGGATGCCGGACAATATCCGCGCCGCCCGACCTCGCTGCGCAGGCAAACGCTTGCGCCACTTCGCCCGAGCCTTGTTCAGGAGTCTCTCCCCATGCGCATGCCGTCCCCGATCCATTCCCTGATCTATTGTCCGGTACTGTTGGCCGCCTGGCTGCTGCCCCCGCCCGCGCTGGCTGGCGGCGCCGCGCACGTGCGGGCAGGCGGCGAGGCCACGCAACTCGCCTGGCAGACCAAGGGGGCGGTGCGCCTGAGCCAAGCCTCGAAACCGGACTATCTGCTGGTGCGCGACGGCAAAGCCTATTCCGTCTCTGTCCGGGGCAACACGCCTGTCGTCATGGAGGTCGGCGGCCTGCTGCAGGGCCTGGGTGCATTGGCCCAATCGCGCCCCAACCAGTATCTGCCGGACCGGGTCGATCAGGTCAAGGATATGCGCAAGACCGAAACCGTCGCCGGCATCCTCGGGCATGTCTATCAGCTGACCGTAACCGACACCCAGGGCAAGACGCATCCCACCGATGCGGTCCTGACCGACGACCCCCGCGTCGTGGACATGACGACCAGCTATCTGGACAGTATGCGGCTGCTGCTTGGCCAAGCCAAGACACAACAACTGACCGGGTCCTTGCCCGCCAGGCGGCGCGGTATCCTGCGCCTGGGCAATGATTTCGTTCTGACGTCCATTTCCGGACAGGAACCCGCTGCGGATCAGTTCGTCCTGCCGGCCCAGCCCGTCAGCTTGCAGAACCTGCTGCAAGGATTGCAGGGCTTGCAAAAGCAGTAGACTGCTGCATGCCCAATCCGTCCTGCCCCGCCATCCGCCGCATCCCCGCCTTCACCACTATTTCCCTGGCGCTGCTGATGATGTCGGTGGATTCCACCATCGTGGCGACGGTGCTGCATGAGCTGCAACAGGGCCTGGATACCTCGATCAACTGGGCAGGCTGGACCATCACCGCCTTCGCCTTTGGTTTCGTCCTGATGCTGCCAGTCAGCGGCAAACTGAGCGAACGCATCGGCCGACGGCGCGTGTTTATGGCATCGGTTGCCGTCTTTACCCTGGCTTCCCTGCTGTGCGGGCTGACCGACAGCATCGGCATGCTGATCGTGCTGCGCGCCCTGCAGGCGGCGGGCGGCGCCGGCATCACGCCATCGGCGACCGGCATCGTGGTGGACTATTTCGGCGACAGCCGGGATCGGGCCGTCAGCCTGTTCGGCAGCATTTTCCCTATCGGCGCCATGATTGGCCCGATCTTCGGCGGCCTGTTCGTCACCTATTGGAACTGGCGCGGCGTCTTTTTCGTCAACGTCCCCATCGGTCTGCTCATCCTGTGGATGGCGCTGCGCTACATCCCGCCCGATCCGCCTAAAGCACGCAAGCCCGGGCCCGGCATGGATTACGTCGGCCTGGGATGCCTGGGCGTCTGCCTGCTGGCGGGCATGCTGGCCGCCAGTTTCCTGGGGGAAAAGGACTTGCCTTATACCTCGCCCCGGATCGTAGTGTCCGCCGCCATCGCCCTGGCAGCCGGCGGACTGTTCTTCCATCACATCCACCGCAGCAGCCACCCGTTCATCGCCCCGCGCCTGATCCATGGCCCGGGTTTCGGTATCGTCAATCTGATCAACACCCTGTTCGGCGGCGTCACGATCGGCGCCGTCGCCCTGATTCCCCTGTATGCGACCAATCGCTATGGCCTGGGGGCGCTCGGTTCCGGCAGCCTGCTGATTTCCCAGGGCATGGCCGCCATCCTGTTGTCGCTGGCCTGCACGCTGGCCATCCGGCGTACCGGCTACCGCCCCCCGCTCTATGTCGGCGGTGTGTTGATCGCGCTGGGCATGACGCTGCTGGCCCTGCCGCCGGCCTTTGGCCTGACGCCTTTCACCTGGCTGCTGGCATCGGCCTTCCTGCTGGGCATGGGCACCGGCACGGTCAATCCGGCCAGCCGCAATGCGGGTCTGCAACTGGCCCCCCAATCAGCGTCTACTCTGGCGGCCCTGCGCACGCTGGCGATCCAGGTTGGCACCATCACATTCATTTCCATCGTCACCATGGTGCTGTCCACCGCCGCCGATCCAGGGACCAGTCAGGCCTGGATCTATGGCGCCTGGGGCCTGCTGGTGCTGGCATCCTTGCCGCTGATCGCCTACGTCCCCGAACACCGGGGCGCCTGGTAAACCCCGGCGCCAGACCTCGCCGCCGACAGGCATACTGCCCGGTTCACAGCGCCGCAATGGCATGATGATCCCCCTCTACAAGGAGTTTTCATGAATATCAACGGCGCGTGTCTAGGCGCAGGCCTGGTGTTGGCCCTGGGCGCATTATCGGCATCAGCCGGCCCTGTTTCCGACGACGTCATCCGCATCGGATTCATCACGGATATGTCCGGCGTGTACGCCGACGGCGACGGCCCCGGCGGCGCGCATGCCATCCGCATGGCCATCGCCGATGCGGGCGGCGCCATCGACGGCAGAAAAATCGAACTGCTGGTCGCCGACAGCCGCAACAAGGCCGACGTATCGTCCGCCCTGGCCCGGGACTGGTTCGACAACCAGCAACTGGACTTGCTGATCGGTGGCACCAATTCCGCTGCCAGCCTGGCCATGTCCGCCGTGGCGGCGGAAAAGAAAAAACCGTTTATTACCTCGGGCGCGGGGGCATCGGCCTTTACCAACGCCCAATGCACCCCCTACACCATCCAATACACCTACTCGACCCGCGGCCTGGCCCGGGGTACGGGGTCCGCCATCGTGCAGCAAGGCGGCACATCGTGGTTCTTTCTGACCACGGACTACACCTTTGGCCACGAACTGGAACGCGATACCAGCGCCGTGGTACAGGCCGCAGGCGGCCAGGTGCTGGGTTCGGTGCGCACGCCGCTGGGCGCGGCGGATTTTTCGTCCTTCCTGCTGCAGGCGCAGCAGTCGGGCGCCGACGTGCTGGCGCTGGCCAACGCCACCGCCGATTTCGTCAATTCCCTGAAGACAGCGGTGGAATTCGGCCTGACCCGCACCATGAGGCCTGTCGGCCTGACGGCGACGCTGCTGGACATCCACGCCCTGGGCCTGGAAGTCACCCAAGGCATGTATTTCACCGTCCCCTGGTACTGGAACAAGAACCCTGCCTCTGAAGCCTGGTCGCGGCGTTATTTTGAGACGATCGGACGCATGCCCACCTATGGCCAGGCCGGTGATTATTCGGCCGCCACCGCCTACCTGAACGCCGTGCGCCAGAGCGGCACGGACAACGCCGACACCATCATGGCCTGGTTGAAATCCCATCCGGTCCAGGATTTTTTCGTCGATCATGGCGTCATCCGCGCCGATGGCCGCATGATGAACGACCTGACCCTGCTGCAGGTCAAAACCCCGGCTGACAGCACCGGTCCCTGGGATCTGCACAAGGTCGTGGCCACCATCCCGGCCGAAACCGCCTATGGCCCCTTGAGCGAGTCCACCTGCCCTTACCTGAAAACCCGCTCCGCTTCCTGAGCCATCCCGCGCTAGACTGCTGCATCAATCTTTTTTTTTTGCGAGACGCCATGCAACGCTATGTGACGCAGATTTCCGGTGACCGTATCCAGGTGACGTCGCAGGATACCCCCGTGCCGTTCGCCGGCCCGCAGCAGCTGTTGGTGCGGGTCCAGGCCGCAGGCCTGAATCGGGGGGAAATCCTGGCGCTGCGCCAATCGCCTGCCGACACGCCCGCCAGCCTGGGCATCGAAGCCGCCGGCGAGATCGTCGCGGTCGGCGCAGGCAGCGGCGTCTTTCAAGCCGGCCAGCGCATCATGGGGCGCTGCAAGAACGCCTTCGCCGACTATGCGCTGCTGGACGCCCGCGACGCCATGCCGATACCCGACGCCCTGTCCTGGGAGCAAGCGGCAGCCATCCCCATCACCACCATGGTGGTCTATGACATGCTGGTCGTCCAGGGTCGCCTGACAGCGGACGAATGGCTCTTGATCGCCGGCATTTCATCCGGTGTGGGGGTTGCCGCCCTGCAACTGGCCAAGATGCTGGGCGCCCGGGTGATCGGCACGTCGGGATCACCGGACAAGCTGGCGGCCCTGGCCGATCACGGCCTGGATCTGGGCATCCCCACACGCTCGCCTGATTTTCACGCCGCCGTGATGAATGCCACCGGCGACCGGGGCGCCGATCTGGCCGTCAACGTCGTTGGCGGCTCGGTCCTGGCGGAATGCGTGCATTCCCTGGCATTTCAGGGGCGCCTGGCCATTGTCGGCCACGTCGACGGCGTACGCAGCGGCCCGCTGGACCTGGGGGCGCTGCACGGTCAGCGGCTGCAGCTGTTCGGCGTATCCAGCAAGGGTTTGAACGCCGCCCAGCGCCAGCGTATCGTCCAAGGCGTCGTCAACGAAGTCCTGCCCGCCATCGCCGGCGGACGCATGTCGCCGCTGATCGACCAGGTATTTCCGTTCGATCAGCTGGAAGCGGCCATCGCACGCATGGAATCGAACGCCCAATTGGGCAAGATCGTGGTCACCCACCATCCAGCCGGCTAAGCCAGCGGCAAAGACCGGCGCGGGTCAGGCCAGCGCCGGCCGCATCTTGCGCGGCCGGACACGCAGCAGCAGGAAAACCACGATCCCGGCATTCAGCGCATTCCAGGCAATGCCGTTCAGAAAGGCCGCCTGATACGACAGCGACAGATCGTAGATCGCGCCGGACATCCAGCCGCCCAGCGCCATGCCCAACAGCGTCGCCATCAGGACCGTCGCCACGCGCCCGCCGCTGCCCTCGCGGGGAAAATATTCCCGTACGATCACAGCGTAGGCCGGCACGATGCCGCCCTGAAACAAGCCGAACAAGGCCGACACCACATATAGCGACAGCAGGCCGTGGTTGAACACATACAGCCATAGCGCCAGGCCCTGCAATAGCGACCCCAGCAGCAAGGTCCGCAAGCCGCCGATCCGATCAGACAGCCACCCCGAGGCCAGGCGGCTGATGATGCCCATGGTCAGCATCAGCGACAGCATATTCGCCCCATTGGCAGCGCCATAACCCAGATCGCTGCAATAGGCCACGATCTGCACCTGCGGCATCGCCATCGCCACGCAACAGGCGACCCCCGCCACGCACAGCAGCAGCATCAAGGTCCGCGAAGACAGCCCCAGCGGGCGATCCCCTGTCAAGGCATCCGAGCGTCGGCTGGATGGCACGGCCGTCACTGGCGGCAGATCCGCAGCAGGCGCGCGACGGCGCAGGCACAAGGCCAGCGGCAACAGGCTCAGCACACAGAACAGGCCGATGCTCTGATAGGTCTGACGCCAACCGATATCCGCCACAAAAAACTGCATCACCGGCGGCCAGACAGCGCCTGCCAGATAGTTGCCGCTCATGCAGATCGCCACGGCAATCCCTCGACGCCGGGTAAACCAATGCGAGGCATCCGCCACCAGCGGCGCAAACGTGGCTGACGACCCCAGGCCGATCAACAAGCCATGCGCCAGATTGAAACCCAGAATATCGTCCGCCCGGCCCGCCAGCCCGAAGCCCAGCCCCAGACAGATCGCCCCTGCGACCAGGGGCAGGAAAACACCATAGCGGTCCGACAGACGCCCCATCAGCACACCACCCAGGCCGAACCCGATCAGCGTCGCCGCATACGGCAGCGACGCACCGGAACGGCCCACGCCGAAATCTGCCTGGATCGACGGCAGCACGATGCTGGCGGCATACATGCCGACGTTGCCGACCGTGACGGCCGCCAGCGTGATCACCAGCCGGACCCAGGCGTACCGGGATTCGATCCCGGCGACTGCCGCTGCCGGATCAGGACGGGTCATCAGCGCCGCCCTCGTGTTCCAACCAGGCCTGAAACATCAGCACCCCCCACAGGTGGTACTGCCAGTTGCGCCGGCCCGACAGATGCTCATCCCATTTGCGCCGGACAGGCGCTGGATGAAAGAAGCCTTCCCGGCGCAGGCGCGACTCATCCAGCAGGTGTTCCGCCCAATCGCGCAGCGGACCGCGCAACCAACGATCAACCGGTACGCCGAAACCCATCTTGGGCCGTTCGATCAGCTCTCTGGGCACATGCCGATACAGCACTTGGCGCAGAATCCATTTGGCGGCGCCATCGCGCAGCTTGAAAGACTGCGGCAGCTGCCAGGCGAATGCCACCACGCGATGATCCAGAAAGGGCACACGGCTTTCCAGCGACACGCCCATCGCGGCCCGATCGACCTTGACCAGAATATCGTCCGGCAGATACGTCATCGCATCCAGCGCCATCAGACGCTGCATCGGATCCAGGCCGTCGAGCGCCAGCGGCCGGCCGCGCAGGCAGGTCAGGGGTTCGTGTCCGCCGATCACCAGATCCGCCGGTTCCCAGCGGGAAATCGACTCCAGATACAAATCGTCCACCCGCCGGGCCGCCAGCATCCCAGCTCCTTGGTGTAGTTTTTCACCCAGATGGGCATGGCGCAACGCAGCCGGCATCAGCGGCCTGAAAGGCCCCAGCACCGCCTGCCAGGCGGCGGGCGATAAGGTGCGCAGAGCGGCTGCCGCCGGGCGGCGAACACCATAGGGCACGCGGGCGATCTGCGCCCAACGCCGGTTGTTGCGCGTATAGCGGCCATACCCGGCAAACAGTTCATCGCCCGCGTCGCCCGACAGGGATACCGTGACCTGCTGGCGCGCCAATTGCGACACCAGAAAAGTGGGAATCTGCGAAGAATCGGCGAAAGGCTCGCTATACAGTTCCGGCAGTCGGGGAATGACGTCCAGCGCCTGCTGGGGCGTGACATACAGTTCCGTATGCTCGGTGCCCAGATGGCGCGCCACAGCCTGAGCGTGCTCGGCTTCGTTGTAGCCGTCCTCATGAAACCCGATGGAAAAAGTTTTCACCGGACGGCTGGATTGCGCCTGCATCAGGGCGACCACCGTGGAGGAATCGATACCGCCCGACAGGAAGGCGCCCAAGGGCACATCCGCCATCATCTGCTGCCCCACAGCGGACATCAGCAGCGTTTCCAGGGCATCGGTCGCCTGCTCGGCAGATCCGGAAAAAGGCGCCCGCACGCCGGCGACTGCGGTATCCGCCAGCGACCAGTAGGTCTCGATCTGCGGCTCGCGGCGGCGTTGCGAAACCGTCAGCAGACAGCCAGGCGCCAGCTTGAACAGATCACGATAGATGGAATGCGGGGCGGGAATGTAGTTATGGCGCATCAACAGGCATAAGGCATCCCGGTCGATGGCCGCCGCGAAACGGGGATGCGCCTTCAGCGCCTTGAGCTCCGATCCGAACAGAAAGCAGGCGGCATCCCCCTGCCCTTGCCAGCCGTAGTACAACGGTTTTTCACCCAGACGGTCCCGCCCCAGGGTCAGCACCTGATCCTGGCGATCCCACACGGCAAACGCGAACATGCCGATACAACGCTCGATGGTGGCCCGGATGCCCCAGGCGACGAAACCGGCCAGCAGGGTTTCGGTGTCGGAATGGCCGCGCCAGACCTGGCCGCCTGCGGCGTCCAGCTCGCGCCGCAAGTCCAGGTGGTTATAGATTTCACCGTTGAAGGCAATCCTGTACCGGCCCGACGCACAAGCCATGGGCTGGTGGCCGGCGGGCGACAGATCCAGAATCGACAGGCGCCGATGGGCCAGGCCGATCCCGGCTTCGTCGGCCCAGACCCCGGCATCATCCGGCCCGCGCGACACAATCGTATCCGCCATGCGTCCCAGGATGGCGCGGGCATTGCCCAGATCGCCGCCTTGTACGCCACCCAGAAACCCCACCAAACCGCACATCCGGCATTCCCCTCGATTCTTCTGTTCTGACGTTCGTGACCGGCCAGCCCAGGTCATCGGACGCCCATTTTACGGCGTGGCGAGACGCTTGGATGGATCCAGCCTGATTCGCCAGCCTGCTGGATTCCTGCGTACACTGCCGACATGCTACGCATCGACAATCTCAGCAAACGCTACGGCGATCATCTTGTCTTCCAGGGGCTGACGCATACGTTTCCGCCCGGATGCACCGCGCTATGCGAAGAAGACGGCACCGGAAAATCCAGCCTGATTGGCATCATCGCGGGGCTGATCGCACCGGACACGGGAGACGTCTGGATCGACGGACATTCCCTGGCGCAGGCGCCACAGCAGGCCAAGGCCCGCCTGGCCTACATACCCGACGATTGCTCGATGTTCCCGACACAGACGGGGCGCGGGCTGCTGGAGCAGGCCGCATCGGAAAAAAATGCCCGCATCGACGGGCAGGTGCTTGAATTCGCCTGCCGCCTGGGGCTGGAACCGCATCTGGACAAGCGCTTTGAACAAATGTCGACCGGGACGCGCCGCAAGGTTTTCCTGACAGCCGCCGCCCTGGGCGAACCTGCCGTCATCATCGCAGACGGCCCCAGCAACGGGCTGGATACCCCGGCGCGTGCCGCGCTGGCCGAGCAATTCAGTATCTGGTCGCAGGACCGCGTCGTGCTGTTTGCCAGCTACGATCACGAACTGGTGCAAGCCTGCGGGGCGAGCTCTGTCGCTGTAGGAGCCTTGCGCTGAACACCAGCGCAAGGCCTCTTTCCGGCTTATTTGACCGGCTTGAATGCCGCGACGGTGAGCTGGGCGGCGACCTCGTCGATATCATCGATTTCGCTGCCGTCCGCCTCTGCCTCTTTCAGGCAATCCCGGATCGCCAGAAACTGCCCGACGACCCGAGCGGCGCGCGCCCGGTGTTTTTTGCTGATACGGCTTTCTTTGATCTTGTCTTGCGGTCCTGACATACGGGCCTCCGTTGAATGATGGCTCGAGTATGCCATACGGCAAAAATACCCTGCCACGGCTCAACGGACTGCGTCATAGGCATCCGGGCCCGCCGCAATACCGCTCTTGAGCCGTTTTTGCTACCTGCCCCTTGTATAGCCTCGAGTCATTGCGGGCCTGTGATCGACCGCCGGGCCTCCCTTCTTTGCCGCTGTCAGCGTGTCGTGAGCGGTGTCTTTCGATACGCTGGGGGGTTCTGCCACATGCCTCGATTGCGCCTTTTTGGGCGACTTTCCATGTTTGTCCATTTTGACCTCCATCGGTCAATCATTAGCCACAGCACATCCGCCGCAGCCTACTGAATCAGCATAATCCTGCCGCTTGCGCAGGACATCATTTATCCAGCGGCTGGCTGATACCATAGTGGCATCAAGGCAACATGGGTCTGCCCATCACAGCCGCCGCAAAATGCGGTGGCCAGCTTGGCAGCCAAACGCAAAGAATCGGGTTTATTGCCAACCTGACACACTGACATTAAAAGAAAACACACACACCATGAAACTCGCCACCTGGAACGTCAATTCCCTGAATGTCCGCCTGGGCCATGTCATCGACTGGCTGCAGACCAATCCTGTCGACGCCCTGTGCCTGCAGGAACTGAAGCTGCCCGACGAGAAATTCCCCCATGAAGCCCTGCAGGCCATCGGCTATCAGGCCTGCTGGGCGGGGCAAAAGACCTACAACGGCGTGGCGATCATCAGCAAGGCCGAACCAATGGCCGTGCAGCGCAACATCCCAGGCTACGACGATCCCCAGCAGCGCATCATCGCCGCCACCCTGCCCGACCCTCAGGGACGGCCTGTACGCGTCATCAGCGCCTACTGCCCCAACGGCCAGGCCGTGGACAGCGACAAATACGCCTATAAACTGGACTGGTTCAACGCCCTGCGGCACTGGCTGGATCAGGAAATCGGCGCCCACCCGGACCTGGCGATCCTGGGGGACTACAACGTGGCCCCGGCGGATGCCGATGTGCACGACCCCGCCGCCTGGGCGGGCGGCATCCTGGTATCCGATCCTGAACGCGCCGCCTTTCAAAAGCTGCTGGACCTGGGCTTGCAGGATACCTTCCGCCTGTTCGACCAGCCGCCGAAAATCTTCAGCTGGTGGGACTACCGCCAGATGTCGTTTCGTCGCAATGCCGGGGTGCGCATCGACCACATCCTGACCACGCCGGATCTCACTGCGCGCTGCACTGGCTGCCTGGTGGACAAAACACCGCGCGGCTGGGAAAAGCCATCGGATCACGCACCGGTCGTGGCTGAATTTACACCTGCCGACCGTCTATAATGTTAGTAAGCACTTACTGACAAGCCCGTTATCTATGCCGCTCGACAGCCGACTGATCGCTCACCTGGACCAAGGAATGGTCCTGGACATCACCCTGGAAGACCTGCCTTTCCGCGTCTATGTGGCGCAGCGCCAGGCGGATGTCGAACAGGTGGCGGATCTGGTTCCGGCTGAACAGTTTCAGGGCGACGGCGATGTGCACGTGGCGGCCATCCATGACGGCGACGATGCTTCCGAACAGATCCAGGATGTGCTGTTCAACCTGAATCCGGGCGACGCCATCGTGTTTCTCTGCACCGGGCCTCAGGCCTATGCCGATGCGCTGGCCGAACTGGGGCAGGCGCCCGATGCGCATGCGGCAAGCGAAGGGGCGCCGCAATGACGACCGACACACACACCCCGCACGCCGGCAACATCTTCATGGTGGTCGCCCCCAGCGGGGCTGGAAAATCCAGCCTGGTCAATGCGCTGCTGGCCCAGGATGCCACGCTGGCTCTGTCCGTGTCATGCACGACCCGCGACCCGAGGCCCGGCGAACGCGACCAGGAACACTACCGCTTTGTCTCGGCGGATACCTTCCAGGCGCTGCGCGACCGGGGCGACATGCTGGAATGGGCGGAAGTCCACGGGCATTTCTACGGCACGCCGCGCGACCGCGTCGCCCAGGCAATCGCTCAGGGTACGGACATCATTCTGGAAATCGACTGGCAGGGGGCGCGGCAGGTGCGCCAGCATTATCCCCAGGCCATCGGCATCTTTATCCTGCCGCCTTCGATCGAGGCGCTGGAGACCCGGCTGAACAAGCGCGGCCAGGACGCGCCCCAGGTCATCGCTCGCCGCCTGCTGGCTGCCGGCGGTGAAATGGCGCATGCGTCAGACTGCGAATATGTTATTATTAATCAAGACTTTAGCGTCGCATCACAGCAATTGCAGGCAATTGTCACCGCTGCCCGCCTGCGCTACACGACGCAATCCATCCGCCATGCCGATCTGTTCATGCAGCTTGGCATACGCAAACCTCTCGCCAACGCTAGTTGATCAGGAAACTTATGGCCCGCATCACCGTCGAAGACTGCCTTGCACAGATCCCTAACCGCTTTGATCTGACTCTGGCGGCCACCTACCGCGCCCGTGAACTGGCCCAGGGCCACGAATCGCGTATCCAGAGCCACAACAAACCCACCGTGACTGCATTGCGCGAAATCGCTCAGAGCCAGGTCGGCACTGAAATGCTGCGCAAGGTCCCGACCTGATTCCATAGGCGGACTCATGGCGTTTTCCGGCATTCGCGGCGCTTCTTCGGGCTTACTGGCGGTTCTACGCAAAGGCCCCCGACTGCGCCGGCGAAAGCCGCATAACGCCCCTGCCGCGCTGGCTTCTACGCCGCCCAGTCCGATCGCCTCGCTGGCGGGGCTGCAGCAGATCATCGCCGGCTACCTGACGCCGCGCGACATCGAACGGGTCCGAGAAGCCTACCGCTTCGCCGACAACGCCCATCTGGGTCAATTCCGCGAAAGCGGCGAACCCTACATTTCCCACCCCATTGCGGTCACGGAAATCTGCGCCGGCTGGAAGCTCGACGCCGATTCGCTGATGGCGGCGCTGCTGCACGACGTCATCGAAGACCAGGGGGTCGCCAAACAGGAACTGGCCGAAAAATTCGGGGCGGACGTCGCCGACATCGTCGATGGCCTGACCAAGCTCGAACGGCTGGAATACGCCACCAAGGCCGAACAACAGGCGGAATCCTTTCGCAAGATGCTGCTGGCCATGGCGCGCGACGTGCGCGTCATCCTGATCAAACTGGCCGACCGCCTGCACAATATGCGCACGCTGGACGCCGTCGTGCCCGAAAAGCGTCGCCGGGTGGCCCGTGAAACCCTGGACATCTATACGCCGATCGCGCACCGCCTGGGGCTCAATGCCCTGTTCCGCGAACTGCAAGACCGCTGCTTCAAGGCCATCTACTCAAACCGCTACGACGTTCTGTACAAGGCCATGATGGCGGCCCGCGGCAACCGCCGCGAAGTCATTACCAAAATTGCCGAAGCCGTGCGCGCAGCGCTGCCGGCCGCAGGCCTGGACGCCGAAGTCAGCGGCCGCGAAAAATCCCTGTACAGCATCTACAAAAAGATGGTCGAGCAGAAAAAGTCGTTCTCCGACGTGCTCGACATCTATGGCTTTCGCATCGTGGTCCATACGCTGCCGGAATGCTATCTGGCGCTGGGTACGCTGCATCAGCTGTACCGGCCGGTGCCCGGCAAATTCAAGGACTACATCGCCATTCCGAAAATCAATGGCTATCAGTCCCTGCACACCACGCTGATCGGTCCCTACGGCACCCCGGTTGAATTCCAGTTCCGCACCCGCGACATGGATCATGTCGCCGAAGAAGGCGTGGCGTCCCACTGGTTGTACAAAGAACAGGGCACGTCGCTCAACGACCTGCAGAAACGCACGCACCAGTGGCTGCAGTCCCTGCTGGACATCCAAAGCCAGACCGGCGATTCCGGCGAATTCCTGGAACACGTCAAAGTCGATCTTTTCCCCGACGCGGTGTATGTCTTCACGCCCCAGGGAAAAATCCTGTCACTGCCGCGCGGGGCATCCCCAGTGGATTTCGCCTATGCGATCCACACCGACGTCGGCAATCATGCAGTCGCCTGCAAGATCAACGGCGATTTTGCGCCGCTGCGCACCGAACTGCACAGCGGCGACGCAGTAGAAATCATGACGTCCGCCGCCTCGCGGCCCAGCGCCCAGTGGCTGAACTACGTGCGCACCGGGCGAGCACGCTCCGAAATCCGCCACTACCTGCGCACCGAACGCTACGAGGAATCCGTCGCTTTCGGGCGGCGTCTGCTGAATCAGGCGTTCGACCAGCTGGGCATTGCCTACCCCAAAGACGATGACCCCCAATGGGAACGCCTGGCCAAAGGCTCGGGCGGCGCCTCACGCACGGAAATCCTGGCGGACATCGGCCTGGGCAAGCGCCTGGCGGCCGTCGTGGCGCGGCGCTTCGCGCCCGAAAACGCCATGCTGGAAACCACTGCCATGGCCGTGGACGAATTCAACGCCGTCAGCGGCGCGCCCATCGTCATCCACGGCAACGAAGGCCAGGCCGTACAGCTGGCGCCTTGCTGCGGCCCGCTGCCGGGCGACGCCATCGTCGGCGGCATCCGCCTGGGCCACGGTCTGGTGGTGCACATGGCCGACTGCCCCGTCGCGCAACGTCAACAGTCCAAGGAACCCGAACGCTGGATTCCCGTGGTCTGGGACGCCACCACCGCCCGCCACCTGAGCACCCGGCTGGACATCACTGTCCTGAACGAACGCGGCGTGCTGGGCCGCCTGGCAGCCGAAATCACCGAAGCCGACTCCAACATCACCCAACTGACCATGCCCGACGAGGCGGCCGCCACTGCCCTGCTGCACCTGACCGTTCAGGTGGATAGCCGCAAACACCTGGCCCAGGTCATCCGCGCCATCCGGCACGTCCCCCAGGTACAGAAGATCGTCCGGGCAAAAGGATAAAAAAAGACCGCTGATCAAAGCGGTCTCTTTTTATCCAGTCATTCCATCCAGCACAGCGCACACGCACCGGACGGTCAGCTCAGCCGCCCGACGGCGGCTGTGGCCTATATCGGTCGTCAGTTGGACCCGCCGTCGCCCTGGCTGATCAGCTTGCGGCCTTCGTCCGTCATCTTCACTCCCAGGGCCCGACGCAGATCCATCAGCAGGGATTGTTCCTCGACGCCGCCCCAGACACGGGCCAGCTGGACGCCCAGTCCATCGAGCGCGGGTTTGTCTGTCGTGCCCGGCTTGATCTGATCGACCTGTACGATGGCATAGGCGTTCGGCAAGGACACCCCGCCATAGGCCGGCAAGGACGCATGAGACACCGCAAAGGCGGCATCCATCACGGATTTGCTCAAGCCTGCCGGATCCAGGCGGCTGATCGTGACGGGATCCTGGAAGCCATCGACCGAGGCTTTTTCCTTCAGCTGGGCCAGAACCTTTTCACCCGCAGCCACTGCCGCTGCCTGAGCGCGTTCCGATTCCAGTTGAGCCTGAATATGCGCCTGGACCTTGCCCAGATCCGGCACGTGGGCCGGCGTCACGGCATTCACGCGCACGACCACCATGGTGTCAGGGGAAATCTCGATCACGCCGGAATTCTGCTTGTCGGTCAGCACCTGACGGCTGAACAGCGCCTGACGCACCCGCACATCACCCAGGATGGCGGCATCCTGGGACGCAGCGGCGGCCTGAGAGCCCGCCTCGTCGGCCGTCAGCAGGCGGTCGCGGGCGATGCCCTGCGTTTGGCGCAGCTGCAAGCCCAGTTCTTTGGCGGCCGGTTCCAGGCTGGACGGATTGTCGTAGACCAGGCTGGTCAGCTTGGTTGCCATATCGGCGAAGCGATCAGCGGCCAATTGACGGCGGACCTCGGCTTCGACTTTGACACGGGCTTCGTCGAAGGTTTCACCCTTTTCAGGCTGAACCTCGTTGGCGATAAAGACGTGATAGCCATCCGGGCCTTTCACGGGATCGGAGATCTCGCCCTGCTTGAGCGCGAAGACGGCTTGTTCCATGGGCAACGGCAAGGTACCGCGCTGGATCCAGCCCAATTTCCCCCCATCACGCGCCGTGCCGGCATCCTGGGATTCCTTGCGGGCCAGTTCGGCGAACTGAGCCGGTTCGGCGCGCGCGCGGCGGCTGATGTCCTGGGCCGCAGTCAAGGCCGCCTTGGCGGCTTCGTCCGAGGCGCCTGCGGGCAGCTTGACCAGGATATGGCTGATACTGATCCGTGCCGGCACCACATAGCGGGTCTTGTTCTGTTCGTAGTAGTCCTTCAGCTGGGCTTCGCTGACATCGGAGACGCTGGCCACTGCAGCGGCTTCGTCCAGCACCAGATAATCAGCGGACACCTGCTCGGGCAGGCGCAGACCATCCTGATGCGCGTCGTACCAGACCTTGATGTCCTGAGGCGTGATGCTCACATCCTTGGCATAGTCCTTGGCCTGGAACACGCGCAGGCGAACCGTGCGTTCTTCGGTCAGCGCCCGCTTCAAGCCATCAAGCACTGGCGGCGGCAAGGCCGCCGTATCACGCACCGGACCCAGCACCGTATCCAGCGCCAACTCGGCTCGTTGATTGGCTTCGAAATCGCGGGGGCTCAGGCCGATGGACGCCAGGACCTCGTGGTAACGGTCAGCGGAAAATTGGCCGTCCACCTGTACCTGCGGCATTGCGGCGATCGCGCGGCGCAGAGTGTTGTCCGAAATGCTGAAACGCTCCTGCGTCGCCACAGCGATCTGGATCTTGCGATCGATCAGTTGGTCGAGCAGGGCCTGACGGGCCTGAGGATTGTCCAGCAAGGCCGGATCAAAACGTCCCTGGCTGCTTTCCTGCATTTGCTGCAGTTGATTGCGCTGCGCCTGGATGAATTCTTCTTTGGTCACGGACAGCTTGCCGATTTCAGCCACGGCCGGATCGGCGGTCACCACGGAATACCCGCTGATACCAAGAAAAACGAACGACGGCACCACCAGAATCAGGAGGATCAACTGCATCAGTCGCTGGTGCGTGCGTATGAAATCGAACATGAGCGAAGGTCCCGCAAAAAATGGCGAACGACAGGGCCGACACCATCCGAAACAAAAAAGGCGAACATCGTCGCCCCAGCCGACTGATGAAAGAGACGGCCTGAAATGTCACGCAGTTTACCACTGTGATGCCTGGGCTGCGTGAAGCGCATCGACCCTGCAAGACCGCACCGGCGCATGGCGCAAGGCCCGCCAGGCGGCGGCTTTCCTGCTGCCCGCCTCTGCAAACCGCTAAAATAGAGGGGTTCCCTTCATTTTGCCCTTTCCATCATCATGACAAGCCCGCACCCAGTCTGGCCCTGGCCCGCCTTCATCGCTCATCGGGGCGGCGGACGGCTGGCTCCCGAAAACACGCTGGCCGCCATGCGCACCGGTGTGGCCCATGGCTTTCGGATGGCCGAATACGACGTCAAGCTCAGCCGGGATGGCGTCCCCTTCCTGCTGCATGATGACCGCATCGACCGCACCTCGGACGGCCAGGGCGTAGCCGGTGAACTGAATTGGAGCGCCCTGGCGCAATTCGATTTCGGCGCCTGGCACGGGCCGGATTTTGCCGGTGAACCCGCTCCGACCTTATTATCCATCGCCCGCTACACGCAGGCGCGCGGCATGCACAGCAACATCGAGATCAAGCCGACCACCGGCGACGATCACGGCACGGGCATCGCAGTGGCCCGGGCAGCCGCCCAGCTATGGGCAGGCGCCGCATTACCGCCGCTGCTGTCTTCCTTTTCCGAAACCGCGCTGGAAGCCGCCCGCAGCGCCGCGCCGGACCTGCCCCGCGCCCTGCTGATCGAAGGCCCGGTGCCAGCGGACTGGCGCGCCCGCCAGACCGGCCTGGGCTGTATCGGCCTGAACATCGACACCCGACACGCAGACCAGGCTCTCGTGCGCGATATCCTGGACCAGGGCGCTACCTTGGCGGTCTGGACAGTCAACGATCTCGACCGCGCTCATGAACTGCTGTCCTGGGGCTGCCACGCCATCTTTACCGATGCTCTCGACCTGCTGGGACCCGATGCCCGGGGCCAGGCTCACTAGACCCGCTCATGTTCAGCTACCGTCACGCCTTTCACGCCGGCAACCATGCCGATGTCCTGAAGCACGCCATCCTGGTGCAGATTCTGGATTACCTGAACCACAAAGACACCCCGTACTGGGTGATCGACACGCATGCGGGCGCCGGTCTGTATGCGCTGGATGGCGATTGGGCCGGCCAGAGCGGCGAAGTCACCGAAGGCCTGGACCGCGTGCTGGGCGCCGCCCAGCCGCCGGCGCTGATCGAGCGCTACGTGCGAGCCATTCAGGATTTCAACCCGGACGGAGTAGCGAACCTGTACCCGGGCTCGCCCTGTCTGGCGCTGCACGCCATGCGTCCCGATGATCGCTTGCGTCTGTTCGAACTGCACCCCACCGAAGGCCAGGTGTTGGAAGACACCCTGCGTCAGCAGATGCGCGCCTCACGCCGCCAGGTGGCCGTCGCCTTCGAAGACGGCTTTGCCGGCATGAAACGCCTCCTGCCGCCGCCGCCCAGACGCGGTCTGGTCCTGATTGACCCCTCGTACGAAAACAAGCAGGATTACCGATCCGTACAGCAGGCGCTGCGCGACGGGCTGCAGCGTTTCGCACAGGGGTGCTTCGTCATCTGGTATCCGCTGGTGCAGCGCGTGCAAGCGCACGAAATGGTGCGTGCACTGGAACGTATGCCGGTGGACTGGCTGAATGCCAGCCTGACGGTCTGCAAACCGTCGTCCGACGGACTGGGGCTGCACGGCAGCGGCATGTTCATCGTCAATCCGCCCTGGACACTGGAAACCGAATTGCGTGCCGCCCTGCCTTGGCTGCAGACGGTCCTGGCGCAGGATGATCAGGCGCGATTCAACCTGACGCGCAGCGCCAAAGCCGGTCAGGGCCAGGCAGGCGCCGCTGGCGCGCAAGCCCCAGCTACAGACGGGTCACGTCCCCGCAATGATCGCCCTGCGCGACCCGCGGCAGGACGCAGCCCCCATCAGAAGCGTTCGCCTTCGCGCAAGTAACGCCACTGGCCCATGGGCAGGTCGCCCAGCACGACATGCCCCATGCGCATCCGCTTCAAGCCCACGACCTTCAGTCCGACCTGTTCGCACATGCGGCGGATCTGCCGCTTGCGCCCTTCGTGCAGAATGAACTGCAGCTGGTCTTCATTCTGCCAGCGGACCTTGGCCGGGCGCAGCGCCTGACCATCCAGCGTCAAGCCGTGGTTCAGCAGGGCCAGGCCGCTGCTCGACAGGCGGCCATCGACCCGCACCAGATATTCCTTTTCAATACCCGAATCATCGCCGATCAACTGGCGCGCGATACGCCCATCCTGCGTCAGCACCAGCAAGCCCTGGGAATCGATATCCAGGCGTCCGGCCGGCGCCAGGCCGCGCACGTTGGCCGGGTCAAAGGACCGCCGCGCACGATCCGCATGAAACTGGGTGTCGGCGCGAACCAGCGAAGCCGCCAGGCGGTAGCCGTGGTCGGCCTGGTGCGATACATAGCCCACAGGCTTGTTCAGGATGATCGTGACCTTGTCGGTCTGGCGTCGGGCCGCCTGGCGTTCCAGCGATATGCGGGCGTTGGGCAAAGCCTTGGTGCCCAGTTCGCTGACGATCCGGCCATCGACTCGCACCCAGCCGCGCTCGATGTAGGCGTCGGCCTCGCGGCGGGAGCACAGACCACGCTGGGCCATTAATTTTGAAATTCGTACGGGTTCCATGATGGAGCGCATTGTAGCGTCCGACATGCTATCGTGTCGCCCCGATGACTCCCCAAACTGCCTACCCGCGCTATTGGCGCCCAGAACCGGCTCCGTGCCTGGATCGCCGGCAGCGGGCTTGGCTGCGCCAGCCCGGCGCGTTGACGGCAGGTTTACGCACCTTGGGCGAGTTGCGCCTGTTCGTGCGCCGCGAAGCGGTGCTGGCCCTGCCCCGCGCTTGGGCGGACGAAGCCGGATTGCAGGCAGGTGCAGCGGTCTGGTGGCGTGAAATCCTGATGACGATCGATGGCGTCCCCAGCGTACAAGCCTGCAGCTTCACGTCATGGTCCGCCAGCCTGGGATCCTGGAAGGCCATGCGCGGCCTGGGCAGCCGACCGCTGGCGGATATCCTGTACCAGGATGCCCGTATCGCGCGCAGCGCCTTTCGGTTCGGACGATTGCACACTCGCCAGGCCGATCAGCCCTGGGTCGTACCCCAGGTCGATGCGGCCATCGAGGCCCGGCATTCGGTCTTTACCCTGCAAGGCGCGCCGCTGCTGGTGGCGGAATATTTCCTGCCGGCGTTCTGGCGGCTGGCCGGGCGATCAGGCGCTACAGCGCCTCGACGCCGGTTTCCCCTGTGCGGATGCGAATAGCCTGCTCGACCGGCGAGACAAAGATTTTTCCGTCACCGATCTTGCCGGTGCGAGCGGCCCGAATGATGGCTTCGATGATGCCATCCGTCTGATCGGCCGCCACGACGACGTCGATCCGGATCTTAGGCAGAAAATCGACCACATATTCCGCCCCCCGATACAGTTCGGTGTGGCCCTTCTGGCGGCCAAACCCCTTGACCTCGGTCACGGTCAGGCCATTGACGCCCAGTTCGGACAGGGCTTCGCGCACTTCGTCCAGTTTGAAGGGCTTGACGATGGCTGTAATCTGCTTCATGTCGGGTTGCGCCATGATCTCCGGCTTCCGCTGAAAAGCTTTTAATATAGCGCAGGTCACGCCTCCCTTATAATTTCCGCACTATGTCCAATACCCAGCCCCCCCACAATCAGTTCGACAACAAGTCCCAAGCCTGGTCGGCCCGCTTTTCGGAACCGGTCTCCGACCTGGTCAAGCGCTATACCGCATCGGTAGGTTTTGACCAGCGCATGGCCGCCTTCGACATCCAGGGTTCCCTGGCGCACGCCGATATGCTGGCCGCCGTCGGCGTCATCGGCGCAGCCGATCTGGCCGACATCCAGCGCGGCATGGCGCAGATCCTGCAGGAAATCCAAGCCGACCAATTCCATTGGTCCCTGGACCTCGAAGACGTCCACCTGAATATCGAAAAGCGCCTGGTCGAATTGATCGGCGACGCGGGCAAGCGCCTGCACACCGGGCGCTCGCGCAACGATCAGGTCGCCACCGACATCCGCCTGTGGCTGCGCCACGAAATCGATCTGGCCATCGATCTGCTGGGCCAGCTGCGCGTCCGCCTGGCCACGCTGGCTCTGACACACGCCGACACCATTCTGCCGGGCTTTACGCACCTGCAGGTCGCTCAGCCGGTCACCTTCGGCCACCACCTGCTGGCCTATGCCGAAATGTTCGGTCGCGACGCCGAGCGTCTGGCCGACTGCCGCCGCCGCACCAATCGCCTGCCGCTGGGCGCCGCCGCCCTGGCCGGCACCAGCTATCCCATCGACCGCGAACGGGTCGCCAAGACCCTGGGGTTCGACGAAGTCTGCCGCAACTCTCTGGATGCCGTGTCCGATCGGGATTTCGCCATCGAATTCTGCGCTGCCGCCGCTTTGATCATGACGCACATCTCGCGCCTGTCCGAAGAGCTGGTCCTGTGGATGAGTCCACGGGTGGGCTTCATCGACCTGGCCGATCGTTTCTGCACGGGCAGTTCCATCATGCCGCAGAAAAAGAACCCGGACGTCCCCGAACTGGCGCGCGGCAAGACCGGCCGGGTACACGGCCATCTGGTGGCGCTGCTGACCCTGATGAAGGGCCAACCCCTGGCCTACAACAAGGACAACCAGGAAGACAAAGAAGGCTTGTTCGATACAGCCGACACCATTCGCGACACGCTGACGATTTTTGCCGACATGATGGGCGGCGTACGCGTCAAGCCCGACGCCATGCGGGCCGCTGCCCTGCAGGGCTATGCCACCGCAACCGATCTGGCCGACTACCTGGTCAAACGCGGCATTCCGTTTCGCGACGCGCACGAAACCGTGGCGCTGGCCGTGCGCTCCTGCGAGCAACGCGGCTGCGATCTGGCGGATCTGTCACTGGACGAATTGCGCGGCTTTCATGCCGACATCCAGGATGACGTCTTTCAGGTCCTGACTCTGGAAGGTTCTGTGGCCGCCCGCAAACACATCGGCGGCACGGCGCCCGAACGGGTGCGCATCGAAGCGCAGCGGATTCTGGACGCAGGCCGCTAAAAAGCAGCCCAGGGCCGCCGGATCACAGGCGCCCTGGTCGCATCCCCCCGCATCAGGGCTCGAAGACCGCGATCGATTCCACGTGAGCGGTGTGCGGGAACATATTGACCGCACCCGCCGCCTTCAGCGTCCACCCGCCCTCGTGATGCAGCGTGCTGGCATCACGCGCCAGCGTTGCTGGATTACAGGACACATACACGACGCGCCGAGGGCGCTCCTGCGGAGCGAGCGCCGCCAATGCCTGCGCCACCGCCAAGGCGCCTTCGCGCGGCGGGTCGATCAGCATACGGTCGAAATGCCCCAGCCCGCGCAACCAATCCGCATCGACTTCGAATAGATTCAATTCCGTAAAGGCAGTGCGTTCGCCCAAGCCTTGACGGGCGGCATCCTGGCGGGCGCGGGCAACCAGGGTGGCGCTGCCCTCGACGCCGACGACCTCGCGGGCCTGCGTCGCCAGAGGCAGGCTGAAATTACCCAACCCGCAAAACAGATCCGCGACCCGGTCTGTGGGCTGCACGTCCAGCAGCATCAGCGCCCGAGCCACCAGCGCCTGATTGATATAGGGATTGACCTGAGTGAAATCCATCGGCCGGTAGTGCATGCGCAGACCATAGGCCGGCAAGGCATAGGCCAGATCATCCGTCTGGGCAGGGTCCAGCGGATGGGCGGTATCCGGGCCTTTAGGCTGCAGCCACCAGATCACGTGATGGTCGGCGCCGAAACGGCGCAGGTGATCCAGATCGGCCTCATTCAGAGGTTCCATGTGACGCAAGCACAATACGGTCGCCTGGTCACCGACGGCCACCTCGATCTGCGGGATTCTGTCCGGGTGCGACAGGCTGGCGATCAGCGTACGCAAGGGCATCAGCAAGGCGGATACATGCGGCGGCAGCACCCGGCATTCATGGATATCGGCCACATAACTGCGGCCGCGCTCACGGAATCCCACCAGCACGCCGCCCTTTTTATGCACCAGGCGCACCGACAGGCGCGCCCGATGGCGATATCCCCAGGAAGGCCCTTGCAAAGCCGGCAGGATCTGTCTGGGAGAGAGCCTGCCGATATGGATCAGCGCGTCTTCCAGCGCCCGCTGTTTGGTCGCCAGCTGGGCAGCGGGTTCCAGATGCTGCATGGCGCACCCCCCGCAGACGCCGAAATGAGGACAGAGGGGTGTGGTCCGTTGCGCAGAAGGCTGCAGGACCTGCTCCAGGCGCGCTTTATCAAAGGACGGCTTGCGGCGCGTCACCCGGGCCAGCACACGCTCGCCAGGCAAGGCGCCCGCCACAAAGACGACTTTGCCTTCGTGATGGGCGATCCCCTGCCCCTCCAGATCCAGCGACTCGATATCCAGGGGGTACAGAATGGGTTCAGACATATTGCCAGGCAGAGAGGAATTCTTTCCAGTGCGGTGCATCGATGGCCGACAGGGTATCGTGCACCAATTGAAGTTCGGCGGCGTAGGCCGTGGCGTCCAGTTCGCCCTTGATCAGGCGGTACCGGCAATAGACCAGCCAGGTATTGACTACATCGGTCTCGCAATAATTGCGCACATGATCCCGATCGCCGGCATGCCAGGCCTGCCAGACCTGGCCGCCATCCATGTCCAGCTTGCCGGGAAAGCCGCATAGCTTGGCCAACTGGTCCAGGGGCGCATTGGCGCGGCCATTGAATTTCGCCAGCACGTCCATCAGATCGACATGACGCGTGTGATATCGGTTCAGGTAGTTATTGAAGCGGAAATCGCGGTCGTCCTCGCCCGTATCCCAATAGCGCGGTGCGGCCACCCCATGGATCAGGCTGCGGTAGTGCAGCACCGGCAGGTCAAATCCCGACCCGTTCCAGCTGACCAGCGTCGGCGTGTAATGACCGATGGTCTTGAAAAATCCGGCAATCAGGGCTTCTTCGGGATCATCAGCCTGGCCCAGCGTACGCACTCGAAAACCCTGATCGTCGCGAAAGGCGCAGCCGACGACCGCCACCTGCTGCAGGTGCAAAGGCAGAAAATCGTTGCCATGCGTTTCTCGTCGTGCAGCCAATGCCGATTCGATCAGTTCGGCATCGGGCAGATCGGCCCATTGCGGATTCAGCCGCCGCAATCCGGCGGCGTCAGGAATCGTTTCCAGGTCGAATACCAGGATGGGCGTCATCGGGCAGGCAGATAGGACAAGGGATTGACCGGCGTGCCGCGACGGCGAATTTCAAAGTGCAGACGCGGAGAAGTGGTATCGGACTGACCGATCGTGGCGATTTTCGCGCCTTTTTTCACAGTCTCGCCGGTTTTCACCAGCAAGGTCTGATTATGCGCATAGGCCGTGATGAAGCCATTGCTGTGTCCCAACAGAATCAGATTGCCCAGCCCCCGGACCCCATTGCCCGCATACATGACCTTGCCATCGCTGGCCGCCGTCACCGGCGCGCCGATGGCGCCATCGATATCGATGCCTTTGGTGGTGTTGCTGAAGCCCTGGATGATCTTGCCGTTGGCAGGCCAACTCCAGGACACCAGGCTGGCGTCGCTGGCGCGGGCGGCCGAGGTATCCGCTGCTGCCGCCGGGGCCGCTGCGGGCGTCGTTTCGACGGGCTGGGTCTGCACCGGCGTCGCCACCGTCGTGGACGCGCCCGACGGCTGCGCCGTACCCGAGTCCAGACGCAGCACCTGGCCGATGGCCAGTTGCGTCGGGTTCGAGATATTGTTCAGTTGTGACAGGCGCGAGACTTCCATGCCATGAGCCTGGGCGATCTTGTAGAGCGTATCGCCCGGCCTCACGACATAGGTGCCGCGCGCGGCAGCCTGCGTCCCCGAGGCGGATGAGGCATTGGAATGATCGGCGACCGGAGCCCGCTGCGAACGCGATGCGCAGCCAGCCAGCGCCACGGCCGACAGCACGGCGGCCAGTAGCAATAAACGCCCGGTGCGTGGCGGTTGGGTGAACGGAGCATCTGTCACCAGCGTCCCATCGAGCATGTGGTTCTCCTACTTAAGGCTGCGTGCCAGGACGCAGCGGTACAAATCGGACGTCTTCGAGTTCCACCCGGTGCCAGGAAGCAGTGCCGGTGCGCTCGAAGAGAATAAGCCTTTGATGCGCAGCACCTTCGGGGGCGATCAAACGCGCCCCAATGGCCAGCTGATGCAGCAGGACTTCAGGGATTTTAACGCCCGCAGCCGCCACGACAATGCCGTCGAACGGCGCCCGGTGTTCCAGGCCCTGCATGCCATCGCCAAACGACAGGCGCACGCGCCCCCGCGAACGGCCGCGAGACAGATTCAGCCGCGCCTGATCATAGAGCCCGCGGATGCGTTCCACAGCATAGACCTCGGGGATGAACTGCGCCATCACGGCTGCCTGATAGCCGCAGCCTGCACCGATTTCCAGCACGCGCTGAGGCGTACGGCCCTCGCTCATGACGGCCAACATGTACGCCACCACCCAGGGCTGCGAAATTGTCTGCCCATAGCCGATCGGCAGGGCGGCATCTTCGTAGGCGCGGCTGGCCAATCCCTGATCGACGAAATCGTGGCGCGCCACCGTCTGCATCGCAGCTAGCACCCGATCGTCCGTAATGCCCTGTTCGCGCAGGCGCCGCACCATCTGCGTGCGCAGGCGGTCGGAATTCAAGCCCAGATTGGCCGAGGCGGCAGGCGGCTGCACAGGACCGAGAGCGTGCGGCGCGTGCGGCCCCAGAATGCGCGTATTGCTGTTGGCCACAGAATAGCCCGGCCCCAGCGTCGAGCTGCGTACCGGGCTGCGGCTGATCCGCACGGCCCGGTCCAGCGGATGGCGCGGCTTGTTCATTGACCGGCCATCCAACGCGCCGTCGCCTGGGTCTGGGCATGGTCGGTCAGATCCAGGCGCAGCGGCGTCAGGGAGACGGCATGGTCCTTGATCGCGCCGAAATCCGTCTCTGGCCCGCCATCCAGGGCCAGACCGACCGGTCCGATCCAATAAACGGTTTCCCCATAGGGCGTCGTGCTGCGGATGACGGGTTCGGAGGGATGCCGCCGCCCCAGGCGCGTAGCCCGGAAACCCGTCAGCTGCCGGTAGGGTACCGCCGGGATGTTCACATTGAGCAGCATGGATTCCTGCCAGGGATGGTCACGAAAACGCGTCACGAGTTCCCGAGCCACCTGAGAGGCGGTATCCAGATGCCGCCAGTCGCGTTCCACCAGGGAAAAGGCCATGGCGGGCACTCCGAAGAGATACCCTTCGGAGGCCGCTGCCACCGTCCCGGAATAGAGCGTGTCCTCGCCCATATTGGCGCCATTGTTGATGCCTGACACCAGCAGATCGGGGCGAAAATCCAGCAGCCCGGTCATGGCGATATGCACGCAATCCGAGGGCGTCCCGTTGATGAAGTGAAAACCGTTGGGCGCCTGGCGCACCGACAGGGGCCGACGCAGCGTCAGAGAGTTCGACGCGCCGCTGCAATTGGTCTCGGGCGCCACGACCGTGATATCCCCCAGCGGACGCAGCGCCGCCACCAGGGCCTCGATGCCCGCCGCGTTGTAGCCATCGTCATTGGTGACCAGAATGCGCATTGCCTGTTCTTCCTGTCTGAAACCGGATGGTGCGAATTGTACTCGGGGATATCCCCTGTCTGGGTGACGCGGCGGCTTGAGCGCTTTAGAATGGCCCCCATTCCAATCTTTCGCGACGACCGCATCGCCGCCCCATGTCCATGTCCGAGTTATTGTTTACAGGCGGCGCCATCCTGGCCCTGGCAGCAGGGTACCTGATGGGATCCGTCTCTTTCGCCGTTGTGGTCAGCCGGGTCATGGGCCTGCGCGATCCGCGCAGCTTCGGTTCTGGCAACCCCGGGGCCACCAATGTGCTGCGCGGGGGCAATAAACCGGCCGCCTTGCTGACGCTCCTGGGAGACGCTGCCAAAGGCTGGCTGGCCGTCGTCCTGGCGGCCTGGGCCATCAGCCGGGGCTGGCTGCCCGACGCCGCGCTGCCGCTGGCCGGCCTGGGCGCCTTTCTGGGGCACCTATACCCGCTGTTCCTGCGCTTTCGCGGCGGCAAAGGCGTGGCGACGGCGCTGGGCGTACTGCTGGCCCTGCAGCCCTGGCTGGCGCTGGCGACCGCACTGACCTGGGTGATCGTGGCCGCCGTGACCCGGTATTCCTCGCTGTCGGCCATCATTGCCGCGATCTTCGCGCCGTTTTACTACATCCTGGGCGGCAATGTCGCCTGGCGCATCGATACGCTGGTGGCTTCGACCATCGTCGCCATCAGTGTGCTGCTGCTGTCGCGCCATCGCGAAAACATCGCCCGCCTGCTGGCCGGCAAAGAAAGCCGCATCGGCGCCAAAAAGAAATAGATCAGGCCGGGACGCACACGTCCTGCAGATCCCAGCGCGGCCGCACGGCAAAGCCGCTGTCGCGCAGCGCATCCAGATCCACCAGCCCTGCCCGCAGCCGCTGCACGGCAGCCCAGGCGATCATCGCGCCATTGTCGGTACACAGGTGCAAAGGCGGAAAATACACCTGTCCGCCCAAGGCAGACAGCGCTGCTTGCAGGTGCTGACGCAGATGGCGGTTGGCGCCCACGCCGCCTGCTACGACCAGCGTCTTCAGGCCCGTGCGGCGCAAGGCCTGCAAAGATTTCGCAGACAGCACATCGACGATGGCGGCTTCGGTCGAGGCCGCCAGATCAGCCCGGGCCGTCAGATCGGTTTCCCGGCCTTCGGCCTGCAAAGCCCGCATGCGCGTCAGCACTGCCGTCTTCAGCCCGCTGAAACTGAAATCCAGATCGCCGCTGTGCAGCATGGGGCGCGGCAAGGCGCAGGCCTTGGGATCGCCCTGCTGAGCCAGGCGGGACAGCTCCGGCCCGCCCGGATAGCTCAACCCCATCAGCTTGGCGCTCTTGTCAAAGGCCTCGCCGGCGGCGTCATCCAAGGTTTCGCCCAGCAATTGATAACGGCCCACCCCATCGACACGCATCAACTGGGTATGCCCGCCCGACACCAGCAGCGCCACAAAAGGAAAGGACGGCACGTCGTCGGCCAGCAAAGGCGACAAGAGATGGCCTTCCAGATGATGGATCGGAATGGCCGGCAGATCCTGCGCCCACGCAAAGGCCCGCGCAAACCCGGCCCCCACCAGCAGGGCCCCGGCCAGACCCGGCCCCGCCGTATAGGCCACGGCATCCAGATCGGCGGGCTGCACGCCGGCTTCTTTCAGCACCTGGCGCGTCAAGGGCACAATCCGCCGGATATGGTCGCGCGACGCCAATTCCGGCACCACGCCACCGTATTCCCGATGCATGGCAATCTGGCTGTGCAGGGCGTGCGCCAACAGGCCGCGTTCCGTGCAGGCAATGGCCACGCCGGTCTCGTCGCAGGAGCTTTCAAATCCGATGATCAGCATAGGCCGCAGTGTACTGCTGTTCACAAAAGGGTTTAAGCAGCCTTAGAATGGGCACGTCGCAAGAATATGCAGTGAATAAACCGCTTCCACCTTTGGGGACAAGATCATGTTTGAACGGCTTTTCAAGCTCAGAGACCACGGCACCAACGCTCGCACCGAACTTCTCGCGGGGCTGACCACCTTTCTGACGATGTCTTATATCATCTTCGTGAACCCCGACATCCTGTCCAGCACCGGCATGGACAGGGGTTCGGTATTCGTCGCCACCTGCCTGGCGGCGGCGCTGGGGTCGCTCATCATGGCCTTCGTGGCCAACTGGCCCATCGGCATGGCGCCTGGCATGGGCCTGAACGCCTTTTTCGCCTTCACCGTGGTCGCCCAGATGGGCTATACCTGGGAACAGGCCCTGGGCGCGGTCTTCATTTCCGGGGTCGTGTTCGTCATCCTGACGGTCACCGGCGCCCGGGAATGGCTGGTCGCCGGTATCCCGCCTTCCTTGCGAGCGGCCATCGCCGCCGGGATCGGCTTGTTCCTGGGCATCATCGCCCTGAAAACAGCCGGCATCGTCGTCGCCAATCCTGCGACGATGGTGGGCCTGGGTGACTTGACCCAGATGCCCGCCCTGTTCGCCATCCTGGGGTTTTTCATCATTGCAGCCCTGGGGGCCATGCAGGTGCGCGGCGCCATCCTGATCGGCATCCTGGCAATCACCCTGTTGTCCATCGTGACCGGCCTGGTGCAATATCAGGGGATCTTCTCCGCCCCGCCCAGCCTGGACCCGACCTTGTTCAAGCTGGATATCGCCGGGGTGCTCAACACCGGCTTTTTCCACATCATCCTGGTCTTTGTCCTGGTCGAAGTCTTTGACGCCACCGGCACCATGATCGGGATCGCCACGCGCGCCGGCCTGATCAAGCCCAATAACCCGGGCCGCCTGGGCCGCGCCCTGTTGTCCGACAGCTGCGCCATCGTGGCCGGTTCCATGCTGGGTACCAGCAGCACGACGGCCTATATCGAAAGCGCCTCCGGCGTCCAGGCGGGCGGGCGCACCGGCATGACGGCGCTGGTCATCGCCGTGCTGTTCCTGCTGGCCCTGTTCCTGTCCCCTCTGGCCGGCGTCGTGCCCGCGTACGCGACCGCCCCCGCCCTGCTCTATGTGGCCTGCCTGATGCTGCATGAACTGGTGGACGTGAAATGGGAAGACATCACTGAATCCGTGCCGGCGGCCATCACCGCCGTCGCCATGCCGCTGACCTACTCCATCGCCAACGGCCTGGCCTTCGGCTTCATCAGCTATGTAGCGATCAAGGCCCTGTCCGGGCGCTTCCGCGACATCCACCCCGCCACACTGCTGGTCGCCATCCTGTTCGTCATCAAGTACGCCCTGTTCCCGGGCTAAGCCACGGCCGGACTTGCAGGACGGGTACACTGTCTCCATATAGTCGGAAACCCGGGTGGCCGCCGATGGCCGCCACCCACCAGCCACAAGCCAGGAGCCCGCATGAGCATTATCGAACTCACCCAGGAAACCTTCCAGGAAGCCACCCAAGCAGAACAGCCTCTGATCATCGATCTCTGGGCGCCGTGGTGCGGCCCCTGCCGCCAGTTCGCCCCCACCTTCGAGGCCGCAGCAGAAAAACACCCGGACGTCACCTTCGCCAAGATCAACACCGAAGAGCAACAGGAACTGGCGGCCGCCCTGCGCATCCGCTCGATCCCGACGCTGATGGTGTTTCGTGAAAACGTGCTGCTGTTCCAGCAGGCTGGCGCATTGGCCGCTTCGCAACTGGAAGAACTGATCACCCAGATCAAGTCCGTGGACATGAGCCAGGTCCACGCCCAGATCGCCGAACAGGAAAAGGCCTCCTCGACCACGCATTGAGCCCGCCGCCTTCCCGTTCTCGCACTTCCCATCGGCCGGATCCCGGCCGATGGCGCATTCTTGCCATCCTGCTGACCACCATCTTCATGTCCCTGATCGGGGTCAGCATCGTCAACGTCGCACTGCCCTCCATCCAGACGTCCCTGAACGCCACGCAATCCGACATCCAGTGGGTATTGTCGGGCTATGCGCTGACGTTTGGCGTCGTGCTGGTGGCCGCCGGCCGCGCGGGCGATCTGATGGGGCGCGGCGGCCTGTTCCTGATCGGCGTGGCGCTGTTCACCCTCTCGTCCATCGCTGCCGGTTTGGCGCCGGACGCCGCCTGGCTCAATGGCGCCCGCTTTGTCCAGGGCATCGGCTCGGGCCTGCTCAACCCTCAGGGGCTGGGCATGATTCAGCATTATTTTCGCGGCGCCGAGCGTGGGCGGGCCTTTGGCTATTTCGGCACCGCGGTCGGATTTTCTGTGGCCATCGGTCCAGTGCTGGGCGGCGTGCTGATCGAACTGGGCGGCCTGCACCTGGGCTGGCGGCTGACCTTTCTGGTGAACGTCCCCATCGGCATCGCTGTACTCATCCTCGGGCTGAAATGGTTTCCACGGCCTCTTATCCAGCTGCCCAGCCGCACACCGGCGCCGGTTCAACGCGGCGGCACACCGGGCGCGCCGCCTGCCGCACGGGCAGGATGGCGCTCGCTCGACCCCATCGGCTCTCTCCTGCTGGGCCTGGCCGTCCTGTCCTTTCTATATCCTTTTGTGGAATCGCGCAGCGCCCCGCTGACCTGGGCGCTGTTGCCGCTGGGCTTGCTGCTGGCGGCGCTCTGGGTCTGGTGGGAACGCCGCACCGTCAGCCGGGGCGGCAGCCCCATGGTCGATCTGCGCATCTTCGCCACGCCCAGCTTCAGCAACGGCGTCTTGATCATGGCCCTATATTTTCTAGGCACCACCAGCGTATGGGTGCTGGTGGCCCTGTATGTACAGGAAGGCCTGGACATGTCAGCGCTGCAGTCCGGCCTGTTCGGCATCCCTGCCGCTCTGCTGTCGTCCTGGGCGGCCGACTGGGCTGGCCGGCGCGTCATGGCGTACGGACGCAAGATCGTCATCGGCGGCCTGTTCCTGGCCCTTGCGGGCCTGGGCCTGAGCATGGGCGTGATCCTGCTGCAGGCGTATGACCTGCTCAGCGCCTGGTGGCTGCTGCTGACATTGTCCTTCATCGGCTTGGCGCAAGGGTTCGTCATCAGCCCCAACCAGGCCCTGACCTTGATGGACGTCCCCCTGGATTACGCCGGCAGTTCCGGAGCCATCATGCAGACGGGGCAACGCATCGGCACTTCGGTCGGCATCGCCATGATCACCGCCACCGTATTCTGGACATTGGATGGATCCACATCCTGGCACCTCGCCACGGCGACTGGCTTTGGCGTCATCTCGGTCATCATCGTGATCGCGCTGGCCTTCGCGTACAAAGACCAGCGCGACCGCCGCAAACATGAACAGGCGATCATCGCAAACTGAGCCTGCAAGGCGCTCGATATGGGCGGATTGATGCGCGGATTCTCCGATACACTGGCGCACTCCGCCCGCATGCCGCGTCATTTGTCCGGACCACGTCGAGCGCCCTCCTGAGACCTGCCACTTCGATGCCCGATTTTTCCAAAATCGCCCTGCCGCCCCTGCCCTCCTTCAAGCGTCCGCACGAGCTGCTGTACGCCGCGAACGACAGACCTCCCATCAGCACCCTGTCGGGGCTGGCGCTGCAACATATCGCCACCGCCCTGGCGCTGATCGCCTACGTCCTGGCCGCAGCCAAGATCGGCGGACTGGACGCCGCCACCACCCAGACCATGGTGACCGCGACCGTTCTCGGCATGGCCATTTCCACCTTCTGCCAATCGTGGGGCGGGCGTGTGGGTTCCGGCATGTTGCTGATCCATATGCCGGATCCTCTGCTGGTTGTCATTTCAGGCATGCTGGCCAGTCAATACGGCCTGGGCGGGCTGGTGCTGGTCGGCGTCATCAACGGGCTGGTCGCCCTGGGAGCCGGATCGCTGGTGCCTCATCTGCGCAGTCTGCTGCCGCCAACGGTCGCCGGCATCGTCGTTTGCGTGGCGGGGCTTTCACTGATCGAACCGGCTTTACTGCACGTCAGCGGCCTGACCGAACGGGGCGCTGTCGACCTGGGCGATCTGCTGACCGGCGTCGTCACGCTGACCTGCATCATGGCGCTCTCGATCTGGGGCAGGCAGCGCGGCAAGCTTTTCGCCTTGCTGACCGGGCTCATCGTAGGGATTGTTTTTTCATTCTTCCTCGGCAATCTGAACGGCCTGGAGGTGCTGGCCGATACGCCCGTCTTCGGCCTGCCCAATGTGCCCGCACCTGATTTCCACATCGACATCGGTGTCCTGCTGGCTGTCGCTGTTCTGGCGCTGATGACGCAGCTCGACGTCTTTGGCTGCGTCGTCCTGATGCACAAAATGAACGATGCCGATTGGCACCGCCCCGATATGAAAATGGTGTCGGGCGGCATGCGCGCCTGCGGCATCGGCAATTTTATGGCCGCATGGCTGGGCGCCCTGCCGACGGCGATTTCATCGGCCAATATCGCGCTTGCCCACATCAGCAGATCCTCTTCCCGCTGGATCGGCCTGCTGGTGGCGGCCCTCTTGGCCTTGGTGGCATTCTTGCCCCAGGTCTCGCTGGCCTTGACCCTGATGCCGGCTGCCGTCATCGGCGCCATTGAAATCTACGCAGCCGCCTATCTGATCGTGTCAGGCATCGAACTGATCGCTTCACGGGCGCTGGATGCCAGAGGGCTGTTCATGATCGGCCTGTCCTTCGTGCTGGGCATCGGCGTGATCCTCGTGCCCCAGCTGGCGGAACTGGCGCCGGAATCGCTACGGCTCATGGCAAGCAACGGGATCATCGTGGCGGGCCTCAGCGCCATCACCTTGAACCTGCTGTTTCGCTTGGGCATTGCGCAACGCACACAACAGGAACTGGCGCCGGATCTGTCCCCCGCTGCTGCGGCGCAGGCCGTCGTTGATTTCGTCGAATCCCAGGGGGCCAGCTGGAATGCCCGGCGCAACATCGTGCGGCGAGCCGCACAAGCGGCTCTGGAAGCCGCCGAAGCCATCCAGGAGCGTGGTTCCAGGCTAACGGGCATCCAGGGCAGCTTCGACGAATTCAATCTGGACATCGAATTACGGCACGATGGTGCGCCGTTGGCCCTGACGACGATGCCGCATAGCCCCACCCCCGATCTGCTGGATATCGAAGGCGAGCAGTTCCAGGTCGCCCTGGATCAGGCCTTGAGCGGTATTTCTCAGGCAATGCTCCGACGGCTGGCAGACCGGCTGCACTCAGAACAGCGCGGCGATGCATCCTACCTGAAGCTGCACTTCGACCACTGACCACGCAGCGTGATCAGGCGCTGGTTTCTTTCATGCGCACCGTCAGGCTTTGTGCTGCGGTGCCGACCGGCCCGTGAACGTCGCTCAGGACGGAAAAGGTCTCGCCCAGCCCCGTCGGGCCAAAGCTGACGCGGGTGTCGAAACCGACCCAACCGGCTTGCGGCTGGCGGATGAAATGGATGGTGAGATCCACATTGGCAAAAAATACGCTGCCAGGGTCTTCACGGACGGCTAGGCCATTGGCGGTATCGATCAACTTCACGAAACCCGCCACCGGAGGGTCGGTCTCGTCCGCCACCAAAGAGTATGGCGTGTGCAGCCAGCTGCGCCCGCGGCCCGGCCGGACATCGGCGCTGCGATGCGCCTCCAGCGTCGCGATGAAACCGCCCCCCCAGATCGACGAAAACGTCAGGGGCGGCATGGTCTCGCGCGGCGGCAAAGCAGCCCATTCCGTCCCCTGCACCTGCCGGGTATCCGTCGCCGCCAGGCGCCAGATGCGCGCATGGATGCTGGTCTGATCGCCATGAAGCATCCGGGCTTCGATCAGCTCGATGGAGCGGCCCGGCCGCACCATCTGCACGTCGATTGTGAACGGCCCGGAATGAATGACGCCCAGTACATCGAAGGACACACGCGAGATCAGCTTGTCGCTGGGCAATCTGCGTTCGACTTCCGCCAACACCAGACCGGCGGCGGGCGCCAGATGTTGCTCGCCGGGCTGCCAGGCGCCTTGGGAATGCAAGGTGGAAAGAAACTGCGTATCGCCGCGACGCACGTAATAGGCAGGCGGATAGTCTTCGTTCTGATGACCGAGGTGCAGGTTCTGGGCGATAGGCATGCGGCAAGTATAGTGTCTTTGAATAGATCCTTACGTGAAGAAAGGCGCCCTGAGGCGCCCTTCTTCACATCATCCGGCTAACGGTCTTAGCCGAACAGTCCGGGCAGCCAGAGGCTGATGATGGGGACGTAGGTGATGAAGACCAGATAGACCAGCAGCAACGCCAGCCAGGGCAGCGCGGCGCGGATGACCTGACCGATGCTCATCTTGGTGATGCCGGCCGTCACGAACAGGTTCAGGCCCACCGGCGGGGTGACCATGCCGATCTCCAGGTTGACCACCATGATGATGCCCAGGTGCACCGGATCGATGCCCAGTTCCATGGCGATCGGAAACAGGATCGGGGCCAGGATCAGGATGATGCCGGTCGGCTCCATGAAGGCGCCGGCCACCAGCAGCAGGATGTTGACCACGATCAGGAACTGCCAACTGCTCATGTCCCAGGCGATGATCTGCTCGGCGATGGCCTGCGGGATGCGTTCGGTGGTCAGCACGTGGGCGAACAGCAGCGCGTTGGCGATGATGAACATCAGCATGATGGTCACCTTGGCCGCGTCGATCAGGACCTCGGGGACCTGCGTCATGCCGATGTCGCGGTAGACGAACACCGCGATGAAAAAGGCATAGACGGCGGCCACGGCGGCGGCCTCGGTCGGGGTGAAGATCCCGCCATAGATGCCGCCCAGGATGATGACGATCAGCAGCAGCCCCCAGATCGAGTCGCGCGCGGCGGCGCTGACCTCGCCCAGGCTGGCGCGCGGCTGACGGGGCATCTTGCGCACGCGCGCCACGATGTAGATGGCCACCATCAGCACCAGGCCCAGCAGCAGCCCGGGGATGACCCCGGCCATGAACAGCGCGCCCACCGAGGTTTCGGTGACGGCGCCGTAGACCACCATGACGATGGACGGCGGGATCAGGATGCCCAGGGTGCCGGCGTTGCAGATGACGCCCGCAGCAAAGGACTGGGAATAGCCCGCGCGCACCATGCCGGCGATCACGATCGAGCCCACCGCCACCACTGTGGCGGGCGAGGAGCCCGAGACGGCGGCAAACAGCACGCAGGCCATGACTGAGGCGATCGCCAGACCGCCGTGCAGGTGGCCCACCGAGGCGATGGCAAAGCGGATCATGCGCTTGGCCACGCCCCCGGTGGTCATGAAGGCGCCGGCCAGGATGAAGAAGGGGATGGCCATGAGCGTGAAGTGCTCGGAGGTCTCGTAGAGCTTGAGCGAGAGCGAGGCCAGCGAGTCAGTGCCAAAGGCCATGATGGTCAGCAGAGACGACAGCCCCAGGGCCACCGCCACGGGCAGGCCCATGAACATGAACAGGAACAACAGGATGAACAGTGCGATGGTGGTCATTTTTGTTCTCCCGCGTCGTCGCTACGGTACTTCATGGCATCGGCGACCTCGTCGCCCAGCAGCGAGGCGTGATCGCCCTTGATCAGGTGCCAGAGCACCTCGCCGAATCGGTAGATAAGCAAGGCAAAGCCCAGGGGCATGACCACACGCGGGACCCACTGCGGGATGGGCAGGTCCTGGGCCATGATGCCGATCATGTGGATTTTGCTGACGTAGATCCAGCTGCCGTAGAGCACGATGAAGGCATAGGCTATGCACAGCACCGTGCTGGCGATGGCCAGGCGGTGGGCGGCGCGCGCCGGCAGCAGACGCACAAAGGCGTCCACGCCGATGTGCGCGCCCACGCGCACGCCGTAGGAGATGCCCAGAAAGATCAGGGCGCCGAAGAAATACATGGTCAGCTCAAGCGCCCAGACGAAGCTGTAGTTGAAGACGTAGCGCGCGACGACCTGGGCGAACGTCACCACGGTCATGGCCGCCAGCAGAAAGGCGATCAGGCTTTCCTCGAAATGTTCCAGCCACTTTCTAGGCATGGGGAATTCCTCTATCAGACTATGAAGCGGCTGCCATGCGGCAGCCGCTGATTGACGAAATAGTTACCGGATGGCGGCCATTATTCGTCGTTGGACGCCCGAGCCTTGGCGATCAGGTCTTCGCCGATCTGGTCCGCGAATTTGGTCCAGACAGGACGGACAGCTTCACGCCAGGCGGCGACGTCCCGCTTGGTCAGGGTCTGGATCTTGGCCTTGCCGGCTTCGGCGATGAGCTTCTGATCGCGGTCGTTGATTTCGGAGGCCAGCTGGTTGGCGTATTCGGTCGCACCGTCCATGGCTTTCTTCAAGCCCGCACGCACGTCCTCAGGCAAACCGTCCCACCAGCCGGAATTCGTGATGACCATATAGTCCAGCGCCCCGTGATTGGTGATGGCGATGGTTTTCTGGACTTCGTGGAATTTCTGCGAGTAGATGTTGGACCAGGGGTTTTCGGCCCCGTCCACCACACCGGTCTGCAACGCCTGGTAGACCTCGGCGAAGGCCAGTTTCTGCGGATTGGCGCCCAGCTGGCGGAATTGGGCTTCCAGCACGTCGGAAGACTGAATACGGAACTTCAGACCTTTGATGTCTTCCGGACGAACCAGCTGATCCTTGTTGGTGGACATCTGCTTCAAGCCGTTGTGCCAGTAGGCCAGACCCTTGATGCCCTTGGACGTCATGGAGTCCAGCAGGCTTTGGCCGGCGGGGCTGGCCTGGAAGCGATCCAGGGCGGCCATATCGTTGAACATGAACGGCAGGTCATAGATCTGCAGTTTCTTGGTATAGCGGTCGAACTTGGCCAGGGACGGGGCGATGATCTGCACGTCGCCCAGCAGCAGGGCTTCCATTTCCTTGCCGTCGCCAAACAGTTGCGAGTTGGGGAAAACCTGGACTTCGACCTTGCCCGGCAAGGCGGCTTCGGCCAGTTCCTTGAATTTCAGGGCGCCCTGGCCCTTGGGGGTCTTGTCGGCAACGACATGGCTGAACTTCACGACGATAGGCTGATCGGCCAGCGCTGTCGATGAAAATGCCAGCGCCAAGCAGACACCCAGCGTTTTGAGAACGGGAACACGAATTTTCATAGCAAAGTCTCCTGGTTTTAAAGCAATGATCAAAATCGATTGCCAAAGAAGTGATTCATCAGAAATTGTTATTGGCCTCTTTGTCTTGCTGCCTTGCAAAACACCCACCCGGCCAGAGGAAAACCCGGGTGACCGCATCGACCCGCTAAGGGGCTTCAATTGCCTGTCGTATATCAGAAATCAGTTGCGCGCCGATATGGTCCGCCATCTCGACACTGACGGGCGCCAGTGCGCTTTTCCATTCCTTGAGTTCCGCTTCCGTCAACACATGGACCTGCGTCTCGCCAGACGCGCGAATCGCCTCCAGGGCGCGCTCGTTTTCTTCTTGTGCAATCGAACCGGCATAAAGAGTCGCTTCCCGCATGGCCGCCTCCAGCGCCTGGCGGATATCGGACGGCAGACCTTCCCAGAACTTTCGATTGACGATGACGACATAGCCCAGATAACCGTGATTGGACACGGTCAAGTGCGACTGCACGTTCTGCAGGTTCTGCGTATAGAAATTGGAGTGCGGGTTCTCCGTGCCATCCACCACACCGGCTTCCAGGGCCGCATAGACTTCGCCGAACCGCATGGCCATCGGCTGGGCGCCCAGCGCCCTCATTTGTGCATCGAGCACCCGGGAAGGCTGAATCCGCATGCGCAGACCCGCCATATCCGTCGGCGCCAGCAAGGGACGATTGGCGGAAAAAGATTTGAAGCCGTTATCCCAGAACGCCAGGCCGATGACCCCCTTGAGCCGCAAGCGCTGCAGCATGCCCGCGCCGATCGGCCCGTTCGTGATCCGGTGCAGCGCTGCTTCGTCGGGAAACAGGAACGGTAAGTCGAATACCTCGAACTCACGCGCGTCCAAGGGTCCGAACTTGGACAAGGAAGGCGCAATCATTTCCACCGCGCCCAACTGCAGGGCTTCCAGTTCTTCGCGGTCCCGATAGAGCTGGCTGTTCGGATAGATCTGCACCCGGACGCGGCCGTTCGTGGCTTGTTCGGCCAACTGCTGAAACCGCACCGCCGCCTTGCCTTTAGGCGTATCCGCGGCCACGACATGACTGAAGCGGATGACGATGGGTCCCTGCTGCGCGGCGGCAAGCGGGGCGTACGTCAACAAACAGGTAAACAGGATGGCGAACAACTTCATGGTGGATGCGGTCTTGGAGATCTCGAGGCTGCATGGTCGAAGACAAGTGCGCTTATTTTCGACAAGCCGGCACAGTGTTTCAACTGTGGAAATCCACAAGCGAACCCCGGGACCTGGCCCGTCTTGCAGCGCACCGCTCAGCTACACTAGGGCCGTCGCCGTTGCCGCAACTCTCCTCGCCATCGCCTCGCCAGCCGGGGGACGGCCTGATCCTATCTGGCATGAAGCCCTTTCCGTCCTACGCTTCGCTGATCCACCGACGCACTTGGCAATGGCTGGTGCCGATTCTGTGCGCACTGCTGTTCCTGACCACGGTCATCTGGCTGCCGCATCAGGCGCAGCAGATGGAATCCACAGAGCGCCAGGAACAGCTGATCGCCGATACGCTGTGGGTCGAGCAGACCATTCGTTTCCAGTTGGGGCGCAACGAAGACGATATCCGGTCGCTGGCCAATGCCATCGCCACAGCCCATCTGGCGGATGGAAAACTGCAGAATCGCATGCACTTCCTGCTGCGCAACCACCCTGAATTGGTGCGCATCGCCTGGATCGACGCGGACGGCAAAGGCACGGCATCCAATCAGAAAGGCAGCTTCGTCCTGGATGATCTCTCGGAAGAGCTGCGTCTGAAACTGGTGCGCGTGCGCGACACCAATGCGCCGGAATATATCCAGCCGACCCCGCCGATCGATGCGCAGCACCCCGCCCTGATGGACTATCTCTTTCCGATCCATCAAGGCGGGCAGCATATCGGCTGGGTGGTCGCCACTTATTCGCTGAGCGGCGTGCTGGAACAAATGGTGCCTTGGTGGTTTGCCCAGAAAAACGAAATCCGCCTGACCGACCGGCACGAAAACGCACTCGGGCAACGCACGGCCGGCGGCCCGGGGCGCGGCGTCTATACCTACGCGCACGACCTGCATCTGCCTTATGCAGACATTACGCTACGCACCGACAGCGTCAAAGGCGCCCCCAATCTGTTGCCCAACCTGCTGGTCGTCGCGGTCGTCGCACTGACGCTGGGCCTGTTCTGGAGTCTTGGCGCCTTGTGGCGCGATATCAACCGCCGCACGACCGTCGAGCGCGCCTTACGCGAACAGATCGCCTTTCGCACGGCCATGGAAGACTCTCTCGTGACCGGCTTGCGAGTCTATGACCTGAACGGCAGGATCACCTATGTCAACCCTGCCTTTTGCAGGATGGTCGGCATGTCGGCTCAGTCCCTGATCGGGCTGTCGCCCCCCATGCCCTACTGGGCGCCGGAGGTCATGGAGGAATACCAGGAACGCTTTGAGCAACGCATGGCGGGCACGATCAGCTCCCACGGCTTTGAAACCGTCTTTCTGCGCAACGGCAGTGAACGCTTTCCTGTCCTGGTCTATGAATCCGCGCTGGTGGACGAGAGCGGCAGACAGACCGGCTGGATGAGCTCGATTCTGGACATCTCCGACCGCAAGCGCTTCGAGGAACTGAACCGGCGCCAGCAGGAAAAACTGCAAGCCAGCGCCAGAATGGTGACCATGGGGGAAATCGCATCGACCTTGGCGCACGAACTGAACCAGCCGCTGGCCGCCATCACCAGCTATACGACCGGCGCGCTGAACCTGCTGGAAAATCCGGCCATGCACCAGGATGCCGCCGGGATGGCGCGCATCCGCGGCGCCCTGGAAAAGGCCAATGCCCAGGCCCAGCGCGCAGGACACGTCATCCGCAGCGTCCATTCCTTCGCCAAACGACGCGAGCCGCACCGGGAAACCGTGGCGCTGCCCACCCTGATCGCCGACGTCGCCCAACTGGCCGAGCTGCAAGCCAGCCAGCACTTCATCAGCATCAAGACCGATATCCAGGCAAACACGCCCGCCGTGCTGGCGGACCCCATGATGCTGGAACAGGTGCTGCTCAACCTGACCCGCAATGCCATCGAGGCGATGCGCGATGTAGAGCAAGCGCGGCGCGTCTTGCACATCGGCGCGGGCCCCGACCCCAGTGCGCCGGGCAGTGTTACCATCAGCGTGGCTGATCGCGGATGCGGCATCCCGCCCCATGCACAGGAACGACTGTTCTCGCCGTTCTTTTCCACGAAATCCGACGGCATGGGCATGGGTCTGAAGATCTGCCGCACCGTCGTCGAGTTTCATGGCGGCGCCCTGACCTACGCGGACCACCCTGACGGGGGGACGATCTTCCGCTTCTCGCTGCCTGCATCCATCGCTGCCGAAAACATGAAAAAATAGAGCCGCCGTGTCACTTGCAGACTGCGCGCGCCAGAGGAGGGAGACAGCAAGGTGCTACACATCGTTGACGATGAAGAAGCCATACGGGATTCATTGATCTGGCTGGCGGAGTCCCGCCAGATCCACGCTGCAGGCTACGACGGGGTCCAGACCTTTCTGGACATGCTGGGGACGGACTATGCCTTCAGCCCCGAAGGCGACTGCCTGCTGCTCGACATGCGGATGCCCGACATGAGCGGCGCCCTGCTGTTCGATACCCTGGCGGCACGCAGCCTGACCCAGCGCATGCCCGTCATCTTCCTGACCGGCCATGGCGATGTGCCTATGGCCGTCGACAGCCTGAAGCGCGGGGCCTTCGATTTTTTTGAAAAGCCGTTCAACGACAACAAGCTGATGGACCGCGTGCAAGAAGCGCTGCAGGCCTCACTCCAGGCCGGCGACCAGGCGCTGGTGCAAACGCGCCTGGCCTCGCTGTCATCGCGTGAACGCGAAGTCATGGATCTGATCCTGGAAGGCAGGATGAACAAGGTCATCGCCGACATGATGGGCATCAGCATGCGCACGGTCGAGGTGCATCGGGCGCACATCCTGTCCAAGATGCAGGTCCGCACCGCCGTCGAGCTGGCGCGTTTGCTGAAATAGCGGCGTCAGCTTGCCGGCCTGGCGCAGCGGTTCAATCCGCCAGAGACGCCAGCTGCGCCTGATACGCCTTGCGGGCCTGCAGAAACCGTTCGAACGGAAAGCGGATGGGCACGCCTTCCAGCGCGGCCAGCATCATGTCCAGATGCCCTTCGAATCCGGCGCAGGCCTTGGCAATGTCTTCGCTCGCAGGCAGCCGGACGGTCAGATCCAGACGCGTGCCCTGCCCCACCGCCGTCAGCTCCCAACGCAGCGGGCGATCCGGTTCAGCGCCGCTGCTCCAGGAATATTCCAGCAGGCGGCCTGTCTCGAACGCCCGCACGGTGCTTTCGATCAAGATCCCGCTGTCAGCAAAATCAATACGCACCGCACCCCCCTGGCGCAGTTCGATACTGCCCGGCGCCAGCCACTGCGCGATTTTTTGCGGGTCAGTCAACATCTGCCAGACCGGATCAGTGGCGTGTTCGATCACGCGCTGCAGGCGGCCTTCGAATCCGTCGTCCAGACGGCGGATGCTGCCCGGCTGGAAAGTCTCTTCATTCATGATGGGATGTCTCTGAAATCACAGGATGGACCGCATTTTGCCATCGTTTCGCCCGCCAACCCCTAAAGGCCCTGCAAAACAAAAACTACTTGCACACCTTGCCGCCGATTAAACGCCCGCCGCGCCTCATCATCTGCGCTTGATGATCATCATCCACCCACCGGAATGGTTATGGACGCGACACATGCCAGAATCGGCAAAACTGGGCAAGGCGTGCATCCGGCAACCACGCGGCGATCCGGCCTCCCGGCCGACGAGCGTCGCCAAGCGAATCAGAGCCTTCGACCTACGGAGACAAAATGAAAAGCTTTCTATCCGGATTTTCACTTCGGACACGGTTGGCATTGATCGTGCTGTCCATGCTGTTCTGGACACTGGTCGCGCTGGCCCGCCCCTGGCCTGCTCCCATACTGGCGGGCATTCTGGCCGGCGCCGGCCTGTGCGCATGGCTGGGTTACCGGCTGCTGCTGCGCATGATCATGCTGCCCCTGCAGGATATCGGCGCCCACCTGTGCCGCATCGCGGACGGCGATCTCAGCACATCGATCGAAATCTGGACCCGCGACGAGATCGGCAGTGCATTCCAGAGCATCAAGGACATGCAAGACAGCCTGAAGGCCATGATCACCGCTACGCTGACCAGCAACCAGCAGATGCAGCAAGCGGCGCAGAACATCGTCGCCGGCAATCTGGACCTGACCAGACAAACGGAACAGTCATCCAGCGCCCTGAGGCAGACCGCCAGCAGCGTCGAGCAACTGCTCAGAACCATCGGCGCCAATACCGATCACGCCCACCAGGCCAACCAGCTGGCGCGTCAGGCGGCCGATGTGGCCAATCAGGGCGGCAGCGCCGTGGACGGGGTGGTCCTGACCATGGAAGGCATCACTGACAGCTCACAGAAAATCGCCGATATTGTCGGCATCATTGACAGCATCGCCTTTCAAACCAATATCCTGGCGCTGAACGCATCGGTCGAAGCCGCCCGGGCCGGCGAACAGGGCCGCGGCTTTGCCGTCGTGGCCGCTGAAGTACAGGGGCTGTCTCAACGCAGCGCGACCGCCGCCCAGGAAATCCGCACGCTGATCGATCTGTCGTCTGGCCGGGTCAGCGCCGGCATGGCCCAGGTAAGACAGGCCGGGGCCACCATGCGGGAAGTGGTCCAGGTCATCGCCCGAGCATCGGCGCTGGTCGAGGAAATCACTGCGGCGACCGAAGAACAGGCCACGGACATCGGCAGAATCCACCAGGCCATGACGGCGCTGGAAACCGTCACCGAACACAATGCGCAACTGGCGCAGCAGGCCACTGAAACAGCCAACACGCAAAAAGGCCTGGCCATCGACGTCAATCTGTCCTTGTCAGCCTTCCGGCTGGCGCCGGGCGGCATGGCCGTTCAAGGCTGATCCGCAACGCCGACGGAGGCGGTCAGCGCTGCTGTGACAGGGCCGCTTCCGTGACCTCTTTCTGCGCCTGCAGAATATCCGGCGGCCAAGTGCTTTTGATATACGCGAGCACAGCCCTGATCTCGTGATCGGACAGGACATCCTGATAGGCAGGCATGTCGCTGATATAGCCCTCAGGCGCCGTCTTGCCCGGCGCCAAACCATTTTTCACGATATCCATCAATATCGGATCCGGGTGATGCCAGGTGTGTCCCGTCTGATCATGCGGCGGCGCGGGCATTCTGTCATTGGGCAGCCGTTGGCGCCAATGCGGCTGCCCCTGCAACGATGTCCCATGGCAAGCGGCACACTGATTGGCGTAGATGGCCTTGCCCTGCAATACCAGCGCCTGATCCGCCGGATCGATGAACGCGGGGCCGGAGGGCCGCATGCTGCTGTACAGCACAGCGGCGGCGCCGATGAGCATCACACTTCCGAAGATAAATATCTGCTTTTTTCTTGGAATATTCATCTCTGGTTCAGATTGGGACAATAGCATTCATTAATATTAAATGCATGCATCAGTATATCTATTTTCATTATTTTTCATTAAATGACACTCTTTGATGCAGATCACAAGAATCGCAACAGCATCCTTACCGGGCATATACGAATCCCCTAGACTGGCGATGTCAGCTGATATTCAGAATCACAGACTGATCGACCATTTTATTGCGAGGATCCCAATGTCAAAACTACTTGTCATGACCATGCTGGGCTTGTCCGCCTATGCATTCCCGGCCTACGCCCAGAACGCCAGCTACGAAGTCGAACCTGACCACAGCTTCGTCACGTTCGAGGTTGTTCACAACGGCACATCCACCACGCGGGGGCGGTTCGACACCATCACGGGTACGGTCGAACTCGACCAGGCCGCCAAAAAAGGACAGGCCAAAATCCATATTGATCCCGCCTCGATCAACACGGGATCAAAAGGCTTTGACGAGCATCTGCGTGACAAGAATTTTTTCAATACCGCAGAATTTCCGGATGTCCGCTTCGAAAGCAATGCCTTCGCCTTTGAAGGAGACAAAGTCAGCAGCGTTTCCGGCACATTGACGCTGCTGGGGGTGCAGAAACCGGTGGTCCTGACAGCCAATCACTTTAATTGCTACACCAACAAGCGCATCCAGCGCGACGTCTGCGGCGGCGACTTCGAGGCAACGATCAAACGCAGCGAATGGGGCGTGAATTTCGGCCTGCCCGGCATCCCGGACAGCGTGCGGATGGTGGTCCAGATCGAGGCGATCAAGCAATAGCTTTGAATCGCTGCAGAGACAGGATGAGGCCGCTGCCTTGATGGCGCGGCCAAACCCCCACCCCCCCCTGAACAGACGTCGGACATGGTTCAATAGTGAGACTTGTTCTCATTAATGAAAGACCGCATGTTCATGTTTCGACGTCCCGCATCCTTGATCGCAGCCTATTGGTCTCGGGCTATCAAGAGCACACAGCGCATCCTATTATGCGCACCGATCTTGATCGCCGGCCTGTCCGCCACCCCCGGGATCACCTACGCCCAAGAAGCCGCATCTCTGACCACCCCGACTCGCAGCGCCCGTCTGCTTGGGGAAACCGTGGCGGATCGTCCTTCGAAATACTATCGGTTCGAAACACACGCCATCGACTCCGCCGACGGTAAAAGGCACTATCGCATCCAGATCGCCATCCCCAGCACGCCAGCTCCGGCGGGCGGTTACGCCACGCTCTATATGCTGGACGGCAATGCCGCGATCGACACCATCGTCGACCAGGACCTTGAATGGCTGTCCCGCCGACACCCGCCCGTGCTGGTCGCCATCGGCTACGACATCCCCACGCGCAATGACGTCGTGTCGCGCGCCTACGATTACACGCCGCCCATCATGGCAGATGGCCAAATCATCGCCCAGCAGCCCGTGGTGCGCGGGCACGTCGGCGGCGGGGCCGACATCTTTCTGGCGTTTATCGAGTCGCGCATCAAACCGCTGGTACGTTCCCGCGCCGGCGTGGGCGACCAGGAATATCTCTGGGGCCATTCCTACGGCGGCCTATTCGCCCTGCACACCCTGTTGACACAGCCGGACAGCTTTTCCCGCTACGTCGTCGGAGATCCTTCCGCCTGGTGGTACAAAGGCGCGCTGGTCAGGGAATGGGATGCCTTCGACAAGACACGGGCCGCCGGCAAGCGAGTCGCCATCCTGGTCGGAACCAAGCCAAGACCAGACCACAGGCCAGCGCCTTCCTCCACCCCTATCCGGATGTCGGATGGCAGACTGTTGGATTCGCACAGTGCTTTGCGTGAAATGGCTGCAGGCCTGCTCAGCCATGCAGCGGATGCCTCTTATGAGACCTTCAGCGAACAAGGACATGGCGGCATGATCCGTGTTTCTCTGGAGCGTGCTTTGCTGATTGCCAGTGAGCCTTGAAGACGCTGCGCTGTGGTCATTGCCTGCGCGAAGCGCGCGCAGAAAAATAAGAAGCCAGCATGCCGGGATACACCGTGTTGTCTTGGTTCACCGCACGTCTTCCTCATCCTCGAGCGCCTGCTCGTTCTGCGCCGCAAGCGGATAGTCGGTGTAGCCGGCCGCCGGACCACCAAAGAATCTGTTCGCATCGGGAACACTAAAATATTAAATGAAACTAATTCACAGCCAACTAAGAGAAATATTGTTTAGTCTACTAAGATGAATTTTCAGGCCAGAATCACTGCTGCGTTCCAAGAAGAAAACCGCCGCCTCAAGGAGGTCGGCGGGCCGCACCTGACGAAAACGCATCTTTGGCAAGCAGCCAAAGTGACATCGGCTGCCGTCACCTTCTGGTTCAACGGCGCCAACGCTGCCGATCTGGACACCTGCATGAAGATCGCGCCACTGATGCGCGTGCGAGGCCAATGGCTATTCGACGGAACAGGCCCGAAACACGACGTCGCAGACAATGAGGGCAACGACGACCACGCCTCTATCCGCTTGGTGGACGCCAAGGCATCGGCCGGCAAGGGTCAGATCATCTTGTCTGATGACGTCACCAAGATTCTAATGTTTCGCCGCGACTGGCTAGCCAAGAACGATGCCAAGCCCGACCAGACTATCGGTTTCGAGGTGGACGGCGACTCGATGACCGACATGCACATCATCGACGGCTCTGTGGTGCTAGCCAACCGCCGGCGCACGGACCCTCTATCGAAGCGTGTCTATGTCGTCTGGATCAAAGGGAAACTGTACGTCAAGGAGTTGGTGAAGAAGGATGGCGTATGGTGGGCCAGGTCACACAACACTGAGAAGGCCGGCGAGTACCCAGACATCCAGATAGATGACCCCAAGGCTCGCATCGCGGGCCGCGCGTTTTGGTGCGGCTTCGGCCTATAAAGTAGATGTTTTTACCCAATGGGTAACAAATTATGTTGGGTATGTGGGAATGTTTTTGCAGGACAGGAGGAGGGAAATATGCAGGAATTCAGACGGCGCATCGAGCACCACATCGAACACGTCAAGAGCGTCGGCGCGCACTGCTCTACCGAGGAAACAACTAAACAGGCGTTGATCCTGCCATTGCTCGACATCCTGGGCTTTAGCCCATACGATCCAACCAAAGTCAAAGCTGAATACGGCGCCGATTTTCCAGGCGCAAAAAATCATGAGCGCGTTGACTATGCACTGTTCAGCAATGATGTTCCCGTCCTGTTCATCGAGGCCAAGGCCTACTCGGCTAACCTGACCAACCATTGCCCACAGCTTTCGCGCTACTACAACGCGACGCCGGAGGTTGCCGTCGCCGCCATCACCAATGGCCGCGAATGGCGCTTCTTCACAGACCTAGACAATCGAAACATCATGGACAAAGAGCCGTTCCTGGTGATCGATTTCGCTGGTGGAGACGAGGATGTCGCTGAGCAGCTTGAGCGATTTCATTACGACCGCCTGGAGCCAGACGCGCTGCGCGCCTTGGCGGAAGAAAACGTCTATTTGCATGCCTTCAAAGGCGCTATTACCTCTGCTCTTCGCGACTGCGGACAGGATTTCGTCAGGTACGTTGCGCAACAGGCGGGCGTACAGCGCCAGCTCAACGCAAAGTTCTTGGACAGCATGCAGCCGCTGGTGAAACAAGCGGTGGCCCAATCCATCAGTTCGATGGTGGCCACCAGCCTGTCAGCGCCAGAGGTCATGCCACCCGCTGCGCCTGTTGAGGTTGTGGCCGACGAAGATGCCGATATCGTTGACCCAAATAACGCGAAGATCATCACGACGGCAGACGAACAAAATCTGTTCAAAATCTGCTGCGACATTCTGCCGGAAGAGGATCTGCAGCCCCGCGATACGGAGTCCTATTTTTCTGTCGTGCATGGCGGGAAGTCGAACCGCTGGCTGTTCCGATTCTGGGGCGACAAGAAAAATCCGGCTGTACAGTTCATTGTGCCACTCACAGATGCTCACCACACCGAGATATCGCGGGCCGGCCTACTAATCGGCGCCAGCGATCAGGTGCTGCTTGGCAAGCCTGAAAATCTATATCGACTTGTCGGAATCGTGGGCGATGCCCTCGCGTACTGCAAGGATGACGAAAATTTCCGGCGCAAGGGTCGAGGCGGCGATGCTGAGTAAACGCCTTCTGATGTGAGGTCGGTCTATAAGACGTTTATTTTTTCCCATCAGGTAACCAGCCACGTTGAGTGTATTGAAAAGAAAGGAAGATATGAAAAAGGTATTGATCGCAGCGCTTGTGATTCTATTGGCGGGGTGTGCCACGAAGAACTATGGTCGACAGGGTGAATTGACGGATTACGAGAAAAACACCATGACTTGTCGGGAGGTAGCCTTGGAGCAAGCAAAGGTCATGGGGTTCCTTGACCACGTGCAAAAGGAAAGCGAGTTCGACGGGAGATCCGTCCTCTCCTTCCTCGGCGACTTTGGCATCGGCAATCTGATGGAGAAGGATAACGCTATCAAAAGCGCCAACACGAGGCTCAAGCAACTACAAAGCGTCTCGGCAGAAAAGGGATGCATTCAGGATGGGACATCTGGCGCCCTCGCCCCGGCGGCACAGCCTGAGCATGCGGATAGCCACAATTCTGCGGCTAAGTAGCGCCTTCTGGTGTGGGGTTGGGGTGTAGAGGAAAATCAATGACACTCTCCGGGAATGCCACATCAAGCCTAACTTGCTGCTGATCTATCGCAAGCCGGATGCCGATACGCTCAGACTTGCGCGGCTTACTCCTCGTCAAAGTAATCCGTGTCGATCTTCGGTATCTTCAGCACCTTCGAGGACACCCCCACCTCGCAATCCATCATCAGATTCACCAGACGCGCACCGTCTATCAGAACCATTCCCTCGACCTGCCTGGCGAAATCCACGCCTTGCGCAGTAAACCCCGATGTGGTCATGAAGATGCCACGCTTGGCCTTTTGCCCGGCGAGCGCCCCATAAAAGGCTTGCAGTTCTGGGCGCCCTACGCTGTTTTGCCAGCGCTTGGCCTGCACATAGACCTTTTCCAGCCCCAGCTTGTCCAGCGAAATCACGCCATCGATACCACCGTCGCCTGAGCCCCCTACGCGCTGAAGATCCTGACGATTCAAGCCATAGCCCAACTGGTGCAGGACATCGAGCACAATCTCCTCAAACCGGGTGGGAGACACCTGCAGGAGACTATCGTGCAGATCGCGGGCCGTGGCCTCTCTGAGCTCCGCCCGTGCCTGATCCAGCCGATCATCGGGGCTGAGCACCGAAGCCGTTGCTGCAGCATCCACCGCAGGGGCCGGCTCCAGGGACACCGAATCTTTCGGGCGCAGGGATTCAACCGTTTTGAAGATACTGGCCAGGCGTTCCACCTCTGCAGCAGCAAAAGGCGTCGGCTGGTGCTCAAGGTACTCAGCGCCTGCTGGGGTGATCTGCCAGTACCCGCGCTTTGCGCTGGAAGACAGCCCTGCCCGCTTGAGCCGGTCATGCGCCCAGCCCGTACGATTGCGGTACACAGGCTGCCCACTATCCAAGGCGGCTGCTTTCTGCTCATCGGTCAAATTGAGCGCCCTGGCCGCAGCCTCGTGCACCACGCTGGCACGCACGGCTTCGGGCTGAGTGGCCAGGAATCTCAACACAGGTTCGATAAATTGGTCGTAAGTCGGTACCATCATCCTGCTGTCCTCATCGCAATGCTTTCGTGCATAGTGTCAATCTGACTGCCTGTATCTGAATTTAACGCCTAGGCGTGATCCGCAGGCATTGTCGCATGAGCGCTCTCTAACGTCCCCTTATCGAGAGGCTTAGCCACGCGCATCAAGGTGCTGATGCACGATGGCATCGGCGTGTGGCTGGCGGCGCGGCGGCTGAATCAGGGCAAATTTATCTGGCTCACGCCTGGCTCCAGACACCTGCAGCTCACTGAAGAGCAGGTCCGCGCCCTGATGCTGAGCCTGCCTAGCGACCGGGCGAGTTGCGGTAAATGTCCGTAACTCGTATCAGCTAGGTGGGAAAGCTGCTTGTTCCCGTACAAGGACGGCGCACTGAACCAGATGAACGACACAGCATGGAGGAACGCCAGGCGGCGGGCAGCGGCGAAATGGAAGAAAGCCTACGGCGCCCCGGCTCATCCTGGCTTTGCTGGGCTGCGAGTCCACGACCTCAACACACCTTCGGGCGAAGGCTGAGAGCCGCAGACGTATCAGAGAAAGATCGCAAGGCCCTACTGGGGGCCACCAGCGCTCACCGTTCTCAAGCGTAAGGCTGCGTGATGAGGTCACGCAAAATTCACGCAAAAAGAACAAGGGCCTACAGACAGAAATCTGTAGGCCCTTGATAATGCTGGTCGGGACGGCGGGATTCGAACTCGCGACCCCTTGCACCCCATGCAAGTGCGCTACCAGGCTGCGCTACGCCCCGAAAGAAAAGGATTCTAGCACAGAAACCCGCCGCTCGATAAACAAGGTGGAACCCGCCTGCCTCTTCGCCTGGGACTTCGCCTCGCTGGCGGCCTGCGCGATCTGATGGCGCGAATGATAGGCGCCGGGGTCGACCGGCACGACCCCCAGGGATAGCGCGGGCAAATCGTAGTGCCGAATCTGGCCCTGGCGGTCTTCCGCTGTATAGCCCAGGACTTCGCCCCGCCCTGCTTCCACCATCATCCGGGCCATTCCCAGATCGAAGGATTCCAGCATGCGCTGGCAGCGCTGTGGCCAATCGGCGCTGCGAAACAGCACGATGAAATCGTCGCCGCCGATATGCCCCAGGAAATCCTGCTGTGCATCCACCTGCTGCGCCAGCACCCGGCTCAACAAACGGATGACATCGTCTCCCAGGCGATAGCCGAACACATCATTGAAGGGTTTGAAATGATCCAGATCGGCATGGCAGACAGCAAATTTCAGGCCGCTGGCCAGATAACGCTGAATCTGCCGGTCGATGGGAACATTGCCGGGCAATTGGGTCAGGGGATTGGCATGGCGCGCTGCCCGCAATTGCAGGCGGGTCAGGGCCTGCAACAGGTCCTGGCTGGATCCGATGCCCAGATAGCGCCCTCGTGCCGTGATGATGAAATCCGTTGCCAGCGCATGGCCCTCAGCCTCTACCAGGCCGCGACTGAGCGTCAGCAAGGGCGTGTGCATGTCCACGATCAGGGGCGTGCTGTCCATGAACAGGCGGCAGGGTTTGGGACCGTACAATTCCCGCTGGTACGGCAAAGAAAACCGCTCGACCAGACTGGCCCGGGTCAGGACTCCCACGGGGATATGGTCATCGACCACCGGGATGGTATGCCATTCGGGATGGTCGCGAAACAGGCTGAACACCGCCTCGTTGGGCAGGGTCGGAGACGCGCTGGGTACGCGGCGCAGCAGGCGCAAGGCGCGGCCTTCCGCGCCATCGTGGCTTGGGCCGGGTTCCAGACCATCTGGTGTGTCCGCGCGCCGGAGATCCGCCAAGCTGGCCATCAATTCCGGCCACTGGACCCGGGCGGGTTCCGCCGCCGGGTAGTCGATGCAATATCCCTGAGCGCAGGATGCCCCCAGATCCTCGACACAGGCCAGCTCATCCAGCGTTTCAACGCCCTCGGCAACGACAACGGCGCCGGCCACGGCGGCGATGTCGCAGACCGAACGCAGTATCTGCTGGCGCAGTACGTCGTGCTGAATGCCTGCCGTAAAGGTTTTATCGGTCTTGATGAATTCGGGCTGCAAGGCCAGCCAGCGTCCCAGATTGGAGAGCCCGGCGCCCAGATCATCAATCGCCAGCCGGATGCCCTGCGCCCGAAGCTGAGCGACCACAGGCACCAGATCACCCACGCCTCGGCCCTGATCCTGCTCGGTCAGCTCGATAATCAGGCGGCTGGCAGGCAGGCCGGATTCTGCCAGCAAGCCGCCCAGATCCAATGCCCCGTCTGCCGCACACAACAAAGCCGCAGGGCTGAGGTTCACGAACAGATTGCCGGGCAGCCGCAAAGCGGCAAACCGCCGGATCACGATACTGCAGCAACGCAGTTCAAGCGCGACATCCAGATGGCGGGCCCGGGCAGCCTCGAACAGGCGATCCGGGGTATGCAAAGGGCCGCTGCGCGGCCCTCGGATCAAACCTTCGAATCCCAGCAGTTCGCCCTCTCTCGCCCACAGGATCGGCTGAAAGACGGCGTTCAGCTCGCCTTGCAGCAGCTGCACGGCCACATCGTCCCACCCTTGCGGTCGGGCCTGATCAGTCAGCGGCGATTCGTGCGGCCCGGATTCCGGAACAAAAGGCATGGGAAGCATCAGCAAAACGACGTGGCACACACCTTACACGAAGTTCATGACACAACGATGAATCCGTAGCACCGGCCCGCACGAGACGATCTGGGAAAAGCGGCAAATGCGATATTTACAGCAAACCCAACTGCAGTCTGGCCGGCTCGCTGATCATCTCGCGGCTCCAGGGCGGATCCCAGACCAGATCGACCGAGGCTTCGTCCACGCCTTCGATGTTCAGCAGCTTGTTGCGGGCCTCGTCGGCGATCATGGTGCCCATGCCGCAGCCAGCCGCCGTCAGCGTCATCTTGATTTCGATGCGGAAGCGTTCGGGCGTACTGGCCGGCACGACCTTGCATTCGTAGACCAGGCCCAGGTTGACGATATCCACCGGAATTTCCGGATCGTAGCAGGTGGACAGCATGGTCCAGGCTGCTTCTTCGACGGATTCCAGGGTGGCGGGGCCTTCGTGGACATGCTTGATGTCTTCGGTGGGTTCGAAACCCAGGGCGTCGCCATCTGCCCCTTCGATGCGGTACAGATTGCCTTCCACCATGACGGTGTAGGTACCGCCCAGCTGCTGGGTGATGACGGCATCGCAGCCGGCCTCGATGGTGACGGGAGAGCCGTAAGGCACAGTGACCGCCGGGCAATCCCGGTTCACGACCACTTCCTGACGATTGAAACTCATGATGTTACCTCTGGTTCATCGCATTATTCGGTGACGGCCGTATCCTGCGCCTGAGTGATGGCGTTGTGCAGGGTATGCCAGGCCAAGGTTGCGCACTTCACCCGCGAAGGGAATTCACGCACCCCGGACAGGACTTCCAGCTTGCCCAGATCGCAGTCCGGATGGGCTTCGGTCAGCATGGCGTGGATGTTGCGAAACAGTACATCGACCTCGTCGACCCGCATGCCGCGCACAGCTTCCGTCATCAGGGAAGCGGATGCCGTGGAAATGGCGCAGCCATGGCCGATGAAGCTGACTTCCTGCACGACGCCGTCCTGCACCCGCGCATAGACGGTCAACTGATCCCCGCACAGGGGATTGTGGCCGTCGGCGCGATTCGAAGCATCGTCCAGCGCATGGAAATTGCGCGGGTTGCGGTTGTGGTCGAAGATGACTTCCTGGTAGAGATCGCGCAGGTCGTCGTCAGTGTCCCTCATGCTTTACACCCCGAACAGTTTCTGGGCCTTGCGCACGCTGGCCACCAGGGCCTCGACATCGCGCAGGTCGTTATACAGGGCGAACGACGCCCGTGCCGTGCCGGGGATGCCGAAATGCGACATCAGCGGCATGGCGCAATGATGCCCTGCCCGGATGGCCACGCCTTCGGTATCCAGAATCGTCCCCAGATCATGCGGGTGGATGCCGTCGACCAGGAAAGACAGGATGCCGGCCTTGTGCGGCGCCGTGCCGATCAGGCGCACGCCGGGAATCGCCTGCATGGCGGCAGTCGCCTGCGCCAGCAGGGCCGATTCGTGCGCGGCGATGCGATCCAGCCCGATGGCGCGCACGTAGTCGATCGCCGCCCCCAGGGCGACGGAACCGGCGATGTTCGGCGTGCCCGCCTCGAAGCGCTGCGGACCGTCCGCCCAGGTGCTGCCGTCAAAGCTGACCGTGCGGATCATGTCGCCGCCGCCCTGCCAGGGCGGCAGGTCCTTCAGGATCGAGCCGCGTACATACAGCGCACCGATACCGGTCGGCGCGTAGATCTTGTGGCCGGAAAAGGCATAGAAATCGCAATCCAGCGCCTGAACATCCACGGCGGCATGAGCCACCGCCTGCGCGCCGTCGATCAACACCAGCGCCCCGGCTGCGTGAGCCAGCCGGGTCAATTCAGCCACCGGATTGATCGTCCCCAATGCATTGGAGACGTGCGCGACCCCGACCAGGCGGGTGCGGGCATTCAACTGCGCTTTGAAATCCGCCAGATCCAGTTCGCCGGTATCGGTGATACGGGCATGGCGCAACACGGCGCCCGTCCGGGCGCACAGCAATTGCCAGGGCACGATATTGGAATGGTGCTCCATCCCCGTGACCAGGATCTCGTCGCCCGCTTGCAGGCCCTGCCCCCAGGTCTGGGCGACCAGGTTGATGGCTTCGGTGGTGCCGCGAGTAAAGATCACATGCTGGCTGTCGGGCGCATTGAGCAAGCCGGCCACGCGATCCCGAGCCTGCTCGTACAGATCGGTGGCATGCTGCGACAACCAGTGCACGCCGCGATGGATGTTGGCATTGGATTGTTCGTAGAACTGATCCAGGGCCTGGATGACGGCGCGCGGTTTCTGGGTAGTCGCGCCATTGTCCAGATAGCTCAGACGGCGTTTGCGGATGGGGCGCGCCAGGATGGGGAAATCATCGGCGACCGGCTGGCCATCAGCGCGCAGCAACGCGCCGGCGGCCTCGTCGGACTGCGTCAAACGCACGGTTTCGGAAGATGTCAGGGGCGCGTTCATGCGGCCTCCAGCATCATGCCGCCGGGCAACAGGGACCGGACAGCTTGTTCGACACGCCGGCGCAGCGCCGGGGCTTCGATACGCGCCACGCTGGTGGCGGCAAAGGCATAGGTCAGGATGTCGCGCGCATGGGCTTCGTCCAGACCGCGCGTGCGCAGATAGAACAGACTGTCGGCATCGATCTGACCCACCGTCGCGCCGTGCGCGCATTTCACGTCATCGGCGTAGATTTCCAGTTCGGGCCGGGAATCGGATTTCGCCAGACGCGACAGCAGCAAGCTGTCATTGCGCTGGACCGCATCGGTGCCGTCGGCGCCTTCTGCGACCAGGATGCGGCCGCTGAACACACCGTGCGCGGTATCGGCCAGAATGCCGCGATAGTTTTCATGACTGACGCAACGGGGCTTTGCATGACCGATCAGCGTGTGGTGATCGACATGGCGCCGCTGGTCAGCGTAATACAGGCCGTTGAACAAGGTCTCGCAGCGCTCGTCGGCGAAATGCGTGGCAATGTCGTGACGCGCCAACCGGGCGCCCAGCGAGACGGAATGGGATGCAAAATACGAACCGCGTGCTTGCACGGCGTCGATTTCCCCCAGATGCCAGGCCTGGGCGGATTCCTGCTGCAATTTCAGGTGCGTGATGCGGGCATCCTGATCCAATGTCAGACGGGTGGCGGCATGACGGAAATTAGTGGCTTGCGCCACGCCGACATAGTGTTCAACGACTGTGGCCTGGGCGCCGGCAGCCGCCTGAATCACGTGCCGCAGGAAATGCGCCGCCTGCGGCGAGGCAGCGGCACACACGATATGAATCGGCTGCTCGACGGCCACGCCTCGCGCCAGATTGACCCAGGCGCCATCGCCGGCCAGCGCCAGATTCAGGGCGCTGGTACTGTGCCCCTGATCCGCCTGACCATAAGCCGCCTGGATCGCCTCGGCGTGGCCGGACCAGGCCTGCGACAGCGGCAATACGGTCGCGCCGTCCGGCAAGACGCCCACATCCGACAGACCGGCGTCAAACGCGCCATCCACGAATACCAGCCAATGGCCGGATTCACCGGCTTTCAGATCGGCGACCAGATCGGCCACCGACTGGGCATCGCCGTCGGTGAACGCCGCCGCCGCCAGCGGCGACAGCGATGTATGGCGCCAAGCCTCGATCTTGGTCGTCGGCCAGCCTTCGCTCATGAATCGGTCCAGGGCCTGCTTGCGCAGGCCGCTCAACCAGGGAAGCCCGGCGCCGGACAGCGACCCTGCCCGCTGGGCGAAGACATCCGCCCACACCTGCAGATTCGTACTCATGCCCGCGCCCCTGGTTTGACCCCGATCTTCTTGCCGTCGTCGGCGGGCTTGCCCGGTCGATTGGTGGCCGGCAGGTTGACGCCCTCGATCCAGCCGTAGCCCTTGGCTTCCAGTTCCAGAGCCAGTTCGCGGCCGCCAGAACGCACGATCTTGCCATGCGCCAGCACATGCACGAAATCCGGCACGATGTAATCCAGCAAGCGCTGGTAGTGGGTGATGACGATCATGGCACGGTCGGGCGAACGCAGACGGTTCACGCCATCGGCCACGGTTTTGAGCGCATCGATGTCCAGGCCGGAATCCGTCTCGTCCAGAATGGCCAGCCTGGGTTCCAGCAGCGCCATCTGCAGCACTTCATTGCGTTTCTTTTCCCCGCCGGAAAAACCTTCGTTCACGGCGCGATACAGGAATTCATCACGCATGCCGACGAGCTTCATTTCGGCCTTGGCGCGTTTGACGAAGTCCATCGCGTCCAATTCCGATTCGCCGCGATGACGACGGCCTGCATTGACGGCGGCGCGCAGGAAATAGGCATTGGACACGCCGGGAATTTCAATCGGATATTGGAAAGCCAGGAAAATGCCGGCGCGGGCACGCTCTTCGACAGGCAAGGCCAGCAGGTCCTGACCGTCGAATTCGACGGTACCGCCCGTGACTTTGTAGTCGTCGCGCCCGGTCAGCACCTGCGACAGCGTGCTTTTTCCGGCCCCGTTGGGCCCCATGATGGCATGGACCTCGCCGGGTTTGACCTCCAGACTGAGGCCGCGCAGGATTTCGTTGTCCTCGATCGAGGCGTGCAGATCATTGATTTTCAGCATGAGATAGGCTCCTTAACCGACGCTGCCTTCCAGGCTCACGCCGAGCAGATTCTGCGCTTCGACGGCGAACTCCATGGGCAATTCCTTGAAAACTTCCTTGCAGAAACCGTTGACGATCATCGACACGGCGTCTTCGGCCGACAGGCCGCGCTGCATGGCATAGAACAACTGGTCTTCCGCGATCCGCGACGCCGTGGCTTCGTGCTCGACGCTGGCGCTGGGATTCTGCACCTCGATCGTCGGAAAGGTATGCGCAGCGCATTCCTTGCCGATCAGCAGGGAATCGCACTGTGTGTAGTTGCGGGCATTTTCCGCCTTGGGCGTCATGCGCACCAGACCGCGGAAGGTATTGCTGCCGTGACCGGCGGAAATACCCTTTGAAATGATGGTGCTGCGGGTATTGCGCCCCATGTGCACCATTTTCGTGCCGGTGTCGGCCTGCTGATAATGGTTGGACAGGGCCACGGAATAGAATTCCCCCGTCGAATCGTCGCCGCGCAGGATCACGCTGGGGTATTTCCAGGTGATGGCCGAACCGGTTTCCACCTGAGTCCAGGAAATGCGCGAACGCGCGCCCCGACAGTCGCCACGCTTGGTGACGAAATTGTAGATGCCGCCCACCCCGTTTTCATCGCCCGGGTACCAGTTCTGCACCGTGGAATATTTGATGCGGGCGTCGTCCAGCGCGACCAGTTCGACCACGGCGGCGTGCAACTGGTTTTCATCGCGCATGGGCGCCGTACAGCCTTCCAGGTAGCTGACGATGGCGCCTTCGTCGGCGATGATCAGCGTGCGTTCGAACTGGCCGGTATCGGCGTTGTTGATGCGGAAGTACGTGGACAATTCCATCGGGCACTTCACGCCCTTGGGGATATAGACGAACGACCCGTCCGAAAACACAGCCGAATTCAGGGCTGAATAAAAGTTATCGCCCGGCGGCACGACCGTGCCCATGTATTTCTGCACCAGATCGGGATGGGACCGGACCGCCTCGGAAAACGAACAGAAGATAATGCCTACATCGGCCAGCTGTTTGCGAAAGGTCGTCGCCACGGACACGGAATCGAACACCGCGTCCACCGCCACGCCGGCGAGCTTTGCTCGTTCATGCAAAGGGACGCCCAGCTTTTCGTAGGTGCGCAGCAATTCGGGATCGACTTCGTCCAGGCTCTTGGGGCCGTCCTTTTTGGATTTCGGCGCCGAAAAATAGCTGATATCCTGAAAATCGGGTTCTTGGAAGTGGACCTTGGCCCATTTCGGGCGCGGCATCTTCAGCCATTCCCGATAGGCCTTCAAGCGCCATTCCAGCATGAATTCCGGTTCGCGCTTGACCGCGGACAGGCGACGGATCACGTCCTCGTCCAGACCTTTCGGAAAGGTCACGGCTTCGATTTCCGTGACGAAACCGGCGTCGTACTCGCGGTCAAGGAAGGAATCGAGCTTGTCGTTGACAGTACTCATTTGGACAGACTCCAGTTCGGGATATTCGGGATAGGCTGGCGCGCCCCCGCACGGGGAGCCATGGATACCGGCACAGGCGGCGATTCATTCACCATGTCGGCCAGCGAAACGGATTCCAGCGTATGGCGCACGATCAGGTTGATGCGCTGCCAATGGCTGCGGATATGACAAGCGCCCTCGACGCTGCAGGCCCCCGGCATGGCGGTGCATTCGGTCAGGCCAAAGGGCTGTTCTTCCAGGGCGTCGATGATGGCCGCCACATGGATTTGATCGGGATCGCGCAGCAGGCGATAGCCGCCATGCGCGCCGCGCGTGCTGGTGACCAGGCCGTGCTGCGCCAGCAATTTCAGGACTTTGCTGACCACGGGCTGGCCCAGCCCCAAGGCGGCAGCCAATTCTGCTGCGCTGCAAACATGCGTCGGCCGGGCTGCCATGTGCGTGAGCACAAGGATTCCGTAATCGACGATTTTGCTGATCCGCAGCATCCGCTGTTCCAGAGGAAGAATTCAGGAAACCAAATAGTACTGCTTTGGTACGGTATAGGTCAAACCCTAGTATGCCTAAATCGCAGAATCGGTTTCCCCATGGGATTGCTGCAACGCCCACATACGGGCGTATCGGCCCTGCTGCGCCAGCAGATCGGCATGCTTGCCCTGTTCCACGACCCTGCCCGCATCCAACACGAGAATATGGTCGGCATGGACAATGGTGGACAGCCGGTGCGCGATGATCAAGGTGGTGCGCCCTTGGGCGATGCGTTCCAGCTGATCCTGGATCGCCCGTTCGGTGCGGGTATCCAGGGCGCTGGTGGCCTCGTCAAAAACCAGGATCGGAGGCGACTTCAGCAAAGCGCGGGCAATGGCCACGCGCTGCTTTTCCCCGCCCGACAGTTTCAGCCCGCGCTCGCCCACCGGCGTCTCATAGCCCTGCGGCAGGGACGAGACGAACTCATGAATATGCGCCGCTTGCGCCGCCTGGACGACGTCTTCCTGGCCGGCGTCCGTGCGGCCATAGGCGATGTTGTAGCCGATGGAGTCATTGAACAGCACCGTATCCTGCGGCACGATGCCGATGTGGGCCCGCAGGCTGTCCTGGGTGTAGTCCCTGACGTCGCGGCCATTGATGCGCACAGCCCCGGCAATGGGATCATAAAAACGGAACAGCAGGCGCGACAAAGTCGATTTGCCCGCGCCCGACGCCCCGACGACTGCCAGGGAACCCCCGGCCGGGACGCTGAAACTGACCCCATGCAAAATCTGCCGATCCGGCTGGTAGCCGAAATCGACGGCATCAAAGCTCAGGCTGGCCTGCGTCGCCTCCAAGGCGACCGCGCCAGGGCGGTCGGCCACTTCCTGCTGATGGTTCATCAGATCGAACATGCGCTCCATATCGGCCAGGGCATGCTTGATTTCCCGGTAGACGAAACCCAGGAAATTCAAGGGCGCATACAGTTGCGTCAGATAGGCCGATACCAGCACCACGTCGCCGATCGTCATGCTGCCCTGCACCACGCCTTGGGCGGACTGCCACAGCAGAGCCGTCATGCCGACCGTGATGATCAGCCCCTGCCCCATGTTCAACAGATTCAGGGACACCTGGTTGCGCACCGCCGAATCCACCCAGCTGCGCATATCCCGGTCATAGCGCCCGCTTTCATAGGCCTCGTTGCCGAAATACTTGACCGTTTCATAGTTCAGCAATGCATCGATGGCCTTGCCGTTGGCCTGGCTGTCCAGGGTGTTCATGGTGCGCCGATAGACCATGCGCCGCTCGGTCACCTTCAGTGTGAACAGCACATAGGCGGCAATCGTGCCCAGCGTCAGGGCGGCGAACGTCCAGTCGTACCGCCAGAGCAGCACGCCCGTCACCATGGCGATTTCCAGCAAGGTGGGCAGGATATTGAAGACCGTGAAGTTCAGCAGAAAGCCGATGCCTTTGGTGCCGCGCTCGATATCGCGCGTCAGGCCGCCGGTGCGCCGCCCCAGGTGAAACCGCAGCGACAGCGACAGCAGATGGCGAAACAGCTGGCTGGCCACCTGCTGGATGGCGCCCTGGGTGACCCGCGCGAACAGGGCGTCGCGCAGTTCGCCGAACACGCCCGTCAACAACCTGGCCAGGCCATAGCCGGCCAAGGCCGCCAAGGGGATGGTCAACAGCGCGGGCGCCATCCCCAGGGCGTCGATCAGATCCTTCAGGTAGATCGGCGTCAGGACATTGGCCACCTTGGCCACGACCATACAGGTGAACGCCAGCAGCACTCGGCCACGAAACGCCCATACATAAGGCCAGAGATTTTTCAGTGTCTGCCAGTCATCGCGCCGTGCAGGCGCGGGGCCGGTATGGGAAAACCGCATGGAAACGTCCGGAAATCGGGGGTGACAATCTGTCCGTCCGCCGGTCGGAACAAGCGGATGGCTGCGCATACAATAGAGACCATTGACGGAAACCCGGCAAGGCCGGAAAGATTGTATGACTGTTTCGGTATTCGATTACGAGGCGGAGCTCACCGCCTGTGCAGCCGGGGATAGCGCCGCCTTTCATACGCTGTACCACCACGAGGCGCCGACCATGCGTGCATTGGCCTTGGCCATGCTGGGTACGCCCGATGTCGCCGATGCCGTCTTGCACGAAGCCTTCGTGCTGATCTGGCGCAATGCCGCCGGCTACAGCTCACGCATCGGCACCGCCCGCGCCTGGATCTACAGCATTCTGCGCTACCGGGCGCTGGACCATCTGCGCCGCCAGCGTTCGGCAGGCGACACGAGTGCAGAACAACAAGCGCTGCCCAATCTGTCGCTGCCCAGCGGCGCAGCCCCCAATACCATCCAAGGAGTGCTGGCCGCCCTGCCCGCACCGCAGCTTGACGTCCTGCTGCAGGCCTACCTGCATGGCGGCGACCCGGCCCGCATCGCCGATCTGCTGGACCGATCGGAACCCGACATCCAGGCATCCATCGAATCAGTCCTGATCCACATCGACGAGGCGGTGCACGCATGAAAACGCACCGATCCTATTCCGACCACGAAATCGCCAGCTACGTCCTGGGTCTGGACATGCCTGATCGCGCCATCGACATCCAGGCCCGCCTGGCCCACGATGATGCCGCCGCCGCGCGAGCGCTGAAATGGGAAACCTATTTTCTGGGTATTGCCGACGCCCTGCCCCCGGCGCCGCCGCCCGCCGAACTGTTGATGCAGATCCAGGCGACGCTGGGCATGGAAAACGCGCCGATCACAGAGGAATCCCGTCAGCCGCAGCAGCCGGCGGATGCCCGCATCGACGACGCGGCATCGACAAGCGCATCAGCTGCGCGCCCGCGCACCCGAACCAAACATCTGTCGAAACGCCGCCTGCTGCTGGCCGTCGGCGTGATTGCCGCCATTCTGGTGATCATCATGCTGGTCTGGGCCAGCCTGAAACCGCTACCCGACAGCACCGTGGTGCAGCAGCCGCTGCACCTGGAAGCCAAGTAGCAAACCGCGTCTTACAGGTTCAACAGGCCGTCGGCCTGGTTCTGCGGGCGGCTGGGCCCCAGCGCCTGCCCCAGGCTGTCATGAATCGCCTGCAGATCTGCGCGCAACGCCTGCAGTTCCGCACCGCTGAGTCGCACAGCGGCATCCTGGTCGTGCGGCATGTCGCCGCCTTCTCCCAGGCGGTTGCGGGCGCCCGCGATAGTGAACCCCTGCTCGTACAGCAGATCACGGATACGGCGCACCAGCAGGACTTCGTGATGCTGATAATAGCGGCGATTGCCTCGCCGCTTGACCGGCTTGAGTTGGGCGAATTCCTGTTCCCAATAGCGCAGGATGTGCGGCTTGACCCCGCACAGTTCGCTGACTTCACCGATGGTGAAATAGCGCTTGGCGGGGATGGGCGGCAGCACGGTGGCCGGAGTGGCGGACGTCGTCATGCCGGACCCCCGGCCATTTCAATGCCGTCCTTCAGTTTCTGGCTGGCATGAAACGTCACGACCCGGCGAGCCGAAATCGGAATGACCTCGCCGGTTTTCGGATTGCGTCCAGGGCGCGGCGGTTTGTTGCGCACCTGAAAGCTGCCGAATCCGGACAGCTTGACCTCGACCCCCTGGACCAGGGCATCGCGGATTTCGGAAAAAAACGTGTCGACCACGTCCTTGGCTTCGCGTTTATTCAGTCCCACCTGCTCAAACAGCAGTTCGGCTAGATGGGCTTTGGTCAGCGTCCGATCCGTATTCACCCGAAAATCTCCTATGTGCGCAAACGAGCCCCATGGCGCTGTGACAAAGCGTCCGTCAGACCCTGCATGCAATATTCAATCTGTCGTTCGTCGAGCGTGGCGTTCTGCCCCTGGAACCAGAACCGCAGGGCCAGGCTGCGCTGGTTCCCTGACGACGCATCGCGCCAAATGTCGAACAGTTTAATGTCTTTGACGACGGCCAGTGCAGCATCTGCTGCGATCTGGTGTTCAAGTGTATCAAGCAAGGACTGCCACGGTTGATCGGCATCCACCCAGATGGCCAGATCCCGCACCACGACCGGCTGGCGGGACAGATCGGCCGGCTGCGGAAATACCTGGTCCGCAATGGCCCGGGTATCGAGCTCGAACACCACCGGCGCGTGAGGCAGGTCCAGAGCCTGCGCCCAACGGGGATGGACTTCGCCCAGCCAGCCGATGGCCTGGCCATCGAGCAGCAGGCGGGCGCTGCGGCCCGGATGCAGCGCCGGATGATTGGCGGCTTCGCACCGCAAACCGGCCGCCCTGGCGCCCAGCAAGGACTCCAGATCGCGTTTGAGGTCGAAGAAATCAACCCCCCGGTTGGCCTCGCCCCACTGCTCGGGCAATGCAGGCCCCCAGGCGGCGGCGGCCAGATGCGTGGGCTGCGCCACGCCGGCGACGGACAGATCGCCGTCTATCACCGAGGCATCCCGGGCAAAAACGCGGCCCAACTCGAATACCCGCACCCGGGTCTGGCGATGCTTGGCATTGTGGGCGATATTGGCCAGCAGGCCGCCGATCAGGCTGGAGCGCATGACCGCCAACTGGCTGGCGATCGGATTCAACAGACGGATGGGCTGCTCATTGCCGCAGTAGTCGCGTTCCCAGGCTTCCTCGACAAAGGAAAAATTGATGACTTCCTGGAAATCCAGGGCAGCCATGGACGCCCGCATGGCGTGCGGACCGTACAGGATTTCAGGCTGCGTCCGCATACGAGCCGGCGCGACCGGCGGCTGATCGGGAATCTGATCGAAACCGTAGATGCGGGCGACTTCCTCGATCAGGTCTTCCTCGATCGTCAGATCAAAACGTGCGGCAGGCGGCGTCACGACAAAGGTATCGCCCTGCTGCTCGAACTCGAAGCCCAAGCGGGTAAACACGCCGGCCACCTGCTCGGCCGATAGGGCGACGCCCAACACGCGGGTGCAACGCGACAGGCGCATGCGCACCGGCTCGCGGGCCGGCAGCTGGATGATCTGATCATCCAGGGGCCCCGCCTGGCCGCCGCAGATGTCCAGGATCAACTGCGTCATGATGTCCAGATGGGCCGGAATGGTCGAGAAATCGACGCCGCGCTCGAAGCGGTGACCGGCTTCGGACGTCAGCTTGTAGCGGCGCGGACGGCCCATGATGGCCTCCGGCCACCAGAAAGCGGCTTCCAGGTAGACGTCCGTCGTGTCCAGCGTCACCGCCGAGGCCTCGCCCCCCATGATGCCCGCCAGGCTCTCAAGCGCCTGATCCGTGCCGATCACGCCGACATCCGGCGACAGGGTGATGGTCTGTTCGTTCAACAAGGTCAGCTGCTCGCCTTCGCGCGCCCAGCGTACCGTCAGGCCGCCCTGGATGCGCTGCAGATCGAACACATGCGTAGGCCGTCCCAATTCCAGCATGACGTAGTTGGAGATATCCACCAGCGCGGAGACGGACCGCTGGCCGGCGCGTTCCAGGCGGGACTTCATCCAGGCGGGCGTGACCGCCCGGGCATTGACGCCCCGGACGACACGGCCGGCAAAGCGGCCGCACAGATCCGGCGCTTGTACCTGGACCGGCAGACGGTCCGTGATCGTGACCGGCACGGACGGCACGGACGGCGCCTGCAGGGCGCACCCCGTCAGGGCGGCGACTTCGCGGGCCACCCCCAGGATGGACAGGCAATCCGCCCGGTTCGGCGTGAGTTTCAGCGTAAAGATCGTATCGTCCAGATCCAGCGCCTGGCGCAGATCCGTACCGGGCGTCAGGCCGTCAGGCAATTCCAGCAGGCCGGCATGGTCCTGGGACAGGCCCAGTTCGCGGGCGGAACACAGCATGCCGCGGGACTCGACGCCGCGCATCTTGACCGGACCGATCTTCATGCCGTCCGGCAGTTCGGCGCCGACACGCGCCAGAGGCACCAACAGACCGGCGGCCGCATTGGGGGCGCCGCAGACGATCTGCAAAGGGCTGCCCGAGCCGTCATCGACCTGGCACACGCGCAGCTTGTCGGCATCCGGATGGGGTTCGGCGGCGTTGATCCGCGCCACCACGATCCCTGAAAACGGAGGCGCATAGGGATCGGCGTCCTCGACCTCCAGCCCGGCCATGGTCAGCCGATGGGACAGGGTTTGGCTGTCGATCGCGGGGTTGGCCCAGGCCCGCAGCCATGATTCTGGAAATTGCATGATTCGGATTCCGTGACGCGAACTAAGCGTTGAACTGACGCAGAAAGCGCAGATCGCCCTCGAAGAACTGGCGCAGGTCGTTGACGCCGTAGCGCAGCATGGTCAAACGCTCCAGGCCGGAGCCAAAGGCAAAGCCGATGTAGCGTTCCGGGTCCAGGCCGAAATTGCGCACCACTTGCGGATGCACCTGACCCGAACCGGAGATCTCCAGCCAGCGGCCCTGATTCGGACCGGAGGTGAACATCATGTCGATTTCCGCCGAGGGTTCGGTAAACGGGAAAAACGACGGACGAAAGCGCAGCGTCAGGTCGTCGGTTTCAAAAAAGGCCCGCAGGAAGTTCGTGTAGACGCCTTTCAGATCCGCGAAAGAGATATCCTCTGCGATCCACAGGCCTTCTACCTGATGGAACATGGGCGAATGGGTGGCATCGCTGTCCACGCGGTAGGTACGCCCCGGTGCGATGACCTTGATGGGCGGCTTGTTCATGCGGGCGTAACGCACCTGCATGGGGCTGGTATGCGTGCGCAGCACCAGCGGCAAACCACCGGCATCCTGCATGTCCACGTAAAACGTGTCCTGCATGGATCGGGCCGGGTGGTTTTCCGGATTATTCAGGGACGTGAAATTGGTCCAGTCATTTTCGATTTCCGGGCCATCGGCCACATCGAAACCGATAGAACGAAAAATCTGTTCGACACGCTGCCAACTGCGGATAACGGGATGAATGCCGCCCGTACCCCGCCCGCGTCCAGGCAGTGTCACATCGATGGTTTCCGCCGCCAGACGCTGATCAAGCGCCGCCTGCGCCAATTCGGCGCGACGGGCGTTCAGCAGGGCTTCTACCTGTTGCTTGGCCTGATTGATCTGTGCCCCGCGCGCGCGTTTTTCCTCGCCTTGCAGGCCTGCCAGGCCTTTCAGGAGCGCCGTCAGAGATCCCTGCTTGCCCAGAAAGGCCGCTTTTTCATTTTCCAGCGTGGCCGCATCGTGCGCCTGGGCGAAACGGCCCTGCGCCTGATGGATCAGCTCGTCGAGCGTCGTGTCCATAGTTCCTTCCAAAACGCAAACGGAGCCCAAGTGAGCTCCGTTTGCGATGAGACAGAATCGAAAACGAAACTGTATCGATTAGGCTGCCAGTGCGGACTTCGCCTGGGCCACAATGGCGGCAAAGCCGGCCTTGTCCTTGACAGCCATGTCGGCCAGGACCTTGCGGTCGAGTTCGATCGAAGCCTTTTTCAGGCCAGCGATGAACACGCTGTAGGTCACGCCGAGTTCACGGCAGCCGGCATTGATACGGGTGATCCACAAAGCGCGGAAGGTGCGCTTTTTATTGCGGCGGTCACGATAGGCGTATTGACCAGCCCGCATGACCGCCTGTTTGGCGATCCGGAACACATTACCGCGGCGGCCGCGGTAGCCTTTGGCGGCCTTGAGGACTTTTTTATGGCGTGCACGTGCCGTGACGCCGCGTTTTACGCGAGGCATGAGATATCTCCGATCAGGCGAAAGGCAACATCGCCTTTACGGAGGCGACATCTGAATCATGGACTGCGGTAGAACCACGCAGCTGACGCTTGTTTTTTGTGGTTTTCTTGGTCAGGATATGACGTTTGAAAGCCTGGCCGCGCTTGATAGAACCACTGCCGCGCACCTTAAAGCGCTTGGAAGCGCCTTTTTTGCTCTTCATCTTGGGCATGACGATTACTCTGTTGGCTTGGGTGAACCCAGGTGTCCCGACACATCGGGCGCTTGTCTGACCTGTAATCCACCAGTCTTGTTGAATTCGCCATGCGCAACCTGCATGGCGAAATTCCCTTGTTCCCACACCTGAAATACCTTGTGAAAGACCATCAGACGGTGGGAAAAGCCCTTGATTATAGAACGCTTTATGCGGTTTTGTCGAACTGCTGTTCCAATGCCTGCACGCGGGCTTCCAGGGCCTCGACACGCGTCAGCGCCCTGGCCAGCAGATCGGCCTGCACGTCGAATTCCTCGCGGGTGATCAGATCCATACGGGCGAAAGTCTGCGTCATCAGCGCTTTCATATTGCGTTCTATATCAGCCGCCGGGGTCTTGGCGAGCAAGTCCGACATGTTTTTTTGGAAGTCATCGAACCATTGATTGGGGGCGATCATCGCGGCCTCCTGCTGCGGATAAAACTGTATTTTAACGGTTCAGGACGGTAAGCCCGTATCTGGCCGGAATTGGATCGCCTGGGCCAGCACCGCCGCACTCACGGCCGGATCGCCTTGCAGATCGGCCAGGGTACGCGCCACCCGCAATGCCCGCTGCGTCGCCCGGGCGGACCAGCCCCAGTTGGCCACCGTCCGTGCCAACAATGCCTGCCCCGCCGCATCCAGACACGCACAGTCGGCCAAGGCTGCCGCATCCAAATAAGCGTTCAGGCAGGCCTGGCGGCTTTGCTGCCGGTCGCGCGCCGCCACGACACGTTCGCGCACGCGGGCGGACGACTCTCCAGCAGGCGCTTCGTGCCAGGCGCTTTCGACGGACAGAACGACGTGCAGATCAATGCGGTCCAGCAGCGGACCCGACACCTGAGCGCGGTAGCGCACGACCCGCTCTTGCGGGCAGCGACAGGTCTGGCGCGGATGACCCAACCAGCCGCAAGGACAGGGATTCATGGCTGCCACCAACTGGAATCGGGCCGGAAAATGGCAGCTGCCGGCCGCACGCGCCACGGTGACCTCTCCGGTTTCCAGCGGTTCGCGCAGGGCCTCCAGCGCCCGGCGCTCGAACTCAGGCAGCTCATCCAGAAACAGCACCCCATGATGCGCCAGACTGATTTCCCCTGGCCGGGGATGGGCGCCGCCGCCCACCAAAGCGGCACAGGACGCGCCATGATGCGGCGCCCGAAAGGGCGGAATGCTGGATAAGGCCTGCAAAGGCCGCACCAGGCCATGGACGGCGGCGACCTCCAGCGACTGGCGCCGCGACAAAGGCGGCAGCAAGCCCGGCAGGCGCTGGGCCAACATGCTTTTACCCACCCCCGGCGGCCCGCTCATGAGCAAGCTATGGCCACCCGCCGCAGCGATTTCCAAGGCGCGACGCGCCAAAACCTGACCACGCACATCCGCCAGGCACCGCGTATCGCCGGCCTCGTCCAGCAACCGCAACGGATCGGCGACAGGCAAGGACTGACGCTCGGCAAAGTGGGCGACAACTTCATCCAGGCTGCCGGCCGCCAGCACATGCAGCCCGGGGACCAAGGCGGCAAGGCCGGCTGCCGGTGGCGCCAGGACGAGGATCGCCTGGGGATCATCCTGAGCGACCGCCAGGGCAATAGCCAATGCAGAATCCGCGGGCACCAGCGTGCCGGTCAGGGACAATTCGCCCGCCAGGACGTAGTGACGCACATCCGGGCTGGCGCCTCGGCCATCCGCCACCTGCCCCGACGCCAACAGCACGCCCAGGGCGATCGGCAAATCAAACCGCCCGGAATCCTTGGGCAGATCAGCCGGGGCCAGATTGGCCGTGATCCGTCCCGCCGGGAACTCAAAGCCGCAATTGAGGATGGCGGAACGCACCCGTTCCCTGCTTTCCCGCACGCCGGCCCCCGGCAGGCCGACAATAGAGAAACTGGGCAAGCCGCTGCCCACATGCACTTCAACCTGCACCGGACGGGCATGCAACCCGAACAGGGCTCGGCTGGCCAGCACTGCAAGCGACATATCGGTTCCCCCGCCTGGATGCCTGTGCATCGCACTATACGGGCCGGCACAGCAAAAAGGGCGCGAATGCGCCCTTTTTGCCACACCCTCTGCTAAGCGCAGAGAGACATCCGGCAGCTTACTTGCCGTTGCCCACAGCGCCTTGAATGGCGGCGTCGGCCTTGGCAGCGCCTTCCTTCACGGATTCACGGGCGCTATCGGCAGCCTTGCCCGCTTCGTCAGCCAACTTGCCGGCCTGATCCGACACGGCCTGGCCGACTTCCGCTGCTTTGTCCTTGGCCGCTGCTGCGGATTCCGAGAGCTTGTCCTGCATGGATTGCTGGTCGGCCTGCGGAGCAGCAGACTGGTCTTGCGCGGCCGGCGGCACCGGCGCGGGAGTGGGAGTCGTGGAGGGGGCGGGAGCTGCCGGCGAAACCGCAGGCTCTTCGCTCTTGGAGCAAGCCGCCAGCAGGCCCAAAGAAGCCACCACAGCAGCCATCGTCAGCGTTTTGCGCATCGTATTCATGATCTTCCCTATTCAAAAGTCCGCTATCAGCACAGTGCGGATCATTGTCGAAGACCGGTCTGTCACAACCGGGTCAGTTACAATTCTAGCGGCATCACAAACAGGGTAAACCCTGACATGTAAAGACTGATGTCAGCGCCACAAGACGTCTCTGATTTCAGACGAGGCAAACTCCCCTGGGGGAATTCGGCCTCTGCCAAGCAGAATCCCCTGTCGCCCCATCAACAACTCGACACAAAACACCCCTCCCGGAAAGAGGTTTTACAGCCGCTTGCCAGCCGACCCCCTGCCCCAGACCGGGGCAAATCGGCGGACGACATGCGCCAACATGGGGCATGAGCACCTCTCCTGATCAGGCAACAGGACTGCCTGGACCCATGGCACGATTTTTGCTTGGAGTCTTCTGCATCCCGCTAACAAGGAACGCTCATGAAACTCATCACGGCCATCATCAAACCCTTCAAACTGGACGAAGTGCATGCCGCCTTGATCGCCTCCGGCATCCAGGGCATGACCGTCACGGAAGCCCGCGGCTTCGGTCGCCAGAAAGGCCATACCGAACTGTACCGGGGCGCGGAATACCAAGTGGACTTCCTGCCCAAGCTGCAGGTCCAGGTCGCCGTACCCGACAGCTGGGTTGAAATGACGCTGGAATGCCTGAGCCAGGCAGCCCATACCGGCAAGATCGGCGACGGCAAGATCTTCATCACCCCGCTGGATCAGGTCGTGCGCATCCGCACGGGTGAAACCGGCGAAGCCGCCCTCTGAGCACAGGAGCACACATCATGGATAAAACCGACGTCGTCTGGATGATGGTCTCCACCTTGCTGGTCTGGCTGATGTGCATGCCCGGCCTGGCGCTTTTTTATGGCGGCCTGGCACGCGGCCGCCATGTGCTGTCCGTCATGAGCCAGGTGCTGGCCGCCTGCGCCTTGGCGATCATCCTGTGGTTTCTGTACGGCTATTCCCTGGCATTCACCGCCGGCTTCGGAGGCCTGGGCGGCTTGAGCCGGCTGGGGCTGGCAGGGCTGTATCAACCCGGCGCAACCGTGACGCTGCCGCTGCTGGGCTCGATCCCGGAATTGCTGTTCTCCCTGTTCCAGGCCACATTCGCCGCCATCACCTGCGGCTTGATCACCGGCAGCATCGCCGAACGGGCGCGATTCGGCGCTGTCCTGTGCTTCATCGGCTTATGGTTCACCCTGGGCTACCTGCCTATCGCCCACATGGTCTGGGCCAATGACGGCTGGCTGCATCTGCGAGGCGCTCTGGACTTCGCGGGCGGCACGGTCGTACACATCAGCGCCGGCGCGGCAGGCCTGGTCGCCGCCCGCTACCTGGGGCCGCGCCGAGGCTATGGCCGCCAAGCCATGCCGCCGCACAATCTGCCGCTGAACCTGCTCGGCGCGGCGTTGCTGTGGGTGGGCTGGTTCGGCTTTAACGGCGGTTCGGCGCTGGCCGCCAATGAACAGGCCGTCCTGGCGCTGGTCAATACCTTGCTGGCCGCCATCAGCGGCGTCCTGGCCTGGGCGCTGGCGGAAAGGCTGCTCAAAGGCAAAGCATCCCTGCTGGGCGCCATCTCCGGCTCCATTGCCGGTCTGGTCGGCATCACACCGGCGGCCGGGCTGGTCGCTCCGGCCGCTGCGCCTCTGATCGGCGCACTGACAGCCTGGGCCGCGCTGTTCGGAGTCAGCCACCTGAAGCGGCGCCTGCGCATTGATGACGCATTCGACGTATTCGGCATTCATGGGGTGGGCGGCATCGTGGGCGCACTGCTGACCGGGGTGTTCTATTCCGGCAGTCTGGGCGGCCCCGGCCCCGTTGGATGGGGAGCACTGTCCTGGCAGGTCTGGCTGCAGGCCGAAGCCGTCCTGGTCAGCCTGTTATGGGCGGGCCTGACAGCCGCTTTGTCCATCTGGGCCGCGGATCATCTGATCGGGCTGCGCGCCAATAGCGAACAGGAAAGCCAAGGACTGGATCAGGCGGACCATGGCGAAACCGCCTACCCAGCCTGAAGCAGGGACTGATCGTCCTCGGACGCCAGCATATCTCGGGAAAACAGGCTGTATTGATTACGGCCTTTTTCTTTTGAAGCGTACATGGCCCGATCCGCCTGCTTGAGCAGGTCCGCCGCATCGGTTCCGTCATTCGGATAGAACGCAACGCCCATGCTGGCGGAAATCCTGGCCTCGCGGCCGCCCAGATCATAAGGCTGGGCCACGACGTCCAGGATCTTGCGGCAAATCACATGCACATCATCGCCATGCGGCAGATCCCGGATGATCAGGGTGAATTCGTCGCCGCCCAGGCGAGCCACCATATCCGAATTGCGCACGCAACCCATCAAACGGCGGGCCGCCTGGCGCAAGAGCTCATCGCCTTGATCATGGCCAAAGGTATCGTTCACTTCCTTGAACAGATCCAGGTCCAGGAACACCAGCGCAAACGGCAGACCGCTCGCCCGCGAAGCTTCGATGCTGCCCAGCAAATTGGCCTGGAACATCTGCCGATTGGGCAGCTGCGTCAGATGATCGTAATGCGCCTGGCGCCAGATGGATGCCTCGCGACGGCGCTTTTCCGTCACATCGGAAAACAGGCCGATGCGGCAGTTCACGCTGCCGTCCTCGTTGTACGAGGTGTTGATCGTCAGGCGCTCGACGTATTCTTCGCCGGATTTGCGCCGGTTCCATACGTCGCCGCTCCAGCGACCGGTTTCCGCCAGGCACTGCCACATGGTCTGATAGAAATCCCGGCCATGGCGTCCGGAACTCAGGACGCTCATGCGCTTGCCGATGATATCCGCGACGGTATAGCCCGTAATCGCCGTGAAAGCCGGATTGATATCCTGCACCCAGCCATTGGCATCCGTGACGACCATCGCCTCGCTGGTATGCGCGTAGACCAATGCCGCACGCCGGGTCGAGGCCTCGGCCAAGCGAAGAGAAGCCCGCTCGCGGGATACTTCAGCAAACAGCCGTTCGATATGGGCCGCCGATGCATTCAGCGCCTCGCCCAAACGGCCCAATTCATCCTGCTTGTCCAGCTGTGATCGCACAGCGTAATTGCCCGCCGCCAATTCACGGCACTGCTGCGCCAGACTGTGCATCGGACGCAGCACCTGGCGTGACACCAGCCAATAAGCCAACAGCAGCAGAAACAGATCCAGGACGAACAAGCCATAGGCGCTATACAGCGCGCCCTGCTGGACCTTGCGGGCATGCAGGACCAGCGCATCCAGCAAGGCCTCGGCGCTGCCCAGCAGACGATCCGCCGCTATCCGCACATTGACGGGGTCTTGCAGCAGGAGCAAGGACCCGGCATCCACTGCCTCGGATTGCATGAATCCCGCGAGGACCCGGCGATAGATCCGCCAATCACGGCTGACAGCCGCCAGCTGATCGCTCTGGGCGCTGCCGACCGGGGGGATGGCCTGACCATACAGGATACCGCCCGAGCGCAGCGCCTGATACGCCTGTTCGAACAACTGTTCCTGTTGCGCCAGACTGGAGGCCTGGAATTCAGTTTCCGGAGACCCCGTCAACGCCTCCAGGGCGATTTTTTGGCTCAGCATGCGCATCTTGCCGGCCACGTTGACCGTCGCGGCAATGCCATCGGACTCATTCAGCAGAGAGCGGACCAGCAACACATTGATCACGGCCAATACGGCCACCATCACAAAGGCGATCAGTACCTTGTGCTTCAAGGAACGAAGCCAGGGGATGGGGAACAGTCGTCGTCCAGCCAGGGAGAAGGAAGTCATGTCGGTCTCGGTAACAGGCCGCTGCCGCCTTGGCCACCAGATGCACCCAGTGTAATGTCCACATCAAAAATATGGACATCATCCGCAACAGAATCCGCCTGGAACTTGATTCGGATCAAGCAGACAGGGCGGCCAGGTCGATGCGCTCAGCGCGATTCAAAGCCGAGGCGACCTTGACGCGCAAGGCATTGGAATGCGCCTTGCGGATTTCCTTCTTGACATCCAGCAGCTGCTGCGGATGCATGGAAAACCCCGTCAATCCCAGACCCAACAGCATGCGGGTCACGCGTACATCGCCCGCCATTTCACCGCAGATTGACACGGGCTTGCCCACGCGTTCCCCGGCATTGATCGTGTGAGCGATCAGCCGCAGGACGGCCGGATGCATGGGGTCATACAAGGAGGCGACATCCGTGTCGCCCCGATCGATAGCCAGCACGTATTGAATCAGGTCGTTGGTGCCGATGGACAGGAAATCCAGGGTTTCGGCAAAGGGCTCGATGGCGATCGCCATGGCCGGAATTTCCACCATCGCCCCCAACTGCACCCGGGTTTCATGAGCCACGCCGGCATCGCGCAATTCTTCGGCCGCCCGCGCCAATGCCCGGCGCGTCGCCACGACTTCGTGCATGTGCGACACCATCGGCACCAATATCCTGAGAGGGCCATGCGCGGCCGCGCGCAGCAAGGCCCGCAGCTGCGTATTGAATAATTCCGGATTGGCCAGGCAATAGCGGATGGCCCGCAAGCCCAGCGCCGGATTGGTCGCCACCGTGGCTTCGCCATCCAGGGTCTTGTCCGCCCCGATGTCCAGCGTACGGATCGTGACCGGCCGCCCGGCCATGGTGCGCACGACGGCGGCATAGGCTTCGTATTGCTCGTCCTCGCCAGGTAATTCGGCCCGCCCCATGAACAGGAATTCGCTGCGGAACAGGCCGATACCCTCGGCGCCGGCCGTCAGGGCGTCGGCGGCCTCTTCCGGCAATTCGATGTTGGCTTCCATGCGAATCTGGATGCCGTCCAGCGTCATGGCAGGTGCAAAACGCAGGGATTTGAGTTCGTCGCGTTCGCGCAGGAACGCCGCCTGCCGGTCTTGGTATTCCCGCAGGATGGCGAGCGAAGGATTGACCAGCACCACGCCATTGATGCCATCGACGATCAGCAGATCGCCATCGCGCACCAGCGCGCGCACCAGGCCCATGCCGACCACGGCAGGCACGTTCATGCTGCGCGCCACGATGGCGGTATGAGACGTCGCCCCGCCCAGATCCGTCAGGAAGGCTCCGAATTTTCCGCCGCGCAGGCGCATCATGTCGGCAGGAGAAATATCGCGCGCCACCACGATCAGGCTGCCCTCGGTATCCACCTCGTCCAGATTGGGCAGCCACTGGGCCGAACCCGACAGCACCCGCAAGACCCGTTCGATCACCTGACGCACATCAGCGCTGCGTTCGCGCAAATAGGCGTCTTCCATGAGCGCGAATTGTTCGGCCAGCGTCTGGCCCTGGGTCGTCAGCGCCCATTCAGCATTGACCTGACGTTCTTCGATCAGTTGACAGACTGACTGCACCAGCATGGGGTCCTGCAGCAGCATGGCATGAACCGACAACAGCACGCCTAGTTCGCGCGGCGCATCGTCAGGCAAGGTCTCGACCATCTGGTGCAGATCCTGCGCGGCGGCTTCGACCGCCTGGCACAGGCGCTGCCGTTCAGCAGCGACATCCTCGTCGGCAATCCGATAGTGCGCGACTTCCAGCGCCGCTGCGCTCATGACAACCGCCCGGCCGATCGCATACCCGCGCACGACCCCCTGCCCCACCAGGCACAGGGTGGAATTCAAGGCTGGAGAGGCAGCCGCATCGGATGCGCTCATGGCGCCCCAGCCGAGGCACTGCCAGCGACGGCCAGCGTCATTCGGCTTCCCCGAATTTGCCTTCGAACAGGGCGCGAATATCGCCCAAGGCCTGATCCTCGTCGACGCCCAGCGCCTCGATCTTGACCGTCACCCCCAAGCCCGCCGCCAGCATCATGACGCCCATGATGCTTTTTGCATTGACGCGCTGAGCGCCCCGGGAAATGAAGACATCGCTTTTGAAGCGACCCGCCAGCTGGGTCAGTTTTGCTGCTGCGCGCGCATGCAGGCCAAGCTTGTTCGAAATCACCAGGTCGATCATGGGCATGGACAAAACTCCTAGCAGCAGTCGGAGGGGGGATCCGCGTTGACGATCCCGCGCAGCGCCCCCTGTCGCACGCGTTCACTGAGAGATTCCGGGTTTTCCTGCTGATCGGTCAAGGCCTTGAGGACCATGCAGGCGTTGGTGCCGGTCAACAGATGAATGATATAGCCTTCTTCGAGCGCCTGGCGTAGCGCCTGCGCGGCGATATTGAACGGTGTGGCGCCATACAGATCACACAGCATCAGGACGGGTTCATCGATCGGACCGGCATGCACCCAGTCCAGCACCCGGTCTGTCTGTTCTTGCGGCGGCGCATCGGGCACGACGTCGAACACCTGCAGATCGGGCACCCGGCCCAGCACATGCTGGGCGCAGGCGCGAAACGCCGAACCCAGGGGCTGGTGCATCACCAGGGCCAGCCGGGTTTTCATGATGTTTCCACAGCCTGCTGCAGCGCATCGACAAAGCGGCCGGCGACATCAAAGCCGGACTGTTCCGTGATTTCCACAAAACAGGTCGGGCTGGTGACGTTGATTTCGGTGATGTAGTCGCCGATGACGTCCAGGCCGATCAGCAGCAGACCGCGCCCCGCCAGATGATCACCGACCGCCTGGGCCAGTTCCTGGTCACGCGCTGACAGCGGCTGGGCAAGCCCGCGACCGCCGGCGGCCAGGTTGCCGCGGGTTTCCCCTTGCAGCGGAATCCGCGCCAGCGCAAACGGAACGGGTTCCCCGCCGATGATGAGGATGCGCTTGTCCCCCTGCACGATCTCGGGGATGTAGCGCTGCGCCATGATGGTGCGCGACCCCAGATCGGTGAGGGATTCCAGGATGGCCCCCAGATTGGGTTCTTCCGGGCGCAGACGGAAAATACCGCTGCCGCCCATCCCGTCCAGCGGCTTGACGATCACGTCGCTATGCTGTGCATGAAAAGCCCGCAAGCGGCCCATGTCACGACTGACCAAGGTTGGCGCCGTGTAGTGGGCGAATTCCGTAATGGCCAGCTTTTCCGGGTGATTGCGGATGGCCGACCCGGCATTGAAGATCTTGGCGCCCTGCGCCGCCGCATAGTCGAACAGATGCGTGGCGTAGACGTATTCCATATCGAAGGGCGGATCCTTGCGCATCAGGACAGCGTCAAAATCCGCCAGATCACATTCCTGTGCACCGGCGTCCTGAGTCCACCAATCGTGTCCGAGCCAATCGGCATCCGCCCGCAACTGCATGGCGGTCGCGGCCACCCGCACCCGCCCCTGGTCGATGTACAGGTCGCCCATCAAGGCGAAACTGAACAGATGACCACGCGCAGCCAGGCTGCGCATGATGGCGACCGACGAGTCCTTCCAGGCCTTCAGGCCGGGCAGCGGATCGATGACAAACAGGACATGCATGAAAGAACCCATCCAATGACGATCGACCCGCCCGGACAGGCGCTATCGATCAGGAACCGTGATCAGGCGGCATCGCCCTGTTTGCCGGCTTTCCGGCGCGGCGCCAACACCATGACCATCTGCCGGCCTTCCAGTTTGGGCATCGCTTCGACCTGAATCAGGTCGCCCAGATCATCACGCACCCGCTCGAGCACACGCATGCCGAGTTCCTGGTGGGCCATTTCGCGGCCGCGGAAACGCAGCGTGACCTTGGCCTTGTCGCCGTCTTCGATGAAGCGGCGCAGATTGCGCAGTTTCACCTGATAGTCGCCTTCGTCGGTGCCCGGGCGGAACTTGACTTCCTTGACCTGGATGATCTTCTGGCGGGCGCGGGCTTCGGCCTGGCGTTTTTGTTCCTGATACTTGAATTTGCCGTAATCCATCAGTCGGCACACCGGGGGATCAGCCGTCGGCGAGATCTCGACCAGATCGACGTCGTTCTGCTCGGCGAGGACCAAGGCGTCGGCAGTGCGCACGATGCCCAACTGTTCGCCTTCTACGCCCAGCAGGCGGACTTCATGGATACGGATTTCACCGTTGATACGGTGTTTCTTTTCGGTTGCGATGTCTAGGACTCCTGTGAATTGAAAGAATGAAGGCTTCAGGCCTGGCCTGAATCGCCCCCCTGATAACGGGTTTCGATTTCCTGCTGCAGGCGGGCGGAGAAATCAGCGACCGGCATGACGCCCAGATCCAGTTTCCCACGCCCTCGCACGGCCACGGCGCCGGATTCGCGTTCCTTATCGCCTACGACCAGAATATACGGAATTTTCTGCAAACTGTGTTCGCGGATTTTACGGGTGATCTTTTCGCCGCGCAAATCGGACGAAACCCTAAACCCTTGTTTAACAAGAGTTTTAGAGACCTGATCCGCATAGTCTGCTGAACTGTCGGAAATACAGCAGACCACGGCGTGCTGCGGCGCCAGCCAGGCGGGCAAGGCGCCGGCATGATTTTCAATCAGCATGCCGATGAAACGCTCCAGTGATCCCAGGATGGCGCGATGCAGCATGACGGGCGGACGACGTTGATCCTGTGCATCCACGTATTCTGCGCCTAAACGCACCGGCATGGAAAAATCCACCTGAATCGTGCCGCACTGCCAATGGCGGCCAATGGCGTCCTTCAGGGTGTATTCGATCTTGGGACCGTAAAAAGCGCCCTCGCCTTCGGAGACTTCGTAGGTGCAATGCGACAGGTCCAGGCTGTCCATCAAAGCCTTTTCGGCCTTATCCCACACGTCATCGGCGCCGATGCGCTTTTCAGGACGCGTGGCGACCTTGTACAGGATCTCGGTAAAGCCGAAATCGGCATAGACCTTTTGCAGCAAGCGGGTGAAGGCCGCGCATTCTTCCTGCAGCTGGTCTTCGGTGCAGAAGATGTGGCCGTCATCCTGGGTAAAGCCGCGCACCCGCATCATGCCATGCAGAGAGCCAGAGGGCTCGTTGCGGTGGCACTGGCCGAATTCGCCGTAGCGCAGCGGCAATTCGCGATAGGAATGCAAGCCGGCATTGAAGATCTGCACGTGACCGGGGCAATTCATGGGCTTCAGGCCATACACGCGGTTTTCGGATTCCGTCGTGAACATATTTTCCTGGTAGTTGTCCCAGTGACCGGTTTTCTTCCAGAGAGACAAGTCCAGAATCTGCGGAGCTTTGACTTCCTGGTAGCCGTTGTCCTGATATATCCGGCGCATGTATTGTTCGACCTGCTGCCAGAGGGTCCAGCCTTTGGGGTGCCAGAAAATCAGGCCGGGAGCTTCGTCCTGGAAATGAAACAGGTCCAGTTCACGGCCGATGCGGCGATGATCGCGCAGTTCAGCCTGTTCCAGCATGTGCAGGTAGGCATCCTGATCGGCTTGGCGCGCCCAGGCGGTGCCGTAAATGCGCTGCAGCATTTCATTTTTGCTATCACCGCGCCAGTAGGCGCCCGCGACCTTCATCAGTTTGAAGACTTTCAGGCGGCCAGTGGACGGCACGTGCGGCCCGCGGCACAGGTCGATGAAATTGCCCTCGCGATACAGGCTGATTTTTTCGTTGCTGGGAATGGACGCGATGATTTCGGCCTTATAGGCTTCACCGATGCCATGAAAGAATTTGACGGCCTCGTCGCGGTCCCATTCTTCGCGGACGACGGTTTCATCCCGTTTGGCCAATTCGGCCATTTTCTGTTCAATAGCCTGCAGGTCTTCAGGAGTGAAAGGCCGTTTATACGAAAAATCGTAATAAAAGCCGTTGTCGATCACGGGACCGATCGTGACCTGGGCATCGGGAAACAGCGATTTCACGGCGTAAGCCAGCAGATGCGCCGTGGAATGCCGGATCAGATCCAGACCATCGGGGTCCTTGTCGGTAATGATGCTGAGCGCCGCATCCTGATCAATGACATGACTGGCATCCACCAGCCGGGCGGGCTGCCCATCGACGGTGATCTTGCCCCCCAGGGCGGCCTTGCCCAACCCGGTCCCGATAGACCGCGCGACGTCGAGCACGGAAACGGGATGATCGAACTCACGCTGTGAGCCGTCTGGCAAGGTGATGCAAACCATGAATGTGTGTCCTGAAAATACAAAACGCGGCCTGCGCCGCGTCGGTAAAAGTCTAGATTAGCCATGCAGGAGGGATATGCCTACAGTTTAGCAATCGGACCGTCAACAATCAATTTCACCGCGCAGCCTGCCTACGTTTGCGGGCCTGCCGCAAGGCTGATTTCTGATAATTGTTGCAAACAAGACAAAAGCCGCCGTCACCTGATGGATGACGGCGGCTTTTGCGGATTCTGGTAGGCAGTACTGGATTCGAACCAGCGACCTCTACGATGTCAACGTAGCGCTCTAACCAACTGAGCTAACCGCCTGAAGAAAGAACGAGATTTTAGGGGGGATTCAGGACACTGTCAAATGCCGATGAAATACTGCTTTTGACGGTGCTGCGCCTGCCGGATGCCACCGGCCGGTCCGCGCGGACTCACATCAAGGCCAGCAACGATCTTGCCCAGCGCTGGGCCGGCAGCCCGGTGCGGGATTCCAGCAGCGCAGCCCTGTCCAGCAAGGCGCCGGCCGAGCCCTCCAGGGCATGGCCTTTGAAGGCCAGCGCCACCGTATTGCCCTCGTCGATTTCCGGCAGGCAAAGGACACGGCCATTGAATGCGTCGCGGATACGCTGCAGATTGCGCTCGAAGCTGTCATGGTGACCGAACAGATTGACCGCCATGACGCCGGGTTCGTCCAGTATCCGGTAGCAATCCCGGTAAAAAGATGCCTCGTCGCAGACCGGCCCCTGGGCCTGGCTGTCGTACAGATCCACCATCAGGGCGCGATAACGCCCTGCCCGCTGCGGTTCGGCGGCCCAATCACGGGCATCGGCATGATCGAGCACGGACCGCTCGCTGCCCGGCAAGCGAAAGAAGGCCTGGCACATGGCGGTCACACCGGGATTGCGCTCGACGGTTTCCACCTGGGAACGGGTATGGCGCAAGGTGAAACGCAGCAGGGACCCCGCCCCCAAACCCATGACCCCCAGATGATCGCGTCCGCCTGGTTGCACGAACAACAGCCAGGCCATCATCTGCTGCGTGTACGCCAGCACCAGTTCGGACGGTTTGGACACCCGCATGGCGCCCTGCACCCATTCGGAATTGAAGTGCAGATAGCGCACCCCGTCCTGCTCGGACAGGGTGGGCAGATCGGCATCGATGGCAGCCTGTCGCGCTGCCGCAGTATGACGGAGTCGAGCCATGGAAAAAATTACAGTCGTTCGAAAATAGCGGCAATCCCCTGCCCGCCGCCGATGCACATCGTGACCAGGGCATGGCGGCCCTGAACGCGCTCCAGCTCGTGCAAAGCCTTGACCGTGATCAGGGCGCCGGTGGCGCCGATGGGATGACCCAGGCTGATGCCGCTGCCGTTGGGATTGACCTTGGCAGGGTCAAAGCCCAGCTCGCGGGAAACCGCGCAGGCCTGGGCGGCAAAGGCCTCGTTGGCTTCGATCACGTCGATCTGGTCCAAGCTCAGGCCTGCCCGCTGCAAGGCCTGACGAGTGGCCGGCACCGGCCCGATGCCCATGTACTGGGGATCGACGCCAGCATGACCGTAAGATACCAGCCGCGCCATGGGCGTGAGCCCGCGCGCGCGGGCGGCGCCGGCCGTCATCAACAGAACCGCAGCAGCCCCGTCATTCAGGCCGGACGCATTGCCGGCCGTGACCGTACCGTTTTCCTTGGCGAAAACAGGCCTCAATTTATTGAAACTGTCGGGCGTCGCATCAAAACGCACGTGCTCGTCCTGATCAAAGACGACTTCGCCCTTGCGGGTCTTTTGCACCACGGGGACGATCTGGGATTTGAAGTAGCCCTGTTCGATGGCGTGTGCTGCGCGGCGGTGGGATTCCAGCGCCAGCGCATCCTGATCCTCGCGGCTGATGCCGTATTTCTGGGCCACGTTTTCCGCCGTTACCCCCATGTGGTATTTTTCGAACGGGCAGGACAAGGCGCCGGTCATCATGTCCACCAGACGCGAATCCCCCATGCGCGATCCCCAACGCTGACCCGTGGCCACATAGGGGGCGCGGCTCATGCTTTCGGCTCCGGCGCCGATGGCGACCTCCGCGTCGCCCAGCATCAGCACCTGCGCGGCGGATACGATGGCCTGCAGCCCGGACCCGCACAGGCGGTTGACATTGAACGCCGGCGTCGCCTGCGGAATACCCGCATTGATGGTTGCGACCCGCGACAGATACATATCACGCGGCTCGGTATTGATGACGTGGCCGAACACCACATGACCGACATCCGCTGCGTCCACGCCTGCACGGTTCAGCACCTCGCGCACCACCAGCGTGCCCAGCTCGCAAGGAGCCGTATCTTTCAGCCCTCCGCCGAAGTCCCCAACCGCCGTGCGGCACGCTTGTACGATAACGATATCCTGCATGATGATGTCTCCGTGATGGGTGCTGCATCGCAGCATATAAGCCAAAAGGCATAGTAGCGCACTCCGCAGATTCCAGACACACCCGCCCCGCCGGACCGAACGATGGCGCCCAGCAAAACGGCCCATCAAGGATGGGCCGCAGAGGCGAAGCGATGCGGCGACCTGTCCGCGTCAGACCGAGACGGCTAGCGCGTCAGCACCTTGCGCAAGGTCGCGGCCAGTTCTTCGGCGGAGAATTTCGCCACATAGCCATCCGCACCGACGCTGCGCACGTGATCCTCGTTGGCCGAACCCGACAGAGAGGAGTGAATCACCACCGGCAAGACCCGCAGGCGGGTGTCCTGCTTGATGTTGCGGGTCAGGGTAAAGCCGTCCATTTCAGGCATTTCCAGGTCGGTCAGCATCAGACTGACCTTGTCCAGAATGGTTTTGCCCTCGGCCTCGGCGGCGGCTTTCAGGACATTCAGGCGATCCCAGGCCTCGCGCCCTGATTTGACCATTTCATAGGGCAACTGCATGGCCTTCAGTGCTTGCTCCAGCAAGGAGCGCGCCACAAAGGAGTCATCCGCTGCCAGCACGACCGAGCCAGGTCGCAGGGTGATCTTGTCGCCGACGTCTTTGGCATCCACCTGATGGCGGTCCTTTTCCGGCGTGACCATCTGCAGGATGGCTTCGACATCCAGCACCTGAGCCAAACGGGTATTGTCGGCGGAGTCGTCCAGCCGCGCCATGCTGCTGACCAGGCTTTGAGACGTGCCGCTGGATTCTGCGGAAATCACGTCATTCCAATCCAGGCGCACGATATCGTCGACCGATTCCACGGTAAACGCCTGGGTCGTACGACCGAATTCGGTGACCAGCATCAAGGTCGGCGCCGTGGGCAGCTTGCAGCCCACGATGGCGGGCAGATCGAATACCGGGATCACCTGATCACGCAGCTGGACCACGCCCAGAGAGTATTTCGGCGCCCCCGCGACGGCGGTCACGGTCGGCATCGTGACGATCTCACGTACCTTGAGCACGTTAATGCCGTACAGTTCGGACTGGCCGGATTCCGTATTGGCCCCCAGACGAAAGAGCAAAAGTTCGAACCGGTTGGTGCCGGTCAGGCTGGCACGGTCATCCACGATATTCTGACTGGGGCCCATGAGAACCTCTTCCTATCAATAGGCTAAAAAGGGCAGTGTAAAGGAAAGCGACGCAGGGCAATCAGTGCAATACGCCAGTACCCTGCAGCCTATTCCAGTCCAAGCGATCAGACGCTTGCCTGCCCTCCCCCTCTTCCCTTACAGTCCAGACTTCGATCAGAGAGGAAATTCACATGGATACGTCCCGCATCGATGCTCGCGAACTGGCGCCCACCGGGGTCCTGCGTGCAGCCATCAACATCGGCAACCCGATACTCGCGAACCTGAACCCGGCCACCGGACAGGCGCAGGGCGTCTCCATCGATCTGGCGCAGCGCCTGGCCGGCCTGCTGGGGCTGACACTGCAACAAGTCATCTACGACACGGCAGGCAAATCCGTGGAAGGCGTCACGGGCGGCGAGGCGGACTTCGGCTTTTTCGCCATCGATCCGAAACGCGGAGAGCAAATCGCCTTCACCACCCCGTACGTGCTGATCGAGGGCAGCTACCTGGTGCGCCAGGATTCCCCGCTGACGGAGAACGCCCAGGTAGATCACCCAGGCCGCACCGTTGTCGTGGGCAAAGCCAGCGCCTACGACCTGTTCCTGTCACGCGAACTGAAACACGCCACCATCACCCGCGCACCCACCTCGCCTGCGGTGGTGGGCGCCTTCCTGGAAACCGGGGCCGACGTCGCCGCAGGCGTGCGCCAGCAACTGGAGGCCGGCGCCCAGGAATTCGGTGGTCTGCGCCTGCTGGACGGCCATTTCATGCTGATCCGCCAGGCCATGGGCGTGTCGCGCAGCCGCGATGCCCGGCAGGCAGCCTTCCTGACGGACTTCCTAGAGGACGCCAAAGCATCCGGGTTCGTCGCCGAGGCCTTGGCCCGCCACGGCATCCAGGGGGCCGCCGTCGCCCCGGCGGCCTGATGAGCACTCATTCCCAGGCGGACTGAACCTAGAATCCCCTATGTTGGCATTTGCAATATTCGCCGTCACCCTGACGCTGGTGATCTGGCAGCCCCGTGGCCTGGGCATCGGCTGGAGCGCCCTGGCCGGCGCCGGCGTCGCCCTGCTGACGGGCGTCGTGCACTGGACAGACATCGCCACCGTCTGGCATATCGTCTGGGATGCGACGTTCACGTTCGTCGCCCTGATCATCATTTCGCTGATCCTGGACGAGGCGGGGTTTTTTTCCTGGGCGGCGCTGCACGTGGCCCGCTGGGGCAAGGGATGCGGACACCGGCTATTCGCACTGATCGTAGTGCTGGGGGCGGCCATGTCGGCCTTTTTCGCCAACGACGGCGCAGCGCTGCTGCTGACCCCCATCATGATCGCCATCCTGGCACGCCTGAATTTCCCGGCGAAGACCACGCTGGCTTTTATTATCGCTACCGGCTTCGTGGCCGACACCACCAGCCTGCCGCTGATCATTTCCAATCTGGTCAATATCGTCAGCGCGAACTATTTTCAGATCGGATTCGGCCGCTACGCGCTGGTCATGGTCCCGGTCAATCTGGTGTCTCTGGCCGCGACCCTGATCGTCCTATGGCTGGCGTTTCGCCGGCACATCCCCGCACAGTACCCCCTCGCCGGACTGCAGAACCCGGCATCCGCAATCCGCGACGCCGGGGTCTTTCGCGCCGCCTTTCCGCTGCTGGCCGTACTGCTGCTGGCCTACTTCGTGACGGCCCCCTTCGGCGTCCCGGTCTCGCTGGTGACCGGCACCGCCGCCCTGCTGCTGACGGCGATGGCCGGACGTTGGTGGCGGGCGGGTCGCGGCGCCGTCATCCCGGTGACGGAGACACTGCGCCATGCGCCCTGGCAGATCGTGCTGTTTTCCATCGGCATGTATCTGGTGGTCTACGGCCTGGGCAAGGCCGGCTTGACCGAAACCGGCGCCCGGGCGTTGCAATGGCTGGCGCTGCAGGGGGATTTCGTCGCCACGATCGGCGCTGGTTTTCTGTCGGCGCTGATCGCCTCGGTGATGAACAATCTGCCCTCGACGCTGCTGGGCGCTCTGGCCATCGAGCAGGCCCACGTCCCCGCAGTCACCCAGGAACTGATGGTCTACGCCAATGTGATCGGCAACGATCTGGGACCGAAATTCACCCCCATCGGCAGCCTGGCCACCCTGCTGTGGCTGCACGTGCTGGCCCAGAAGGGCTATCGGATCAGTTGGGGGCAATACATGAAAATCGGACTGCTGATCACCCCGCCGGTCCTGCTGGCAACGCTGCTGGCGCTGGTGGCCTGGCGACAGGCGCTGTCCGCCCTGGGGTGATGCGTGTGACTGCGCTCTAGTCCGTCAAGACGCGCCAATCCCCCTGCCCTCGGGTCTGATCGACGTACAGCGTTTCAAGCTCAGCCGCGTCGGCCAGCGCCATCACCAGATCCCAGACGACGCCATGGGCGTCGAACCGCGCCTCTTCGATGCGTGCGCCAGCCGCCAACAATCGGGCCTGGATACGATCCATATCGGGATAAAGGCAGCTGCAGCGCACACGGCACTCTTCGCGCAACTCTGTTTTTTCTGCCAAGCGCAGACATTCGGCGGCTGTGCCGCCATAGGCTCGCGCCAGCCCGCCGGTACCCAGCTTGACGCCACCGAACCAGCGGATGAGCAGCACCGCAACACGGTCACAATCCTGAGACTGAATGGCCTGCAGGATGGGACGCCCGGCCGTGCCGCCGGGTTCGCCATCATCGCTGAAGCGGTATTGATCCCCGACCTGCCAGGCCCAGCAATTATGCGTGGCCTGGGGATCCCGCTGCGCCTCTAGAAAGGCCTGGGCCGACTGCGGAGAATCAATGGGTGCAGCCAGCGCCAGAAACCGGCTTTTACGGATGTCGACCTCGTGACGGGCCGGGCCGGTCAACGTGTAGGACATCGGCGCCCGATGAATCAGACCTCGATGCCCTGCGAGGCCAGGTATTCCTCGTAGGTGCCGGGGTAGTCGTTCAGGCGCCCGTCGGGCAGGATCTCGATCACGCGGGTCGCGACACCGGACACGAACTGCCGGTCATGCGACACGAATACCAGCGTGCCCGGATACTGTTCCAGGGCGTACTGCAGCGATTCGATGGACTCCATATCCAGGTGATTGGTCGGCTCGTCCATCAGCATGACGTTGTGCCGTCCCAGCATCAGGCGGCCGAAGCTCATGCGGTTCTTTTCACCCCCGGACAGTACCCGGACAGCCTTGGTGATCTCGTCGCCCGAAAACAGCAGGCGGCCCAGCACGGAACGAATGGACTGATCCTCGTCGCCAGCCTGGCGGTAATCGGTCATCCAGTCGAACAGATCTCGGTCGGAATCGAACTGATCGGAGACGTCTTGCGCCATATAGCCGATATCCGCATTTTCCGACCAGCGCGCATGGCCCTCGTCCGGCGCCAGATTGCCCGCCAACAGGCGCAGCAGCGTGGTTTTCCCCACCCCGTTGGCGCCGATGATGGCGACCTTCTGACCCGCCTCGATCATGGTGTTCAGGCCCTTGATGATGGGCCGGTCATAGGATTTGGATAATTCTTCGATGTGCGCCGCCTGGCGGTGCAGGACCTTGTTGACCTCGAAGCGGATATAGGGGTTCTGACGCGACGAAGGTTTGACCTGCACGGTATCGGCCTTGATGCGGTCGATCTGCTTCAGGCGGGACGTGGCCTGGCGGGACTTGGACTTGTTGGCGGCGAAGCGGCGCACGAAATCCTGCAGTTCCGTGACGCGTTCTTTAGCGCGGGCGTTGGCGGCTACCTGGCGTTCACGCGCCTGGGTGGAGGCCAGCATGTAGTCGTCGTAATTGCCGGGATAAACGCGCAATTCGCCATAATCCAGGTCCGCCATATGGGTGCAGACCTGATTCAGAAAGTGACGGTCGTGGCTGATGATGATCATGGTGCTGTCGTAACCGTTCAGCACGTTTTCCAGCCACCGGATGGTATTGATGTCCAGGTTGTTGGTGGGCTCGTCCAGCAGCAGGACATCCGGATTCGAAAACAGGGCCTGCGCCAGCAAGACGCGCAGTTTCCAGCCCGGCGCGATCTCGCTCATGGCCAGCTGGTGTTGTTCGACGGGGATTTCCAGGCCCAGCAGCAGTTCCCCGGCGCGCGCTTCAGCGGTATAGCCGTCGTATTCGGCGAATTTTCCTTCCAGTTCGGCGGCGCGCATGTAATCGTCTTCGGACGCTTCCAGATTGGCGTAGATGGCATCGCGCTCTGTCATGGCCTGCCACATTTCCGCGTGCCCCATCATGACGACATCCAGCACCCGCAGCGTTTCAAAAGCGAACTGGTCCTGGCGCAGCTTGCCCAGACGCACGCCCGGATCCAGGGCCACATTGCCGGAGGACGACTCCAGATCGCCGCCGATGATCTTCATCAGGGTGGACTTGCCCGAACCGTTGGCGCCGATCAGGCCATAGCGGTTGCCGTCGCCGAACTTGACGCTGACGTTCTCGAACAGGGGCTTGCTGCCGAACTGGATGGTGAGGTTATTGGTGGATATCACGGTGGCTGGATTGGAAAATTGAAGTCAAAATAACCTGCTATTCTAACAGTGGAGCGACAGGCCGGGGCTCGCCCGCAAAGACCATCGACTGGCACTGCAGATGCACCATCTCCAGGCCGTCCATCCGGAAAAAACCGGCTTCCCAGGGATTCTTGAGCACAAAAGCCGTCCGAACCTGCTCGTACAAGGGCAGAGACGGAGGCACCCGATGGGCTTGCGCTTCCAAAATGGTGTAATTCCAATCGATCGCCTGCTCGAACGTAAATTTGGCGCGCTCATCAATAATAAAAAAGCAATGCGGATCTCGTTCCAGCTGCATCTGCTTGAACGTACCCGGCACGGAAACCAGAAATACATCGTCGGCTTCGGTATTCAAGAAAGCCAGCACGGTCGTATGGGGCTGATCGACAGCCAGCGTGGTCAGAATACCGACTTTGTTGTGATGCTCTTTTTCCTGAATCGGACCCAGCCGCTGCAAAGGCGTGACGGGCAAACGGGATGCAGTCCGTTCATCGGCCGGAAAATCGTAGCCTGGCTCCCGGAACTGCTCGACGACCCGCAAGCCATGAATCAGCATGTATTCAACCGGCTGCAGCGTCACCCAGCTTTCATCCACCCCCAGCACGCGGCCCTTATAGGACGTGCGATACACGCGCAGTTCGGCGTCCAGTTCGTCTACGCCGGTGCGATTGTCCAGATGCAAGGTCACCAGCGACCCGACCGCCAGCGCGTGGCCTTTGGGAATGAACACGCGCAGCTCATTATTCGCACGGGGATAGACCACGCCGACGTGGTGCACGATGCCCTGGTGCTGGTAGGACGCCAACACGCCCAGCAGCTGCTCACCCAGATAGTCCTTCAATGCCATTGGAGTCTCCCCTCGCGCTCGTTTATGTCACGATTCTACAAGCCCCGCCGTGAACTGCACCAACGACAGGGGCCTTGAAACGTTTCGAGTCCATCCTGCATCTATTGGACGAGGATGCGGCGCCAGGCGCCGCACCGCCCCGCGAATGTTTATCCAGGAGACTCATCAAATGCTGACTACCGCCCTATTGATTTTCGCCATTGCCGCCATTGGCGGCCTGGTGCTTGCAGCCCATGTGCTGCGCAACAAATTCGCTCCCTGGGCGCTATCGGCGCTGCATGCCCTGCTGGGCGCCATCGGCCTGATCCTGCTGATCGTCATCCTGGTGCAAGGCAATGCCGCTCAGCAGATCCTCGTGGGCTTCATCATTTTGCTGATCGCAGCCCTGGGCGGATTCTTTCTGGCGTCCTTCCATCTGCGTAAACGCCTGCCGCCGAAAGCCGTCGTCGTCCTGCATGCCGGGCTGGCCATCATCGGCTTTCTGACCTTGCTCAGTCTGGTTCTGTGACATCATGCGCCACCCTCTGCACCCCGCTCTGGTCCACTTCCCCATCGCCTGTTGGTCGCTGGCCGTCGTCAGCGACTTTGCCAGCCCGTGGGTGGGCGAGGCCGCCTGGCGCTGGTCGGCCATCCTGCTGGCCATCGGCTGCACCATGGCGCTGGCCGCCATGATGGCTGGCCTGATGGAACTATCCCGCATACCGGATGGTCCTGCACTGCGCGACACCTATTGGCATATGGGGATCATGCTGACTGCCTTCATCCTGTTCACCGCCCGCCTGCTGACAGGGCTGGATCAGTTGCAAGCCCTGGCGCCCGGGTGGCTGGCGCTGCTGCTGGACGCCACCGGGTTCATTGCCTTGGCCATCGGCGGGTGGCTAGGCGGCCGGCTGGTATACGGTCACGGCATCGGACGCTGAGGCGTGCCCTGGCGATGATCAGTGCTCGTGTTCTTGCAGCACCAGATGCGCCATGCCGTCTTCGGTAGCGATGCCGACGCGCGCGCCGACCGGCAAGGTGGCTTTGACCTTCACATGCCCGTACGGCAGACCGGTGACGACCGGGACCTTGACCGTCTGGCGCAGCCACGTCACCACGGATGCCAGGTCGTAGCCATTGTCGTGCGGCGCCAGGCGATAGTCGGTGAAATGCCCCAGCACAATGGCATGCTGCTTGGCCAGTACGCCAGCATGCCATAGCTGGGTCAGCATGCGTTCGATGCGAAAGGGATGTTCGGCAATATCTTCCAGAAACAGGATGCCGCCCGGAACGTCGGGCAGATAAGGCGTGCCGACCAGGGACGCCACCATCGCCAGATTGCCGCCCCACAACACACCCCGGGCATCGACCGGGTCTGAGCCAGGGGATTCGAAGCTGAGGATTTCCAGTTCGCCGGACAAGGTTTCCTGGAACAGGGCCTGCGTGAGGTCATCGACCTTTTTAGCGCCGAAGTCATATAGCGCAGTGGGTCCTGCCAGGCTGACCGCGCCGGTCTGCGCCAACAGCGCCAGGTTGAATGCAGTGAAATCGCTCTGACCGATAAAGGTCTTGCCGCTGTCGGCCACCGCCTGCCAATCGATAAAGGGCAGCAGACGGTTCAAGCCGTATCCGCCGCGCGTCGCCATGACCACGGGATGCTTCTGCTTCAAAGCGCGCTGGATGCCGGCCAGACGCTGCTTGTCGGTGCCGGCGAACCGCTCATGCACGGCGCAGGCGGTACGATCGACCGTGACCCGATAGCCCATGGCTTTCAAGCGCTGAACCGACAGGTCCAGCACGGCAGGGTCCGGCACGGCGCCGGACGGAGAAATCAGATAGATGCCGGATGGCGCTTCATGATGATGCTGATGCGCATGGGCCTCGCCGTCTGGGCAGGCCCAATGGGTATGTGCGGTGTGATCAGCGGATGTGGAAGCGTTTTTGTGCATGAGAGATGAATCCTGATGATCGGAATCGGATACCGGACCGTCGCCCTGGCGTGCGTGTCGGGCAGCCAGCCGCCGGGCGCGGAAAAAAGTGCGCAGCAGTTCGCCGCAGGGATCGGCGCACACGCCGCCGCGCACGGCAGCATGATGGTTCAGGCGCGGCTGCAGGGTCAGGTCCACTACACCGCCGCACGCACCTGTCTTGGGATCCGGAGCGCCGTAGACGATTTCCGCCAACCGCGCATGAAACATGGCGCCCAGACACATGGCGCAAGGTTCCAGCGTCACAAAAAGACGCGCACCGGACAAACGGTAATTATCCAGGCGACGGGCGGCGGCCCGCAAGGCGACAATCTCGGCATGCGCCGTCGGGTCGCGGTCCAGAATCGTGCGGTTGTGTCCCGTTGCCAGCAGGCGACCGGCGGCATCCAACACCACGGCGCCGACCGGAACCTCGCCCAGACCGGCGGCCAGACGCGCCTGCCCCAGGGCCAGCGACATGGCGGCGACCTCATCCAGCACAGGACCATCCCCGCCCGCCTGGGCGGTTTCTGCGGACAAAACATTCAGCCCGGGGGGACAAGCAGCGTGTTTACCCACGATAGGTACGCGCCTTGAGGACGATCTTGGACGCCAGGCTTTCGACGGCGGCTTCCAGCCATTGATACAGTTCTGCGTCTTCACCGAAACGCGCCTGGTTCAGATTGGAGACCCGCCCGTCTTCGATAAACCCCCAGGCACGGCTGCGCTTTTCCTTGTGGCGCGGGTCCCAGACGCCGAACGCCACCCCGCCCGAACGGCGAATCAGGGAAAAACACGGAATATCCGTATAGCCGTCGCCCACGAAGATCATCTGATCGAAAGGCACGCGCAACTTGTCCGCGTCGACCTTGCGATTGACTTCAAAGGGTTTGTTGCGTGATTCCGGCCCGATCATGCCCTTTTGAATGTGGAACAGATAGCGGGTCTTGTCCGTGAAGCTGACGATACGGCGCGGAAAATCGATGGCGCCGTCCGCGTCATAATGAAATTCCGACGCCCAGATATCCGTGAACTGCTCGGCGATCCGCGTACTGCGCAGCACATCGCCGATGCCGCTGGAAATCAGATAGCATTCCAGCTGCACCGTAGGGTGCGCCTGATGCAGCCGGGTGCGCAAGCGATCGAACAGTGTTTCCACGCCTTCGTGCAGCGGCAGGCGACGGCCCCAATCCTGCAGGCGTTCTCGGGTGATGCGACCGTGCGGGCCGGTACGCGAGAGCGCCAGCATGCGGTACAGATAGGCGGGCACCGGGTCCCAATCCTGCTGGCTGAGCAAAGGCCCCACCTGGTCTTTCCAGAAGGCGGCGACGTCCACCCCCATTTCCTGCAGAAAACCCGACGTACTGTCCGGCGCCAGCGTATCGTCAAAATCAAAAACCAGCGCAATCACATCAGCCATAAATCATTCCATCCGATAGTCGGTCAGCCGCGCCAGCGATGCCAGAGCAGCCGGCAAGGCGCCAGGCAGGTCCTCGGCCAGCAGGCCCCAGCCCAGTTGATCGGCGGCCAGGCCATGCAGCCAGACGGCGGCACAGGCAGCCTCGAAGGTCGGCATGCCGGCGGCCAGCAAACCCGCGACGCAACCTGCCAGCACGTCTCCCGCCCCAGCTGTCGCCAAAGTGGGCGGTGCATTATCGTTGATCGCGCAACGCCCATCCGCCGCCGCAATCACCGTATCGGCGCCCTTGATCACCACAACAGCGCCGCTGCGCTGCGCGGCCGAGTGCGCCCGCTGTAGTTTATCGCCGGACAGCGAAAACAGGCGGGCAAACTCGCCCTCGTGCGGCGTCAGGACGCATCGGGAATGCAGGGCCTCGAACAACGCACCAGGCTGATCGGCAAAGATGCTGAGTGCATCGGCATCCAGAACACAGGGCCGCCTGGTTGCCAACAGATCCAGCACCTGTCGTCTGGCAGCTGCCGACCGCCCTAATCCCGGACCGATCAGCAAGGTGTTGCGCCGGGAATCTGCCAATGCCTGGTCCAACCCGCCATCCTGTGGCAGCGCCTCGACGATGACGGACGTCAGGACCGACGCTTGAACCGCCCACGCTACCGGCGGCACAGCCAGCGTCACCAGGCCGGCGCCGATGCGGGCGGCTGCCAGGCAGGCCAGGCGGCTGGCGCCCAGCATGACCGCGCCACCGATGATCAGCACATGGCCGCGCCGGTATTTGTGATCGCCTGCCTGCGGCCAGGGGAAATGCACCGACCACAGATCGGGATCGTTGGCCCAGACCTGGGGTGAGATCGGCCCCAGCACCTCTGACGGGATGCCGATATCGGCGCAGCGCAGTTCGCCGCACAGCACCCGGCCCGGCAACAGCAGATGACCGGGCTTGCGGCGAAAGAAAGTCACGGTCAGGTCCGCCCGTATCACCGCCCCCGGATGCTGGCCGGTAGCGCCATCCAGCCCCGTGGGAACATCGATCGCGCACACCGGCGCATCCGAGGCATTGACCGCCTGGATCAAGGCATCCGCTGCGGCGTCGGGCACGCGGTTGAACCCGGCGCCAAACAGGGCATCGACAATCAACCCGACCCCCGCCACGGCGGCGGGACCGGCGGGTTCGACCGCGCCCGTCCACCCCTGGGCAGCCCAGGCCGCATCCCCGCGCAAGGCGGCGCGATTCCCCAGCAAGGCGAGGCGCACCGGCCAGCCAGCCGCCCGCAACAGCCGGGCGACGACGAAACCATCGCCGCCGTTATTGCCAGGACCGCACAGCACGAGCACAGGGACCGGTTTCCAGCGATCCTGGATCGCCTGCGCAACAGCGGCGCCGGCCGATTCCATCAGCTGCGTCCCCGGCACACCGGCGGCTGCGGCAGCCTGATCCGCGGCCATCATCTGGGCGGGACTGAGCAGGACGCAATCGTCGGCGAACCGCATCTTCATACCGCTTTGGCCGCCCGTTGGCGCAGCTCGAATTTCTGGATCTTGCCGGTCGAGGTCTTGGGCAGTTCGCCGAAAATGATCAGGCGCGGCACCTTATAGCCGGCCAGATGCGCTTTGCAATGCGCCACGATGTCTTCGGCGCTGACCTGCGCATCGGCCTTGAGTTCGACGAAGGCGCAAGGGGTCTCGCCCCAGCGATCATCCGGCCGCGCCACCACGGCGGCAGCCAGGACCGCCGGATGGCGATACAACACGTCCTCGACTTCGATCGAGGAAATGTTTTCGCCGCCGGAAATGATGATGTCCTTGGACCGGTCCTTGATCTTGATGTAGCCGTCCGGGTCCATGACGGCCAGATCGCCGCTGTGAAACCAGCCGCCGGCAAAGGCTTCCCGGGTAGCCTGCGGATTCTTCAGGTAACCCTTCATGCAGATATTGCCCTGGAACATGATTTCGCCCATGGTCTGCCCATCGGCCGGGACCGGCTGCAGCGTCGCCGGGTCCAGCACCATGGCGGCTTTTTCCAGGTGATAGCGCACCCCTTGGCGGGCATTGAGACGCGCCCGTTCGCCGATATCCAGCCCGTCCCAATCGGCCCGTTTGGCGCAGACGGTCGCTGGCCCGTAGACCTCGGTCAGACCATAGACATGCGTCAGGTCAATGCCCAGGGCCTCCATGCCTTCGATCATTGCAGCCGGGGGCGCCGCCCCTGCCACCATGGCGCTGATGCCGGCGGGAATCCGATCTCGCAGCGCAGGCGGCGCGTTGACCAGCATGCTCTGCACAATGGGCGCGCCGCAATAATGCGTGACGCCGTGCTCGACCATGCGATCGACCATGGCGGCGGCTTCCACCCGCCGCAGACAGACATTGACCCCCGCACGGGCGGCCACCGTCCAGGGGAAACACCAACCGTTGCAGTGGAACATGGGCAAGGTCCATAGGTAGACGGCATGCTTGGGCATGTCCCATTCCAGAATGTTCGAGATGGCATTGAGGGCGGCGCCCCGATGATGGTAGACGACGCCCTTGGGATTGCCGGTCGTGCCGCTGGTGTAGTTCAGGGCGATCGCATCCCATTCGGATGCCGGCATCGACCAGGCAAACGCCGGATCCCCTTGGGCCAGCAGGGCCTCGTAATCCAGGGACCCGATGGCTTCGCCCGGACCGCCGTACTGCGGATCATCGGCATCGATGACCAGGATGGGATCGGTGCGCGCACGCAGCGCCAGCGCCTGGCTCATGACGCGGGAAAATTCCCGGTCGACGATAACGGCGCGAGCCTCGGCGTGATCCAGCATGAAGGCCAGCGTCTGGGCATCCAGCCGGGTATTGAGCGCATTCAGGACTGCGCCGCACATGGGAATGCCGAAATGGGCTTCGACCATCGCTGGCACATTGGGCAACATGACGGCCACGGTCTGCCCGTGACCAATGCCCTTGCCTGCCAAGGCGCTGGCCAGACGCCGGCTGCGTTGATACACGTCAGCCCAGCTGCGGCGAATGGCGTTTGCGCCCAGGCCATGCACCACGGCCAGACGCTGCGGATAGACGCCGGCAGCGCGTTCCAGGTACAGCAGCGGCGTCAAAGCCGCGAAATTGGCAGCACTCTGGGGTAAATCCTGATCGTATATCGAAGCCATGGGAGTCTCCTTCGGGATAAGCGCCATTTTAACGGCGCAAGGCGTGCACACCCTCTGCGCCTGCGCAAACAATCAGGGATTCCACACCCCACCGGCGCGCCGGGTCGGATGGCGCACGGCATGGTCAATGATGGACTCACCCGACGGCAACACCAGCGTCAAGGATCGGCGCGCCCGGGTCGCACCGGTATAGAGCAGTTCACGCGTCACCAGCGGTCCCGGACGATCCGGCAGGACCAGCACCACCCGCTCGAATTCAGAACCCTGGGATTTATGCACCGTCAGGGCATAAGCGGTCTCGACATCACTCAGGCGCGCGGGCGACACCCAACGCACTTCACCCTGCCGGGAGCCGGGAAAAGCCACCCGCAGGCGATCCCCCGATTGGCCAGGCGCCGGTATAGGCAGCACCAGCCCCATATCGCCATTGGCCAGCCCCAACGCGGGAAGATTGCGGCGCACCAGCACCGGCTGTCCTGGATACCAGGGGCCAGGCCCGGCCTGGATCAGGCCGGCAGCTTTCAACCGCGATTCGATCAGCTGATTCAGCCCTTGAACGCCCCAGGCTCCCTGGCGGACCGCGCACAAGACCTGAAACTGCGCCTGGATACCCAACAGACCCAACGCCCACTGGTCCCAATCCGGCGGCGGTGCGTCCGGCGCGGGCCGATGGGCTTGCAAGGACGTGAACACCGCCGGATAAGCGGTATCCGCCAGTATGCCTGCATCCTGCAGCCAGCCGGCTGCGCTGCCCGGGCCGCTTGATCCTTTGTTTCCCGCCGCAGCAGCAGGCACAATGCCGTTCAGATCCGCCAAGCCGGCCTGCAACAAGGTGCGCGCTTGCGCCACCCGCCCCCGATTGACGGCATCGGCAAAACGGCCAATGCCGCTGTCCGCTCCAAAACGCATGCTGCGACGCAGCATGACAAGCGCCTGATCCAGGGCAGTGCCGCTGGGGTCCGGCCAGCTCAGGATGTCCTCATCCACCCCGGCCAATGCCGGTTTTTCGGCGGCTGCCAGCAAATCCTGACCGCTCAGATCAGCCAGGCGCTCGCAGGTGGACGGAGTGTAATGACCGCCTTCGGCGCGCGCGCAGAGCTCCCCCAGCACGGCGCCGGCTTCGACCGACGCCAGCTGGTCCTTGTCTCCCAGCAGCACCAATTGCGCCGTGGCCGGCAATGCCGACAGAACGGCGTCGGTCATTTCAATATCCATCATCGACGCCTCGTCGATCACCAGCACATCCACATCCAGCGGATGCCCTGCATGATGACTCATGCGCCGGGTGCCCGGCCGGCTGCCCAGCAGACGATGCAGCGTCACCACCTGGGACGGCACGCAATCCAGCGCCGCCTGCAAGAGAGGATCGCTCTCGCACCCCAGCTCCTGCAGCTTGCCTGCGATGGATTCATTCAGTCGTGCCGCCGCCTTGCCCGTCGGCGCAGCCAGACGGATGCGCAGCCCCTGCGTCAGGCCCCGCGCCTGGGCCAGACCCTGGAGTACCGCCAGCAAACGCACCACAGTGGTCGTCTTGCCGGTGCCCGGCCCTCCGGTGATCAACCCGAAGCGCTGCCCCAGCATCACTGCGCAGGCCAGCTTCTGCCAATCCAGCGCCTCCTCGGCCATGGGCGGGAACAGACGATCCAGCCACTGGCGCGCCAGATGCATGTCCGCCACCGCATCCGTTGCAGACGACAGGCGCCAGCCGATGGCCTGACGGATGCGTTCACCGGCGCGCCAATAGCGGGCCAGGTACAGACGGGCGCCATGCAGCACCAGCGGTTCGCTGCCGCTGCCGTCTCCGACAAAAGGGGCGGCCGCCAGCAGATCAAGGCAATCCCCCAACGGCAGGGGCAAGCGGCCCGGCGCGGCCTCCAGGTCCAGACAAGGATGGCCCTGGGCCAATTGCGCACAACACCACATCGCCAGACGAACAGCAGGTTCCGGCGCATCCGGAAATTGCTCGACCAGCAGGCGGGCAAAGGCGACACCCAGATCCTGAACGGTATCGCTCTGTCCGTAGGAAAGCCATGCCGGCCAGCTCGGGAGTCGATCAGTCATGGCCGGCTCCCTCTGCGGCAAACAGCCTATCCAGTGACTCGACCAGATCCTGCGGCGGACACAGGGACAGCAGTCCCTGGCCCGGTGCCTCCTGGCCGCGTAAAAACAGGTAGACAGCCCCGCCCATGTGACGCCCGTAGTCATAGTCCGGCAGGCGCACGCGCAACTGCCGATGCAGCGCCAGCACATACATCAGCATCTGCACATCGTAGCGGGTGTCGCACATCACTTGCTGCAACAGCGGCGACGCATAATCCGCCGCACGCGGCCCCAGATAATTGGATTTGTAATCGATCAGGTAATACCGATCACCCAGCTGCAGCGTCAGGTCGATGAAGCCCTTGAACATGCCGTTCAGGCTATGCGCAGCCAGGGCCGGGCGCGGCGCACCGCCGAAAACGCCCGTCGTGATCAGACGGTCCAGCTCGGCGACCGGCGCCTGCTGCACCGGCAGCCAGAATTCCATTTCAGGCAAGCAGGCAGGCAAGGCATCCAGCCGGATCACCGGATCACCCGGCAGCTGCGGACACCAGTCGGTCTGCGCAAAACGCGACAACCAGGCGTGCAGGTCATCGATATGCGCTTCCCAGCCCCGTACAGCGCAGCGCCGGGCAATCATGTCCCGCATCCCGTCCAGGCGGCAAAATCGCCGCTGCGCCGCCCATTCCAACAGACTATGCAAAAAAGTGCCGGCCTCACTGCCCCGGGGAAAATCGGGCAGGCAAGCAGGCAGCAAGGCCAGGTCCGGCGCATCGCCGTCGGTGCTCGCCGACGACACTCGCTGCGCAGGATCTGCAGGCAAACGCCTGTCCTGCTCTTCCCGCAGCACGTCCTCCGCCACCGACTCCGGCGGCACATCCGCCGGATCAGCCGCACGCATCGGCCGATCCGCCAGCTGCAAGGCGGAATAACTGGCGATCCACCAAGATTCCCGGATCACGAAATCGGACAAGCGCCGGGCGGGACCCAACGGGTCGACAGACGGCTGCGTCTCGTCTTCGGCAACCGGCGCCTCAACCCGCACTGTCTCCCAGGCGAATTGCTCCGGGTGGTCCTGGCAACGCTGATCCCAGGCCTGCCGCACCTGATTCCCCAGCACATGCGCCATGCCGCTGTCTCGACCCGTATCGCCCAAAGCCATCCAGACCGCATGCCGGGCACGGGTCAAGGCGACATAGAGCTTGCGCGTTTCCTCGCCCAACTGCTCGCGCAGCATCTGCTGCGTCTGCTCGGCATCCAGCTGCAGCAACCACTGCCGCCGCCCTTCCCAGTGCAGCGCATAGGGCCCGGCCTTGACCCGGGTTGAGCGGCCACGGCACACAAAGGGCAGAAACACCAGGGGATATTCCAGGCCCTTGGACTTATGGACCGTGACAACACGCACCAGCGCTTCGTCGCTTTCCAGGCGCAGGCGGCGGGCGCCCTCGGCGTCCGCATCGGCATCCAGAAACTCACGCTGCCGTTCCAGATAATGCAACAGCGCTTCTTCCCCATCCAGCTGCACGCTGGCCTGCTGCAGCAGCTCGGCCAGATGCAGGCAATCGGTCAGCTGACGTTCGCCTGCCGCGCCCTGGGCCAGCAAGCGGGCCGGAACGGCAAAATCGTGCAGCAGCTGGCGCAACATCGGCAGCACGCCGCGCTGCCGCCAGCGCTGATGGTAGAGCTGGAATTGCGCCACCTGCTCATCCCATTCCCATTCGCTCTCGACCAACTCCGCCAGGCGCGCCACATCCAGCCCCAACAAGGGAACCGCCAAGGCCGCGCGAACGGCTTGCTCACGATCGGGATGGGCGCAGGCATTCAGGATGAAACCCAATTCCAGGGCTACGTCGGACTCATACACGGAACGCCTGTCGGACAGGTAGACGCTGCGCACGCGCAGCGCCGCCAAAGCATCCCGGATCAGTCCGGCTTCATCCCGATTGTTGACCAGAATCGCCATATCCGACGGCCGGACCGCCTGCAAGCCCTGCGCCGACCGGAATCCGGCCTGCGCCTGCCGTCCCAACCGCAGCAAATCCGCTACTTGCCGGGCGCAGGCCTGCGCCGCCTGGGCGCAATAGGCGCCGACCCCCAGCCCCCCTTCTGCGTCCGCCTCGATCCAATAAGCCTGCAGCGCAGCCGGCACGTGGCCGCCTACCGTCCAGCGCTCGTCCCGGCCCCGGGCCTGCACCGGATGAAAGGCGATGCTTTGGCCTGGCAGACCGGTCGGGAACACCGGTTCGCCATCCCGCCGGTCAAAACAATGATTGACCGCCTGCACCAATGGGCGTGCGGAACGGTAATTGCAGTTCAGCGTCTGCACCCTATCCCCGCACGCCTGCGCCGCCTGCAGATACGTCTGCACATCAGCGCCGCGAAATCCATAGATGGCCTGCTTGGGGTCGCCGATGAAGATCAGCGTCGTCAAGGGCTGCGGGTCCGCTACGCGGTAGATCCGGTCAAAAATCCGGTACTGGATGGGATCCGTATCCTGAAACTCATCAATCAGCACGACCGGAAATTGCTGCCGCAAGGTCTGCGCCAGCGGTTCGCCGCGCACATCCTGCAAGGCGGTATCCAGACCGGTCAACAAGCCGTCAAAGCCCATGGCCGCGCGGCGGTTCAAGACCTGGCGCAAGCGATCCGCCATCCAGGCCAGCGCATGCCGGCGCGCCGGCAGCTGCACCGTCGGCAAGCTGCGCAAGTCCTGCTGCAGCTGCTGCAAGGCCCGACTGGCCAGCGGCGGTTCCGGCGCCGGGCCGCCGCCCAGCCACCGATCCGTCAGCCCATCGGGCAGGAGCGCATCCCACGCCGTTTTGCTGAGCGCCGGTTCGATCTGGTCCGGCTGGGCGGCCCAATCCCGCAACGCCTGCAGCCAATTGCCGCGATCATGCGGCCGCATCTTGAGCTGCTTGCCTTGCGCTTCCAGCCAGGCCTCGAAAGCATCCGCCAGATCGGCCCACGGCGTCTTGAGCGCCTGCAGCGCCGCCAGACGATCCGCCAGCGCCCGGTCGCAGACCTGCGCCAGCGTGTCGCCACCGGGCGCTGGCAGGCCTTCTTGGGTCAACACATGAGACAAAGCCTGATTCAGCGCATCCGGGCCCGCCCAGATGCTCAGCCATTCGTCGAGCGCCACGCCGTCCAGTGCCGCGACGCAGGCGCGCCAATAATCCCAGGCGACCTGGCGCTTGGCTTCGCTCAGATCCGTCAGCAATTCCTGTTCGAACTGGCTGGCGCTGTCGAACGCGTGCTCTTTCAACACCCGGGCGCACCAGGCATGGATGGTCGAAATGGCGGCTTCGTCCATGGACTGCGCCGCCAGATCCAGGGTGCGGGCGCAGGCGGGCCACTGATCCTGCGGATAGCTGGCGCGCAAGGCATGCAGGAAGGGGTCGTCCAGCGGCGCAGCGACTGCCGGGTCGGCGCCATCGGCAAACCCGGCGGCCGCCTCGGAAAGCCGGCTGCGGATGCGATCACGCAGTTCCTGAGCCGCCGCATCGGTAAACGTCAGCACCAGGATCTGCCCCGGCAGCCGGGCCGGCTGCCCGCCATGCCCCAATACCAGCCGCACATACAGCGCTGCAATCGTCCACGTCTTGCCAGTACCGGCGCTGGCCTCGATCAGATGACTGCCCTGCAGCACGAAACGCAGAGGGTCCACCTGGGGCAGGTCAGGCACGATCATCGCTTGATCCGCTGTCATGCCGCGCTCCCTTTGGTTGCGCGCTTGCGGGTGTCCGCCGGCAGGCTGTCGGATAGCGCGCCATACAGCGTGCGAGCCAGCGCGAAGAACCGCTGATCCTGACTGAGCGCGTCGAAATCCGGATAGCAGCGGCGCAAATACAGATCCCGTTCGAGGGCCTGGGCATACGCATCCCGGGCCGCCTGACAGGCGCTGCTGTCTGCTTGCGGGTCCGCCCCGGATCGCAGCCAGGCGCCCGCCGCATTGGCGTCTATCGGCAGCGCCGCCTGCATGCCCCGCTGCCAGCACAACCACCAATCCTGCCAGATCGTTCGAGCCGCATCCGGCGGCAGAGGCGCAAAGACAAGCTGCCCTTTGGGACTGATCAGCACAGTCGTCAGGCTCCGGCCCTGCAGATGCGCCGCCACATGCTCCACCCATGCACCCAGCAAGGCCTTGAAACGGTAGCGATTTTTAGTGCTGACCAGGTGGCCGGCCTGCAACAGCACACGACACCAGTCGCCTTGATCGTTGCGCCGCCAGCCGTCAAGCACATCCTGAACCGACCGGCATTCGTCGTGCAGGACCGGTACGCTCACCTGCAAGCGCAAGGGGTCCTCAGCCTGAACAGGCCAATCCTCGCAGGCCTGAACATACGCTGCCAGCGGCTGATCCAGCAGGCTGCGCAGCGCATCGGCGGCCACACGGCCCAGCGCCCCATCCACCAGATCACCGCGACGCTGCTGGCGCCGCAGCCCCTGATCGACCGCCCGCCAGATGGACGGCGTCAGGCTGTCGCGGCGGGCATCCTGCGCCGGCACGCCGCGCTGCGCCGAGACGGCGGCATCGAGCAGTTCCTGACACAGGCGCCAGCGCTCAAGCGCATCGTGCGCATAGGGCTCGTCCTCATCGAGCGCGGCGCTGGCATCCTGAAAACTGACCTGCAGCCGCTGCTGGAAGAAATTCCGCACGGGATGCGCCAGAAAGGCGCTCAAGCGGCTCAGGGTCAGGGGCGCATCCGACAGACGCAAGGGCGGCAGATCTGCCGTACCCATCGTTGCGGTCTGCGCTTGTTCGGCATCCCGTTGCGCCGTGCGCCATTCGACGGCATAGGTGAACAAGCCCTGCGGCCCCGCCGCCGGCAAGCGGGGAAAATAGCGTCGACTGAAGGGTTGCAAGGGGTGGTGACAGGTCAATGCCTCGGACAGCAGCGGGCCTTCCTGGATGCTGCGCCACCCCCGGTCCAGATGGTCGCGCAACTGGGCAACCAGCACCGACGGCGGTTGCTCGGCATTATCCTGAATGCTATGGCCGATCCACGAGATGCTCAGTTGTTCACGGGCGGACAACAAGGCTTCCAGAAACAGATAGCGGTCATCTTCCCGTCGCGAACGGTCTCCCGGGCGCGGGTGGGTGGCCATCAGATCCATGTCGGATGGCGGACGGATCCGCGGAAAGGCGCCATCCTGCATGCCCAGCAGACATACCCGGCGAAAAGGAATGGCCCGCATCGGCATCAAGGTGGCAAACGTCACGGCGCCGGCAAAGAATCGCTGGGACAGGCCGCCCTGATCCAGCCAGGCCAGGCAATGCTCGGCCACGATGCCCGACGGCAAAGGTTCCTGCAGACCGGCTGCCTGGCAGTGCTGCAGCCAATCCTGCAAGCCTTCGCGAAAGCGGCTCAGGATCAAGGTGTCAGCATCCTGATCCGGCGCAAAAAAATCATTCAGCAGGGCCTGCAGGCAGCTGCCCCACTGCGACGGACTGGCGGACTCGCTCAGCCGTTGCCAATAGCGGTCCAAGGCATCCAGGAAATGGGCCAGCCCCCCCAGGACGGCGGCCTGCAGCCCGGCCGGTTCATCGTAGGGCTCGATGCCCTGCCAGGCAGGGGCATCGGCGCCTGCCGCATACCCCAGCAGCATGCGCTGCAGGCCGAAATGCCAGGTATGCCGGTGCGCCGCCTGCGGGTTTTGATCCAATTCGAACGTCGCCCGGTGTGCCGCATGCAGCCCCCAGCGCACCTGGGATTCTTTGGCCCAGGTCTGCAACAAGGGCAGATCCTCGGCCGCAATCCCGAAACGCTGCCGCAAGGCGGGCACTTCCAGCCATTCCAGGACTTCATTGATGCCCAGCCGCAGGCGCGGCAGCGACAGCAATTGTTCCAGCACGATCACCAGCGGATCGGCACGGCGCGAGCTGCGATCAGCCAGGGCATAGGGAATATGGCGCCAGTCGCGTGGCCCGTACAGACCGAACACGGCCTGGATGTAGGGCGCATAGGCCTCGATGTCGGGCACCATGACGATGACGTCGCGTGGCTGCAAGGCAGGGTCCGCCTGAAAGGCAGCCAGCAGCTGGTCCTGCAGAATTTCCACCTCGCGCTGGGCGCTATGGGCCACCTGAAAACGGATGGACTCGTCGCGTAGCGGATCCACCGTCGGCCAGCGGGCGCGTGTTTCGGACAAGGGGCGCAGATCGCGGATATCATCCTGCAACTGCGCCAGCAAGCTGCCGCCGGGTAGTTCCTCAAATGCATCGATACGCCGATGCAGCGCAGCGAATAAGGGGTCCCAGCGCGCGCGCTGGGCAGGGTCGTCGAAATCATCGAGCATGCCGATATAGTCGCGCCCCTGCCTCCCCCAGGATGCCAGCAAGGGATGCGTCTGTTGATGCAGCGCCGTGTCATCCAGCACCTCCGGCATTCCCGGCCGGCGGGCCTGGCGGCGAAACCGCGCCCGCAGCAGATCCCGGTCCCCCTGAATATCCGCCCAATAATGGGCGCAAGGGTTATGGACGCAGACCAGTATCTGCACCCAGCGCGATAGTCCGGCCAGCGCCTCGAAGGTCTGTCGCGGCATGGCGGAAATACCGAATACCAGGATGCGGCGCGGCAGACCTGCGGGGCGATCCGCTGCATCGGCCGACAGGACGCTGGCCATGAAGGATTCGTGAGTCGCGGCGCGGCCAACGACGCCAGCCGCCTGCATGCCCAGATCATCCAGCAATGCGCGCCACAGATGGGCCTGCCAGGCTTGCGTCGCCGGGAGTTCCTGTGACTGGCCTCGGCCATCGGGCAGCGCGGTGCGGCCTTCGGACCAGGCCTGCAGCCAGTCGGCCCGATAGACCTGGTACTGATCGAACAGATCCGCCAGCCGGCCGGCCAGTTGATAGCGCTTGCGCACATCGGCATCATCCGCCAGAAACCGCTGCAACACCGCGTATTCAGGCCGATCCAGCACGGTCGGGAGCAAACGCATCAGACGCCAGATCAAGGCGTCCTTGTCCAGGGGGGAGTCTTCGGGCACGGCGCCGGCCCCCAGCACGCTACGATAGGCCTGCCACATGAAACGCGAGGGCAGCAGAAAATCCAGCGCTGCCGCAATCCCGCCCTGATCATCCTGGGCCAGCGCCAGACGCAGCCACTGGGCGATCCCGTTGCTGTGGACCAGCAGGCATTCATTTTCCAGCGGACTCAGCGGGTCGTGCTGCATCCAGGCGACCAGAATGTCGCGCAGCTGTTCAGCCCGGTTGCCATGCACCAGCACCAGACCTGGCATCAGTTCCGTCGCTGGTTCCCGCATGCATGCCTCCCGTCCTCAACAACAGCATGATACGGGATTCACGCTGCAAAGCCAGCTGTTCACCCAGGCCTGCGCCCGCAATTGCGGGTATCCTTAATGGATTTGTGACTGCATGATCCGAGGCTTGCCATGAGCGCTGTTCCACCGGTCCGTCCCGCTTACCAGACGGCATCGTCCCAGGAAGAAATCCAGGCCAATCTAGCCGATATCCGGCATAGAATCGCCGCCGCCTGCTCTCGCGCAGGCCGCGATCCGGCCGACATCCGTCTGCTGCCGGTCAGCAAGACCGTGGACGAATCCCGCATTCGCATGGCCTACGCGGCGGGCTGCCGCCTGCTGGGCGAAAACAAGGTGCAGGAAGCCTACGGCAAATGGGAAACCATGAACGACCTGACAGATCTGCACTGGGCCGTCATCGGCCACCTGCAGACCAACAAGGCCAAATTCGTGGCCCGTTTCGCACAGGAATTCCAGGCCCTGGACAATCTGCGCGTGGCTGAGGCCCTGGACCGCCGCCTGCAGGAAGAAGGCCGCAGCCTGGATGTGTTCGTGCAGGTGAATACCTCGAACGAAGACAGCAAGTTCGGGCTGGCGCCCGATCAGGTGCTGAATTTCGTCCGCGCCCTGCCCGCTTACAGCAGCTTGCGGGTGCGCGGCCTGATGACGCTGGCGCTGTTCTCGTCCGACAAAAACCATGTGCGGCCCTGCTTCGTACTGCTGCGCACCCTGCGCGATCAACTGCGCCAGGACGCCCCCCAGGGCGAGGCCTTTGCCGAATTATCGATGGGCATGTCGGGCGATTTTGAATGGGCCATTGAAGAAGGCGCCACCACGGTGCGCGTCGGCCAGGCGATCTTCGGATCGCGGACGTTGCCCGACAGCTATTACTGGCCAGAAGACAAGACCAAGCCCTGACCGATCGCGTCAAGCCGTCGCACCAACGGCTTGACGCGTCCTGCGGCCCACGGCCTGCTCTGGACGGTTCCATATTTTTTCCACATTTCATCCACGGTTGCGCCGCAGTCGGCCCGTAATCTGTCTCCATCGCCGCACCACCCGGGTACGGCCACACCAGAAGGACACAGATCATGACGATCCAAGCCACTCGTACTTTTTCCGCTCTGGCCCTGGCAGCCGCCATCATTGCCGCACCGCTGGCCGTCAACGCAGCGTCCGGCCCGCACGCCGAAGGTGCGCGCCACCACCAGAAAGCCGATCATCAGGCCCGGCAACATGGCGACCGCTGGCTGCGCGGCTTGAACCTCAGCCAGGATCAGCAGGACCAGATCTTCAAGATCCGCCACGACCAGGAACAAGCCGTCTACGATCAGAAAAAGGCGATAAAAGCCGCTGCCGGCACGCTGCGCGAGCTGAGCCAGTCAGATGCCTTTGATCAAGCCAAGGCCAAACAAGCCGCCGACACACTGGGCCAGGCCCAGGGTCAGCTGGCGCTGCTGCGGGCGCAATCCATGGCCCAGATCCGCGCCGTCCTGACGCCTGAACAGCGGCAGCAAATGGCCAAACGCCATCAACGTAAAGACAAAGGCGAATCCGGCATGAAGAAATCCTGATCACCCAAGCGCTCCGCTGTCACTTCACGGCCCCCCCTGCCAGCAGGCGCCCGCTTGCGCCGCGCGGGGGCCCTCTTTGTCGCCGGGCCGTCCCAAGGCAAAGACACCCCCTCAGCTGCCAAACAGGGTTCCAACTGACTGGAAGTGCTTGCGGTAATAGGGGTTATCCAAAGAATCCACGCGCACCTGCCCGCCTGTCGAGGGAGCGTTGATGAAACGGCCATCCCCCAGGTAAATGCCCATGTGCGAATTGGGCTGCCCCAGCGTGTTGAAAAACACCAGATCGCCCGGTTGCAAATCCCGGCGCGGCACGGAGCGGCTAAGCTGCGCAATCTGATCCGTGTTGTGCGGCAGCGTCGTGCGCGTCGCCGTGGCAAACACATATTTGACCAAGCCGCTGCAATCCAATCCCCCTGCAGGCCGGGCGCTGCCGTAGCGGTATTTGGTATCCAACAGGCTAAGCGCCGTCATCACGACCTCGGTGCGTTGCGCTGCATCGATCTGGATGAATGCCTGACCGGTATGCTGCGGCCCTGAAGGCCCCGCGCACCCCGCCAGAACGGCTGCCAGCCCAGCCATCAGCCACCAGCGCGACAGGGCGGCCCACCGTGCGCCAGCATCCAGACCAAACAGCCGCTGCATCATGATGCACCCCCTGACAGTTCGAGCCGATATCCCACCCCGTACACCGAGCGGATCAGGTCTTCATCGGGGCGCACATCCGCCAGCTTGCGGCGCAGATTTTTGACATGGCTATCCACGGTGCGATCCGTGACGACGCGGTGGTCGTCGTACAAACCATCCAGCACTTGATCCCGGCTGAAGATCCGCCCCGGCTGGCTGGCCAACAGGGCCAACAGACGGAATTCGACTGGCGTCAGATCCAGCGCCACCCCATCCAGGCGGGCTTGCCAGGCTTCGGCCTGGATCATCAACCCCGACGCAGACGCCCCATCCGCCGCAGGCGCCGCCACGGCGGCCTCGGCCCGGCGCAGCACCGCCCGCACCCGGGCGACGACTTCGCGGGGACTGTAGGGTTTGCAGATATAGTCATCCGCCCCCAGTTCCAGGCCCAGCAGCCGGTCGATTTCCTCGGTGCGGGCGGTCACCATGATGACCGGAATCGTCGTCTGGGCGCGGATGTCCCGGCAGATATCCAGACCGTCTCGCCCCGGCAACATCAGATCCAATAGCACCAAGTCGGGCGCCCATTCGCGCACGATATCCATGACCTGCAAACCGTTGTCCACCCAGCGGACCGCATAACCCGCGGCTTCTAGATAGGTGCGCAGCACCTCGGCCAATTTGGGTTCGTCCTCGACAACCAGGATATTCATGCGATTCCCTCTGTGATTCCATTGGCAGGCCAGCGCATCTGTATGGCCAGCCCCCCCAGATCGGCTGCCGAGGCGCTGATCTGCCCGCCATGCGCTTCGACAATGCGGCGGCAGATCGCCAGCCCCAGGCCGGCGCCGCCATACTGACGGCTGCGCGAGGCTTCCGCCCGGTACAAGCGCTCGAACAGGCGCGACAGATGCTCGGGCGCAACCCCCGGGGCCGTGTCCGCGATTTCCAGCAACACGTCACCGCCCTGACGGCCGGCTCTCACCCGGACCTGACCCGGGCTGTCCGTATACCGCAAGCTGTTTTCCAACAAATTGCCCACCAATTGCGACAAACGCCGCGCGTCCCCCTGCAGCATCAAACCCGGCGTCACATGCACATCCAGCGCCAGGCCATGGCGCTCGAAACGGTCCCGTACGGCATCCACCGCCTGCGTGACAATGGATTCCAGGTCTACCGCTTCCAGGTGGTAATTCAAGGCCCCCACATCCGCCAGCGACAACTCATACAGGTCGTCGATCAAATCGCTGAGTTGCTTGACCTCGTGCACCAGCGAAGCCAAGGCCGCCTGGTCCAAGGGGCGCAAGCCATCTTGCAAGGCCTCGATTTCACCACGCAGCACCGCCAATGGCGTACGCAGTTCATGCGACACGTCAGCCATCAATTCACGCCGCCACTGCTCGTGCCGCGCCAGATTGTGCGCCAGGCGATTGAAGTCCCGAGCCAGCCTGCCCAATTCATCCGGCGCCCCCACACGCACCCGCGCCTGATAATCGCCGCTCGCCAGACGATGCGTGGCCTGCGCCAGACGCCGTACCGGCACCAACAATATCCGCGCCAGCAACAGGCTGACCAACGCGGCCAGCAAGACCGACAGGCCGACGATGACCCAGGTCGCTCGCAGCTGCCGCGACTGGAACTGCTCGTCGATGTCGTCGCTGACCACCCGCGGCATGAAAGGCGGCGTCAGCAACCAGCCCACCGTTTGCCCCAAGGCGACGACCGGCACGCGGCGCATGTCGGCGGCAGGCCGCACACGAGGACCGGCCAGCCAGTCGCCCTGCCCGTCTATCAGCGTCACCCGCAGCGGCGGCCCGCCATCATGTCCCCGCCGATCAGATAAATCACGCCGCGACAGGCGCAGGCTGCGCCACCAGTGATCGCGGCGATCAGACAAAAACTGCCAACCGCCGAATTCAGCATAGTCAGCCGCCAGCAGCTGGGCCAGCGTATCCAGACGCTGCTGCTCGCGTTCCTGGACATAATCATCAAAACCGCTGTCGAAACTGACCCGCACCGCCACGCCCATGGCCAGCGCCACGACGATGCAAGTCGCCAGAATCGCCAGAAACAGTTTGAGGGTGATGCTGGATCGCACTGATTTCTCCATCCGGGTTACGCTAGGCCCTTCGCCCTATTTTCTCGCACTATGCCAGATACTTCAGCCTTACCCAGCGCCGCGACGCAAGCCCCGGCGGACACGATCATCGCCATCCGGCAACTCAGCAAGACCTACGCCTCCGGCCACCGCGCCCTGCAGCAGATCGACCTGGACATCCGGACGGGCGAGATCTTCGCCTTGCTGGGCCCCAACGGCGCAGGCAAGACCACGCTGATCAGCATCGTCTGCGGCCTGGTCAACCCCAGCGCGGGAACGGTTCAAGTGGCCGGCCACGATATCGTACGCGACTATCGGGCAGCCCGTTCCGCCATCGGGCTGGTACCCCAGGAACTGACCACCGACGCCTTTGAAACCGTCTGGGACACGGTCTGCTTTACCCGCGGCCTGTTCGGCAAGGCGCCCGACCCCGATGCCCTGGAGCGCATCCTGCGCTCGCTTTCCTTGTGGGACAAGCGCGACAGCAAGCTGATCACGCTATCGGGCGGCATGAAACGGCGCGTCATGATCGCCAAGGCGCTATCGCACGAGCCCGCCATCCTGTTCCTGGACGAACCCACTGCAGGGGTGGATGTGGCGCTGCGCAAGGACATGTGGAATCTGGTGCGTTCGCTGCGGGCCACCGGCGTCACGGTGATCCTGACGACCCACTATATCGAGGAAGCCGAGGAAATGGCCGACCGCGTCGGCATCATCAACCACGGCCAGCTGTTGCTGGTCGAGCAAAAAGCCAGCCTGATGCGCCAACTAGGCCAGAAATTCCTGACGCTGCACCTGCAAGTCCCGCTGACGCGACTGCCGGATTCCCTGGCCGTCTGGCCACTGGAACTGGCCGATGACGGACGCACCCTGCGCTACCGCTACGAAACGCCCCAGGCGGGCGCAGCCGTGCCGGCCTTGATGGCGGCGCTGCAGGCCCAAGGCCTGGCGCTGGCCGACGTGGATACCGAACAACGATCCCTGGAAGACATTTTCGTCGATCTGATCAGGAGCCCGGCATGAACTGGCCCGCCATCTACGCCATCTATCGTTTCGAGATGGCCCGCACCCGGCGCACTCTGCTGCAAAGCATCGTCGCCCCGGTCATTTCGACCTCTTTGTATTTCGTGGTGTTCGGCACCGCGATCGGGTCGCGCATCCAGCAGGTGGGCGACGTCAGTTACGGAGCCTTCATCGTGCCGGGGCTGATCATGCTGTCGCTGCTGACCCACAGCATCTCGAACGCCGCCTTCGGTATTTATTTCCCGAAATTCACCGGCACTATTTACGAAATCCTGTCCGCTCCGCTGTCTTACCTGGAAATCCTGCTGGGCTACGTTGGCGCAGCCGCCACGAAATCCATCATCCTGGGGGTGATCATTCTGGCCACCGCCACGCTGTTCGTGCCCTTGCGCATCGACCATCCCCTGGCCATGCTCGCCTTCATGATCCTGACCGCGTTTACCTTCAGTCTGCTGGGATTCATCATCGGCATCTGGGCGGACAACTTTGAAAAACTGCAATTCGTGCCGCTGCTGATCGTCACCCCCCTGACCTTTCTGGGGGGCAGCTTCTATTCCATCGACATGCTGCCGCCTTTCTGGCAGACCGTGACGCTGGCCAACCCGGTGGTCTATCTGGTCAGCGGCTTTCGCTGGAGCTTCTTTGGCCTGGCCGACGTCAATATCTGGCTGAGCCTGGGCATGACGACCCTGTTTCTGGTCATGTGCCTGGCGGCGGTAGCCTGGATCTTTCGGACCGGCTACCGCCTGCGCCCATAAATATTTACTGCATGCGGTCCAGCGCCTGGGCCAGCGTACCGACGGTGCGCTCGATGTTGTGCAGCTTGTCCAGGCCGAACAGACCGATGCGAAACGTCTTGAAGCCCTCCGGCTCGTCGCAGGCCAACGGCACGCCGGCGGCGGCCTGCAGACCAGCCTGCGCGAATTTGCGCGTGGACTGGATGCCGTCATCCGTGGTGTAGCTGACCACGACACCCGGCGCTTCGAAGCCCGGCGCGGCGACGCTCTTGAAGCCGCGTTCGCGCAACAAGGCACGCACGGCATTGCCCAGTTGCTGCTGCTCGGCCTTGACCTTGTCGTAGCCATAGGCTTCGGTCTCGGCCATGACGTTGCGCAACACGATCAGGGAATCCGTGGGCAAAGTCGTGTAATAAGCATGACCGCCCTTTTCGTAGGCTTCCATGATGCCCAGCCACTTGCGCAAATCGCAGGCAAAACTGGTGCTTTGCGTGGATTCGATGCGCTGGCGGGCAGTCTCGCCCAACATCACCAGACCGCAGCAGGCGGAAGACGTCCAGCCCTTTTGCGGGGCGGAAATCAGCACGTCCACATGCACATCCCGCATATTGACCCAGAGGGTGCCGGAAGCAATGCAATCCAGCACAAACAAGCCGCCAGCCGCATGCACGGCATCGGCCACCTGGCGGATGTAGTCATCGGGCAGCATGATGCCGGAGGCCGTTTCCACATGGGCGGCAAAGACGACATCGGGTTTGAATGCCTGGATGGCGGCGATGACTTCCGCAACCGGCGGCGGTGCGAAATGCGCCTGATCGCCGGACTCGACCGGACGGGCCTTGAGCACGTGCGACGCCGACGGAATATCGCCGGTTTCGAAAATCTGCGTCCAGCGGTAGCTGAACCAACCGTTGCGGATGACCAGGCAGCGCTTGCCCGTCCCGAATTGGCGGGCGACGGCTTCCATGCCGAAGGTGCCGCTGCCGGGAATCACGATGGCCGAATGGGCGCCGTAGACGGCTTTCAAGGTCTTTGAAATATCACGCATGACCTCCTGAAACGATTGGGACATATGGTTCAGGGCGCGATCGGTATAGACCACGGAATATTCCAACAAACCGTCCGGGTCGACTTGAGGCAGCAATCCTGGCATGGGTTTCTCCAATTAAAGAATCTTCTGATTGTAGACTTCCTTATAATGGCATCCGCCATCTACCATTACGGATGGCTGCTTGCAAGTTAAGTAATGTTAAAAAACACAATACGAGGCGGCTTCATAAGACCCGCCCTAAGCCCTCACAGGAGCATATATGGAGACAACACTGATGGCTGATACAGACACCACTTTGCCGCAAGACGACGCCTCAGCCACGGTCCCTCCGTATCTGATTCGCCGCGAACCCGTTCTGGATCAGAACCGGGGTTTAAGCGGCTATCGCTTGCGCATCCTGTGGACGGATCCCGACCCTGCCGACGTGGATACGGGGCCCGCCCTGATGCAAGCAGCCCGTGAACACGGCGTCGGCAGCTTTCTGGCCTACGCGCCGCACTGGATCGACGGCACCCCGGCGCTGCTGCAAAGCGTCTTTACCTCGACGCTGCCGCGCAACCGCTGCTACCTGGAATTTCCGGAAACGCTGGAGATCACGCCCGAACTGATCCAGTCACTGCAAAGCCTGGCCCACGCCGGTCTGAAGTTTTCGCTGCGCGGCGACCTGGCTGCACAGCCTGAACGCGCCGCCCTGCTGCCTTTCACCAAAGTCGTAGGTTTTGACCCGGCGCTCAGCAATAAAGCCGACATCTTCCGCCAAAGCTTCCAGCACAAACAGGCCGGGCGGCAGTTGATGGCGATCAACACCCCTGACAAAGCCACGCTGGACAACTTCCTGCTGCTGGGCTTCAGCATCTTCCAGGGCCACTGGCCCAGGGACCTGGTCGCCGCGACGCTGACGCCGCGCCAAAAAACCCTGCTGCGCCTGATTACCCTGATCATGGGAGAAGGCGAAGCGCCCGAAATCGAGGCCTGCCTGAAGCAGGACGCCGAACTGGTCAAGACCTTGCTGGATATGGTCAACACTCCGGCCTATGGTCTTAGCCAGGAAGTCGAATCCCTGAACCAGGCTATCATGCTGCTGGGCCGCCGACAGCTGCAGCGCTGGATCCAGGTCCTGATGTACACCGAGGCAGGCCGCCCGGCAGGCTACCTGTCCCCCATCCTGATCCAGGCCAGCGCCCGCGCTCACCTGATGGAAGCCCTGTCGACCCTGCGCTACCCGGAACAACCCGTGCGCGCCGAATCGGCGTTCACCACCGGGATCCTGTCCATCATGGACCAGCTGTTCAACGGCACCATGAGCGATCTGCTGTCCCAGGTCAGTGTCGATGTGCCGATCCGCGACGCGCTGCTGCGCCACGAAGGCGCCCTCGGAACCGATCTGCGACTGGCGACCCTGATCTTCCCCTCGGACCGGGATCCGATCGAATCGCCAGCGCCGCTGCTGCAGGCCCTGAACGTGCAGGCCGAACAGCTCGGCTCCCTGGTCCAACAAGCCTTTACCTGGGCGCACGGCATCACCCGCGCCGCGCCATGACCGTTCCCTCCGACCCCGTCTCCCGGCCCGCAGCATCCGTCCGGCGCGGGATCGGCGGCTGGCTGCGGGTTTCACATATTTCCTCAGGCTTCATCGCGGTCCTGGTCGGCTACACCAGTTCCGTCGCGATTGTCTTTCAAGCCGCCAGCGCAGCCGGCGCACAAGACGCACAACTGGCTTCGTGGATGTGGGCCCTGGGTATCGGCATGGGGATCACCTGCATCGGCCTGTCCCTGGCCTGGAAAGCGCCGGTGCTGACCGCCTGGTCCACCCCTGGCGCAGCGCTGCTGGCCACCAGTCTGGGGGACATCGGCCTGCATCAGGCGATCGGTGTCTTCATGGCCAGCTCCGTGCTGATTACGCTATGCGGCATCACCGGCTGGTTCCAGAAAATCATGGACTGGGTGCCGCGCCATCTGGCGTCAGCCATGCTGGCAGGCATTTTGCTGCGTTTCGGCATGGACCTGTTCGCCTCGATGCATGGCCGGCCGCTGCTGGTCATCACCATGTTCGCCACCTTCATCCTGGCGCGGCGCCTGCTGCCACGCTACAGCGTGCCGCTGGCGCTGCTGGCCGGGATAGTCTGCGCCGCCTGGCAAGGCGGTCTGGCCTTGGGCGGGCTGAACTGGACGCCTGCCCATCCGGTGTGGATGGCGCCGTCCTTTTCTCTTTCTGCCCTGATCGGCGTGGCCTTGCCGCTGTTCATCGTGACCATGACGTCGCAAAACGTCCCCGGCCTGGCGGTTCTGCGGGCCAACGGCTACGCCCGCGTGCCGGCTTCCCCGCTGATTTCCTGGACCGGCCTGACCGGTATCGTCCTGGCGCCCTTCGGCGGCTTCGCCTATAACTTGGCGGCGATCACGGCTGCCATCTGCATGAGCCCCGACGCAGACCCGGACACCCGGGAACGCTATAAGGCATCCGTCTGGGCCGGTGCATTCTATCTGCTGACCGGAATTTTCGGCGCCACTGTCGTCGCCCTGTTTGCCGCCTTTCCGCAAGAGCTGGTGGCCGCCATTGCCGGGCTGGCCTTGCTGGGCACGCTGGGGGCCAGCATCCACGAATCGCTGCAGGCCCCCGACTACCGCGAATCCGCCCTGGTGACGTTCCTGGCCACGGCATCCGGCATGAGCCTGATGGGCATCGGCAGTGCTTTCTGGGGGCTGGTGCTGGGCGCCATCTGCCTGGCGATCCAGAAACGGCGCGCCTGAAACCACGGCGACCGGAACGCGCCTGGATCAGTCCTCGCGCGGCACCGCCCCTCCCACGCCGATCGGGGCCGGCGCCTGATGCGCGATACGCTTGAACAGGTCGGCGTAGCGATTGTCCCGGCCCGACCAGGGATCGCCGTTGCGGGCGAAATCCGCATTGATGTCCTGCCACTCCTGGGCGCTGAACAGACGCTGCGCCGCCGGCAGAATGTGCTGTTCTTCGGTATTGAGATGCACCCACTCGTTGGCGATATAAGTGCGCACCACATCCCGGAACCCCGCAAAGGCATCTGTTCCGCCCTGGATATAGCTGATCAGCGCGCGATCCAGGTGGCTGGTGGCCGGCACGCTATTGCGGTGCTCGGCCTCCAGCGCCTCCAGATGCGCATCCATCTCTGAGGTCTTGCTGCGCAGCAGGGAAAAAATACGGTCTTCCTTGGGGTGATGCAGCTTGTCCGGCATTTCCGCAATGTATTCCACCAGGCTGGCCAGCAGCTTGAAATCCGGCTGCAGGCGGCCGGATTCGATACCCTCCAGAATGCGCGACAAAGCGCTGAGGATGGCGGCGATCGCCCGGTGTTCCTCGCAGATGGCTTCGATGGCCGGAATCCGCTCATCCAGACCGGATGCCGACGCGGGCGCCGCCTGGACGCTGGAGCTGTCTTCCGTCGACCCCGCCCCCAGCCAGTGGTCCAGCTGTGCGGCATCCTGCAACAGCGTGGCACTGTCGCCAGCATAGACGACTCTGCCACGCTCCAGAATCAGCGCCTGACGCATGATGGGCAAAATCTGCCGGGCATGCTGTTCCACCAGAATCACCGCCATGCGCCCTTCCGAGACCATGCGGTCGATGATGTGCAGCAGTTCCTGGGCAATCAAGGGCGCCAGACCTTCCAGGGGTTCGTCCAGCAGCAGGACCTTGGGATTGAGCATCAGCGCCCGCCCCATGGCCAGCATCTGCTGCTCGCCGCCCGATAGCTGATTGCCCAGATTTGCACGGCGTTCCCGCAGACGCGGAAACAGGTCGTAGACACGATCCACCGTCCACTCCCCCGCTTGGGCGACAACCGTCAGATTTTCTTCGACTGTCAGCGAGGGGAAAATATCGCGTTCCTGGGGCACCCAGCCCAGTCCGGCCCGCGCCCGCTGATGGCTGGGCACCCTGGCGATGTCGCGGGTTTCAAAGAAAATCCGGCCCTTGCGCAAGCGGGTCGCCCCCATCAGAGTGGCCAGCAGCGTGGTCTTGCCCATGCCGTTGCGCCCCAGCAAGGCCAGGCTGCCGCCTGCCGCCAGCGCAAAGGACAGATCTTCCAGAATGATGGCGTCGCCGTACCCGGCCCAGACGTTTTCCATACGCAGGAGATCAGACATGAGCTTCTCCGAGATAGACTTCCTTGACCTTGGGATGGTGAGCGATGACATCAGGGGTGTCTTCAACCAGCAAGGCCCCCGACACCAGGACAGAAATCCGTTCGGCAAAACGGAAGACCAGATTCATATCGTGTTCAATCAGCAAGATGGTGACGTCGCGCGGCAATTGCGCAATGGTGTCGAACAATTCGCGCGATTCACCCGTGGGCACCCCCGCTGCCGGTTCATCCAGCAGCAGGACTTTGGGGTGCAGCGCCAGCGCCAAGGCGATTTCGATCAGCCGCTGACGACCATAGGCCAGATCGCGAGTGGTTTCGTAGGCATCGGACAGCAGCTTCAACTGATCCAGAATGGCAGCTGCCTCGTCCAGGACATCCGCGCGGATCGCCAACGGCGTCCACCATTGAGTACCCAGGCCCAGGCGTTCGCTGACCGCCAGGGCCACGGATTCCAACACCGTCATGCCCATGAACAGCTGATTGATCTGGAAGGTGCGCACCAGCCCTTGGCGACAGCGTTCGTGCTGCGGCACACGGGTGACGTCCTGCCCCATCAGGCTGACACGCCCTGAAGTGGGTTCCAGATAGCCCGTCAGCAGATTGATCAAGGTGGTCTTGCCTGCCCCGTTGGGACCGATCAAGGCATGACGGGAACCTGCCGCGATCGACAGATTGACCTGATCGGTGGCGATGAAGCCGCCGAAACGCCGCACCAGGTCATGGGTTTGCAGAACCGCATTCATGAAGAGGACTCCGTACGGGCAGTAGCCTGAGCCCGATGGCGGGCGGATCGTATCCATTGTTGCGCCGTACCCAGAATGCCGCCGCGCGCAAACAGCACGATCAGCACCAGGATCAGGCCCAACCAGAACTGCCAGTATTGCGGGTTCATGTCGGACAGGAAATAGTTGATCATCACGAAAACCACGGCGCCGATCAGGCCGCCGTACAAATGACCGGCGCCGCCCAAGATCAGAATCAGCAAGAGATCGGCTGAGCGCTGGAAACTGAGCACATCCAGGGACACGAACTGATTGGTCTGCGCCAGCAAGGCGCCCGCCACGCCGGCATACGCCGCACCGATGGTATAGACCCGGACCAGGCGGCTATTGACCGGCACGCCCAGCGCCGGCATACGCAGCACGTTCATGTGGATGCCGCGCAGGCTTTGCCCGAAAGGCGAATACACCAGACGGCGCGCCACGCAGAACAGCACGAACAGCACGATCACCGAATAGATAAAACCTACCCGGCCGAACATGTCGAAATCGAACAAACCCAGAATGGGTTTGATCTCGACGCCCGGCATGCCATCCACGCCCCCCGTGATGCTGGTGAATTTGTTGGCCAATTCATAAAGCATCAAGGCCACGCCCAGCGTCACCATCAGACGCGACAGATCATTACCACGCAACAGCAGGAAGCTGCTGAGAAACCCGAGCACGCCGGCGAAAAAAGCGGCCAGCGCCAGCCCCAGCAAGGGATCCCCCAGGCCGTGCGAGCCCAGCAATCCCACCGTATAGGCGCCAACGCCGAAAAAGGCGGCATGTCCCAGGGAAATCACGCCGGCATAGCCGAAAATCAAGTCCAGGGACAGGGCGAACAAGCCCGTGATGGCAATCTGGCTAAGCAGCAGATAATTACCGGGGAAAGCGAAATATGCCAGGACCGGCAAACACCAGAACAGATATTCCAGCGGCTTCCAGCGCGCCGTGCGGCGATAGGCGGCCAGCACCTCGGCCCGCTGCAAGCCTCGGTCAGCACCCGCCCCGGATAGGAAAGAAGTCGTCATGTCGGCGTCCTATTTGTGAGAGCGGCCAAACAGGCCATGAGGGCGATAGATCAGCGTCACCACCATGACGGCGTAAATGATGAAAGCGCCTATCTGGGGGATGTAGTACTTGCCGGCCACATCAGCCACCCCCAACAGAATGGCGGCATACAAGGAACCGAGAATATTGCCGCTGCCCCCTACCGACACCACGATCAGGAAATACACCAGGTATTTGACGGGAAATTCAGGATCCAGACCCAGCATCTCCACGCCCAAGGCGCCGCCCAGGCCCGCCAAGGCCGAGCCCAGGGCGAAGGTCAGGCTGAATACGCGGTTGACATCCACTCCCAGACCGCGTGCCACACGCTGATTGTCCACGGCGGCGCGCAGGCGCGCGCCAAAGGAAGTGCGGATCACCGACCATTGCAGCAACACCGCCACCAGCAGGCCGGCAATGATCAGAAACAGACGATAGACGCCCACATCCAGGCCCTGCATGACATGAATCTGTCCAGACAGGAATTCAGGCAGGTGCAAGGGCTGCTGCTGGGCGCCGAAAAAATAGTGCGCCGCCGCGACCGCCATGAACACCAGACCGATGGAAAACAGCACCTGATCCAGGTCGGACGCTGCATACAGCCGCCGGTACAGCAAACGCTCCAGGATGATGCCGGCAATGCCCGGCACAATGGCCGCCACCGGAAGCGTCGCCAGAAACGGCACCCCATAGTTGTTGAGCAGGATCACACAGGCATAGCCGCCCAGCATGGCGAACGCGCCATGGGCCAGGTTGACGAAATTCATCAGGCCCAGCGTCACGGACAGGCCCACGCTGATCAGAAACAGCAGCATGCCGTAGGCAAGGCCGTCGAACAATATAGTCATGATTCATCCTGGAGGGTAAGACAGGCGGCGCACCAGGTGAGGCGCCGCCTCCGCAGGAACCCGGACGGCGGCAACGCATCGGATCAGCGCCGCCGCCCGCACGGATCAGCCTTGCTTGCCGGGATCTTTCACCGCTTTGATGGTGTCGAATTCCACGTTCTGCAGCACGCCGTCGACTTTTTCAACCTTGCGGATGTAGACGTTCTGAATGATGTCGCGCGTCTGCGGATCGATTTCCACCGGGCCGCGCGGACTGGTCCACTTCATGCCCTTGACGGCATCCATGAAGGCAGGCGCGCTGGCATCACCCTTGGTCTTTTCCAGAGCGGCATAGATCAGATGCATGCCGTCATAGCCCGCCACCGACACGAAATTCGGGCGGTCGTTCGGAAACGCCTTATGGTAAGCGGCGACATAGGCCTTGTTTTCCGGCGAATCATGCGCGGCCGAATAATGGAAAGACGTGATCATGCCCAGAGCGGCGTCACCCATGGCGTTCAGCACGTCTTCGTCGGTGACGTCACCCGTGGCCAGTTCCTTGATACCGGCCTGATCCAGACCGCGTTCCTTGAAACCTTTCGCCAATGCCACACCCTGTTCGCCGTTGGGCACGAACAGGAACACGGCATCGGGCTTGGCGTCTTTGATGCGCTGCAGATACGGCGCGTAATCGGGCGTGGCGACCGGGGTGCGGACCTCGCCGATGATCTTGCCGCCCAATGCGGTAAAGGTCTTCTGGAACTGCTGTTCGGCATCATGCCCGGGACCATAGTCGGACACCAGGGTATAGACCGAGCGGATGCCGTTGGCATAGGCCCACTGCGCCATGGGGGCGGTATCCTGCGGCAGCGTCATGGACACTCGCACGATATTGGGCGATTTTTCGGTGATGGACGAAGTCGCTGCATTCAGCACGACCATGGGTACCTTGGCCTCGGTCGCCAGCGGGGCCACGGAAAAGGCATTGGGCGTCAGCGTGAAGCCGGCCAGGATATCGACTTTGTCCTTGATCAGCAGTTCCTGCGCCTGACGCTTGGCCACGGCCGGCGCAATGCCGGTGTCATCCTTGATGAGGATCTTGATCTTGCGGCCAGCGACCTCATCGCCGTGTTCGGCCATATACAGATCGATGCCGTGCTGGACCTGCTTGCCGTGAGCCGCAAACGGCCCGGACATCGGCATGACCACGCCGATGGTCAGATCCTTGGCCTGTACGGTGCTGAAGGCGGCGGCAGTACTGAAGGCCAGCGCCACCGCCCCTAGGGTCTTGATGAATTTCATGGTCTCACTCCTGGAAGAATCATAATAAAGAAACCAGCTTGTCAGCCGGCCAGCTGCTGCTCTAGGTCATGCAAAACCTGATAACACGGCAGGACCTGCGCCACGCTGGCATTCGGTTCCCGCCCCTCGCGGATCGCCGCAAAAAATTCGCGATCCTGCAATTCGATGCCGTTCATGGACACGTCCACCCGGCTGACATCGATGACCTCGTCGCGTCCGGTGATCAGCTCGTCGTAGCGGGCGATATAAGTGGCGGTATCGCCGATGTAGCGAAAGAACGTGCCCAGCGGGCCATCATTGTTGAAGCTGAGCGACAAGGTGCAGATGGCCCCGTTGGCCGCCTGCAATTGGATGGACATGTCCATGGCGATGCCCAAGGCCGGATGGATCGGCCCCTGCACGGCATGCGCCTTGACCACCGGGCTGCCGCATTGATAGGCGAACAGATCTACGGTATGCGCAGCGTGGTGCCACAGCAGGTGGTCGGTCCAGCTGCGTGGCTCGCCCAGCGCATTCATATTGGTGCGGCGAAAGAAATAAGTCTGTACATCCATCTGCTGGAGGTGGAATGCGCCTTTCCGGACCTGTTGATGCACGTACTGGTGGCTGGGATTGAAACGGCGCGTATGACCGCACATGGCGACCTTGCCGCTTTGCTGCGCCAGATCCACCAGCGCTTGCGCGTCCTTCAGGTTGTCGGCCATGGGGATTTCGACCTGCACATGCTTGCCCGCCCGCAGGCAGGCCATCGCCTGCGCCGCATGCATCTGGGTGGGCGTGCACAAGATCACGGCGTCCACCTCCGGACGATCCAGCACCGCGTCCAGATCGGTAGCAGCCTGTTCAATGCCGTACTTCTGAGCAACGGCACGGGTCTTGTCCAGATCCCGGCTGACCAGCGCGACGACATCCACGCCATCTATGCGGGCAATGCCGTCCAGATGCTTGATACCGAACGCGCCGGCCCCAGCCAGGGCGACTTTCAGATGCTGCCGGGCCATTATTGTTCCTCCAGAATCAGGTGTCCCACCGCCGTGTTCGAGGCAGGTACATGGTAGAAGCGGTGCACGAGGCGCGGCGCGGGCCCGCCCGCCACATCGGCCATGGCGCCACGGGCGACCAGCCACATGACCAGTTCAATGCCCTCGGAACCGGCTTCGCGTACATAGTCGATATGCGGCACCGACGCCTGCCCTGCAGGATCGGCGATCAGGCGATCCAGGAAGGCGTTGTCGAATTCGCGGTTGATCAGCCCTGCGCGCGGCCCCTGCAGCTGATGGCTCATGCCGCCGGTGCCCCAGATCTGCACATTCAAGGGCCGGTCGAAGCTTTCGATGGCGCGGCGGATCGCCTGCCCCAGCTGGAAACAGCGCTGTCCGGACGGCACCGGATACTGCACCACATTGACGGCGAAAGGAATGACCGGGCACGGCCAGGCCTGAGGCTGGCCGCACATCAGTGACAAGGGCACCGTCAGGCCATGATCCACGTCCATCTTGTTGACGATGGTCAGATCGAAATCCTGCTGAATGACCGATTGCGCGATATGCGCGGCCAGTTCCGGATGACCGATGACGGGCGGCACCGGACGGGCGCCCCAGCCCTCGTCGGCCGGCTGGTATTGCTCTGCGCAACCGATGGCGAAAGTCGGGATCATGTCCAGACTGAAGGCCGTGGCATGGTCGTTGTAGACCAGGAAGATCACATCGGGGCGATGATCTTGCATCCACTGCTTGGAGGGCTCGTAGCCTTTGAACAGAGGAGCCCAATAATTGTCACCGGACTTGCCCAGATCCAGGGCGGCCCCGATGGCCGGCACGTGCGAGGTATACACGCTGGCGGTGATGCGGGCATGGGTCTGGCTCATGAATGTTCTCCGGTTTTGCGATTGCCTTCGATGGAACGGCCGCCGGCCAGCATCATGGCCGCGTAATCTTCCTGGGACATGCCGGTCATGCTGGCCGCCATGTACTGAAAGGATCGCCCGTCCGTGGCGCCCAGTTTCGCCAGGAAATAGATGTTGCCGCCCAGCTGCAGGCAGCGATTCAGATCGCGGGCCAACACCGCCTGCTTCTGATCTTCGCTCATGGGCCACTCGTCCACGTAGGCGCGTTCATCAGCCAGAAAGCGGGCGCGGTTGTCCGCCTTCATCAGCGACATGCAGAACTGATTCAGGTGATAACCCAGTCGGGACTGATCGGCATCGAAGATCGTGGTGCCGGGAATGTCGGTGTAAGGCTTGTTCAGAGACATGGCTCAACTCCAGTACAAGCGGTTTGGATTGTCGACCAGCAGCTTGCGCTGCAATTCGGCGGTCGGCGCAATCTGCGGAATGAAATCCACGAGCAGGCCGTCATCGGGCATATGGGACTTCAGGTTCGGGTGCGGCCAGTCGGTACCCCACAGGACGCGTTCAGGAAAGGTCTCCACCAGATGGCGGGCAAACGGCGTCACGTCCCGGTAGGCGTGTTGTTCACCATCCAGGGCATACGGCCCCGACTGGCTGAGGCGTTCCGGGCAGCTGACCTTGCTCCAGATATTGGGATGTTCGCGCATCAACGCGACAAAACGTTGGAATTCCGGCCCATCGACCGGCTGCGTGACATCCGGGCGGCCCATGTGATCGACCACGACAGTGGTGGGCAGCGCAGTAAAGAAATCATACAGTTCCGGCAGATCCTTGGCCTCGAAATAGACCACCACATGCCAGCCCAGCGGGGCAATGCGGGCAGCGATGTCGGCCAGGACATCGCGCGGCGTGAAATCCGCCAGGCGCTTGACGAAATTAAAGCGCGTGCCGCGCACGCCGGCGGCATGCAGGGCCTGCAGTTCGGCATCCGTGACGTCCTGCGCCACCGTCGCCACCCCTCTCGCCCTGCCCGCGGAGGCCTGCAGCGCATCGACCAAAGCGCGGTTGTCCGTGCCGTGGCAGGTGGCCTGCACGATCACGTTCTTCGCAAAGCCCAGGTGATCGCGCAAGGCGAACAGGGCCTCTTTCGGCGCATCGCAAGGCGTGTACTTGCGTTGCGGCGCATAGGGGAACACCGCCCCCGGCCCAAAGACATGACAATGGGCATCCACGGCATCGGGCGGCAAGCGAAAATGCGGTCGGCTGGGGCCGTCGTAATAATCCAGCCAGCCAGGTGTTTTGACGAAGGTGTCGGCGGAACTCATGGACGCAGTCCTTAATCCAGATACGTCAGGCCGGCTTTTTCCAGGCCTTCGCGCATCTTGTAGTAATCCAGCCCCAGGACGCCGGAGGCGAAGATTTCCCGCTTGCTGACCTCGTTGTCTTCGCGGGCCTGGGCCCTGGCTGCCACCTGGGCGGCAATAGCGGCCGGCACGACCACCACGCCGTCGGTATCGGCCACGATCACGTCGCCCGGCATGACGGCGGCATTGGCGCACACCACGGGAATGTTCACCGAACCCAGCGTGCCCTTGACCGTGCCCCGCGCATTGACCGCCCGTGCGAAGACCGGGAAATCCATGGATTCCAAGGTATCGACGTCACGCACGCCGCCATCGATGATCAGGCCCCGGGCGCCGCGCGCCTTGAAGGAAGTCGCCAGCAAATCCCCAAAAAAACCATCCGTGCTGTCGGTCGTGCAAGCAGCCACCACGACGTCGCCAGGCCGGATCTGCTCGGCGGCCACATGCAGCATCCAGTTGTCGCCCGGTTGCAGCAAGACCGTCACGGCGGTGCCGCACAGGCGCGCGCCCCGCCAGACCGGCCGCATATAGGGTTTCATCAGGCCCACACGCCCCATGGCTTCGTGGATGGTGGCCGAGCCGAACTGCGACAGATGTTCGACAGCAGCGGCATCGGCCCGCTGGATGGTCCTGTGAACGATACCTAACTGGTTCAGGGAAGTGCTCATCTTTTCGGTTCTCCGTTCGTCAAAGGCCCTTGGCCTTCAGGGCGGCATCCAGGCGCGGATAGACGCGCCGGGCATTGCCCTCGTAAATCTGGAATCGGTCGGCATCGCTCAGGACATCGGCGGCTTCGATATAGCGCTTGGTGTCATCGAAATAATGGCCGGTTTCAGGGTCGATCCCGCGCACTGCACCGATCATCTCCGAGGCGAACAGCACGTTCTTGACGGGGATGACGCGTGTCAGCAAATCAATCCCGGGCTGGTGATAGACGCAGGTATCGAAAAACACGTTGTGCAGCAGATGCTCGTCGAGCAAAGGTTTGTTCAGCGCCTGGGCCAGGCCGCGGAACCGCCCCCAGTGATAGGGCGCTGCCCCGCCGCCATGTGGGATGACGAAACGCAGCGTGGGAAAGTCCTTGAACAGATCCGAACTGAGGCACTGCATGAACGCCGTCGTGTCGGCATTCAGGTAGTGCGCGCCCGTCGTATGAAAGCAGGGATTGCAGCTGGTCGAGACGTGGATCATGGCGGGAATGTCGTATTCCACCATTTTTTCGTAGATCGGATACCAGGAATGATCCGACAGCGGCGGCGCCGTCCAGTGGCCACCGGAAGGGTCCGGGTTCAGATTGATGCCGACAGCGCCGTATTCCTTGACGCACTTTTCCAGCTCGGGAATGCAGGTCGCCGGATCGATGCCGGGCGACTGCGGCAACATCGCCGCCATGGCGAAATGATCTGGAAACAGCGTCGCGACCCGATGGCACAATTCATTGCAGATCGCCGACCAGGTGCTGGACACCTGAAAATCACCGATGTGGTGCGCCATGAAGCTGGCGCGGGGCGAAAAGATCGTCAGGTCCGAGCCGCGTTCGCGCATCAGGCGCAGCTGATTGGACTCGATGCTCTCGCGCAACTCATCATCGCTGATCCGCAGATCGGACGCTTGCGGACGTTGCACCGGGTCCTGTATGCCGGCGATCTGGCGCTCACGCCAGTCAGCCAGGGCCTGCGGCGCCGTGGTGTAGTGCCCATGGCAATCGATGATCAGGGGTTTTCGGTTCATTGCTGACAGTTTCCTTTTGATAAGCCGCATCAGCGAGCGTGCTCGCCATTCACCCCTGCCGCCAACCAGACGGATTCAGGGACCATGACTTCACCGCGCATGATGAGGCGCGCCGTGCGCAGCAAGGCGGCCCGCACGACTTTCTGCGCGTCATGCAGGTCCAGTTCGAGTTCAACGGTGAATTCGCCGCTGGGATGCTCAATAGACACCGCCTTGCGCACGCCACCCGGCAATTGCGCCAGGGCATGCGGCACGGAACCTTCCAGCACGCAGGCGGTGCCGACCGTCACGGCCGCCAGTACGCCGATGGCTTCATGGCAGACGTGCGGGATAAAGCTGCGCGTGCTGATCGCGCCGCCGGCCTGTGGGGCCGATACCAGGGTCATCTTGGGGTAATTGCGCCCGCTGACATCCCCCAAACCCATGCGTTCGGCTGTCTTCAAGCGCAGGGCCTCGATCCTGGCCTTCAGTTCCGTATCGGCATTCAGTTCCGCCGGGCTTTCCTGCCCGCTGCAACCCAGATCCTGAGCCCGGAACAGCACCAGCGGCATGCCGTTGTCGATGCAGGTCACATCGATGTCAAACGGCTCGAAGGACGCCCCGGCAGGCGGTGCGACATGCACATGATCCAGCACCTGGCCGGTCGGCAACAGGCTGGCGCACACCGAACCGGCGGTATCCAGAAAATTGATGGTGATGGGGGCTGAAGTCTTGGGCACGCCGTCGATCCGGGCCTGGCCTTCGTAGCTGACACGCCGGCCCGCTGACGTCAGCGGCGTCTGCACCGTGATATCGCACTGCATGCCGGTGTTGCGCGTCAGCACACGCACCGTGGTTTCATCGTCCAGCGCCGCGATCAGGCCGCGCTCCAGTGCGAACGGCACCACCGCCGCCAGCATATTGCCGCAATTGGCCGTGGTGTCGACGGTGTCCTGATCCGGCTGCAACTGGGCGAACAGGAATTCCAGATCCACGCCCGGGGTCGTCCCCGCCCGCACAATACCGACCTTGCTGGTCAGGGGATGCGCCCCGCCCATGCCGTCGATCTGGCGACGATCAGGCGACCCCATCACCGCCAGCAAAACCCGGTCACGGACCGCTGGATCGGACGGCAGGTCGGATTCCAGGAAGAACGGCCCGCGCGAGGTGCCGCCACGCATGAACAGAGCAGGAACAGGCTTTTGCATCACATCATCACCCTTGCTGTATTGCAGCCATTATGGGCGGCAGGAGCCTGATGAATAAGAGCATGAACACACTAGCTGCTATACCAAATTGATATAATTACTGGGACCTCATGCCGAAATTAAGGGTAAACCCCAAGATGGACATCAAGCAGATGGAATATTTCACCCGGGTCGCCGAATTGGGCAGCTTCACCCAGGCGTCCCATGCCCTGGGCATCGCACAGCCGGCGCTCAGCCGCCAGGTGCGCCTGCTGGAAGTGGAACTGCGTCAGAATCTGCTGAACCGCAATGGTCGGGGCGTGACCACCACCGATGCCGGCAAGCTGCTGTTGGAACACTGCCGGGGCATTCTGCACCAGATCGAACGCGCCAAAGAAGACATGGGCCGGGTCCAAGGCGCCCTGGCTGGCCGGGTAGCATTGGGCATCGCCCCCAGTGCGTCGAAAATGCTGACGGTGCAGCTGACGCGAAAATTCCGCAAGCAGCTGCCTAATGCTTCGCTGTCCATCAGCGAGGGCCTGTCGCTGATGATGCAGGAATGGCTGCTGGCGGGCCGACTGGACATCGCCTTGCTCTACAACCCCAGCGCCTCGGCGGAACTGGATCTGCGCCCGCTGACCAGCGAACTGCTGTACCTGGTCGGCCCCAAAGGCCCCCACCCGTCCACACAAGCCATGTCGCTGCAATCCCTGGCGGGCATCCCTCTGGTCATCCCCAACCGACCGCATACCGTACGCATGCTGCTGGAATCACAAATGGCCCTGATCGGTTGCCGTCCTAATATCCGCCTGGAAATCGACGGGGTGCCGGCCATCCTGGATCTGGTCGCCGATGGCGCCGGCTATGCGGTACTGACCGAACACGCCGTGCTGACCTCGGCACAGCCGGACCGCTACCACATCCGGCCGATCTGCCAGCCGGAACTGCCCAGTCAGCTATATCTGGCGACCGCATCCGGACGCATCACGACGCTGACACAACAGGCCATGCTGCAACTGATCCGCGACACGGTGCGCGAAGTCTATCCGGCCACGATGACTCAGACAGACTGAATGCGCCAGGCCCCGCAAGGCTCTGGCATCAGGATGCGTTTTGCCGCCCGGCGGCAATCAGGCGGTCGGCATAAGCTTGCCAGCTGTCCGCCGCCTGGACGCCCTCGAATACGCCCTGCGCGGCCTGACGCGCCACCCAGTCCTGCTTTTCAGCGGTAGCGGCTGCCATCCAGGGTTCAAAACCGGCCTCGCGCACGGTATTGGCGACTTCACGCATTTCCTCGGCGCGACGCCGGCCATGCTGCACCACCCGGCTGTAGAAATAGCGGCCCTGCTCTGACCAGTCGATCGATGGGAAGGTTTCCTGCAATGTCGGCAACACGTAGTCTTCGACCCCATACGCGCGCGCCGCGGTATAGCTTTCGATCACCAGCGCTTCCAGGCCTTTGATCATGACGCTGCGGCACATCTTGATGGCCGACGCCACACCGAGATCCGACGAGACGACCTTGACGTCCATACCGAAGGCCGCCAACCGCCTGGCCAGTGCGTCGGCATGCGCGCCGCCCAGCAACATGGGCACACGAATCCCGTATGGCGGTACCGATGTCATCACCCCGGCTTCGACGTAATGCCCGCCTGCCGCTTCGATCAGGGCGGCGGCTGCGCGCTTGGCGCCCGGCGAGGCGGAATTCAGGTCCAGGAACACCGTCCCCGGCTGCAGATGGGCAGCCGCTTCTCGGGCCACGGCCACCGTATTGGATGCCGTGACCGCCGAAATCACCAGATTACTGGCGGCGCACAGATCTGCTGCCGAGGCGCACAGAGTGACACCGTCATGTGCCGCCCTGTCGCGCAAGGGCTCGGCGGTCCCAGGATCGGCCAGTTTCAGATCCCAGGCCCGGGCGCTCTCGACCTGCGGCGCCAGACCCGCGCAGAAAATTCCGCCGACCTCGCCATAGCCGATCAGGCCTAGATGCGTTTTTTGCATGACTGCTCCCCTACTTGATGGTGTGTCATCCCACTGGCCGCTGCCAGCGGCTCAGGCCAGCGGAAACGATTCGGTATCGATTTCAGCCAATGTCGCCGGCCCGTAGCGGTCTCCCGCAATCCGGTCATGGCGGAAATGCGCAGCCAGCTCGGCGCACAGCGCATCGTCCGGGGTCACATTCACCGCCGCCAGATTTTCCTGCAGATGCGCCAGATCCGTCGTTCCCGGAATCGGGACGATGTCCGGCCCTTGGTGCAACAACCATGCCAGGGCCAGCTGACCCGGCGTGCAGGCCTGTTCCCGGGCGTGATCCCGCAGCAGCGCCAGTAAGGCCTGATTGCGCAAAAACGCATCCGCCTGGAAGCGCGGCATGTTGCGGCGCAGATCCGTATCGGCCAGCGACGCGGCGGACGACAGGCCATCGGCCAGAAACGCTCGCCCCAAGGGACTGAAGGCCACCAGGGCAGCCCCCAGTTCGCGACAGGCCTGCAGCACGGCAAGCTCGACATTGCGTGACCACAGGGAATATTCGCTTTGCACCGCTGCGATGGGATGCACCGCATGCGCCCGGCGCAAGGTAGCGGCAGAGACCTCGGACAAGCCGATATGGCGGATCTTGCCCGCCTGCACCAGATCAGCCAACGCACCGATGCTGTCTTCGATCGGTACCGCTTTATCCCAACGATGCAGGTAATACAGGTCGATGACGTCGGTGCGCAGGCGGCGCAGCGAATCCTCGCAGGTGCGGCGCAGGGTCTCGGGGCGGCCGTCAATGCGGCGCTTGCCGTCTTCCTTGAAGATGCCGCATTTGCTGGCCAGGAAGAAACGGCTGCGATGGGGCGACAGCACCCGGCCGACCAGTTCTTCGTTGTGGCCGAAGCCATAGAGGGCCGCCGTGTCGAACAGCGTCACGCCCAGGTCCAGCGCCCTCAACAGCAGGGCTTGCGCCTGTTCCGGCGTGACCGCCTGGCCATAGCCATGGCTCAGGCCCATGCAGCCCAGGCCGATCGGAAACACCGGCATGCCGGCGATCATACGTGTCTGCGTCATAGTGGCCCGATTATCCCCAGAATACCGGCGCGGGGTAAGCCCGAGCCCGGCACTAGCAGTTATAACGACTTGCTATGAGCCTTCCCTGTTCATCACAAATCCAGGACGAGCAGCGGCGTCCGGGCGCGCGAGCAACACGGCGTAAATTGGTCATTGGCCGCATGCTCCTCGTCGGTCAGGTAGGTATCGCGATGATCCGGGATGCCTTCTTGCAAGCCGGTCAGGCAGGTGCCGCAGATGCCTTCTTCGCATGAAACAGGAATGAATACCCCCTGGCGGTCCAGGGCAGACGTGATCGACTCATCGGCGGGGATGTCAAACAGTTCGCCGGTACTGGCCAGCTGCACCTGAAACGCCACATCCTGATCCGTGATCGCCGGGCGGTCCGCCGCATCCAGCGCGAAGTGTTCAACATGGATGCGAGCCTCGTCAAAGCTTGCGGCACGCGCCTGAGCGCAGATGAAATCAATGTAGCCCGCTGGCCCGCAGACATACAGATGCGTGCCGGCGCCCTCGCCCGCCAACACCGCCGCCGCATCCAGATGCAGCACCGGTTCATCATCGAAGTACACATGGGCGCAAGCCCCGGGCAGCGCCTGGACCTCGTCCAGAAACGCCGCCCGTGCACGCGTCCGGCTGCTGTAGTGCAAGGCGAAATCCGCCCCCTGCGTCTGCAGCTGCCTGGCCATGCACAGCAAAGGCGTCACCCCGATCCCGCCCGCAAACAGCAGACTGCGGGCGGCAGACACCAAGGCAAAGCGGTTGCGCGGCGCACTGATCTGCAGAATATCGTTGACCTGTACGCGATCATGCAGCGCTGCCGAGCCGCCACGTGACTGGGCTTCGCGCAGCACGCCGATGCGGTAATGCGCATGCTGCCTGCAGTCGTTCAGCAGCGAATACTGGCGGATCAACCCGCCAGGCGCATAGACGTCGATATGCGCTCCGGGTGAGAATGCCGGCAGGCCGGCCTGATCCAGAGGACTGAGTTCCAGGCAGATGGTGTCCTGCGCCACCTGGCGTTTGGCGGTCACGCGAACCGACAGCAGTGAAGTATCCATGGCGGCCATTATCGCGCAAATGCCGCCCGGATCCTCCAGCCGCCATCACACGACGGGCTCGTAGGGCAAGCCGACGTAGTTTTCCGCAATGGTGGTCAGGCCCGCCTGGGTGCTGGTGTAGTAGTTCTGTTCCGCCTGCTGGATGCGCTGGCTGAAGGCATCCCCATCAAACGCGTGCATCAAAGACGTCATCCACCAGGAAAAGCGTTCCGCTTTCCAGATGCGGCGCAGGCAGATTTCCGAATAGCGATCCAGCAAGTCAGGACGGTTGTCCAGGCAGGCGCCGCGCAAAGCGTGATACAGGGTGTAGACGTCGCTGGAGGCCAGGTTCAGGCCCTTGGCCCCGGTAGGCGGCACGATGTGCGCCGCATCCCCCACCAGGAAGAGCTGGCCGAAACGCATGGGTTCCGCAACGAAGCTGCGCAAAGGAGCAATGCTCTTTTCAAACGACGGACCGGTCTGCAGCTTGGCAGCTACGTCTTCGGGCAGACGGGCGGACAGCTCCGTCCAGAACCGGTCATCGGACCAGTCCTCGACATGCTCGGCCAGACTGCACTGCAGATAATAGCGGCTGCGCGTATGCGAGCGCATGCTGCACAGGGCAAAGCCGCGCGGATGGTGCACGTAGATCAACTCGTCTTCGACTGGCGGCGTCTCGGTCAGCAGCCCCAGCCATCCAAAGGGATAGACGCGTTCAAAATTCTGAATGCGATCCTGCGGCACGGACTGGCGCGATACGCCATGAAAACCATCGCAGCCGGCGATATAGTCGCAATCCAGCGTCTTGCGCTGCCCCTCGTACATGAAAGTGACGCGCGGCTTTCCATCCAGGAAATCGTGCAGTTGTACATCGGTGGCTTCATAGTAGATCGGCGCCCCGCTGACCTGCCGGGCATCCATCAAATCATGGGTGAGTTCGGTCTGCCCGTAGACCAGCACCGACTTGCCGGTCAGCGCCATCATGTCGACCCGCTGCCGGTGTCCCTGGAAGGCCAGCGTAAACCCATCATGTTCCAGCCCTTCGGCGTCCATACGCCTGGAGACGCCGGCCTCGCGCATCAGGTCGACAAAACCGTATTCCAGCACGCCCGCCCGCACCCGGCCCAGGACGTAGTCCGGGGTGTGACGTTCCAGGATCACATTGTCGATTCCGCAACGATGCAGCAACTGCCCCAACAGCAGCCCCGACGGGCCGGCTCCGATAATGGCAACTTGTGTTTTCATGACGCTCCTCCGGCCGGCACCAGGCGCCTCATGGCGCTCAAACAAGTCCGGCATGCACATCACATGGTGAATGCTTCAGGTCTGTTTGAGAATGGCCTTTTCAAGCATAGAATTGCCAATATGAACTATTTTCAGCATGCTCCCCTGTTCCAGCTATACGGCGAACAAGCAGAATGGCCAATGGCAGAAATGCTGCACTGCGAAACCATTGCGTCTCGCAGCAGATTGCACAATTGGCATATCCGCCCTCACCGGCATGCCGGCCTCTATCAGATTCTGTATCTGCACCGGGGGCGTGCGATCGTCAGTCTGGATCAGGATCGCCCCGCCATCGAAGGGCCGGCGGCCGTCGAAGTTCCCCAGGCCTATGTGCACGGGTTTGAATTCGATGCAGATTGCACGGGTCATGTCATCACGATCACCAACACGCTGCTGGCACAGCTTGCGCAACGGCTCGGCCCGACGGCGGCTCCGCCGTCCCACCCCGTGCTGCATCGGTTCTTGTCCGGGGAACACGGCGCCGGCCTGCACGAGGCCTGCGCCCACCTGAATGCCCAGTACGCGGCGCGCCAGCCCTTCCGGGAAGCCCAGATCGAGGCTTGGCTGACACTGCTCTATACGCGCCTGCGCAGCCGCTCCGGCGATGGCGCCCCGCGCCAACAGACAGACCGGGGGCTGCAGCACTATGCCCGCTTCGGTGAACTGCTGGAACAGGCCCACAGCCGCCAGCATGCCGTGGCCTGGTACGCCCGGCAGCTGGGGCTGAGCACCACCCACCTGAACCTGATCGCCCGCACCCATGCCGGCAAGACGCCGCTGCAACTGATCCACGAACGCCTGGCGCTGGAGGCCAGCCGCAGCCTGATCTACACCTCGATGACGATCAGCGAGATTTCAGATGCCCTGGGGTTCTCGGAACCGGCGCACTTCACGCGCTTTTTCCGCCAGGCGGCCGGACAATCCCCCCGCGGCTTCCGGCAGGACATCCAGCGCCGCGCCAATCCAAACGCCCATCAGGATGCCGCAACCGAACCATCCAAGTGTTCGCCGCTCGGCTGCGCCTCGGCGGCGCAGGAACGCACATAAGCCTGACGGTCTATCCCGTAGCGACGCAGCTTGTCATACAGCGTCTTGCGCGGCAGACCCAAAGCCGCCAGCGTCCCTTTGATGTCGCCCCCTTGCTCCAGCAAGGTATCGCGAATCAAGGCCGCCTCGTAGCGGTCCATGCGATCCGGCAAGCTGCCGGTCATATCGTCCAAGCCCGGAGCGGCATCCGCCGACAGCAGAGGCACGCCCAAAACGAAACGATCCGCCGCATGGGCCAGTTCCCGCACATTGCCCGGCCAGTCGTGGCGCATCAAGCGCCGCCACACATCGGCATCCGCCGACGGCGCCACGCAACCGAAGCGGGCGGCAGCGCGCGCTGCAAAATGGGTAAACAACAAGGGGATGTCCTCGCGGCGTTCGCGCAGCGGCGGAATCCGGACCGTCACGACATTGAGCCGGTAATACAGATCCTGACGGAATGGTGACTGCAAAGCAGGCGCCGCCAGGTCCGCCTTGCTGGCCGCCACCACCCGCACATCCACCGGCCGCTGCTCATTGGTCCCCAAGGGAGTGACCTGACGGGTTTCCAGCACACGCAACAGGCGCACCTGCATGGCTGGCGACATGCTCTCGATTTCATCCAGAAACAGCGTCCCGCCATCGGTATGTTCGATCCGCCCGATCCGGCGCTTCTGCGCCCCGGTAAAGGCCCCCGCCTCGTGGCCGAACAGTTCGCTTTCGATCACTGCTTCGGGCAGTGCGCCGCAATTGATGGCGGTGAAAGGCGCTGGACGCCGATGGCTGAGTTGATGCAACACCTGGGCAACCACTTCTTTGCCACTGCCCGTTTCACCCTGCACCAGGACATCGACATCGGCCTGCGCCACCTGGCGCAGCAAGTCGCGGATCTGCATGATCGCAGGCGCATTGCCCATCAGCATCGACGTCGCATCGGGCGGCACCGCGCGGGCCCGGAGCTGGCGGTTTTCCAGCACCAGGCGGCGCTGAGCCACACCGTGCCGGATAGCCGCCAGAAGTCGCTCGGGCGGATAGGGCTTGGACAAGAAATCGTAGGCGCCTTCCCGCATCGCCCCAACCGCCATTTCAATATCGCCATGCCCGGTGATCAGGATCACCGGAATATCGGCATCCAGCCGCCGCACATGGCGAAACAGCGTCAGGCCATCCATATCGCCCATGCGCACATCCGTCACCAGCACGCCGGCAAAGTCAGGCGTCAGATAATCCAGTGCCGCCTGCGCCCGGTCAAAAGCCCGCACGACGACACCCTGCAGGTCCAGCGCCTCTAGCGCGTTATGCAGCAAATTCACGAAAACCTGTTCCAGCCGCATGGCATCGGCCCGCACCCACGGGGACGGCCCCGCCCGAAGATCCTGCAGAACGACTCCCTGACGCCCCAGACGCGGACCGATCAGCATCAGCGCGCCCGCCAGAACATCATCCAGGGACACGGCTTGGACATGCGTAGCCCGCTTGCGGGAAAAAGCGCGCAGTTCCTGCGTGATCCCATCGATCCGTTCCGTCAACCGGATGATGGATGCCAGATTACTCTGCACCCGGTCCAGCTGACCGCGCCGCAGGAATTCCGCCGTATTGTCCGCATAGGTACGGATCGCCCCCAAGGGTTGATTGACTTCGTGCGCCACGCCCGCCGCCACCTGCCCCAATAGCGACAGGCGATTGGCCTGGACGAGCTCATCCTGCATCTCGTGCAACCGGGACTCGGTGCGGCGATGCTCATCCATTTCCGCCTGCAACCGTGCATGGCTGTCGCGCAATGCGCGCGTACGCGACGCCACCTGGGCTTCCAGCGCCTGGCGCGCAGCCTGCGAACGGGCGGCACGACGGCGCCAACGAATCAACCCCCAGACCGCCGCCGCCGACAAGACAAGCGCCAACAGCACCAGCGCCTGAGCCATCCAGGCAGCCTGCCTGAGAGGGACCGAGACGGGGCGCAACAGATGCAGGCGCCATCCTGCCATGCGCGGGACGGCCTGGCTGACCTGCAACAACAGGGTGCCACGATCCAATCCAGCCGCCGCGGTCGTCAGGCGCACGATCAATGCCGGATATTCAATGCCGTCCGGCAACGGCGGGTCCAGCGGCAAGGGGCTTAGCGGCGCCTCGCCGAACTGCAAGCTTTCTCGCACCTGGGCAAGCTGAGCCGCCGGCAAGACGCGCATCACGCGATAGCGCCAATCCTGCGGATAGCCCAGCAGCACCACCTGCCGGGCATCCGTCACGAACTGCGGTACGCCGCTACGCGCCCAGGCGGCTTCCAGATCCTGAAAGCCCACTTTAAGCACCACCACACCCAAGGGTCCGCCCGGGCCATCGACCCGTTTGGACAGATACAGCCCGGGCTCGCGGCTGACGGTGCCCAGGGCAAAATGCGCCGCTTCGCCAAACGCCAGCGCATCCCGATAGTACGGCCTGAATCGGTAATCATGACCCACGAAGGAGTCCGGCTGCCGCCAGTTGCTGGCCGCCACCGTCTCGCCATCAGCTTGCATGACGTACAGGGCGGCCGCCCCCAGGTCTTCGGCCAACACAGCCAGCCGCTGGCTCAGCCTATCCTGGGCCGCCAGCGACGGCGCCTGCAGCGTGGCTATCAACGCCGTATCCTGGGCCAGCACCTGGGGGATAGCCTGGAATTTTGCCAACTTGTGTCCCAAGGCGGCCAGACTCAGCTGCGCCCCGGCCTGCCCACTCTGATGCAAAAGATGGAGCGCGCCGGCTGTTCGAAATCCGTGGTCGGCCTGGTGATCCCTACCGGGTATTCCTTCAATCTGGACGGCACCAACATCTACATGACCATGGCGGCGCTGTTCATCGCCCAGGCATGCGACATTCCGCTCACGCTGGGAGACCAGATCCTGCTGCTGCTGGTCGCCATGCTCAGTTCCAAGGGCGCCGCCGGGGTGACCGGCGCCGGCTTCATCACGCTGGCGGCCACGCTGTCGGTCGTTCCTTCGGTCCCGGTGGCCGGCATGGCGCTGATTCTGGGCGTGGACCGCTTCATGTCCGAATGCCGCGCCCTGACCAACCTGGTCGGTAACGCCACGGCAACCATCGTGGTGGCGCGCTGGGAAGGCGAACTGGACAAGCATCAGTTGGATGTCGCGTTGGCGGACAGCTCAATCCCGCTGGACACCGGCGCACACGCCCATGCCATCGGGCAGACCGCCCAGGCCACCGATACCGCTCAGGCGGCATAGACAAAAAACCCCGCCCAAAGGGCGGGGTCGTGCGCAACGCAGCAAGCAGCAAGTGCCTCGATCAGAAGAAACCCAAGGCATTCGGGCTGTAGCTGACCAGCAGACACTTGGTCTGCTGATACGCGCCCAGCGCCATCTTGTGGGTTTCGCGCCCGATACCGGACTGCTTGTAGCCACCGAAAGCCGCGTGTGCGGGATACAAGTGGAAGCAGTTCGTCCACACCCGGCCGGCCTGCACCTGGCGCCCCACGCGATAGGCCTGCGATCCGTCGCGCGTCCAGACTCCCGCCCCTAAGCCGTAATCGGTGTCGTTGGCGATGGCGATGGCTTCGTCCTCGTCCTTGAAGGTCGTCACCGCTGCGACGGGGCCGAAGATTTCTTCCTGGAACACCCGCATGCTGTTCTCACCGAACAGCAGCGTCGGTTTGACATAAAAGCCCTGGTCCAGCCCCGCTCCCGGCGCATTGCGCGCCCCTCCGGTCAGGCAACGGGCGCCCTCGCCGCGCCCGATGTCGATATAGCCCAGGATCTTGTCCATCTGCGCTTTGGACACCTGGGCGCCCAGCATGGTGCCTGCATCCAGGGGATGGCCGGCCTTCATGGATTCCACCCGTTTGACGGCTCGCTCGATGAAACGCTCATAGATGGATTCCTGGATCAGGATGCGCGACGGGCAGGTGCAGATTTCGCCTTGATTCAGGGCGAACATGCTCAGGCCTTCCAGCGCCTTGTCGAAAAAGGCGTCGTCCTGATCCATGATATTGGCAAAGAAGATGTTCGGGCTCTTGCCGCCCAGTTCCACCGTGCTGGGGATCAGATTGTCGGCAGCCGCATGCAGGATGTGCTTGCCCGTCGGCGTGGAACCCGTAAAAGCGATCTTGGCGATGCGCTTGCTGGACGCCAGCGCCTCTCCGGCCTCCTTGCCGAAACCGTTGACGATATTCAAGACGCCCGGCGGCAACAGATCGCCGATCAACTCCATCAGCACCAGAATGGAGGCCGGTGTCTGTTCGGCGGGTTTCATGACCACGCAGTTGCCCGCCGCCAATGCCGGCCCCAGTTTCCAGGCAGCCATCAACAGAGGGAAGTTCCAGGGGATGATCTGGCCGACCACGCCCATGGGTTCATGGAAATGATAGGCCACGGTGGTGTTGTCGATCTGGGAAATACCGCCTTCCTGGGCGCGAATGCAGCCGGCGAAATAGCGCATGTGATCAATGGCCAGCGGCAAATCCGCCGCCATGGTTTCGCGCAAGGGCTTGCCGTTGTCGATGGTTTCGGCAACCGCCAGCAAACGCAGGTTCTGTTCCATGCGATCGGCAATGCGCAGCAACACGCCGGCGCGCTCGGCCGCCGATGTTTCGCCCCAGGCCTTGCGGGCGGCATGGGCTGCGTCCAGCGCCGCTTCGACGTCGGCGGCATCGGATCGTGGCACCTCGCAGAACACCTGGCCGGTGATCGGCGACAGATTATCGAAATAGTTGCCAGCAGCCGGCGCCACCCAGCGTCCACCGATGTAGTTCTCGTAGTGTTTTTTATAAGGGAAGCCGATGTCGATCCCAAAGTGTTTCAGGTCGGTCATGTCCATGTCTGTCTCCTTGATCCGGGGCCCTCGTCCCGTTGCCGGGGCCTTGCCCTGTCCGGTGCACCATGCACCAGCGCCTGATCTTCTTCAAGCAAGGACCATGCCAAGTACGCATCGGCACACCGTACCGATCAGTGGCAGCCCCGCTGATCACGGCAGGACGTCGGGCTTTCCTTACGCTGCCAGCAGTGGCATACTGAATCAGAACCTGCTTTAAAAACAGGGGTTTGTCGCATATTGCGACAATTTCCCCTGCATTTTGCGACAGCGGTGCGTCATCATGCATCACATGCGCCGCAATCCGGACGGAGACGCCCCTATGCAGCATTCACCGCCACTTGTTCTCGCTCCCGACAACCGCGCTCAGGCGGCTGCCCGCATTCATCAGTCCTGGTCCCGCTGCGCCGACCTGGACCCGCGCTTGCTGGTCGATCCAGACCCCTTGCCCCGCGCGGACCTCAGCCTGAAGATCGAAACCCACCAACCGCTGCTGCAATACGCAGAACCCAGCCTGAGCGCTCTGGGCGCCCTGGTCGGATCGACCAACGGCATCGCCGTCCTGGCCGACCCCAGCGGTCTGATCCTGCACGAACGCGGCAACCCGGGCTTCCTCGACAAGGCGCAGCGCATCGCCTTGCAGGCAGGGGTCAGCTGGGCCGAATCCCGGCGCGGCACCAACGCCATCGGCACCGCGCTGCATGACGGCCACGCCGTGCGCGTGCACGGCGCCGAACACTTCCTGGCCCGCAACAGCATCCTCAGTTGCCATGCCGCGCCGATCTTTTCCGCCACAGGGGAAATCCTGGGCATCCTGGATCTCTCCGGCCCCGCCGATGCGCTATGCCATTACGCGCTACCGCTGGTGCAGAGCCTGGCCCAAGGCATCAGCAATCAGATCTTGTTCAGCAGCCCGCTGCGGCGGCTTGACTTCCACCTTGGCGAACAAGCAGGGCCCGACAGCGCACTCGCCATTCTGCTGCTGGACGACGATGCCCGCATCGCAGGCGCCAACGAGGCCGCACTACGCGCGCTTGGCGCCGACTGGCAGCTGATCGGCACGCCTTGCAATCAATGGATAGACGGGGCCTGGCAAACCCGCAACGCCCGCCTGCACCGCCATGACGGCCAGCCCCTGAACGCTCGCCTGCACGCGCCTGCCCGGCCCCTGGTGTCTTTGAATGCCGACAGCCATCGCCCGGCTCATCCTCCTCTTCCCGATACACTGCCCCAGCCGGATGCCCTCCACGCGCCCTTGCTGCAACAGGGCGTCCGGGCGATCGACAGCGGTCTGGCCGTACTGCTGCAAGGCGAAACCGGTACGGGCAAGGAAGTCCTGGCGCGGCACATCCACACCCACAGCGGCCGTCGACAAGGCGCCTTTATCGCCATCAACTGCGCGGCACTGCCTGAACACCTGATCGAGTCCGAACTGTTCGGCTACGAAGGCGGCGCCTTCACCGGCGCCCGCCGGGAAGGCGCTCGCGGTCTGCTGCGGCAGGCGCATCAAGGCATTCTGTTCCTGGACGAGATCGGCGACATGCCGCTGGGCCTGCAGACCCGCCTGTTGCGGGTACTGCAAGAACGCGAGGTCCAGCCGCTGGGGTCGGAAAAACGCATTCCGCTGGACTTCGGCCTGGTCAGCGCCAGCCACCAAGACCTGAAAGCCCTGGTCGATCAGGGCCGGTTCCGCGCAGATCTGTATTACCGGCTGCAAGACATGCCACTGACCTTGCCGCCCCTGCGCCAGCGGCCCGATCTGGCCTGGTTCATCGATACGCAATACCAGGCGCTGGGCGGGCAGCTGGCCCCCGACGCCGCCGCCCTGCTGGCGGCGCACGCCTGGCCAGGCAATTACCGCGAACTGCGCAGCGTCCTGCGGCGGCTGCGCTGCCAATATCCCACGCAGGAACCCGTCCTGCCTGCCCACTTGCCGGCTGATCTGACAGCCAACGAAGCGCTTGAACCATGCAGCGCCGCGACGGCGACGGCGGTGGCCCTCGCAACACTCACGCCGACAAGCTCTTCCGGCTCGCGGCGGCTGCAGGATGTGCAACAGGCCACGATCCGGCAGGTGCTGCAGGAATGCGCCGGCAATATGGCTCAGGCTGCGCGCCGGCTGGGCATCCACCGCAGCACCCTGTATCGCCGATTGAAATGACACAGGCCGCCCCAAAGGGCGGCCCGTGTCAACGCTCTACCAGCAGACGGTTTACTGACCTTCCAGGAAGGACTTCAGCTTGTCCGCCCGGCTGGGATGGCGCAGCTTGCGCAGAGCCTTGGCCTCGATCTGGCGGATACGTTCACGTGTGACATCGAACTGCTTGCCGACTTCTTCCAGAGTCTGGTCGGTACTCATTTCGATACCGAAGCGCATGCGCAGGACCTTGGCCTCGCGCGGCGTCAGCGAATCCAGCACTTCCTTGACCACGTCGCGCATGGAGCCATGCAGCGCCGAATCCGACGGCGACACCGTGCCGGTATCCTCGATGAAATCGCCCAGGTGGGAATCGTCATCGTCGCCGATGGGCGTTTCCATGGAAATCGGTTCTTTGGCGATTTTCAGGATCTTGCGGACCTTGTCTTCCGGCATGTCCATTTTTTGCGCCAAGGTCGCGGGATCGGGTTCAGCGCCGGTTTCCTGCAGGATCTGGCGATTGATCCGGTTCATCTTGTTGATCGTTTCGATCATATGGACCGGAATCCGGATCGTACGGGCCTGATCGGCGATGGATCGCGTGATGGCCTGACGAATCCACCACGTGGCATACGTGGAAAATTTATAGCCGCGCCGGTATTCGAATTTATCCACGGCCTTCATCAGGCCGATATTGCCTTCCTGGATCAGGTCCAGGAACTGCAAGCCGCGATTCGTATATTTCTTGGCGATGGAAATCACCAGCCGCAGGTTGGCTTCCGTCATTTCGCGCTTGGCCTTGCGGGCTTTCGCCTCGCCAGTGGCCATGCGCTTGTTGACGTCTTTCAGGTCCTTCAGCGGCAATACGACGCTGCGCTGCAGCTCGATCAATTTCTGCTGAACTTCCAGCACGGCGGGGGCGTGGCGTTCCAGGGTTTCAGAATACTGATGGGCAGCGGCGATTTCCTGGGTGACCCAGTCCAGATTCGTTTCATTGCCCGGAAAGGACTTGATGAAATACGCCCGGGGCATGCCGGCACGGGTGACACAGATGGACATGGCGGCACGTTCGTGGGAACGGACCTCGGCGACCTGGACGCGCAGCGCATCAGCCAGACGCTCGACCATTTTCGCGGTAAAGCGCACACCCATCAACTCAGCATGAATGGCTTCGCGGGCCTCGATGTAGGCCGGGGACTTGTAGCCCTCGCCCTCGAACGCCAAGCGCATCTTGTCGAACCAGGATTCCACCACGTCGAATTTTTTCAAGGCCTTGGTGCGCAGGTATTCCAGCTGCTTGCTGCTCATGCCGCCGGCCGGGCCGTCATCATCATCCGACGTCACCCCGGAACCCGCGTAGTCTTCGCCTTCCTCGTCGATCAGGCCATCGACGACTTCGTCGATCTGAGCGGAGCCATCGCGCACGCGGCGGATATGGTCGAGGATTTCATTGACGGTGGTCGGGCAGGCGGCAATCGCCATGACCATGTGCTTCAGACCGTCTTCGATGCGTTTGGCGATTTCGATTTCGCCTTCGCGCGTCAGCAGTTCGACTGTCCCCATTTCGCGCATATACATGCGCACCGGGTCCGTCGTGCGACCAAAATCGGAATCCACCGTGGTCAGGGCGGCTTCGGCCTCGTCCTCGACGTCGTCGTCGCTGGTGGCCGAAGGCACGTTGTCGCTCATCAGCAGGGTTTCGGCATCGGGGGCCTGGTCATAGACCTTGATCCCCATGTCATTGAAGGTGCTGATGATGCCGTCGATGGCTTCGGCATCCACCAGATCATCGGGCAGATGGTCGTTGATTTCGCCGTACGTCAGGTAGCCGCGTTCCTTGCCCAGCTTGATCAGGATCTTCAGGCGATTGCGCCGCGCTTCCTGTTCTTCGGGGGTCATCTGGCTGCGCGAAGGACTTTCTTTTTCGCCCTTGGCACGCTTGCCGCCGCGTTTGGGCAGGGGCTTCAGATCAGGAATGACCTCGCCATCATCCGCATCGTCATCCGCGTAATCGGCGCCATCACCGCCGGCATTTTTCGCCGGGCGGCCTGGTTTACGCCCGCTGGCGACCTTGGGCGCGCGCGGCGTCGTGGCGGCCACCGCCTTTTTAGCGGCGGTTTTCTTGGCTGCGGGCTTGCTGGCCTTTTTCGCCGTCGCCGTCGCCGGCGCTGCCGCCGTCACACTGGCCGCCTTGACCACGGACTCGAGCTCGGCGCTCTGGGCCTTGGTTTTCTTGGCTGCCGTTTTTTTGGCAGCCGCAGGGGTTTTGCCAGTTGCTTGGGTCATGTGCTCTTTCCGTTCTCAGTTCAGTTGCCGGGTCGGGCAACATTCCGGGTCGACAATTCCGTTGAAGGCGCTCAACTCATTGAAAACCATGTAGTTTACTGCACTTGCCAGGAAGATTCATCCCACCGGGGCCTTCAAGCGGGCCAGCCGGCGGCTGAGGTCCTGATACCGCCGCCGCTGCGTTTCATCGGTCAGCCCGGCCTCGATCAGACGATCACATTGTTCCTGCACCGCCTGCAATTCAATATGCCGCAGAGCGTCGCGCCATTCCGCTTGGGGGTCTGGCAGTTCCTGCGTCAGGATTTCGGTGGACAGGTCGCGGATCGCCGCAGCCAAGTCTGAATCAGGATCAGCCGCTTCCAGCAAAGCGCCGGCATGCCGTCCGCCACAGGCACTGGCCAGGCCGATCAATTCCCGGACCATGTGCAGATGGGGGTGATGGGCCAATAATTCAAGCTGCTGATCGCCCAGCTCGTCCACCAGCGCCGGATGCGCCAACAGCAGACGCAACAAACGCCGCGCCATGGGCGTGACCGTGCGCGGCTGGCTGGCGCGGGAGCGACGCCCCCGGCCCGTAGCGGCACGACCCGCAGGCGTTCCCCCCTGAGCAAAACCCTCGGCCAGCCAGGGCGGCTCTTCACCGGACGCTGCGCCGGCCTGCCAGTCACCTGAGGGCCGGCGAGCCGGACGATCCGGCGCACCGGCAGCCGATCCATCTGCGCGACGGACATCCCCAGAAATCGGCGCTGCCGCCGCCGGCTGCCCGCTGGCCAGCATTTGGCTGAGTTCTTCCGGCGTCAGGCGCACCTGCTGGGCGAATTCACGCTCGACCTGCAGGCGGAACCCGCCTTCCGGCATCTGTGCAAACAGAGGCCGCGCCTCGTGGACGCAGGCGGCGCGGCCTTCAGCCTCACGCAGATCGTGACGGGCGCCCAGCTCGTCCAGCATGAAACGCGACAGTGGCAAGGCTTCATCCAGGCACGCCCGCAAAGCCTGCACACCGTAAGCCCTTACATAGGAATCCGGGTCCTGCCCCTCGGGCAGAAACAGGAAACGCATCGAGACATCTTCGGCCACCCACGGCAGGCAGGCCTGCAAAGCCCGCCAGGCGGCTTTGCGCCCCGCCCCATCGCCGTCGAAACTGAAAATGACGCGATCACTGGCGCGGCACAGCTTTTGCAAGTGGGCGCTGGTCGTGGACGTACCCAGTGTCGCCACCGCATTGTTCAAACCGAACTGGGCCAGCGCGACCACATCCATATAGCCTTCGACGACCAGGACACAGCCTTCGCTGCGTATGCCCGCGCGCGCCTCGTACAGGCCATAGAGCTCGTGCCCCTTGGAAAACAGGCTGGTCTCTGGCGAGTTCAGGTACTTGGGCTCGCCAGCCTCGATCAGACGCCCGCCAAAGCCGATCAGCTGTCCGCGGGTATTCAGGATGGGAAACATCACCCGGCTACGGAAACGATCATGGCGGCGACCGTCCTCGGCCTCGATGACCAGCCCGGACTCGATCAGCGCAGATTCTTCGTAGTGTTCGAACACGCTCGCCAGACCGCGCCGATCGGCGCTCGCCCACCCCAAGCCGTAGCGCGCGGCGATTTCGCCGCTGAGTCCGCGTTTTTTCAGATAGGAGATCGCCTGGGGCGACTGCTTCAGCGACGCCCGATAATGGGCTTGCGCCTGCTGCAGGACATCGCGCTGACGAGATCCTTCTTCGCGGCGTTCGCGTTCGGCGGCCCGCTGGCGCGGGCTGCGGGGCTCCTCGGGAACCGTGAGACCCACGCTGGCGGCCAACGTACGCACCGCTTCCGGAAACGGAGCCCCCGTGTGTTCAGTCAGGAAATGGACAGCGCTGCCATGTGCGCCGCAACCAAAGCAGTGATAGAACTGTTTGGTGGGGCTGACCGTAAAGGACGGCGTTTTTTCATTATGAAAGGGGCACAAACCCAGCAGGTTTGCGCCCCCTTTGCGCAGCTGTACATACCGACCGACGACGTCGACGATATCAACGCGCGCGAGCAGTTCCTGGATGAAGGATTCAGGAATCAATCAATAGAGTCGCGGCGGCAGTTGTTGGCTGCGAATGCGTTTGTAATGGCGCTTGACGGCAGCAGCCAGCTTACGCTTACGTTCGGAAGTGGGTTTCTCGTAGAATTCACGCGAACGCAGCTCGGTCAAAAGACCAGTCTTTTCGATGGTGCGCTTAAAGCGCCGCAGGGCAGCCTCGAAGGGCTCGTTTTCTTTGAGGCGGACAATCGGCATGTAAATCCTTGAAAGCCTGTAAAAATCATGAATGTCGGCAACTACAAAAGCGACCGGTGCATCCACGGTTGGATTAGGGTTGAAAATCAACCCGAAAAATAATCATATAAGACAGCAGAAGATTCTAACACGTTTCAGGGCTGGAATCTATGCCTTTGAATCAGGATATGCCGAGCGCACACCCTTGCGGATCCAGGATTCGAGCTGATGCGGACGCAGGCTGTCGTAATCCTCGAAGGGCTGATGGATCCAGGGATTGGTGGGCAGCTGTTCCACATAGTAATCGGGCTGGACCTGCGCATGACCCTTTTGCCACAGCACGGCCGTGCGCAATTCGGTGATGCCCGGAAACTGTTTGACCAGATGATCACGCACCCGGCTGAAGGTCAGCCCGGTATCGACCATGTCGTCCACCAGCAAGACCTTGCCGTCCAGCGTGCCGCGCGTGATGGTGATGAACTGGGCGATATCCAGCTGCCCCTGCACCGTGCCGGCTGCTTCGCGGTAGCTGCTGGTTGCCAGAATGCCCAGCGGCAGGTCGAAAATACGTGACAGCACATCGCCTACCCGAACGCCGCCGCGCGCCAGACACAGGATTTTGTCAAAGGCCCAGCCCGATTCATGCACCTGCAGAGCCAGACGCTCGATCAAGGCGTGATACTGTTCCCAGCTGATCCAGAGATCGCGGTCGGTGCTCGGCGGAATACTCATGTTTCTTTCCTGTGGTATGCGTATGAAATAGGATCAAGCACTGCAACTGGCCAGGCGTCTTTTCGCTGCCGGGCCGCCTCAAGGCAAAAGCCCCCTTTGAGGGGGGCAATTCAGCGGACACCGGCCCGCGTCACCAGGGGCCATCAATCTTTAGCCCTGGAACGGGTGACGCAACACGATGGTTTCCAGCCGGTCGGGGCCGGTCGACACCATATCGATCGGCACATCGCAGACTTCGGCGATGCGTTCCAGATAACGCCGCGCATTGATGGGCAGTTTATCGTATTCGGTGACGCCTACCGTGGATTCCGACCAGCCGGCCATTTCTTCCAGAACGGGTTCCGCTTCGGCCGCAGCATGAGCGCCATAGGGCAGCACATCCAGGAATTGGCCCTTGTAGCGATAGCCCACACCGATCTTGATCTGCTCCACGCCATCCAGCACATCGAGTTTGGTAATGCACAGGCCCGTCAGGCCATTGATCATGACCGAGCGTTTCATGGCGGCGCCATCGAACCAGCCGCAACGGCGCGGGCGGCCTGTCACGGAACCGAATTCCTTGCCGACGGTGGCCAGGCGCAAGCCAGTGTCATCCAGCAGTTCGGTGGGGAATGGCCCGGAACCGACACGCGTGGTATAGGCCTTGGCAATGCCCAGCACATAATCCAGCGCTTGCGGCCCGACGCCCGTACCGGCGGCAGCAGCACCCGCCACGCAATTGCTGCTGGTCACAAAGGGATAAGTCCCGTGATCGATGTCCAGCAAAGTGCCCTGGGCGCCTTCGAACAACAGATTATGGCCGGCTTTGCGCGCGATATGGATATTGCTGGAGACGTCAGCCACCATGGGCTCGATCTGCGGCGCCAGCGCCATGACCTGGTCACGCACCTGGCTGGCCGCCACTGCCTTGGCCCCTAGATACTGGGTCAGGACGAAATTGTGATAATCCAGCACTTCAGCCAGCTTTTCATCGAACACGGCCGGATCGTACAGATCCTGGACGCGCAAGGCGCGGCGTGCGACCTTGTCTTCGTAAGCCGGGCCGATACCGCGCCCCGTCGTGCCGATCTTGCCTTCGCCCTTGCGGGCTTCACGGGCCTGATCCAGCGCCACGTGATACGGCAGGATCAACGGGCAGGCCGAAGAAATCTGCAGCCGCGAACGCACGTCCAGCCCTGCAGATTCCAGTTCGCCGATTTCCGCCAGCAAGGCTTCGGGCGACAGCACGACGCCATTACCCACATAGCAGGTGACGTGCGGATGCATGATGCCAGACGGGATCAAGCGCAAAATGGTTTTGCGACCATTGATCCACAGCGTATGGCCGGCATTGTGCCCGCCCTGAAAGCGCACGACTCCCTGGGCTGACTCGGCGAGCCAATCCACGATCTTGCCCTTGCCTTCGTCACCCCACTGGGTGCCAATCACGACGATGTTCTTGCTCATAAGCCTTGCTTGTGGCAGCACCATGCCGCCTTGTGAAACGAGTAAGTTTATACCATCAGACGCCGACGGGCCGCAGGACCCAACTGCCGTCTGCCAAGATCAATTCCTGATCCACCTGGAATTCATCATACTGTTGCGGCTCGCCCGGCAGACTCTGGATGACGATATGGCCTTGCATGCGCAAGACACTGATCGCCTGAGCCAAGGCCGGGTCATCCGACCAGGGTGCGCAAATGGCCCGGGCCCGCTGCGCATCCGGCAGACCGGCCGACAGCTTGCGCAGATCCAGACTGAATCCCGTCGCCGGACGCGCGCGGCCGAATTTGCGGCCGATCCCATCGTAGCGCCCGCCGCGCACCAGCGCGTCATGCCAGCCGGCGGCATAAATCGAAAAGACCACGCCCGAGTGATAGCCGTAGCTGCCGCCCATATCCGCCAGATCGATGGCAATGGGCGCATCCGACAAGGACGTGCACAAAGTGTGCAAGGCATCCAGCGCCGCATGCACGGCGGGCAGGCGCGGCAACACCTGACGGGCGTGATCGACCACAGACAGGTCCCCGTACAACGTCGTCAGCGTCCGCAAGGCCTGCAGCGTATCGGCGCGGGCGTGGACATCCTGGCACAAGGCCTCCAGGCCCGGCGCATCTTTGGCGCTGAGCAGATCAAAGACCATATCGGCCACATCAGCCAGGGCCGGATCGGCATCCACCAACGCTCGCCCTACTCCGGGATGATTCAGGTCCAGGCGCGGCTGCAAGACGCCTGCGCGGCGCACCGACTCCAAGGCCAGGCGCACGCATTCGATATCGGCCTGCACACCGGCATGGCCGAAGATCTCCGCGCCGATCTGCAGCAACTCGCGATCCGAGGTCAGGCCCGCCGGGCGGGTATGGACCACCGGCCCGCAATAGCACAGCCGCGTCACCCCCGGACGATTGAGCAGATGCGCATCGATGCGCGAGACTTGCACCGTCATGTCCGCCCGCACGCCCATGGTCAAGCCCGAGAGCTGATCCACCAGCTTGCAGGTGCGCAGGCGCAGCGCCTCGTCATCGGCCAGCATCAGGGAGTCCAGGTATTCCACCATCGGCGGCGCCACGAGTTCAAAACCGTAGGTGCGGTACAGATCCAGCAATTCCCGGCGCAATTCCTCGATGCGCCGCGCCTCGGCGGGCAGGATGTCCGACAGATTTTCCGGCAATAGCCAGTTTGACATCATGAGTGGTTCATTCCAAAATCACAGCCAAAAGAAAACGGCCCGGCGCCCGGCCAGGCCGTTTGCCGGGTTGACTTAGCGTGCAGCCGGCTTATCGCCCTTGGTGCGGTCCCAATAGCGGAAGAAGTCTGAATCAGGGCTGAGCACCAGGGTGCTGCCGGATTCGGAGAAGGCCGAACGGTAGGCGTCCATGCTCTTGTAGAAGCTGTAGAACTCGGGATCCTTGCCGTACGACTGTGCATAGATCGCCGCCGCCGTGGCATCGCCTTCACCGCGCTTGGCCTGCGATTCGGCATAGGCCTTGGCCAGGATTTCCTGACGCTTGCGGTCGGCCTCGGCGCGGATGCGCTCGCTGTCGGCTGCGCCGCTGGCGCGCAGGCGGTTGGCTTCCTGCTTGCGCTCGGCCTCCATGCGCCGGTAGACCGATTCGGAAATTTCCGGCGCAAAGTCGATGCGGCGCAAGCGCACGTCCACCACGTCCACGCCAAAGGGCTTGGCCCGCTGGGCGACCGAGGACTGGATTTCCTTCATGATGGTATCGCGGTCGCTGGAGACGACCTGCTTGACCGTGCGCAAGTTCACCGCCGCATTCAGCGCATCGCGGATCTGGGCTTGCAGACGCTCGACCGCCGCGCCGCTATTGGCGCCGAATGTCACGTAGTACAGACGCGGGTCGGCAATGCGCCACTTGACGAAGGAATCGATCAGCAGATTCTTCTTTTCGGCGGTCTGGATGCGTTCCGGGTCGCGGGTTTCGATGGTCTGCAGGCGCTTGTCCAGATAGACCACATTTTCAAAAGGCGGCGGATACTTGAAATACAGGCCGGGTTCCGTGATGGTTTCACGCACTTCGCCCAAGGCGAACAAGAGCGCCGAATCCCGTTCCCGCACCACGAACAGGCACGAGGACAAAGCGGCGACCAGCAAGACCAGTCCGACCAGGGCAGGGAAAAAACGTTGCATCTTGAGCTCCTAGTTCGAATACGGGCTGCGCATCAGCGAATCCAGACCCGAGGGCACGCCTCGCGCCGCGGACTGGCTGGACGACGAGGCTGCCTTTGAGGCTGCCTGGGCGCCGCCGGCGCCTGCCGCACTGACCGGGGAACTGCTGGAGGATGAAGATCCCGAAGAAGCATCACCAGCCGAGTGGGCGCCCGCCCCGCCGCGAGCGGCCTGATTCATGATCTTGTCCAGCGGCAGGTACAGCATATTGTTGCCTACCGGCGCATCGATCATGACCTTGGCGGTGTCGCTCAGGAGTTCCTGCATGGTTTCCAGATAGATGCGCTCACGCGTGATGGCCGGCGCCTTGGCATATTCGGCCGCCACGCTGTCAAAGCGCGAGGTATTACCCTGAGCCTGGCCGATGACCTTGGCACTGTAGCCTTCGGCTTCCTGGACCATCCGCGCCGATTGGCCTTCGGCCTCGGGCAGGACCTGACTGGCGTAGGCATTACCTTCGTTGATCTGGCGTTCGCGATCCTGGCCGGCCTTTACGGCGTCGTCAAAGGCTGCCTGGACCTGTTCCGGCGGCTGCACGTTCTGGATAGCGACCGTGGAAATCTGGATGCCGGTATCGTAGCGGTCCAGAATGCTTTGCGCCAAGGCCTGGACTTCGGTCGCGACCTCGGTACGCCCGGAATACAGGACGAAGTCCATGGGTTTGCGCCCGACGATCTCGCGCATGCCGGTTTCCGCCGCCTGACGCACAGATTCGTCCGGCTGGCTGGTATTGAATAGATAAGCCGGCGCCCCGTCAGGACGCAGGCGATACTGGACCACGAACTGCACATCGACGATGTTTTCATCGTTGGTCAGCATCAGGGATTCAGACAGGACCTTATTGCGCGACGACCCCCGGAAACCGACTTCAAAGGTGCGCAACTGCGCAATATTGACGTCCTGAGAGTTTTCGATGGGGTACGGCAAACGCCACTGCAGGCCAGGGTTCAGCGTATGGGTGTATTTCCCGAAACGCGTGACCACGGCCACCTGACCTTCTTGCACGATCATGAACCCGCTGGCCAGCCACAGCAACACACCCAGGATGACCAGCAGCAGCACGAAGCGCGGCGAAGGTCCCGGCAGGGACGGCAGTCCGCCGCCCGAGGGTCCGCGCGGGCCACGCCCGCCACCCCGTTTGCCGAACAGGCCGGTCAGGCGCTTGTTGAAATCGCGCCAGACCTCGTCCAGGTCGGGAGGCCCGCCGGCAGGATTGGGCTTATTGGAAGGCTCGTTATCCTGATTCTGCTGACCGCGCCCCCAGCCCGGATCATTCAGGTTGAACAGTTTCATTCCACGCATTGTTTCCCGTAGGCTCCCCAAATTCTGCAATCGACTGCCGCAAGCCGTCCAGACCGCTGCGCTGCAGCGCACTGACAAAGACTCGCGCAATCGTACCATGTTCATTTCGCTCGACCCGGGGATCATACCCAGCCGTGTCGATTTTGTTATAGACCCGGATCTGCGGAATATCGTCCGCACCGATGTCCTTCAAGACCTGATTGACCGCGCCGGCCTGCTCGTCACGCTGTGGACTGGCCGCATCGATGACATGCAGCAGCAAATCGGCATGCACGGTTTCTTCCAGGGTTGCCCGAAACGCCGCCACCAGCAGCGGCGGCAAGGAACGGATAAATCCCACCGTATCCGATACCACGACCTGCCCGGCCCCCTGGATCCAGACCCGCCGCGTAGTGGTGTCCAGCGTGGCGAAGAGCTGGTCGGCGGCATAGGCGTCGGCCCGGGTCAGGGCATTGAACAGCGTCGACTTTCCGGCATTGGTATACCCCACCAAAGACACGGACAGCGTCTGCCCCCGCACCCGCGCCCGGCGCTGCGTCAGGCGCTGGCGCTGCACGCGATCCAGCCGTTCACGCAGGGCCTTGACCCGGACGCCGATCAAGCGCCGATCGGTTTCCAGCTGGGATTCGCCCGGCCCGCGCACGCCGATCCCGCCCCGCTGGCGTTCCAGGTGGGTCCACATGCGCGTCAGGCGAGTGGACAGATGCTGCAGCTGCGCCAATTCCACCTGCAGCTTGCCTTCGTGGCTTTTGGCCCTGAGGGCAAAAATATCCAGAATCAGGGCGACGCGATCGACGACGCGCACCTGGAAATGGCGTTCCAGGTTACGCTGCTGCGCCGGACTGAGCGGCTGATCGAACAGAACGACTTCCGCCTCTGTCGCCTCGACCAGAGCGGCGGCTTCCTCGATTTTGCCGGAGCCGATGAATCCCGCCGCATCCGGCCGGCTACGCCGTACCGTCAGGACTTCGGCAACATCCGCCCCCGCTCCTCGCGCCAACATCAGGAATTCTTCAGCATGCGCCGTGTAGTCCGGATCGCCCAGATCAACGCTGATGATCAGGGATTTCATAGAGCCCCCCACGCCGCGCAGGCTATCACCCGCTTGCTGTCCCTCTAGGGAAGCGCCTTGGGGCTTGGGGCGGCCCGGCGCCCCAAAGGCCTCCCACGAGGTCTGTATGCCGGCAACGGGTACAAAAGGAATGCCCGCCAGGGCAAGCTGCATGGCGGGCGATGGCACGGCGGGACCTACTGCGGATTTATTCAGCAGAGTCATCCACCTGGAAGGCGACGGGACGCGCGGGGACGACGGTGGAAATGGCATGTTTGTAGACCATCTGCGTAACCGTGTTACGCAGCAGCACAACATACTGATCGAAGGACTCGACCTGGCCCTGCAGCTTGATCCCATTGACCAGATAGATAGAGACAGGCACGTGGTCCTTGCGCAAGGCGTTTAGGAAGGGGTCTTGAAGAATTTGCCCTTTATTGCTCATGAACGAGGCTCCGGTTATTGAAGTTATAGTACTGGGACATTTTAATGCGATTCATGCACTGCAGCACGGTCGTGACCGTGCTGCAGCATGGTGAATTCATCAGGCGGATAAAACGGCTTTCAGCGTATCACACAAGCGGACGCACTGTTCCGGCGTCCCCACCGTGATGCGCAGGTATTGTTCGATGCGCGGCGCCTGGAAATGCCGCACCAGGATGCCCTGATGACGCAGGCCCTGGGCGATCTCGCCCGCATCCTGCCGACGGTGGCGGGCAAAGAGAAAATTCGTCTGCGAAGGCAGCACATCAAAACCCAACGCCTGCAAATCCTGCGCCAGTTGTTCCCGGGCGTCGATGACGGCGTGCCGGGTGCGTTCGAACCAGGCCTCGTCCTCGATCGAGGCTTGAGCGCCAGCCAGCGCCACACGATCCAGAGGGTAAGAATTGAAACTATCCTTAACCCGCAGCAGCCCTGCTACCAGGTCGCTGGACGCCAGCGCATAGCCGACCCGCAAACCAGCCAGAGAGCGGGATTTGGACAGCGTATGCACCACCAGCAGATTGGGAAACTCTCTCAGCAAGGCAGCGGCGGATTCGGCGCCGAAATCCACATAGGCTTCGTCTACCACCACAGCGCTGTCCGGATGGGCTTTGGCAATGGCCGCAATGGCGTCCAGCCCCAGCGCGCGACCGGTCGGGGCGTTCGGGTTGGCAAAGATGATACCGGCCGGCTCTTGTTCGACGGCCTGCGTGTAATCCGACACCCGCAGACTGAAATCATCGGCCAACGGAATCAGACGATGCGGCACATCGTAAAAACGACAATACGTGCGATAAAAGCTGTAGGTCACGTCCGGCAACCACAACAGCCGCCCGCCGCGCAGGAACAAGGCATTGAATACATGGGCCAGGATCTCGTCTGACCCATTGCCCAGAAACACCTGATCGGCCTGCAAACGATAGCGTCGCGCAATCGCCTGGCGCAAACCCAGGGCCTGGTAGTCCGGATACAGGCGCAGATCATCGCCCAGCGCCGCCTGCATGGCCTCGATCGCCTTGGGAGACGGGCCGTAGGGATTCTCGTTGGTATTCAGCTTGAGCAGATCTGGAATCCGGGCCTGCTCACCTGGCACATACGGAATCAGACCGGCGACATGATCGCTCCAGAGCGTGCTCACGAATTGTTGTCCTTCAGATAGGGATTGTGCGAGGACTTGAATTCAACGCTCAATGGCGTCCCGGCCAGCTTGAATGCCTCGCGGAACTGGCCTTCCAGGTAGCGTCGATAGGAATCCGGCACAGCATCCAGGGCATTGCCGTGGATGATGATGCGCGGCGGATTCTGCCCGCCCTGATGGGCGTAGCGCATCTTCGGCCGAAAAATGCCTTTGCGCGGCGGCGGCTGCTGCTCGACGGCGGTCTGCAGCACCCGCGTCAGCTTGGGCGTGGACAGTTTGGCAAAGGCCGCCGCATGAGCGGCCTCGACGGCTTTGAGCACCGGCCCCACCCCCTGCCCCTTCAGGGCAGACAGGTGCAGCACGCGGGCAAAAGACAGGAACCGCAGCTTGCGATCATATTCGCGCTGCACCCATTCCCGCTGTTCGCTGTCGATGGCATCCCATTTGTTCAGCCCGACCACCAACGCACGACCGGCTTCGGTGGCGAACCCGGCGATGTGGGCGTCCTGATCGGAAATCCCGTCCTGGGCATCAATCAGCAGCAGCACGACATTGGCGGCCTCGATGGCCTGCAAGGTCTTGATGACAGAGAATTTCTCTATGGTTTCGAAGACCTTGCCCCGGCGGCGCAGCCCCGCCGTATCGATCAAGGTATAGCGGCGATCTCCGCGTTCGAATTCGATTTCGATGGCATCGCGCGTCGTGCCCGGCAGATCATAGGCGATCACGCGCTCTTCACCCACCAAGGTATTGATGAGCGTGGACTTGCCGACATTCGGGCGCCCGGCGATAGCCAATTTGATCCGATGATCGACCGGCGCGCCCTCGCCATCCGGGGCCAGTTCGTCCGCCGGTGCGTCAACCGCCGACTGGCGCGCCTGCGCCAGCAGGGCGGCCAGCGCCTCGTCGACCAGAGCAGGCACCCCGTCGCCGTGCGCCGCTGAAATCGGATGCGGCTCGCCCAGACCCAGTTCGTGAAACTGGGCCAAGGCCGCATGATCGCGCATGCCTTCGGCCTTGTTCACGGCCAGCAGCACACGCTGCCCGGTCTTGCGCAACAGGCGGGCGATTTCATGATCGTGGGCGTTGATGCCTTCGCGCCCATCCACCAGAAACAGCACCACATCGGATTCGGCAATCGCCTGCGCCGTCTGGCGGGCCATCTCGACCAGGATACCGCGCGTGGCGACCGGCTCGAAACCGCCGGTATCGACCACGATGAAGGGAAAGTCCCCGACCCGGCCTTCCCCATAGTGGCGGTCGCGTGTCAGGCCCGAGATATTCGCTACCAGGGCTGCACGCGATCGCGTCAGGCGATTGAACAGGGTCGACTTACCGACATTGGTGCGCCCGACCAGGGACACCACCGGTTTGAAATGCAAATCAGTCACTCACACCTACCAGCATCAGATTGCCGCTGCCCGTCTGCACCACGACGCCTCGGGGCGTCGCCAGCAGTGCGGACGTGATCGGCCCGCCGCCGACCTGCAAGCGAGCCATCAGGCTGCCGTCGACACGGGATAGAAAATGCAGATAGCCCTGATAGTCGCCGACGGCGACCGCGCGCCCTGCCACGGCAGGTGCGCTCAGGCGCCGATTCAGCAGCGCAGGCTGCTGCCATTGTTCTTGACCGTCTTTCAGATCCAATGCCCGGACGACATCGCGCATGTCCGGTATATACAGGCGCTGACCGTCTGTCGCCATGCCGGTAGCCGACGCAACATCCTGCCCCCAGACGGCGCGGCCGCCCTGCGACACATCAAAGCAACTGGTGCGGCCCTGATAGCTGACGCCGCACAGCAAGGGCCCGATCGTCAACGGTTCGCCGACCACGTCGCTGATGCGCTCTAGGTCGGACGCCCCCCGCGAGGCCGACACCGAGCCCTCCCAACGCACCGTCCCTGAGGCCGTATCGACAGCCAGCAAACGACCATTGGGCATGCCCGCAATCAGCAGATTGGGCACCATCGCCATACGAATACTGGTGCGCAAGGCCAGCGCAGGGCCAGGCCGTTGCACATTCCAGCGCAGCTTGCCGGTCGACTCGTCGAACGCCTGGATGCGGTAATCGGTCGTGCGCACGACAACGATACCGTTACCCACTGTCGGCGGCACATTGACGGCGCTGGCCGCCTGGCTGCGCCAGATTTCCTTGCCCTGAGCATCATAAGCCACCACCATACCCTGACGGGTGACGACCGCTGTCGTGCGGCCATCGCTGCCCGCTCCGGCTTGCAGGGGTTCGTCGCCTGCCCGCCAACGCAAGGCGCCAGAAGACAGATCGACCGCCGCCACGGCCCCTGAAGGCGTAGCCGCATAGACCGTATCCCCGACCAACTGGGGCTCAAAGCCGTAATCCCCGCCGCTGCCGATGGAAACCGACCAGCGGGTCGCGACCGACAATGTTGGCGTGTAATCCGTGAGCGGTGCAGGATCAAAGCGGGCGTCCGGGCTGGAAAACAGACCGCAGCCGGACAGTCCCGCCGCCATCAGACCGAGGATGGCAGCGCGAAACAGACGAACAGGAATACGCATGGGGCTCAGGCTCCGTTCAAAGCATCGATTTTCAGCTGGACGATCTGGGCGGCAGGATCTGCGCCGAAGGCCTTGAGCGCCTCGCCCCAGGCCTGGATCGCCTGATCTGCATGCCCTTGGGCTGCCAGCACATCGCCGCGCCGATCCGCATACAGGCCTGCAAAGCCGTCAGGCGCCGTGCCTTGCAACTGAGCCAGCGCCAGATCATAGTGTTTCTGCGTCAGCAGCACCCCGGCCAGGCGCAAGCGGGCAACCGCTTGCACGGCGGACGCCGATCCATCGCTCACCAGCCATTCCAGTTGTTCGCGCGCGCCATCCAGATCATTGCGCTCCTGCAGCGCCCAGGCGGCCACCAGCACGCCGCGGGCGGCATAGCCGGAACCGGCATAGTCATGACGCAGCGCCGTGCTGGCCGCCTTGATGCGGGTCACGGCGTCATCGCCCTGTTGACTGGCTGCAGTTTCCAGGGCCTCGTAGTAGCCCATGGCCTGCGAGGCTTGATGCGAGGCATACCACTGCCAGCCGCGCCAGCCGGCAAAGGCGGCCACGACCGCCAGCACCAGCACCATGCCAAAAGTGCCATAGCGTTCCCACCAGGCCTTCAGCGCGTCAATTTTTTCCTGTTCTTCGAGATCGTATGCCATGCCTGTAATCAGATCCTTTGCTTGAGATGATGCACCAGCTGGTCGAAAGCGACCGATTCCTGCTGCGAGTCGCCCTGGGCATCGCCCCGCAGCCATTTCACCGTGGCGGCCCTTGCGGTCAGCTCGTCACCTCCGATGATCACGGCGGCAATCGCCCCGCTGGCATCCGCCCGGCGAAATTGTGATTTAAACCCAGTCGAGCCGGCGTGGACAAGTGCCCGCATGCCCGCATCCCGCAGGGATTCGGCCAGCTGGGCAGCTTGCCGCTGGGCGTCATCACCCTGATGCACCAGATACACCTGGCATTCAGCTGGCGCCGATACCTGCGCATCCTGCTGCCAAAGATCCAGCAGGCGTTCCATGCCGATGGCGAAACCTACTGCCGGAGCGGGTTTGCCGCCCAGCAGTTCGATCAGGCCATCATAGCGCCCGCCGCCGCACACGGTCCCCTGAGCGCCCAGGCGATCCGTCACCCATTCAAAGACGGTTAGATTGTAGTAGTCCAGCCCGCGCACCAGGCGGGGATTCAGGGTATAGACAATGCCGGCATCATCCAGACGGGCGCAGAGGCCCTGATAATGCGCCAGGGACTCGTCCCCCAGGAAATCGAACAGGCGCGGCGCGGCATTGGCCATCTCCTGCATGGCGGGATTTTTTGTATCCAGCACCCGCAGGGGATTGCTATGCATGCGACGCTGGGCTTCGTCGTCAAGCACATCCCTGTGCTGTTCCAAGTGAGCGATCAGTGCAGCGCGATGCGCGGCGCGCTCCGCTGGCTGTCCCAAGGAGTTCAGCTCCAGGCGCATATCATTCAGCCCCAGCAGACGCCACAGTCGCGCCAGCATGAGGATCAGTTCCGCATCCACATCCGGCCCCGGGAAACCCAAGGCCTCGACATCGATCTGGTGGAACTGGCGATACCGGCCGCGCTGAGGGCGTTCGTGCCGAAACACCGGCCCCATGGCGTAGATGCGACGCGGCCGATCATATAGGAAGTTGTGTTCGATCGCCGCGCGCACGATGCCCGCCGTGAATTCCGGACGCATCGTCAGACGCTCGTCATTCAAGGGATCGACAAAGGAATACATCTCTTTTTCGACGATATCGGTGACCTCGCCGATGCCCCGGGTGAACAAATGCGTCTGTTCCAGCACGGGCGTGCGCATGTTCTGGTAGCCATAGCCGGCCAGCCAGTCGCGCACCAGGGATTCCAACTGTTCCCAGCACGCGGATTCAGGCGGCAGGGTATCTTTCATGCCGGTCAGGCCGGCGACTTTCTTGAATTCGGACATGCATCAACCTGCTTGACGCGGCACGACACCCGGACGATGGGCGGGCTGTTCGCCGGCCGTTTGCCCGTAGCGCTGCGCCACATAATCTTCCACGATCTGCTTGAATTCCTCGGCGATGGCATCGCCCTTCAGGGTCACCGTCCGTTGCCCATCGACATAGACCGGCGCGGCGGGAATTTCGCCGGTGCCCGGCAGACTGATACCGATGTCGGCATGACGGCTTTCACCCGGCCCATTGACCACGCAGCCCATGACGGCGACGTGCATGTTTTCGACGCCAGGATACTGATTTTTCCAGACCGGCATCTGCGTGCGCAGATAGGTCTGGATGCTGGCGGCAAGTTCCTGAAAGACGGTGCTGCTGGTGCGTCCGCAACCGGGGCAGGCCACCACCATCGGCGTAAAGGCGCGCAGGCCCATGGTCTGCAGGATTTCCTGGGCCACGATGACTTCACGGCTGCGGTCGCCGCCGGGTTCCGGTGTCAGGGAAATCCGGATCGTGTCGCCGATGCCTTGTTGCAACAAGACAGCCAGCGCTGCCGTCGAGGCCACGATGCCCTTGGACCCCATGCCGGCCTCGGTCAGCCCCAGGTGCAGCGGGTAGTCGCAGCGGCGCGAAAGATCCTGATAGACAGCGATCAGATCCTGCACATGGCTGACCTTGCAAGACAGCACGATGGCATTGCCCGGCAAACCCAATTCCTGGGCGCGTTCCGCATTGCTGATAGCCGAGACCACCAGGGCGTCGCGCATCACGGCATTGGCGGTCCGGGGTGCGGCCTGCGCCGCATTGTCGTCCATCATCCGCGCCAGCAGTTCGTGATCCAGACTGCCCCAGTTCACCCCGATGCGGATGGGCTTGTCATAGCGGCAGGCGACTTCGATCATCTGCGCGAAGTTGTCGTCGCGGCGCTTTCCGCCGCCCATATTGCCCGGATTGATGCGGTATTTGGACAGGGCCTGAGCGCAATCCGGGAACTGCGTCAGCAGCTTGTGGCCGTTGTAATGAAAATCGCCCACCAGAGGGACCGGTACATCCATGCGGTCCAAGGCATTGCGCAGATCGCCGACCCGGGCGGCAGCCTCGGGGGTATTGACCGTAATCCGCACCAGTTCCGATCCTGCCTGCCACAATTCACGCACCTGAAGGGCGGTGGCTTCGGGATCAGCCGTATCGGTATTGGTCATGGACTGCACCACGACCGGAGCATCGCCCCCGACCTGCACCACATGGCCGCCCCAGCGCACCGCAACGGCGCGCGTGGGACGGCGGGCGGCCGTCGAGGGTTCGGTATTCACTGCAGACGTCATGGACGCAAAGCCTTCAACCAATCAAAAACCAACCACTGTTCGGGAACCCAGCCCCGATTAACGGCATAGACGCCGACCACGCCGAACAAGACCAACAGCAGCAGCAGCCAGGCCCAGGTCCGGTGGGCAGGCTCGCCCTTGGGATTCATGTCGGCCTGCTGCAAAGCGCGTCGTGCACCCAGCGCCGTCACGGTAGGTTGCGGCCGGGTAGGACCCACCGCCTGATCCAGCAGGCGCAAGACGGCATCTACGTCGCCATCCAGGAAGCGGGCGTAATTGCGCACCAGGCCGCGCAGAGGCACGCCATCGGGCAAGCGCGCCCAATCATCGGCTTCCAGGTAGCCCAGCTGAATGGCGGAATACTTGATCCGCGCAGAGACTTCAGACAGCGTCAGCCCGCGCGTCTCGCGCAATTGCTTCAGCGAATCCCCGACGGATAGAGTTTCCATGCCAGGTGATTCCTGCCGCATCAGGCTGTCCCTCAGGGATTCACTCATCCATGCTCCTTTTTGCGTATGACGATCCGGGCGCGATCCGGCAAGCGTTCATCGATGCGGGTGCGGTCTCGGACCTCGCCCGCCAATTGGCCACAGGCGGCGTCGATATCGTCGCCCCGTGTCTTGCGTACCGTCACCACCAGTCCTGCATCCAGCAGTTGCTGGGCAAACAGACGGATGCGCGCCGCCGGCGAACGCCGCAGGCCGGACTGTGGGAACGGATTGAAAGGAATCAGATTGAATTTGCAGCGCACCTGCCGGGCGATGTCGATCAGCTCTCGCGCTTGTTCATCCGCATCATTGACTCCATCGAGCATAATGTACTCGAATGTAATGAAGTCGCGGGGCGCGTGATCCAGATAACGGTTGCAGGCAGCCAGCAGTTCCGCCAAGGGGTATTTGCGGTTCAGCGGCACCAGCCGGTCACGCAGCGTGTCATTGGGGGCATGCAGCGACACGGCCAGGGCCACCGGGCAATCCTGAGCCAGCCGGTCGATCATGGGCACAACACCCGATGTCGAGACCGTGACGCGGCGGCGCGACAAGCCATAGGCATGATCGCTGACCATCAAGCGCAAGGCTCCCAATACCTGGTCATAATTCAGCAGGGGTTCGCCCATGCCCATCATGACCACATTGCTGACGGCCCGCTGCGCGTCTTCGGCAGGACCGTTCAGACGGGCTGCATGCGGGTCATCGCGCAAAGCGCGATTGGCGTACCAGAGCTGGCCGATGATCTCGGCGCTCGTCAGGTTGCGGCTGAAGCCCTGATAGCCAGTCGAGCAGAAAGGACAGGCCACCGTGCAGCCGGCCTGACTGGAAATACAGAGCGTGCCGCGATCGTCTTCGGGAATGAACACCGTTTCGATGGCATTGCCGGCTCCCATGTCGAACAGCCATTTGCGCGTACCGTCGCTGGAGCGTTTTTCCAGATTCAGGGGGGGCGCCTGCACGACGCAGTGCGCATCCAATTGCGCACGAAAATCCTTGGCCAGATCGCTCATGTCGGCAAACCGATCCACACCGCGCTGGTGTACCCATTGGGACAGCTGCCGCGCACGAAAGGGCTTGCCGCCCCATTGTGCGACCAGCGCTTCCAGGGCGGCCGGGTCAAGACCCAGGACATTGACGGATTCGGTGCCAGACATGAACGATCAACCAATAAAAACCGATGCCCTTTCAGCAGGGCACCCAGGGCCCGGATATCCGTGCCCCGTCAGCCGGCATCAGCGGCTGAACACATTGCTTTCGGGAAAGAAAAACGCGATTTCAACCGCAGCCGTTTCCGCCGCATCGGAACCATGCACGGCATTGGCGTCGATGCTGTCGGCGAAGTCGGCGCGAATGGTGCCGGGAGCCGCTTTTTTCGGATCGGTGGCGCCCATCAGGTCACGGTTCTTGGCAATCGCAGATTCACCTTCCAGCACCTGGACAAATACCGGGCCGGATACCATGAAGTCCACCAGATCCTTGAAGAAGGGGCGCGCGCTGTGAACCGCATAGAAGCGCTCGGCTTCGCTGCGCGACAGCTGCTGCAAACGAGCGGCGATGACCTTCAGATCGGCCTGCTCGAAGCGGGCGACGATCTGGCCGATGACGTTTTTCGCTACGGCGTCGGGCTTGATGATGGAAAGAGTGCGTTCGATAGCCATGAAAAGATTTCCGGTAAAGAAACGGGAAAAGGGATTTTCCCGATGCAAAGGTAGAATGAATCCCGCGCGACGCGCAGCCAGCCAAAAAGCAGGCGTTGCGGATGCTAACGGTCAACCGCGCATTTTACCATGCGCGATTTCCACCACATCCGCCTACAATGATCGTTTTTTCGTCGTCAGAACCCATGAGCGATTCACACTCCCTTCCCAAAAGCTTTGAACCCCAGGATATCGAATCCCGCTGGTATGACGAATGGAATCGACGGGGGCTGTTCGCCGGGGGACGGCATGTCGAACCGGCTGCTGGGCGCGCGTCCACGCCCTTTGCCATCCAGTTTCCGCCGCCCAACGTCACCGGCACCCTGCACATGGGCCACGCCTTCAACCAGACCGTCATGGACGGCCTGATCCGCTACCATCGGATGAACGGCGACGACACGGTCTTTATTCCCGGCACCGACCACGCGGGCATCGCCACCCAGATCGTGGTCGAACGTCAATTGGATGCCGAAGGCATTTCACGCCACGACCTGGGGCGGGAAAAATTCCTGGAACGCGTCTGGGCCTGGAAGGAAAAATCCGGCAGCACCATCACCGGTCAGTTTCGCCGCCTGGGCTCGTCGTGCGACTGGTCGCGTGAATACTTCACCATGGACGACCGCCTGTCGCGCGGAGTCGTCGAGACCTTTGTGCGTCTATATGAACAGGGCCTGATCTACCGAGGCAAGCGCCTGGTGAACTGGGATCCGGTACTGGGTACCGCCGTCTCCGATCTGGAAGTCGTCAGCGCCGAAGAAAACGGCCACATGTGGGAAATCCGCTATCCGCTGACCACTCCGGCCGATGGCCTGACCCATCTGGTCGTCGCCACCACGCGGCCGGAAACCATGCTGGGCGACGTGGCCGTCATGGTGCACCCCGACGACGAACGCTACGCCCGCCTGGTCGGACGCACCGTCACCCTGCCCCTGGTCGGGCGGGAAATCCCCATCATCGCCGACGACTACGTCGACCGTGAATTCGGCACCGGCGTCGTCAAAGTCACGCCGGCGCACGATTTCAACGACTATGCCGTGGGTCAGCGGCACGGCCTGCCCATGATCAGCGTGCTGACCCTGGATGCCAGGATCAACGACGACGCCCCTGCCGCCTACCGCGGCCTGGACCGCTACGAGGCCCGCAAACGCATCGTGGCCGACCTGGAATCCCAAGGCCTGCTGCAACAGGTGCGCGACCATAAACTGATGGTACCGCGCGGCGATCGCACCAACAGCATCATCGAACCCATGCTGACGGACCAATGGTTCGTCGCCATGAGCAAAGCCGCTCCCGAGGACAGCCTGCACCCCGGCAAGAGCATCACCGAGGTCGCCCTGGACGTCGTGGCCGATGGCCGCGTGCGCTTCGTCCCCGAAAACTGGACGACCACCTATAACCAGTGGCTGGAAAAAATCCAGGACTGGTGCATTTCCCGACAGCTGTGGTGGGGCCACCAAATCCCCGCCTGGCACGCTGAAGACGGCCGCATCTTCGTCGCCCGCTCGGCCGAAGACGCCGAACGGCAGGCCCGCGCCGCCGGCGTCACCGGCCCGCTCATCCGCGACCCGGACGTGCTGGACACCTGGTTCTCGTCGGCGCTGGTGCCCTTCACCGACCTGGGCTGGCCCGAACAGACCCCTGACCTGGCCCGCTACCTGCCCTCCAGCGTGCTGGTGACGGGCTTCGACATCATTTTCTTCTGGGTCGCGCGCATGATCATGATGAGCATGCACCAAACCGGCCAGGTGCCTTTCCACACGGTCTACGTGCACGGCCTGGTCTGCGACATGGAAGGCAAGAAAATGTCCAAATCCAAGGGCAACACCATCGACCCGGTGGACTTGATCGACGGCATTTCGCTGGACCCGCTGCTGGCCAAGCGTACGGCGGGCCTGATGAACCCCAAGCAGGCCGACGCGATCCGCAAACGCACCCGCAAGGACTACCCCGATGGCATCCCCGCCTATGGCGCCGATGCGCTGCGCTTCACCATGGCCGCCTACGCCACCCTGGGGCGCAACATCAACTTCGACCTGAAGCGTTGCGAAGGCTATCGAAATTTCTGCAACAAGCTCTGGAACGCCACCCGCTTTGTGCTGATGAACGTCGAGGGCCACGACCTGGGCCAGCCTCAGGCAGGCGATCTGTCCTTTGCCGATCGCTGGATCATCGACGGCCTGCAGCAACTGATCCGCGACGTCCACGCAGGATTCGATCAATACCGCTTCGATCAGGTGGCCGACCGCCTGTACCACTTCATCTGGGACGAATACTGCGACTGGTACCTGGAACTGGCCAAAGTCCGCCTGCAAACCGGTGACGCCATCCAGCAGGCGGCGACGCGCCGCACCCTGATCCATGTGCTGGAAACCCTGCTGCGCCTGGCGCACCCGATCATGCCCTTCATCACCGAAGAGCTCTGGCAGAAAGTCTCGGTGGCGGCGGGCGTGCGCCGCGACGACGACACCGCCAGCATCAGCACGCAGGCCTATCCGCAAACCCGCGACACGCTGCTGGACGCCGACGCCACCCGCCGCATGGCGACCTTCAAGTCGCTGACCGACGCGATCCGGGCGCTACGCGGAGAAATGAACCTGGCGCCGGGTCAGCGCGTGCCCCTGCTGGTCCAGGGAGCCGACGCCGGTCTGGACGAGCTGAGCCCCTACCTGATGGCGCTGGCCAGACTGGACAACGTCCAGGCCGTGGACAGCCTGCCTGACCTGGGCGCCCCGGTGCAGGTCGTGGGCACGACCCAGCTGATGCTGCACGTGGAAATCGACGTGGCGGCCGAACGCGCCCGCCTGGACAAGGAAATCGACCGCCTGGAAAAGGAAATCGCCAAGGCCGAGCACAAACTGTCCAATGCCAGCTTCGTCGAACGCGCCCCAGCAGCCGTCGTCGAGCAGGAAAAGGCCCGGATGGTCCAGTTCGGTGAAACCCTGGAGCGCGTCCGCGTACAGCGGGACCGCTTGAAGGACTGAGCGACGGCGCGGGGGGCGGCAAGCACCGCGCCCCCTGCCCTTTGCCTACAGCCCTTCGCGCATGACGCGCTTATTAAGTTTGCCGACGCTGGTGCGCGGCAAGGCATCCATGAAACGCACCTGCTCAGGCACGGCATAGCGGGACAATCGGCCCGCATCGACTTCCGCCTGCACCAGCGCCCGGATCTGCGCCGCATCGGCGGACTGTCCGGGCCGCAGCACCACCAGAGCCAGAGGACGTTCCCCCCACCGCTCATCGGGCGCAGCCACCACGGCGACTTCACTGACGGCGGGGTGGCGGGAAATCGTATCTTCCAGCGCCAGGGACGACACCCATTCGCCGCCGGTCTTGATGACGTCCTTCAGGCGATCCGTGACCGTCAACATGCCCCGGGCATCCAGCATGCCGATGTCTCCTGTGTGCAGCCAGCCGCCCTGCCACAGGGCCTCAGAGGCCTGCGGATTGTGCAGGTAGCCTTGCGTCAACCAGGGCGCGCGGACCACGATTTCCCCCACGCTGAAACCATCGTGCGCCACATCCTGCATCCGCTCATCCACCACCCGCAGCGCCACCAGGGGAATGGCATACCCCGTGCGCGTGCGGTCACGCAACTGCGTCTGCGCATCCGCCGCCGCATCCCGCAATTGCACCAGCGTCAGGATCGGGCAGGTTTCGGACATGCCGTATCCGGTGAACACATCCATGCCGCGATCCAACGCCGCCTGCGCCAGCCCCTGAGGCAGGGCGGAGCCGCCGATGATCATCTTGAGAGCGGAAAAATCCATGTCTGCCGCATCGGCATGACCCAGCAGCATATGCAGGATGGTCGGCACCGAATGGGAAAAAGTGACCCGTTCATCCCGGATCAGGCGCAACAGCGCTTCAGGCAGATAACGCCCCGGATAGATCTGCTGCAGTCCCAGCATCGTGGCGACATACGGCAGTCCCCAGGCATGCACGTGAAACATGGGCGTCATGGGCATATAGACATCGTCCCGATGCAACCGCCCCTGCGCCAGCGGGCTGCCCAGCACCGCCGCAACGGACAAGGTGTGCAGGACCAACTGCCGATGGCTGAAGAACACCCCTTTGGGACGACCGGTGGTCCCGGTCGTATAGAAAGTGGTGGCGCGGGTCTGCTCATCCAGCTCGGGAAACTCAAAATCCGCCCCAGCCTGCGACAAGAGGGCTTCGTATTCACCATCGGGGCCCGAGCGACCGCCATCCGGCTGATCGGTCAAGGAAAGATAATGACGCACCGTCTGCAGCTGCGGCCGGATCGCGCCGAGAATGGGAACGAAATCGTCGTGGATCAACAGCACGCCGGCTCCGGCATCATTCAGGGTATAGGCGATCTGATCGGGCGAAAGGCGGACATTGACGGTCTGCAGGATCGCACCCATCATGGGCACCGCAAAGAATGCCTCGAGATAGCGATGGCTGTCCCAATCCATGATCGCCACGGTATCGCCCTGGCGCACCCCCATATTGCCCAACGCGCGGGCCAGGCGCACCACCCGGTCGAAGAAATCCGCATAGCGCAAACGGCGGCCCTGATACACGATTTCATTCTGGCTGGCAGTCGCCCGAGCCGACTCAAAGAGTTGCTTGATCAGCAAAGGATAGCCGTAGGCCGACGATGCGGCCATCGGGGAATCAGCGATCATGGACAGGCCTCCTGGTGGATAACACGTGTGTTATGGGTTTATACCCCAGGCCCGCGTTTGAAATCCGCTAAGATGAACCTATCCCTATTTTTCCGGCGACACCCATGAATTCCGCTGCTTTCCAGCCTGTGATCGAATCCCTGCTGGATACCGACCTATACAAGTTCACGATGTGGCAGGCCATGCTGCATCGCCATCCGGCGGCCCAGGCGGAATACCGCTTCATCTGCCGCCAAGCGCCCGAGCACCCGCTGGCCGATCTGGCGCCAGCCATCGAAGCCCAGATCGACCACCTATGCAGCCTGCGGTTCAGTCAGGCGGAACTGGATTATCTGGGCCGGCTGCGCTATATCAAATCCGATTTTGTCGATTTTCTCTCGCTCTTTCATTTTCAGCGGCGCTTCATCCAGGTCAGCACGCAAGGCGATACCTTGGATATCGTTGCCAGAGGCCCGCAGGTTCATGTCATGGCGTTTGAAATATTCATACTGGCCATCGTCAACGAACTGTATTTCCGTCGTCACCAGACACCTGACGTCATGGCCGAAGGCCGCCGCCGCTTGCAGGAAAAAATCGCCTTGCTGCAGGATTTTTCCACACAGCCCGCCCGCCGTTTCCCGCTGCAGATTTCCGATTTCGGCCTGCGGCGGCGCTTTTCCCGCGCCTGGCAGATCGAGGTCGTGGAACAACTCCGAGCCGCCGTCCCGCATATCGTCACTGCCACCTCGAATGTCGCGCTGGCAAAATCCCACGAACTGGTGCCGGTGGGTACCATGGCGCATGAATATCTGCAGTCCTACCAAGCTTTCGGCAAGGTCCGCCTGCGGGATTTTCAACGCAGCGCCCTGGAAGACTGGGTGCAGGAATATCGGGGGGATCTGGGCATCGCTCTGACCGACGTGGTGGGCATGGACGCATTCCTGGCGGATTTCGACCTGTATTTCGCCAAGCTGTTTGACGGCTTGCGCCATGATTCAGGCGACCCGATCGCCTGGGGCGAAAAGGCGTTGGCGCATTATCGAACCTTGCGTATCGACCCCGCCAGCAAGCGATTCGTCTTTTCCGACGGCCTGGATCTACCGCGAACGTTGGATATCTACCATCACTTTGCAGATCAGGTTCAACTGGGATTCGGCATCGGCACGAACCTGACGAACGACCTGGGTCCCCGCCCCTTGAATATCGTCATGAAGCTGTTTGAATGCAATGGCATGCCTACCGCGAAACTACCCGACAGCCCCGGCAAGGAACACTGCACAGATGCGACTTTCCTGGCTTATCTGCGACAGGTATTCGGCCGGAACCCGCAGCTCGCAAGCTGAATGCACAGCGGGCCCGATCGGGGCCCGCGCCTGCCGCCGTGCCGGCAAGATCAGGAGGCCGTGCCCCCTACTGTCAGACCGTCGATACGCAGCGTCGGCATGCCAACCCCGACAGGGACGCTTTGGCCTTCCTTGCCGCACGTGCCGACCCCCGAATCCAGCGCCAGATCATGGCCGATCATGCCGATGCGGCGCATGGCTTCCGGACCGCTGCCGATCAGCGTAGCGCCCTTGACCGGGTGGGTGATCTTGCCCTTTTCGATCAGATAGGCCTCGGAGGCGGAAAACACGAATTTCCCGCTGGTGATGTCTACCTGACCGCCGCCGAAATTGGCGGCATATAGCCCTCGATCGACGGATGCGATGATTTCCTGCGGGTCGGCCTTGCCTGCCAGCATATAGGTATTGGTCATGCGAGGCATGGGCAGGTGCGCATAGGATTCGCGCCGGCCATTGCCGGTAGGCGCCTGTTTCATCAGCCGCGCATTCAAAGAATCCTGCATATAGCCGCGCAATACGCCGTCTTCGATCAGCACGTTATGCTGAGTGGGATGACCCTCGTCGTCCACATTCAGAGAGCCGCGCCGATCCGCCAATGTACCGTCATCGACCACCGTGACCCCACGCGAGGCGACGCGTTCTCCGATACGCCCGGAAAACACGCTGGACCCCTTGCGATTGAAATCGCCTTCCAGACCGTGGCCGACGGCTTCGTGCAGCAATATGCCGGGCCAGCCAGACCCCAGCACCACCGTCATCTGCCCTGCCGGGGCCGGGCGCGCCTGCAGATTGACCCGGGCTTCGTGCACGGCACGGTCCACATAGCCGCGCAGAATGTCGTCCGTAAAGTAGGCCAGGCCGGTACGACCGCCCCCGCCGCCATGACCCATTTCGCGCCGGCCCTTGCGCTCGGCGATGACCGTCAGGGACAGCCGCACCAGCGGACGCACGTCGGCCACCAGGCGACCGTCACTGCCGGCCACCAGGATGACGTCATATTCTGCCGCCAGGCCCGCCATGACCTGAATGATTTCCGGATCCGCCGCGCGCGCCATGGACTCGACGCGTTCCAGCAGGGCGACCTTATCGGGCGCGGACAGGGAATCCACAGGATTGACTGCCGGATATAAATGATGGGGCGACTCCAGCCCGCCATCCACGCGGCGGCGCCCTGCCCCCTGACGAGCAATGGTGCGCACCGCCTGGGCCGAAGACAGCAAGGCAGCCGGGGACAGGCTGTCGGAATAGGCGAAAGCGGTCTTTTCACCGCTGACGGCCCGCACCCCGACGCCTTGATCGATCGAGAAACTGCCTGTTTTGACGATGCCTTCTTCAAGGCTCCAGCCCTCGGAGCAGCTGTATTGAAAATACAGATCGGCATAATCGACCCGATGGGTGTGAATTTCGGACAGCGCACGGGCGAGATGGGATTCATCCAGCCCCCAGGGGTCCAACAACAGGGAGCGCGCAGTATTCAGGGCATCCAGGCCCGGTTCAATCACTTTCATCAGAAACAATCCATATACAACATCACATGACCCGATGGCGCAAGGCCGGCAGCGACTGGCGCACAGACGCCAGACGAGCGGCATCCAGCACCCCCGCAGCAATACCGGGGCCTTCGGGCAGACGGCTGAGCACATCCCCCCAGGGGTCGATCAGCATCGAATGCCCCCAGGTGCGACGCCCGTTTTCATGAACGCCACCCTGAGCGCTGGCCAACACGTAGCACTGATTCTCGATCGCGCGCGCACGCAGCAGCACTTCCCAGTGTACAGAACCCGTGGTGTACGTGAAAGCGGCGGGCAGCACCATCAAACGCACTTCTCCCTGGGCCCGGAAAAATTCCGGAAATCGCAGGTCGTAGCAAATGCCCAGCGCCACCCGCCCGAACGGGAGTTCAAATACCTGGGGCGGTGCATCGCCTGGCCGGATAGCGACCGATTCATCGTAGGATTCCGCCCCTTTCTGAAAGCCGAATAAATGAATCTTGTCGTAGCGGGCGCATAAATCGCCCTGCGGCCCATAGACCAGGCAGGCATTGTAAATGCGATGGGCGTCCGGACTACGCAAAGGCAAGGTCCCGCCCACCAGCCAAACTCCGTGCTGCTGGGCCTGTTGCGCTAAAAAATCCTGAATCGGCCCATCGCCGGGGGTTTCCGCGAGCGCCAGTTTGTCTTGATCGTGCCGCCCCATGAAACAAAAATATTCAGGCAAGGCAATCAAACGGGCGCCGCCCTGAGCCGCCTGAGCGATCCCATGCGCAGCCTGCTGCAGATTATCCTGCACCGACAAACCCGACACCATCTGCACGGCGGCGACTGAAAGAGAAATATCCTGCATATTCAATGATTCCTGACCTTCAGAAAGAGGGATTCAATATCTGATACATAATCCATAATGATTTATCTTGCACACACAGATCAAAATCCGATTAAAATCCCAAGTTGCCCTGGATAAGGACTGCCGGGTATCTTTGGATACGGCATCCCTGAATATCGGCCAGGCCTAAATCCCTACCCTCGGAGCATCGAATGGCCCGTACCAGTTACGCCTCGCAAAAAACCCGGCTGGAAAAAGAAAAAGCCAAAATCGAAAAACAGCTGCAAACCCTGCAAGCCAAACAACGCAAACCGGTCATTACGTCCATCGTCCGGTCCATGCGTGATTATGGCATTACTCCGGAAGAAATCTCCGCCGTCTTTGACCGCAAATCCGCCACCCGCGGCACCGCAGCGCCCCGCAAGGCCGCTGGCGCCAAGCGCGTCATTGCGCCGAAATACCGCCATCCCGACACCAAGGCAGAATGGACCGGTCGTGGCAAACCGCCGCGTTGGATCTCCGACGCCGAAGCCGCTGGCACCCCGCGCACGGCATTCCTGATTGATCAAACAGCCGCCTGATCAATTCCTGACTGGTGCGCTATTCCAAAGGGTAGCGCACCGGCACGACCTGGCCGTTGCGGCCGGGAAAATGATCAAACAAGGCACGTGCCAGATAGGGCATGGCGGCATCCAGCTGGCTATCCCGCCCCGTCGTCATGGCCGTCGCCCGATAGACTTCACGCCCCTGTTGGGTCTGATCGTCGATCCGCACGGACAGATGCAGGCGGCTGACGACGACCGGCACGGTTTCCACCACCGGCCCCGGCCCCCATACCCCCCAAGCATGGCGGTAGCCGAATCCCGGCCCCGGAAATCCGCTATAGAAATACGGGTCCACGACACGCTGGCGCCATTCCTGTTCCTGGCGGCTGCCATAATCCACATGCACAATGAACCGCGCCTGCGCGGCAGATTGCGCCTCGACCAGCCCGGTAGGCCCCAGCGCCGCACGCACGGTATCGGCGAATGTCTGGAACTGCAGGTTATTTTGCTGGGCCGCCGCAGGCTCGATCCAGTAATGAGCGCCCTCAGTCTGCGCCGGCCATTGCTGATAGCGCGTCACCTGCGCGGAAAAGACGCTGGCGCAACCGCCCAGGGCCATCATCACGAATACCGGTCCCAGCCAGAACCGGAGCACACGCGCCCAAACCGACAAGCGTTTCATGACACCCGACATCTGCAAACAATAAGTGCTTCATCATAGGCGCTGCCCCTGTCCGGTGGAAGCCGTCGGTTGCACTCCGACACAAGCGGTTCCAGGCAGTCGCACGCCCGCCAAGACCTATTCAGCCGACTACAATGATGCCTTGATGAAGGCTTCAGGGAAGGAACCATGCGCACCGACATTGCCCAGACGATCTACCGCCACGATTACACCCCGTTTCCCTACCGCCTGTCCCAGGTCCGGCTGGAATTCGATCTGGATGCCAACGCGACACAAGTCCATTCCACACTGCATTTCGAACCTGGCCAACACACGCCCCCTGGCGCCGCGCTGATCCTGCAGGGCGAAGACCTGGAACTGGTCGCCGTTCGCATCGACGGGCAACTCATGGGCGCCACAGATTACCGGCTGGACGAGTCCACGCTGCAATTGACGCCGCCAGCCCACGGCAAGCCCTTTGTCATCGACATCACCAGCCGCTGCCACCCAGCGCAAAACACGACGTTGATGGGCCTGTACGTATCGGGCGGAAAACTCTTTACCCAGTGCGAAGCCCAGGGCTTCCGGCGCATCACCTGGTTTCCCGACCGCCCCGACGTCATGTCCTGCTACGACGTGGTTCTGCGCGCCGACCCGGCGATCTATCCCGCACTGCTGTCCAACGGCAACCTGATCGAGCAGACCGTATTGCCCGATGGCCGCCTGCAGACGCTCTGGCGCGATCCACACCCCAAGCCCTGCTATCTCTTTGCCCTGGTGGCGGGCGATTTCGACTGCCTCGAGCGCACGGAAACCACCCGCAGCGGCCGATCCGTCCTGCTGCAGGTCTATAGCGACCGGGGCTGCCTCGAACAGACCCGGTGGGCGCTGGACTGCTTGGCGCACGCGCTGCACTGGGACGAACAGCGCTTTGGTCTGGAACTCGACCTGGATCGCTTCATGGTGGTGGCTGCCCGCGACTTCAATATGGGCGCCATGGAAAACAAGGGCCTGAACGTCTTCAACGCCGCCTATGTTCTGGCCGACCCGGCCAGCGCCACCGATGGGACCTACCGCCACATCGAGGCCGTCATCGGCCACGAGTACTTCCACAACTGGACCGGCAACCGCGTCACCTGCCGCGATTGGTTCCAGCTATCCCTGAAAGAGGGCCTGACGGTATTTCGCGAACAGGAATTTTCCGCCGACATGCTGGCCCAGGGCCTGCCGGCACAAGCCGCCGCCAGCGCTCGCGCCGTCAAACGTATCGACGATGTACATCTGCTGCGCATGATGCAGTTTCCCGAAGATGCAGGCCCCATGGCCCACCCCATCCGCCCTGACAGCTATCAGGAAATCGGCAATTTCTACACCGCCACCATTTACGAAAAGGGCGCCGAAGTCATCCGCATGCAGCACACGCTGCTGGGCGAAGCCGGCTTTCGGGCGGGCATCGACGAATACTTCCGCCGCCACGATGGCCAGGCCGTCACCTGCGATGATTTCGTCAACGCCATGGAATCGGTCTACACCCGCCAGCACCCTGGGCAGGATTTCCGGATTTTCCGCCGTTGGTATGAGCAGGCCGGCACCCCGCGCGTACACATCGAACAACGCTACGATCCCGCCGCACGCCAGCTGCACCTGACGCTGAGCCAGCACTGCGCGCCGGTAGGCCTGGAAGCCCGCCAGCAACCGCCTGCCGAGAAACCCCCGCTGCACATTCCCGTCGCCATCGGCCTGCTCGATCAAAACGGCCAGCCGCTGCCGATTGTCCTGAACGGCCAGACCCGAGACACCTTGGTCCTCGAACTGCGCCAGCCCAGCCAATCCTGGACGCTGGACGATGTCCCCCAGGCCCCTGTCCTGTCGCTGCTGCGCGGATATTCAGCCCCCGTCATCATCGACACCGAACGCCCCGCGGCAGAATTGGCCCTGCTGGCTCGCTGCGACCCGGATCCCTTCGCCCGCTGGGATGCCACTCAGGAAACGGCGCTGCGCCACCTGCTGGCCGGCATCCACGCCCATCAGACACAAGCGCCCTCTCTGGATACCGCCCCGCTGCAGGCGCTGTGGCAGGCCGCCCTGGAAGACGACAGTCTGTCGCCCGCCTATCGCGCCCGCTTGCTGGCCCTGCCGGCGCTGCGCGAGCTGATCGAACGCAGCACGCCCATGGATCCTCAGGCCGCCGTAGCCGTCTGGAACCGCACCCAGGCAGCGCTGGGAAAGCATCTGGCCGCCGCTTGGCGCACCCTATACGATGCGCTGGCCGACGATGGCAGCCCGTATTCTCCCGACCCGGTGGCCTCTGGCCGCCGCGCACTGCGCAATCTGGCGCTGGCCTATCTGCTGGCCGGCCAGGAAACCCAGGCCATCCAGAGCGCTCGGCATCAATACACCCAGGCGCGCAACATGACGGAAAGCCTGGGAGCCCTGAGCGCCTTGCTGCAGCATGCGCCCCAGGACTGCGCCGACCTGCTGCAGGATTTCCATACCCGCTGGCAACACGCCCCCCTGGTCCTGGACAGCTGGTTCAGCGTACAGGCCAGCGCGCCGTCCGCCTCGGTCGCCAAGGTCCGGGCGCTGATGGCCCTGCCCGACTTCACGATGCGCACCCCCAACCGCGCGCGCGCCGTGATTTTCCGCTTCGTCATGGATAATCCGGCCAATCTGCACACGCCGGAAGGCTATGACTTCTGGGCCGAACAGGTGCTGGCCCTGAATGGACTCAATCCGGAAGTGGCGGCACGCCTGGCGCGCGCTTTCGACAACTGGGCGCGCTTCGAACCCGCCAGCCGCAGCGGCATGCAAGCCGCCTTGCAGCAGGTGCTGGCCAGCCCAGGCCTGTCGCGCAACGTGCACGAAATCATTTCCAAGGCGCTGGCATCCTGAGACTCATGCCGGCGCCCGGACCTGCTTTATTTTTTCAATGGGGAACACTTTGAAATTCAAAACATTGACCCAGTACCTGGTCGAGCAGCAAAGAGAACACAAGGCGGTGTCACCTGACGTCCGCCTGCTGATCGAAACCGTCTCTCGGGCCTGCAAGGCCATCGGCCACACGGTCAGCAAGGGCGCCTTGGGCGGCGTGCTGGGCAGCCAAGGCACAGAAAACGTGCAGGGTGAAATCCAAAAGAAACTCGACGTCCTGTCCAACGAAATCCTGCTCGAGGCCAACGAATGGGGCGGCAACCTAGCTGCCATGGCATCCGAGGAAATGCAAACCATCCACCGCATTCCCACCCAATACCCGAAAGGCCAGAATCTGCTGCTGTTCGATCCCCTGGACGGCTCCTCGAATATCGACGTCAACGTCTCGATCGGCACCATTTTTTCCGTCCTGCAGGCCCCGGACGAAGCCGCTGGGCGTGAAATCGCCGAAGCCGATTTCCTGCAACCCGGCACGCGCCAGGTGGCGGCAGGCTATGCTATCTACGGCCCGCAAACCATGCTGGTGCTGACCGTCGGCGCAGGCGTCATGGGATTCACGCTGGATCGCGAAATGGGCTCCTGGCTGCTGACGCACGAGAACATCCGTCTGCCCGAAGAAACCGCCGAATTCGCCATCAACATGTCGAACTCACGCCACTGGGAAGCCCCGGTGCAGCGTTACATCGGCGAATGCCTGCAGGGCGAGACCGGACCGCTGGGCAAGAACTACAACATGCGCTGGATCGCGTCCATGGTGGCCGATGTCCACCGTATCCTGACACGCGGCGGCGTGTTCATGTACCCGCGCGATTCCCGGGCATCCGGGCGCAAGGGCAAGCTGCGCCTGATGTACGAAGCCAACCCCATGAGCTTTCTGGTCGAGCAGGCCGGCGGATGCGCGGTGGATGGCAAGCACCGGGTACTCGACATCCAGCCCCAGGCCCTGCACGAGCGCGTCGGCGTGATCCTGGGATCAAAGCAGGAAGTCGAACGTCTGCAACGCTACCACTTGGACGCCTAAGGCTGGGTTCAATCCAGCGTCAACACGGTGGCGCCCGTGGTTTGGCGCGCCTTCAGGGCTTCATGGGCCAGCCCCGCGTCCTTCAGGGCAAAGCGCTGGCCGATCACGATGTCCAGCTTCCCGGCCGTCACCAGCTCGAAGATATCGGCGGCGGCGGCCTGCATGGCCTGTGCCGTCGCCGTGTAGGACGATACTGTCGGGCGCGTCACATAGAGCGATCCTTTGGCCGCCAGCTGCCCCAGGTTCACGCCTTCCACCGACCCGGACGCATTGCCGAAGCTGACCATCATGCCGCGCGGCTGCAGGCAGTCCAGGGACATTTCCCAGGTCGCCTTGCCGACGCCGTCATACACCACCGGCACCTTTTGGCCGCCGGTCAGTTCCAGCACCCGCGCGGGGACGTCTTCCCGCGTGTAGTCGATGATTTCCCAGGCGCCGTAGCGACGCGCCAATGCCGCCTTTTCTGGCGACGAAGTCGTGCCGATCAGCCGCACCCCCAGCGCCCGCGCCCATTGGCAGGCAATCAGGCCGACGCCGCCCGCCGCGGCGTGGAACAGGATGGTCTCGTTGCCTTGCAGACGATAGGTCTGGCGAAACAGATACTGCACCGTCAGCCCCTTGAGCATCAGCGCGGCGGCCTGTTCGAAACTGACGGCATCCGGGATGGCCACGACCTTGTCACCCGGCACATTGCGCAACGTGGCGTAGGCGCCGATAGGCCCTTGGCCATAGGCCACGCGATCCCCCACCCGGACATGGCTGACGCCCGCGCCGACGGCAGCTACGACGCCGGATGCCTCGAATCCCAGACCGTGCGGCAAGGCATGCGGATACAGACCCGTGCGACAATAGATATCGATGAAATTCAGGCCGATGGCCTTCTGGCGAATCTGCACTTCACCAGGCGCAGGTGCGGGAACGTCGATCTGCGCCAGTTGCAGGACCTCTGGCCCCCCATGCTGGCTGATTTGAATGATCTGTGCCTTTTCCACTGCAATTTCCTCCGGCCTGCGACGGGCCCTGTATCACTATATCCGATCAGACTAGCATGAATTCTCGCCAAGCCCAGCTCGCCATCCACCTGACGGCGCTCCTCTTCGGCCTGACCGGCATCTTCGGCGAACTGATCCAGGCCAGCGCCACATTGATCACCGCCGGACGCGCCCTGTTCGCCACGGTGACGCTACTGCTGTTCATCGGCCATGCAGGACACCGCATCGCCTGGCCGCAACGCCGGTCCTGGCTGGCGCTGGCGCTGGCGGGCATCCTGCTGGCGATCCACTGGACCAGTTTTTTCGTCGCCGTCAAGGTCGGGGGCATCGCCATCGCCACCCTGGGGTTCGCCAGCTTCCCGGCATTCATCACCATGCTGGAGGGCGTCCTGTTTCACGAACGCCCCCAGCCATCCGAATGGGCGGTCGTAGGGCTGGTCACACTGGGCCTGGTTCTGGTGACGCCGTCCTTCGATCTCCGCGACCAGGCCACCATCGGTCTGGCCTGGGGCGTGCTGTCGGGCCTGGCATTCGCCCTGTTCACCCTGGCCAACCGCAAGGCGGTCAGCCTCATGCCGGGGCGCGAACTGGCCTGCTGGGAAAATCTGGTTGTCACTGCCCTGACCCTGCCCTGGTGCTTCATGGAATTCACGGCGCTGCGTCCGCTGGACTGGCTGTGGATATTCATCCTGGGCGTCTTTTGCACCGCTTTGTCGCATGCCTTGCTGGTCTCCAGCCTGGCCCGACTGAAGGCGCGCACAGCGGGTATCGTCATCGCACTGGAACCCGTCTACGCCATCCTGTTCGCCGCCATCCTCTTTGCCCAGTATCCGACTCTCCGCGCGCTGGCCGGCGGCGCCCTGATCATCGGCGCCATCGTCTGGTCCGGCCTGCGCCGATCCGGATCCGAACCCGCGGCGACAGCGCCCAGCGCGCCGAAAACGCCACCAGCGGACTGATCCGCCCCAAGCGGTTAAAATGGCGGATTCCCTGTTTTATCCTAGTTGACACATTATGGCCGGACACAGTAAATGGGCAAATATCCAGCACCGCAAAGGGCGTCAGGACGCCAAGCGCGGCAAGCTCTGGACCAAGATCATCCGTGAAGTCACCGTCGCCGCCCGTGCGGGCGGCCCCGACCCCGACGCGAATCCGGCCTTGCGCCTGGCCTGGGACAAAGCGACCGCCGCCAATATGCCCAAGGACAACATCCTGCGCGCCATCCAGCGCGGCGCCGGCGGCGGGGACGATGCCAACTACGAAGAAATCCGCTACGAAGGCTACGGCATCGGCGGTGCGGCGCTGATCATCGACTGCATGACGGACAATCGCCAGCGCACGGTCTCCGAAGTCCGCCATACTCTGACCAAACACGGCGGCAACCTGGGACAGGACGGCAGCGTGGTGTTCATGTTTAAACACTGCGGCCAGTTCATCTTCGCCCCGGGCACCCCTGAAGAACAAGTCATGGACGTCGCCCTGGAAAACGGCGCCGACGACGTGCAGTCTGATGAAGAAGGCGTGATCGAAGTCACCTGCGAACCGGGTCAGTACCCGGCCGTGAAACAGGCTTTCGACGCTGCCGGCCTGGCAGCGGAAGTCCATGGCGTCGTCATGAAAGCCCTGTCCGAAGTCCAGCTGGCCGGCGAAGACGCCGAGCGCATGCAGAAAATCATTGATCTGCTCGAGGGCCTGGACGACGTGCAGGAAGTCTTTACCACCGCCGTCATGGACGACGTCGAATGAAGCTCCTGGTGATCGGCTCGGGAGGCCGCGAACACGCTCTGGCATGGCGTCTGGCCCATTCCCCCCGGGTGCAGAAAATCTATGTCGCGCCGGGCAATGGGGGCACGACTGATGCCTCGCTGCTGGAAAACCTGCCGCTGCAGGACACCGAGGCCCTGATCGCCTTCGCCCGCAGCGAAAAAATCGCCTTCACGGTCGTCGGGCCGGAAGCCCCGCTGGCCGCAGGCATCGTCGATGCCTTCCGCGCCGCGGGCCTGCGCATTTTCGGGCCAACCCAGGCAGCAGCACAACTGGAAAGCTCCAAGGACTACGCCAAAGCCTTCATGCAGCGCCACGGCATCCCCACGGCGGCCTACCAGACCTTTACCGATCCGCTGCAGGCCAAAGCCTACATCCAAGCGCTGGGCGCACCCATCGTCATCAAGGCCGACGGCCTGGCCGCCGGCAAAGGCGTAGTCGTCGCCCAGACGCTGGACGAAGCCTTGCAGGCCATCGATCACATGCTGGGAACCGATGGCGCCTTTGGCGCAGCTGGCGCCCGCGTCGTCGTCGAAGAATTCCTGGATGGCGAAGAAGCCAGCTTCATCGTCATGTGCGACGGCCAACACGTGCTGCCCCTGGCCACCAGCCAGGACCACAAACGCCTGCAAGACGCCGACACCGGTCCGAACACGGGCGGCATGGGGGCCTATTCCCCCGCGCCGCTGGTCACGCCGGCGCTACACAATCGCATCATGCGCGAAGTCATCCAGCCCGCCATCCAGGGCATGGCGCACGACGGCATCCCTTATACCGGGTTCCTGTACGCGGGCCTGATGATCGGCTCGGGATCGGATGCCAGCCGTCCCCTGAAAGTCCTGGAATTCAATTGCCGCATGGGTGATCCGGAAACCCAGCCCATCATGCTGCGCGTCAAGAACGATCTCACTGAAACGCTGGAACACGCCCTGAACGGCACCCTGGATCAAGCAGAGATCGAATGGGACCGGCGCACCGCTGTCGGCGTGGTGCTGGCAGCTGCCGGCTATCCCGACAGCCCGCGCAAGGGCGATGCCATCACCAAGCTGGCGCCCGACACCGACACCTGCGTCACTTTTCATGCCGGCACGGTGATCCAGGACGGCCAGTTGCGTACCAGCGGCGGCCGGGTCCTGTGCGTCACGGCGCTGGCTGATTCCGTTCGCCGCGCCCAGCAGGCCGCCTACGACGCCGTCAACCAGACGCTTTTCGAAGGCCGTCAGTTTCGCCGGGATATCGGCTGGCGCGCCCTGACCGGCAGCAAACGGCAGGACTGACGTCCTGCCCTCGGAGCCCCCATGCACGTTCCCGTCGATCTCGTCCACGAGACCTTTACCGCCCTGCAGGCGCGCATCGTCGGCGCTCTTGAAGACCTGGAAGGCGCACCCTTTGGCCACGATGCCTGGACCCGCGCCGAAGGCGGCGGCGGGCTGACCCGCTACTGCGAGGACGGCGCCGTATTCGAACGCGCCGGCGTGCTGTTCAGCCACGTGCACGGGCATACCCTGCCGCCGTCGGCCAGCGCCCACCGGCCGGAACTGGCGGGCCGCGCCTGGGAAGCCATGGGCGTCTCCATGGTGCTGCATCCGCGCAACCCCTACGTCCCCACCACGCACATGAACGTGCGCCTGTTTGTCGCCCACGGCAGCGGCGGCGATCAGGATGTGTTCTGGTTCGGCGGCGGCCTGGACCTGACGCCCTATTATCCCTTCGAAGCCGACGCGCGCCATTTCCACCAGATCTGCCACGATGCCGTGGCCCCGTTCGGGGCCGACAAATACCCGCACTACAAGGCCTGGTGCGACGACTATTTCCTGCTGCGCCACCGCCAGGAAACCCGAGGGGTGGGCGGCCTGTTCTTCGACGACCTGAACGCGCCGGATTTCGATACCTGCTTCGCCCTGACCCAGTCCGTCGGCAACTGCTTCATCCCCGCCTACGTACCCATTGTCCAGGCTCGTCAGCAGACCTCATACGGCGAACGTGAGCGCAGCTTCCAGGCCTACCGCCGCGGGCGCTACGTGGAATTCAACCTGGTCTACGACCGCGGCACGCTATTCGGCCTGCAATCGGGGGGCCGCACCGAATCCATTCTGCTGTCCATGCCGCCGGTCGCCCAATGGCGCTACGACTGGACACCGGAACCCGGGTCCCCCGAAGCCGCTCTGGCGGATTATCTGAAACCCCGCACATGGCTGTAATGCCTCAGGTCGGCCTGCTGGGTGGCAGTTTCGATCCTGTCCACCTGGCCCACATCGCCATGGCCAGGGCCGCTTGCCAGGCGCTGCAACTAAGCTATGTCGAACTGCTGCCCGTCGGCCAGCCCTGGCAGCGCGGGCGCCTGAGCGCGTCACCTGAACACCGTCTGGCCATGCTGAAGCTGGCCTGCGGCGACGATCCGCAGCTGCGCATCAACCCCATCGAGCTGCAGCGCCCCGGCGCCACCTACACCATCGACACCCTGACGGCCCTGCCGCGCACCGCCCGCTACACCTGGATTCTGGGGTCTGATCAACTGGCCAATTTCTGCACCTGGCATCGCTGGCGCGATATTCTGCAGCATGTACGCCTGGCCGTCGTCCAACGACCGGGCTCACCCCTGGAACCCCCGATGGAACTGGCGCAGGCGCTGGCGCCGGAAGGCCTTGTGCGTATCCCCTTGCCGCCGCAAGATGTATCCGCCTCGGCGATCCGTCAGGCGCTGACCCAGGGATGCCTCCCCGAATCACAACTCGATCCGCTGGTGCTGGGTTACATTCGTACCCACCAGCTCTATCAACGCCCGGCCCTTACCCCGGACAGTTCCCGAACACCATGAATCTACAAAAACAGCAACGCCTCATCATCGATGCCCTGGAAGACATCAAAGCCCAGGACATCAAGGTCTTCAACACCACCGGCCTGACCAGTCTGTTCGACCGCATCGTCATCGCCAGCGGCACCTCCAACCGCCAGACCCGGGCCATTGCCAGCCACGTGGCCGAACAGGCTAAAAAGCAAGGTCTGGAAGTGATCGCCCTGGAAGGCGAAGACTCCGGCGAATGGGTACTGCTTGATCTGGGCGACATTGTCGTGCACTGCATGCAGCCGGCCATCCGCAGTTATTACAACCTGGAAGAAATCTGGGGCGCCAAACCCGTGCGCGTCAAACTGCTGTCCACTGGCCCAGCGCGGGCATCGGGCTTCGACGACGATCTCTTCGAGAAATGAAACTACGCGTCTACGCGGTGGGTACCCGCATGCCCGCCTGGGTACAGGACGCCTGGCAGGACTACGCCAAGCGCATGCCCCGAGACTGCGCCATCGAACTGCATGAAATCCGCCCTGAACCCCGCACCCAGGGAAAAACCACGGCCCAGCTGATGTTGGCTGAAGCCCAACGCATCGAAGCCGCCTTGCACGAACCCGCCTGGCGTGTCATTTTGGATGAGCATGGGCGTGACCTCAGCACCCGCGACCTGGCCGCTCACCTGGAAGACTGGCGCGCCGGCGGTCAGGACATCGCCCTCATTGTCGGCGGCCCTGATGGCCTGGACCCCACCCTGAAACAGACTGCGCGGCAAACGCTGCGTCTGTCCTCGCTGACACTGCCGCATCCCCTGGTCCGCGTGCTGCTGGCCGAACAACTATATCGTGCCTGGAGTATTCTGTCCGGTCACCCCTACCACCGCGATTAAGGACATTTCATGACTGCTCGCCGTCGCACCAAAATTGTTGCCACCCTGGGTCCGGCTACTTCCAGCCCGGAACGCATCGAGGCGCTGATCCTGGCGGGCCTGGACGTCGCCCGCCTGAATTTTTCGCACGGCTCGGCAGAAGACCACCGGGAACGCGTCCGCCTGGTGCGTGATATTGCGGCGCGTCTTGATCGGCACGTCGCCATCATGGGCGACCTGCAAGGTCCCAAAATCCGCATCGCCCGCTTTCGCGACGGCCCGATCGAGCTGCACGTCGGCGATCCCTTCACCCTGTCCATCCATCATCCCGTGGATGCCGGCACCACATCCATCGTGGGCATCGAATACCCGCCGCTGGTCCAGGACTGTGCTCCCGGTGACGAGCTGCTGCTGGACGACGGCCGCGTCATCCTGCAGGTGACCTCCGTCGAAAGCGACGCCGTCCATACCGTCGTGACCGTGGGCGGGCCGCTCTCCAACAACAAGGGCATCAATCGGCGCGGCGGCGGCATCTCGGCTCCCAGCCTGACCGACAAAGACCACCAGGACATCCGCCTGGCCGCCGAGCTTGACCTGGACTACGTGGCCGTCTCCTTCCCTCGTTCCGGAGCCGACATGGAACAGGCCCGGCGCCTGGTTCGTGCAACCGGCAGCGCGGCCTGGATCATCGCCAAGATCGAACGCGCCGAAGCCGTGGCCGACGACGAGGCCATGGACAATCTGATCCGTGCCAGCGACGGCGTCATGGTCGCCCGAGGCGACCTGGGGGTGGAAATCGGCGATGCCCGCCTGGTCGGCATCCAGAAACGCATCATCCAGCACGCACGCACACTGAACAAAGTGGTGATCACGGCCACCCAGATGATGGAATCCATGATCTCCAGCCCCATCCCCACCCGCGCAGAGGTTTCCGACGTCGCCAATGCGGTGCTGGACTACACCGACGCCGTGATGCTGTCGGCGGAATCGGCATCCGGCCAGTATCCGGTGGAAGCCGTGCAGGCCATGGCCCGCATCTGCCTGGGAGCCGAACAAGAACCCACCAGCATTCGTTCTCATCACCGCCTGAACGAGACCTTTACCCGCTGCGACGAAACCATTGCGCTGGCCAGCATGTACGCAGCCAACCATTTCCCCGGTGTCAAAGCCATCATCAGCCTGACCGAAAGCGGCCACACGCCGCTGATCATGTCGCGCATCCGTTCAGGGGTGCCCATCTACTGCTATACCCGGCACGTCGCCACCCAACGACGGGCCGCGATGTTCCGCGGGGTGTATACGGTGCCCTTTGACGCAGCTGCGCTGCCGCCGGCCGAGGTCAGCGAAGCCGCTATCGATATTCTGCGTCAGCGCGGCCTGCTGCAGTCAGGCGACTGGATCATCCTGACCAAGGGCGATTTCTACAGCAACAGCGGCGGCACCAACGGCCTGAAGATCCTGCGCGTGTCCTGATGATCCCGGCCTTCGTCCTGCTGGCCTCGGCCAGCCCGCGCCGCCACGAAATCCTGGACCAGCTGGGCGTCCGGCACGGCATACTGCGCGTGCCGCCTCCCGCTGGCGAGGACGAGCCGCGCTTGCCGGACGAGTCTGCTGCAGACTACGTCCGGCGCACCGCGCGGGACAAAGCGCAACAAGCGCTGGCCTGGCTGGCAGCTGGCGGACGACCCGGCAGTATCCCCGCCGACTGGCCCCAGGGCTGGGAACAAACGCCCATCCTGTGCGCCGACACGACTGTCATTCTGGATGACGATGTGCTGGGCAAACCCGCCGACGCAGTACAAGCCGCCGCCATGCTGCGCCGGCTATCCGGCCGCACGCATCAGGTACACACCGCCGTCGTTCTGGCTGCCGGCGGGCGGCTGCTGGAGACCTGCCAGATCAGCGAAGTGCGCTTCCAGGCGCTGCATGCCGCCGACATCGCGCAGTATTGCGCGACCGGCGAACCCTTCGGCAAGGCCGGCAGCTATGCCATCCAGGGCCGCGCCGCCGCGTTCATCACACATCTGTCCGGCAGCCATAGCGGCGTCATGGGTCTGCCCGCCCACGACACCATGCGCTTGCTGCAGCAGGCAAGCGCCCCAGCCAGCCGCTGAATCCAGGGACAGCTTGGGCAATATCCAGGCTCCCAGGGGTTATCCCTTGGTTTCTCTTGTCATCCTTGACCAGTCTGGTCCGGACCCCTAGCATATTTTGACAACTTGCTGAACATCGCAAGCCCTCGGTGATGGCCGTGGCTGCATGCAGGGCCATCGTTGCAAACATCCTACCTTCCAAAGAGGTATTGCACATGGTTGACCCAGCCGTCAATTCCACCGCATCAGGCCAGACCGCTTCTGAAATTCGCAGCGGCAATCTGCCCCCCGTCACTTACCGCGACCTTCCCGAGCCCCTATCCCTCAAAAAAGTCGTCGGCCCCAGCGTCCTGCTGTTGGCCGGCTCGATCGGATCCGGCGAATTCGTGCTGTGGCCCTATATCTCCACACAGACCGGCTTGGCGCTGGTCTGGCTGGCCACGATCGGTATCCTGACCCAGTATTTCCTGAATATGGAAATCACCCGCTACACCCTGGCAACAGGCGAGACGGCAGTCACCGGCTTTACCCGCTTATGGAAACCCTGGAGCTGGCTGTTCATCATCATGGCAGTCGTCCCCTGGATGTGGCCGGGATGGGCCACCGGCAGTTCCACTGCGCTGACCTATGCTTTCGGCCTGTCCGAAGGCGCCGTGATTCCGATCACCATCGCGTCCCTGGTCCTGATCGGCATCATCCTGACGGTCTCTCCGGTGGTCTACAAGACCGTCGAAAAAATCCAGTTCTTCCTGGTCGCCCTGATCGTGCTCTTCATGCTCTATATGGTCTTCGGGCTGCTGACCGGCGAATCCTGGTCTGCGCTGGTGTCCGGCTTCACCACTGAAGTCCCCCAGATCCCTGAAGCCATCGGCAAGCTGCCCATCGCCTTGCTGCTGGGGGCCATCGCTTTCGCCGGCGCCGGCGGCGTCATGAATCTGGCGCAATCCAACTGGGTGCGCGACAAAGGCATGGGCATGGGGGCGCTATTGCCCAAGATCGTCTCGCCCATTACCGGCGAAGAAACCACCGGGGCAGCCATCGGCCACTTCTTCCCCCAGGACGAAGCCAATATGAAACGCTGGCGCGGCTGGTGGCGTGTGGCCGACCGCGAACAGTTCCTGACCTTCTTCGTGCTGGGCCTGCTCGCCATCCTGCTGTTCATGATGCTGGCCTACACCTATCTGGGTGTCGGCGGCGAAGCCAAGAACTTCGACTTCGTGCGCTTGCTGGGTCAAACGCTGAATGAAAGCGTCGGCAGCTGGGCCGGCCCGGCCTTCTGGTTCACCGGTGTCGTGGTGCTGCTTTCCACCAATCTGACCGTACTGGACATGATCGGCCGCATCGTCGCCGACATCGCCAAGAACAACTGGCTGCGCGACAGCCAGGCGTGGTCAGAAAGCCGCCTGTACTTCCTGGTGGTCTGGCTGATGGTGGCCTTCGGATCGATCATCCTGCTGTCGGGCGTCAGCCAGCCGCTGCTGCTGTTGGTGATCGCCTCTGCGCTGAACGGCCTGGTGATGTTTGTGTATTCGGTCCTGCTGATCCAGTTGAACCGCTGCATGCTGCCCCGCGCCATCGGTCTGACCGGCGTACGTTACGTAGCCATCCTGTGGGCCGTGCTGTTCTATGGCGGGTTCTCGCTCTACCTGCTGAGCGATCAGCTTGGCAAGCTGTTCTAAATAAAGGCAAAGCCTCCATCCAGAGCTCCCTGCGGGGAGCTCTGCTGCTCTCCTCAAGGCGACGTTCTAGGATCGGTGAGGCACACGGTTCAAGACGACGTTCTGGAACCGGCGGGGCACACGGTAAAAGCCGGCGCATCAAAGGACAAAGCCCCTGCAGAGGAACTCTGCAGGGGCTTTGCGGTATAGAAGCCTGACGATGACCTACTTTCACAGGTGTCCACCCACTATCATCGGCGCGAAGGCGTTTCACTGTCCTGTTCGGGAAGGGAAGGAGTGGGGCCACCTTGCTATGGTCGTCAAGCATAACTGGTTGTGGTTCAGTCTGGGACTGGACCACCAATTTGGAAGAAGCACACGTGGCAGCGATGCTGCTGTTGATGCGCCGTCTTTGGGACGGGCTGCATTGTAGCAGGTTTGCGGCACACGGTTTAGGTTGTTCTTGGCGTTTCAATTAAATCGGCGTACACACGATCCTCTATTCGCTTGGAGTCAGCCAATTGGCCAACCTGCAAGGTTATAGGATCAAGCCGCACGGGCAATTAGTACTGGTTAGCTGCACGCATTACTGCGCTTCCACACCCAGCCTATCAACGTCCTGGTCTCGGACGACCCTTTAGGGGGGTCAAGCCCCCGGGATACCTAATCTTCAGACGAGTTTCGCGCTTAGATGCCTTCAGCGCTTATCTCTTCCGTACATAGCTACTCGGCAATGCCATTGGCATGACAACCGATACACCAGCGGTACGTCCACTCCGGTCCTCTCGTACTAGGAGCAGGCTCCGTCAAGTATCCAACGCCCACGGCAGATAGGGACCAAACTGTCTCACGACGTTTTAAACCCAGCTCACGTACCTCTTTAAATGGCGAACAGCCATACCCTTGGGACCGGCTACAGCCCCAGGATGAGATGAGCCGACATCGAGGTGCCAAACACCGCCGTCGATATGAACTCTTGGGCGGTATCAGCCTGTTATCCCCAGAGTACCTTTTATCCGTTGAGCGATGGCCCTTCCATACAGAACCACCGGATCACTATGACCTGCTTTCGCACCTGTTCGACTTGTCAGTCTCACAGTCAAGCACGCTTATGCCATTGCACTATCAGCACGATTTCCGACCGTACCTAGCGTACCTTCGTACTCCTCCGTTACACTTTAGGAGGAGACCGCCCCAGTCAAACTGCCCACCATGCACTGTCCCCAACCCGGATAACGGGCCAAGGTTAGAACCGCAAACAGACCAGGGTGGTATTTCAAGGTTGGCTCCACTGCATCTAGCGACACAGTTTCAACGCCTCCCACCTATCCTACACAGGCCGGTTCACAATCCAATGCAAAGCTACAGTAAAGGTTCATGGGGTCTTTCCGTCTAGCCGCGGGTAGATTGCATCATCACAAACATTTCAACTTCGCTGAGTCTCAGGAGGAGACAGTGTGGCCATCGTTACGCCATTCGTGCAGGTCGGAACTTACCCGACAAGGAATTTCGCTACCTTAGGACCGTTATAGTTACGGCCGCCGTTTACCGGGGCTTCGATCAAGAGCTTGCACCCCATCACTTAACCTTCCGGCACCGGGCAGGCGTCACACCCTATACGTCGACTTTCGTCTTGGCAGAGTGCTGTGTTTTTAATAAACAGTCGCAGCCACCGATTCACTGCGGCCCCTTCATGCTCAGCGCGCAGGCGCTTCACACTACAAGGGCATACCTTCTCCCGAAGTTACGGTATCAATTTGCCGAGTTCCTTCTCCTGAGTTCTCTCAAGCGCCTTGGAATATTCATCCCGTCCACCTGTGTCGGTTTGCGGTACGGTCTCGTGAGACTGAAGCTTAGAGGCTTTTCCTGGGACAACTTCCGATCAGTCCAGAGACCTAAGTCTCTGTCCAGCCACACCCTTGAATTACGCGCCCGGATTTACCTAAGCGCCTTCTATGATGCAGCAACGAGGACATCCAACACCCCGATGATCTTGCAGCCATCCGTCCCCCCATCGCATCTCACGACGGTGCTGGAATATTAACCAGCTTCCCATCAGCTACGCATCTCTGCCTCGCCTTAGGGGCCGACTCACCCTGCGCCGATGAACGTTGCGCAGGAAACCTTGGACTTACGGCGAGGGGGCTTTTCACCCCCTTTATCGCTACTCATGTCAGCATTCGCACTTCTGATACCTCCAGCAGACCTCTCGATCTGCCTTCGCAGGCTTACAGAACGCTCTCCTACCGCGTGCAATAAATTGCACACCCGCAGCTTCGGTAACTGGCTTGAGCCCCGTTACATCTTCCGCGCAGGACGACTCGATCAGTGAGCTATTACGCTTTCTTTAAAGGGTGGCTGCTTCTAAGCCAACCTCCTGACTGTCTATGCCTTCCCACTTCGTTTCCCACTTAGCCCGTTTTAGGGACCTTAGCTGGCGGTCTGGGTTGTTTCCCTCTTGAGTCCGGACGTTAGCACCCGGTGCTCTGTCTCCCACACTGTACTTGCCGGTATTCGGAGTTTGCCATAGGTTGGTAAGTCGCCATGACCCCCTAGCTATAACAGTGCTCTACCCCCGGCAGTAATCATGTGAGGCACTACCTAAATAGTTTTCGGAGAGAACCAGCTATCTCCAGGCTTGTTTAGCCTTTCACCCCTATCCACAGTTCATCCCCTAATTTTTCAACATTAGTGGGTTCGGTCCTCCAGCACGTGTTACCGTGCCTTCAACCTGACCATGGATAGATCGCCTGGTTTCGGGTCTACACCCAGCGACTGAATCGCCCTATTCGGACTCGCTTTCGCTACGCCTTCCCTATTCGGTTAAGCTTGCCACTGAATGTAAGTCGCTGACCCATTATACAAAAGGTACGCAGTCACCCCACAAGGAGGCTCCTACTGTTTGTATGCATACGGTTTCAGGATCTATTTCACTCCCCTTCCGGGGTTCTTTTCGCCTTTCCCTCACGGTACTGGTTCACTATCGGTCGATTACGAGTATTTAGCCTTGGAGGATGGTCCCCCCATGTTCAGACAGGATTTCACGTGTCCCGCCCTACTTGTCTGACGCTTAGTTCCACATTCCAATTTTCGTCTACAGGGCTATCACCATGCTACGGCTGACCTTTCCAGATCATTCGACTAATTGAAGTGCTAAATCGTCAAGGCTCATCCGGTTTCGCTCGCCGCTACTACCGGAATCTCGGTTGATTTCTTTTCCTCGAGCTACTGAGATGTTTCAGTTCACCCGGTTCGCCCCGTACACCTATGTATTCAGTGTACGGTACAGCATCGCTGCTGTGGGTTTCCCCATTCGGACATCTGCGGATCAAAGCTTGTTTGCCAGCTCCCCGCAGCTTTTCGCAGGCTACAACGTCCTTCGTCGCCTGTAATCGCCAAGGCATCCACCATATGCACTTATTCGCTTGATCCTATAACTTTGCAGGTTATAGGAATATGAGTTTCGCGTGTTTGTGCCGTTCAATTCCATTAAAGGCCAACCAGAATCCAATCCATAGGATTTTCTTCTGTTTGAATCTTAAGAACATTTGAACAATTGATTTTGCAATCACAACCCGTAAATTACCCATCATCGACAATAAAGCCGATTCATGATATTTACATTGTTGTGCTTCTTCCAGATTGTTAAAGAACATGGTACTTCTACTGCCTGAACACCCGAAGATGTTCATTCAGTCAGCAATGCCCTGAACACCTGATAACAGGCCCCAAGACATTCTTGACTGATCGATCGTGTCCACCTGCCGCATTCACATCAGACCCACCGCAATGGTGGAGGATGACGGGATCGAACCGACGACCCCCTGCTTGCAAAGCAGGTGCTCTCCCAGCTGAGCTAATCCCCCGTTTTCAGCCTTATCGCTGAAAATGCCCCCACGCTGCGCCTGCGGCTTGCTGCCCCCCGAGGGGGCGCTTTTGCCTTGGGGCGGCCCGGCGGCAAAACCGTGGTGGGTCAAGATGGATTCGAACCATCGACCCCCGCCTTATCAAGACGGTGCTCTAACCGACTGAGCTACTGACCCCTTAAGTCTGCGTGACTGCAGGCCTGGACTTCAGACCATGTACTACCAACAGCCGATAAGCGTGGACGCTACAACAACAAGCACACAAGCTTGCTCTTAAAGGAGGTGATCCAGCCGCACCTTCCGATACGGCTACCTTGTTACGACTTCACCCCAGTCATGAATCCCACCGTGGTAAGCGCCCTCCTTGCGGTTAGGCTACCTACTTCTGGTGAAACCCACTCCCATGGTGTGACGGGCGGTGTGTACAAGACCCGGGAACGTATTCACCGCGACATGCTGATCCGCGATTACTAGCGATTCCGACTTCACGCAGTCGAGTTGCAGACTGCGATCCGGACTACGATCGGGTTTCTGAGATTGGCTCCACCTCGCGGCTTGGCATCCCTCTGTCCCGACCATTGTATGACGTGTGAAGCCCTACCCATAAGGGCCATGAGGACTTGACGTCATCCCCACCTTCCTCCGGTTTGTCACCGGCAGTCCCATTAGAGTGCTCAACTAAATGTAGCAACTAATGGCAAGGGTTGCGCTCGTTGCGGGACTTAACCCAACATCTCACGACACGAGCTGACGACAGCCATGCAGCACCTGTGTTCCAGTTCTCTTGCGAGCACTCCCTAATCTCTTAAGGATTCCAGACATGTCAAGGGTAGGTAAGGTTTTTCGCGTTGCATCGAATTAATCCACATCATCCACCGCTTGTGCGGGTCCCCGTCAATTCCTTTGAGTTTTAATCTTGCGACCGTACTCCCCAGGCGGTCAACTTCACGCGTTAGCTGCGCTACTAAGGTTAATAAACCCCAACAGCTAGTTGACATCGTTTAGGGCGTGGACTACCAGGGTATCTAATCCTGTTTGCTCCCCACGCTTTCGTGCATGAGCGTCAGTATCATCCCAGGGGGCTGCCTTCGCCATCGGTATTCCTCCACATCTCTACGCATTTCACTGCTACACGTGGAATTCTACCCCCCTCTGACGTACTCTAGCCCGGTAGTTAAAAGTGCAGTTCCAAGGTTAAGCCCTGGGATTTCACACCTTTCTTTCCGAACCGCCTGCGCACGCTTTACGCCCAGTAATTCCGATTAACGCTTGCACCCTACGTATTACCGCGGCTGCTGGCACGTAGTTAGCCGGTGCTTATTCTGCAGGTACCGTCATTAGCCCAAGGTATTATCCCAGGCCGTTTCTTCCCTGCCAAAAGTGCTTTACAACCCGAAGGCCTTCATCGCACACGCGGGATGGCTGGATCAGGGTTTCCCCCATTGTCCAAAATTCCCCACTGCTGCCTCCCGTAGGAGTCTGGGCCGTGTCTCAGTCCCAGTGTGGCTGGTCGTCCTCTCAAACCAGCTACAGATCGTCGCCTTGGTAGGCCTTTACCCCACCAACTAGCTAATCTGATATCGGCCGCTCCAATAGTGAGAGGTCTTGCGATCCCCCCCTTTCCCCCGTAGGGCGTATGCGGTATTAGCTGACCTTTCGGCCAGTTATCCCCCGCTACTGGGCACGTTCCGATATATTACTCACCCGTTCGCCACTCGCCACCAAGAAAGCAAGCTTTCTCGTGCTGCCGTTCGACTTGCATGTGTAAAGCATCCCGCTAGCGTTCAATCTGAGCCAGGATCAAACTCTTCAGTTTAATTCCTGTAATCGTAGTTTCTTGTCCCCGAAGGGACGGAAAGCTACGTTCGCTATGCATCACTCAAAAGAAATGACTAAGCTTGGTTTAAACCTTACTTCTTCATTTCTATCTATGTGAGCACTTGGTATAACATGTGTGCATTTCCGAACAATGCGCGATTCGTGAGAATCAGCGTACTGCCGGGCTGTGCTGCCTGTTATCAAGCGCCCACACTTATCGGCTGTTAAGTTTTTAAAGAACAAATCTGCGTGAAGCAGAGAAACGAGATTATGAAGAAGTTTTTTGTTCTTGTCAAATCGCTGTCGGGGAAAAATCAACATCGGTAAACCGGTGAAATCTCTACCCTTCCAGCAATCTGACCAGAAGATCTTCATCCTCTCGTCGAGCCTGCCATTAAAACACATCTGCATTTCAATGTCAAACCTGACTGCACCCGACCGAAGCCGGATCTTCGTCACCAACATCGGTCATCAATCGGGCTTTTCACCTACAAATCAAT
>NZ_JAUCCV010000004.1:0-181118 GCF_034675905.1 Castellaniella sp. | reverse complement strand
ACGGAACCAGACTTCGGACCCGTTGGCGGTGCCTGACATGGCGATCTCGACCTCGCCGCCCGCTGCTGCCGCGGGTGGCGGCAGTGCAGCGGTGAGCAAGAGGCCGCCCCCGGCGGACAGCAGCAGGCGCCGCCGAGGGTCAAAGGCAAAGGCCTTCATTTCGCCACACGGCTTTCCTGGCTGACCGGGACATTCCACAACACAATGTGGATGTGCGGTTCAGCCACACCTGGGTGACCGGCGTTGTACATGATGTCCACATGATCGACCGTGCCGGCGGGCGCTTTCAGGTCATGCAGGTTCATGTCCGCCTTCATGGCCGACAGCGGGATCATATAGGTCGTGCTGACCAGCTTGCCGTCATGGTCGTATCCCAGGAAGGGGCCGGCCGGCAGCGTGGCCGGATCGACGAACAATTGGCCCAGGCCGGGAATGAAATCAGGCAGCTTCACCAGGGAACTGACGGCCTTGTAGGGGGCGGCGGGTGGGGCTTGCTGGACGGACGGTTCGGCGGCAACGGCGCTACCGGCGCCGAAAGACAGAGCGAGCGCGGCGGCAGTGGCGGTCGCGGTAAGGAATGAACGGATCATGAATATCTCCTGGCTGTATGGGGCGACCTTCGCCTCATTGCCCATTGGATGCAGGCCAGGAGTTATCCGTTTCAGGATTAGACGGGGTTTTCCGGGTGGATCTACATCCGCGATGGCAGCCAGGTGGCCAGCCCCGGAAAGAACCACAGCACGACCAGCAGCAGCATCATCAGGCTGAAATAGGGGGCGCAGACCCGGGCGATGTAGGTGATTTCCTTGCGCGTCATGCTTTGCAGCACGAACAGATTGAATCCCACCGGCGGCGTGATCTGGGCGGTTTCCACGGTGATCACCAGGAAAATTCCGAACCACAGCGGATCGATGCCGGCCGCGTGGATGATCGGCAGCACCACGCCCATGGTCAGGACGATGGTGGAAATGCCATCCAGAAAGCACCCCAGCACGATGTAGAACAGGCCCAGGGCGATGATCAGCATGGCGGGCGACAGCTGCAGGCTGCCGACGAATTCGGCCAGCTGGCGCGGCAGGCCGATATAGCCCATGGACAGCGTCATGAAGGCCGCGCCCGCCAGGATCAGGGCGATCATGCAGTACAGGCGCGTGGCGCCCAGCAGAGAATCCCGGAAGGATTGCCAGGTCAGGGATTTTTGCCAGGCCGACAGCAGAAAGGCGCCCAGCACGCCGATGGCGGCGGATTCCGTGGCGGTGGCGACGCCGGTATAGATGCTGGCGATGACGCCCAGGATCAGCAGCACGACGGGGATCAGCTGGCGGGATTCGCGCAGCTTGTCCAGCAGTTTCATGTGCCCGGCGGCCTCGTCGGGAACCTGGGATGGATGCAGCAGCGCCCAGCCCATCAGCCAGCCGCTGAACAAGGCCGCCAACAGCAGCCCGGGAATGATGCCGGCGATAAAGAGCTTGGCGATAGAGGTTTCCGCCGCCACGCCGTAGACGATCAGGATGATGGAAGGCGGAATCAGCAGACCCAGCGTGGCGGGCCCGCCCAGCGAGCCGATGATCTGGGCATCCGGATAACCGCGCTTGCGCAGTTCGGGCAGGTTCATCTTGCCCACGGTCACGCAGGTGGCGGCCGAGGAACCGCAGACCGAAGCGAAGATCGTGCAGCCCAGCACATTGGTGTGCAGCAGGCGCCCCGGCAGGCGGTTTACCCAGGGCGCCAGGCCTCTGAACAGGTTTTCCGACAGATTGGTGCGATACAGGATTTCGCCCATCCAGATGAACAGCGGCAGGGCGGTCAGCGTCCAGCTGCTGGAACTGCCCCAGATGGTAATGGCCATGGCGTCGCCGGCCGGGCGCGCGGAAAAGAATTCCATGCCGAACAGGGCGACTCCGGCCAGGGCCAAACCGACCCAGACGCCGCCGCCCAGCAGAGCAAACAGGACCACGATCAGGGCGATGCTGGCAGTGATCTCATTCATGGTGCAGGTCCTCGGAGTCGTGCTGGCGCTGGCCCCGCCATTCCAGGCAGAATTCGTCCAGAAAGGCGATGAAGAATACCAATGTGCCGACCGCCATCAGGATTTGCGGGATCCACATCGGCGTGGCATCGATGCCGGTGGAAATGTCCTGGTATTCCCAGGATTGCCAGACCAGACGCACCGAGTAGAAGGCCAGGAACCCGGCCAGCAGGGTGGCGATCAGCAAGGCGGCCAGTTCCAGCCCCCGGCGCCGGGCGCCTTGCAGCATGCCCAGCACCAGCGTGACCCGGATGTGTTCGCCCTTTTTCAGGGTGCTGGCCAGGGCCAGAAAACCGGACCCCGCCATGGCATAGCCTGCGTAGGAATCGATGCCGCCGACCGGAAACCCGATCAGGCGGCCCAGGATGGTGGCGGTGACTGTGACGAGCACCAGGACCATGCACAGTCCGGCCAGCCAGGCGCTGGCGTCATAAAGACCATCGAGCCATTTACGCATCAGAGAGCCGTCCTATTTGCTGGCCCGGTAGGCGGCCAGGATCTGTTTGCCATCATCACCGGCCTTGTCGGTCCATTCCTGGATGACCGTATCACCGACTTTGGCCAGGCCGGCTCGCAGTTCAGCCGAGGGTTCGACGACCTGCATGCCGCCTGCTTTCAGTTTGGCGATCGAGTCGGCGTCCACCTGGCGGGATGTCTTCCAGCCACGGGTTTCGGCGTCGGCTGCTGCCTTCAGGACGGCGTCCTGTTCTGCCTTGGGCAGGGCATCGAAGGCTTTCTTGTTGACGACCACAGCGTTTTTGGGGATCCAGGCCTGGACGTTGGTGAAATATTTCATCTGCTCGTAGAGCTTGTTGTCGGCCCCGGTGGCGCTGGAGGTGATCAGGCCTTCGATGACGCCGGTGGCCAGCGCCTGGGTCAGTTCGGCTTCCTGGATGGTGACGGGCTGGGCGCCGACCAGTTCGCCGATGCGGGCCGTGGTCGGGCTGTAGACCCGCCATTTCATGCCTTTCAGGTCGGCGACGGAATTGATCGGCTTGTTGCTATAGATGCTTTGCGGCGGCCAGGCCACGGCATACAGCAGTTTCATGCCCTGCTGACCGAGTTTCTTTTCCAGGGCGGGGCGCTGCGCCTGATAGAGTTTCCAGGCCTCGTCGTAGTTGCCGGCCAGGAACGGCAGGCCGTCCAGGCCGTAGGGTTGCCATTCGTTCTGGAAGCTGACCATGAAGAATTCGCCGGCCTGGGCCTGTCCGCCTTGGACGGCGCGCTTGATTTCCGGCATCTTGAACAGGGATGCGCCCGAGTGGACCGTGATGTTCACATCGCCCTTGGTGGCGGTAGAGACGTCCTTGGCGAATTGTTCCAGGTTCTGGGTGTGGAAGTTGAAGGCCGGATAGGCAGAAGCCAGATCCCATTTCGTAGCGGCATGGGCGTTAAGCGCCAGGCCCAGGCTGGCAGCCAGAGTGGCAGTGAAAAAGGTGCGACGTTTCATCAGGCGGTCTCCTAGCGGGTTGTGATCAGGGGCGGCAAGACTGCGAGAGCACGGATGTGCCTGCGAGCTTTGATCCGGCCCGGACGATATCCAGGGGAAACAGTAGCGCACCTATAGGCTGGGAACCATCAGGGTTTTCAACAATAAGAATATCTTTGTAGTCGATATAGTCTTTGTTTGTTCACCAATTTATTTATTATTGTTCAACTATATGCGGTGGTGTCGGTGTGGTGTCCTGTCTGCAGACGAGCGTGATATCCGCCTGCGCAACAGGCGGATATCAATCCAGACATCCGGCGTAGACCGACAGCACCATGCGTTCGGATTGGATCAGGTAGTGTTCCAGGGTTTGCGCGGCGGCGGCGGTATCGCCGGATTCAAACAGGTTCAATAGATGAATGTTCTGGTCGACAAAGGGCGCATGCAGGTATTCGGGATCGTCCAGCAGGCCGAAGGCCAGGCGCAGTTCGGCGGCAATATCGGCGAACATCGCCGACAGGCGGGCGCTGTCGGCCAGGGCGACGATGCCCGCATGAAAGGCCATATTGGCCGACCCCACGCCCAGCCAGTCGCTGGCTTCGCGCATCTGCTGGGCCGTTTCGGTTGCCTGGCTCAGGCGCTTGTGGGCCGGGTGGCGCGGCCAGGCCTGCGCCAGCGCCTGGCATTCGATCAGGCGGCGCACCCGGTAGATATCGATGATATCGGCGATGCTGGGAATCACGACCGACACGCCGCGGTTGGGTTCGTGATGCAGCAGGCCTTCCTTGACCAGGATGCGGAAGGCCTCGCGCAAGGTGTTGCGCGAGATGTCCAGCTGTTCGCTGAGACTGGCCTCGGACAGGCGCTGGCCGGCATGCAGCTGGCCATAGATCAGTTGCTGGCGCAGGGTTTCGGCGACGGTGTCGGCCAGGCTCAAAGACGGTGTGGTGCTGGGATAATGCCGGGATTGCATGCAGGCCCCTGGTTCATCAGCCGACAGGATGGCGGCAATATGTTTTTTGATGCGATAGATTGCTCAACAATGCGGTGCATCGCATGAATGATAAGGAAACGACATGGATTTGAACAGCGACCTGGGGGAAAGCTTCGGCGCCTGGACGATGGGCGATGATGCCAGCATGCTGGATATCGTCACCAGCGCCAATGTGGCCTGCGGGTTCCATGCCGGAGACCCGGCCGGCATCCTGGATACCTTGCGGGCTGCCGCTGCCCGAGGCGTAGTCGTGGGGGCGCATGTGGGCTACCCCGATCTGGTCGGTTTCGGTCGCCGGGCGCTGGACCCGTCCAGCCGCGAACTGGTGGCCGACGTGATCTATCAGATCGGCGCCCTGCAGGGGCTGGCGGCGGCGGCGGGTGTCCGTGTGCGCTACGTCAAGCCGCATGGGGCCTTGTACAACACGATCGCTCACGACGAGCGTCAGGCGGCGGATGTCATCACTGCTTTGCTGGCGCTGGACCCCGGTCTGGTCCTGATGGGGCTGGCCGGCTCGCCGCTGCTGGCCTGGGCGCGGGCGCGCGGCCTGCGCGTGGTGGCCGAGGCCTTTGCTGATCGCGCCTATACCCCTCAGGGGGCATTGGTGTCGCGACGCGAGGCCGGCGCCGTCCTGCACGATCCTGATCAGGTCGCCGACCGTATGCTGGATTGGGTGCGCACGGGTGAACTGACGGCCATCGATGGGTCGCGTGTGCGTCTGCAGGCGGATTCCATCTGCGTGCACGGCGACAGCCCGGGTGCGGTGGGCCTGGCGCGGGCCGTGCGCGCCCGCTTGGATGGCGCCGGCGTGACGCTGCGCCCCTTTGTTGAGGCGCTGGACGATTGATGAGGGCGCCCCGTTTTTTACCGGCAGGCGATGCCGCCCTGCTGGTCGAGCTGAATTCGCTGGGGGATGTGCTGGCGCTGTTCCAGGTGGCGGGCGCCGCCCTGCTGCCGGGCGTGACAGACCTGGTGCCGGCGGCGCGCACGCTGCTGGTGCAGTTCCAGCCTGTGCAGGTCGCGTCGCAGGCCGTGGTTCGCTGGTTGCAACAGTGCCTGACCAGGGCCTCGGGGGCGGTGGACCCGTCCAACGGCGGAGAGCGGCAGGTCGACATCCCCGTGCGCTATATCGGCGAGGATCTGGACGAGGTCGCCGAGCGATTGGGGCTGGATCGGACGGAAGTCATCGAGCGCCATACCGGCAGTGATTTCCAGGCAGCCTTTGCCGGTTTCGCGCCGGGTTTTGTCTACCTGACCGGCGGCGATCCCTGCTTTTTGGGTCTGCCCCGGCGGGCCAGCCCGCGCACCCGGGTGCCGGCTGGGTCTGTGGCGGCCGCAGGGGAATTCAGCGCCGTCTATCCCTCCGACAGCCCGGGGGGCTGGCAGCTGCTGGGCGTCACGTCGGCGCGCATGTGGGACCTTAGCCGGGCGGCGCCGGCGTTGGTGCAACCCGGTTATCGGGTGAGATTTCGCGATCTGGACAAGCCGTCCGTTTGTATCAGCTTGCCTGAAGAAACAGCGCTCTCCTCTGGACAATCCGCCGCTGCGCCGGTGGCAGCGGAGCGGGCGGCGCCGGATGAGGATCCGTCTGTCGTCAAACTGGAAGTCCGCCGGGCAGGTGTGCAGACCTTGTTTCAGGATCTGGGCCGACCGGGCCTGACCGGCATGGGCGTGGCTTGCTCCGGGGCGCTGGACCGGACAGCAGCCCGGCAGGCGAATCAGTTGGTCGGTAATAAGGCAGGCGCTGTTGTGCTGGAGCATGCCTTGGGCGGCCTGGAATTGGTCTGTCACGGACAGGCCGTCCTGGCCATTACCGGGGGACAGGCGCCGGTGGTGCTGACGACGGCCTCGGGCGTGCGGCTGCCTGCCGCCGCGCAGCGGGCATTGACGGTGACAGATGGCCAGATCCTGCGGATCGGCCAGGTACGGGCAGGGGTCCGCTGCTATGTAGCTGTGCGGGGCGGCTGGGCGGCAGCGCCCGTGCTGGGCAGCTGCGCCACCGATGTGCTGGCAGGTATCGGGCCGGCGCCGATCCGGGCGGGGGATATATTGGCCGTGGGGCAGGGAACGGAGTTGGCATCCCCTGCGCTGGATGCGGCCGGCGCCGCCCCTGATGCATCGGGTGGCCGGGACTTCGCAGGGCGGTGGGACAGGGCTGACAGCCTGCCGCAGGCGGGCGATGAGGTGACGCTGGATGTCGTCCTCGGTCCGCGCCAGGATTGGTTCGAACCGTCGGCGCTGGATCTGTTGCTATCCCAGGAATGGCTGGTGACGCCGCAGTCCAACCGGGTCGGCATGCGTTTGTCCGGCGCAGGTGCGCTGACGCGTCGTAAGACGCAGGAATTGCCCAGCGAAGGCACCGTCATCGGCGCCATCCAGGTCCCTGCCAGCGGGCAGCCGGTGCTGTTTCTGGCCGATCATCCCCTGACGGGCGGGTATCCTGTGATTGCCGTCGTCTGCAGCCGGCATCTGGATCGCTTGGCGCAGATTCCGGTCGGCGCCCGGCTGCGATTTCGGCCAGACAAATAAAAACCGCCTAGGTAGTTGGCCCTAGGCGGTTCTGATCAGTTTTGCAACTGATAAATTTCTGGCGCGGCTGGCAGGATTCGAACCCACGACCCCTTGGTTCGTAGCCAAGTACTCTATCCAACTGAGCTACAGCCGCTAAAGAGGCGTAAATATAACATGTTTTTCTGAAACCGTCATATCACGCGGTGCTTCCTTTACCCCAGGCGAGTCACCGTCCCGGAGTCCGGGGGCAGTAGCCATGCCTGTACTGGAAAGCGCGAAATGATAGCACGAATCGCGGGCTCGGGCATGAGCGCAAAGGCCGTGGACAAGGCATCGGCGGTGGTGGCGTCGGCGGCGCGCACGCTGGCGCTGCGCCAGCGCGGGGTGGCGCTGCCGGTATGGGGATCGAACAGGTGGGTCAGCGCCCCGGATGCGTCCAGTGGCGTGCCGTAGCCGCCGGACGTCGCCAAGGCCTGATCGTCCAGGTCGATGGTGTCCAGCCAGCGGCTGCGGTCCTGCGGGTCCGCCAGGCCGGCGCGCCAGGGGCGGCTTGCGTCAGGGCGTCCCAGACCGCGGGCTTCGCCCAGATCGATCATGGCGTGTTCCAGGCCGTTGGCGCGCAACAGCTCGGTGACACGGTCGGTGATGTAGCCTTGGGCGATGCCGTTCAGGGTGATCGCCATGCCGGGTCGTTCCAAGCGGATGAATTCCGATTCGATATGGATGGCCCGATAGTCGACGTGGTTCAGGACCGGGCGCAGCTGATCGGGGCCGATCGTTGCCGGGTGGGGCGCTTGGCCGCGTTGGGCATACCAGTTCCACAGCACCTGGACGGTCGGGTCAAAGGTGCCGCCGGTGAGATCGGCGAAGGCGCAGGCCTCGGACAGCAGGCGGCAGAGATCGGCAGGCGGCGCATCCAGCCGGCCTGTGCGGTTCAGACGGACCAGGGCGCTGTCGTCGCGATAGAGGCTGAAGATCTTTTCCAAGCGATGGATTTCGCCGACGGCCATCTGGATCAGCCGTTGGGCATGGGCCGGATCAGGGTGCAGCAGCTGCATCTCGGCATCGGCGCCCAGCGCGATGCCGCGCCAGGTAACGGGCTCCGGCAGTTCCTTGATATGCGGGATGGCAGCGCGCAGCGGCGAGGCGCCCAGCAGGGCGGCGCTGGCGGCGGCGATGCCCAGAAAACGGCGGCGGGTGGCGGATGTCATGAGCGTTCTCCGGTCATGAAGGAAGTCAGTGCGCCCGCATCGGCGGCAGGGGCGGGTTCAAGATAGCGCAGGACATAGTCCTCTGGCATGTCCTGGAAACCGACGATGCGCCCGCCGTACTGTTGCTGATAGGCCTGGGCGTCTTCCGCCTGGGCGAAGGGCAGGGCATCGGGCGCGCCCATGCCGCCGACGGCGCGGCTCTCGATCAGGAAATGGGCATTGCGCGCGTCGATCCAGGCGTCCGTCGGGGGATTGCCCTGTTTGTCCGCCTGGCCCATGTCCTGGACGTAGATTGCGACAATGGTCTTGGGTTCCTCCGGCAGCAGCGTGTAGGCGAAGACCTCGCGGATCGTGGAAAACCAGACGGCGGCATCCTGATCGCGCAGCAGGATCTGGCCCTTGGGGCCGACGTGTTCATAAAGATTCATACCGCAATAGTGGCCGACGGCCTGTTCGTTCATCGTATGGGGGGCCGGAGGCGGGCCGGCATCGATGCCGCCCCCGCCGCAGGCGCCCAGCAGCAGGCTGAGCGCAAGCCCGCCCAGCAAGCGCCGTCCGCGCCTGGCAGTGGCGTAGCGGCTGAAAGCAATCGTGTCCGTCGTCATAGCGCCCTCCGCTTGAATGCCCAGGATGCCAGCGCCAGCGGAATGAGGATCCACAGGGTCTGGGCCAGCAATAGCGCCTGGGTGGACAGGCTGGCCTGGCCGCTCAGGCCCGCCATGCCGGCGAACATGGCGATGTTTTCGTGGCCGGTCAGGTTGAGCAGGCGGTAGACGTCGGTGGGGTTCAGCAGCAGGATGGCGTTCAGGATCGGCTCGGTGATCGTGCGTCCCTGGTCGACCACCAGAACACCCAGCAAGCCCATGTCGTAGATCACCACCAGAAACAGCCAGACGCCGATGGCGATGCCGGCGGCCGTCTGCCGTTCCTGCACCAGGGCGCTGATCAGGTAGCCCAGGGATAGAAAGGCGGCGCCCAACAGGATGCTGGCGGCGATCAGCAGGGCGAAAGGTCCCCAGGCCGCCGGGTCCAGGCCGCCGAAGGCCAGTTGCAGCGCCAGGCCCGCCAGCCCGTAGCCAGCGCCGATGGCCAGCGCCAGGATGACCAGATGGCCGCAGAACTTGCCCGCCATCACCTGGGGGCGCGAGATCGGGTAGCTCAGCAGCAGGTTCATCGTGCCCCGGTCGATTTCGCCAACGATGGCGTCGTAGGACAGCAGCATGGCGATCAGCGGCACCAGGAAGATCGACAGGCTCGACAGGCTGACGACCGTTACCGTCAGGGGATCGACCTTGACGGTGCCGGTGGGTGCGCTGCCCAGAAATCCCAGCGACAGGGCCAGCATGGCCAGCAGCAGCGCGATCGCCAGCACCCAGCGGTTGCGCAAGCCATCGCGGATTTCTTTCTGAATCAGGATCAGGGTCGGGTTCATGCGTCCTCCCGGCGTAGAAAGTGTGCGTACATTTCGTCCAGCCCCGGCTGTTCCAGTTCGATGTCGCGGATGTGGGGCAGCGTCTGGGCGTCGCGCAGATGCTGCAGTTTGTCGGCGGCGGGGCAGGTCAGTTCCAGGCGGTGCGCGCTGATGCGCCGCCAGCCTTCGGGGACCTGGATGGGTTCCTGGTCCAGCGTCAGGCGGATGCGCACCGGCAGGCCGGCGTCCCGACGCAGATCGCTCAGACTGCCGTCGGCGATCTTGCGGCCCTTTTGCATGACGATGACGCGATCGGCCTGGCCTTCCAGTTCGGCCAGCGCATGGGTGGACAGCAAAATGGCGGTGCCTGCGTCGCGCAGTTCGCGCACGATGTCGTAGAACAGCAGGCGCGAGGCGGGGTCCAGGCCCGTCGTCGGTTCGTCCAGCAGCAGGATGCGTGGTTTGCCCAGCAGCGCCTGTGCCAGGGCCAGGCGCTGGCGCATGCCTTTGGAATAGCCGCCGACCCGCCGTTTGGCGGCTTCGGCGATACCCACGCGGGACAGCAGGGCGGCGTTGCTCTGGACGGATAGGCCTTTCAGGCGTGCATAAAAGGCCAGGGTTTCAGCGCCCGTCAGCGAGGGGTGCAGCGCTACGATTTCCGGCAGATAGCCGATCAGGCGGCGGCCGCGAGCGGCGGCGGGACTGGCGGCCAGATCGCCCAGTACGCGCACGGTGCCGGATTCCGGCCGGATCAGGCCCAGAATCAGTTTGATCAGGGTGCTTTTGCCGGCGCCGTTATGGCCGGCCAGAATGACGCATTCGCCGGGTTCCAGGAACAGGCTGACGTCATCCACGGCAGCCAGGGCGCCGTAGCGCTTGGTCACGCGGCGAAGGTCGATGGGCGGGGCTGTCACAGTCATGGCATGGCCTCGTAGCGCTTCCAGGCGGGTGAAACGGGAGGGGTCATCAGGGGAGCGCTGTCCATGACGCCGCCCGGCAAAATAGCGGGGAATTGCGATTGAGCCCAGCGCACGATCGTGACGGCGGGGCTGTTGAGCAGCAGGCGTGCGCTGGGCGCGCGCCAGATGACTTGATCGATCAGGCCGTTGGGCCGGTAGGCGGTGTCGCCGATGCCGTCGCCGTCCAGATCGAAGGCGGACAGGTCCGACCAGTAATTGCCGCGGCCATTCAGCGACCATTCCAGATAGCGGGTGCCGACGTATTTGACCTGGTTCTGGTTGTTGACGAAGGCGTTGCCGTAAATGTGGTTGCCTTCGGATCCGGTGTAATGCACGCCGATGCCGCAATCCTGAAAATGGTTGTCGGCCAGTTCGTTCAGATTGGCGTTATAGATGAAGACGCATTTTTCCGCACCGACGACCACATTGCCCTGGATGCGGGAATCATCCGTGGCATTGAGCATCAAGCCCTGGTGTGCGCTGTCGACGGCGATGTTGTCGCGCACCGTCAGGCGGCGGGAAAACATGATGGCGTAACCGATTTCATTGCCGCGCGAGATGTTGCCGCTGACCTCGCTGTCGTTGGTATACATATAGTGCACGGCGTAGCGCAGGTGATGAAAGGTATTGCCGCTGAAGACATTTTCCCGGCTGTTGTTGGAAAAGATGCCGTCGCGGCCTTCTGAAATATCGTTGCCTGTGACTTTCGATCCGGGCGCGTTCCAGACCGTGACGCCGTTGCCGCGTTCGTTGACGCGCAGGCCGGTATTGCCCACGATGCGGTTGTTTTCCACCAGGGCGTCGCGCGCACCCCACAGGTAGACTCCGACCGAATTATCCAGGATATCGTTGTCGGCAATGTGGGCCTGGGCGGCGGTCTTGTCCAGAAAGACGCCGGCATCCATATCGGGCAGGCTCAGGCCGGAATGGCGGATGGTCAGGTGTCGGATCGTGACGTCGGGCGCCTGGATCCAGATGGTCCGGCCCTGGCGTTCACCCAGGATGCGGGCGTCGCGTTCGGGCGGGCCTTCCAGCGTCAGGGGTTTGTCGATCAAGAGATTGCCCGGATAATCGCCGGGTGCCAGGCGCAGTACGTCGCCGGGCGCGGCGGCCTCGATGGCATCCTGCAGACGGGCGCCCGCAGGAATATCGATGACCGCCGCCTGCGCCGCCCCGCAGGCGGCGGCCAGGATCAACGCAGCCGACAGGGCTGCGCCGAAGCGCGGGGCAGTGCAGACCTTCATGGCATCAGGCCTTTTTCGGCTTGACGTACATCTGGCCCGACATTTCCATGTGCAGCGCGTGGCAGAACCACTGGCAGTAGTACCAGTGCACGCCGGGGCGCGAGGCCTTGAACGTGACCGACGACGTCGCCTGGGGGCCGACTTCCATGGCGATCCCGTGGCCCGTCAGCGTGAAGCCGTGCGTCAGGTCCTCGATGCGTTCCATATTGGTGACGATCACCGTGACTTCATCGCCTTCGTTCACTTCGAAGCTGGGCAGACTGAAGACGGGGGCGATGGCGACCATGTAGACGCGGACCTTGTTGCCATCGCGGATCACGGTCGAACCGCCTTCCAGCGTGACGCCGTCCTTTTCCGCCTGCTTGCGCGCATCGTCCCACATGGGGTCGTCACGGTCCCAGATGTGCTTGGGGCGGACCTTGGAGCGGTGCACCAGCAGCATGTCGTGCGGCTCGGCAAAACTGGGGCCGTCGTGCACCAGCTTCATCTCGTCGCCCGAAATGTCGATCAACTGGTCGTTTTCAGGCTTCAGCGGGCCGACATTCAGGAACCGGTCCTTGGAGAACTTGTTCAGCGACACCAGCCACTTGCCGTCGGCTTCCTTGGTTTCGCCCATGGTGGTGTGGTTGTGGCCGGGCTGGTAGTGCACGTCCAGCTTCTGGATGATCGGGTCGACCTTTTCGCCCTGGTAGGCTTTCTTGGCCTTTTCGATGTTCCATTTGCACATCTGGCTGTCGATGAACAGCGTGGTGTAGGCGTTGCCGCGGCCGTCGAAGGCCGTGTGCAGGGGGCCCAGGCCCAGCTGCGGTTCGGCCACGACCACGTCGCGTTCCTTGATCTTGTCGTCGAACAGATCGTCCAGCTTGCGCACGTCGATGACGGTGACGGTGGGCGAGAGCTTGCCGTTGAACACCACGTGGATGCCGTCGGGTGCAGCGTTGCAGCCGTGCGGCGAATTGGGCACCGGGATGTAGCGCGTGTACTTCGACCCCTTGCGCCCATCGATCACGGGTACGCCGTTCATTTCCTTGAAGTCGCCGTTCTTGACGGCTTCTTCGATGCGCTTGATGTTGAACACCACCGCCCAGTCCTGCTCGTTGGCTGACATTTCCGTGACGGACAGGCCTTTTTCGGAGTTGTAGCAGGTGGCGAAGGAGTATTTGCCCTGGTAGTCGGCGTCGCCGTTGTCCAGATTGCCGTCCACCAGCACCTGCCAGGCGACTTTCATGGTGTCGCCATCCAAGGCGGTGTAGATGGCCCAGAAGTTTTTCTTCGGGTCGTCCATGACCTTGCCGTCGTTGGGCAGCGGCACGATGTGTTCGCCGTTGCAAAAGACGTAGCCGGTGCGCGGATAGCGCTGCGGGCGCAGACCGTGGATGCCGTCGGCATTGGGGATTTCGGTGATCTTGTCGGTCTTCATCACGTCGCAGCGGATGCGCGCCACGCGGGTGTTCGCCTTGTCGTTGATGAAGATGTAGCGCCCGTCATAGGTATTGTCCGTAAAGGACATGTGCGGGTGGTGGGCGTCGCCGTTGGGCAGGACGCCGCCGATGGAGTCGGCGTAGGCCTTGGTGGCCGGCGTCAGGCCTTCGGTCAGGATCTTGATGCTTTCATTGGTGCGGCCCCAGCCCGTGGCGCTGCACATATTGAAGACCGGAATACGCATCAGTTCCCGCATGGACGGCAAGCCCAGAATGCGGACTTCGCCCGATTGGCCGCCGGAATTGAAGGCATAGTATTCATCGAGTTCGCCCGGGGCGACTTCGACGCTTTGATGGCCCTTTTTCTTCGGGTCGTCCTTGGCATTGGCCGTCAGGTGGGTGGCGCCGACGGCTGCGGCGCCCGTAAAGGCAGCCGTGCCGAGAAAGCCGCGTCGGCTCAGGCCAGGCTTATCGTTGTGTTGGTCGGACATGGAGTTCTCCCAGGGTGGTGTTCATAGCGCCCCGGCGGATGTGCCGGGGTAGGGCGCTATGGGTTCGATGAAACGGGTTGTGATGCGCTGGTCTCGCGGGGGCGGACGGTGGGCTTGCGGCTGACGATGGTCTCGCCCGGCAGTCCGGCGTCCGGCGGCGGCGCCTTGTGGCGCCGAAGCTTGGCGTTTTTCTGAATCAGGTGCGGGCAGCGTTTTTCGTGGTGGTACAGCATCTGGCAGTTCAGGCACTGGATGCATTCGTTCGGGTTGATGTCGCCTTCCGGATTGATGGCCTGGACGGGGCATTCCACGGCGCACAGCTGGCAGGGATTGCCGCAGGTCTTGTAGCGGCGCAGCCAGTCGAAGATGCGCAGCTTGGCGGGAATCGCCAGGGCGGCGCCCATAGGGCACAGATAGCGGCAGTAGAAGCGTTCGATGAACAGGCCCGCCAACACCAGGACGACGGCGAAGATGACGAAAGGCCAGTCGCGGATGAACTTCAGGATGATGGCCGTCTTGAAGGGTTCGATTTCCGCGAATTTTTCAGCCAATCCCAGCTCGTACAGCGAAATGCCGAACAGGATCAGGAAGATGATGTATTTCAGGCCGGCCAGGCGGGTGTTCACGCCATGGGGCACCTTGATCTGCGGCACGCGCAAGCGTTTGGCCAGATTGTTGCTCAGTTCCTGCAGGGCGCCGAAGGGGCATAGCCAGCCGCAGAAAGCCCCCCGGTTCCAGAAGATCAGGGAGAAGGCCGTGGCGATCCACAGGATGAACACGATGGGGTCCATCAGGAAATATTCCCAGCTGAAATCGGTGCGCAGCGCCGTGGTGAAGGTCAGGACGTTGACCACCGACAGCTGCGCCTGGGCGTACCAGCCGATCCAGAACAGGGTGAACAGCAGAAACACCGTGCGAAAGCGTTTGTAGAAGACTTCGTGCTTGGTCAGCTGGTCCTGGAAGAAGAACACGGCGATCAGCGTCAGCAGCGCGATCGAAATGATCACGATCTGCACGGTCTTGGCCGCCCACATCTGCTTCCAGAGGGCGGGCGCGGCGTCGAGTTCGGCCTGTGCCTGCTCCAGCGCCGTCGGAGCGGCTGTTCCGGATGCCGTGTCAGCCACGGGGGGGCTGGCCGCCGCGCTGATCTTGGTGAAGCTGCCCGGCAAGGTGTAGTTCAGATTCAGCGTCGTAAAGGCCTTTTCCTTGACGTTGAGCACCCGCTGGACAGCGAGCTGCAGGCGCCAGGGCGCAACCGGGTCAAAGACCGCATCCGACGGCACGGTGAACAGGGCGATTTCGCGCAGGCGGGGGGCGCCGGCGGCCATCAGGTCGGCCAGGCGCTGATGATCCAGATCGGTGAAGTGGAAGCTGTGTTCTTCCTGGACGACTTCGATGCGATCAAAGACGCCGCCGCGCACGTAGCCGGATCCTTTGAAGGAGTAGCGGCCATTGCCGGCGACCAGAATCGCCGATTGGCCGGGAGCCAGCCGTTCGCGCAGGTATTGGTATTCCGCATCGCCCAGCAGGCTGCGGCCGATGGAGGGCACGCTGACCAGAGCGGCATACAGGTCGATGAACGTGTCGCCGGGTTCGCCGGCTTCGGGCTTGTCCATCGCCTCGGCGCGTCCGGTCTTTTCAAAGGCCTGGTTGACGTCGGCGACGCTCACGTGCAGCTGGCCGACGGCGCCGGACGCCAGCAGCGCATCCCAGGATTCCGTCTCGGTTTTTTCCAGGTCGATGGCGCGTTGCTCGACGGGGGCGGCTTGGGCAGGGCCGCTGCGACCGATGCCGTAGTCGCGCGCCACCGCCATGACGGATCGGGTGATGCTGTCGCCGATCACCATCAGCGTGACGGTGGCGCCGCTGATGATGTCCACCGGCGGCGGTGCGCCGGGACGCGGCGGTTCCTTGACATAGTTCTTGCCGATGTAGCCCTGGATGAAGGTATCGACCTTGGCCTCGGGGATGCCGATCAGCACGATGGGCTCGTGGTGTTCCACCAGCTTGGCGCCGACAATCTGGCCGTCCAGCGAGAGTCCGATCAGGGTGTCGATAGGCTTGCTGGAATAGCCGCGTGTATTGACGATGTCAGTGGTCAGGTAGACGTAGCCCAGCAGCGTGTCTTTTGCATAGGCGCGGGCGATGGTGGGTTTGCCTTCGGCAGGGCCGATGCGATCAGCGCCAGGGAAAATCTGCTCAGGGGTGATTTTCTGCAGAAAGGCGCCCAACCGGGGGCCTGAGCCTAGCGCCGTACCGCTTTGCCCGAACTGGTAGGCTTGGTACTTGCCGCCTGTCTGGGACTGGGCCGTGGCGCCGGCAGGGATCGCCATCAGGCAGGCGGATAGCCAGAGCGCCAGATGAAGCCGGAAGGAAAAACAGGATACAAAGGCGGAAATCTGGCTGACGAGGCGCATGATGGCAAGGGCGGATGACAGTCGAGGACGGCGTCATCGTACGGGCTAGGGGAAACCCTTGTCTTGCGCCAGATCAAGCCAGCAGGCTGGACTGAGAAAACCCTTGATCTATATCAAATTAACCGTTTGAATCGGCGACGGAACGGTGGACAGCCAGCACGCGTCAGCCGGTGCGGCGTGGGGGCCTTGTTATTTCTTTTTCTTGCCGGGTCGCCGGCTGACGGCTGGGTGGCCGTCGATGTGAAAGCGCAGCGGCTTGTCGGCCCATTCCCCGGCATAGTCCACCCCGATCCGGGGGCTGGCGGTGATATTGGCTGGCCGAGGGGATTCGTCCTGGGCGATCCAGAGCGTGTCGCCGCACAGATCGATGCCGTAATGATCCAGCGTGATGTCCATGGCCTTGCACAGACGCCCCGGGCCGTTGGTGGCGGCAGCCAGCCCGGCGACCGGCGCCAGCGCCCGCAGCAGCACGGCGGTGCCGCTGCCTTCGGGGCCGGTGACGGCATTGATGCAGTGGTACATGCCGTAGATCAGGTAGACGTAGGCATGGCCCGGCGGGCCGAACATGGCGCGGGTGCGGGCGGTGCGCCCGCGCGAGGTGTGGGCTGCCAGATCGGTGGGGCCCAGATAGGCTTCGACCTCCACGATGCGGCCCATGCGCAGGCCGTCAGGACTGGCGTGGACCAGCAGATGGCCCAGCAGATCAGGGGCGACAGTCAGCGCGGGGCGGTCGTAAAAAGCGCGATCCAGGCGCCGGCATTCGCCTTGGATGGCATCGGCGGGCAGTTTCAGTTTGTCGAGGTTGACGGCAGGGGGCATGCCGTTCAACCCCGGCTGGCCGCGGCCGCCAGTTGATCCAGCAGGCGGGTTTTGTCGGCGGCGGGCAGGAAAGACGCCTGCAGGCTGTTGGCCGCCAAGGTCACCAGCTCGTCATGGGAAAGGTCCAGGGCCTGGGCGCTGGCGACGTAGTTGTCCAGCACGTAGCCGCCGAAATAGGCGGGGTCGTCGGCATTGATCGTCACCATGGCGCCCGCCCGCAGCAGACGGGCCAGATTGTGTTCGGACAGATCGCGCACGACACCCAGTTTCAGATTGGATAGCGGACAGACCGTCAGGGGAATGCGGCGCTGGATCAGTTCCTGCAGCAGATCCGGGTCGTCGCTGCTGCGCACGCCATGGTCGATGCGGGCGACTTTCAGGATTTCCAGGGCTGAGCGGACGTAGTCCGCCGGCCCTTCTTCTCCGGCATGGGCGACCAGATGAAAGCCCAGCTCCGCGCAGCGGGCATACACTCGGGCGAATTTTTCCGGCGGATTGCCCCGTTCGGAGGAATCCAGGCCGATGCCGACCCACAGATCATCGTATTGGCTGCGCAGGGGCAGGGCGGCGTTCAGGGTTGCAAAGGCGTCTTCCTCGCTGAGATGGCGCAGGAAACTGAGCAACAGATAGCCGCTGATCCCCATCGTGCCGCGGGCTTCGCGCAGCGCGCGGGCCAGCCCTGCGAACACGGTCTCGATGGCGATGCCCCGGTGCGTATGGGTCTGCGGATCGAACATCAGTTCGACGTGGGCCAGGCCATCGGCCTGAGCGTGGTGCAGGTAGGCCATGGTCAGGTCGTAGAAATCCTGTTCCGTGATCAGGACGCTGGCGCCCGCGTAGTACAGATCCAGAAAGGACTGCAGGTCGGTGAACTGATACGCTTGGCGCACGGCATCCACGTCCGCGTAGGGCAGCGGCACGCCGTTGCGTTCGGCCAGCGCGAACATCAGTTCGGGTTCCAGCGTGCCCTCGATGTGCAGATGCAACTCTGCCTTGGGCAGCGCGCGCAGCCAGTCACGCAAGGGGGTGTCCGAGGGAAGGTGAGGCATGTGGATTCCGGTCAGGAGGAACGGGAGTTCATTATAGGACTGCAGCCCGGGCGGATCTGGCTCGGCGGAGAGGTTCAGGCGGCGGCGCCGCGCCAGGCGGCCAGCGCCAGCGCCAGCCAGGACAGGATCAGCAGCAGGCCGCCGATCGGGGTGACAGCCCCCAGTGTGCGGATGCCGGTCAGGACCAGCGCGTACAGGCTGAGGCTGAAAATCAGCATGCCAGCCAGCATCAGACCGCCTGCCCAGGCGGCGGGTGCGGGCGCCAGGCGGGACCACAGGGCAGCGATCAGCAGTAGTCCGAGCCCGTGGACCACCTGGTAATGCGCTGCCGTGCGCCAGGTCTCCAGCAGCTCAGGGGCGACCAGGCGGCGCAGACCGTGCGCGCCGAATGCACCGGTCGCTACGCCCAGCGCCAGGACAAGAGCGCCGCAGAGGATCAGAAAACGAGGTGTCATGGCGGAGAGCTCCTGGGATCGGTGTACCCCGATTGTATCGGGGGCCTGTCCGCCATTGGAAATCGCAGGTAGACTGGTTCGTGACGTTGCGCGTATTCGAGGGGCTTCGACATGGATGTTCAAGACCTGTCATCAGGGACGCATCAGGTGGAAAACCAGGCGCCCGATCTGCCCGACTGCAATCTGTTTCTGACGGATGTCGCGCTGACGCAAGGGGTGCGGCGCGAAGGCGCCCAGTCGCACGAGGCCGACCTGGAATCCTGGGGGCGGCGCCTGGGGCAGTCCGATCTGGCGCGACTGGCGGCGGACGTCAACCGGGCGTCTCCCGTCTTGCGGGCATTCGATCGCACCGGCCATCGGGTCGATGCGGTTGATTTTCATCCCGGTTGGACTGAATTCCTGTCGCTGGCCTTTGCCCAGGGCATGCACAGCAGTGCCTGGATTGCACCGGCGGCGGGCGCTCATGTGGCCCGCGCCGCACATTATCTGATGCATGGCCAGGTTGAAGCCGGTTCGCTATGTCCGATCACCATGACCAGCGCCGCCATTCCCCTGCTGGCTCGCGAATCCTGGTTCGCCGATCTTCAGCCCAGGCTGGCCGGTCGCCGCTACGATGCGCGGGATCAGCCCGTGGCGGACAAGCAATCCATGATGATCGGCATGGGCATGACCGAAAAACAGGGGGGGTCCGATCTGCGCAGCAATACCACTTGGGCCGCACCAGTTGGCGATGGCTGGTTCCGGCTGACCGGGCACAAATGGTTCTTTTCCTCGCCCACGTCCGACGCCCACTTGATGCTGGCTCGCGACGGCGATGCGCATTCCTGCTTTTATGTGCCGCGCTGGCTGGATGGGGGGCGGCGTAACGCAGTCCATATCCAGCGTCTGAAGGACAAGCTGGGCAACCGGTCCAATGCCAGCGCCGAAGTCGAGTTTTCCGGGGCGCTGGGCCGGCGCGTGGGCGAAACCGGGCGCGGCATCGCCACCCTGGTGGAAATGGCGTCCTATACGCGCATGGACTGCGTGCTGGGCAGCGCGGCCTTGTTGCGCCAGGCAGTTGTTCAGGCCATCCATCATGCCCGTCATCGCTGGGCCTTTGGCCGTCGGCTGATTGAACAGCCCCTGATGCGCCAGGTGCTGGCCGATCTGGCGCTGGAAAGCGAGGCCGCGACGACGCTGGCCCTGCGTCTGGCACGGGCCTTCGATCACCCGGAACATGCGGCGGAACAAGCCCTGCGCCGCATCCTTACCCCCGCGTCCAAGTTCTGGGTCTGCAAGCGCACGATCGAGGCCGCCGCTGAATGCATGGAAGTCTGGGGCGGCAACGGCTATATAGAAGACGGCCCGATGGCGCGGCTCTATCGCGAGGCCCCGGTCAATTCCATCTGGGAAGGCTCGGGCAACGTCATGTGCCTGGATGTGCTGCGGGCCGCCCGGCAGGAAGCTGAACCCGTTGCCCAGGAAATCGACGCCCTGGCGCGCGCGCATGCGGACGAGCCCGCCCTGCGGGCGGCGGCGGATCGTCTGTTGCGCCATCTGCGACTGGAGGCCGAACAGCAGCAGGCTCAGGCCCGGCAGATTGCCCAGGATCTGGTCTTGCTGGTGCAGGCGGATTTGCTGCTGCGGCATGCGCCGGCGCCCGTGTCGCGGGCGTTTGTCGACAGCCGCTTGGCCGGCGGCGGCGGGCGCGTCTATGGGGCCCAGGCCCTGAGTTTGGCGTCCGATGTCCTGCTGCAGCGAGCCTGGCCGGATTGAATGCGGGTAGGCGGCAGCCTGTTTTTCCAGGCTCCATTACAATGGACTCCCCAAGGCTGCTCTGTGTTGCAGCCTGTTTTTTTATCCCGATTCCTGTGCTGAATTTTCTTGTCTCTTATCGCCGCCACTGCCTGACGCTGCTGGTCTGCGTCGCCGGCCCGCTGGTCTGGTCGGGGGCGTCGGCGGCCCGAACCTATGCCTTGTCCGGACGGGTCGTCCAGGTGGCCGATGGCGATACCTTGACGCTGTTGGTGGGGCGTCAGCGACAGCGTGTCCGGCTGGCCAGTATCGACGCGCCTGAAACCGGGCATGGGCGCGCGCAGCCGGGGCAGCCTTATGGGCAGGCGGCGCGCCAGGCGCTGGCGGATCTGGTGGCAGGCAAGACGCTGACGCTGCGTTGCTATGAACAAGATCAGTATGGGCGTGAAATATGCGATGTGCCGCTGCCGGACGGTCGCTTGGCGAATCGCTTGATGGTGGCGGACGGCATGGCCTGGGCCAACCAGCAGGGCAAGGGCAAGTATCTGCGCGATGCCGGGCTGCCCGAGTTGGAGCGCCAGGCGCGCCAGCAGCGCCTGGGTTTGTGGCGTGACCTGAAACCCGTCCCGCCTTGGGAATGGCGCTGGAAATGCTGGAAAGCGCTTGAAACCGGGCACTCAACCCCCATTTGCTGATCATGGCACTCAAAGTATTTGATCTCGCGTGTGAGCATGACCACGTTTTCGAAGGCTGGTTCGCTTCCCAGGAAAGCTACGACAACCAGCGGGAGCAGGGTTTGGTGCGCTGTCCGGTCTGCCATAGCGACCAGATCACGCGCCGCGTCTCGGCGCCGCATCTGAATATCAGCCACCTGAGGCACAGCCCGGCGTCCGCGTCGGCGTCCGCTGCGGACGAATCGCCAGCAGTCCAGGGGCGGGCCGCTGTGGCCGCGCCGTCCAGCGGTCAATTGGTGCGCTTGCAGGCCGAAGTCCTGCGTCAGATCCGCAGCATCGTGCGCCAAAGCGACGATGTCGGCGTCCGTTTCGCAGACGAAGCCCGCCGCATGCACAGCGGTGAAATCGAGGAACGCCCGATCCGCGGCACGGCATCCGTCGAAGAATGCCGTGAACTGGTCGAGGACGGTATTTCCATCATGCCGATTCCCGATATCCTGGACGACGACCGGCTGCAGTAGGCGACGTCGGCCATAAAAAATGTCCGCTGTCAAGTCGTTAGTGCGGACATGCAACGGTACGAAAGGTCTTGTGGGGCAATAGGTAGGCCAGACTTCGGCCTCGGTGTGCTCTTACCCGTTTTGAGCTAGGTGCCGCATAGGCGCTCGCGGAGCAAGCCAGGAGCGGCGGAGCGGGCAAGGTCGCACCGCCATCATACGCAAGCCACCGCTCAAAGCGAAAGCGCAGCCCTTGGGCTGCGCTTTCATCGTGGGCGGATGGTAGAGGCGTCGCATCGTCAACTCGGCTTCGGCGGGGCGGCCTTGCCTGCCCCTCCTTTTCTAATCCCCGATCCCCCGCCATGAACGCTTCCAGCATGTGCGGGATCAGTGTCGCCGCATCACTCCTCCCATACGCCTGCGCGTGCAGCGCGGCGTAGCGGTCGAGGTCGGTTAAGACTGGCCGGGCAGGCAAAGGTGAGCTTGACGCTTCGGTCTTGGGCAGCGGCCCCAGCCGCAGCTTCTTGGTTGTGCTCATCGTGAAGTCCCCCGATTGAAGAATAGCGGCTGGTACGGCCGTAACACCAAGTCGCGGTTGACGATGATCCGCACCGGCAGGCCGGGCCGTTGGGTCAAGGTGGGCTGGATGTTGAGGTTGCGCCGGGTCACTTCCTGGCCGATTTGATTCACCGTGTCCTGTAACTGTCACGCCCGGCAATGAGACGCGATCGCCATCTTGTCGATTCTCCGGCGCGGCCACTCGGCGCCAACCCCAGCAGGGTCGTCAGCGCCGCACCGGCAAAATGCGGCCCCAGTGGTAGTCCACATCGTCTTCCAGGCCGGCATACCGCCGGATCTGCGCCGCCAGATTGTCGAGCGTCAACGAAGACTGCCGGCAGAATGATCCGATTCCAACGACTGAACGCGGCTCTGCCCGTAACTGACCTGGCTGTTGTATTTGCCCAGGATGCGCGAACCCTGCGGGATCAGCAGGAAACGCCCGGTGGCCGTGTCATAGACCGGCTCTTCCAGTGGCGATCACGTCGCCGGGCAATCCGACTTGATGCCCGTCACCAGCGCTCCGGCGACCACCGTCCGGCCATGACCTGATACGGCGAAGCCGGCAGGGTCAGGTTGCCGGAATTGCGGGTTTCCGTAGAGCCGCCTTTCAGGAAAGCCTCCTTCTGGTCTTCCGGTCTGCACGGCGGTCGGTCGGCAGGCTGGGCCGCCGTCGAGGCCGGCCCGGCGGCCATCGGGTCGAACGCCGCATTGGCGGCGAAGCCCGGCGCAGTGGCGGCCTGCGACTTGCGACCGGCGCGGCCGCCTCGCACCCGAGCGGAGCCGGACGATGCTGCGGCAGCTTCGGCTCCTTCGCAGCGCATCGTTCGGGTCGTGGCCGGGAGCCGCGTAGGCGGCGTCACCGGCGCTGCGACTTCACGATGGCGGGCCGAGATCGCCCGGCAGCGGCGGCCCCAGCTCGGGTACATCGGCGGCAAGGCTGGCGGCAGCTTCGAGTAGTCCGTCGGTAGCGCATCCAGCCCTTCGGACTTCGAGACGCGATCGACGTTGTAAAGCCGGTTTGCTCGCCCGTACCGCGCCGCTGCGGGCAGCGACCATCGTGGCCCCCACGGCGACCGACAGGCCGCCCGCGAGGATGGCCAGCGTGCGCCGGTCAGGCGCGGACCGGACGCGGCTGGGCACGCAGCGCCACAGCCTCGGGCGCCACCTTCCTGCCGGCGGAGCGGCGAGGCGGGAGTGTCATCCTGGCTCATGGCTTCCTCCGCGCCACGCCATCGGTGCGCTCGATCCGCACCACGTCGCCGCCATCGCCGCCCAGCCCAGTTCGGCCGCGCCGAACAGGCGACCACGTGTATACGGCGAGCGGAAACGATAGTTCACCAGTTGCCCGTCGCCCTCACACCGATGACGAACAGCGGCGGCACTCGCCCTGGGCAATGCCCGCCGGAAACTGGATATAGACCTTCTCGCCGTCATCGAAGGCACGCAGCGGCTTCCACGGCGGGTGCTGCCCATACCGCGTAACGGAAGCGGATCCTCCAGCGCCGCCGACACGGCGCGGCGGCGCTGGCGATCCGGCTGAACAGCTTGACCACGGGCGCCGATCGAAGTCCGGGCTCCAGCGATTCGCGGCCTGCCACAGCACACCGCTGCCGTCAGTGAGAGTGCGTTGTTCATGGTGAACTCCTAAGGGTTGCCGGGCGGAATTGCCCGACCCTTTCGTGGCACGGCGCAGCGCAGCCAGGGGGCAACGACGGCCGCCAGGACGCAAGCGCCATCGGCGCGCAGCCCTTGACGGCGAGCACGCCGTGGCACGATGAAGGGAACAGCAAGACCGCCCCCTTGCACCTCCATATGCGTCGGTTTTAGGCGAGCAGAGCACCCAGGTCGGAGGCGCCAGGGGGCATAGCCGGATGGCCGTGATTCGACACGAAGCGCGGGACATAGCCCGCGAACCCGACGGCGGCACGAGGTTCTGTTTGCTGGTTTCTGCACAATGATTAAAATGTGTATTATCGAACCATAACGAAGATCAAGCTGTTTCCGCCCTCGGTGCCCTGGCCCACACCCAACGCCTGCGCGTGTTCCGCGCCCTGGTCGTCGCAGGCCCCGAGGGGCTGACGCCCAGCGTCTTGGCCGACCAGCCGACGTGGCCCGCAACTCTCTGTCCTTCCATCTGAAGGAGCGGCTCACGCGCCTCTCACCATCGAACAGCAAGGGCGCAACCTGATCTATCGCGCCGACTTCGCGCAGAGAACAGTCTGCTTGGCTACATGACCGACACCGCCAGGGCGGCGTATGCGAAGCACTGAATCTCCCTCCACCTGTCCTCCTCTGAAAGAACTCTCCATGAAGCGCTTCCACGTCCACCTCACCATGACTTAACCGCGCATCGGCTTCTATTCCCAACTATTCGCGGCGCAGCCTGCGCGCGTCGAAGGCGACTACGCGAAGTGGATGCTCGAAGACCCGCCGGTCAACTTCGCCATCTCCACCCGCACAACCGGCATCGACCACCTGGCACCAGACCGACGACGCCGAGGAACGGCCGCCCTGAAACTCCGCGCACACCGCCGACATGAAGTTGCTCGACGAAGGCACACCACCTCTGCTACGCACCACGAGAAGCATTGGGTCACCGATCCGCAGGGTATTGCCTGGGAGCACTTCCACACGTTAGGCAGCATCCCGGTCTTCCATGAAGCGGCCTCACACGACACCGATCACCGCACCGGCTTCTGCACAGCAAGCCCCCTTCTTCCTCTTTGAGAAACACACCATGACCACAGAGGCCGCAACAACGCACTGTTCATCTGCACGGCAATTCCGCACGCTCCATCCTCGCCGAAGGCATCCTCAACAAACTGGGCCAAGGGCGCTTCGGGCGACTCGGCAGGTAGCCAGCCCAGGGCGAAGTGCATCCGCTGGCGCTCGCCACGCTGGAGAGGCTGCACATGCCAACGACTGGCTACCGCACAAACTGGGATGAGTTCGTAGCGCCGGGGGCGCCGGTGTTCGACTTCATTTTTACCGTCTCGCAACGCCGCTGGCGAGGCGTGCCCGTTTTGGCCGGGCAAGCCGGTATCGGCTCACTGGGGCGGCCCGATCCGGCAGCCGTCGAGGCACGAAAACAACGACCAAACTTCAAGGATGCCGCGCTGATCTTGCGCCGCCGCATCAGCTTTTCTCTCGCTCCACTCAACGCCTGACGCCATGTCGCTCAACCAGCGAAACATCGGCCAAGAGTGAAGAGCGTCACTCATCAACAACCAATTTAAAGGACACCCCATGCCAAACATCCAGATTTCGACCCGGCCTATGTTGCAGCACTGGCGTATGTGGCGTTGAAGTGGATCAAAACTTGGTGAACTTCGCCGCCGATGTGGATTGGGCCAAGCAAAACGGTGCCAGGTCGAACGCTTCAACCTGGCACACAACCCCTCTTCGCCGAAAACCCGACGTGAAAGGCTTTTTGCAACGCTCGGGCCAAAGGCGCGCCCCTGTCTGGTCGAGGGAGGGGCCTTGGCCGGCCGCACCCCAGCCGAAGCGAATTGACCCGCTGGCGGCATCGAGGCGCCCGAAGCCTCGCCACCCAAAACCTCCCTGGCGGCCGCCTCTGAACAGAATCCCATGCACTTCTGACCCACCGCCTCCCCTGTTTTTCACCGCAGGGGCGCGGCAAGACCTCCATCGCCTCGCAACGGCCCAACTGCCCCAGGCAAGCTGGCTGCTCTCAGTACCGACCCGGCCCAACGTGGGGCAGGCGGCGAACGCACGGAAACCACACCGACGATCCGCCTGCCGAATCATGGGCACTGGAAACGACCCCAGGCAGCCGCGCAACGTACCTGACCGCAAGTCGGCCCAGCGAGCGTGGCCCGAGCGGTAGGGATGGCACGAGAACCCTTCGGGGCCTGCACCACGGAAACGCCGCCTTCGAGATTCACGGCCCTCTGACCGTGCGGCGCACGCAGATACGCCCCATTTCCACAGCCCCTACCGCCACACCACCCCTCTGCAACCCGGGCCATGGGGGCCTGGAAGCAGGCAAGGCGAGCGTCGGCCGGGGCCGCTGGCGGGCCTGGAAAACAGCCATCAGTACAAGGCTGCGGTAGAGGCGTTGGCCGACCCTTCCACCCAGTCGTTGCCCTGCGCAGCGCCCCACGCTGCGCGAGGCGGCCCCACCCATAAGAACTGGCCGCTATCGGCCGCCAGCAACACCTGGTCATCAACGCGATTTCCTGCCAGCGAGGCCGAAACCGATACGCTTGCCGCTCCATCTACGAAAAAGAGCAGGCTACGCTGCCGCCATCCGTCTGTCCTCCGGCTTGCCTCGACAGATCGCGCTCAAGCCGTCAACCTCGTGGCCTCGACGCCTGCGCCATCTGCTGGTCATACCGACGCCCGTAGGCGCCGATGCCATCGACTGCCCGACCAGACAATGCACCGGACTTTCCCCCTGGTCGATGAAGTCGCTGCCGAGGGCCGGTCTGGTCATGTGATGGGCAGGGGGCGTGGGCAAGACCACGCTGGCCGCCGCCATTGCCGTGAGCTGGCGGGCCGGGGCTGCCCGTGCACTCACCACCTCCGACCCCTGCGCACTGCCGACACCTGAAGGTCGCTTCCCAATCTCTCTCACCCTCGACCCCCAAAGCCCCACCTACGCCACATTGATGGACACCGGCGCGCACCCCGCCCCCTTCTGGCCGCGCTCGCCCTCACCGCCTCCGCCCCCCCCCCGGGCAGAAAGTCGGGGGACACCCCCCACGCCACACCTTCTCTGCTCGACCCCCCCCCACCCGCACCCCGCAGATGGGTGAGACGGGCGTTCTTTCACGACCCTATGCAGTTGCAGACCCGAGCAGACCAGGTGCTCTTGCACCCTGGCCGAAACCACGCCCTGCTGAGCGCCAACCTCAACACCCCCCGCGGGCATCGAGCCGTGGGCCTGGATCGTTCACAGCGTGGCGCCGCCCCGCATCCCCCTCTCCCCCCCCAACGAGTTGCGGGAAATCGACGCCGTGGCCCCATGCCCGACGCCATGCTGCGTCCCCTCCAAGAGCCGACCTCGGCTTTGGCAACGAAAACCTCATGAACACGACACCCCCAAGCGCTTCATCTAACACGCCACGCCCTCCTTCCTAGACGCTCCACCTCTGTTTTCGCCCGCCTGGCATCCTCTCCGCTCCCTCCCTGCCTCTCCCACACCACTCCCCGCCCCCCTTTACCCGCCCCCGCCCCCCCGCCCCCCCCCCCCTCTTGCCCACCCCCCCTCCCCCCCCCCCCCCCCCCCCCCCACCCCCCCCCCCCCCCCCCTCCCCCCCCCCCCCCCCGACCGCCCGCCCCCCCCGCCCCCCCTTTTCCTCCCCTTCTTCTCCCCCCCCCCCCACCACCCCACGCCTCCCCCCCTCCCCCCCCCCCCCCACCCCCCTGCCCCCCCCCCCCCCCCCTTCCCCAACCCCCCCCTAACCCGCCCCCCTCCCCCCCCCCCTCTCTTTTCCCAGCCGACCACCCATCGAATACTTAAAACACCCCCCCCAACGTTAAACGCTCGCCCGGGCGGCCGGCGTGCGGGCTCCGGCACACCTTATCATCCACCAGGACGACCTTAATGCTTTGCCGCACCCCACCTCTCAACCCCCCATCTGGTCACCCCTCACCTCTTCGCCTTCGCGTGCTCCCTCCCCCCCGCCGGGCACCACGGCAACCCCAGCCCCTCCCCGACCTCCCTAGACCCCTTTCCCCCCCCCCCCCGCCCCCCACCCCCCCCCCCCCCCCTCCCCCCCCCCCCCCCCCCCCCGCCCCCTCCCCCCCCCCCCCCCCCTCCCTTCCCCGGGGGTCCCCCCCCCCAACCCCCCAGACGTCCCCCCCCCCCCCCACGCGCCCCCCCCCACCATCCGCCCCCCCCCCCCCTTCCCCACCCGAGCCCCCCCCCCCGTCACCTCCCCCCGTGCCCCTGTGCCTCACCCGGAAAGCCCAAGCCCCCCCGCTCAACAGCGCTGCCCCCGCACACCGCCCCCTCGCCGACCCCCGGCCCACCCCCCGCCCCCCCACCCCCACGCCTCCCTCCCCCCCCCCCCGCCCCACGCCTCCTTCCCTCCCACCGCCTCGTGCCCCTCCTTTCGCCTCTCCCAAGAACAGCACACAAGACTTCTCTCCCCCCTTGCGCTCGTCTCCTTACCGCCACCCGACTGAACGACGCACCCCTCTCTTTCTCGGCCTCTCCCTCCTTTGTCCCCCCCGCGCCCTTCTCGCGCACCCCCCCAAAGGACAGTTCGACAGCGTGCCCCTCCTTCCCCCGGCCCCCGCACCAACGCGGGGTCCCCCCCACCAGCGCATGCACGCCCCCCTTCCCCCCGGAGACACGACCCCCACACCCCCCACTCACCACTTTTTGGGCAAGCAGCACGCCCCCCGGGCGCGGGGCAAAGCCGCCCCCCGGCGCGCGCAGCCCGCACCCCGCCACGCCACGCCCCTCTTCCTCTCGTTGTCCTTGCCCCCTCAACTCCCCCTCTTCCTTTCAACCCTCCACCACCCCCCTCCCCCGTCTCCCGTCCCACTTTCCACTCCACATTCGCTCTCCCTCTTCCTCAGATCCCCACGCTCCTCCGCTCCTCCCCCCCCACTCCATCTTCCCTTAAAGCCCCTTAACTCGCCACCTTCAACTCTCTCCACTACCCCCACTTCGTTGAAACGCGCGGTCCTCCCTCATTTGATCGCTTCTCCCCCAAGCTAACCCGCGCCCCTCCGCAAATTCCATTTCCTGACCCCCTCCAACCCTCCTCCAAGTGTCCCGCAGCCCCAAAGCAGAGCCCCGACCCCCTCCTCGCATCCCACTTCGCCACTCCTTGCGCCCCCCCTTTTGGACAGCACCGTCCTCGTCAGCTCGAGTCCGTTCCCGCGTGCGCCGCTCCGCGTTCGCCTCCCTCTCCGCCCCTGCCTCTCCGGACACATGAAGGCGCCAGCCATCTCTATCAGTGTCGAATCTCTCGTCGGGGAGGTGGGCCTGCACCATGCGGCGCGTTCTCTCCCTGCTCCGTACTCCTTCACCAACTCGCCCCAGGGGGCGCTTCCTTCCATAGCGCCCCCCCCGTCCAACCTCGTGTGACCTGCCTGCGCCAGGAGCTCGTCAGCTCCTATTCACCGTCGGCGGCGGCTTCCGCTGCCTCCAGTGCCCATGCGCCCAGCAGCGCCCGCGCTGCTGCGATGCCCGTGACCGCGCCTGTCATCTGTCCCTCCCAGGAGCTGCTGCCCGGATCCCTTGCCCTTCCCCCTTCCCCCTCCCCTGGATCGTCCTCGTTCACGCTACCCCGTCTTGTGCGCCGTCCCCATGCCGCCTTGACCGGGATACCTATTGCAATGTCGTCCAGAGCGTGGCGGTGCCTGCGTCCCCCGTCGTCGCCCCCCCCTTGAGCCGCGCCCACCCCGTATATTCGCCTGTGTCGGTGCTCCCGGTGCGTGCCGCGCCGGGTTGCCTTCCTGTCTCGTGCCGTCGAAGCAGCCGGTGGCTTCCTCGCTCATGGCTTGACTCCCCGTCTTGCTGTCGGCCACGACGCGCCATTCTCCAGATCGACCCTTCCCATTCACGTGACTTTCGAGCGCGCCGCTCATTCACGAATCGCCAGAGGGATACGTAGCTCAAGCCCTTCACCTCTCTTTCAGCTCCGGAACAGCTTCCCATGTCGTCGTCGCTTAATGGGTGGACTTGCCGGCAGGGCCGGGCATGGCGGCAGGTGGTGCCGTCGGCCATAGCCCCACACCTCCGCCATGTACTCTTCCAGTCGAACGCCTTGTTCGCCTCGTCTCTTTATAGTTTCTCCTCAGCCCGCCGTCCGGCCCTTCCGTCGTACCTTCTTCCCCAGCAGCATGATCAGCGTCTACGCCTTGATAGCCCTCGGTGCTGGCTTGTTCCTTCTTGAGTGTCCTCCATGACTTCTTCACCTCCTCACGTGGGTGCCTGGCGTCCTCGGCCTTTCCCTCCGATCCCCCCCGCGCCCGGCCAGCCTTCCTCCCAGCACGGCCTGTTCAACGGTCAGCTCCCAACAGGCCCAGGGCCGGCTTCGTCCTCCCGCGTTCGTTCGGTCTAGCATAACACCTTCACCCCGCGATCTTCACAAACCGAACAAGGGCGCCAGCTCATGGCTTGCGCTTGGGTGTGCCCATCTCCGCTTGACTTATCTACCTACTCCTCGAGCCCTCCCAGAGCCTCGAGAGCCGAGGGAAGCCGGGCATTCAGAGCCCGGCATATGTACCCCATTATTAAACCTCTTAGCTGTGGCGTAGCCACATCGGACTGAGTCACCTAAATAAAAAAACCGGAAGACTTAAGCGCTTCCGGTTTTTTTATGGCGGGGTCCGATGCGGCGATCGAAGCCCCGGCGCAGCGGCGTGATTACATCACGCGGCTGCGGTATTCGTTGGTGCGCGTGTCGATTTCGATCTTGTCGCCGATATTGCAGAACAGCGGCACGGCCAATTCGTAGCCGGTGTTGATCTTGGCGGGCTTCAGGACCTTGCCGGACGTGTCGCCCTTGACGGCGGGTTCGGTATAGGAGATTTCACGCACGATGATGGTGGGCAGTTCCACGGAAATGGCGCGGCCTTCGTAGAAGACGACGCTGACGGTCATGCCTTCTTCCAGGTAGTTCAGGGCGTCGCCCATGCTGTCGGCTTCGACTTCGTGCTGATTGTATTCTTCGTCCATGAAGGCATACATCGGGTCGGCGAAATAGGAATAGGTGCATTCCTTGTTGTCCAGCACGACTTGTTCGAATTTTTCGTCGGCCTTGTAGACGGATTCGCTGGCGCTGCCGGTCAGCAGGTTCTTGAACTTCAGCTTGACGACGGCAGAGTTGCGGCCTGACTTGTTGTATTCGGCCTTTTGGACCACCAGGGGGTCATTACCCACCATCACGACGTTGCCAACGCGCAGTTCTTGGGCGATTTTCATAGCGGTAAAACTCCGGGGATTGATGTGCCCCGAGCATGAAAAACGCGTGTCGAGGCAAAGCAGAAAAAAATTAACTGTCTATTCTAACTCTTCTGCAGGCGTTTCTGGCAAAAGCTCAGTAGATTGCGGGCCAGATCAGGCATGGCTGCCAGCTCCTCGGACCAAGCGGCGGCGCGGGTCTGCCAGGTGCGCCAGCCGTCCGGGCGCAGGGCTTGCGCCAGGGAATGCTGTACGCCGGCGGCGTCCTGGCGGTTCCAGGCGCGGATCAGCGCCTGGACAGGAGCCGGCCATCGGGCGCGATCCAGCCAGGCATCGAGTTTGTCCAGGTGCGCTTCGGCGTCCTGCCGGTAGATCTGCCAGACCAGCGGCACGCCCGCCCACAGGGCGCGGACCAGAGAGTCTTCGCCGCGCACGAAATTCAGGTCGCAGCACCACAACAGTTCGTCGAAGCGGGCCTGCGGCACAAAGGGGATAGGCATGACCTGCAACGCCCCCTGGCTTTGCAGGCCGGCAGGGATTTGGCCGGGAACCAGCAGCCATGTCGGCGTGCTTTGTTGCGCCAGCGCGGCTTGCAAGCCCGCCCAGGGAGCATCCGGATAGCAGAACAGCAGTATCACGCGGGCGTCGTCAGGCAATGCGTCAGTCTGCAGGCCCGTCAGCGATTGCAGGCGCCGGCGTCGATCCTGTACCTGTGTCCGCCGCCGATGGTCGAGCAGATGCGTTTCCCGCAGCAACCCCCCGGTGGCTGGGACAAACCCGGGAAAATAAAAATATTTTGGGACGCCGTTGGCTTGCGGGGACGGCAGGCCGTGGCAACCTTCCACCCAGGATTCAGCACTGAGGTATTCCAGATTAATCCAGAGGCAGTGGTGCGCCGCCATCGCGGCCTGATAGCGGGCCGGCAGATTGCAGGCGAAGGCCTCGATCACGATGCCGTGCGCCGGGGGAGACGTCTGTTCGGCGACATGCCAGGTGCCGATCTGCACCCCGTGCGCGGTTTGCCGGTCCGCCGCCGGATCGAGGCCGGGCGCCAGGCGTGTCAAGGTAGGCAGGTCGTCGATCCAGAGGCGTGCCGTCTGGCCCAAAGCGGCCAATTGGCGTGCCAGGCGCCAGCACACGCCCGCATCGCCGTAGTTATCGACGACACGGCAGAAAATATCAAAGGTCAGGGCATTCATCGGCGTTGCGCGGTCTCAGCTGGGTCAGCCGCGCCCGGCAGCTGCAGCAGCAGTATCAGTGAAACTGCACGGGCTCGGGATCGATTTCCTCGGGCAGTTCCGGGTGTTGCATCTCGCCCAGCATATTGGGGAAGTATGGTGTGCCACAGTCTTCACAGAATTCCATGGCTTGCAGGCCGGGCAGGCGACGCACGTCCTGAATGCCGGATTCGCGCAGCAAGGCAGCCAGGGTATCCCAGGTATCGACCTGATCGTCGGCGCCCTGGTCCGGGATCGATTCCTCGCGGCTGAGCGAGGGCCAGACGCAGCCGTAGATGACGTCGTTGTTCTGGCGGGTGCAGAAACCGATGCGGTATTCCTCGATCGCCTGCTCGCCGCAGGCGACGATGGCGGCCCGTAGGTCGGCGCCGGGAATGTGGGCAGCGGTCTGCAGCCAGGTAATGGCGGCTTTCAGGGTCAGCGGGCGGATGCCTTGGTCCGCCTGCCGGGTGCTGGTGTAGAAGGCCTCCGGCGGCAGATATTCGGTCAGACAGCCGGTGAACAGAGGCTCGGTGATCCGGGCGCAGCCTTCGGCCCATAGCGCAGTGACCGATTCACGGTTGGGCAGCTGGTCGGGGGGGGCGGATTGCCATTGGAACAGCGCCTGGCCCTTGGGCACGATGGCGACGCCCATCAGGAAATAGGCGTCGGCCAGCAGATCTTCGGGCGTATCGGCCGTACGGACCACGGGCAGGTCGCGCCGCGCCCCCAGGGCATGCTGAGCCATTGCCTGCACCCAGCTGCGGGTTTCGCGAAACGATTGCGGCAGTTGATCGAAGCGGATCAGTTCGGGCAGCAGCTGCAGGCGGGTGTCAGGCGTCAGCACCGCCGTGCGCATCAGATCGCCCAGCTGCTGTTGGTGTTGAGGGGACAGCTGGCCGGCGGGCAATTGATAGCGGGTCCAGGCCAGCAGGGGGGCGGAAATCAGTAGCGCTTCGTACGCCTGGTCCTGATGGGTGAAAGTCAGGGATTCGGAACGGGCCTCGGCCTGTTCAACCAAGAGTTCGTAGGCAGGGGAACGCTGATCCAGCAGATGATCCAGCGCGGTCTCTACCGTATGCCCCTGGCGGGCGCCCAGCGCCTTGTCCAGGGCTTCGCCCAGTTGCTGCTGCCACCAGCGGTCCTCCAGCTGGCTGCCGGATTGGGACAGAGCCTCGGCCAGGGCGATCAGAGAAAGCGACGTCCGGGACAGGGCAGAAGATCGGGAACGGGGTGGCATGCAGAACCGAAAGAAAGAGACGGATAAAAGCGGATCCCTAGTGTACCGCGTCCGTTCGGGCGGATCGGGAGGCTGACGGAAGGTAGAAAAAAAGCCCCGGAGAACCGGGGCTGCGTGGGCGGCCCCGGTAATAGCCGGGGCATCCAGCAAGGTCAGGCGTCGACCGTGTTGGCCACCGTCGTGAAGTCTTCGATCTGGTCGAAGTTCATATAGCGGTAGATGTCCTGGCTGTCCTTGGCCAGCAAGCCCATGGCCTCGAGGTATTCCTCGCGGGTGGGGATGCGGCCCAGACCCGAGCAGATCGCAGCCATTTCGGCAGACCCCAGGAACACGTTGGCGTTTTTCCCCAGACGGTTGGGGAAATTCCGCGTGCTGGTCGAGAACACCGTGGCGCCCTCGCGCACCTGGGCCTGGTTACCCATGCACAGCGAACAACCCGGCATTTCCATGCGGGCGCCGGCGGTGCCAAAGGTGCCGTAATGGCCTTCCTTGGTCAGTTCGCTGGCGTCCATCTTGGTGGGCGGCGCCACCCACAGTTTCGAGGGCAGGTCGCGCTTGCCCTTGAGCAAGGTCGCGGCGGCGCGGAAGTGGCCGATGTTGGTCATGCAGCTGCCGATGAAGACCTCGTCGATGGCGGTGCCGGCCACGTCGGATAGCGTCTTGACGTCGTCCGGGTCGTTCGGGCAGGCCACGATGGGTTCGTGGATGTCGGCCAGATCGATGTCGATGACGGCGGCGTATTCGGCGTCGGTATCGGGTTCGACCAGTTGCGGGTTGGCCAGCCAGGCTTCCATGTTCTTGATGCGGCGGGCCAGGGTGCGGGCATCCTGGTAGCCGTTGGCGATCATCCATTTCAGCAGCGTGATGTTGCTGTTCAGATATTCGATGATCGGTTCCTTGTTCAGACGCACCGTGCAGGCCGCGGCGGAACGTTCGGCGGACGCGTCGGACAGTTCGAAGGCCTGTTCGATCTTCAGGTTCGGCAGCCCTTCGATTTCCAGGATACGGCCGGAGAAGATGTTCTTCTTGCCTTTCTTTTCGACCGTCAGCAGGCCTTTTTTAATGGCGTACAGCGGAATGGCGTTGACCAGATCGCGCAGTGTGACGCCGGGCTGCATTTCACCCTTGAAGCGCACCAGTACGGATTCGGGCATGTCCAGCGGCATGACGCCGGTGGCGGCGGCAAAGGCCACCAGGCCGGAACCGGCCGGGAAGCTGATGCCGATCGGGAAGCGGGTGTGCGAGTCGCCGCCCGTGCCGACGGTGTCGGGCAGCAGCATGCGATTCAGCCACGAGTGGATGATGCCGTCGCCCGGACGCAGGGCCACGCCGCCGCGCGTGCTGATGAAGGCGGGCAGTTCGTGGTGGGTCTTGACGTCCACGGGCTTGGGATAGGCGGCGGTGTGGCAGAAGGACTGCATCACCAGGTCGGCCGAGAAGCCGACGCAGGCCAGGTCCTTCAGTTCGTCGCGGGTCATGGGGCCGGTGGTGTCCTGGCTGCCGACCGAGGTCATGCGCGGTTCGCAATAGGTGCCGGGGCGCACGCCCTGGCCTTCGGGCAGACCGCAGGCGCGACCGACCAGTTTTTGCGCCAGCGAATAGCCCTTGCCGGTATCGACGGGGGATTCGGGCAGGCGGAACAGCGTCGTGGGCGGCAGACCCAGTGCCGCGCGGGCCTTGGCGGTCAGGCCGCGACCGATGATCAGCGGAATGCGGCCGCCGGCGCGGACTTCGTCCAGCAGCACGTCGGATTTGAGCTGGAACTCGGAAATGACCTGGCCGTTTTTCAGGGCCTTGCCTTCGTAGGGGCGCAGTTCGATGACGTCGCCCATATTCATGGCGGACACATCCAGTTCGATGGGCAAGGCGCCAGAATCTTCCATGGTGTTGTAGAAGATCGGGGCGATCTTGCTGCCCAGACAGACGCCGCCGAAGCGCTTGTTAGGCACGAAGGGGATGTCTTCGCCGGTATGCCAGATGACGGAGTTGGTCGCCGATTTACGCGAAGACCCGGTACCCACCACGTCGCCCACGTAGGCGACCAGATGGCCCTTGGCTTTCAGTTCGTTCAGCAGTTTGATCGGGCCGACCTGACCGGCGGCGTCGGGCGTGATGCCGTCGCGCGGGTTCTTCAGCATGGCCAGCGCGTGCAGGGGGATATCCGGGCGGCTCCAGGCGTCGGGCGCCGGGGACAGGTCGTCGGTATTGGTTTCGCCCGTGACCTTGAAGACGGTCATGGTCAGGCTTTGCGGGACTTCGGGACGGCTGGTGAACCATTCCGCATCCGCCCAGCTTTGCAGCACGGCCTGGGCCTGGGCATTGCCTGCCTTGGCTTTTTCCTCGATGTCGTGGAAGGCATCAAAGACCAGCAGGGTTTTTTTCAGGCCTTCAGCGGCGACCGGCGCCAGGTCGGCGTGGTCCAGCAGTTCGATCAGGGCGCTGATGTTGTAGCCGCCCAGCATGGTGCCCAGCAGCTCGGTGGCGTGCTTGGCATCGATCAGCGGACAGTTTTCCTTGCCCAGAGCAACGGCGGCCAGGTAAGACGCCTTGACCTGAGCGGCGTCGTCTACGCCGGCAGGGACGCGGTGCGTCAGCAGGTCCAGCAGGAATTGCGCTTCGCCAGCTGGCGGATTTTTCAGCAGTTCGATCAGGTCGGCCGTCTGTTGGGCCGTGAGGGGAAGGGGTGATACGCCGATGGCTTCACGAGCGGCGGCTTCGGTGCGGTAGGAATCCAGCATGAAATGATGCCCCAGGAGAGAGGGTTGGTGAACGGCATCATTTTAAAGAAGAAGCATCATTCAGGCAACAGTCTTATATAAGATATAAGAGTCGGCGTTTGAACGTGGGGTTTTTGAGTCGGAGCTCATCGTCGTTGTCAGGTGTTCGGGGACACCGGTCGCGACTTGGCGGCTGCGCCGGGTGTGTGGATTTGGGCTCCAACAGTGTCCCCAAACACCTGACAACGACGATTGACGAGAATTGTGGCGTTCCTTGGGCTCGTTTGTGATGGTCAGTCAAAATTTGGCATTCCATATGCCGTATGGAATAGTCTGAGCCAGTGGCGGCGCCCGCACCAACACCGCCGCCACGGGCGTGCGCGTGCGGCCCGTCAGTCCACTAGATCCTGATATTCCGGATACCGCCGCACATAAGCCTCGACATACGAACATACCGGACGGACCGTCCAGCCGCGCGCCCGGGCGGTGTCCAGCCCGAAGCGCACCAGGTCAGCCGCGATGCCGCGCCCGCCGACCGGGACAGGCACCCCGGTATGGATGAAAGACGCGACCGTACCGTCCAGCTCGTAATCCAGTACGCACAGCTGGCCGTTTTCCGTGAATTCGAAGCGGTGAGCGGCCTCGTTATGGCGGATGGCACGGGGCGCCGTCGCAGCGGCGCCGGAGGTGGTGGCATCAGATGACATACAGATCCACGTATTCGTGCACCGGCATGGCCTCGAGTTTGGCCTGATCCAGGGACACATCCAGGATGCGCTGCTGCTGGCGTTCCGGGAACTGGCGCGTCAGGTTCTTGCGGAACTTGGCTTCCAGCAGCGGGATGCCTTCCTGGCGGCGGCGCTTGTGGCCGACGGGGTATTCGCAGACCAGCTCATCGAGCTTCGTGCCGTCATTGAATTCCACCGTCAGCGCGTTGGCGATCGAGCGCTTTTCGGGATCGTGATAGTCGGTGGTGAAGGCAGGGTCTTCCACGCAGACCATCTTGTCGCGCAGGGCGTCGATGCGCGGGTCGGTGGCGACGCTGTCCTCGTAGTCGGCTGCCGTCAGACGACCGAAGATAAGGGGCACCGCCACCATGTACTGGATGCAGTGATCACGGTCGGCCGGATTGTGCAGCGGGCCTTTCTTGTCGATGATGCGGATGCAGGCCTCGTGGGTGCGGATCGTGATCTTTTTGATGTCGGCGTCGGTCTTGCCCAGGGATTTCAGCTTGTCATGGATGTCCATGGCGCATTCCACGGCGGTCTGCGAATGGAATTCAGCCGGGAAGGAGATCTTGAACAGCACGTTTTCCATCACGTAGCTGCCGTAGGGACGCTGGAATTTGAAGGGCTGGCCCTTGAATGACACATCGTAGAAACCCCAGACCGGCGCGCTCAGGGCGGACGGATAGCCCATTTCGCCGGTGCGGGCCATCAGGGCCAGGCGCACGGCGCGGCTGGTGGCGTCGCCCGCCGCCCAGGATTTGCGGCTGCCCGTATTGGGGGCGTGGCGGTAGGTGCGCAGGCTTTGCCCGTCCACCCAGGCCAGGGACACGGCATTGATGATCTCGTCGCGCGACAGGCCCAGCATCTGGGACACCACGGCGGTCGAGGCGACCTTGACCAGGACCACGTGATCCAGACCGACCTTGTTGAAGGAATTTTCCAGGGCGATGCAGCCCTGGATTTCGTGGGCCTTGACCATGCCTTCGAGCACGGCGCGCATGGTCAGCGGCGCCTTGCCGGCGGCCACTGCGTTGCGCGACAGCCAATCGGCCGTCGCCAGGATGCCGCCCAGATTGTCGGACGGGTGACCCCATTCAGCGGCCAGCCAGGTGTCGTTGAAATCCAGCCAGCGGATCATGCAGCCGATGTTGAAGGCGGCCTGGACCGGGTCCAGCTGGAATTGCGTGCCGGGGACTTTGGCGCCGTTGGGGACCACCGTGCCGGGCACGATGGGACCCATCAGCTTGCGGCAGGCCGGGTATTCCAGGCTTTCCAGGCCGCAGCCCAGTGTATCGATCAGCGAGTTGCGTGCGGTATCCAGCGCGAGTTCGCTCTGGATGGTGTAGTTCAGGACATAGTCGACGATATCGACCAGAACCTGGTCGGGAGCGGGGCGGACATTGGATTGCATAGTGATGCGGACCTTTCTTTTGGCTGCATGTCTGCTGCTCGATGCTGTCGATCAAGCAGGCCTGGCATTGAAAACATTAAAACGCGTCGCCGGGTACGCGCACCCATCCCTCCATCAGTACACGGGCGCTGCGGCTCATGAGAGCCTTGTTGACGACCCAATCGCCGTCTTGTCGCTGGGCTTGCGCCCCGACTAGCAGGGTGCCGGAGGGATGACCAAAGCATACAGCGTTGCGTTCACCCCCGCCAGCTGCGAGGTTCACGAGCGTTCCGGGAATGGCGGCTGCAGTGGCGATGGCCACGGCTGCCGTCCCCATCATGGCGTGGTGCAGCTTGCCCATCGATAGCGCGCGCACCAGCAGGTCGATATCCTGGGCGTGGATCGCTTTGCCGCTGGACGATACATAGGCTGCTGCGGGGGCGACGAACGCGATCTTGGGCGTGTGCTGGCGCTGGGCGATGTCGTCGAGGTGCGCGATCAGGCCCATGCGCAGCGCGCCGTGCGCGCGGATGGTCTCGAACATGGCCAGGGCTTTGGCATCGCTGTTGATGGCGTCCTGCAGCTCGGCGCCGGTGTAGCCGACATCGTCGGCGTTGATGAAGATAGTGGGGATGCCGGCGTTGATCAGGGTGGCCTTCAGGGCGCCGATGCCCGGGATCTGCAGTTCGTCGACCAGATTGCCAGTGGGGAACATCGAGCCGCCCGCGCCTTCTTCCTCGGCGGCCGGGTTCATGAATTCGAGCTGCACCTGCGCGGCGGGAAAGGTCACGCCGTCGAGCTCGAAGTCGCCGGTCTCCTGGACGGCGCCTTGCGTCATCGGGACATGGGCGATGATGGTCTTGCCGATGTTCGCCTGCCAGATGCGCACGGTGGCCATGCCGTCTTGGGGGATGCGGTCCGCGTCGATCAGTCCCGCGCTGATGGCAAAAGGCCCCACCGCCGCCGAAAGATTGCCGCAGTTGCCGCTCCAGTCCACGAAGGCCTGATCGATGGCGACCTGGCCGAACAGATAGTCGACGTCGTGATCGGGCCGGCTGCTTTTGGACAGGATGACCGTCTTGCTGGTGCTGGAAGTCGCCCCGCCCATGCCATCGATCTGTTTGCCATACGGGTCCGGGCTGCCGATCACGCGCAGCAGCAGCGCGTCGCGCGCCGCGCCGGGCGACTGCGCGGCGTCGGGCAGGTCCTGCAGGCGAAAGAACACGCCTTTGCTGGTCCCGCCGCGCATATAGGTGGCGGGAATTTTGACTTGAGGGGGGTGAGCCATGCGCTGTTTCCTGTGGTCTAGACGGCTGCGGCCGATTCGATGAAGTCCTGCGCAAAACGCTGCAGCACGCCGCCGGCTTCGTAGATCGAGACTTCTTCGGCGGTATCCAGGCGGCAGATAACCGGCACGTCGACACGTTCGCCGTTTTTGCGGTGGATGATCAACGTCAGCGTGGCATGCGGGGTGCAGGCGCCGGACACGTCGAATGTCTCGGTGCCGTCGATGCCCAGCGTGTGCCGCGTCGTGCCTGGCTGGAATTCCAGCGGCAGTACGCCCATGCCGACCAGATTCGTCCGGTGGATGCGCTCGAAGCCCTCGGCGGCGATGGCTTCCACGCCCGCCAGACGGACGCCCTTGGCCGCCCAGTCGCGCGACGAGCCCTGGCCGTAATCGGCGCCCGCGACGATGATCAGCGGCTGCTTGCGTTCCATGTAGGTTTCGATGGCTTCCCACATGCGGGTGACCTTGCCGTCGGGTTCGATGCGCGCCAGCGACCCCTGCCTGATCCGGCCGTCGTCCTTCACCATTTCATTCAGGAGTTTGGGGTTGGCAAAAGTTGCCCGCTGTGCGGTGAGATGATCGCCGCGGTGGGTGGCATAGGAATTGAAGTCTTCTTCCGGCAAGCCCATTTTGGCCAGGTATTCGCCCGCGGCGCTGTCCGGCAAAATGGCATTGGACGGCGAGAGGTGGTCAGTGGTGATGTTGTCTCCCAGGACCGCCAGGGGGCGCATGCCGGTCAGCGTGCGCTCGCCGGCCAAGGCGCCTTCCCAGTAGGGCGGGCAGCGAATGTAGGTGCTCATGGAGCGCCATTCGTACAAGGGACTGGTCTGCCCGCTGGCCATGAGGTCGCGGGCGAACATGGGCTCGTACACCTGGCGGAAATGCTCGGGCTTGACGCTGGCGGCGACAATGGCGTCGATTTCCTCGTCGGACGGCCAGATGTCCTTGAGGGTGATCGGCTTGCCGTCTTGGTCCAGGCCCAGTGCGTCTTTTTCGATATCGAAACGGATGGTGCCTGCGATGGCGTAGGCGACGACCAGGGCGGGCGATGCCAGGAACGCCTGCTTGGCATAGGGATGGATGCGGCCGTCGAAGTTGCGATTGCCCGACAGCACGGCGGTAGAGTACAGATCGCGGCTGACGACTTCCGCCTGGATTTTCGGGTCCAGCGCGCCGCTCATGCCGTTGCAGGTCGTACAGGCGAAACCGACGATGCCAAAGCCCAGCTTTTCGAGTTCCGGCAACAGCCTGGAGTCTTCGAGATAGAGCTGAACCGCTTTGGAGCCGGGCGCCAGTGAAGACTTGACCCAGGGTTTGCGCGTCAGGCCCAACGCATTGGCGTTGCGTGCCAGCAGACCGGCGGCGATGACGTTGCGCGGGTTGCTGGTGTTGGTGCAGCTGGTGATCGCGGCGATGATGACGGCGCCGTCCGGCATCAGGCCGGGTTCGTTTTCCACCGTGCCGGCAATGCCTCTGGCGGCCAGTTCAGATGTCGGAATGCGGCTGTGCGGGTTCGAGGGGCCGGCGATGTTGCGACCGACGCCGGACAGGTCGAAGCGCAGGACGCGTTCATATTCGGCGGCTGCCAGGCTGTCGGCCCAGAGGCCGGTGTGCCTGGCGTAGGTTTCCACCAGTTTGACCTGCTCGTCCTGCCTGCCGGTCAGGCGCAGATAGTCGATGGTTTGCTGGTCGATATAGAACATCGCCGCCGTGGCGCCATATTCCGGCGTCATGTTCGAGATGGTGGCCCGGTCGCCCAGGGTCAGGTGGGCGACGCCTTCGCCGTAGAACTCCAGGTAGGACGACACCACTTTTTCTTTGCGCAGGAACTCGGTCAATGCCAGCACCAGATCGGTCGCGGTGCTGCCCGGTCGCGGCTTGCCGGTCAGTTCGACGCCGATGATGTCGGGCAGGCGCATCCAGGATGCGCGTCCGAGCATCACGCTTTCGGCCTCCAGGCCGCCGACGCCGATGGCGATCACGCCCAAGGCATCGACGTGCGGCGTGTGGCTGTCCGTACCCACCAGCGTATCCGGAAAGGCCACGCCGTCCAGGGCATGCACCACCGGCGACATCCGTTCCAGATTGATCTGGTGCATGATGCCGTTGCCCGGCGGGATGACATCGACGTTTTTGAATGCGCGTTTGGTCCAGTTGATGAAATGGAAGCGGTCATCGTTGCGGCGGTCTTCGATGGCCCGGTTCTTGTTGAAGGCGTTCGGATCGAAACCGGCATGTTCGACGGCCAGCGAGTGGTCGACGATCAGCTGGGTCGGTACCACGGGATTGACCTGCGCGGGATCGCCGCCTTTTGCCGCAATGGCTTCGCGCAGTCCGGCCAGATCGACCAGCGCGGTCTGCCCCAGGATGTCGTGGCACACCACCCGGGCGGGAAACCAGGGAAAATCCAGGTCGCGCTTGCGTTCGATCAGCTGTTTGAGCGAAGCGGTCAGGATGGCAGGATCGCAGCGGCGCACCAGGTTTTCGGCGAAGACACGCGACGTGTACGGGAGTTTGTCGTAGGCGCCGGGTTCGATGGCTTCGACGGCCGCGCGGGTGTCGAAGTGGTCCAGCTGAGTGCCGGGCAGGGGCTTGCGGTGTGCAGTGTTCATGGCGTCCAGAATCTGTCAGGTAATGAGCGGCAAGGGCTGCGATAGGAATGGGATCAGGCCGTGGCGTACAGCCTGATCCCGGGGGCCGTCAGCGGCGCTTGGCGAGCGGAACGAATTTCTGATCTTCCGGACCGACATAGTTGGCCGTCGGGCGGATGATCTTGTTGTCGATGCGCTGTTCGATGATGTGCGCCGACCAGCCGGCGGTGCGGGCGATCACGAACAAGGGGGTGAACATGGCGGTGGGCACGCCCATCATGTGATAGGACACGGCCGAGAACCAATCCAGGTTCGGGAACATTTTCTTGGCGTCCCACATGACGGATTCCAGGCGCGCGGCGATGTCGAACATTTTCATCGAGCCCGCGGATTTGGACAGGCGCTGGGCGACGGCCTTGATGACCTGGTTGCGCGGATCGGAAACGGTATAGACCGGGTGGCCAAAGCCGATCACGACTTCCTTGGCCTCGACGCGGCGGCGGATGTCGGCCTCGGCTTCGTCCGGGGTGTCATAGCGCTTCTGGATTTCAAAGGCGACTTCGTTGGCGCCGCCGTGTTTGGGGCCGCGCAGTGCGCCGATAGCCCCGGTGATGGCGGAATACATGTCCGACCCTGTGCCGGCGATCACGCGACCGGTGAAGGTGGATGCATTGAATTCGTGTTCGGCGTACAGGATCAGCGATGTGTGCATGGCGCGCACCCATTCGGCGGACGGGGTCTCGCCGTGCAGCAGGTGCAGGAAGTGGCCGCCGATGCTGTCGTCATCGGTTTCGACATTGATGATGCGGCCGTTGTGGCTGTAGTGATACCAGTACAGCAGGGCCGAACCCAAGCTGGCCATCAGGCGGTCGGCGATGTCGCGGGCGTCGGGCAGATTGTGGTCATCTTTTTCGGGCAGCACGCAGCCCAGCGCCGACGCGGCGGTGCGCATCACGTCCATGGGATGGCTGGCGGCGGGCAGGGCTTCCAGGGCCACCTGGACCTGGGCGGGCAGGCCGCGCAGGCGGCGCAGCTTGGCCTTGTAGGCCTGGAGTTCGGCCTTGGTCGGCAGTTTGCCGTGGATCAGCAGGTGGGCGACTTCCTCGAATTCGCAGGTGTCGGCGATGTCCAGGATGTCGTAGCCCCGATAGTGCAGATCGTTGCCGCTGCGGCCCACGGTGCACAGGGCCGTGTTGCCGGCCACGATGCCCGACAGGGCGACGGATTTCTTGGGCTTGAAGCCGGGAGCGGGCGTGGCGGGGGCGGTCTTGCTGTTTGCAGGCTTGCGGGGCGCCGTAGCCGCCTTCGAGGATGCAGTCTTCGTGGATGCAGTCTTTCGTGTCGCCATCAGAAATCTCCTTGAGTGACGGAATGAATATCGGTCGGTGCGGCCCGGATCAGGACGCCTTGCCCTTGCCTTGCTGAAACAGGGCGTCGAGCTGCGATTCGTAGCGGTGGTAGCCGATCCGGTCGTAGAGTTCTTCGCGCGTTTGCATCAGGTCGACCACATTGTGCTGGTGTCCGTCGCGGCGAATGGCCTCGTAGACGGTTTCAGCCGCCTTGTTCATGGCGCGGAAGGCCGACAGGGGGTAGAGCACGATGCCCACGCCCGCGCCCGCCAGTTCCTGCACCGTGAACAAGGGGGTCTTGCCGAATTCGGTGATGTTCGCCAGCACGGGCACGCCTAGCGATTGAGCGAATTTGGCATAGGTTTCCAGATCATAGGATGCTTCTGCGAAGATCGCATCGGCGCCGGCTTCCACGCAGGCATGGGCGCGCTCCAGGGCCGCATCCACGCCGCTGACGGCAATCGCGTCGGTGCGGGCGATCAGGTAGAAGTCGCTGTCGGTGCGGGCGTCGGCGGCGGCTTTGACGCGGTCGGCCATTTCCTGGGTGCTGACGATTTCCTTGCCGGGGCGGTGGCCGCAGCGCTTGGCGCCGACCTGGTCTTCGATGTGACAGCCGGCGGCGCCGAATTTGATCAGGGATTTGACCGTGCGGGCGATGTTGAACGCCGACGGCCCGAAGCCTGTGTCGATGTCCACCAGCAGCGGCAGGTCGCAGACGTCGGTGATACGGCGGATGTCAGTCAGCACGTCGTCCAGGGTGTTGATGCCCAGGTCGGGCAGACCCAGCGAGCCGGCGGCGACGCCGCCGCCCGAGAGGTAAATGGCGCGATAACCGGCGCGTTTGGCCAGCAGCGCATGATTGGCGTTGATGGCGCCGATGATCTGCAAGGGGGATTCTTCGATGAGAGCCTGGCGCAGCAAGGCGCCGGGAGAGGCGGGACGAGTCATGAACGGCGCTCCGGTGTGCGGCCGCGCCGGGCAGACCCGATGCGCGGCAGAGATCGCCCGGGTGGGGCGGGATTCCAGTCGATGCTATCGGCATTCTGTGCCTGCAGGGCATCCCTGTCTGTCATCGGCTGGACATTCGGCGGCGCATCTGCGGCCTTTCGGCCGGAAAGCGCGCCGCCGGGGGACGTGCTTACTTCAGCAGATCGGCGATGCCGTCGCGCTCTTCCAGCAGCTCGTTCAGGGTGTGGTCCATGCGCTCGCGCGAGAAGGCGTCGATTTCCAGGCCGCTGATGCGCGTGTATTCGCCATTGGCGGTCGTGACCGGCACGCCGTAGATGATGCCTTCGGGGATGCCGTAGGAACCGTCGGACGGGATGCCCATGGTGACCCATTTGCCATTCGTGCCCAGCACCCAGTCATGGATGTGATCGATGGCGGCATTGGCGGCGGAAGCCGCCGACGACAGGCCGCGGGCCTCGATGATGGCGCCGCCGCGCTTGCCGACGGTCGGGATGAACGTGTCGGCGATCCAGGCCTGATCATTGATCAGCGACTGCGCGGATTGCCCGCCGATGGTGGCGAAACGCGTATCCGGATACATGGTGGGCGAGTGGTTGCCCCACACGACCAGTTTTTCGATGTCGGCCACGGCCTTGCCGGTCTTGGTCGCCAGTTGCGACAGCGCGCGGTTGTGATCCAGACGCAGCATGGCGGTGAAGTTCTTGGCCGGCAGATCCGGGGCGGACTTCATGGCGATGTAGGCGTTGGTGTTGGCCGGGTTGCCGACCACCAGCACCTTGACGTTGCGGCTGGCGACTTCGTTCAGGGCCTTGCCCTGAGCCGTGAAGATCTGGGCGTTGACCTGCAGCAGGTCCTTGCGTTCCATGCCTTTGCTGCGCGGGCGGGCGCCCACCAGCAAAGCGATGTCGGCGTCCTTGAAGGCGGTGCGCGGATCGCTGTGGGCGCTCATGCCGGCCAGCAGCGGGAAGGCGCAGTCGTCGAGCTCCATCATCACACCCTGCAGGGCTTTCTGGGCCCGTTCGTCAGGAATTTCCAGCAGTTGCAGGATGACCGGCTGGTCCTTGCCGAGCATTTCGCCGGAAGCGATGCGAAATAGCAGGGCGTAGCCGATCTGGCCGGCGGCGCCGGTGATCGCGACGCGCATGGCGGGTTTGGACATAGTGATTCTCCGATAGGATGAGAGAGGATGCAGGGGGTACGAAAACGCCGAAAAGAGTAGTGTATTTCATCACCCAGCGTCAAGAGTCTTATATCTTATATAAGACAGAAGAGTATTAGACATCTTGACGTGGAAATGCGAAAATGCCGAAGTTCCATTTTGTAGCACGGGCCACCCTGCAGCACCTTCGTCCGACATGTCAGATACCCCCTCGATCGACCGCCAACAGCCGCTAGGACGCACTTCGCACAGTGCCGCGTTCAGTCCGCTGTATCAGCAGATCAAGGGCTTGATCCTGCAGGGACTGGATCGTGGCGAATGGAAACCCGGCGAAGCCATTCCCAGCGAACTGGAACTGGCCGCCCGTTTTCAGGTCAGCCAGGGCACGGTGCGCAAGGCGATCGACGAGCTGGCGGCCGACAATCTGCTGATCCGCCGCCAGGGTAAAGGCACGTTCGTCGCCACGCACAACGAAGCCCGGGTCCGCTACCGGTTTCTGCGGCTCAGCCCCGATGACGGCCAGCAGGCCGCATCCAGCAGCCAGATCCTGGATTGCCGGCGCACCAAGGCTTCGGCCGATATCGCTGCCGCGCTGGACTTGCGGGCGGGCGATGCGGTGGTCAATATGCGCCGCGTATTGTCCTTCGACGATGTCCCCACCATCCTGGATGATATCTGGCTGCCCGGCAGCGCCTTCAAGGGCCTGACCCTGGAATTCCTGCAGCGCTACAAAGGACCTGTCTACGCCCTGTTTGAAACCGAATTCGGCGTCAGCATGGTGCGGGCCGAGGAAAAAATCCGCGCCGTGGCGGCCACGGATGCGCAGGCTGATTTCCTGCAGATCGCATCCGGCAGCCCGCTGCTGCAGGTCGAGCGCATCGCCTATACGTATGGCGACCGGCCCATGGAATTACGGCGCGGTCACTACGTGACGGAACGGTACCATTATCGCAACAGTTTGAATTGACCCCCAGATCGGCGAAAATGCCGCTTGAATCCAGAAAAAATTCTTCCACTATCCAACTACGAGGCCATCATGTCTGAATCAGCCAAAAAGCCGCGTCCGCAGTTTCGTAATCTGGGGTTAACCGACCTCATGAGCTACAAGCTGCCGCCCGCTGGCAAAGCATCCATCTTGCACCGCGTCAGCGGGGCGCTGTTGTTCCTGGCGCTGCCGATCATCCTGGTGCCGCTGTTCGCGCACAGCGTGCAGTCGCCGGCGACGTTCGCCACCCTGCAGGAATGGGTCGCCAGCCCGGCCTGTAAGATCGTGCTGCTGGTATTGATGTGGGGCTACTTCCACCATTTCTGCGCCGGCATCCGCTACCTGACACTGGATCTGCATATCGGCAATGATCGCGGTCCTTCGCAGCGTTCCGGCGCTCTGGTGATCGGCGTGGCCCTGGCCTTGACCGTCGTGTTCGGTTTGAAACTATTCGGAGTCTTGTAATGACGCAAGAACGCATCGGTCGCAAGCGCCTGGTTGTCGGCGCGCACTATGGCACGCGCGATTTCATCGCGCAGCGAGCCACCGCCGTCATCATGGCGGTCTATACCCTGGCCCTGGTGTTGTACGCCATTTTTGTCCCCAGCCTGAATTTCGAATCCTGGCGGGCTTTCTTTTCGTTCACGATCGGCACGCTGCCGGTGGGCCAGTTGCTGGCCGTTCTGGCCTTCCTGTCGCTGTCCTGGCATGCCTGGATCGGTGTGCGCGACATCTGGATGGACTACGTGCGCTCCGCCGGCCTGCGCCTGTTTCTGCAGGTTCTGACCATTCTCTGGCTGGTTGCGGCAGTGGTCTTCTTCGCTCAAATTCTCTGGAGTCTCTAACGTGGCTGCTGTCAAGAAAACTCTCCCGCGCCGCCAGTTCGATGTGGTGGTCGTGGGCGCCGGCGGAGCCGGCCTGCGCTGCGCCTTGCAGCTCTCCAACGCCGGCCTGTCGGTTGCCGTATTGTCCAAAGTCTTCCCCACGCGTTCACACACCGTGGCGGCCCAAGGCGGCGTCAGCGCTTCGCTGGGCAACATGAGCGAAGACCACTGGCAGTGGCACATGTACGATACGGTCAAAGGCTCCGACTGGCTCGGCGACCAGGACTCGATCGAATTCATGGTGCGCGAAGCCCCCAACGCGGTCTATGAACTCGAACACTTCGGCATGCCGTTCGACCGCAACCCCGACGGCACCATCTATCAGCGTCCGTTTGGCGGCCATACGTCCCATTTCGGCGAAAAGCCTGTGCAGCGCGCCTGTGCGGCGGCTGACCGGACCGGCCACGCCATGCTGCATACCCTGTATCAGCGCAACGTCGCCGCCCGCACCAATTTCTTCATCGAGTGGATGGCGCTGGATCTGCTGCGCAACAACGATGGCGATGTGCTGGGCGTGACAGCCATGGAAATGGAAACCGGCGACGTCTACGTGCTGGAAGCCAAGCACACGGTGCTGGCCACCGGCGGCGCGGGCCGCATCTGGGCCGCCACGACCAATGCCTTCATCAATACCGGCGACGGTCTGGGCATGGCGGCGCGTGCCGGCATCCCGCTGCAGGACATGGAATTCTGGCAGTTCCACCCCACCGGCGTGGCCGGTGCGGGCGTGCTGATCACCGAAGGGGTGCGCGGCGAAGGCGGTTTCCTGCTGAACAAGGACGGCGAACGTTTCATGGAACGCTATGCGCCGCAGTTGAAAGACCTGGCGCCGCGCGATTTCGTGTCCCGCTCCATGGACCAGGAAATCAAGGAAGGCCGCGGTTGCGGCGATGGCAGCCACGTGCTGCTGAAGCTGGACCACCTGGGCGCCGAGACCATCATGAAGCGCCTGCCGTCCATCCGTGAAATCGCCATCAAGTTCGCCAACATCGATCCGATCAAGGATCCGATTCCGGTCGTGCCCACCATCCACTACCAGATGGGCGGCATTCCCGCGAACTACCACGGTCAGGTCATGACCCTGGTCAACGGCGAAGAAAAAGTCGTCAACGGCCTGTACGCCATCGGCGAATGCGCGGCCACGTCCGTGCACGGCGCCAATCGCCTGGGGACGAATTCCCTGCTGGATCTGGTCGTGTTCGGCCGCTCGGCGGGCAATTTCATCGTCGACCAGCACCCGGAAAAGCAGCACAGCCATCAGGTTCTGCCCGATACCGATATCAATGCGTCGATGGATCGCCTGGATCGCCTGGAAAGCCGCACCTCGGGCGAAAAGCCTCAGGATGTCGTCCACAAGATGCAGCAGGCCATGCAAAGCCATTACGGCGTGTTCCGCAAGCTGGAGCTTCTCAAGGAAGGCGAACAGGTCATCAACGATCTGGCGCCCGAAGTCGAGAACATGTATTACTCGGACAAGTCCCAGGTCTTCAATACCGCGCGTCTGGAAGCCCTGGAAGTCACCAATATGATCGAAGTCGCCCGCGCCACGGCGAAATCCGCCGCCAACCGGCTGGAATCGCGCGGCGCCCATGCGCTCGAAGAGCACCCGGATCGCGACGACGTCAACTGGCTCAAGCACACCTTGTGGTTCTCCCAGGACAACCGCCTGGATTACAAGCCGGTGCGCATGAAACCGTTGACCGTGGACACCATCCCGCCCAAGGCGCGAACCTTCTAATCTGGATATCGTCATGACAAAACGCATCGTGAAATTCGAGATCTACCGCTACGATCCGGACAAGGACGAGCGGCCCTACATGCAGAAACTGGAAGTCGAGCTGCAGCCTTCCGACAAGATGCTGCTGGACGCCATCCTGCGCATCAAGAACGACGTCGACGATAGTCTGGCGCTGCGCCGTTCCTGCCGCGAGGGCGTGTGCGGGTCGGATGCCATGAACATCAATGGGCACAACGGCCTGGCCTGCACGACCAATATGCTGGACCTGACCGAGCCCATCGTTCTGAAGCCGCTGCCCGGCCTGCCCGTGGTGCGCGACCTGATCGTGGATATGACGTTCTTCTACGACCAGTACCATTCGATCAAGCCTTACCTGATCAATGATGAACCGCCGCCCGAAAAGGAACGCCTGCAGTCCCCCGAAGAACGCGAGGAACTCAACGGCCTGTACGAATGCATTCTGTGCGGTTGCTGCTCGACGGCCTGTCCGTCTTTCTGGTGGAACCCGGACAAATTCGTCGGCCCGGCCGGCCTGCTGCAGGCCTACCGCTTCATCGCCGATTCCCGTGATCGCGCCACCGGCGAACGTCTGGACAATCTCGAAGATCCCTACCGCTTGTTCCGCTGCCATACGATCATGAACTGTACCGAGGTCTGTCCCAAGGGGCTGAACCCCTCGGCGGCCATCGGCAAGATCAAGGAAATGCTCGTTCGGCGCACGGTATAGGAATCCCGCATGCCTGGCGATCTGACTGATTTGGACCGCGCACGTCTGCGCTGGCGGGCGCGCCGCGGTCTGCTCGAAAACGATCTCATCATCACGCGCTTCCTGGATCTCCATGAAGCGCACCTGAGCGAGACCGATGTTCGGGCGCTGACACAGCTTTTTGAAATGGGCGACAACGAATTGCTCGATGTCCTGTTAGGACGGTCGGATCTGGACGGGGTGTACGACACCCCCGACATCCGACGGCTCGTTGAGCAAATGAAAGCGCTGTAACTTAAAGGAAAATCACATGCAGCTATCCGATAAAAAAGCCACGCTATCGTTCTCCGATGGCAGTCCGTCGGTTGAATTTCCCGTATACCAGGGGACGGTGGGCCCGAATGTCATCGACATTCGCAAGCTCTACGGCCAGACGGGGATGTTCACTTACGATCCGGGCTTCATGGCGACCGCTTCCTGCGAATCGGCCATCACCTTCATCGATGGTGACAAGGGCCAGCTGCTGTATCGCGGCTACCCGATCGACCAGCTGGCGCAGAAATGTGATTTTCTGACGATCTGCTATCTGATCATGAACGGCGAACTGCCCAATGAGCAGGAAAAGCAGGGTTTCGATGATCTGGTCACGCACCACACCCTGGTGCATGAGCAGATGCATACCTTCTTGCAGGGCTTTCGCCGCGACGCGCACCCGATGGCTGTGCTGACAGGCTTGGTGGGCGCTTTGTCGGCCTTCTATCACGACTCCACGGACATCACCAATCCGCGTCATCGCGAAGTGTCCGCGATTCGCTTGATCGCCAAGATGCCCACGCTGGTCGCCATGGCGTACAAGCATTCCCTGGGCCAGCCGTTCATCTACCCGAAGAACGATCTGTCCTATACGGGCAATTTCCTGCGCATGATGTTCGCCACGCCTTGCGACGACTATCAGGTCAACGAAGTCGTCGAACGCGCCCTGGATCGCATCTTCATCCTGCACGCGGATCACGAACAGAACGCCTCGACCTCGACGGTCCGCCTGTGCGGTTCTTCGGGCACCAACCCGTTTGCCGCGATCGCAGCCGGCGTAGCCTGCCTGTGGGGACCGGCGCACGGCGGCGCCAACGAAGCCTGCCTGAACATGCTGGAAAACATCCAGGCCAACGGCGGCATCGCCAAGGTCGGCGAGTTCATGGAAAAGGTCAAGGACAAGAACTCGGGCGTGCGCCTGATGGGCTTTGGTCACCGGGTCTACAAAAACTACGACCCGCGCGCCACGATGATGCAGGAAACCTGCCGCGAAGTGCTGGACGCGCTGGGCCTGCACAACGACCCGCTGTTCAAGCTGGCCATGGAAGTCGAGCGCATTGCCCTGGAAGACCCGTACTTCGTGGACCGCAAGCTCTACCCGAACGTCGACTTCTATTCGGGCATCGTGCAGCGCGCCATCGGCATCCCGACGTCGCTCTTCACGGCGATCTTCGCCCTGGCCCGCACGGTTGGCTGGATTGCCCAGTGGAATGAAATGCTGTCCGATCCCAACTACAAGATCGGCCGCCCGCGCCAGCTGTACACCGGCGCTGCGGTGCGCGACATCAAGTAGTCTGACTGCGGTATTACAGCAGCCGTCATGAAAACCGGGCCGTCAGGCCCGTTTTTCATGGGGCAGCCACCAGCACGGCGCGTGACAAGGCGGGGCAGGGACGAAAGACGCTGCAGGCTTGCCCTGGCCGTGGCTTGCGTGTACCGTCAGCAGGTTTGGCTGTACGGAGGAAAGCCCCATGACTGACATGCTGTATCTGAGTCCCCAGGAAATCGAATCCCTGTCCATGCGCGTCTTGCGCCATCATGGCCTGAGCGAAGCGCATGCGGGCGCCATCACCCGCGTGGTGCTGGCCGGTCAGCGCGATGATTGCCAGTCCCATGGCGTGTACCGGATTCTGGATTGCGTCCGGACAATCGGCAAGGGCAAGGTCAATGTGGCGGCGCAGCCCCGCCTGCAGGACGGAGCAGGTGCGATCGTCCGCGTCGATGCGGACTTCGGCTTTGCGCCGCTGGCCTTCGAATGCGGGCTGGATCCCCTGGCGGATGCGGCCCGCCGGCATGGCCTGGGGGCGCTGGTCATCCGGCATTGCGTGCATTTTGCCGCGCTGTGGCCTGAAATCGAAGCCCTGACAGAGCGCGGCCTGGTTGCCCTGGCCCTGACACCCAGCCACGCCTGGGTGGCGCCGGCGGGCGGGCGCCGGCCGGCGCTGGGCACCAATCCGATCGCTTTTGGCTGGCCCCGAGCCGGGCGGGATCCGTATGTCTTTGATTTTGCCACCAGCGCCATCGCCCGGGGCGATCTGGAATTGCATCGACGCAGCGGCCAGCCCCTGCCGGCTGGCTGCGGCGTGGATGCCCAGGGCCAACCGTCCACGGATCCTTTGGACGTCATGGCGGGCGCCATGCTGACGTTTGGCGGACACAAAGGCTCGGCGCTGTCGACGATGGTGGAATTGATGGCGGGCGCCTTGATCGGGGACTGGCTCAGCAGCGAGTCATTGGGCTATGACGCCGGGGCAGGGGCATCCCCTTGTCATGGAGAACTGATCCTGGCCTTCGATCCCGCCATGTTCGGCGATCCGGCCGAGGCGTCGGCTCGTGCGGAGAGCCTGTTCGATGCGATCGAATCCCAGGGAGCACGCCTGCCGTCTCAGCGTCGCTATGCGGCCCGCCAGCGCAGTCGCGAGGCGGGCATCGCCGTGCCGCGCGCGCTGTATCAGGAAATCCAGGCGCTGGCGCCAGCAGCGTAAACGCGCCGCTCATTGGGGCATCCTAGCCCATCAGCAACAAGGCCCGGCAGAACCGGGCCTTGTTGCTGATGCAGGCGCCAGGGGCGGCGTCAGAGGGTCACGCCGGATTCCTGCTGTGCATCCACCACGGCCAGCGCCGTCATGTTGATGATGCGGCGCACCGTGGAGCTGGTGGTCAGGATATGCACCGGGCGGGCTGCGCCCAGCAGCACCGGGCCCATCGCCACGCCATGGCTGCCGGTCATCTTCAGCATGTTGTAGGTGATGTTCCCGGCGTCCAGATTGGGCATGATCAGCAGATTGGCCGGCCCCTTCAGGGTCGTGTCGGGGTAGGCCTTGGTGCGGATCGGTTCGGACAGGGCCGAGTCCGCGTGCATTTCACCATCCACCTCCAGGTCCGGGGCGCGTTCGGCGATCAGCCGACGGGCTTCGGCCATTTTCAGGGAAGATGCCGTGGGGCGGCTGCCGAAATTGGAGTGCGAGAGCAGGGCGATTTTCGGCACGATGCCGAAACGGCGGACTTCTTCCGCAGCCAGGATCGTCATGTCGGCGATCTGTTCGGCGTCAGGGTTTTCGTTGACGTGCGTGTCGCAGATGAACAGCGTCTGAGTCGGCAGCATCAGCACGTTCATGGCTGCATAGGTACGGGCTGTCGATTTCAGGCCGATGACTTCCTGCACGTACTTCAGCTGGTTGTCGAAGCGGCTGGCCACCCCGCAGATCATGGCGTCGGCGTCACCGCGCTGCAACAGCATCACCCCGATCAGGGAATTGTGCTTGCGCACCATGGCCTTGGCGATGTCGGGCGTCACGCCTTCGCGTCCACGCAATTTGTAGTACGCGGACCAGGTCTCGTTGAAGCGGGCGTCGTCTTCCGGATCCACGATTTCAACATTCTGGCCGGGGATCAGGCGCAGGCCGAATTTCTGGATGCGCATGTCGATCACGCTGGGGCGGCCGATCAGGATGGGGTGGGCGATCTGTTCGTCCAGCACCGTCTGGGCGGCGCGCAGCACGCGTTCGTCCTCGCCATCGGCATAGATCACGCGCTTAGGCGCGGATTTGGCCTGCTGGAACAGGGGGCGCATCAGCTGGCCGGAGTGGTAGACGATGCTCATCAGGGACTGCCGGTAGGCGTCCATGTCCTGGATGGGACGGCGCGCCACGCCGGAGGCGGCAGCGGCTTCGGCGACCGCAGGGGCGACCTTGACGATCAGGCGCGGGTCAAAGGGCTTGGGGATGATGTAGTCCGGCCCGAAGCTCAGGTCCTGGTCCGCATAGGCGCCGGCGACTTCGGCGCTGCTTTCAGCCTCGGCCAGTTCGGCGATCGCCTTGACGCAGGCCAGCTTCATCTCTTCATTGATGACGGTAGCGCCGCAGTCCATGGCTCCGCGGAAGATGAACGGGAAGCACAGGACGTTGTTGACCTGATTGGGATAGTCGGAACGGCCGGTGGCGATGATGCAGTCCGGGCGGGCAGCCTTGGCGTCTTCCGGGCGGATTTCCGGGTCGGGGTTGGCCAGCGCCAGAATGAAGGGCCGGTCCGCCATGCTGCGCACCATGTCCTGCGTCAGGACGCCGGGGGCCGAGCAGCCCAGGAACACATCGGCGCCCTGGCAGACGTCGGCCAGGGTGCGGGCGTCGGTGCGCTGCGCATAGCGGGCCTTGTTGGGTTCCATCTGCTCGTCGCGGCCCTGCCAGATGACGCCGCGTGAATCGACGACATAGATGTTCTGTTGCGAGACGCCGAGCTTGACCAGCAGATCCAGGCAGGCGATGGCGGCCGCGCCCGCGCCGGAGCACACCAGTTTGACCTTGCCGATTTCCTTATTGACGACTTTCAGGCCGTTCAGGATGGCGGCGGATGAAATGATGGCGGTGCCGTGCTGGTCGTCGTGAAAAACCGGAATCTTCATGCGCTCGCGCAACTTCTTTTCGATGTAGAAGCATTCCGGCGCCTTGATGTCTTCCAGATTGATGCCGCCCAGCGTGGGTTCCAGGGCGGCGATGATGTCCACCAGCTTGTCCGGGTCGTGTTCGTTCAGTTCGATATCGAAGACGTCGATGCCGGCGAATTTCTTGAACAGGCAGCCTTTGCCTTCCATGACGGGCTTGGCGGCCAGCGGGCCGATATTGCCCAGGCCCAGCACGGCGGTACCGTTGGTCACGACGCCGACCAGGTTGGCGCGCGACGTGTATTTTGCGGCGGCGGCTTCGCCTTCGGCATGGATGGTCATGCTGGCGATGGCGACGCCTGGCGAATAGGCCAGCGTCAGGTCATCCTGGTTGGCCAGCGGCTTGGTGGGAACGACGGAAATTTTTCCGGGTGTCGGGAATGCGTGGTAATCGAGCGCCATTTTGGCGCGATCATCTTTCAGATCCATGATGACGAGTGCTCCTGCTGATTTATTGATATGGTGTCGTCGCAATCAAACCCGGGCGAGGCCTGATCGGCACAAGTGTTTGTAAATACCAACGCCAATCTCGTGAAAGTGAGTATTGACCGGGCATTTTGGGCTGGTCAGTTTATACCCGCGTGGCAACACGGGTATACTTTAGCCTTAATACGGCTTATGCAAGGCGTCGTACTTCGGCCTTCTGCCCCTGCTATCCGCTAACCGGTCTGGCCGTGTCGCGGAAGGTTTCTCAATCTGCATCGTTCGGGTGAAACACCCGCCAGGTGAAGCGCACAATGTCCACGGAACAAGAACTCCAGTCTAATTCCTATCTTTTCGGCGCCAATGCGCCTTACGTAGAAGAACTCTACGAAGATTATCTCGATAATCCGGGTTCCATTCCAGATCAGTGGCGCAGCTACTTTGATCAGCTGCAACACCAGCCCGCGGCAGATGGCCGCGAAGCGACCCGCGATCAAGCCCATGCCCCCATCGTTGCCTCCTTTGCCCTGCGGGCGCGCGAAAACGCCTTTCAGGTGCGGCCCGCCCAGGCGTCCGATCAGGCCTTGGCCATCGCCGGCAAACAGGTCTATGTCCAGTCCATCATTGCGGCGTATCGCTCGCTGGGTTCCCGCATCGCCCAGCTCGATCCGCTGAAGCGCCGCGACCGTCCGGCCATTCCGGAACTGGACCCGACCTTCTACGGCCTGTCCGAAGCCGACCTGGATCAGATCTATTCGGCGACGAATACCTATTTCACCAAAGCCGACACGATGACCATGCGGGACATCCTGAAGGCCTTGCAGGATACCTATTGCCGCAACATCGGCGTGGAATTCATGCACATTTCCGATCCGGCCGTGAAACGCTGGATCCAGGAACGTCTGGAATCCACCCTGGGCGTGCCGGAATTCACGGTCGAGCAAAAACGCAACATCCTGCAGCAAGTCACCGAGGCCGAAGGCCTGGAACGCTTCCTGCATACCAAATACGTGGGTCAGAAACGCTTCTCCCTGGAAGGCGGCGAAAGCTTCATCGCCTCCATGGACGAGGTCGTCAACCATGCCGGTGAAAACGGCGTGCAGGAAATCGTGGTCGGCATGGCGCACCGAGGTCGCCTGAACCTGCTGGTCAACATCATGGGCAAGATGCCCGGCGACCTGTTTGCCGAATTCGAAGGCAAGCACAGCCAGGCCCTGAGCGACGGCGACGTCAAATACCACAACGGCTTTTCCAGCGACCTCTCGACGCGCGGCGGCCCGCTGCATTTGTCGCTGGCATTCAACCCCTCGCACCTGGAAATCGTCAATCCCGTGGTCGAAGGCAGTGTGCGCGCCCGTCAGGACCGTCGCGCCGACGAGCGTGGCGACCAGGTGCTGCCCGTGCTGGTGCATGGCGACGCGGCCTTTGCCGGTCAGGGCGTGGTCATGGAAACCCTGAACCTGGCGCAGACGCGCGGTTACGGCACCGGCGGCACGCTGCACATCGTCATCAACAACCAGATCGGCTTCACGACTTCCGATCCGCGCGATACGCGTTCCACGCTGTATTGCTCGGACGTGGTCAAGATGATCGAAGCCCCGGTCTTTCACGTCAACGGCGACGATCCCGAAGCCGTGGTCTTCGCCACGAAACTGGCGCTGGATTACCGCCAGCAGTTCGGCCATGATGTGGTGGTGGACATCGTCTGCTTCCGCAAATTGGGCCACAACGAACAGGACACCCCGTCCTTGACGCAGCCGCTGATGTACAAGAGCATCGGCACCCATCCGGGCACCCGCAAGCTGTACGCGGATCGCTTGGTGGCCCAAGGCGCCCTGGCCGAGGGCGAGCCCGACCAGATGGTCAAGGATTACCGCCAGCTGATGGAAGACGGCCAGCGCACGGTCGAACCCGTCCTGACTGACTACAAAAACAAATACGCCACCGACTGGTCGCCTTTCCTGGGCGCCAAATGGACCGATCATGCCGATACCGGCGTGCCGCTGGCTGAATTGACCCGCATCGGTGAAAAGCTGACCCAAGTGCCCGAAGGCTTCACGGTCCACCCCTTGGTGAACAAGCTGCTGAATGACCGTCTGGCGATGGCGCGCGGCGAACACCCGATCGATTGGGGCATGGGCGAACACCTGGCCTTTGCCACGCTGGTGGCCAATGGTTATGCCATCCGTATCACGGGTCAGGATTCCGGGCGCGGCACGTTTACGCACCGCCACGCCGTGCTGCATGATCAAAAGCGCGAACGCTGGGATGCGGGTTCCTATATTCCGCTGCAAAATGTCTCGGACGGGCAGGCGCCTTTCACGGTCATCGACTCGGTGCTGTCCGAAGCCGCCGTGCTGGGCTTCGAATACGGCTACGCTACGGCGGAACCCAATATCCTGACCATCTGGGAAGCCCAGTTCGGCGACTTCGCCAACGGGGCGCAGGTCGTCATCGACCAATTCATCGCGTCGGGCGAAGCCAAATGGGGCCGCGCCTGCGGTCTGGTGCTGATGTTGCCGCATGGCTACGAAGGCCAGGGGCCGGAACACTCGTCCGCCCGGATCGAACGCTTCCTGCAGCTGTGCGCCGACAACAATATGCAGGTCGTGCAGCCCACCAACGGGGCGCAGATCTTCCACGTGCTGCGCCGCCAGATGATCCGCCAATTCCGCAAGCCGCTGGTCATCCTCACGCCCAAATCGCTGTTGCGCAACAAGAGCGCAACGTCTTCCCTGGACGATCTGGCGACCGGCACTTTCCAGCCGGTGATGGGCGAGGCCAATGCCGATATCGTGCCGGCGGACGTCCAGCGCGTGCTGGTGTGTTCCGGCAGGGTCTACTACGATCTGGTCCATGCGCGTGATGAACAAGGCCGCAAGGACGTGGCCATCCTGCGTATCGAGCAGCTGTACCCCTTTGCGCACAAGTCCTTCCAGACTGAACTGCAGAAATACGAAAACGCAAAGGAACTTGTCTGGGTGCAGGACGAACCCCAGAATCAGGGGCCATGGTTCTACGTGCAGCATCACCTGTACGAAAACATGAACGATGGCCAGAAACTGGGCTATGCCGGCCGTCAGGCCTCGGCGTCGCCGGCAGTGGGCTATATGGCAAAGCATCAGGAACAGCAGCGCGCCCTGATCGAGCAAGCCTTCGCCCCTAAGTTGAAAAGCTTTTCGCTGATCAAATAAACCGACAAACTCAAAGACAGATATACCGGAAAATATTATGGCCATTACCGAAGTTCTCGTTCCCCAGCTTTCCGAATCCATTTCCGAAGCCACCTTGCTGAACTGGAAAAAACAGCCTGGCGAAGCCGTCGAAGCCGACGAGATCCTGATTGAAGTCGAAACCGATAAGGTCGTCCTGGAAGTGCCGGCCCCTGCCTCGGGCGTGTTGTCCGAGATCGTCAAGGGCGACGGCAGCACCGTGACCTCGGGCGAAGTCCTGGCGCGTATCGATACGGCTGCCAAGGCTGCACCGGCTGCCGCCAAGGTCGAAGCCGCCCCCGCTGCCGCTGCGCCGGTTGCTGCTGCGCCTGCGGCCAAGTCCTCGGCCGCATCGCCGGCTGCGGGCAAGATCCTGTCCGAAAAGGGCATTGATCCCGCCACGGTCGAAGGCACCGGTCGTGCCGGTCGTGTCACCAAGGGTGATGCACTGAACGCGGCAGCGGCGCCTGCGCCTGCGACGCCGGCGGCCCCGGTGCCGGTCAGCCTGGACGGTCGTCCGGAACAGCGCGTGCCCATGAGCCGCCTGCGCGCCCGCGTGGCCGAACGCCTGATCCAGTCGCAGACTGAAAACGCCATCCTGACGACCTTCAACGAGGTCAATATGCAGGCCATCATGGACCTGCGCAAGAAATACAAAGAAGCCTTCGAGAAGGAACACGGCGTCAAGCTGGGCTTCACGTCCTTCTTCGTCAAGGCCGCCGTGGCGGCGCTCAAGCGCTACCCGGTCGTCAACGCCTCGGTGGATGGCAAGGACATCATCTACCACGGTTATTTCGACATCGGTGTGGCCGTGGGCAGCCCGCGCGGCCTGGTGGTGCCGATCTTGCGCAATGCCGACCAGCTGTCGCTGGCCGACATCGAAAAACAGATCGCCGATTTCGGTCGCCGCGCCCAGGACGGCAAGCTGACTCTGGATGAGCTGACCGGCGGGACGTTCTCGATCTCCAACGGCGGCGTGTTCGGCTCGATGCTGTCCACCCCGATCATCAATCCGCCGCAGTCGGCTATCCTGGGCATTCACGCCACCAAGGATCGCCCGGTGGCTGAAAACGGCCAGGTCGTGATCCGTCCGATGAACTATCTGGCGCTATCCTATGACCACCGCATCATCGACGGCCGCGAAGCCGTGTTGGCCCTGGTTGCGATGAAAGAAGCCCTGGAAGATCCGCAGCGCCTGTTGCTGAGCGTCTGATCAGCGGTTTCGATGGTATCCAGTACGCACCCTTCGGGGTGCGTCGTTTTGAGAGAAAAGCATGGCAAAACAATTTGATGTAATCGTGATCGGCGCCGGCCCTGGTGGCTATATCGCCGCTATTCGCGCGGCCCAGCTGGGCCTGGCCGTGGCGTGCGTGGACGCCTGGTCCAACGCCGCCGGTAAACCCGCCCCTGGCGGCACCTGCACCAATGTGGGCTGCATTCCGTCCAAGGCGTTGCTGCAGTCGTCCGAACACTACGAACAACTGAACCATCATTTTGCAGATCACGGCATCACGGCCAAGGGCGTCAGCCTGGACCTGGCCAAGCTGGTCGGTCGCAAGGATACGGTGGTCAAGCAGAACAACGAAGGCATCCTGTACCTGTTCAAAAAGAACAAGGTGTCCTTTTTCCACGGCACCGGCTCGCTGGCGGCCAAGACCGATTTCGGCTGGTCCGTCAAGGTGGCCGGCAAAACCGAAGAAGACCTGGAAGGCCGTCACGTCATCGTGGCCACCGGGTCCAGCGCCCGCGAATTGCCGGGCCTGCCGTTCGACGAGGAACATGTCCTGTCCAATGACGGCGCCTTGCGCATCCCGGCCGTGCCCAAAAAACTGGGCATCATCGGCGCCGGGGTGATCGGCCTGGAAATGGGCAGCGTCTGGCGTCGCCTGGGTTCCGAAGTCACCATCCTGGAAGCCATGCCCGATTTCCTGGGCGCGGTGGACCGCGATGTGGCCAAGGAAGCCCAGAAGGCCTTGAACAAGCAGGGTCTGGACATCCAGACCGGCGTGCGCATCGGCGAGGTCAAGGCCTCCGGCAAGGGCGTCAACATCCAGTACACGGATGCCGCGGGCGCCGAACAGAAGCTCTCCGTCAATCAGCTGATCGTCTCCATCGGCCGGGTGCCCAATACCCAAGGCCTGGGCGCGGATGTCGTGGGTCTGAAGCTGGATGAGCGCGGCTTTGTGGTCGTCGACGAGGATTGCCGCAGCAATCTGGCCAATGTCTGGGCGGTGGGCGACGTGGTGCGCGGCCCGATGCTGGCGCACAAGGCTGAAGAAGAAGGCGTGGCCGTGGCGGAACGCATCGCCGGTCAGCACGGGCATGTCAATTTCGACACCATTCCTTGGGTGATCTACACCTCGCCTGAAGTCGCCTGGGTCGGTAAGACCGAGCAGGCTCTGAAGGCCGAAGGCCGCGACTACAAGGCCGGATCTTTCCCCTTTATGGCCAATGGCCGCGCGCGTGCGCTGGGCGATACGACCGGCTTCGTCAAGATCCTGGCCGACGCCAAGACCGACGAGGTCCTGGGCGTGCATATCGTCGGCCCGATGGCCTCCGAACTGATCGCCGAAGCCGTCACCATCATGGAATTCCGCGGCGCTGCCGAAGACATCGCCCGGATCTGCCATGCGCACCCGACGCTGTCCGAAGCCGTCAAGGAAGCCGCTTTGGCGGTGGACAAGCGCACGCTGAATCTGTAGTCGTTCGATGGATGTCAGCGCGTATTACGCGCAGGCGCTGCGTGAACGGGGCTTCGTCGCAGACGAAGCCCAGCACGCAGCCGTCGTGCGCTTGCAGCAATACTATGACGACTGGATCGAATTCAAGCGGCAGCGATCCAGCCGATTGAAGAAACTCTTTCTGCACCCGGATGTGCCCCAGGGCGTGTATCTGTGGGGCGGGGTCGGGCGCGGCAAGAGCTTTCTGATGGACGCTTTTTATCTGACGGTACCCGTCAAGCGCAAGGTCCGTCTGCACTTCCATGAATTCATGCGCGGCGTGCATCGGGAGATCCGTGCCGTCAGCGGCGAGTCCGACCCCCTGGACCATGTCGCCCGGAATATCGCCAAGCGCTATCGCCTGATCTGCTTCGACGAATTCCACGTCTCTGACGTGGCCGATGCCATGATCCTGTACCGGCTGTTGCTGCGGTTGTTCGAATACGGGACATCGTTCGTGATGACGTCGAACTACGAACCGTCCACCCTGTATCCCGATGGCCTGCATCGTGACCGGATTTTGCCGGCGATCGCCTTGATCCAGGAAAAAATGGACATCCTGAATGTGGATGCGGGGGTGGATTACCGCCGCCGCACTCTGGCGCAATTGCGCAGCTACATCACACCCATCGTAGCCGCCACGTATGACGAGCTGCGTTCCGCGTTTGAACGATTGGCCGATACGGCCGAACAAAAGCCGGTGCTGCTGATCGAGAACCGTGAAATCCAGGCCGTGGCCCTGGCCGGGGCCGTGGTCTGGTTCGATTTCATGGCCCTGTGCGGCACGCCGCGTTCGCAAAACGATTATCTGGATCTGGCGGATCGTTTCCAGACGATCATCGTGTCGGACGTGCCGCGCATGGCGCCGCGTCAGGCATCCGAGGCGCGGCGCTTCACGTGGCTGGTGGATGTGCTGTACGACCACAAGGTGAAATTGATCCTGTCGGCCCAGTGTCCGGCCGATGAACTTTATACTCAGGGTCCGATGTCCAATGAGTTTACCCGCACGGTGTCCCGGCTGATGGAGATGCAGTCGCGGGAATACCTGGCAGAGACCCGTCGGGCGGCTGTGGTGCTGTAAGGCCCCCGGCCGGGCATCCTTCCATCCGAATATCAGGCATGCAGATGAATTCTTCCGTGAATGCGCCGGCGACCAGCCGGGTTCTGACCGGCATCACCACGTCCGGCACCCCTCATCTGGGCAATTATGCCGGGGCTATCCGCCCGGCCATCCAGTCCAGCATCGAACCGGGCGTGGACGCCTTTTTCTTTCTGGCGGATTTCCATGCCTTGATCAAGTGCGCCGATCCCGCCCGCGTGGCGCAGTCGCGCATGGAAATCGCCGCCACCTGGATCGCCGCCGGCCTGGATACGGACCGGGTGACGTTTTACCGCCAGTCGGATGTGCCGGAAATCCCGGAACTCTGCTGGATGCTGACCTGCGTGACCGCCAAAGGCTTGATGAACCGGGCGCATGCCTACAAGGCATCGGTCGACGCCAACGGACTCAAGGGCGTCGATCCGGATGATGGCATCACCATGGGTCTGTTTTCCTATCCTGTGCTGATGGCCGCCGACATCCTGATGTTCAATGCGCATCGGGTGCCGGTGGGGCGCGATCAGATCCAGCATCTGGAAATGGCGCGCGATATCGCCCAGCGCTTCAATCACCTGTATGGCCGGGGCAAGGACCTGTTCATCCTGCCCGAAGTCCAGATTGACGAAGATGTCGCCACGCTGCCCGGCCTGGACGGACGCAAGATGTCCAAGAGCTACAACAATACGATCCCGCTGTTCGAGGGTGGCGCCAAGGCCCTGAAGGCTGCCGTCGCGCAGATCGTGACGGATTCGCGGCTGCCGGGCGAACCCAAGGATGCCGAGGGCTCGCCCCTGTATACGCTGTACCGGGCGTTTTCCAGTCATCCACAGGCGGCCGATTTCCGCGCAGCCCTGGAAGGCGGGCTGGCCTGGGGGGACGCCAAACAGGCGCTGTGCGAACAGATTGAAGCTCAGATCGGCCCCATGCGGGCGCAGTACGCCGACTTGATGGCGCACCCCGAGCGCATCGAGGACGTTCTGCAGACCGGCGCCAGCAAGGCGCGGCGCGTGGCGCTGCCTTTGATGGATCGCTTGCGCGAGGCCGTCGGTCTGCGCCAGCCGGCCGTGGCGCCCAGCGCTAAAAAAGCCAGCGGTGCCGGCAAGGCTGACAAGGCGCGGTTGGCATCTTTCAGGGATGAGAATGGTTTTTTCCGGCAGCGCCTGTTTGCCGCCGATGGTGTTGAACTGCTGCTGTCCGAACCCTTCGAGGATCCCAAGTTGCTCAATCAGCTTGGCCGCCAGCTGGCCCAGGCGGATCTGTCGGTGATGCCGATCGATGCCCAGGGGCTGGTCAGTTTGGAATCCGATGGCCGATGCTGGGCGCGTTGCCCGGCGGCGCAGCTGGAACAGATCCGGCAGGCGCTGGCGCAACTCTAGGCAATATTGTGGCTGTGCCTATCAGGCGGCTCCGGTTATTGAGGGGTCGCCTGAGTCATTTTGGCAGCAGCCCGGCCGCGCAGCCATTCCAGCACCAGCAGCAGGGTGGTTGAGAACAGAATCAGGATGGTTGCCACCGCCGCGATGATGGGACTGATGTTTTCGCGGATGCCGGTGAACATCTGGCGCGGCAGCGTGACTTGCTCGGGGCCGGCCAGGAACAGCGTGATCACGATTTCATCGAAAGCCGTGGCAAAGGCAAACAAGGCGCCGGCGATCACGCCGGGGGCGATGATGGGCAGCGTGACGCGAAAGAACGTGCGGATGGGACCGGCCCCCAGGCTGTAGCTGGCGCGCAGCAGATTGGGGTCGAAGCCCTGTAGCGTGGCGGATACCGTGGTCACCACAAAGGGTGCGCCGATCGCCGCCAGCGCCAGAATCAGGCCGGTGTAGCTGTTGACCAGCCCATAGGGGGCGAAAAACAGATAGATGCCCAGGCCGGTGACGACCAGCGGCACGATCATGGGTGAAATCAGAATCGACATCAACAAGCCCTTGCCGCGAAATTGCGTGCGATGCAGGCCGGCTGCCGCCAGCGTCCCCAGCACGGTCGCCAGCACCGTAGCGGCGGGGGCCACGATGAAGCTGTTGGTGGTGGCTCTTGCCCATTCGTCGGATTGGAACAGGGCCGTGTACCAGCGCAAGGAAAAGCCGTCGATCGGATAGAGCAGCATCGATCCCTGGTTGAACGACAGGGGGATGATGACCAGGACCGGCAGCAGCAGAAACAGCAGGATCAGCGCGCACAGGATGCGCAGCGCGTAATGCCAGATGCGTTCGGTCAGGGACAGGTAGGGGGGGAATTCCGGGTTGAACATGATCGTCCTTCAGGCCTTCAAAGAGGGAACCGCGTGGCGTGCGGCCGGCGGCGGTTCCGATGTTCGGGGTCCGTGTGTTAATTCAGTGCCAGTTCCTTGCCGGAGATCCTGCGGTACAAGGCGTAGAGCACCAGCGTACCTGCCAGCAGAATCAGTCCCAGCGCGCTGGCCATGCCCCAGTTGATGGTCTGGTTGGTGAAATAGGCGACGTAGTAGCTGATCATCTGGTCCGCCGCGCCGCCCAGCAGGGCCGGCGTGATGTAGTAGCCGATGGCGATGATGAACACCAGCAGGGACCCGGCGGCGATGCCCGGGTAGGTTTGCGGGACATAGATGCGCCAGAAAGCGGCGAAAGGGTGGCTGCCCAGGGATATCGCGGCCCGCTGGTAGGTGGGCGGCACCGATTGCATGACGCTGTACAGGGGCAGCACCATGAAGGGCAGCAGGATATGGACCATGGCGATATAGACGCCCAGGCGGTTGAAGAGCAGGGGCAGCGGCTGATCGATCAGCCCCAGTCCGCTCAGGGCGCTGTTGATCAGGCCTTCGCGTTGCAACAGGACCACCCACGCGGCGATGCGCACCAGCACGGATGTCCAGAAGGGAATCAGGATGCAGATCAGGACCAGATTCGCCCGGCGTTTAGGCAGGCGTGTGATCCAGTAAGCCAGGGGGTAGCCCAGGGCGAGCGCGATCAGGGTGACGATTGCGCTGATGATGAACGTGCGTGAAAAAATTTCCTGGAAGGCCGAAGTGTCCGGCGGGACGGATACGATGCTGCCCTTGGCGTCCAGTTTGAGGTCCAGGGAGGTCAGCAGGTAGTAGGGGGTCCAGGACTTATCGTTGCTGGCGATGACTGCCCAGTACGCGGGATCGGCCCAACGCTTGTCCAGGTCGATCAGCCGTGTGCGCGCGTCGGCCGCATCTGCGGCCGGAAAAGGCAGGCGGCGCAGTGTCTTGAAGATCAGCGACCGGTAGCCCGAGATTTCGTAATTCAGCCGCCGCGCCAATTCGCCGGCGGCAGGGGTGCTTTTGGCATTGCCCAGGTCCTGTGCCAGGGCCTGGAAAGCCGCATCCGGCGGCTGGCTGCTGCCGTCCCAGTCGGACAGGGCCTGCAGCGTGTGGGGCAGGGTGTCGATGACTTCGGGATTGTCGACGGCACGCGTCAGCAGGGATGCGATGGGGATGATGAAAACAATCAGCAGGAATACGGCCAGGGGGCCGACCAGCAACATCGCGCGCCAGGTTTTCTTTCGCTGGGCGGCTTGCATCGAGCGCCGGATGGCGGCGGGATCGTCAAAGGTCGTGTCCATGGCAGTATCCTGACGTGAAAAGGGACGGGATGGCCATCAGGCCACCCCGTATGCGGGATCAGCGGGCGGCCCAGGCCGTGAAGCGCTGTTCGAGTTCTTCGCCGTGGTCGGTCCAGAATTCGAGATTATTGAACAGGGCGTTGCGTGCGTTGGCCGGCGAATTGGGCACATTGGCCAGGACGTCCGGGCTGAGCATGCCGATGGCTTGCTTGCTGACCGGGCCGTAGGCGATGTGCTGCGAGTAGGCGGCCTGGGCCTTGGGCGAGCTGGCGTAGCGGATGAACTCGATCGCCTTGTCCTTGTTGGTAGATCCGACAGGGATGACCCAATAGTCGAAGTCGTAGACGCTTTGGTTCCAGACAACCTTCAGGGGCTGGCCTTCGCGTTGTGCGGCGTCGATGCGTCCGTTATAGGCGGCTGACATCACCACGTCGCCGGCCGACAACATTTGCGGCGGCTGGGCGCCGGCTTCCCACCATTGGATGTGGGGCTTGAGTTCGTCGAGTTTCTTGAAGGCGCGGTCTACGCCTTCGGGGGTTGCCAGCACCTTGTAGACATCTTCTGTGGGCACGCCGTCGGCCATCAACGCGAATTCGACGTTGTAATGGGCGCCTTTGCGCAGGCCGCGTTTCCCGGGAAATTTCTTGACGTCCCAGAAGTCGGCCCAGCCGGTGGGCGCGGTCTTGAGCTTGTCGGCGTTGTAGGCCAGCGCCGTGGACCAGACGAAGGTGCCCACTCCGCAGTACATCAGGGCGCCGCGCACCATGTCGCCCTTGTTCAGGATGGATGCCCAATCGATGTTTTCGTACAGGCCTTCGTCACAGCCGCGGCCCAGGTCGCCGGTCTCGACCTCGACGGCGTCCCAGACGACGTTGTTGGACTGGACCATGGCCTTGACCTTGGCCTGTTCGCCGTTATAGGCCACGGGGATGATCTTGGTGCCGGTTTCTTTTTCGAACGGCTGGATGAAGGCGGCCGTTTGGGCGTCGCCGTTGGCGCCGCCAAAATTGACCACCGTCAGGTCACGCGCCTGAGTGGGGGTCTGGAACAGCGCCAGGGGGACTGTGACGGCGAGCGCCGTCAGAAGGGTCTGTTTTTTCATGGAATGTCTCCTGTGGTATTAGTGTGGTGTGAGGCTTCAGGGGAGGAAAACACGGACGTGTTCAGGGTCGATCCGCAGCGGGATGCGGGCGCCCTGGGTGTGCATCCCGGCATCCGCGGCCAGGGGCATTTTGACGAAAAAGGTATCGCTGTCGCCCAGGCGGCAGCGCAGGCGGACGTGATCGCCGAAATAGACTTCATCGACGGCGCTGGCATGAAAGCTGTTGGGGCCGTCCGCGGCAGCGGGCTGGATGCGTTCGGGGCGCATGGCGATGACACAGGCGCTGCCGGCGTCCAGGCCCTGGACATTGAGGCCGCGCAGCTGCGGGCCGCCGGTGATTTCCACGTCGCACCAGTCGCCGTCCCGGGCGCGGACGGTGCCGGGGAACTGGTTGCTGTCGCCTACGAATCCGGCCACGAAGCGATTATTGGGAGATTCGTATAGCGTGTCGGCGCTGCAGACCTGCTGGATGATGCCCTGGTTGAAGACCGCAATGCGGTTGCTCATGGTCAGGGCTTCGCTCTGGTCGTGGGTGACATAGACAAAGGTGATGCCCAGTTTCCGGTGCAGCGCCTTGAGTTCGAGCTGCATGTGTTCGCGCAGCTGTTTGTCCAGCGCGCCCAATGGTTCGTCCATGAGCACGATCTTGGGTTCGAACACCAGGGCGCGCGCCAGGGCGATGCGTTGCTGCTGGCCGCCCGATAGCTGCGCGGGATAGCGTTTGGCAAAATCCTGCATCTGCACCATGGACAGCGCGTCGTGGACACGCTGCGCGCGTTGGGATGCAGGCATTTTGCGGACCTTCAGGGGGTATTCCAGGTTGCGTTCCACCGTCATGTGGGGAAACAGGGCGTAGTTCTGGAACACCATGCCCAGGTTGCGGTGGTGGGGCGGCACGTCGTTCAGGCGGCGTCCTTCGAGCAGTATGTCTCCCTGGGTTGGGGATTCAAAACCGGCGAGCATCATCAGGCAGGTGGTCTTGCCGGACCCTGACGGACCCAGCAGCGACAGGAATTCGCCGGGATAGATATCGAGGTTGAGATCCCGGACGACCAGATGACTTCCGTCATAGGATTTCTGGACGCCCTGGAATCGGACCAGGGGTTCGGGGGAGGTAACGGCAGACATCAGGGGCGGTCTCCGGGGGGGGCGGGTGATCGGGGTGGTTCAGGCTTATGCAGCCATGGCATCCATTAGGATAGCCAGACCGTCGTCCAGCAGGCCATCCGGGATTGTCAGGGGGAACAGAAAGCGGATGACGTTGCCGTAAGCGCCGCAGGTCAGCAGGATCAGGCCGTGTTCCAGGGCGCGCCGCTGGATGCCGGCGGCTGTGTCGGGGTCGGGGCGGCCATCCGGGTGACGGAATTCGGCGGCGACCATGGCGCCCAGTCCGCGGATATCGGCGATGCGGGGGTGTTTGCGCTCTGCCAGCGCCAGTTTCAGGCGGCGGCCCAGCATGTCTGCGCGGGCGATCAGCCCTTCGTCGTCGATGATGTCCAGTACCGCCAGGGCGGCGGCGATGGCCAGCGGGTTGCCTGCGTATGTGCCGCCCAGCGATCCGCGCGGGGCTGCGTCCATCAGTTCCGCCCGGCCGCACACGCCTGACAGCGGCATGCCGCCTGCCAGACTTTTGGCCATGGTGATCAGGTCGGGTGTCACGCCGGAGTGTTCGATGGCGAACATCTTGCCGGTGCGGGCAAAGCCGGTCTGGACCTCGTCGGCGATCAGCAGGATGCCGTGCTCGTCGCAGCGCTGGCGCAAGGCCTGCAGCAATTCTGGCGGCGCGACATTGAAGCCGCCTTCGCCCTGAACCGGTTCGATGACGATGGCGGCGACCCGTTTGGGGCTGATGTCGGCCTTGAACAGCAGATCCAGCGCCTTCAGGGAATCCTGCACCGTCACGCCATCCAGGGCGCAGGGAAAGGGGATGTGATAGACCTCGGCGGGCAGCGGGCCGAAGTCCTGTTTGTAGGGGGCGACCTTGCCGGTCAGCGCCATGCCCATGAAAGTGCGGCCATGGAATGCGCCGGAAAAGGCGATGACGCCGGTGCGGCCCGTCGCGGCGCGGGCGATCTTGACGGCGTTTTCCAGCGCTTCGGCGCCGGTGGTGAAAAAGGCGGTCTTTTTGGCGTAGCTGCCTGGCGTCAGGCGATTGAGGCGTTCAGCCAGCTGGACATACGAGCCGTAGGGCGCGACCTGAAAAGCCGTGTGGGTGAAGGCGTCGAGTTGGTCGCGGATCGCCTGCACGATGCGGGGGTGGCAGTGTCCCGTGTTGGCCACGGCGATGCCGGCGGCGAAGTCGATGTAGCGGCGGCCTTCCACGTCCCACAATTCCGCGTTCAGGGCGCGTTTGGCATAGAAATCGCAAGTGATGCCGATGCCGTTGGGAATGGCGGTGTTTTTGCGCCGCTGCCAGTCCTGATTCAGGTCTGTCATGTTTGTCTCCAGATTGGCGGGGTATTTCCGCGCTGATTTTTTTTCACTATACTGATCTTTTGGTTTATCAAATAGACCCATTTAAATAAAATCAATGGAGCCAATTTGGAATCCTTTATTCTCTCTGAATGGTTGCTCCAGCACTTCGATAGCCTAGGGGATAGTCCTGCCTATCGTCGTTTGTATCAGTTGATCTGTAGAGCCATTCTGGAAGGCCGTCTGACGGCGGGTTCCCGCCTGCCGTCGTCCCGGGATCTGGCTGCTGATCTGGGGATCGCGCGCAATACGGTGCTGCAGGTGTACGAGCAGTTGTCCGAGGAAGGCTATGTGCGCGCTGGCGTAGGCCGCGGCACCTATGTTCAGGACATCAGCCAGGATCTGCTGGATGCTCCCGCCGCGCCGGAGGACACGCTCGCCCAGGAGGCGGCCCATCCGGACGGTGTGCATCATTTGTCGCGTCGAGGACGTGGACTGGTATCGCGGTTGGGGTTCTCCAATCTGCAGGCGGGCGCCTTTATGCCGGGGATTCCGGATGTGCGGGAATTTCCGCTGAAAACCTGGTCCAGGATTCAGAATCGCCTGTGGCGCAGCGAACCCTGGGATCTGATGCGGTATGCCCCCGCCGGTGGCTATGGCCCCGTCCGCCAGGCGATTTCGGATTACCTCGGCAGCGTGCGCGCGGTGCGCAGTTCCGCCCAGCAGGTCGTCATGACGACCGGCATTCACCAGGGCATCGACGTGGCCGCCCGACTGCTGTGCGATCCGGGCGATACGGTCTGGATCGAAGAGCCCGCCTATTGGGGGGTGCGCAATCTGCTGCTGACTGCCGGCCTGCGTCTGGTGCCGGTGCGCGTCGATGCGGAAGGCATCTGGCCTGGCGAAGCCGAATATGCCCGTCCGCCGCGCCTGATCGTGGTGGCGCCTTCGCACCAGTATCCGCTGGGCATGGTGATGAGCCTGGCGCGGCGGCGCATGCTGCTGGAATATGCGCGCCAGGTGTCCTGCTGGATCATCGAGGACGACTACGACAGCGAATTCCGCTACGGCACGCGGCCGCTGGCGTCCTTGCAGGGCATGGATGAGTCCGGGCGCGTGCTGTATGCGGGCAGTTTCAGCAAAACGCTGTGTCCCGGCTTGCGGGTCGGCTTCATGGTGGTGCCCGAACCCCTGGCGGATGCCTTTGCCAATGCCGTGGCCGAACTGTATCGCGAGGGCAACATGATGAACCACGCGGTGCTGGCCGAGTTCCTGCGCGAGGGGCATTTGGCCCAGCATATCCGCCGCGTCCGGCGCCGTTATGCCGAGCGCCGCGCCTGCCTGATCGACGAAATCCATCGGCATTTCGATCAGACGCTGGAGATCATCGGCGGCGATGCCGGCCTGCACCTGATCCTGGCTTTGCCCGATGGCGTGGATGACACCCTGGTGGTGCGCGACGCCTTGCAACAGGGGGTGGTGACGCGCGCCCTGAGCACTTACTACCTGGAACGGACACATGCCCGTCCCGGCCTTTTGCTGGGTTATGCCGGGGTCAGCCCGGAAGACATCCGGCCCGCCTTCGACACGCTTGCCCGCGTGGTCGGCGCTTATCTTTAACTTTGTCCCAAAGGGAATCCGCGATGAGTACACGTGACAGCCTGGCCCACGACGATGTGGCCTATCAGTTCCATTCCTACACCAATGCCCAGCGGCACCGGGAGGAGGGCCCCTGCATCATGGATCGCGGCGACGGAATCCATGTGTACGACACGGAAGGCAAGCAGTATATCGAGGGCATGGCCGGGCTCTGGAGCGTGGCGGTTGGCTTCAGCGAACCTCGGCTGGCGCAGGTGGCCTACGAGCAGATGCAGCGTCTGCCCTTCTATCACACCTTCACCCATAAATCGAACATCCCTTCGATCGAGCTGGCCGAAAAATTGATCAGCCTGACGGGCGGGCGCATGGCCCAGGCTTTCTTTACCAATTCCGGGTCCGAAGCCAACGACACCATCGTCAAGATGGTCTGGTACTACAACAATGCGCTGGGCCGTCCGGCAAAGAAAAAAATCATCGCCCGCGAACGCGGCTACCATGGCGTGACCGTGGCATCGGCCAGTCTGACCGGACTGGCCGGCAATCACCGCAGCTTTGATCTGCCGCTGCCGCAGATCCGGCATGTGCGTTGCCCGCATTGGTACCGTGAAGGGCTGCCGGGCGAAACGGAAGCTGCGTTCGGCGACCGCCTGGCGGCTGAGCTGGAGGCGCTGATCCTGAAGGAAGGCCCCGACACCGTGGCGGCTTTCATCGGCGAACCTGTCATGGGCGCGGGCGGCGTGATCGTGCCTCCCGAGGCCTATTGGCCGAAGATGCAGGCGGTCTGCCGCAAATACGACGTGCTGGTGATCGCCGACGAAGTCATCACCGGCTTTGGGCGCACGGGCCAGATGTTCGCCTCGGAACGCTTCGGCATCGAGCCCGATTTCATGACCTTGTCCAAACAGCTGACTTCGTCCTATCAGCCTTTGGCGGCGGTGTTGATGAATGAAAGGGTCGCATCCGTCCTGATCCGCCACAGCGGCGAGCTGGGTTCATTTGGCCATGGCTACACGGCCAGCGGGCACCCGGTGGCGACGGCGGTGGCTTTGGAAAACATCCGCATCATCGAAGAGCGCGGCCTGGTCGAGAATGCCGCTGCCGTCGGCGCCGTCCTGCAGCGTCGCCTGCGCGAACTGTCCGGCCATCGCCTGGTCGGGGAAGTGCGCGGCGTCGGCTTGATTGCAGCGGTGGAGCTGGTGGCGGACAAGGCTGGCCGCACGCCCTTTGATCCGCTGGGCAAGGCCGGGGCAGCCGTGGTGCGGCAGGCGCAGGCCAATGGGCTGATTCTGCGCGGCATCCAGGATAGCCTGGCGTTCTGCCCGCCGTTGATCATCACCGAGGCGCAAGTCAATCTACTGGCGGACCGCTTCGCGCAGTCCCTGGATCAGGCGGCGCAGGCGCTGTAGCCGTATCGCCTGGGTGCGGTCTGTCGGACTGCGCCTGGGCACAAAGCCAATCGCGAAATTGCACCAGGGCGGGCAGGGCGGTCTTGCGTTCTGGCACGATCAGATGAAAGGCCCTTTGCATCGGGCCGCTGTGCGGGTTCAGGATGTGCAGATCGCCGCAGTCCAGTTCTTGCTGGATCAGAAAGGGCGGAATCAGTGCCACGCCCAGGCCGTCCGCCGCCGCCTGGGACAGCATGGAAAACAGTTCCAGCCGCATGCCGGCCATGTCGGCAGGCGCCGCCACGCCCGCCGAGGCGAACCAGTCGCGCCACGCGGCGGGTCGTGTGCTTTGCTGCAGCAAGGGCAAGGCGGCGATGGCGGCGGCGTCCAGCGGGCCGTTGGCCAGCCGGGGGCTGCAGACCGGCATCGGATTCTCGCGCATCAGAAAGTACGCCTGCGTGCCGGGCCAGCCGGGGTCGCCGGAATAAATGGCGGCATCGAATTCCGTGTCGTCGAACAGAAACGGCCGGGTACGGGTCGACATATTCACCTGCAACCCCAGGCTGCGGGCCTGGGGGTCGGCCAGCCGGGGCAGCAGCCAGCGGGTGGCGAAGGTCGGCACGACCGCCAGGTCTACCACGCCGCCGCCCTGATGCGCCATGATGGCCAGGGTGTCGCGTTCGATGGTGTCCAGCTGGCGGCGCACCAGCCGGCCATAACGTTCACCGGCATCGGTCAGGCGCACGCCGCGCCGGACGCGGTCGAACAGGGGCACGCCGACAAACGCTTCCAGGCTGGCGATCTGGCGGCAGATGGCCCCCTGGGTCAGGGACAGCTCCTGGGCGGCATGGGTGAAGCTCTGATGGCGGGCGGCGGCCTCGAAGGCCTGGAGCGCCGTGGTGCTGGGCAGGCGTTTGCGCATGGTGGAATAATTAATGAGTGATTAAAAATCACAGATTGCTCAGTTTATATCGTTTGCATGGTGTGAGGCATGCCGGTAGCATGCAAAATCATCACTTCGATATTGCAGGAGTCCGCGCATGTCTTCGTCCCGCCCTCAGTTCCAATGGCTTGATCCCCTGTTGCTGGACCAGCAACTGACCGATACGGAACGCATGGTGCGTGACGCGGCCCGGGCCTACGCGCAGGATCGCCTGCTGCCGCGCGTGCAGGATGCCTTCCGGCACGAGAAAACGGATGCCGCCATTTTTCGCGAGATGGGCGAACTGGGCCTGCTGGGAGCGACGATCCCGGAAGAGTACGGCGGCGCCGGCATGAATTACGTCTGCTACGGCTTGATCGCCCGCGAGGTCGAGCGGGTGGATTCCGGCTACCGTTCGATGATGAGTGTGCAAAGCTCACTGGTCATGGTGCCCATCAATGCTTTCGGCACCTCGGCCCAAAAGGAAAAATACCTGCCCAAGCTGGCCAGCGGCGAATGGATCGGTTGCTTCGGACTGACCGAGCCGGATCACGGATCGGATCCGGGGTCCATGGTGACGCGCGCCAAAAAGGTGCCGGGCGGCTATAGCTTGAGCGGCGCCAAGACCTGGATCACCAACAGCCCGATCGCCGATGTGTTCGTGGTCTGGGCCAAGGACGGGGCCGGCGACATTCGCGGTTTCATTCTGGAAAAGGGCTGGAAAGGCCTGTCGGCGCCCGCGATTCACGGCAAGGTCGGCCTGCGGGCTTCGATCACCGGCGAAATCGTGATGGACGAGGTCTTCGTCCCGGACGACAATATTTTCCCGGATGTGCGCGGTCTGAAAGGCCCCTTTACCTGCCTGAATTCCGCCCGCTACGGCATTGCCTGGGGCGCGCTGGGCGCCGCCGAGGCCTGCTACGAAACCGCCCGCCAGTATGTATTGGATCGCAAGCAGTTCGGCCGGCCGTTGGCGGCCAATCAATTGATCCAGAAAAAACTGGCCGACATGCTGACCGAAATCACGCTGGGCCTGCAGGCCGTGCTGCGCGTCGGTCGCCTGAAGGACGAAGGCGATGCGCCAGTCGAAATCACATCCATCATCAAGCGCAATTCTTGCGGCAAGGCCTTGGATATCGCCCGTACAGCGCGCGACATGCTGGGCGGCAACGGCATTTCCGACGAGTTCTGCATCGCCCGCCATCTGGTCAATCTGGAAGTGGTGAATACCTACGAAGGCACGCATGATGTGCACGCCCTGATTCTGGGCCGGGCGATTACCGGCATCGCCGCGTTTGCAAACTGAGAGGCAAATCTATGGCGCAAGAGACAGTCAGCCCTGCGGCGGGTGATCGGTCTGCCGCAGCAAGGCCGCCTGACGCCGTTCAGGACGCCGGCGCGCGCGCGGCGCCTGCCGGCGCCTTGTCGCACATCCGGGTGCTGGATCTGTCGCGTGTGCTGGCCGGTCCCTGGGCGACCCAGATCCTGGGTGATCTGGGGGCCGATGTCATCAAGATCGAGCGGCCTGAAGCCGGAGACGATACGCGTGGCTGGGGTCCGCCCTGGATGCCTGACGAGCAGGGGCGGGAATCCCGCATTGCGGCCTATTACCTGTGCGCCAATCGCAACAAGCGGTCTGTCACGGTGGATATGGCCAAGCCCGATGGTCAGGATCTGATCCGCCAGCTGGTACGCCGGTCAGACGTGCTGGTGGAAAATTTCAAGGCGGGCGGGCTGGCCCGTTACGGTCTGGATTATGACAGCCTGAAGGCCATCAACCCGCGCCTGGTGTATTGCTCCATCACGGGATTCGGGCAGACGGGTCCGTATGCCGCCCGTGCAGGTTACGACTTCCTGGTCCAGGGGCTGGGGGGCTTGATGAGCGTGACCGGTCGCCCCGACAACGAGCCGGGCGGCGGTCCCATGAAGGTCGGGGTGGCGCTGACCGACATCCTGACGGGCCTGTATGCGGCCAACGCCATCCAGGCGGCCCTGGCCGCCCGCGAACACACCGGCCTGGGCCAGCATGTGGACATGGCGCTGCTGGATGTGCAGGTGGCGTGCCTGGCCAATCAGGCCATGAACTATCTGGCGACTGGCAGCAGTCCGGATCGGCTGGGCAACGCGCATCCCAGCATCGTGCCCTATCAGGATTTCCCGACGGCGGATGGCTACATGATCCTGGCGATTGGCAATGACGGCCAGTTTGCGCGTTTCTGCGACGAGGCCGGTCGTCCGGACCTGGCCGCCGATGCCCGGTTTGCCACCAATCGGGCGCGCGTGGAACACCGGGGGGCGCTGATTCCCATCCTGCGTCATCTGACGACGGCGCGGACCACGGCGCAATGGATCGCGGCGCTGGAATTCCGGGCCGTGCCCTGCGGACCCATCAATGCGATCCAACAGGTATTCCAGGACCCTCAGGTGGTGGCGCGGGGACTGCGCATCGAGATGCCGCACCCGGAGGCCGGGGTCGTGCCTTTGGTGGCCAGCCCGATCCGCTTATCGCAGACGCCGGTGGATTATCGATTGCCGCCGCCCGCTCTGGGTGAGCACACGGCGCAGGTTCTGGCAGAGGTGCTGGGTCTGGATGCGCAGGCAATCGAAGCCCTGCGCGGCCAAAGCGCCATTTAGCCGTTTCCGGTGCGGCGGCGTTTGGCGCCGCCGCATCGCCACGGAGCGTCAACCCCGTGGCTTTACCGAATTAGCCCTGCAGGGCGCGGATCGCCGCCGCAACCCCGGCGCCGTAGGCCGGGTCCGCCTGGGTGCAGTGCTCGACATGCCGCGCCTGCACGTCGGCGCTGACGCCGGCGATGGCGCGGGCTGTGTTGTCGAACAGCGCCTGTTGCTGTTCGGGTGACATCAGGCGGAACAGATTGCCGGGCTGGGAAAAATAATCCGGATCTTCGCGGTGGTTCCAGTGGTCCGCTGCGCCTTCCAGGCTGAGCGGCGGCTCGCGGAACTCAGACTGTTCAGCCCATTCTCCTGCCTTGTTGGGCTGGTTGCCGGTCAGCCCGCCATGATTGCCGTCGACTCGCATGGCCCCGTCCCGGTGGAAACTGTGGAAGGGGCAGCGCGGGGCGTTGACCGGAATCTGGTGATGATTCACACCCAGGCGGTAGCGCTGTGCGTCGCCGTAGGAAAACAGGCGGGCTTGCAGCATGCGGTCGGGAGAAAAACCAATGCCGGGCACCACGTTGGCGGGGGTAAACGCCGCTTGTTCGACTTCGGCGAAGAAGTTCTCGGGGTTGCGGTTCAGTTCCAGCACGCCGACTTCGATCAGCGGGTAGTCGCCGTGCGGCCAGACTTTGGTCAGATCGAACGGATTCAGGTGGTAGCTGCCGGCATCCTTCTCCGGCATGATCTGTACCGACAGCGTCCAACGCGGGAAATCCCCCCGGGCGATGCTCTCGTGCAGGTCGCGCTGCGAGCTTTCCCGATCGCGGCCGATCAGTTCGGCAGCTTGGGCGTCGCTCAGATTGCGGATGCCTTGCTGGGACTGGAAGTGGAATTTCACCCAGAAGCGCTCTTGCTCGGCGTTGATGAAACTGAACGTATGGCTGCCGAACAGGTGCATGTGGCGGTAGTCGGATGGAATACCCCGGTCGCTCATGACGATGGTGATCTGGTGCAGAGCCTCAGGCAGGCCCGTCCAGAATTCCCAATTGTTCTGGGCGCTGCGCAGCCCGGTGCCCGGATCCCGCTTGACTGCGTGGTTCAGGTCCGGGAATTTCAGCGGATCGCGAAAGAAGAAGACGGGCGTGTTGTTGCCCACCAGATCCCAGTTGCCTTGTTCGGTATAGAACTTCATCGCCACGCCGCGGATGTCGCGCTCGGCATCTGCCGCGCCGCGTTCGCCGGCAACGGTCGAGAACCGCATGAAGACCGGCGTCTGCTTGCCGATCTCGGAGAAGAGGGCGGCGCGGGTATGGCGCGTGATGTCGTGGGTGACGGTGAAGGTGCCATAGGCGCCTGCGCCCTTGGCATGCATGCGGCGCTCGGGAATGACTTCGCGGTCGAAGTGGGCCAGCTTTTCCAGCAGCCAGACATCCTGAAGCAGGGCAGGCCCTTTGGGGCCGGCGGTCTGGATGTTTTGATTGTCGACGACGGGGGCGCCTGCGGCGGTGGTCAGCTTCTTCATGATTCTGCTCCTGAAATGAACCTGATGAGAGGAGAGAGCGGGCTACCGTAAGGTGTCCTGCAGTTCAGTGCATAGTCTAAAGAAAACCGGACATTTAATAAAATTGATTGTTACTTATTATGTAATAGATATTGACTATTCAATGGCAGGGCAGCACCCAGCGGAGGCGCGGGTGGCCGCCGCCGGGAGGGGCGGTCTACTCAGCGTTTTTGCTGTAGCCGTGCAAAGGCGTCGGCCATGGCGCCTTGCGGTGAAGCAGCCGGCCGTTCGGGCCTGCCGCTGCGCTGGCCGCCGCGGCGGCCCATGCCGGCATCAGCGCCTGGGCTGACATGGCGCGGTTCAGGATCGTCCTTGCGCATCGTCAACGCGATCCGCTTGCGGGCGACGTCGACCTCCAGCACGCGCACCTGTACGGTCTGACCCACGCGCACCACGTCGCGGGGATCTTTGACGAATTTATCCGCCAGCGCCGAGACATGCACCAGACCGTCCTGGTGCACGCCGATGTCCACGAAGGCGCCGAAATTGGCCACATTGCTGACGACGCCCTCCAGCGTCATGCCGGCGACCAGATCCTTGATGTCGTGGATGCCTTCCTTGAATTGCGCCGTCTTGAATTCAGGGCGCGGATCGCGTCCCGGTTTCTCCAGTTCCGCAAAGATATCGCGCACCGTGGGCAGGCCGAATCGTTCGCTGGTGAAATCTGTCGGCGACAGGCCTTTGAGCGCTTGCGCCTGACCCATCAGCTCAGCGGCCGGACGCCCGGCTTTCAGCACGATCTGTTCGACGACGGGGTAGGCCTCGGGGTGGACGGCGGAGGCGTCCAGCGGATTGTCCGAGCCGGGTACGCGCAGGAATCCGGCTGCCTGCTCGAAAGCCTTGTCGCCGAAGCGCGGCACGTCGCGCAGGGCCTGGCGATTGGGAAACGCCCCATTCGCCTCGCGCCACTGCACGATGTTGCGGGCCAGGCTGGCGTTCAGGCCGGACACCCGGGTCAGCAGCGGAGCCGAGGCCGTGTTCACATCCACGCCGACGGCGTTGACGCAGTCCTCGACCACGGCATTCAGTGAATGGGCCAGTTCGCGTTGGTTGACATCGTGCTGGTATTGCCCCACGCCGATGGCCTTGGGTTCGATCTTGACCAGCTCGGCCAGCGGGTCCTGCAGGCGGCGGGCGATGGACACCGCCCCGCGCAGGCTCACGTCCAGCTCGGGGAATTCATTGGCGGCCAGTTCGGATGCCGAATAGACGGAGGCGCCAGCCTCGGAGACGACGACCCGCTCGAAGATCAATTCGGGATGGCGTTCGCGCAGGGCGGCGGCCAGGCGTTCGGTTTCCCGCGAGGCCGTGCCGTTGCCGATGGCGATCAGCGGGATCTGGTGACGTTGCACCAGGGCGGCCAGGGTACGCAGACTGCCTTCCACGTCGCGGCGCGGCTCAAAGGGGTAGATGGTGGCGGTGTCCAGCAGTTTGCCGGTGGCGTCAATCGCGGCGACCTTGACCCCGGTACGGATGCCGGGATCCAGGCCCAGCACGGCCTTGGGGCCGGCGGGGGCGGCCAGCAGCAGATCCTTCAGGTTGGCGGCGAACACCCGGATGGCTTCGGCTTCGGCGGCTTCGCGCAGTCGGCCGATCAATTCGGTTTCAAAGGCGGTCAACAGTTTCACCCGCCAGGTCCAGCGGCACACTTCCGCCAGCCAGTGCTGGCGCGGCGTGGCCTGGGCGTCAAAGCGGGCGTCGATGTCCAGCAGATCGGCCACGCGTGTGACGCAGGGGTGCGGCGTCAGGGCTTCACGCGCTGCGTCCAGCCCCAGGCGCAGATCCAGCATGCCCTGTTGGCGGCCTCGCAGCAGGGCCAGCACGCGATGCGAGGGCAGGGTGCGCAGGGTTTCGTGGAAGTCGAACCAATCGCGGAATTTCTCGCCTTCGGCTTCCTTGCCAGCGACGACCTGGGCGTAGAGCAGGCCGGTCTGCCACAGTTCGCTGCGCAGGGCTTCCAACAGCGGGGCCTGCTCGGCAAAGCGTTCGGCCAGGATGTCGCGGGCGCCGTTCAATACGGCCTTGGCATCGGCGAAGCCGGCTTCGGCATTCAGGTAAGCGGCGGCCGATGCGTCGGGGTCTGCCGTGCGGTCGGCCAGCAAGGTCTCGGCCAGCGGTTCCAGCCCGGCTTCGCGGGCGATCTGGGCGCGGGTGCGGCGCTTGGGTTTATAGGGGGCGTACAGGTCTTCCAGGCGCTGCTTGCTGTCGGCCGCCAGGATCTGGGTCTGCAGCGCGTCGTCGAGCCGGCCCTGCTGGGCGATAGAGTCCAGGATGGCGATGCGCCGGCCTTCCAGTTCGCGGATGTACAGCAGCCGCACTTCCAGTTGGCGCAGGATCGTATCGTCCAGCCCGCCCGTGGCTTCCTTGCGGTAGCGGGCGATGAAGGGCACGGTCGCCCCGGTGTCCAGCAGATCCACGGCGGCGGTGATCTGGGCCGGGCGGGCGTCCAGTTCTGCACAGAGCAGGCGCAGGACGCGGGCAGGGTCGACTTGATGGGAAGAAAGGGGAGATGCGGCGATGGACATGCAGACGTCCTAAAATACGAGGTTCAAGCGGCGCATTTTGCCATAGCATGCGGCGGTTCCGTTAATGCCTGTCGTATCATCCCTCGATTCACCCCGTCTTTGTTCTCCATGCCCAGCGACGATCTGAATGCCGTCTTCGGCCCTGAAGGCCCTTTGGCCCGGCAGCTGTCCGGCTATGTACCACGCACGGCCCAGCAAGAGCTGGCCGCCGCCATCCAGGATGCCGTGGCGGACGGCGGGGTGCTGGTCGCCGAGGCGGGGACGGGGACCGGCAAGACCTGGGCTTATCTGGTGCCGGCCTTTTTATCCGGCGACAAGGTCCTGATATCGACCGGCACCCGCACCTTGCAGGATCAGTTGTTTCGGCGGGATATCCCGCGTTTGCGCCAGGCCTTGGCCTTGTCCGTGGACGTGGCCCTGCTCAAGGGCCGCAGCAACTATGTGTGTCATTACCATCTGGAGCGCTTGGAGCAGGACGACCGCGGCCTGAAGTCCCGCGACGAGATCGCCCAGCTGCGGCAGATCCGCCAGTTCCTCCAGGTCAGCAGCACCGGGGACAAGGCCGACTTGCCTGCGGTGCCGGAAACCGCCGATATCTGGAATCGGGTCACGTCGACCCGGGAAAACTGCCTGGGCCAGGATTGTCCCTTTGTGCGCGACTGTTTTTTGCTCAAGGCGCGGCGCCATGCGCAAGAGGCCGATGTGGTGGTCGTCAACCACGCCCTGTTCATGGCGGATCTGGCCCTGCGCGAGGAAGGCATCCCGGACCTGCTGCCCGAAACCCGTTTGGTGGTCTTTGATGAAGCCCACCAGTTGCCCGAGACCGCCACCCGTTTTCTGGGCCAGAGCGTCTCCTTGCACCAGATGCTCGATCTGGCGCGCCAGACAGAGGCCGCCGGTCTGGCGCAGGCGCGCGAAGCCGTGCGCTGGAGCGAGCATTGCCAGGCGCTGGAATCCGCGGCTCGGGAAGTGCGGCTGGTGAGCGCCCCGGTGGGGCGGATGCCGGGCGGGCGTGCCACCTTTGATCAGATTCCCGAGCCCGAGGCCTTTGATCTGGCCCTGGATCGATTGGGACAGGCGCTGGACACTCTGGCCGAGGCTTTAGGCACCCAGGAAGAGCGCCACCCGGATCTGGCGGCGGCAGCCCGCACGGCCCGCACGCTGCGGGCGCGCCTGCTGCAGTGGGCGCAGCCGGTGCGAGGGCAGCCGGAACCCGCGGAGCAGGCGGCAGTGCGCTGGATCGAGCACAGTACCCATTCCGTGCGTCTGCATCGGGCGCCCTTGTCGGTCGCCCGGATTTTTTCCGGCTTTCGCCGGCCCGAGCAGGCCTGGGTGCTGACCTCGGCCACCCTGTCCGTGCGCGGCAATTTCGCTCATTTCCAGCACCAGCTGGGGCTGCAGGATGCCCAGACCGCCAGCTGGGTGTCGCCCTTTGATTATCCGGCCCAGGGGCTGCTGTATGTGCCGCAGACCCTGCCTTGGCCCAATGACCCGGGTTTTACCGATGCCTTCGCCCGGGCGCTGCTGCCGCTGGTCGACGCTTGCGCGGGCGGGGTGCTGGTGCTGTGCACGACGCTGCGGGCCGTCGACCGCGTGGCGGACCAGCTGCTGCGGGGGCTGCTGTCGTCGGACCGGCCCGTCATGCGTCAGGGCGAGGCCTCGCGAGGCGTCTTGCTGGAACGTTTTCGGTCCGCAGGCAATGCCGTGCTGGTGGGCAGCACCAGTTTCTGGGAAGGCATCGATGTGCCGGGCGATGCGTTGACGCTGGTGGCGATCGACAAGCTGCCCTTTGCGCCGCCCGACGATCCGGTGCTGGAAGCGCGTTTGAATGCCTGCCGCGCCGAAGGCGGCAATCCGTTCATGGAATATCAGCTGCCGCAGGCGGCCCTGCTGTTGAAACAGGGAGCAGGGCGTCTGATCCGGTCCGAGCAGGATTGGGGGGTCTTGATGGTGGGGGATGGCCGCCTGGTGGACAAGCCGTATGGACGTCAGTTGTGGCAGGGGCTGCCGCCTTTTGCCCGTACGCGGGATGCGGCGGTGGCGGTGGATTTCCTGGCCCATCCGCCGACCGCCGACGGCGCCGAGCCTACAGCCAGTTGACCGGGTTCCAGTAGCTCTTGGGCTCGTCCAGGCCTTGCTTGTAGTATTTGCTATCGGGAAAGTTCTTGTCCAGCACGCGCTTGGCATCGTCGGCCAGGCTGGGCAGATCCAGTTTTTGATAGCTGAGCATCATCAGGTACAGCGCCTTTTCCACGATGGGGACGCCTTCGAAGTCCGTGACCACGGTCTGCGCCCGGTTGGCCGCCGCCACAAAGGCGCCGCGCTCGTAGTAGTACTGGGCGATGTGGACTTCGTTTTCGGCAATCGTGTTGACCAGCCAGGCCACGCGTTTGCGGGCGTCGGGAGTGTAGCGGCTGTCCGGGTAGCGCTTGATCAGCTCATTGAAGGCTTCATAGGATTCGCGCAGGCCCTTGGGATCGCGTTCGCTGGGATCCTGGCGGGTGATGTTCGACAAGATGGCGCTGGGCGGCGTGAAGGTGATCATGCCTTTCAGGTACAGCATGTAGTCCGTGCCGGGATGGTTCGGATACTGTTGCATGAAACGGTCGATGGCGGCCTTGGCCTGGTCGGGTTCTTCGTCCTTCCAGTTGACGTAGGCCTGGTCGATCAGGGATTGCTGGGCATAGAGGCCGAAGGGGTAGCGGGCCTCTAGGGATTCCAGGTTTTTCCGCGCATCGGACCAGTTGCCGGACCCCATGTCGGCGCGGGCCTGGGTGTACAGGCGTTCGGCGCTCCAGCCGGCGGTCGGATCGACCTTGCCCGAGGTGGAAGCGCAGCCTGCAAGGAACGCCAGGCAGAGTCCGGCGAGCGCCAAGCGGGCGAGGGACGGCAGGGATTTCAGGAAAACGGGTGCTTGCACGGCCACGGGGCATCCTTGATCAAGGTGTTAGCATTGTCGGCAGATTATATGATTTGTCGCCATGCCTGACACAGAGTTCGCCACAGAGGATGCCGGCCCCGACGAGCCGACGCTATTTACGCTGCCCCTGCATGCCCTGCCGGACCGCCTGGACAAGGTGCTGGCCAAGCTGTTGCCCCAGCATTCCCGCAGCCGGTTGCAGGCCTGGATTGCAGATGGTTGCGTCCAGGTGGACGGGGTGGTCGGCAAAATTCGCACCCCGGTCGGGCCTGGCGCCCGGATTCAGGTCTGGCCGCAGCAGGCGCCCGAAGACCTGGCCTTCGTGCCCGAGCCGGTCGATTTCGGGGTGGTGGCTGAATCGCCGGACTGGATCGTGGTGGACAAACCCGCCGGACTGGTCACCCACCCCGGGGCGGGCAATTGGCATGGCACCTTGCTGAATGGCTTGCTGCACCGCTATCCGGAATTGCTGCATGTCGCCCGCGCCGGCATTGTCCATCGCCTGGACAAGGACACGTCCGGCCTGCTGGTCGTCGCCCGTACCGAGCTTGCCCAGACCGCGTTGGTGCGCCAGTTGCAGGCGCGGACCGTCAAACGAGAATATTGCGCCCTGGTGCACGGCGCCTTGTCGGGACAGGGCACGATCGAGGCCCCGATCGGCCGCGATGCCCGGGTGCCGGTGCGCATGAGCGCTGACCGGCCTCTGGCGCCCAAGCCTGCCATCACGCACTATGCCGTCCAACGGATCGGATACTGTGGTGAGCAGCCGATATCCGAAGTCGTGTGCCATCTGGAAACCGGCCGCACCCATCAGATCCGGGTGCACATGGCGCTGTTGAAACACCCCTTGTTGGGCGACAGCGTGTATGGCGGGCGCGCGCTTGCCGGCGCTACTCGGCAGATGTTGCATGCCCGCGCGCTCAGTTTTCAGGAACCCGGCACAGGACAGTGGCAGTCATTTAGCGCCGCCTTGCCGGAAGATTTTTGCGCCGTGCAAGCGCAGCTGGGCTGGGGCGGAAAAGGCTGATGCGGATCATCGAATGGGCGGCGGGCCTGCAAGGCGTGACCGGGGCCCCCTGGCAGGGGGTGCAATATGTCAGCACCTGGCGCGCCGGCGGCGTCAGTGCGGCGCCTTGGGATAGTCTGAATCTGGGCCTTCATGTCGGGGATGATCCTGCCGCCGTGCAGGAAAATCGCGCTCGGGTGCAAGCCGGTCTGCCGGCGGCGCCGCTTTGGTTGGATCAGGTGCATGGAACGACGGTATGGCATGCCGACGAGGCCGTCGCAGCGGAACCGGCAGGGCTGACCGCCCTCGGTGTCGCGCCTTGCGCCGATGCCGCCATCACGGCGAGCCGTGGCCTGCCGTTGGCCATCATGACGGCGGACTGCCTGCCGGTGGTGTTGGCAGATGATGCCGGCACGGTGCTGGGCGTTGCGCACGCCGGATGGCGCGGCCTGGCGGCGGGCGTGCTGGAAAACACCCTGGCTGCTATGCAGCGGCGAGCAGCTTCGGCACGCGGGTGGCGGGCCTGGATCGGCCCCGGGATCGGGCCGGATGTTTTCGAGGTCGGAGACGAGGTCCGCGCTGCTTTTGCGGCGGAGGATGCGGGGGCGGCGGGCTGTTTTGCGCCATCGGTACGGGCAGGGCACTGGCTGGCGGACCTGGCCGGTTTGGCTGAACGGCGACTGGCACAGGCCGGTGTGGCCCGGGTCGAGCTCAGCGGGGAATGCACCTACCGTCAGGCAGAGCGGTATTTTTCCTACCGCCGGCAAGCACGCACGGGGCGCCAGGCCACGCTCGCGTGGCTGGCATGATCCTGCGCGGACAGCGGCGGCCAGCTTTTGCCGGGCGGTGTCCAGACAGGTGGAATACTAGCGACTTACCCGGATTGACGCCTGCCGCCAGCATGTCAGAATGGACAGCACGAGTGGTCGTGAGGCTGTATCAGGCCTTGCATGGGCGGGGGGTGTAGTGGGCGATACGAATTCATCTCGGCGGTCGATACCGCCTAGCGCCTCGTCAGACCGTCTGTCCGCCGTACAGTCCGATTTTTTGCAGGCTTGGCAAGCGCTGTTGAGTCAAGCCCGTCAGGGCAGCCTGCCGCCTCTGTCCGATCGGCGGTTTGCCTCGGATGCCTGGTCAGGCAATCCTCATGCCTTGTTTTCAGCCCATGCCTATCTGATCATGGCGCGTGCGCTGCAGGACCTGGCCCGGGTTGCCGACGTTGATGACGCCAGCCGCGAACGGCTGCAGTTTTCCGTCATGCAATGGATCGAGGCCGCCGCCCCATCGAATTTTCTGGCCAGCAACCCCGATGCCATTCAGGCGCTGCTGCGCAGCGGCGGCGATACCTTGCAGCGCGGCCTGTCCAACATGCTGCACGATCTGCGTCGCTGCCGCATCACCCAGACCGACGAATCCGCCTTTGCCCCCGGCGATAATTTGGCGGTCACGCCCGGTGCGGTGGTGTACGAAAACGCATTGATGCAGGTGATTCAGTACCAGCCGCAGTGCGCCCAGGTGCATCAGCGGCCGCTGTTGATGGTGCCGCCTTGCATCAATAAATATTACATATTGGACCTGCAGCCCGCCAACTCCCTGGTGCGCCACGCCTTGCAGGCGGGTTTTCAGGTTTACATGATTTCCTGGCGTAATCCCCGCTCCGACGATGGCGACGGCATCGACGCCAAGACCTGGGATGACTACATCCAGGATGGGGTCCTGCAGGCTATTGCCGTGACGCAGGACATCAGTCGCCAGCCGCAGATCAATGCCCTGGGGTTTTGCGTAGGCGGCACCTTGCTGTCCACCGCTCTGGCCGTGGCCCGGGCGCAAGGCCGGGATCCGGTGGCTGCGCTCACGCTGCTGACGACCTTCCTGGATTTTCGCGATACCGGCATCATGGATGTCTTTGTCGACGAGTGGCATGCCCGCACGCGAGAACAGCAACTGGGCGCCAGCGGCCTGATGACGGCCGGTGAATTGTCCACGACCTTTTCCTTCCTGCGCCCGGCCGAATTGGTCTGGAACTACGTCGGTTCCAATTATCTGATGGGCGAGTCCCCCAGAGCCTTCGATCTGCTGGCCTGGAATGCCGATGGCACCAATTTGCCAGGGCCTTTCTTTACCTGGTATTTCCGCAATACCTATCTGGAAAATCGCCTGAAGACCGGACAGCTGCACGTCTGCGGTCAGGCCGTGGATTTGCGTGCCCTGGATATGCCTGCCTACCTGTATGCTTCGCGTGACGATCACATCGTGCCGTGGGCGTCCGCGTATGCCTCCACCTTGCTGTTGCGCGGGCCGTTGCGCTTCGTGCTGGGGGAATCCGGCCACATCGCCGGTGTGATCAATCCGCCGGCACGCGGCCGGCGCGGCTACTGGTTCCGGGATATGGATGATCTGCCCAGCGATCCAGCCGAATGGCTGGATACTGCTACCCACGTCTCTGGCAGCTGGTGGCCTGATTGGCTGGGCTGGCTGGCGGGCCATGGCGGGCCGTTGCGACGGGCCAGCCGGTCCCTGGGCAATAAGAAATACCCTATCATAGAGCCCGCCCCTGGGCGCTATGTCAAAGTAAAAGCTGACTGAAGGAGAACCCTATGAGTGGAAAACTGGCTTATGTCACCGGAGGCATGGGCGGCATCGGCACCTCGATCTGCCAGCGCCTGGCCAAAGAAGGCTTTACCGTCGTGGCGGGCTGCGGTCCCAGCCGTGATTATGCCAAATGGCTGGCGGAACAGGCTGCCCTGGGTTACAAGTTCAATGCCTCGGTCGGCAATGTATCTGATTGGGATTCCACGGTTCAGGCCTTCGTCAAAATCAAGGAACAATTCGGCCCGGTCGATGTGCTGGTCAATAACGCCGGCATCACCCGCGATGGCGTATTCCGCAAAATGAGCCAGGACGATTGGCGCACGGTCATCGATACCAACCTGAACAGCTTGTTCAATGTCACCAAACAGGTAATCGACGATATGGTTGATCGCCAGTGGGGGCGCATCATCAACATCAGTTCCGTCAATGGGCAGAAAGGCCAGTTCGGTCAGACCAACTATTCCACCGCCAAGGCCGGGATTCACGGTTTCACCATGGCGCTGGCTCAGGAAGTCGCCAGCAAGGGCGTGACCGTCAACACGGTGTCGCCGGGGTATATCGGCACGGATATGGTGCGCGCCATCCGGCCGGATGTACTGGAAAAGATCGTCGCCACCATTCCGGTGAAACGCCTGGGCACCCCGGAAGAAATCGGCGCCATCGTGGCCTGGCTGTCTTCCGATGATGCAGGTTTTTCCACCGGAGCTGATTTTTCGCTCAACGGCGGCTTGCACATGGGTTGATGCAGATGTCGCAAACCACTTCCGCGCAGCCCGACCGGCTGATCAAGAAATATCCCAACCGCCGGCTCTACGACACCCAGTCCAGTGCGTACATCACGCTGGCGGATATCAAGCAGCTGGTGCTGGATAACGCCGCCTTTCACGTTCTCGACGCGAAAAGCGGCGAGGATCTGACCCGCAGCATTCTGCTGCAGATCATCCTCGAAGAAGAATCCGGCGGGATGCCGATGTTCTCGGCCAATGCGCTGGCCCAGATCATCCGCTTCTACGGCCATGCCATGCAGGGGGTCATGGGCACCTTTCTGGAAAAGAACATCCAGGTGCTGATGGACATCCAGGATCGCATGGCCGAACAGTCCCAGGGCCTGTATCAGCAGCATTTCGGCCCGGAGGCCTGGACGCAGCTGATGAACATGCAAACCCCGGCGCTGCAGAACATGATGAACAGCTACATAGAGCAAAGCCGGCATGTGTTCCTGCAGATGCAAGACCAGATGCAGGATCAGACGCGTAATCTGTTTACGGGTTTCCCGTTTCCGGGCCAGCCGGAATCCGGCAAGAAAAAACGCTGATTCTTTTCACCCTGGCCGTTTCAAAGACACGCTGACCTACACCAGCGCCTCAGGGCGCTGGTGGTGCTGGGGCGAAACACGTGCCTGAGTCCGTATTCCTCTTCAGGAATCGCCAAAAATCCCTCTCCTGTTCAGCCTGGCGTCAGGAAAATGGCGGCGGACGGTGTTAAATTAACGAGAATCATTCTGCTTATCATGACGGAGAACTTTTATGGTGAACAAGCTGCTTATTGCTTTGGCGGGTCTGGGTCTGGCGTCTTCTGCGCTGGCGGCCGAATATCCTATCGGCGAGCCCAAGGACATCCATGGTCTGGAGGTAGCCGCCGTGTATCTGCAGCCGGTTGAAATGGAACCCGTCGGTATGATGCGGGCCGCCAAGGATTCCGATGTGCACCTGGAAGCCGACATCCACGCCACGGCCGACAACAAAAATGGTTTGCCCGAAGGCGCCTGGGCGCCGTATCTGAACATCCAGTATGTGTTGCAGAAGCAGGGCAGCGACAAGGTCCTGAAGGGCGACTTGATGCCCATGGTGGCCAATGACGGCCCTCACTATGGCGATAACGTCAAGCTCGAAGGGCCGGGGAAATACCAGCTGACCTTCATCATCGGGTCACCCGAAACGGCGCATAACAATCATTTCGGTCGTCATGTGGACAAGGAAACCGGCGTCGCCCCCTGGTTCAAGACCTTTGAAGTGAAATACGATTTCGTGTTCGCCGGTACCGGCAAGAAGGGCGGGTACTGATATGCGGGCCTGGTCAGGGATGCTGGCAATCGCAGTAGCGCTGGCTGGATGGCTGGCCCCGGTTTCAGCGGCGCGTGCCGACATGCCGGTCTATCAGCTGACGTTCAAGACGGATGGCACCTTTGAACCTGCCCGGCTGGAAGTCCCTGCCGGGCGGTTCAAGATCGTATTGGTCAATGAAAGCACCGAAGCCGTCGAGTTCGAGAGCCTGCCCTTGCGCAAGGAAAAAGTGTTGGGGCCGGGGGTGACGTCTTTTGTGGTGTTGTCTCTGTCCCGGCCGGGTGAATATCCCTTCTTCGACGATTTTCATCCTCAGGTCAAGGGCACGTTGGTCGTGCTGCCCAAGCCCTGATTTCGGAAGCCCTTCATGGAACAAGTCGCCTTTATCGTATGGCGTGAAAGCGTCGAGGCCCTGCTGGTCGTGGGCATCCTGTATTCCTGGCTGCGCAGTTCCCCCGAGGGACGGCGCGGCCTGCCTTGGCTATGGGGCGGTGTCGGCGCGGGGCTGCTGCTGGCCGTGGCCTTGGCGTTGGCGCTGCTGGGCATGGCGTCCTGGTTGTCCGATACAGGCCAGGAATGGTTTCAGGCGCTGATGGCGCTGGCCGCTTGCGGGCTGGTGGTCCAGATGGTGGTCTGGATGCGTCATCACGGGCGCGGTTTACGCCGGGAACTGGAGGGCGGCGCTTCTGCACAGATCGGTGGTGATCACTGGTGGGGTCTGCTGACGCTGGTCATGATCGCCGTGGCGCGGGAGGGCAGCGAAACGGTGGTGTTCCTGTACGGCACGGTACTGTCCTCGCAGCAGGGCGGGCAGACGCTGCCGATGGTGCTGGCCGGCATCGGGGGGTTCGTCGTGGCGCTGCTGACGTTCTGGCTGTTGCAGCTGGGAGGGCGGATCATTACCTGGCGGCGGTTTTTCAAACTGACGGAAATCCTGCTGCTGCTGTTGGCGGGCGCTTTGCTGGTGTCCGCCACGGATCGCCTGATTTCACTGGATGTCCTGCCTGTGCTGGTGGACCCGATCTGGGACAGCAGCTGGCTCTTGGATACTGCTGGCGGCCTGGGCAAGATATTGGCTGATTTCGCCGGTTACCGGGCCTATCCCGCTCTGTCACAGCTGCTGATCTGGCTGGGCTATTGGGGGGTGGTTTTGTACCTGCTGCGACGGGCGTCGGCCCAGCCCCGGTCCTTGTCGGGGCGGGCCGGGACGCCGGCCGCCACCTGATCGGCGCGGATGTGCATCATGGCTGGAATTTGCACACGGCGGGGGGCGGGTATATTCTTTGCGCCTTGCGCGCCGGGTAGGCGCACTGCGAAAGGGCAGGGATGATCGGTTCGGTTTCTCGAGGGCAGGGGTTTCGGGCGCACGTCGCGCAGGCTGGAGACTTCCTGCGTGACCATCAGCAGGCCATCCGCGCGATTCAGTGGGTCATCGTTGGCGTCTATCTGGCCCTGCTGATCATTCCGGCCATCTTGCCGCTGCCTGACCGCAGCGCGTCGGTCTTCAATAATCTCACGGTGGTGGCTCAGTTCGCGTTTTGGGGCGTCTGGTGGCCTTTCGTGTTGGTGTCGATTCCTCTGTTCGGTCGTGCCTGGTGTGGTCTGTTCTGTCCGGAAGGCGCGCTGACCGAATGGGCCAGCCGGCATGGCCGGGGCAGGGCGATCCCCCGTTGGATGCGGTGGGGCGGCTGGCCGTTTGTCGCTTTCAGCCTGACGACGATTTACGGCCAATTGGTCAGTGTCTACCAGTATCCCTGGGCGGTGGCCGCCGTTTTGGGCGGATCCACGATCGCGGCCATGATCGTCGGTTGGCTGTATGGCCGTAACAAGCGGGTCTGGTGCAAATATCTGTGTCCGGTCAATGGAGTCTTCAATCTGTTGGCCAAGCTGGCCCCCTGGTACTACCGGGTGGATGCGCAGGCCTGGCGGGCGCCGGTACGGCGCATCGAATCCATCAACTGTGCACCCTTGCTGCCGCTGCGCAATATGCAAGGCGCGGCGGATTGTCATATGTGCGGCCGCTGCAGCGATTATCGCGGGGCCATCACGCTGTCGCCGCGTTCACCGGAAGCCGAGATCGTCCATGTCGCGGAAGGCAGCGGCTGGCAGACGATGCTGATCGTGTTTGGCCTGATGGGGCTGGCCGTGGGAGCGTTTCTCTGGAGCGCCAGCCCCTGGTTTGTCACCATCAAGCAATCCGTGGCGACTTGGCTGGTCAACCGCGACATCTATTGGCCGCTGGCGGACAATGCGCCCTGGTTCGTCTTGACGCACTACCCGCAGGTCAATGACAGCTTCAGCTGGCTGGATGGCACGGTCATTCTTCTGTTCATCTTCGGCGCGGCCTGTGCGGTGGGTGGCGCGGTGTTCTGCGGCTTGTGGCTGGCAGACCGCGTGCTGCCGGACTGCCCGCACCCCGGTGTGCGCGATGCCGGCGGGCGTCTGCTGCGCAGCCGTCTGGCAGGCGTGCACAAGCTGGCTCAGGGCTTGATCCCTGCGGCGGGAGTCGGAGTGTTCCTGGGTTTGTCGGCCACCACGCTGACGCTCTTGCAGCACGAAGGCGTGCCGACGGGCTGGGCCAATCCAGTGCGGTTCCTGTTGCTGGCGCTGGCGCTGGCCTGGAGTTTGCGCTTTGAATGGCGCCTGGCGGGTTTGCGCACGGCTCGATGGTGGCGCAAAGGGCTGGCCGTGAGTGCTGTGGCGGCGGGTATGCTGCCTTTCGTCTGGGCCTGGCTGTTGTTCTTCGTGCTGTGGTGATCGGCGCAGAGGCTGAGTGCTACTTTCTGTAAAATTCGGTATGCTGTACCAGGGCGTCTGCTGCGCATCGTGACCAGCTGGCGCTTGAAACCGTAAGGTTCTCTAGCCTGGAGCACAATGCATGTCGGCAGTCCGATCGCATCTGGCGTTCAAGCACTGGTGGCCCGGCTTGGCCGTAGCGCTGCTGGGGTTGCTCCTGACTGCCGGTCTGGTGCGCCATCAGGTGCAGGCGGTCCGCTCGGTTGCCCAGATCCGGTTTTCAGAAGAAGTCCGTTCCTCGACCGATGCCCTGGCCCAGCGGATCGTAGCCATCCGCGAAATCGTGGCGGGGCTGCGCGGCCTGTTTCTCATCGACCCTGATCTCGATCGCAGTCAGTTCGAGCGCGTCGTGGCGGGGCATGGCGTCCGCAGTCATTATCCGGAACTGATCAATCTGTCTTTTGTGCGCTGGGTCAAGGCTGCCGATCTGCTCGCCTATCAGGCGCGATTGCAGCGCCAGGCCGGATCGGCGGTGGGGCGCGCGGCGTCTGTCCATCCCTTGCGTGAGCAGGCGGATTATTACGTGGTGGAATACCTGTGGCCCCGCGATGGCAATGAAGGCGTCGAAGGGCTGGAGATCTCCTCGCAGCCCGCCAATCTGGCGGCTCTCCTGGCGGGGCGGTGGTCTGGGCAAGCGACGGCGTCCGCCCCGTTTCCTCTCGTACAAGAGACCTCTGATCGCACCGGGTTCTTGTTGCGTTATCCGATCTTTCGCGAGGCGGCTGATTCCCCCTCGGGCTTTATCGGTTCGGTCGCAGCGGTCATTCGTGTCGATCAAATGCTGGATGCGGTACGGGCATCTGGATTCTTACGCGGCACATCGCTGTATTTGACGGATATCGGGCCGCGCGTTGCCACCCGGCTTGGCCAGGCGTCCGCGTCCCGGTCGAATGGCACGGTTCTGGGGCAGTCGCTGCTCGCTGGATCCGGCGCGATGCCGGACCTTGGGCGGGAAACCCGCGTGCTGGACGTCCTGGACCGGCGCTGGCAGTTGAATTTTGTGCAGATGCAGCCACTGGCCTCGGCCGAGGAGCGCTGGCTGCCCTGGTGGATGGGCATCGCCGGCGGCGCCTTGTCCATGCTGCTGGCCGTCCTGACCAGCGTGCTCTTCCGATTGCGCCTGCGGGCGGTGTCCCAGGTCGTCAGTACGCATGAGGCGCTGCAAGATAGTGAGGAACGGTTTCGGGCGGTGTTCCATCAAGCCGCCATCGGGGTGTCCCTGACCGAGGTGGCGACCGGGAAATTGGTGCGGGTCAATCGCAAGTACGCCGCGATCCTGGGCTATACCGAATCCGAATTGCTGCAGCGGGATTTCCGCTCGCTCAGCCACCCGGACGATCTGGCTGCTGATCTGGCCCAGGTGGCACGGGTGCAATCCGGCGAAATCCCGGAATTCCAGATGGACAAGCGCATGCTGCACAAAGACGGCTACTTCGTCTGGGTGTCCCTGACCGTATCGCCGATCCTTCGCCCTGGCGCCGCGCCCAGCTATCACGTGGCCGTGATCCAGGACGTCACGGAACGCAGACACATGCAGGACGCCTTGCGTAATAGCGAGCAACGGCTGCGCAGCCTGCTGGATCATTTGCCGGTGGGGGTCTGTCTGGTTGAGCAGGGGCAGCGCATCGTTTTTCGCAATCAACGGTTTCTGCAGATCTGCGGTTATGCCGAGGATCGCATGCCGGATGTCCGGGCCTGGTGGGCCTTGACCATTCCGGATCGGACGGTGCGTCGGCGGATGCGGCGAACCTGGGAGCACCAATGGCAGCAGACATCGGACGGCGGTGAGCATCGGGCGCAGCTGGAATTCCAGATCAGCTGCCAGGATGGAAGCTTACGCTCGGTGGCCTTGTCCGGTTTGCAGTTGGGCGGCGACTACCTGGTGACGCTGGAAGACATGACGGTGCGCAAGGCCGCCGAAGAAGAAATCCGCTACCTGGCGTATAACGATCCCCTGACGGGGCTGCCCAACCGCCGCCTGTTGCTGGACCGTCTGCAGCAGGTGCTGGCTGCCAGTGCGCGCCGGCGCCGGTATGGCGCCCTGCTGATGCTGGATCTGGATCATTTCAAGACCATCAACGAGACGCGCGGCCATGAGGCGGGCGACGAGCTGTTGCAGCAGGTCGCCGAGCGCTTGCGCAGCCATCTGCAGGATTCCCATACCATCGCCCGGCATGGCGACGACGAATTCGTCGTCGTGCTGGAAGACCTGTCGGATCAGCCCGAAGAAGCCGCTGCCCAGGCCGAAGACATCGGCCGCCGGATTCTGCAGGTGCTGAGGGCCTCCTATCTGCTGCGCAATGAGTTCTACCATTCCAGCGTCAGCATGGGGGCCAGCCTGTTCCTGGGGCAGGAAACGGCCGCCGACGAGCATTTGCGGCGTGCGGACCTGGCCATGTATCAGGCCAAGGCGGCCGGACGGGATACCTTGCGGTTCTATGATCCGCACATGCAGGCCGTCATCCATACACGGGTCGCCCTGGAACTGGATATGCGGGTGGGGCTGGATCACGATCAGTTCGAGCTCTTCTATCAACCCCAGGTCAATCAGGACGGCATCAGCGGATGCGAGGCGCTTCTGCGCTGGAAGCATCCTCGTGACGGCTATATATCGCCCGCATCCTTCATCCCGCTGGCCGAGGAAAGCGGTCTGATCCTGCCTCTGGGCGACTGGGTGCTGCGTACGGCCTGCCGTCAGCTGGCGGCGTGGGCGGATCATCCGGTGCTGTCGACACTGCGGGTCGCGGTCAATGTCAGCCCCCGCCAATTCCGCCAGCCGGATTTTGTCGATCAGGTGCTGGCGGCGCTGGCGGGCGCCGGCGCCGACGCCCATCGGCTGGAACTGGAGCTGACCGAGGGCCTGTTGCTGCAGAACATCGAGGATACCGTCCAGAAAATGATGCGTCTGAAAAGCTATGGCGTCGGCTTTTCGCTGGATGATTTCGGCACAGGGTATTCTTCCCTGGCCTATCTGAAACGTCTGCCTCTGGATCAGTTGAAGATCGATCAAAGCTTCGTGCGCGATGTGCTGACCGATCCGAACGATGCCGCCATTGCGCGCACTATTGTGGCGCTGGGCCTGAGCCTGGGCTTGCAGGTCATCGCCGAAGGCGTGGAAACCGAGCCGCAGCGAGCCTTCCTGCAGCAGCATGCCTGCCAGGCCTGGCAAGGCTATTTGTTCAGCCGTCCGGTGCCCGCCGCCGAATTTGAAGCCTTGGTGTTGCAAGGCTGGTCAGATACCGCTGCTGTCCCCGGCGATGGAGTTAAAGACACAAATTGAAATAACATTTTTTCCATAGGGTGAAGCCCCGCTGCGGTTGACTCCAAGCCGTTTTCCGGGTGTTCCCAGCCTCTGGGGTGATCATTTTTGAATCACTACATGTAGTGTATTTGGTGTAGGATACGCACAATATTTGGTGTGAAAAACATATTCAACACCGTGCTTCCCCATCCACCCGCCAAAAGAAGACTACCGACATGATCAAGACCGTTATCAAGCGCGATGGGCGCAAAGAGCCCTTTATTCCGTCCAAACTCAATGGTTGGGGGGAATGGGGCGCCACGACCTTGGGCGATGGTGTGGATTGGCCGTCCGTGGTGCTGGAAACCGTCACGAACATGCCCGAGGAATGCTCCTCGGAATTTCTGCAGATACAGCTCATCCGGCATTGTCTGGATGCGGATACCTGGTCGTATAACCGGATGGCGGGACGGCTGTATGCGGCGTTGGCCCAGAAAGAGCTGAAAGACGTCTGCGATGGGGCATTTCCCACGGTGCTGACGCTGCACCGACGCCTGGAAGGCCTGGGCTATATGGAACGCCTGGATTATTCAGAAGAAGAATACTTCCAGGTCGAAGGCCTGATCGATCACACGCGGGACTTCGAATACGCTCACTATCAGATCCACACGCACCGGTCGAAATATGCGATTTCCGATCGGGTCAAGGGCATCCACTACGAAACGCCGCAGTTCGTCTATATGCGCATGGCCATGGCCCTGGCGGTGGATCAGCCTCGCGAACGGCGCATGCGCGACGTCGCGAAATTCTACGAACACCTGTCGAAAAACCGCATCAATGCGCCGACGCCCAACCACATCAATCTGGGGACGCCTCTGCGCGGCTATGCCAGTTGCTGCCTGTATGCGTCCGGCGATTCGGCGCGTTCCATCGCCGTGGGCAATCACATTGCCAACACCATGACGTACATGAGCGCCGGCATTGGCTCCTATCTGCAAACCCGTTCCGTCAACGATCCGGTGCGCGGCGGCGTGATCCGTCACCAGGGGAAATTGCCCTACCTGCGCGCGGTGGTGGCCGAGATCAAGGCCAATCTGCAAAATGGCCGGGGCGGCGCCTGCACCAGTTATTTTTCGATCTTCGATCCGGAAATCGACACCCTGCTGCGCTTGAAAAACCCCATGTCCACCGAAGACCGCAAGATCCGCGGCATGGACTATTCCTGGGGCGGCAATCGTTTCTTTGCCCGCAAGGTCGCCCGCAATGAAAGCGTCTTCCTGTTCAACTGCCATACCGCGCCCGATCTGTACGAGGCGCTGTACAGCGACGACGAGGAACGCTTCGAGACCTTGTACGAACAGTATGACCAGGACTCCGGCTTCAAAAAGCAGACCGTCAATGCGCGGGAATTGCTGATCACCGCCATCAATGAGTGGAACGAGACCGGACGCGTCTACGAACACAATATCTACGAGATGAATCGTCACACGCCCTTCAAGGGCACGATCTACAGCTCGAACCTGTGTTCCGAAATCGCATTGCCCACGGCGCCTTACAACCACATCACCGAGCTCTATCAGACAGCGGATATTTCCTTTGTCGAATTCGAGGACGAAACCGGGCGGCTGCAGTCGCTGCAGCCGGGTACGGGAGCCGTGGAAACGGCCCGCGGCATGGTCTACCTGGAAGACCTGGCCGCGGGGGATGTGCTGGCCGATGGCCGCCGTGTCGCCCGTGTCGTGCGCTATTCCTCACCCGAAGTCGCGACCTGCAATCTGGCGGGCATCGTGGTGTCGAACATCGAGTCGGACGAGCAGTACGAAGAAGTCGCCTACTACGCCTTGCTGATGATCGACAAGTGCATCCATCTGGCCGACTACGAACTGCCGCATGTGGGCGTCACGTCCAAGGCGCGCCTGAATGCCGGCGTCGGCATGCTGGGGGTGGCGCATCTGATGGCGAAAAACCACAAGCGCTATACCGAGGACAGCGGCAAGCAGTTCATCCATTGGGTGGCGGAACGCCATTACTACCATCTGGTCCGGGCCAGCCTGCAGCTGGGCAAGGAATTGGGCAATGCTCCCTGGATGCACAAGTCCAAATGGCCCCAAGGCTGGCTGCCGATCGACACCTACAACCCCAATGTGGACAAGATCGCCGATCTCCAGAACCACTACGATTGGGAATCCCTGCGGACGGATGTGATCGCCAATGGCGGTATCCGCAATTCGGTGGTGGCGGCGCACATGCCTACGGAAACCTCGGCGAATTCGTCCGGGACGACCAATGGCGTCTATCCCATCCGCGAACTGACGATGATCAAGACCGACAATCAGCGGGTGAACTATTGGGCCGCCCCCGAAGGCGACGTGCTGGGCCGGTGGTACGAATCCGCGTGGGAGGTGCCGACCAAGGACATGACCGACGTCTATGCCATCATTCAGAAATGGACGGATCAGGGGATTTCGGCTGATTTCTATCGCAAGGTGATCGGCGATGCCAGCATCGAATCCACTGAAATGATCCAGAACTACCTGTACCGCGTGAAGATGGGGTTGAAATCAAAGTACTACATGAACCAGAAGACCTCGGCGGGCATGAAGAAAGTCGCTGATTTTTCTGCTGCTCAGGGCTTTGTGAAACTGGATATCGCCGGGATCCAGCTGGCGCCTGCGGCGCAGCCCGTGACCGGCCTGGATGACGATCCCATGTGCCAGGGCGGCTGCACACTGTAAATTGCATAGTCGCGCACGGCCCGCCGCGCTTGCCGGCGCGACCGTGCGCGCGACTCTCATTGGAAACCCGCAACATGTCTGAAAACGTATTCAACTACCAGAAACAGGACTACGCCAAGCCGCTGCTTTTCCTGGGCGAAAAGCAGGGTCTGTTTGACACCATCAATCGTCATTACCCGGATATCTGGGCGCTGTACAAGACGCAGAAGTCCCTGGATTGGGATGAAAACGAATTCGATTATTCGTCCTGCAATGCGGATTTCAAGACCTGCCCGCGCGCCACCTACGACATGATGGTCAAGACCCTGGCCTGGCAGTGGGAGGCCGACAGCGTGGCGTCGCGCGCCATTGCGCCAGTGTTGGCGCCCTTTATCACCTCGTCCGAACTATGGGCCGCCTGGCAGCGTATTTCCGACAATGAAGTCGTGCACGCGGCGACCTATTCTGAAATCGTGCGCAATTCTTTCGATGATCCCTCGGCCATCATCGACGAGATCCTCAGCGTCCGGCAGGCGCATGACCGCCTGTCCTGCGTGGTCAAGGCCTTTGCCGATGGCTACGAGGCCTCGCATCTGTACGCCCTGGGCAAGCTGGACAACGATCAGACTACCTACAATGCACTGTTCATGATGGTGGTGGCTCTGTTCTGCATGGAACGCATCCAGTTCATGGCCTCGTTTGCCGTGACCTTCGCCATCTGCGATACCGGCATGTTCCAGCCGATCGGCAAAGCCATCCAGAAGATCGCCCAGGACGAGCTGGAAATCCACGCAGAGCTGGATCGCGCCGTGCTGCGCAATGAACTGGGCACGGAGCGCGGTCGGCAGGCGTTCGCCCAGTGTCATTTTGAAGTAGAGCGGCTGATTGCGGAAGTCGTCGATAGCGAACTGGATTGGATCCAGTATCTGTTTTCCGAAGGGCGCGAACTGGTCGGCATGAACGCCGACCGCCTGGCGGCCTGGACGCTGTACTGCGCCAAGGATGTCTACAACACCTTGGGTATCCAGACGGACCGCTACGAATTTCCACAGTCCAACCCGCTGAAATACATGGAAAAGTGGCTGAATATCAGCAAGACCCAGGCTTCGCCCCAGGAGCAGGACATTGCCGCCTATAAGGTCGGCGTCATGCGCCGGACCGACGAGGGCGTGGTTTTTGACGACGAATTCTGACGCCATGCGGCGCTAGGCTGCGCATCACGCGCCAGCGGCATCCGTCTGCTGGCTGCGCAGCGAAAATTCCCGGGGCGTTTCTCCGGTGTGTTCGCGAAATGCCGCGATGAACGAGGACAGGCTGTCATAGCCGCACGATAGCGCCACGTCCGTGGCGCGGGCGCCTTGTTCCAGCAAGGGCAGGGCGTGGACCAGGCGGGCACGCTGGCGCCACAGGCGAAAACCCAGGCCGGTCTGTTGCTGGAAAAGGCGTGTCAGGGTTTTTTCAGACAGGCCGATCTGGTGCGCGTATTGCGTCAGGCTGGGCGCTGCGCTGGGATGTTGTTGCCATTGACGGCAAAGGGCTTGCAGACGCTTGTCCGATGGCCAGGGCAGCACCAGGCCGGCTTCGGGGCAGGTGGCGATCTGATCGGCCAGTACCTGGGCCAGGCGGCCGTCCGGTCCGTTTTCATCGTATTCGATCGGGATGGTGCTGAAGCTACGGATCAGTTCCTGCAGCAGCGGGCGGATGACCAGTACACGGCAGTCGGGCCAGTCCAGTCCCAGGGCGGCGCCATCGACGTACAGACTGCGGATGATGGTGTGTGGCGACTCATGGACCCGATGACGTATCCCCGCCGGGATCCAGACGGCGCGCTGGGGTAGTGCGATGAATCTGGCCTGGGATGTCCAGACTTGCAGGTGCCCCTGGATGGCATAGGACAGCTGCGCCCAGCCGTGCTGATGCGGCCGGGGGATGATCATATTGGACTGGCTGTCGATGTGGCCGTACAGCGGGCGGGGCAGGCAGCGCAGATAACCGCGCTGGATGATCGGGGCGTGCCCCGCGATCCGGCTCGTCGCCAAGGGCTGAGCAAGGTCTGAGATCATGAGTGGATGTCCGTTCGCGAATACTTCATGGTTTTTTGCCGCCAAACATTGGTGCGCACCCAGTTTAATCTAGCATTCGAGAGCCCCGGACTGCCGGAACATCTGCTGCGGACATCATCTTGATGTCGGGCAATGTTCCGGCCGGTCCTTTTTTGTTTTGGCAGCGGTGGCGTTCGTGCAGCGCTGCTTGCTCAGGCCGAGGCTTCACGCTGCAGCAGTTCGCGCTTGCGCGCCACCCCCCAACGATAGCCTGCTATATCGCCATTGCGCCGAACGACGCGGTGACAGGGAATGGCGACGGCAAGAGTATTGGCCGCGCAGGCTTGAGCGACGGCCCGTGCGGCTTTAGGGGCGCCGATGCGGGCGGCGATCTCGGCGTAGCTGGCGGTCTGCCCCGGCGGGATGTCGCGCAACGCCTGCCAGACCCGTTGCTGAAATGCCGTGCCGCGCACATCCAGCGGCAGGTTCAGGCCAATGCCGGGCGCTTCGATAAAGCCTACGATCTGTGCGACCAGATGTTCGAAAGCCCGGTCGCCGCCGATGAGTTCCGCCTTGGGGAACTGATCCTGCAGGTCGCGCACCAGGCGATCAGGCTCGTCTCCCAGCAATATTGCGCAGATGCCTCGCTGACTTTGTGCGACCAGAATCGCGCCCAACGCGGATTGCCCGACGGCAAACCGGATCGTGGCGCCGATGCCGCCAGCCTGGTATGCCTTGGCGCGCATGCCCAGTACCTGCTCGGATGTCTCATAAAAGCGGCTGCTGGACTGAAAGCCCGCATCGTAGATCGCATCGGTCACCGTGCCGCCGGCGGCGTTCAACTCGATGCGTAGTCGGCGTGCGCGGCAGGCAGTAGCATAGGCTTTTGGGGTCAGGCCGGTCTCGGCCTTGAAGATGCGATGGAAATGAAAGGGGCTCATGGCGGCCTGCGCCGCCAGTGCATCTAACGAAGGGGCTGTTTCTGAGGCTTCGATCAGGCGGCAGGCCTGCGCCACCAGGCCGGCATGCTTGCTTGCCGTCGCCGTGTTGCGATCATCTTGATTGCGTCGCGGGGTGCTTGTGCTCATTGTGATTCCAGGGGTTCGCCGTGGATATCAGCTTAGACTGGAATCTGTTCGCAGGAACCCTGTTTCTTGCGATCGGCATGCCGCCCTGATCTGCCATTCCGGCAGGCATCGTGCAAAGGCATCGGATACGGGCCAAAATGCAAACAGGCCGGACCCTGTTGGAATCCGACCTGTCTTAAACCGTGGTTGCGGGAATAGGATTTGAACCTATGACCTTCGGGTTATGAGCCCGACGAGCTACCAGACTGCTCCATCCCGCGTCTGAAGAACATAACTATAACATAGTCTGCGAAAATAATGCAAGCAAACCTTTGGAGTTCACGATAAAATGACGGAAACGGAAATCCTGCGGGTATTGGAAACCGCCTTGTTGTGTGCAGACGCGCCCTTGCCAATGGTTCAGTTGCGCAGTCTGTTCGAAGACACGATTTCCGGGGACGACGTCCGGCGTCATCTGGCTGCCTTGCAGCTGGATTGGCGAGATGGGGGCCTCGAGCTGGTGCAACTGACCAGCGGCTGGCGCTTCCAGAGTCGTCCTGATATGCAGCGTTACCTGGGGCGCTTGAACCCCGAAAAACCGCCTCGATATTCTCGTGCCGTGCTGGAAACCCTGGCCATCATCGCCTGGCGTCAGCCTGTCACGCGGGGGGATATCGAAGACATTCGCGGCGTCACAGTATCAGCACAGATTGTTCGTACCCTTGAAGATCGGGGCTGGATCGAAGTGCTGGGCTATCGAGATGCGCCGGGTCGCCCCGCCTTGCTGGGCACCACGCGGCGTTTTCTCGAAGACCTGGGCCTGCGGGCGCTGGATGAACTACCCGCTTTGGATGCGGATGATTCCGTTCAGGTGCTGGAAACACTGGCGCTGACCGCAGCAGATGCTGACGGGTCTGACGACCTGATCGTGTCTGCGCCGGAACCGGATCCCGAACCCGCCGGGGCGCAACAGACGCCCGAGGCCTCATCATCATGACCAGAATTTTGTGAAGGAGTCACCGAACCCCATGACAGCAGAACACGACACGACATCCCATGCCCCGCAACAGCGGGCGGCAGAGCCATCGACCGGCGGCCAGGAAGGCAAGGGCGGCTCAAACCGTTCGCGCGGGGGTCGCAAGCTGCGCACGCCGTTTCGCCGCCGCCGGGGAGATGCCCAGGCGACAGAGGCTTCTGCGGATCAGGCGCCCGTCGTGGATGCTGGGTCGGCCGAAGAGGCCGATCGCGCCCTGTCTTATCTGGGGGATGGTCATCAGACCCGGCAGCGTCTGGATCGCTATCTGAACAGCGATGCGCTGATGCCCAAGCTGCATAAGGTCCTGGCCGAAGCAGGCATCGGATCGCGGCGCGACATGGAAGACCTGATCGTCGCCGGACGCGTGTCCGTCAATGGTGAGCCCGCCCACGTGGGACAGCGTGTGGGTCCCAATGACAAGGTGCGCGTCAATGGCCGTCTGGTGTCGCGTCCAAGAGCCGGAAAATTGCCCCGGGTGATCCTCTATCACAAGCCAGCCGGCGAGATCGTCAGCCACGACGACCCCGAAGGGCGCGCCACGGTCTTTGCGCGCTTGCCGCGCATTCGCAGCGGCAAGTGGTTGTCGGTCGGGCGTCTGGATCTGAATACCGAAGGGCTGCTGATCCTGACCACCTCGGGAGAGCTGGCCAACCGCCTGTCTCACCCCCGCTATGGGGCCGAACGCGAATACGCCGTACGGATAATCGGGGAACTGACGGACGAAAAACAGGCGGAACTGACGACCGGCATCCAGCTGGAAGACGGTCAGGCGCAATTCAATTCCCTGGATTACATCGGCGGCGAAGGCAGTAATCGCTGGTACCGGGTGACCTTGTCCGAGGGGCGCAATCGCGAAGTCCGGCGTATGTTCCAGGCCGCTGGCGTGACCGTCAGCCGCCTGATCCGCACCCGTTTCGGCGATGTCATCCTGCCCAGCAATCTGCGGCGCGGCCGTTGGGACGAAATCGACGATCAGCTGGTGGGCGCCCTGATGGTGCAGCTGGGGCTGATCCGGGAAGGCGGCGACGATACGGACGATCAGGCCGAGCGCCAGCCGCTGTCGCATGCCAGCGCACTGCCGCCGGGTTTCGGCACGCCGGGCCAGAATGGCCAGAACGGCGCCCGACTGAACCGTCGCGGCCGGGTCTCGGGGGGGCGCAAGGCCGGAATCGACCCCTTTACCACGGGTCTGCTGATCAGCGGCGGTCTGGCCAATGGCCATCCGGATGGCGGCAAGCAGCACGCATCGTCCAAGCCAAACCATAAAGCACGTCCCGCCAAGGCGGGTGGTGGGGGCGCCCGTTCGGGCAGGCCCGGCAAACCGGCCAAATCCCAGGCCGAAGGCCAGCCGCTCCGCGAGCCCAAGGCGTCCCGGAGCCGTCCGGCGGGGGATGCGCCTCAGTCCAGAGCGCCCAAGTCCGCCAAACCGGCTGCGCAAAAACAGAACCGACGTCCTGCTAAACCGCGTCGCCAGGGCGGGTCCGAGAACCAGCCACAAGGGGCGCATGCGCATGAATCCCAGCTGGCGCGCGTCGGTCGCGGGCGTTGATGCCTCCTTGGGTAAACAAATGCGGGAAAGTCTTATATAAGCAGAGAAATGCTGTTATAATCTAAGGCTTTACAGCGCCTTGGTGCTGTGTCCACCGAAAACCTGCTTTGCCTGAAATTGCGCCTTCAGGGTGCGCATCGGGCAGTTCGAGCAGGTTTTCGGCGGTTCCTGAACATACCTTGCGGCGGATCCGCAAGGCCGACAGAGGGCTGCGGGACAGCCCCTTTTTTTTTGGAATTTATGGCAGATATTTTTGCAGTCACCCAGCAGGCCTTGCTGGGTTTCGATGTGGAATTGGTCGATGTCGAACGCGCGCCCCTGGGGGTCTTGCGTGTGGTGATTGATCGTTCCGAAGGGGTGCGCATCGAAGACTGCGAACAGGTGTCGCGCCAGCTGTCGCATGCGTTCGAGGTCGAAAATATCGACTATCAACGCCTCGAGGTCAGCTCCCCGGGGGTAAACCGGCCGCTGCGCCGGCAGGCGGATTATGTCCGCTTTGCCGACCAGCGTATTGAATTGCGTCTGCGCGAGGCCGTCGAATCCCGCAAGGTCTTTACCGGCGTGTTGCGTGTGTCGGGCGATGAGTCGCCCGCCTTCAGTCTGGAATACGAAGACCAGACGGGCAAACTGCAGACGCTGCCATTTTCTTTTGACGATGTGGACCGGGCGCACCTGGATCCTGTTCTCGATTTCAAAGGTAAGAAGCGATGAGTCGCGAAATTCTTCTACTGGTCGACGCCTTGGCGCGTGAAAAAAACGTCGAGCGCGATGTGGTGTTCGGCGCCCTCGAAAGCGCATTGTCCTCGGCCATGAAAAAACGCTTCAAGGAAGAAGTGGATATTCGCGTGGCCATCGACCGCCTGACTGGCGAACACGAAGGGTTCCGCCGCTGGCTGGTGGTGCCCGACGAAGCCGGCCTGCAGGAACCCGATGCCCAGGAACTCTATACCGATGCCCAGGATATCGTGCCGGGGATCGAGATCGGCGAATATATCGAAGAACCCCTGGAACCCATCGAATTCGGCCGGATCGGCGCGCAGGCGGCCAAACAGGCCATTCTGCAAAAAATCCGTGATGCGGAACGCGAACAAGTGCTGAACGATTTCCTGGATCGCGGTGAAACCATCGTCTCCGGCACGGTCAAGCGCCTGGACAAGGGTGACGCCATCATCGAAATCGGCAAGGTCGAAGCCCGTCTGCCGCGTTCCGAGATGATCCCCAAGGAAAACATCCGTGCCGGCGACCGTGTGCGCGCCTGGGTGTTGAAGATCGATCATGCCGCTCGTGGCCAGCAGGTGATTCTGTCGCGTACCGCCTCCGATTTCATTCGTGAGCTGTTCGACAACGAGGTTCCTGAAATCGAACAAGGCCTGCTCGAAATCAAGGCGGCCGCCCGCGACCCCGGAGTGCGTGCCAAGATCGCCGTGGTGGCGTACGATAAGCGGATCGATCCGATCGGCACTTGCGTCGGCATGCGGGGGTCTCGCGTGACGGCAGTACGTAATGAGTTGGGCGGCGAACAGGTCGATATCGTGTTGTGGGCCGATGATCCCGCCGAATTCGTGATCGGCGCCTTGGCGCCGGCGCATGTCGAATCCATTCTGGTCGACGAAGACAAGCACGCCATGGACGTCGTCGTCGACGAGGAAAATCTGCCCAAGGCGATTGGCGCTCGCGGACAGAACGTGCGCCTGGCATCTGAACTCACCGGTTGGCAGATCAACATCATGACGCCGGAAGAAAGCCAGAATCGCCAGGACGAGGAACGCACGACCCTGCGTCATGCGTTCATCACGAAACTGGACGTCGACGAAGAAGTGGCCGACATCCTGATCGACGAAGGCTTTACGGGCCTGGAAGAAGTCGCTTACGTGCCCTTGCAGGAATTGCTGGACATCGAAGCCTTCGACGAGGAAACCGTCAACGAATTGCGCACGCGGGCACGCAATGCCCTGTTGACCGAGGCCATTGCCCAGGAAGAACGTGTGCAGACGGCCCAGGATCTGTTGGAAATCCAGGGCATGGATGCCTCGCTGGTGGCCAAACTGGCCGAGAACAACATCACCACACTGGATGATCTGGCCGAACTGGCGGCCGACGAGCTGGCCGAACTGACCGGCCTGCCCGAGGAAACCGCCAGCGATATGATCATGCAGGCGCGGGCTCACTGGTTCGAGGACGACGAGGCCTGATATTCCTCGTCGCATCGTTTCCCGTAGCCCCTTAACGTAGTCAAAGAGAGAGTCGAATGCCGAGTAACACCGTCGCCCAATTCGCCGAAGAACTGAACATGCCCGCCAATGTCCTGCTGGATCATTTCCGCTCGGCTGGCGTCCAGCTCGATTCGGTGAATGCTGACGTGACCGAGGCGGACAAGAGCGCCTTGCTGGAATCGCTGCGGCGGTCCCACGGCTCGGATTCGGGCAAAAAGGTCGTGTTGACACGCCGCAAGACGTCCGAAATCCATCAGGCGGATGGCTCGGGACGGTCTCGCACCATTCAGGTCGAAGTCCGCAAGAAACGCGTGCTGGTCAAACGGGACCGCTCCGAACTGCTGGACGCCGCGCGCGCCGAGGCTGCCCAGGCGGATACGCCAGCGGTCGAGGCTGATCTTGCAGCGGTCGAGCCGGCGCCTGTTGCCGAGGCGCCTGTTGTTGCCGCGCCGGTGGCTGATGCAGTGCTGGCTGCACCGCAGCTTGTGGAACCTGTCGTGACGCCGGCGGAAACGCCGGCGGCGCCCGAAGCCGCTCCTGAAACAGAACCGGCGCCTGCCGCGGTTGCGGATGTCCCCGCAGCGGCTGCTCCTGAAGCCCCCTCTATTGAACCCAAGCAGGAAATCGTGAGCGAAACCCCTGTCGTCGAGCCGCAGGCTGTTGCCGCCGAGACGTCTGCTGAATCCCCCGCTGTCGCGGCGCAGCCCGAATCCGATGCGGCGCCTCGTGCTGCCGCACCGCGCGCCGAGGCCTCCTCGGCTCCGGTGTCAGCGCCAGCAGCCACGCCGGGCAAGGCACGCCGTGCGCCTGCCGATGCCGATCGGGAACAGGCGCGCAAGGCCGCCGAGGCCGAAGCCGCCGCACTGCGTGAAATGATGCGCCAGCCGCGCAAGGTCCTGCGTGCCGCCGAGACGGATGAGTCCGCCACCAAGACCCTGCACAAGCCTGCCGGCAAGAGCGCCGCGAAAAAGGAAACCGAGGGCAAGAAGGTCATCAAGACGGCCGATGTGTCGTCCACCTGGTCCAACGACGGTCGCAAAAAGCCGTCCAAGGCCGATACCTTGTCCGCCGGCTCGGGCCAAGAAGCCTGGCGCGCAGGCGGCAAGGGCCGAAGCGGCAAGGGTAATCGTAGACAGGGCGGTCGTCGTCAGGCTGATCACCGCCAGGAACAGCAGCAGGTCGAGTTCATCGCCCGCGAAGTCCACGTCCCGGAAACCATTTCCGTGGCGGATCTGGCGCACAAGATGTCCGTCAAGGCAGCCGAGGTCATCAAGCACTTGATGAAGCTGGGCCAGATGGTGACGATCAACCAGATTCTGGATCAGGAAACTGCCATGATCGTGGTCGAAGAGCTCGGCCACCAGGCGATTGCCGCCAAGCTGGACGATCCGGAAGCCTTCCTGGCCGATACGGAAGCCGCCGAGGCCGAATCCTTGCCGCGCGCACCGGTCGTGACCGTCATGGGCCACGTCGACCACGGGAAAACATCCCTGCTGGACTACATCCGCCGCACCAAGGTCGCCACGGGCGAAGCCGGCGGCATCACGCAGCACATCGGCGCCTACAGCGTCAAGACCGACCGCGGTGTGGTGGCGTTCCTGGATACTCCGGGTCACGAAGCCTTTACCGCCATGCGTGCTCGTGGCGCCCAGGCCACCGACATTGTGATTCTGGTGGTGGCGGCCGACGACGGCGTCATGCCGCAGACGCGTGAAGCCATTCACCACGCCAAGGCGGCTAATGTGCCGCTGGTCGTGGCCATCAATAAGATCGACAAACCCGAAGCCAACCCGGAACGCGTCAAGCAGGAACTGGTGGCCGAGCAAGTCGTTCCTGAAGAATACGGCGGCGATGTGCCGTTCATCTCGGTGTCGGCAAAGACCGGCCAGGGGATCGACGAGCTGCTGGAAAACGTGCTGTTGCAGGCCGAAGTCCTGGAACTGAAGGCGCCGGTCGATGCACCTGCCAAGGGTATCGTCATCGAGGCCCGTCTGGACAAGGGCCGCGGCCCGGTGGCAACGATCCTGGTGCAAAGCGGCACTCTGCATCGCGGCGATGCCGTGCTGGCAGGGGTGGCGTTCGGCAAGGTCCGCGCCATGCTGAACGACACCGGCAAGCCTACCCAGGAAGCGGGTCCTTCCACACCGGTCGAGATTCAAGGCCTGGCCGAGGTTCCCGCCGCAGGCGACGAAGTCCTGGTGCTGAACGACGAACGCAAGGCGCGTGAAATCGCGCTCTTCCGTCAGGGCAAGTTCCGCGACGTCAAGCTGGCTCGCCAGCAGGCTGCAAAACTGGAATCCATGTTCGACAATCTGGGCGAGGGCGTGCGCACGCTGCCCCTGATCGTCAAGACCGACGTGCAGGGTTCCCAGGAAGCCCTGGTGCAGTCCTTGCTGAAACTGTCCACCGACGAAGTCCGTGTACAGGTCGTGCATGCGGCAGTGGGCGGTATTTCCGAAAGCGACGTCAACCTGGCGATCGCCTCGGGTGCGGTCGTCATCGGCTTTAACGTCCGTGCCGATCAGTCGGCCAAGAAATTGGCTGACACCAATGAAATCGATCTGCGCTACTACAACATCATCTATGACGCCATCGATGATGTGAAGAATGCGCTGTCGGGTATGCTGGCGCCGGAAAAGCGCGAAGAAGTCATCGGCATGGTCGAGATCCGCGAAATCTTCACCGTCTCCAAGATCGGCAATATCGCCGGTTGTATGGTGCTCGAAGGCTTGGTCAAGCGCGATTCCCAGGTACGGCTGTTGCGCAATCATGTGGTGCAGTGGACCGGTACGCTGGAATCCCTGCGCCGCTTCAAGGACGACGCCAAGGAAGTCAAATCCGGCTTCGATTGCGGGATCACGCTGCGGGGCAATAACGACATCCAAGTCGGCGATCAACTGGAAGTCTTTGAAATCAAGGAAATCGCCCGCACGCTGTAATGGCGCGGCATGGAAATCATGGGTCGTCATAAATCCAAACCGAATCCCGGCCGCAATATGCGCCTGGCCGACCAGATCCAGCAGGATCTGGCGGCGCTGGTGCAGCGTGAGCTTGACGTGGCGCGGGCCGGTCTGATCACCCTGACCGGGGTGGACCTGTCGGCGGATTACGCTCATGCCAAAGTCTATTTCACCGTCCTGGGCGCCGAGCCCGACACGGCGACGCAGGCCTTGAACGACAAGGCCGGCTGGCTGCATTCGCAGCTTTTCAAGATGTTGCATATTCATACGGTTCCTACGCTGCGCTTTGTGCACGACGTGCAATTGGCGCGAGGCATCGAACTGACTCAACTGATCGATCGGGCCAATCGTCCCCAGGCGGGCGCATCGGAAATTCCCGAACTCGAAGACCCGGACGGCCAGCCCTGACAGGGCGGTCGTCACTCATCTGAACGGATTGAACGATGGCTTCCCGACGCGGGCAGGTGCTCGACGGTGTCCTGTTGTTGGACAAACCCGAGGGCCTTTCCAGTAATCATGCGCTGCAGCGCGCCAAACGAACCGTGGATGCCCGCAAGGCGGGGCATACCGGGACCTTGGATCCATTTGCCACAGGCCTGTTGATCTGTTGTTTCGGCCGTGCGACGAAGATTTCCGGCGCCATGCTGGAAGCGGACAAGGTCTACGAAGCGACGGTCTGTTTCGGCGAGGAAACCGACAGCGGCGACCTGACCGGACATATCGTGGCCCAGGCGGATGCCGGCTTCGCCGCAGTGACGCAGGCTGCGCTGGAATCCGTGCTGACGGAATTCCGAGGCGAGATCGAACAGATTCCGCCGATGCTTTCGGCCCTGAAACGCGATGGCAAACCCTTGTACGAATATGCCCGGCAGGGCATCGTGCTGGAACGCCCGCCCCGGCGCATCACCATCCATGCCTTGGATGTATTGTCCTGCGACGGTGCGTCAGCCCGGCTGCGCGTGCATTGCAGCAAGGGCACCTACGTGCGTACCCTGGCTCAGGATATTGGCCGCCGTCTGGGATGCCTGGGGCATCTATCCGCCTTGCGGCGCACGGCGGTCGGACCGTTTTCAATCGAGCAGGCCATCGGGCTGGATGCCCTGCAGGCCATGACCGCGCCCCAGTCGGCGCTCATCCCTTTACACGCCTTGCCGGACGGACTGCGTCCGACGAGTGTATCTACCGAGGAAATCATCCTATGAAGCGAGCTTTGCGCAACGTGGCCATCATCGCCCACGTCGACCATGGCAAGACCACTCTCGTTGACCAGCTGCTGCGGCAGTCCGGCACCTTTCGCGACAACCAGCAGGTGTCCGAACGGGTGATGGATTCCGGTGACATCGAGCGCGAGCGCGGCATCACGATTCTGGCCAAGAACTGCGCCGTCGAATACGAAGGCACGCACATCAACATCATCGACACCCCGGGACACGCGGATTTCGGCGGTGAAGTCGAGCGGGTGCTGTCCATGGTGGACGGTGTGCTGTTGCTGGTGGATGCCGTGGAAGGTCCCATGCCGCAGACCCGCTTCGTGACCCGCAAGGCGCTGGCGCTGGGCTTGAAGCCCATCGTCGTAGTCAACAAGGTCGATCGTCCGGGCGCCCGCCCGGAATACGTAGTCAATGCGACCTTCGATCTGTTCGACAAACTGGGTGCGACCGAGGAACAGCTGGATTTCCCGGTGATCTACGCTTCGGGCCTGACCGGTTATGCCGGTCTGACCGACGATGTGCGCTCGGGCACCATGCGTCCGTTGTTCGACGCCATTTTGCAGTACGTGCCGCAGCGTGAAGACGACGCCGAAGGCCCCCTGCAATTGCAGGTGATTTCCCTGGACTACAGCAGCTACGTGGGCAAGATCGGCGTGGGCCGGATCAATCGCGGCCGCCTGCATGCCGGGCAGGATGTCATCGTGAAGTTCGGTCCGGAAAGCGATTCCATCAAGGGCCGCGTCAACCAGGTGCTGAAATTTCAGGGTCTGGATCGTGTGCAGGTGGATCAGGCCGAGGCCGGTGACATCGTGCTGATCAACGGTATCGAGGATATCGGCATCGGCTGCACGCTGATGGACCCGGCGACGCCCGAAGCGTTGCCCATGCTGCGCATCGACGAACCCACCCTGACCATGAACTTCATGGTGAATACTTCGCCCCTGGCCGGTCGCGAAGGCAAGTTCGTCACCAGCCGGCAGCTGCGCGACCGCCTGGATCGTGAACTGAAATCCAACGTCGCGTTGCGGGTCAACGATACCGATGACGATACGGTGTTCGAGGTCTGCGGGCGGGGCGAACTGCACCTGACCATTCTGCTGGAAAACATGCGCCGGGAAGGCTACGAACTGGCCGTGTCGCGTCCTCGCGTCATGTTCAAGGAAGTCGACGGCGTACGCTGCGAACCCTACGAGCTGCTGACCGTGGACGTGGAAGACACGCACCAGGGCGGCGTCATGGAAGAGCTGGGCCGCCGCAAAGGCGATCTGCAGGACATGCAGCCCGATGGGCGCGGCCGCACCCGCCTGGAATACCGGATTCCGGCGCGCGGTCTGATCGGCTTCCAGAGCGAATTCATGACCCTGACGCGCGGCACCGGCTTGATGAGCCATATCTTCGACGATTACGCGCCGGTGCGCGAAGGCGGCGTGGGCGAGCGTCGAAACGGCGTGCTGATCAGCCAGGACGATGGCACGGCTGTGGCCTATGCTTTGTGGAAACTGCAGGAACGCGGCCGCATGTTCGTGTCGCCTCAGGATCCTGTCTATGAAGGCATGATCATCGGCATCCATTCCCGCGACAACGATCTGGTGGTCAATCCGATCAAGGAAAAGAAGCTCACCAACGTGCGGGCTTCCGGCAAGGACGAGCATATCGACCTGGTGCCGCCGATTCCGCTGAACCTGGAATACGCGGTGGAATTCATCGCCGACGACGAACTGGTCGAAGTCACGCCCAAGTCGATCCGTCTGCGCAAGCGTTACCTGCAGGAACACGAGCGCCGCCGCAGCCAACGCGAATCAGCCTGATCTATCTGTCGTGTCGTATGGATAGAAAACGACCCCGCCCCTGATGGCGGGGTCGTTGTTTTCGGGGATCCGGTCAACGCCTGGGTAAAGATGCATGATCTTGCCGCGTGTCGCGTAAACTGGCGTCAGGCTCCGTCGTGCGCCGCCGCGCCGCCCGGGAGGCCAAGTCTGGATACTATGATTCTCTACCTGCACGGATTCCGCTCCTCTCCCGATTCTTTCAAGTCCCGTTTGATGGCGGCGGCGCTGGCCGAGCGCGGTCTGGCATCGGGCTGGCGCTGTCCGTCATTGCCCGCCAGTCCGGCGGATGCCATGCAGCTGGCCTTGCGGCAGGCCAGGGCGCTGCTGGACGCGGATGCTGCGTCCGCGGCTGAACGCGGGCAGGCAGGGACTGATGTTGCAGTCGATCGGCTGACCATCATCGGTTCGTCTCTGGGGGGCTTTTACGCCACCTGGCTGGCCGAACGCCTGGGCTGCCGCGCCGTGTTGCTCAATCCCGTCGTCCATGCCGCGCGCGACCTGGCGACGCAGGTGGGCTCGCATCGCACCTTTCATGGCGACGAGCCCTTTGAATTCCTGCCCGGCTATGTGGATGAACTGGCGCAGGCCGAAGCCGATATTCCTGTTCTGACGCGTCCGGACCGCTATTTCCTGCTGGCGGCAAGCGGCGACGAGGTGCTGGACTGGCGAGAAATGCAAGCTCGTTTTGCCGGCAGCCGCCAGCGCATCATCGAGGGCAGCGATCATGGTATGTCGGACTTCGGGCGTTGGTTGCCGGAAGTGCTGGACTTCGCTTTGGCTGATCCTGCTCAGGCCGGCGCAGCGGCGCCCGAGGCTCCTCGCGGCCGCGTCGTGACAGGCAGCTGGGATGCCCTGGGGGCTGAAGCCAGCCGTATCCGCCTGGAAGTATTCGTACAAGAACAGCAGGTGCCGCTGGAAGAAGAATTGGATCCCCTGGATGCCCGGTGCCTGCATGCCGTTGCCTACGATCCGGCTGGCGTGGCCATCGGCACGGGCCGCCTGTTGCCTGATGGCCATATCGGACGCATGGCCGTGCGTCAGGCCTGGCGCGGGACCGGGGTGGGATCCCTGCTATTGACCGCCTTGATGGATGCCGCCCGTCAGCGTGGCGATACGGATGTCGTCCTGGCCGCCCAGCTGCACGCCCGGGCTTTCTATGCCCGCCACGGTTTTGTGGAAGAAGGCGAACCCTTCATGGATGCCGGCATTCCTCACCGCCTGATGCGGCGCAGGTGCTAGCAGGCCCGCGCCCGCCTCAGCGGGGGCAGGCTATTTCAGATTGCCCGACAGAAACTGCCGCAGCCGGGGGCTTTGAGGATTGTCGAAGATATCGGCTGGCGCGCCGGTTTCTTCCGCCACGCCCTGATGCAGGAACATGACCTGGGACGCCAGATTGCGGGCAAAACCCATTTCGTGAGTCACCACCAGCATGGTGCGGCCTTCTTCGGCCAGTTTCTGCATGACTTTCAGGACTTCGCCCACCAGTTCCGGATCCAGGGCGGACGTCGGTTCGTCAAACAGCATGACTTCTGGCTCCATGGCCAGGGCGCGGGCGATCGCCACCCGTTGTTGCTGACCGCCGGACAGGGAAGACGGGTATTGGGTTTCGACCTTGGGGTCCAGACCGACTTTGGCCAGGTAGTGGCGGGCGCGTTCGGTGGCTTCGGCACGGCTGAGTTTCAGGACCTGGATGGGAGCCTCGATGACGTTGCCCAGCACATTCATGTGCGCCCACAGATTGAAATGTTGGAACACCATCGCCAGTTTCGAGCGCAGGCGGCGCAGCTGGTCCAGATCGGCCGCATGAGGTTCGCCATGCTTGTCGTGCACGATCTTCAGGAGTTCGCCGTTCAGCGACACGGAGCCCTGATTGGGCTTTTCCAGAAAATTGATGCAGCGCAGAAACGTGGATTTTCCTGATCCGCTGGACCCCAGGATGCAGATCACATCGCCGGCGCTGGCTTGTAGGGAGACGCCCTTCAGGACCTCGTTGTCACCGTAGCGCTTGTGAATATTGAGTACGTCGAGTGTGGACATGGATATTATCGGTGAGTGCCCAGATAGGCTAGTGTACGGTGTTCGTACCAGCGGAACAGCCCGATCAGGGTGAATGACAGCCCCAGGTAGAGCAGGGCGGCGATTCCGTACGAGGCAAAGGTCTGGTAGGTTGCGGAATTGGCGTCTCGCGCCACTTTCAGAATATCGGGAACCGTGGCGGTGAATGCCAGGGATGTTGCGTGCAGCATCAGGATGACTTCGTTGCTGTAGGCGGGCAGCGCCCGGCGCAGCGCCGAGGGCAGGATCACACGGCGGTAGAGGGCGAAGCGCGTCATGCCGAAAGAACGGGCAGCCTCGATTTCCCCGGCGCTGGTGGCGCGGATCGCGCCGGCGAAGATTTCCGTGGTGTAGGCCACGGTGTTCAGGGTCAGGGCCAGCACCACGCAGTTAAAGCCGCTCTGAAAGAACGTCGCCAGGGTGGGTGTGCCTTTGACCAGGTCCAGGCTGTAGACGCCGGCGTAGATGAACAGGATCTGCACGTACAGCGGCGTGCCCCGGAAGACATAGCTGAATGTCCAGAGCGGGATGGACAGCCAGCGGCGTGACGATACACGGGCCACGGCCAGAAAGATGGAGATGAAAAATCCCATGGAGACCGACAGCACCAGCAGCCACAGGGTCACGGCCATGCCCGAGAGACTGCCGTTATTGCTGTACAGATAGGCCTGCCAGAACTGGTCCAAGACGTCCATCATAGCGACACCTCGCGCACGCCCACGCTATAGCGCTTGTCCAGCCAATACAGCACGCCGTTGGAGACGGTGGTCAGCGCCAGATAGATCAGCCCGGTCAGGGTGATGAACAGGAACACCCGGAACGTGACGTTGCCGGCATCCTGGGCGACTTTGACCAGATCGGACAGCCCGATCAGGGACACCAGCGCCGTGGATTTCAGCAGGACCTGCCAGTTATTGCCGATGCCGGGCAGGGCATGACGCATCATTTGCGGAAACAGCACCCGGCGAAAGACCTGGAATTCACGCATGCCGTAGGCGGTTGCGGCTTCCAGCTGGCCGTAGGGGACTGCCATGAAGGCGCCGCGAAAGGTCTCGGCGAAGTAAGCGCCGTAGATGAAGCCCAGGGTCAGCACACCGGCGCCAAAGGGGTCGATGTCGATGTAATCCAGCCCCAGCAGGTCAGTGATGTGATTCAGGTAGATCTGCAGGCTGAAGAAGATCAGCAGCATCAGCACCAGATCAGGCACGCCGCGGATCAGTGTGGTGTAGGCCGTGGCCAGCGCGCGGGCGCTCCAGGATGTCGAGAGTTTGGCCCAGGCGCCCAGCAGCCCCAGGGCCAGAGCGACCAGTAAGGAGAGCAGAGCCAGCTGGATGGTGACCCAGGTCCCCGCCAGCAACAGCGGGCCGTAGCCGTTCAGAAACATGGAAGGCAGTCAAAAATAAGGACCGCCCGGTCGTGCACGGCCTGGTGGGCCGTCCGGGCGGTCGCGGCGTGCGGCATGCCGCACGCCGGATTATTGGGCGGGGAACTGGATCAGGCCTTCGGCGAAATATTTTTTCGCAAAGGCTTGAATGGTGCCGTCAGCCAGCATGGCCTTCAGCGTCTTGTCCACGTCGGCCTTCAGCGGGTTGCCTTGGCGCAGGCCCATGGCGATGGGGTCGTTCAGAATCGGATCGTCCAGCGTCATCTGGGCCAGTTCGTAGTCCGCGCCTTCAGGCTTGCTGAGAAAGCCTTCGACCGCGCTTTGAGCTTCCTGGAAGGTGGCGTCCAGACGACCGGCCGTCACGTCCACGTAGGCATTGGTGTAGCTGGGGTAGGACACCACGTTTACGCCTTTGGGCGCCCAGTATTTGCGGGCGTAGGTTTCCATGGTCGTGCCTTGTTGCACGCCCACGCGTTTGGCTTTCAGGGATTCAGCGGTGGGTTCCAGACCGCTGCCTTTTTTAACCATGAGCTTGACCGGCACGATGTACATCGGCGTAGAGAAGTCGATGACTTTCTTGCGGGCCTCGGTCGCCGTCATGGTGGAATTGGCCAAGTCGAATTTGCGTGCTTTCAAGCCGGGAATCAGGCTGTCGAAGGACTGGTCGATCCAGACGCACTGGCGTTGCAGGCGCTTGCACAGCTCGTTGCCGATATCGATGTCAAAGCCTTCGAGCTGGCCGTTCGGGTTGCGGTATTCGAACGGCGGGTAGCCGGCTTCGGTGGCGATTTTCAGTTCCTGGGCATCAGCAGCCGAGCTGGCGGCAGGCATGAATCCCGCTGCGATCAGCAATGCGGCGCCAATCAGAGTCGTTTTCATCGGAAGATTCTCCTGTGGGGCCGGGCGCAAAAGGGGGGGTCGCCCGGTGATGGCAAGGCGTGATGTTACCCCAGGTCGTGCTTGGGTCGCATCAAGCATTACCCGTAGATGGGTCTATTCGGGCAGCGCAGGTTCGCGGCTGGGTTCGATCTGGACGGCGTCCTGGATCTGGCGGATGACTTCGTCCAGATCGTCGGTGACGGTGATCAGATCAACGTCAAAGGGGCTGACCGTGCCGTTGGGGACCAGTTGGTCGCGGACCCAATCGATCAGGCCGGACCAGAACTCGGTGCCCACCAGAATGATGGGAGCCGGGGGCTGTTTCATCGTCTGGACCAGGGTGACGGCTTCGAACAGTTCGTCCAGCGTGCCGAAACCGCCCGGCAGCACGACGTAGGCCAGGCTGTGCATGAAGAACGAGGCCTTGCGCGAATTAAAGTATTCAAAGTGCAGGCTGTCGGTCTGGTAGGCATTGTCGGAATTTTCGCGCGGCAGGCGGATGTTCAAGCCGATGCTGCGCCCGCCGGCGTCGAAGGCGCCCCGGTTGGCGGCTTCCATCAGCCCCGGCCCGCCGCCGGCGATCACCGGCACGCCCAATTGCGCGATGCGGGCGCCCAGTTCCTGGCCCAGTTCGTAGAAGGGATGGCCGCGTGGAATGCGGGCGCTGCCGAAAACGCTGACGCCCAGGCCGATTTTCTGGAAAGCGGCGGCGGCGGCGCGCATCTCTGCAATAATCGTGGGAATCTGTTGTTCTGCCGAGACTCGTTTTGTTTTATTGTCTGTCATGAAAAAAACCTTGTTGCTTGTCGATGGGTCCAGCTATCTGTACCGCGCTTATCATGCGATGCCTGATCTGCGCAATGCGCAGGGCGAACCCACGGGTGCCTTGTACGGCGTTATCTCCATGTTACGGAGGCTGATGCACGATTACAAGGACGCGGCGCGGTACGGCGCCTGCGTTTTTGACGCCCCCGGCGGATCGTTTCGGGAACAGCTCTACCCGCAGTACAAGGCCAACCGGCCGTCCATGCCGGACGACCTGCGGACCCAGATCGCCTCTATTCATGAGGCGGCGGCGGCGCTGGGCTGGACGGTGATTATGACGCCTGGCGTCGAGGCGGATGACGTCATCGGCACGCTGGCGCGCCAAGCGGCCGAAGACGGCTTTTATACCATTATTTCGACCGGCGACAAGGATCTCGCCCAGTTGGTGAACGACCAGGTGGAACTCATCAACACCATGTCAGGAGAGCGCCAGGACCGCGAAGGCGTCATCCGCAAATTCGGCGTGCCTCCGGAGCGCATCATCGATTACCTGATGTTGACGGGTGATACGGTAGACAATGTGCCGGGAGTGGACAAGGTCGGCCCCAAGACCGCCGCCAAATGGTTGAATGAATACGGCAGCATCGAGGCGCTGGTGGACCGGGCTGCCGAGATCAAGGGCGTGGCGGGCGCCAATCTGCGCGAAGCCATCGCGCATTTCCCCCTGACCCGGGAACTGCTGACGATCAAACTGGACTGCGATCTGCCGCCAGGCCATGCGGCGGCCGACATGGAGCTGCGGACTCCCGATGATGCCGTGCTGACCCGCCTGTACGAAACCTACGGTTTTCGCACCTGGCTGCGCGAGATCTCCGGCGATTCCGAACGCATTCCGCAGCAGGATGCGCGGGCCGCTCAGCCTGCGGCGATCCCCCAGGCGCCGGATCAGCTGCGTTATGAAACGATTCTGGACCAGGCGCATTTCGCGCAGTGGATGGACAAGCTGAGAGCTGCGCCACTGGTCGCCCTGGATACTGAAACCACCAGCCTGGACCCTATGGCTGCTCGCCTGGTGGGTCTGTCGGTGGCGGTCGAGCCTGGTCATGCGGCGTATATTCCGGTCGGACATCGGGCCCCCGGCACGCCCGATCAGCTGGATCGGGCCTGGGTGTTGGAACAGCTGCGTCCCTGGATCGAGGATGCTGCCGCCCCCAAGCTCTTGCACCATGCCAAATATGATGCGCACGTCTTTGCCAACGAAGGACTGGAACTCCTGGGCGTGCAGCACGACACCATGCTGCAGGCCTATGTGCTGCAGTCGCATCGGCGGGTCAATCTGCAGGATCTGTGTATTCAATGGCTGGGTGTGACCGGCACGACCTACGAAGATCTGTGCGGCAAAGGCGCCAAGCAGATCGGTTTCGATGAACTGGATCTGGAAAGCGCAGCACATTATGCAGCCGAAGACGCCGACTTCACCTTGCGCCTGCATCAGGTGCTATTGCCGCAGGTGCAGGCCGAACCCGGCCTGCTGCGTACCTACGAACTGGAAATCCAGACGTCCGAGGTCCTGACCCGCATCGAGCGCAACGGCGTCGCCATCGACGCCCAGGTGCTGGCCAAGCAAAGCCACGAGCTGGGGCAGCAGATGATCGATCTGGAATCGCAGGCGCATGCGCTGGCGGGCCAGCCCTTCAACCTGAATTCGCCCAAACAGCTGGGTGAGATTCTATTCACGCAGATGCAGCTGCCGGTGTTGCGCAAGACCGCCGGCGGGGCGCCCTCGACCGACGAGGAAGTCCTGACGCGGCTGGCCGCGGATTACCCCTTGCCGCGCCTGTTGCTGGACTACCGGGGCATCGCCAAGCTGAAATCCACCTATACCGACAAGCTGCCCCGCATGATCGATCCGCGTACCGGACGGGTGCATACACGGTACGCCCAGGCCGCCGTCATCACCGGGCGCCTGGCGTCGTCCGATCCCAATCTGCAGAATATCCCGGTGCGTACGGCCGAGGGCCGGCGGGTGCGTTCTGCTTTTGTATCCAGCCTGGGCAGCATCGTGTCGGCCGACTATTCCCAGATCGAACTGCGGGTCATGGCGCACGTGTCGGGCGACGACAACCTGCGCCGCGCCTTTGCCGAAGGCCAGGATATTCACCGCGCCACGGCGGCCGAAGTCTTTGGCGTGGCGCCGGACCAGGTGGACGCCGAACACCGGCGGGCGGCCAAGGCCATCAATTTCGGTTTGATCTACGGCATGGGTGAATTCGGCCTGGCGTCCAACCTGGGCATTACCCGGGCGGCCGCCAAGTCCTACATTGATCGCTATTTCATGCGCTATCCGGGGGTGGCCGAATACATGGACCGCATCCGTCGTCAGGCGCGGGAACAGGGGTACGTAGAAACGGTCTTTGGGCGGCGCCTGTACTTTCCAGAGCTGGCGGGCGCCAAGGGTCCCCGCGCCGCCGCCGCCGAACGCGCCGCCATCAATGCGCCGATGCAGGGCACGGCTGCCGATCTGATCAAGAAAGCCATGGTTGCCGTGCAGGACTGGATGTCGGCGGACAATCTGCGCAGTCTGATGGTGATGCAGGTGCATGACGAGCTGGTCTTCGACACGGTGCCCGACGAAGTGGATGTTCTGCGGCAACGCGTGCCTGAATTGATGGCCGGGGTGGCGGAACTGGCCGTGCCGCTGGTGGCCGAAGTCGGGGTGGGACGCGATTGGGGCGAGGCGCACTAGGGGGCGCCTGCGCTGCACGGCGGGCGGATGCCGGCGGTGTTCAGTCGGTCTCGCGCAGCCGGTTGGGCAGCAGTTCGCCGTAGCGCGCCAGGACCGGGTAGGCGGCGGCGTTGACCAGATAGGCGTTGACGCCTCCCGTGTCGCGCAGGACTTCCAGATAGAAGGCGCCGACATCGGCGACGTCGATCCGGCCGGTCTTGATGCGCTCCAGGTGGCGGTCGGCGGCCTTGGTCTCCAGGTTGCGAAAATACTCTTTTTCGAATGCCAGATTGCGCGCCACCTGGCGGTCGCCGGACACGAACAGGGATGCCGCCTGACGCAGGTTGCGCAGCAGGCGATCCAGCGTGCTGCTCAGTTCAGCCTGCTGTTCGCTGTCCAGCGCCCAGTGCTTTTTGTGCAGACGGCTGGCATGGCCCAGCAGCCCCATGCCCGAGACGCTGGCCGCATGGGCCATGTTCATGGAGAAGCTCAGGATGGCTTTCAGATACTGTTCGTCGTCAGGGCTGAGGCTTTCTTGGTCCAGCGTTGCCAGGTAGGTGGTGACGGATTGGTCCAATTCGCCGATGACGCTGTTCAGATAACGGGCGCGGCCAATGGCCTGGCCGTCGTCTTGCAGCAGGGCGCGTTGCGTCAGCTGCAAGGATTCGCGCAGCAGGTCCGTCAGGCGCAGGGCTTCCCGTGCGGCCTGACCCAGCGCTACGGCGGGCACTTCGCGGGCGGATTCGTCCAGGTAGCGAGGACGGGCGGGGTCGTCCGGGTTGCTGCGTTGCGGCAACAGCCGCTGAAGCAGGCGGGCGTAGGGCCGCAGCAGCGGCATGAAGCAGGCGGCCACGATCAGGTTGAAGATCAGGTGGAAATTGGCCACGCCGTGGGCCGAGTCCTGGCCCAGCGCCTGCATGATGTCGGGCGCCCAGGGCAGCAGCGCCATGCCCAGCAGGCAGCCGATGATCCGGGTGCCCAGATTGCCCGCGGGCAGCCGGCGAGACGCCGGGTTATCATCATGACCGCCTTCCAGCACCGGGTTGATGGCAGTACCCAGATTGGCGCCCAGCACCAGGGTGTAGGCCAGCGTGGGATCGGCTAAGCCATGGTGCGCCAGCGACATGATCAGCACCACGACCGCTACGCTGGAATGGGAAGCCCAGGTCAGTGCGGTGCTGGCCAGCAACGCCAGCAAAGGCGCCTCGCCCAGGGCCTCGAGCGCCGTGCCCAGCATGGGCGCGCTGTTCAGCGGTTCGAACATGGAGACCAGTTCGTCCAGAGACAGCAGCAGCAGGCCCAGGCCGATGAACGCCCGTCCCAGATCCCGAGTGCGGCCAGGGGCATAGTGGCGGAACATCCAGACGCCGATCAGGATCAGGCCGGGCGCCAGCATCGTCGGATTGAAGGACAGCGCCTGCACGATCAGGGTCGTGCCGACGTTGGCCCCCAGCATGGCGGCCAGGCCGGGCACCAGAGAGACCAGGCCATCCATCGCAAAGCCGGCGATCATCAGGCCGGTGGCGGTGCTGCTTTGGATAGCGGCGGTGACGAGCAGGCCGGTGCCGAATGCGCGGGGCAAAGACCCCATGGCACGGCCCATCCACAATCCCAGGTTCTTGCCGAAGGCCCGCTGTACGCCGGTCTGCACCATGTGCACACCCCATAGCAGCAGGGCGATGAAACCGCTGAAGGCGACGATGACCTGGAGTTCTCTCATGGGCGGGCCGGATGCTTAAGCCTGCTGGCGGCGCAGGGCTTCGATGCGCTGCTCGATGGGCGGGTGCGAGGCGAAGAGGGCGCCCAGCCCGCCGCCGGCGATACCGGCTGCCTGGAAGGATTTAGGCAGCTCGCCGGCCTCGACCCCGCCCAGCCGCGCCAGCGCCCGGATCATGGGTTCGCGGGCGCCCAGCAGATGGGCGGAGCCCGCATCGGCCCGATATTCGCGCTGGCGGGAAAACCAGGCGACGATGATCGAGGCGATGACGCCGAACAGGATTTCACAGACAAAGACGCTGGCGTAGTAGCCCATGCCCACCCCGCGCTCGTTTTTCAGGATGGCGCGGTCGATGAAATAGCCCACCAGGCGCGAGAGAAAAATCACGAAGGTGTTGACCACGCCCTGGATCAGGGTCAGCGTGACCATGTCGCCGTTGGCGATGTGCGCGATCTCGTGTCCCAGGACGGCGGTGACTTCTTCTTCGGTCATGGATGACAGCAGGCCGGTCGAGACCGCCACCAGGGAATCATTGCGAAAGGCGCCGGTGGCAAAGGCGTTGGGGGCGCCCTCGTAGATGGCGACTTCGGGGCGGCCGATGCCGGCGCGGTCGGCCAGTTGATGCACGGTGTCGACCAGCCAGGCTTCACGCGGGTTGCGCGGGGCTTGCGGGTCGATGATCTGGGCGCCCGTACTGGTCTTGGCCATCCATTTGCTCATCAGCAGCGAAATGATGGAACCGCCAAAGCCGATCACGGCGGCAAAGACCAGCAACTGGGCGGGGTTGATGCCGTTGGCCGTCAGGTAGCGGCCAACGCCCAGCAGGTTCATGGTGATGCTGAGCACCAGCATCACCGCCATATTGGTTGCAAGGAACAGGATAATGCGCTTCATGTGAAAGACGGCTCCGCGAGTCGGGTTTTGATGTGCTCAAAGTGTATAGTATCGGCTTTGAGAACTGTATCCTGTTGTGGTGACAAACATGCAGTCCTTATGGATGTTGCTGGCCTGTGCGATGTTCGCCATGATGGGGGCCTTCGTCAAGGTTGCAGCCGATCTGGGCGCCACGCTGCCCGAAATCGTGCTGTTTCGCGGCATTCCTTCTGTGCTGCTGCTGTTCTTCTGGGCCCGTTCCACCCGCCGAACCCTGAGCCCCACGCGCTGGCGCCCGCACATCTGGCGCAACATCAGCGGCATCGTGTCGATGTGGCTGGGGTTTTTCGCCTTGTCGCACCTGGCCCTGGCCACCGCCGTCAGCCTGAACTACACCGCGCCGCTGTTCATTGCCGGCTGGCTGCTGTTTTTTGGCGGCGCTCAGCGTGATCCGATCCGTATCCTGGCGGTGCTGGCCGGGTTTTTGGGGGTGCTGGGCGTGCTGCGGCCCAGTGTCGAACGCGACCAGTGGCTGGCAGCCCTGATGGGGCTGGGCGGCGGCGGGTTGGCTGCCGTGGCTATGATGCAGATCCGCCAGCTGGGCCGGATCGGCGAACCCGAATGGCGCACGGTGCTGCTCTTTTCAATCGGCGTGTGCGCAAGCGGTCTGGTCGGCGTCGGTGTGCAGGGCTGGCGCACGAGCGACCCTCTGACGCTGTTGACCCTGATGGGCTTGGGCCTGGCGGGCCTGGTCGGGCAGCTGACCATGACGCGCGCCTTCGGTCTGGGGTCTACCCTGTTGACGGCCGCCTTGCAGTACACCACCATCATCTTTGCCGCGCTGATCGGCGTTCTGTTCTGGGGCGACCGGCCGGCGCCGCTGGCCTGGGCCGGCATGGCGCTGATTATCGGCTCCGGCTTGCTGTCGGTGTGGCGCACGCATATGGAATCCCGCACCCTGCATGATCGTGGGCATTCGCCAGCAGAGGTTTCGCAGACCAAGGAGGTAAACCCATCATGACCGACCTATTGATTCAGGCCGAGGCATTGCAAGAGCGCTTGAGCCGCCCGGGCTGCCTGGTGTTCGACGTGCGCCATGAGCTCTCGGATCATCAGGCCGGTCGACGCGCCTACGAGGCCGGCCATATCCCGGGAGCCCTGTATCTGGATCATGAAACCCAGTTGTGCGCGCTGCGGTCCGGACGCAATGGCCGTCATCCCTTGCCGGACCGGGCGGATTTCGCTGCCTTGTTGCGCGCTCAGGGGCTGACGGCGCGCTCGGATGTTGTGGTCTATGACGCCGGCAACAGCATGTTCGCCGCTCATCTCTGGTGGATGCTGCGCTGGCTGGGGCACGAATCGGTGGCCGTGCTGGATGGCGGCTGGGCGGCCTGGCAGGCCACAGGCGGTGCAGTGGAAACTGGTGCGCGGGTTGCGTCGGTCAGCGAAGCCCAGGCCCTGCAGGGCCTGGTGCTGACGGGGCAGCCGTCCATGCCCTCGGTGGATGCTCGGGCGGTCTTGGCGAATCTGGATGAACCGCGCTTCACAGTGCTGGATGCCCGGGCGCCCGAGCGTTTCAGCGGCGAGGTCGAGCCCATTGATCCGGTGGGCGGCCATATTCCCGGCGCCGTGAATCGGCCCTTCGTGCAGAATGTGGAATCCGACGGACGATTCAAGTCTCCAGCGCGTTTGCGCCAGGAATTCGAATCCCTGCTGGGTGACCGGCTGGATCATGGCATCGTGCACCAGTGCGGCTCGGGTATCACGGCCTGCCACAATGTCTTTGCAATGGAATTGGCCGGTTTACGGGGTTCTGCCCTGTATCCGGGATCCTGGAGCGAATGGTGCAGCGACCCGGACCGTCCGGTAGCGCGCGGCCGCTGAGCCATCAGGCGGGCATTACGCCCGCCGGTCGTCCGGTTGGTTCATCAAACGCCGGTACCAGGCATGGAAATGCGCCATGCCGTCTTCCAGGGGGCTCTGGTAGGGGCCGCATTCGCTGACGCCCCGGCTCAACAGGGCGCGCCGCCCGGCATCCATGCGTTCGGCGATCTCGTCGTCTTCCACCGCGGTTTCCATGTAGGCAGCCCGTTGCGCTTCGATGAATTCGCGCTCGAAGGCGACGATTTCCTCGGGATAGTAGAACTCGATGACGTTGACCGTTTCCTGGGGGCTGACCGGGTGCAGGGTGGATAGCACCAGCACATGGGGGTAGAGCTCGATCATATGGGTGGGGAAATACGTCACCCAGATAGCGCCGAAGTCCGGCGCCGAACCGGATCGGTAGTGCAGCAGGCGGTCGTGCCACTGGCGGTAGATGTCCGTGCCGGGCTGCGTCAGGGCCTGGTGCACGCCGACCGTCTGCATGCTGTGGCATTCGCCGAATTCCCAGCTCAGATCGTCGCAGGTCACGAACTGCCCCAGTCCGGGATGGAAGGGGCCGACGTGGTAGTCCTCCAGGTAGACCTCGATGAAGGTCTTCCAGTTGTAGCGGCAGGTATGGGTTTCGATATGGTCCAGCTGATAGCCGCTGAAGTCGAATGCAGGGCGGTCGAACAGATCGTCCAGATCCCGGCTGGGATCGCGGTTTCCTTCGAATAGCAGGCCATGGTAGCGGTGCAGGGGGAAATCCGTCAGCCGGAGATCGGGTTGTTCTGGAAACAGCGGCGCATCCAGCAGCTTGCCCTGGGGATCGTAGCTCCAGTGATGCACCGGGCACAGGATGCGGCCTCCCGTTTGGCACAGATTGCCGGCGGCGCAGGAGGCGTCCTTGCCGTCCTGGCTGCCCAGCATCAGGGCTTGGCGATGGCGGCAGACATTGGACAGCAGGCGGATGTCGTGGCGGTCACGCAGCAGCACGCGTCCGCCGCCTTCGTGGGTCAGGGTGCGCCAATCGCCGGATTCGGGCACCATCTGTTCGTGGCCGACATAGCGGGCGCTACGGGCGAAAATCCGCTCGCGCTCCTGTGCCAGGATTGCTGGGTCAAAATAGTGGTGGACAGGCAGCTGGCTGGATAGATCCGCGCCGGCAGGGATGCTTGGGTGGCTCATGATTCCCCCGCAGAGAAAGAAGCCGGCTGGCGATGCCGGTGCGAAGAAAAACACCCGTCGAAGACGGGCCAGGGGCAAAAATTGTACCCCAGCCCTGTCTGCATGCTTTTTGAGGCTTCTCCAGAGGGCGTCCGCAGGCATTTTCACCCAGCCCCAGGGTTCTCGTACAATCCAGTCTGGACTTCAATGATGAAACCCCATGGTCAAGGAAAAAACTGCGCCGCGCCCCGATGATTCGCAGGCTGTCGAGGCATTGCCCGCCGATTTCGAGTCGGCGCTGGTCGAGCTCGAGTCGCTGGCCGCCCGCATGAATGACGGCAATCTGGGCCTGGAAGAATCCATCGCGCTGTACCAGCGCGGTGTGGCGCTGGCGCGCGTCTGCCAGCAGCGGCTGGATGCCGCCGAGCAGCAGGTGCAGGTATTGCAGGGGCAGCTGCTGGAACCCTTCGAGGGAGCTCAGGGGCAGGATGCGTCATGACGGCGGTTTCAGCTGGCTTTGATCCGTGGCTGCGGGATACCGTGTCGCATGTCGGCGCGGTACTCGATGAATTGCTGCCGCCCCTGGAAGACGATGGTCCTGCGCGACTGCACGAGGCCATGCGCTATGCCGTGCTGGGTCCAGGCAAGCGTATCCGGGCGGCGCTGGTGTTGGCAGCGGGCGAGGCCAGCTGCACGCAGGGCGTGGCCTTGCCCGCCCAGAATCTGGCGCTGGACGGCGCTGCCGCCGCGGTCGAATTGATTCATGCGTATTCCCTGATTCATGACGATTTGCCGTGCATGGATGACGACGATATGCGCCGCGGCCGGCCGACTGTCCATCGGCAGTTCGACGACGAGGCCCTGGCCATGCTGGCGGGCGATGCGCTGCAGCCGCTGGCCTTTGATTGCCTGGCGCAGATGCCGATTGCGCCGGCGCTGATCGTCCAGGCGGTGCAGCTGCTGGCCCGGGCGGCCGGAGGAGACGGCATGGTGGGCGGGCAGGCGATCGATTGCGCCAGCGTCGGCCATGCCTTGTCGATCGAATCCCTGCAGCGCATGCATCGCATGAAAACAGGCGCCCTGCTGGAAGCCAGCGTCCTGCTGGGCGGCGTGGTGGCCGGGGCTAGTTCCACGGTGCGTACCGGCCTGGAGTCCTACGCGGCCGCCATGGGGCTGGCATTTCAGGTGGTAGATGATATTCTGGATGTGACGGCGGATTCCGCGACGCTGGGCAAGACCGCAGGCAAGGACGCCGCGCAGGGCAAGCCTACCTATGTATCCATCCTGGGGCTGGATGCCTCCCGGGCATTGCTGCTGGATCTGCATGAGCAGGCCCGCCAGGCCCTGTTGCCGCTGGGGCCGTCGGCCTGCCGGTTGCGCGAACTTGCCGATTACATCATTGGCCGGACGCACTGATGACATGCGCGCCGAGCCGACATGAAGAAGACATGATGACAACTCTATTGGAAGGCATCGCCTCGCCGGACGACCTGCGCCGCCTGGACCGCCGGGAATTGAAAGACCTGGCGACTGAGCTGCGGGCGTTCGTCCTGGATTCGGTCGCCCGCACGGGCGGACACCTGTCCTCGAACCTGGGGACGGTCGAACTGACGCTGGCCCTGCACTATGTGTTCAATACGCCCGATGATCGCCTGATCTGGGACGTGGGTCACCAGTCCTATGCGCACAAGATTCTGACCGGCAGACGCCAGGCCATGCCCGGTTTGCGGCAGATGAACGGGATTTCCGGTTTTCCCAAGCGCAGCGAATCCCCCTATGACGCGTTTGGCACCGCGCATTCGTCCACCTCGATTTCGGCTGCGCTGGGCATGGCGGTGGCCGCCCGCAACCAGGGTATCGACCGTCAGCACATTGCCGTGATCGGCGATGGCGCCATGACGGCGGGCATGGCTTTCGAGGCCTTGAATAACGCGGGGGTCACGCCTGACGTCAATCTGCTGGTGGTGCTGAACGACAACGACATGTCGATCTCACCGCCGGTCGGCGCCCTGAATTATTATTTCGCCCGCCTGCTGTCGGGGCAATTCTATGCCCGCGCCAAGATGATGGGGCGAGCGATGCTGCAGCACGTGCCGCCGGCGCTGGCGCTGGCGCGCAAGCTCGAAGGTCACGCCAAAGGCATGCTCTCGCCGGCGACCCTGTTCGAGGAACTGGGCTTCAATTACATGGGGCCCATCGACGGCCACGATCTGGAAGCCCTGGTCCCGATGCTGGAAAATATCCGGGCGCTCAAGGGGCTGCAGTTCCTGCATGTCGTGACGCGTAAAGGGCAGGGCTACAAGCTGGCCGAGGCTGATCCCGTGCTGTACCACGGGCCGGGCAAATTCGATCCTTCCGTCGGGATACAGAAACCGGCTCAACCGGCCCGCCGGACCTTCACCCAGGTGTTTGGCCGCTGGCTGTGCGATATGGCGCAAGCCGACGCCCGTTTGGTCGGCATCACGCCCGCCATGCGCGAAGGCAGCGGGATGGTGGAATTCGAGCGGCAGTTTCCGCAACGCTATTTCGACGTCGGCATTGCGGAACAGCATGCCGTCACGTTTGCCGCGGGTCTGGCCTGCGAAGGCTGCAAGCCCGTCGTGGCCATTTATTCGACCTTTCTGCAGCGCGGCTACGACCAGTTGATTCATGACGTGGCTTTGCAGAATCTGGATGTGACCTTTGCTCTGGACCGGGCCGGTATCGTCGGCGCGGACGGCGCCACCCATGCCGGCAATTACGACATCGCGTACCTGCGCTGCATTCCGAATCTGGTCGTGGCGACGCCGTCGGACGAACACGAGGCCCGGCTGCTGCTCAATGCCTGCTATCACCATCCCGGGCCTGCGTCGGTGCGTTATCCGCGCGGGGCGGGGTGCGGGGCCGAGCCTGGCGATAGCCTGGAGCCGGTGGATATCGGTCGTGCCGTCGTGCGCCGCCAGGGGCGGCAGGTCGCTGTGCTGGTGTTTGGCACCTTGCTGGCCCAAGCCGCTCAGGCCGCTCAGGCGCTGGATGCTACGCTGGTGGACATGCGTTTCGTCAAGCCGCTGGACGAGGCCCTGCTATCGCAGCTGGCGACGACGCACACGCTGTTCGTGACGGTGGAAGAGGCCGCCATCATGGGCGGCGCCGGCAGCGCCGTCGTGGAATACTTCAATCGGGAGGCGATCGAGCGCCCGGTTCTGCAGCTGGGGCTGCCGGACGAATTCATTGATCATGGGGACCAGAAGGTCATCCTCGCCGGGCTCGGCCTGGATGCCCAAGGGATCGAGGCGTCGATACGCCAGCGTTTGGAAAGGAATCACTCATGAACACCCTGCTGGATCCGGTGGCCGTTGCCATGCCGGATGTGCAAAGCAGCACGGATACCCGGCATATCGCCATTCAGCGGGTGGGTGTGCGCGGTGTGCGCCACCCTCTGCTGGTGGCGACCGCCGCTGCGCCGCAGGCCACCATCGCGGACTGGGAAATGACGGTCGCGCTGCCGCCCGAGGAAAAGGGCACCCACATGTCGCGTTTCATCGCCTTGCTGGAATCGCATCGCAGCCAGCCGATGACGCCTGCCTTGCTGTGCGCCATGACCCGGTCCATGCTGGATCAGCTGCAGGCGGATGCGGGCGATGTGACGGCCAGTTTCCCCTATTTCATCGACAAGGCCGCGCCGGTGTCCGGGGTGCGCAGCTTGATGGATTATCAGGTGCGCTGGACGGCTCAGGCCCGCCGAGACCAGGCGCCGTCCTTTGCCTTGCAGGTGCAGGTGCCGGTGACCAGCCTGTGCCCTTGTTCCAAGGCCATTTCCGAATATGGCGCCCATAATCAGCGCTCGCACGTCACGGTGCGCCTGGCCTGCGGGGCGGATCAGGCGCCAGCGCTGGACGATCTGATCCCGCGCATCGAGGCCCAGGCATCCTCCGAACTATGGGGGCTGTTGAAACGCGCCGACGAAAAATTCGTCACGGAACGCGCCTACGAAAATCCGAAATTCGTCGAGGACCTGGTCCGCGACGTGGCGGTCATGCTGCAGCGCCTGCCAGGGGTTCTCTCGTACGAGGTCGAGGCCGAAAATTTCGAGTCGATCCATAATCATTCTGCCTACGCGGTGGTGCGCAGCGCCTAAACTATGTGCTAGAATGCCGGGTTACTTGCTCGACCGTTCCTGGTTGCGCGCCCTGCAGTCGGGCGGGTTGCCAGTGTCGGCGGGCTGTCTGTCAACATCGCAGATATCCACAAGGAGTCATTCATGCGTCACTACGAAGTAGTGTTTATTGTGCATCCCGATCAAAGCGAGCAAGTGCCCGCCATGATCGAGCGCTACCAGACCATGGTCACGACCAACGGCGGTCAGATCCACCGTGTCGAAGACTGGGGCCGTCGCCAACTGGCCTACCCGATCCAGAAACTCGTCAAGGCCCACTACGTGTGCTTTAACATCGAGTGCGGTCAGACCGCCCTGGACGAACTGGAACACTCGTTCCGCTACAACGACGCCATCCTGCGTCACCTGTTCATCAAGACCAAGCATGCTCACACCGAGCCGTCGATCATGATGAAATCGGTCGAACGCGAAGAAGCCCGTAAGGCTTCCAGCGCCGAGACGTCGAACTCCTGATCCGGCACTCGCGCGATCTGTGAACCGAGTCGAGCTGGCTGCGACATTGATCGAGATTCCGCCTTTGCGCCACACACCGGCAGGTCTGCCTGTGTTGCAGTTGCAGATGGCTCATGAATCTCAGGTCCTCGAAGCCGGCCTTCCCCGCCAGATTTCCATGGAACTCAAGGCGGTGGCTCTGGGAGACGTCGCTCTGAACCTGGCCAAGGCCTCTGTAGGCAGCCAGGTACGGATCATCGGATTCCTGGCGCCGCAACGACAAGGATCGGATCGGCTGGTGTTGCATATCCAGCAGCTTGTGCAGGCACATTGAATGAACCCTCCGGGCGCGTCCCGGAACCAGACAAAGGCTAATATCATGGCTTACTTCAAAAAGACAAAAGAAAAACGCAAATTCGGACAACAAAATCCGCTGTTCAAGCGTCGTAAATTCTGCCGCTTCACGGTCGCCAAGGTCGAGGAAATCGACTACAAGGACCTGGACACTCTGCGTGATTTCATCCAGGAAAACGGCAAGATCATCCCGGCTCGCCTGACCGGCACCAAGGCGCACTATCAGCGCCAGCTGGATAGCGCCATCAAGCGCGCCCGTTTCCTGGCCCTGTTGCCGTACACCGACAACCACAACTAAACCGAGGTCCCCGTCATGCAAGTCATTCTGCTTGAAAAAGTCATCAATCTCGGGAACCTGGGCGATGTGGTGCGTGTGCGCGATGGTTACGCCCGCAACTACCTGATTCCCCAGAAAATCGCCCGCCGTGCAACCGACGCCGCCCTGAAGGAATTCGAGGCCCGTCGCGCCGAACTGGAAAAGCTGCAAGCTGAAAAGCTGGCTGCCGCCCAGGCCATGTCCGAAAAACTGCACGGTTTCGCTTTCGTCATCAGCCAAAAAGCCGGTGTCGATGGCCGTCTGTTCGGTTCCGTCACCAATATGGACGTGGCAGCCGCTCTGCAAAGCGCCGGTTTCCCCGACGTGCACAAGGGTCAGGTCCGCATGCCCGACGGTGCGATCAAGGCCGTGGGTGAGTTCCCGCTGCAGGTCGCGCTGCACGCCGACGTGGTGGCCGACATCACCCTGACCGTTCAGGGCGAAATGGCGTAATCACGCACAGGCCGCCGTGCTACATTCCTCTCAGTAGGAATGGCAGGCAGCTTCAAAAGGCCGGCGCTATGCCGGCCTTTTTCATTGCAACAGGTTTAGGGACCCACGGTGGAAATCGACACTGATACTCAACTGGACTATCTGCGGGTGCCGCCGCATTCCATCGAGGCGGAACAATCGGTGCTGGGCGGGCTGCTGCTGGACAATGCCGCGTTTGATCGCGTCGCCGACGTCCTGACCGAAGACGATTTCTACCGCTTTGATCACCGCCTGATCTGGCAGCACATCACCCGATTGGTCGGGCTGGCTCGCCCGGCGGACGTGATCACGGTGCATGAGTCCCTGACGACTGCCGGCAAGGCCGACGATACCGGCGGCCTGCCGTATCTGAATGCGCTGGCGCACAACACGCCGTCGGCGGCCAATATCCGTCGCTACGCCGAGATCGTGCGCGAACGCTCCATGCTGCGCAAGCTGGTGTCCATCGCCGACGAGATCTCGTCCGCCGCTTTCAATCCCCAGGGCAAGGAAGCCCGCCAGATCCTCGACGAGGCTGAGTCCCGCGTGTTCCAGATCGCCCAGGAAGGGGCGAGGGGCATGGCCGGCTTCCAGGAAATCCGCCCGCTGCTGGCGCAGGTGGTCGAACGCATCGACGAGCTGTATCACCGCGAAGGGGATTCCGATGTCACCGGGGTGCCGACGGGTTTCGATGATCTGGACCGCATGACTTCGGGGCTACAGCCTGGTGATCTGGTCATCGTGGCGGGCCGTCCATCCATGGGGAAAACCTCGTTTTCCATGAATATCGGCGAACACGTCGCGATCGAGCAAGGTTTGCCGGTCGCCGTGTTCTCCATGGAAATGGGCGCTGTGCAGTTGGCCATGCGCATGATCGGTTCGGTGGGCATGCTGGATCAACATCGCATGCGCACCGGCAAGCTGAATCAGGATGACTGGCCGCGCTTGACGCATGCGGTGCAAAAGGTCGAACAGGCGCAGATCTACATCGACGAAACCCCCGCGCTGACCTCGATGGAGGTCCGCGCGCGCGCGCGGCGCCTGTCGCGCCAATGCGGTCAGCTGGGCATGATCATCATCGACTATATCCAGCTGATGTCGGGCAGCGGCGGGGAAAACCGCGCCACGGAAATTTCCGAGATCAGCCGATCCCTGAAAAGCCTGGCCAAGGAACTGAATTGCCCGCTGGTGGCCCTGTCGCAGCTGAACCGCAGTCTGGAACAACGCCCCAACAAGCGCCCGGTCATGAGCGATCTGCGCGAGTCGGGCGCTATCGAGCAGGACGCCGACGTCATCATCTTCATCTATCGGGACGAGGTCTACAACCCTGATTCGCCGGACAAGGGGACGGCGGAGATCATCATCGGCAAACAGCGTAATGGCCCTATCGGGACGGTGCGCCTGACTTTCCAGGGCGCCAGCACGCGGTTCCTGAATTTTTCGGCAGCGTCGGGCTTTTAATCGCTTGCTGTCATCCGCAGCGCCATGCGCATGGCGGCGCGCAAGGATGCGGGGTCGGCCAACCCCTGGCCGGCGATGTCGAAGGCGGTGCCATGGTCCACGCTGGTGCGCACGAAAGGCAAGCCTACCGTCACATTGACGCCTTCGTCCAGGCCCAGGTATTTCACGGGAATCAGTCCCTGGTCATGGTATTGGGCGACGACGATGTCGAATTCGCCCTGCCGCGCCCGCATGAAAATCGTATCCCCCGGCCAAGGGCCGGAGACATCCAGCCCCTGGGCACGGGCCTGTTCGATGGCGGGCATGATGTGGCGGGCTTCTTCGTTGCCGAAGACGCCGCCTTCGCCGGCATGGGGGTTGAGTCCCGCCACGGCGATGCGGGGGCGGGCGATGCCGGACTGGCGGCAGGCCAGCTGCGCCAGCTGGATGGCGCGGGTTTCAGCTGCCTGATTGATCGCGGCGGGTACGTCCGCCAGCGCGATATGGATCGTCACCAGCAGCACACGCAGTTCTTCGTTGGCCAGCATCATCGCGTAGTCGGCGGTGCCGGTGCGCTCGGCCAGGATTTCCGTGTGGCCGGGAAAATCGATGCCGCCGGCATGCATGGCGCCCTTGTGCAGGGGCGCCGTCACCAGGGCGCGCAGATACCCGGCTTGGGCGTCGTCGATGGCGTGGCACAGGTATTCATAGGCGCCGCGCCCGGCGCGGGGGTCAGGGCGGCCCAAGGGCAGATCCGCCGGCAGCGCCTGCCAGCGATTCAGCACGCCGATGATGCCGCCCGTCGTGCCGGCGCCGGGATGATCCAGCGTGCGGATCTGCAGGCGGTCGCTTAAGCCCAAATTCTGACAGGTGCGGGCCAGCGTCCCGGCATCGCCATAGACCACGGCCGGATGAGGCAGGCCCTCGGCAAACAGACGCACGATCAGCTCCGGGCCGATCCCCGCAGCATCCCCCAGCGTGAAGGCCAGGGGCAGGGGACTGCGGGCCGTCTTAGAGGGCATCGCTGGCATAGTCGGCCAGGCGGGACCGTTCGCCGCGCTGCAGGGTGATGTGTCCGGCGTGCGGCCAGCCCTTGAAGCGGTCCACCACATAGGTCAAGCCAGAGCTGCCTTCGGTCAGGTAGGGCGTGTCGATCTGCGCGATATTGCCCATGCAGACGATCTTGGTGCCTGGGCCTGCCCGCGTGATCAGGGTCTTCATCTGTTTGGGCGTCAGGTTCTGCGCCTCGTCGATGATCAGGAACTTGTTCAGGAAGGTGCGCCCGCGCATGAAATTCAGGGATTTGACCTTGATGCGCGAACGAATCAGATCCATGGCCGGGGTCTTGGTCCAGTCCTGGCTGCCGCCGTTGCCGCTGGTGCTGATGGCCGCCCCGCCGGATCCCTGATGCAGGACTTCCAGATTGTCTTCCAGGGCGCCCATCCAGGGCAGCATTTTTTCTTCTTCCGTACCGGGCAGAAAACCGATGTCGTCGCCCACCGGGACCGTGGCCCGGGTGATGATGATTTCGGTGTAGCGTTTGGTCTCGAAGGTCTGGGCCAGGGCGCTGGCCAGCGTCAGCAGCGTCTTGCCGGTGCCTGCCTGGCCGAGCAGCGAGACGAAATCGATATCCGGGTTCATCAGCAGGTTCAGGGCGAAATTCTGTTCGCGGTTGCGCGCCGTGATCCCCCAGACGCTGTTCTTGTTGTGGCTGAAGTCGCGCAAGGTGGCCAGGACGGCGCTCTTGCCGGTGACTTCGCGCACCTGGGCCGACAGCGGCATGTCGCCGTCGTAATAGACGAATTCGTTGACGCTGAACTGGCCGCACAGCGGCCCGCGCACGCGGTACCAGGTCAGGCCGTTCTGCTGCCAGGATTCGATGTTCTTGCCGTGCTTGACCCAGAAATTTTCCGGCAGCGGCATGATGCCGTCATACAGCAGGTCCGAATCATCCAGGACGTGGTCATTCAGATAGTCTTCGGCGGGCAGCCCCAGGGCGCGCGCCTTCAGGCGCATATTGATGTCCTTGGACACCAGGGCGATCTCGCGCTTGGGCGATTCCTGTCGCAGGCCGTGGACGATGCTGAGGATGACGTTGTCGGCCTTGCCCATGGGCATGTCGACCGGCAGACGGGCCTCGGTGGCGCGGGTCTGAAAGTAGAGCGATCCCAGGGCATCCGTGTTGCCGAGTGCATCCAGGGGGACGCCCTTGTCGAGATCAGCCGTGGCGATCAGTTCGTCCAGGTAGCGACTGACCTGACGCGCGTTGCGGGCGACTTCGGACATGCCCTTTTTCTGGTGATCCAGCTCTTCGAGCACGATCATGGGCAGAAACACATCGTGTTCAGCAAAGCGAAACAGCGAGGTCGGATCATGCAGCAGCACGTTGGTGTCCAGCACGAACAGCTTGCGTTGAGCCGTCGGCAGGCGTTTTGCCCGGGATCGGGCAGGCGTGGCTGCCTTGGCGGGTTTCGCCGTACTGGTTTGCACGTCGGCGGCGACGGCATCCGCGGGCGCCGTGTCGCGGCTGCGTGAAGCAGGCGCTGGGCTGGCCGGGGCTGGCGCTGCCTTGGCGACGGGTGCTGCTTTCGTGGCGGCAGGCGCAGGCTTTGGAGCGGTGGTGACGGACTTCGGGGCGACGGGTGCAGCCTTGGGCGCCGGCGTGGCGACTTTGGACAGGATGGCCGCCAGCGGGCGCTTGGGTTTGGGCTGGGTGGCTGCGGCAATCGGTGCGGCTGCTGGTTCGCGGGGCGGCGTCTGCCGAGTGGCGGCAGGGGTGGATTCCACGGTGTCGCCGAGCTGAACCGGCGGTTTGGGAAGGGGCATGAAGGCTCCTGGGGGGCTTAGGCAGTCAGGTTTTTAGCGGCAAGCAGGACTTCTTCGGCATGGCCGGGGACGCGCACGCCGCGCCATTCCTGGGCCAGTACGCCGTGCCGGTCGACCAGAAAGGTGCTGCGGTCGATGCCGCGCACTTGTTTGCCGTACATGTTCTTGAGCTTCATGACGCCGAACAGGCTGCACAAGGCTTCGTCCGGATCCGAAATGAGCGGAAAAGACAGGCTCTGTTTTTCCGTGAAATTTTCGTGGGATTTCAGCGAGTCGCGGGAAATGCCGTAGATCTGGCAGCCGATGGCCTGGAACTGTCCGTGCAGGTCGCGGAAGTCCTGAGATTCGACGGTGCAGCCGGGGGTGTTGTCCTTGGGGTAGAAATAGAGGACGAACGGCTTGCCCAGCAGGGCGGCAGAGTCAAAGGGTCCCTGCGTGGAGTCGGCTTGGATGGCGGGCAGGGCTTGGCCGATGGCGACGGATGTCATGCGTGGGGGTCTCCGGGTAGTAACAGGGCCAGGACGCGTCGTTCCTCGGACATGAGGATGTTGTAGGTCCGGGCAGCGGCCTGGGTGGTCATGGTCTCGACGCCGATGCCCAGCTGCAGCAAGGGGCGGATGATGTCGGGGGCAAGAAATACCTGCCGCGACCCGGTGCCGATCAGCAGCACTTCGGGCGCGTCTTTGGGCAGAGCGGGCGGGGCGTCGTCCAGAAAGGCCAGGGGATCCTGGCGTGCTGCATCCAGACCGATCAGGGCCTTCAGAAAGGCTGCATCGATATCGGCGGCGGTCTGCAGTTCCAGCTGGCGCACCGGGCCTTCCGGCCCGACGCACACGGCAGTTTCGAAACGGACCCGGTTGATATCCAGGTGGTGTTCCCCATAGGCCGTGACGGTATTGAGAGCAGGGTTGTAGTCTTTTTGCAGTAACACGGAGCGCTCCAGAGTTCTTGTGATGATAGCGCAGTGCCGGCAAGACTGGAGTCTGCGGGGGCGGGATGTTGCACGCCGGATTTGCGAGTCACAGGCGCATGCGCTAGATTACTGAGTTTGCTGCACTGCAATTAACTGCTGTCGATTCCTTTCCTGCCCAGTCCGAGGACCACCATGACGACCTTCCCGCGCATCGAGCGCCTGCCCCCCTATGTGTTCAACATCACTGGGGAACTGAAGATGGCCGCCCGGCGGCGCGGCGAGGACATCATCGACATGTCCATGGGCAATCCCGACGGCCCGACCCCCAAGCATATCGTCGACAAGCTGGTCGAAGTCGCCGAGCGTGAAGACACCCATGGCTATTCGGTGTCCAAAGGCATTCCCCGTCTGCGCAGGGCGATCACCAGCTGGTATCAGCGCCGCTACGGGGTGGATTTCGACCCGGATAGCGAAGCCATCGTGACCATCGGCTCGAAAGAGGGTCTGGCGCATCTGATGCTGGCGACCCTGGACCGGGGCGACACCGTCCTGGTGCCCAATCCCAGCTATCCCATTCACATCTATGGGGCGGTCATCGCCGGCGCCAATATCCGCTCGGTGCCCATGACGCCGGGCCTGGATTTCTTCGAGGAAATCGAACGCGCCGTGCGCGAGGCCATCCCCAAGCCCAAGATGATGATTCTGGGTTTTCCCAGCAACCCGACGGCGCAGTGCGTCGAGTTGTCCTTCTTCGAGCGCATCGTGGCGCTGGCGCGGGAACACAATATTCTGGTCGTGCATGACCTGGCCTATGCCGACATCACGTTCGACGGCTACGTGGCGCCGTCCATCATGCAGGTGCCGGGTGCGCGGGATGTGGCGGTGGAATTTTTCACCATGAGTAAAAGCTACAACATGGCGGGCTGGCGCATCGGCTTCATGGTCGGCAACCGCGAACTGGTCCATGCGCTGGCGCGCATCAAGAGCTATCACGATTACGGTACGTTCACGCCGATCCAGGTGGCGGCCATTGCCGCTTTGGAAGGCCCGCAGGACTGCGTGGCGGAAGTCGTCGAGCAGTACCGCCGCCGCCGCGACGTGCTGGCCCGCGGCTTGCACGAGGCCGGTTGGCTGGTGGATGTGCCCAAGGCATCCATGTATATCTGGGCGCATATCCCGGAACCTTACCGGGCGCAGGGCTCGCTGGAATTTTCCAAGCGCCTGTTGGCCGAGGCCAAGGTCGCCGTGTCGCCCGGCATCGGTTTCGGCGATTATGGGGACGAGTACGTGCGCTTTGCATTGATCGAGAACGAACAGCGCACCCGTCAGGCGGTGCGCGGCATCAAGGACATGTTCCGTAAGGACGGGCTGCTGAAATGAAACCTATCCGTATCGGTTTGTTGGGCTTGGGCGTCGTCGGCAGCGGCGTCTGGACGGTGCTGGCCCAGAACGGCGGTGAAATCGCCCGCCGCGCGGGCCGCCACATCGAAGTGGCTGCCGTGGCTGTGCGCGACGTGGCCAAGGCCCGCGCACTGGTCGGGCCCGATGTCAGGGTCATGACCGATGGCATGGCGCTGGCGCAGGACCCGGACATCGACATCATCGTTGAATTGATGGGCGGCGACACCTTGGCGCGAGACTGCATGCTGGCGGCGATCCGTCATGGCAAGCACGTCGTCACGGCCAACAAGGCGCTGCTGGCCATGCATGGCAACGAGATATTCGCCGCTGCCCAGGCCCAGGGGGTGATGGTGGCGTTCGAGGCTGCCGTGGCCGGGGGGATTCCCATCATCAAGGCGATTCGCGAAGGCCTGACCGCCAACCGCATCCAGTGGGTGGCGGGCATCATCAATGGCACGACCAATTTCATCCTGTCGGAAATGCGGCAGCGCGGCCTGCCGTTCGGCGAGGTCCTGGCCGAGGCCCAGCGCCTGGGCTATGCGGAAGCCGACCCGACCTTCGACATCGAGGGCGTGGATGCGGCGCATAAGCTGACGCTGCTGGCGTCGCTGGCCTTCGGCATTCCGGTGCAGTTCGACAAGGCGGTGACGGAAGGCATTTCCAGCCTGGCCTCCGAAGACATCGTGCATGCCGAGCGCCTGGGCTACCGCATCAAATTGCTGGGCATCACCCGCCGCCGCCCGGAAGGCATTGAATTGCGCGTGCATCCGACGCTGGTGCCGGCCGATTGCCTGCTGGCCAATGTCGAAGGCGCCATGAATGCCGTGCTGGTGCGCGGCGATGTGGTCGGCCTGTCGATGTATTACGGGCAGGGCGCCGGGTCTCTGCCGACGGCTTCGGCCGTGGTGGCCGATCTGGTGGACGTGGCCCGCTTGCAGATGGCTGATCCGGAACACCGGGTGCCGCATCTGGCCTTTCAGCCGGAATCCGTCGTGGATATTCCGATCCTGCCCATGGTCGAGGTGCGCTCCAGTTTCTATCTGCGGTTGCGAGTCGATGACCGTCCGGGCGTGCTGGCCGATCTGGCGCGCATCCTGTCGGGAGCCGGCATTTCCGTGGGTTCGATGTTCCAGCAGCCGCACGGCGAACATCAGGCCGAGATCATCTTCCTGACCCACGAGGCCCGCGAAGGCGACGTGGACGATGCCTTGCGACTCATGCAGGCCCAGCCTTTTGTCCGTTCAGACGTGACGCGACTGCGCGTGGAGAATCTGACTTGAAATACCGATCCACCCGGGGCGGCATGGCCCCTTTGCCCTTTTGTGACATTTTGCTGGAAGGCCTGGCGCCGGACGGAGGCTTGGCGCTGCCGGAAACCTTGCCGCAGCTGGACGCGGCCACGCTGGAATCCTGGCGCGGCCTGTCCTATGCCGAATTGGCGGCGCAGGTCCTGGGCCTGTTCATCGACGATATTCCGGCGCCGGATCTGCTGCGCATGACGCAGGCGGCATATGCGCCGGACGTCTTTGCGCAGATTGCGCCGATCAAGCCCTTGCGCCCCGGCCTGTCGTTGCTGGGGCTGTCCGAAGGCCCCACGCTGGCCTTCAAGGACATGGCCATGCAGTTCCTGGGGCAGGTGTTCGAATACGTGCTGGCGCAGCGCGGTCAGACCCTGAACATCCTGGGGGCGACCTCGGGTGACACAGGATCGGCGGCGGAATACGCCTTGCGCGGCAAGCGCGGGGTAGCCGTGTTCATGCTGTCGCCCCATGGGCGCATGAGCGTCTTTCAGCGGGCGCAGATGTATTCGCTGCAGGATGCCAATATCCATAACATCGCCGTGCACGGCGTGTTTGACGAGTGCCAGGACATTGTCAAGGCCTTGGCGGGCGATCTGGATTTCAAGAGCGCCTACCGCCTGGGGGCGGTGAATTCCATCAACTGGGCGCGGATCGCCGCGCAGATCGTGTACTACGTCTGGGGCTGGCTGCGGGCGACGCAAGGGCCGGGGCAGCCGGTATCGTTTGCCGTGCCTTCAGGCAACTTCGGTAATATCCTGGCCGGCCATCTGGCGCGGCAGATGGGGCTGCCCATCCGCCGGCTGGTGCTGGCCACCAATGAAAACAACGTCCTGGAAGAATTCTTTCACACCGGCGTCTATCGCCCGCGTCCGGCCAGTCAGACCTATGCCACGTCCAGTCCGTCGATGGATATTTCGCGGGCCTCGAATTTCGAGCGTTTCGTATTCGATCTCGTGGGGCAGGATGCCGCCCGGGTGCGGGCTTTGATGGACGAACTGCGCCAGACCGGGCAGTTCGATCTGTCCGATCTGAAATCCCGGTTCACCGAACGTTACGGTTTTGTGGCGGGGGCCAGTTCGCACGCCGACCGCCTGGCGACGATCCGTGCCATCCGCCAAGAGGCGGGGGTGCTGATCGATCCGCATACGGCTGATGGCGTGCATGTTGCTCAGGCCTATCTGGAGCCCGGCGTCCCCATGCTGGTGCTGGAAACCGCCTTGCCGGCGAAATTCGCCGAGACGATCCAGGAAGCGACGGGTCAGGCGCCAGAGGCGCCCGCCAGTCTGCAGGATTTGCAGCAGCGCCCCCAGCGGGTCGAGATCATGGACTGCGATGTGCAGCAGGTGGCCGATTACGTGCGTCAGCACGCGCTGTAGCGGTTTCTCAGCGACACTTCACAGCGGCTGTCACTGATCTTGCTGCGGCCAGCCCGCTGCGCACGGCGCCTTCCAACACCGCCGGGTAGCCGGTGTCGGTCCAGTCGCCAGCCAGCAGCAGGCCAGGCCAGGGGGTCCGGGTGTCGGGGCGGCGCAGCCCCGGCGTCACATCGAAGGTCGCCCGTTTCTCGGTGATCAGGGCCTGGGCCACGATGGGGGGCAGGGGGCGGCGGGCCTGGGCGCCGATCTGCGCCACCGTGCCGGCGATGATCTGTGCGGTGTCCTGACCGGCGTAGCGGTCGGCTGCGCCGATGACAATGTGGACCAGGCAGCGATCCTCGGCGGACAGGGCTGTGGCGCTGCGGTCAAACAGCCATTGCCCCCAGGCGTGTCGGGCGGGATCATCCCATAGCAAGACCATGGCCTGCCCCGATTCCCAGGGGCGCTCCAGGCGCAAGCTGACCGTACCGATGGCGGCGTGATCCAGTGCGGGCCAGTCCGACAGATAAGGTTCAGCGTGCGGCAGGGGGCTGATCAGGCGCCGTGTTTCGTGCGCGGGCGCAGCCAGGATCAACTGATCGTAATGACCGCCATCCACCTGCCAGCCGCCGTCCGGGGCAGGGGTGATCGCTTGCACCCGCTGCCGTTTCAGGCGGCTGCCCAGCAACTGACAGGCCTGTCGCGGCCATAGATCGTGCAGCTGCTGGCGGGGGATCAGCATGCGGCTGGCGGTGGCGCCTGCGCCCAGGCTGTCTCTCAGGACGCGGACGAACAGCCGGGCCTCGGTGCGTGCCAGCGGCGTGTTGGTGGCCGCCAGGCACAGCGGCGTCCACAGGCGATCCAGCAGAGCCGGCGGGCATCCCAGTTGTTGCAGCCAATCCGCTGCCGTCAGCCGGGTATCGAGGCGCTCGGGGTCCAGGGTGCGGAGCACGCGCCACAGGTGGTGTCGACCGCGCCAGCCTGCCAGCCCCCGGCTGCCGATCAGCGCCCCCAGGCGGTGGGCGGGTGCGGGCAGCGGCCAGAATCCCAGGCGCAGCTGTCCGTCGGCGGATTGCAGGTTCAGCGGCTGGATATGGCAGGCGTCGTGCGGGTCCACTCCCAGGGAGTGCATCAGCGCCAGGGTGTCGCGGTAGGCGCCCAGCAGGATGTGCTGGCCGTTGTCCGTCTGCATGCCCAGCGTCGGATGCGTTACCGGGCGGGCTCTGCCGCCGACCTGTGCCGCCGCTTCGAAGACCTGGACCGGAACCCCGGCCCGGTGCAATTGCACGGCAGCAGTCAGGCCGGCCCAACCCGCGCCGACGATGGCGACGCTCATGCCGCCAGACGGCGCACCAAACCCTGGCCGCCGCTGACCCAGACTTTCCAGGCCAGCCAGAATTTGCGGATCGGCGTCAGGGCGATGCGCTGATTCAGCACGTGCCAGCCGTCGCGCTCGATTTCGTCCAGCAGCGTATGGTAGATCGCCGTCATCATCAGGCCTGGCCGCTGCGCGCGGCGATCGGCCTCGGGCAGCAGGCGCATGGCGTCCCGGTACAGGCTGCGGGCGCGCTGGGTCTGTTGTTGCATCAGGGCGGTAAAACCTTCGGTGTGGCGGCCATCCAGGATGTCGTCCACGGTGACGCCGTGTTGCGCCATCTCGTCGGCTGGCAGATAGATGCGGCCCCGGCGGGCATCGTCGCCCACGTCGCGGATGATGTTCGTCATTTGAAAAGCCAGGCCCAGGGTCTCGGCGTATGCCAGGGTGCGCGGATCGGTGTAGCCGAAGATGCTGGCCGATAGATCACCCACGACGCCGGCCGCACGCCAGCAATACTGGCGCAGGGCTTCCCAGTCGGCGTAGCGGAATTGGTCCAGGTCCATTTCCATGCCCTCGATGATGGCGTAGAACGGATCGGGGCGCAGGCGGCAGGGTTCCAGGTGGCGCTGCAAGGCGATGGCCACCGGGTGATCCGGCGTGCCGCCGAACATCTGTTCCACCTGGCCGCGCCACCAGGCCAGTTTCATGCGGGCGACGGAAGCCTCGCTGATCTCGTCGACGATGTCGTCGACCTCGCGGCAGAAGGCATACAGCGCCGTAATCGCCCGCCGTCGTTCGGGGGGCAGGAACAGGAATGAGTAATAAAAGCTCGACCCGCTTTGGGCGGCCTTGTGTTGGCAATATTCGTCAGGGCTCATGGTGGTGGGGCAGGGCGGTGGCCGGTTGGGGACGAGGCCGGCAGAATGCGCGCCAGCATAGCAGGAGACCGTCACGCCGAGTCAGGATGGGCCGGTCGGCATAAGGGTTGTAGCCGCCGGCTTCCAGCATTTCCAGGATGCGCAGACCGCCATGGATGACCAGGCGCAGTTCCCAGCCGATGCGCCCGGGCAGGCGCCAGGCCAGGGGGCTGCCGTTCAGCAGCAGGCGGCGGGCCTGCATAATCTGTTCCCGCAGCACGGCTTGCCAGGCTGCCGGCGCCTGGCGCGGACGGGATCGGCACAGGTCGGCCAGGGCCGGCAGGGTGACTTCGTGGCGGGCCAGGCAGTCCAGCGGGATGTAGCAGCGACCCTTGGCTTGGTCCAATGCCACGTCCTGGCAGAAATTCACGCGCTGCAGGCCGGTGCAGATGGCGTCCGATTGATCCATGTCCTGCGCTGATGTGGCGCCGAACAGATGCAGCATCAAGCGGCCCACCGGGTTGGCGGACCGGCTGCAGTAGTCCATCAGGGCAGGTTCGTTGTCATAGCAGGAAACGCTCAGGTCCTGCAAAAAGGCGGACAGCAGATCCAGAAAGGGCTGGATCGGCAGCTGGTGATCAGCGATGGTCTGGCCCAGTTGCTCGAACAGGGTTCGATCCGGAGCGGACAGCGGCGTGCGGACGGTGCGGTGCGCCCCCAGGTCCTGGATGGCGGATCGCCAGGATTCCAGGGCAGCCTGTCGGGTCGCCGGTTCGGCATCGCCTTCGTCGGCCAGATCGTCGGCTCCTCGTGCAAAGGCGTACAGGTTGCGCACCGCCGGGCGCAGAGGCGCCGGCAGCAGAATCGAGGCGACGGGGAAGTTTTCGTAATGATCGACAGCCATGATCCGGCAGTATACTGACCCAGGGCCGGGAAGCGGCCTTGGAGGGGCGATCAGCCCAGGTTAGCGAGGCAGACGCGCCCCGCTTTTTCTGTTTTTGAGGATCCCATGCCGCGTCCGATTCTGGCGACTATCGATACCAATGCCCTGGCTCATAATCTGCAGACCGTGGCGCAGCGCCTGGCGCAGGACGACCCGAACCGATCGCCTTCCATCTGGGCGGTCATGAAATCACATGGCTACGGTCATGGCATCGCTGCCGCCGTGCGCGGATTTTCCCAGGCAGACGGCCTGGCCATGCTGGATCTGGACGAGGCCGTGCGCTGCCGTGAATTGGGCTGGACCGGACCGATCCTGCTGCTCGAAGGCTTTTTCGAGCCTGCCGATCTGGATGTCCTGTTCCGTTATTGCCTGAGCACCACGATTCATTGCGCGGAACAGCTCGACATGCTGGAAGCCGGCCTGGTGCGCGCGCCGCTCGATGCCCTGGTGAAACTGAACACCGGCATGCATCGGCTGGGTTTCCAGCCGGGCGAATACCGGGATGCCTATGCCCGCGCCCAGGCGCTGCAGACGGTGGGTGTGTTGGGGACCTTGGGCAAGATGACGCATTTTGCGCGGGCCGATGACGACGCGACCCTGACGCAGGAACAACTGGCTTGTTTCCAGGATGTGACGCAAGGGCTGCCCGGTGCGGTCAGCGTCTGTAATTCGGCGGCGACCCTGACGCCGGGGTTGGCTGCCGGGGTGGCGGGTGGAGATCAGTGGGTGCGCCCGGGCATCTGCCTGTATGGCGCGTCGCCGTTTGCCGACCAGCCCGCCGATGCCTTCGGCCTGCGGCCTGCCATGACGCTCAGCGCCCAGGTGATCAGCGTGCATACGGTGCCGGCAGGCGAAGCCGTCGGCTATGGACAGGTTTTCCGCGCGCCGCATCCCATGCGGGTCGGCATCGTGGCTTGCGGCTATGCCGATGGCTATCCCCGTCACGCTGAAACCGGCACGCCGATCACGGTGGCCGGGGTGCGCACGCGGCTGGTGGGCCGGGTGTCCATGGACATGCTGGCGGTGGACTTGGACCCGGTGCCGGCGGCCGGGGTAGGCTCCCCCGTCGTGTTGTGGGGCCAGGGCGGGCCGTCGGTGGACGAAGTCGCGCTGGCCTGCGGTACCATCGGCTACGAACTTTTGTGCGCGGTGGCGCCCCGGGTGCCGCGCCGCGAACTGTAATGCCGTTTCCAAGGACCTTCCCATGAAAAATAGCTGTGTGCTCGTCACGGGCGCGACCAAAGGCATCGGCTGGGCCGTCAGCCAGCGCTTGGCCGATCAGGGCTGCCATGTGGTGGGTTTAGCCCGCCATACGGCGGACATCGATTTTCCCGGCTATCTGTATGCCTGTGATCTGGCCAATGCCGGTGAAACGGAGGAACTGCTGCGGGTGATCCGCGAAAAATATCCGGTCGACGCCGTGGTCAACTGCGTCGGGCCTGTGATGCCGGAACCCCTGGGCGAGGTCGATCTGGCGTCCTTGTATCAGGCGTTCGACCTGAACGTGCGCGTCGCCGTGCAAGCGGTACAGGCTTTTGTGCCGGGCATGAAAGCCCGCAAGGCCGGTCGCATCGTCAATCTGTGCAGCCGTGCGGTCTATGGCTCGGCGGGGCATACCAGCTATTCGGCGGCCAAAAGCGCGCTGCTGGGATGCACGCGCACCTGGGCGCTGGAATTAGCGCCTTACGGCGTGACCGTCAATGCCGTGTCGCCGGGACCCGTGGAAACCGGCTTGTTCCGGGCCGAATATCCGGTGGGCAGCGAGGCCGAACGCGCCGTGCTGGCTTCCATTCCCTTGGGCCGCTTGGCCCAGGCCGATGAGGTCGCCGCCGCCGTGGTCTTTCTGCTCAGCGACGAGGCCGCCTTCATCACCGGTCAGGAACTCGGCGTGGATGGGGGCGGCAGCCTGGCGGGCCGCTGATGGCCAAGGCCCGCACCCTGTTTCTGTGTACGGATTGCGGCGGCACGACCGCCAAATGGGAAGGCCGCTGTCCCCACTGCGGCGCCTGGAATACCCTGCAGGAATCCCGCGAGTCGGCAGCATCGGCCACGCATCGCTTTGCGCCGTTGGCGGGGTCGGCGCCAGTACGTCGCCTGTCCGACATCGAGGCCCGTGAACAGGCTCGCAACCCCACCGGCATCGAAGAATTCGACCGGGTATTGGGCGGCGGGCTGGTGGCCGGCGCCGTCGTGCTGATCGGCGGTGATCCGGGCATTGGCAAATCCACCCTGTTGCTGCAGGCCCTGGCCAGTTTGTCAGAGCGCGGGCCGGTGCTGTACGTCACCGGCGAAGAATCCGCCGAGCAGGTGGCCTTGCGGGCCCAGCGTCTGGGTGTATCCGGGGATGCCGTCGATCTGCTGGCGGAAATCCGCCTGGAACAGATCACCAGCGCCCTGGTCGAGCGCCGGCCTGGCGTTGCCGTCATCGATTCGATCCAGACCCTGTATTCGGGTGACCTGACGGCAGCCCCTGGCTCGGTGTCCCAGGTGCGCGAATGCGCCGCCCAGCTGACCCGGGTCGCCAAGCAGACCGGCGTGACCTTGATCCTGATCGGTCACGTCACCAAGGACGGGGCGCTGGCCGGTCCTCGTGTGCTGGAACATATCGTCGATACCGTGCTGTATTTCGAGGGCGATACGCATTCCTCCTTCCGCCTGGTGCGCGCCATCAAGAACCGCTTCGGCGCCGTCAATGAACTGGGCGTATTCGCCATGACGGATCGCGGCTTGCGCGGGGTCAGCAATCCTTCGGCCTTGTTTCTGGCCGGACATGCCCGGCAGGTGGCGGGCTCGTGCGTCATGGCCACACAAGAAGGCACCCGGCCGTTGCTGGTCGAGGTCCAGGCGCTGGTCGATACCGCCCATGTGCCCAATCCCCGGCGGCTGTCGGTCGGCCTGGAAAGCAGCCGTCTGGCCATGCTGCTGGCCGTGCTGCATCGGCATGCCGGCGTGGCGACCTTTGATCAGGATGTGTTCGTCAATGCAGTGGGCGGGGTGCGCATCATGGAGCCGGCCGCCGATCTGGCGGTGGCGCTGGCAATCCTGTCGTCCATGCGCGATCAGCCTTTGCCCGAAGGGCTGCTGGCATTTGGCGAAATCGGTCTGGCCGGTGAAATCCGGCCGGCTCCCCGCGGGCAGGAACGCCTGCGTGAAGCGGCCAAGCTGGGCTTTGGGCGGGCCATCGTGCCGCGCGCCAATCTGCCGCGCCAGGGGATCGAGGGCCTGGAAATCCAGGCGGTGGATCGTATCGAGGATGTGCTCAGTGTCTTGCGCTAAGGGTCGTTTGTGATGGTCGAGAGCCTGTGGCTGATTCCCGCCTGCCTGTTGGTGGGCGGGGTGATCGGGTTTTCCGGCGGGGTGCTGGGCATCGGCGGCGGTCTGTTCGCCATTCCGCTGCTGGGCCTGGTGCTGGGGTACGAGCAGCAGGCGGCCCAGGGGACAGCCTTGATCATGGTCCTGCCGGCCGTCTTGCTGACGGTGCGCAAATACCATCAGCGCTCTCCCATCGATCTGCGCTCGGCGGCTGCCGGCGCCGGCAGCTCGATCGTGTTCACCTGGATCGGCGCCCAGATCGCCCTGGGCATCGATCCCTGGCTGCTGCGCCGCATTTATGCCGGCTTCGTGTTTCTGATTGCCTTGTTCTATTTTCGGGAAAGCCTGGGTCGCAAGGCGCGGCAGCGGGCAGACAGTGATTTTCGTGAAGTCGGCCAGGTGCGCCGCTTATGGTATTTCCTGGTGGGTATCTTCGCCGGGCTGACCGGCGGGATCTTCGGCGTCGGCGGCGCCGTGCTGGCGGTGCCCCTGATGACGACGCTGTTCCGCCTGCGCCAGACTTCGGCGCAGGCCTTGGCCTTGACCATGATCGTGCCGGGGACCGTGGTGGCCTTGAGCACCTATGCCTGGCACGGGCAGGCGCATGGCCTGGTGGGGATTCCATTGGCCCTGGGCAGCCTGTTGTGCGTGCCTTACGGCGTGCGCCTGGCCTATGCCTTGCCCGAGGCGCGGCTTAAATTGATCTTTGCCTGCATGCTGCTGCTCATCATGGCGCTGCTGCTGGCGCGAGGGCCGGCATGATGGCGCTGCCCGCCGGCTGGGTACGCCGTCCTGCTCCGGCAGGCGCCCTGTGCGTGCCGGAACGGCTGGCTGCTGTGGCGCAGGCGGAATGGTTCGACCCTCAACGCCCGGGAGCCGTCGCGGTGGGCGAGGGCGGACGGCAGGCCGCCTGGTTTGTGGAAGGCGATCACGGTGGAGCAGTCCTGCGGCATTACCGGCGCGGCGGGCTGCGGGCGCGCCTGGGGCGAAACGCCTATTTCTGGTTGGGGGAATCCCGGGTGCGGGCCTGGGCCGAAGTACGGGTGCTGGCGCATCTGCAGGCGGCAGGCTTGCGGGCGCCGGAACCCTTGGCGGCAGCCTATTGGCGCACTGGCCTGTTCTATCGCAACGCCATTCTGATCGCCCGGATTCCAGGCGCGCGGGCATTGGCGGGCCTGCTGGATCAGGCGGATCCGGACACTGTCGCGCAGGCGATCCTGGCTGTGCACGACGCTGGCGTCTGGCACGCGGACCTGAACGCCTACAACATTTTGTTCGACGGACAGGGCCAGGTCTGGCTGATCGATTTCGATCGCGCCCGCCTGGGTGTTGTGTCCCCGGGACAGCGGCGTAAAAATTTATTGCGTCTGCGGCGGTCTTTGGTTAAGGTAGCCGGCGCGCGCGGAGCGCAGTGGTGGGATGCACTGGACGGAGCCTATCGGCGGCTGTCTGCCTGAAAATGGCGGCGCCATCCGGTCCCGGTGATCCCCTTGTTGACCTTTCTATGGGGACCTTGCCATGAAAATCGGCACCGTTCATACCCTGTTGGCCACCGCCGCGCTGCTTGCAGCCGGGGCGGTGCATGCCCAGGATCGCGTCGTCAATGTCTACAACTGGGCTGAATACACGGCACCTGACACGCTGTCCGGCTTTGAGAAGACCACCGGCATCAAAATCCGTTACGACGTCTACGATACCAACGACACCCTGCAGGCCAAGCTGCTGACGGGTAAATCCGGTTATGACGTGGTCGTGCCGTCCACGCACTATGCCGCCCGTCAGGTTCAGGGCGGCCTGCTCCAGAAGCTGGATCGTTCGAAAATTCCCAATTGGCAGTATCTGGACCCCGATCTGATGGCGCTGGTCGCCACGGTGGACCCTGGCAACCAGTATCTGGTGCCTTGGGGCTATGGCACCAATGGCCTGGGTTACAACGTCACCAAGGTGCGTGAGGTCATGGGCGCGGATGCTCCCCTGAATTCCTGGGACATGCTGTTCAAGCCTGAAAATGCCGCCAAGCTGCAGTCCTGTGGTATTTCCGTGCTGGACGAGGCTGCCCAGGTGTTTCCCGCCGCACTGCACTATCTGGGCAAAGATCCCAACAGCAGCGACCCCAAGGACTACGAGGCCGCCTTGGCCTTGTTGAAGACCATCCGTCCCTATATCCGTCAGTTCAGTTCGTCGGGCTATATCGATGAATTGGCGTCCGACGGCCTGTGCATGGTCTATGGTTTTTCCGGCGATGTGATGATCGCCTCGGCGCGGGCCCGCGAGGCGAATAAATCCTATGCCATCGACTATTTCATCCCCGATGGCGGTGCGCCGGTCTGGTTCGACACCATGGCCATCCCCAAGAGCGCCGAACATGTGGACGAGGCGCACGCCTTCATCAACTACATCGAAACTCCGCAGGTGCACGCGGCCATCACCAACACCATGTTCTATCCGAACGCCAATCAGGAAGCCCGGAAGTACGTGGTCAAGGAAGTCGCCGACAATCCCATGATCTATCCCTCGCCGGAAGTGTCCCGCACGCTGTTCGTCATCAAGCCGCAACCCATGAACATCCTGCGCCTGCAGACGCAGATGTGGGCGCAGTTGAAGACCGGGCGCTGATGATCATGCAGGACCCGCGCGGCATGCCTCGCCAGGGCGAGGCCGATGACTTCGTGCGCATCGAGGACGTGGTCAAGATCTTCGGCGACACGGTGGCGGTGAAATCCGTCAGCCTGTCCGTGCGCCGGCACGAGATCTTTGCTTTGCTGGGCAGCTCGGGCTGCGGCAAATCGACGCTGCTGCGCATGCTGGCCGGTTTCGAAGAGCCCACGTCCGGGCGCATCATCCTGGACGATGAAGACATCACCAGCCTGCCGCCGCATCGGCGGCCGGTGAACATGATGTTCCAGTCCTACGCCCTGTTTCCGCACATGACGGTGGAAGCCAACGTGGCCTTTGGCCTGAAACAGGAAGGCGTGCCGCGCCATGAGATCCACGAACGGGTCTTCGAGGCCCTGGATCTGGTGCAGATGGCCGGCTATGCCCGGCGCAAGCCCCATCAGCTGTCCGGCGGCCAGCAGCAGCGCGTGGCGCTGGCCCGCAGCCTGGTCAAGCGCCCCAAGCTGCTGTTGCTGGACGAACCCATGTCGGCGCTGGACAAGCAGATCCGCCAGGCCACGCAGATCGAGCTGGTGAAGATTCTGGATCAGGTGGGCGTCACCTGCATCATGGTGACGCACGACCAGGAAGAAGCTATGACCATGGCCCATCGCCTGGCCGTCATGACGGAAGGCCAGATCGTGCAGTGCGGCACGCCGCACGATGTCTATACCTTTCCCAGCACCCGTTTCGTGGCCGGTTTCATCGGTTCGACGAATCTGTTCACCGGCACCATCGTGGTGGATGAGCCCGACCATGTGCTGATCGAAAGCGACGCACTGTCGCGGCCGCTGTACGTCAGCCACGGCATCAGCGAACCGCTGGGCATGGAAGTCCACGTGTCCATCCGTCCGGAACAGATCCGCGTCAGCCGCCAGGCGCCGGAATCCGAATCCAACTGGGGACACGGCATGGTGTCGCATGTGGCCTGGATGGGCAGCACGACCCGCTACCAGATCCGCCTGGATGCCGGGCAGACCATCGAAGCCAGCGTGCCCAGCCTGGACTGGAGCCAATCGGACGCGCCCGGCGTGGACGAAGAGGTCTATGTGGCCTGGTCCCATGACGCCGGGACGGTGCTGGCCTCATGAACCTCAGCCGCCGACCCAGCGCTCGCCAATGGGCGATTGCCGTGCCCTTTGCCTGGCTGACGCTGTTTTTGCTGGTGCCGTTCCTGCTGGTTCTGAAGATCAGTTTTTCAGATCTGCAGTTCGGTATTCCGCCGTATCTGCCGATCGCCGCCTTGCAGGACCAGACCCTGTCGCTGGCGCTGCATCTGCGCGGCTACGTGCTGCTGTTCACCGACAGCCTGTATGCGGCGGTCTATCTGAACTCGGTCAAGATGGCCCTGATCACGACGCTGTGCTGCGCGTTGATCGGTTACCCCATGGCGTATCACATCGCCCGTTCGCGTCCGGAAATCCGCAATCTGTTGCTGCTGGGCGTGATTCTGCCGTTCTGGACCTCGTTGCTGCTGCGGGTCTATGCCTGGGTCGGCATTCTGCGCAACGACGGGCTGCTGAACCATCTGTTGATGAGCCTGGGGCTGATCGACGCTCCGCTGGAAATCTACCGTACGGACCTGGCGGTCTATATCGGGTTGATCTACGCCTATCTGCCGTTTTTCATCCTGCCGCTGTACGCCAACCTGGTGAAGCTGGATGGCCGCCTGCTGGAAGCCGCCTACGATCTGGGTGCGCGGCCCTGGCGGGCCTTTTTGCAGATCACGCTGCCCTTGTCCATGCCCGGCGTGATTGCCGGGGCTATGCTGGTTTTTATTCCATCCGTAGGGGAATACGTGATCCCCGAGATGCTGGGAGGGGCCAACACCCTGATGATGGGGCGTGTCATGTGGAACGAGTTTTTCAATAATGCCGACTGGCCGATGGCCGCCGCCGTGACCTGCGTCATGGTGTTGTTGCTGCTGGTGCCGCTGTCGCTCTTTCAGTACAACCAGGCCCGTCAGATGGCCGGGCGGGAACGATGATGCGGCAGTCATCCTGGTTCCGTTTTCTGTCTTTGGCTGTCGGCTACGGGTTTCTGTACGTGCCTATCATCTGCTTGATGGTGTTTTCCTTCAATGATTCCACGCTGATGAACTCCTGGTCTGGGTTTTCGCTGCGCTGGTATCGTTCGCTGTTTCAGGATCAGGCCTTGCTATCGGCGGCGCGCCTGTCCTTCCTGATCGCCTTTCTGACGGCGACGGCCGCCGTGGTGATGGGCACCTGGGCCGGTTATGTGCTGGCCCGCATGGGACGTTTTCGCGGCTTTGGCCTGTATATCGGCATGCTCAGCGCGCCGCTGGTCATGCCCGAAGTCGTGCTGGGCATTTCGCTGCTGCTCATGTTCGTGGAGTTTTCGAAGATCGTCGGCTGGCCCGACGGCAATGGTCTGTTCACCATCTGGGTGGGGCACGTGACCTTGTGCACGGCTTATGCCGCCGTCATCATTCAATCGCGCGTGCGCGACCTGGATCGTTCGCTGGAAGAAGCCGCCCTGGATCTGGGCGCCTCGCCGTTGAAGGTCTTTTTTCTGATTACCCTGCCGCTGATCGCCCCGGCGTTGCTGGCCGCCTGGTTGCTGGCCTTCACGCTGTCGCTGGACGATGTGGTGGTGGCGGCCTTCTTGTCCGGACCGGGTTACACCACGCTGCCGCTAGAAGTTTTTTCCCGCGTGCGCCTGGGCCTGAAGCCTGAGATCAATGCACTGGCGACACTGTTCATCCTGCTGGTCGGCATCATCGTCGTCGCCGTCAATCGGATGCAGATCCAGGCCTCCCGGCGGCAGGCGGGGTAAGCGCCGCGCCTACAGGCCCAGCGTCAGCACCGCCAGGGCGAACAGACCTGCCGACAGCAGCATGCTGGCCGGAAAGGTCAGCAGCCAGGCCAGCAGGATGGTGCGCACGGTGCCGTTGTGCAGGCCGCTGCGGTTGGCCACCATGGCGCCGGCCACGCCCGAGGACAGTACCTGCGTGGTCGACACCGGCAGACTGAACGCATTGGCGATACCGATGGCGCCGACGGCGGTGATCTGGGCGGCCATGCCTTGGGCATAGGTCATGCCCTGCTTGCCGATCTTTTCACCCACGGTCCGCACGACGCGGCGCCAGCCCACCATGGTACCCAGGCCCAATGCCAGCGCGACGGCCGCGATCACCCAGAGCGGTGCATATTCCGTCGTCGCCGACAGGTCGGTGCGCAGGCGGCGCAGATCGGCGGCCTCGCCGGCGGGCAGCACACCCAGGCTGGCCACCTTGCGGGCCGTGTCGTCCAGGCAGAGCAGGTGACGGCGCACGCGTCCTCGCGTGTCGGGCGACAGTTCGTCGTAGGTGCGCACGCCATCCAGACTATGGCGCACCGCCTGGATGGCGGACAGGGTGTTCTGCGGATTGCAGCGAGGGGCCGGGGGCAATTCGGGGTTGTGCGACTGCCGGATCGCCAGGTAGTCGCCCAGGACCGCCTGGTTGCGCAGGTACAGGTCGTTCAGATGGGCGGCGGCATCGTAGGTGCGCTGGATCTGGTAGGGCGTGCTGGCCGGGTTCAGGACGAACTGGGCAGGAACGATGCCGATCAGCACCAGCATGACCAGGCCGATGCCCTTTTGTCCGTCGTTGGAGCCATGCACGAAGCTGACGCACAGGGCCGACAGCACCAGCACCAGGCGGTTCCAGAAGGGCGGGTGCTTCTTGTCATTGATGGCGCGGCGTTCTTCGGGTGTCTTGTGCATCTTCGACCCGGCGAACAGCTTCTTGAGACCCAGCAGCAGCAAGGCCGCCACGACGAAGCCGGCCAACGGCGAGATGATCAGCGACAGGCCGACGTCCAGCGCCTTGCCCCAGTTGATGCCGGCGCCGATGGGCAGGCCGGTCAACAGACCGTTGGTCAGACCCACGCCCAGGATCGCACCGATCAGCGTATGCGAGCTGGAGGCGGGGATGCCGAAATACCAGGTGCCCAGGTTCCAGGCGATGGCCGTGATCAGCATGGAAAACACCATGGCCAGACTGCGCCCGTTATTCAGGTTCAGCAGCATGTCCACGGGCAGGAGATGGACGATGGCGTAGGCCACGCCCACGCCGCCCAGCAGCACGCCCAGGAAATTGCAGATGCCGGAGAAGAACACGGCCAGGTGCGGCGGCATGGCCTTGGTATAGATGACCGTGGCGACGGCATTGGCGGTGTCGTGAAAGCCGTTGATGAATTCAAAGACCAGGACAAGCGTCAGCGCCAGCACCAGGCTGAGCCCAACCGCCAGGGGCAAGCCCGAGAATAGGTCAAACATAGTGGGAAGGAACGTTCGGGAGACGCGGCATTATTGCAAATTTGACGAAGACTGGTGTGAACGGAAGCCTTCTGATGGGCGTTGCCCCGCTCTGATCTGCCGCACCGCGCCGCCTGGAGCGCAGCGCCTCGTGCATCCTCGGTCATCAAATCAGGAAATCGACCTTGCCCGTATCCAGGCGGTAGATCCCGCCGGCAATCTTCAGTTTCCCGGCTTGTTGCGCCTGGGCGATGATGTCGGATCGAGCCGTCAGGTCCGCCATGCTGTTGCGCACGTTCTGTTCGATGGCGGCGTCCAGCAGCCCGGCTCGGTTCACACCGGCCTGCTGGACGGCGGGAATCAGTGCCGTCACCAGGGACTGGATATGGCCAGGGAATTGTGCGTGGTCTTTCACCGCTTTGACGGCGGAGCCGACAGCGCCGCATTTCTCGTGTCCCAGGACCAGGATTGCGGGTACCTCCAGCACGGCCACGGCATATTCCAGGCTGCCCAGCATATCGTCATTGGCGAAATTGCCCGCGACCCGCGCGACGAACAGGTCACCGCGTGCGCTGTCGAATGCGTATTCGGGTGCGACGCGCGAATCGGCGCAGCCCAGAATGGCGGCGTAGGGATTCTGGCCGCCGGCCAGCGCCTGGCGTTCATGGGCGAAATTGTGGCGCAGCCTGACACCGGAGACATAGCGCTGGTTGCCTTCGATCAGGCGTTGGATGGCTGCGTCGGGCGATAGGTCGTTATCGGGTTTGGGCAGCCCTTTGGCTTGGGCCGTTGGGCTGGCTAAGCCGCCGATCCCGGCGGATGCCGTCAGGGCAAGCGCCAGGGCGGCTGATGAGCGCAGGAAACGGCGGCGGGATACGGGTTGCGCGTGTGTACAGGATATCGAATTGCACATATGGGTTCCCCTCGAAGGCGTCCGGACGGGCGGTTGGCCTGAACTAAATCGTTGATATTCTGAAAATAATATGGATGCGGAGAGTGATATTACCGGTTCCGGCGGCAAGCGTGGGATTTTCAGGCGTGCCGGTGACTGATCACGTGGCGCTGTCGCTGCAAAGCCTGCATCTGCCGCCGCAGCCCTTAAAATACAGACCTTTCTCACACTGACCGGATGTTTCCCATGCTGACCCAGGATGAACTGAAGCAACAAGTCGCGCAGGCTGCGCTGGATTATGTACTGCCGCAATTGCAGCCCGATAGCATCCTGGGGGTGGGGACGGGGTCCACCGTGGACCGTTTCATCGATCTGCTGGCGGCGCACCGCCAGGCTTTCCATGCGGCGGTATCCAGTTCCGAACGCAGCACCCAGCGTCTGCAGGCGGCGGGTATCCGCGTGCTGGATCTGAATGACATCACCGCGACGGCGCTGTACGTGGATGGGGCCGATGAGATCGATCATCAGCTGAACATGATCAAGGGCGGGGGCGGCGCGCTGACCCGGGAAAAAATCGTCTCTTCGGTGGCGGACCGTTTCGTCTGCATCGTCGACGCCTCCAAGCTGGTGGACCAGCTGGGCGGCTTTCCGCTGCCCATCGAGGTCGTCCCCCTGGCGCGCGAGGCCGTCGCCCGCGAGATCCGCCAATTGGGCGGGCAGCCGGTGCTGCGCGCCGGATTTACGACCGACAATGGCAACCAGATTCTGGATGTGTCGGGGCTGCGCTATGGCGATCCGGCCGCCTTCGAGGCCATGCTGAACAATATCCCCGGCGTCGTCTGCTGCGGCCTGTTTGCAATCTCCGGGGCGCATGTGGCGCTGGTGGCGGGGCAGGACGGCGTCTCCAGGCTGGAATTGCAGGACGACTGACCGTCGACTGACCGTCATGTGATTGTCATATCCGCCTGCTATGCTGGGCTTCTTTCCAAGCGGCAGGCGTGATGGTACGCTGTGCCCTCCTTGAAATCGCCTGCGCGGCAGCAAAAAGGTCCCTCGATGCTGGAACATACCAATAAACAATTTCACGGTGAACTCGAAACCACGCGGTCCATGTTTCTGCAGATGGGGGGTCTGGTCGAGTCCATGGTGCTCGACGGCATCCAGGCGCTGTCCGAAGGCGAATTGCAACTGGTGGAACGGGTGCGGGAACACGAGCGCCAGGTCAACCAGTTCGAGATCGATATCGACGAGCGCATCAGCCAGTTGATCGCCCGCAACCAGCCCACGGCCGTCGACCTGCGGCTGTTGCTGTCGGTGTCGAAGATGCTGACCGACATGGAACGCTGCGGCGACGAAGCCGAAAAAATCGCCAAGGTCGCCCGTCGTTTGCACGAGGGCGATTCGTCCTATGAACCCGTGATCGAACTGCGCCACATGGCCGACGCCGTGGCGGCGATGATCAGGGCGGCGCTGGACGCCTTTGCCCGCGAAGACCCGGTGGCAGCCGCCCAGGTGGTGCGCAACGATAAAGACGTGGACAAGGAATGGAAAGCCTCCCTGCGCCACATCATCACCTACATGATCGAAGACCCGCGCACCATTTCGCATTCCATCGACCTGATCTTCGTCGCCCGCGCGTTGGAACGCATCGGCGATCATGCAAAGAACATGGCCGAACGCGTCATCTACATGGTGCGCGGCGACGATGTGCGCCATACGGGCGTGACCAATACGGAACGGCTGGCGCGGGGCGAACCGCCCGAACCCCGCGACTGATTGCGTGCGTCGCCTATGGGATCTGGATGCTTATCTAATCCTGGGGGCGACCAAGCGACGGGCCGTGCGTTTTCAGCCAATCGCGCAATGCAGCATTGATCCGTGTCTGCCAACCTGGTCCTGCTGCCCGAAAAGCATCCAGGATATCGCGGTCGAAACGGATCGTCGTCGATTTCTTGTCGCTGCCGACAGGGCGCCCGCGGCGCTTGCGCGCTGCCAGGATTCCGGACCGCATTTCCTGTTGCGAGAGCGGTTTGTCGTCCAGGTCCTTGCCATCCCAGACATAAGGGCTGGCAGCGCGGACACGCGCCACATCTGTCAGGCTTTTTCCTGCTATGGATGCCGTCCGCATGTCATCCAGTGACATCGAAGTCATTTTCGAGCCAGCCATGATAGATGCTCCTTTCTTCGAGACTGGCAGGTCGGAAACTGATAATCCTTAACCCGCCGTTCCGGGTGTGGTGCACGACAGTCAGCACTGCCAGCATGTCGAACACATAGGCGAAGGATTGTGTTCGCCACTCATCCTGCCGCATCTGGTCTATGTCGAGCCTGTAGGGGCTGCTGAGAACCAGGGCGGCGTCAATAAAGTCCAGGCCGTGTTTCGCCAGGTTGGACGCCCGCTTCGCTTCGTCCCAGTGTATGACATCCATGGATTTATTGTTGTAACGATAAATAGGAGGATGGCGTTCTGGGGGTGAGCGTCTCCCAGGTGGAACATCCGTCCTGGGAGTACAGCATTGGCGTCCGTTTGAGGCTATCTTGGTTTTATGGACTTGATCGGTTTTATCCTATGGGAGGTATGCTGATCCTGCCCGAGTGGACCAGTGATCGAAGGCCTTGGGTTGCGCAATCCGCCGAAAGCCCAGGCGTCCGTGCCGTCGCATGCAAAACCCCGCCGTAGCGGGGTTTTGTGCATCTGGGGTTGCAGGCATCAGGCAGAGGGCGGCGTATACCCCTGAGCCTCGACGTCCTGGTCTTCGAACAGAAAGGCTTTCATGCGATCCGCCAGGAATTTGCGCGCGTCGGGGTCGGCCAGGCTGAGATGGTTTTCATTGACCAGACGGGTCTGGATGTCCTGCCATTTGGCCCAGGCGTCTTTGGAAATTTCCCGCCAGATGCGGGTACCCAGTTCACCGGGGTAGGGCGGATAGTCCAGGCCAGGGGCCTCGCGGTTCAGTTTGCGGCAGTGGATCATGCGGGCCATGGTCGGGGGATCTCTCGTCAGGTGGACAACAAGCCATTGTAGCGGCTGCCGGGCGAGGCGCCCGAGGCGCGCGTCCGCGGCCTGTGCGCCAGCAGGCGCCCGTCAGAGGGGGCCGACAGGCGCATCGCGCCAGGTCCGTAGCACCTCGGCCAGGCCGGCGCGCCAGTCGCGTTCCAGCGGCCCCAGCAGCGTTTCCAGTCGTGCGCAGTCCAGGCGGCTGTTGGCAGGCCGGGGCTCGGGCGAGGGCCAGTCCTGCGACCGGATGGCCTCGACTGTTGGCAGGCGCGGGATCAGGCCGAGATCCAAGGCCTGGGTGAAGATTTCCTGGGCGAATCCATGCCAGCTGACCCAGGGGCTGCCCGAGAAATGATAGACGCCGCCCGGAATGCGCGAAGAAGGGGCGCCGGTCGCCATCTGCAGATCGTTCGGTGCGGCGCCGTGGGATTGCAAGACCAGCCGGTGCAGGACACCGGCCAGATGCCCCGCCCAGGTCGGGCCGCCGGTCTGGTCATGGATGACCCGCAGGTGGTCGTGTTGCGCGCCCAGGCGCAGCATGGTGCGCACGAAATTGCCGCCCCAGACGCTGAAGACCCAACTGGTGCGGACGATGATCGTGTCAGGTGCGGCTGCCAGGGCCGCCTGTTCGCCCAGCAGTTTGCTGCGCCCGTAGGTGTTCAGTGGATTGTGCGCGTCGGATTCGCGATAGGCGCGGTCCAGCGCACCGTCAAAGACATAGTCGGTGGACACGTGCAGCAGGCGGGCGCTGCGCGCTGCGCAGCAGCGGGCCAGCAGGCCGGGGGCGCGCGCGTTGACGGCCATCGCCGTGTCCATGTCGGTGGCGGCGCGATCCACCGCCGTGTAGGCGGCGGCATTGATCAGATAGTCGACCGGATGCGCATCCAGCCAGCGGTCCAGGGCCGCCGCGTCGGTGATGTCCAGCTCAGCCCGACTGACGAAGAGGTAGGCGGCGGGGCTCCGGTCCTGTGCGGCCAGGGCTTGCAAGGACCGGCCCAATTGGCCGTCCGCACCCGTCACCAGGATGCGCGGGCCGCAGGGCGCCATGGCGGCGGGCATCAGGCGGACGCAGCCTGATCCGAGGCGGTCGCGTTCAGCCCCAGGCGCTGCCGCTGGTAGCTGCCGTCCTGGACTCGGCGGCACCAGTCGCGGTGACCCAGATACCATTGCACCGTCTTGCGCAGCCCGCTGGCAAAGGTTTCCTGGGGTGTCCAGTTCAGTTCGCGCTGGATCTTGCCTGAGTCGATGGCGTAGCGCAGATCGTGTCCGGGGCGGTCGGCGACGTGCGTGATCAGGTCCGCATAGCGCTGGATGCCTGCCGGGTGCTGCGGCGCCAGTTCTTCCAGCAAGCTGCAGATCATCTGGACGACGTCGATGTTGCGCTGTTCGTTATGGCCGCCGACGTTGTAGGTGTCGCCGGGCACACCCGATTCGAGCACGCGCAGCAGCGCACGTGCGTGGTCTTCGACGTAGAGCCAGTCGCGGACTTGCAGCCCCTGGCCATAGACCGGCAGCGGCTTGCCTTCCAGGGCGTTCAGGATCACCAGAGGGATCAGTTTTTCCGGGAAGTGATAAGGGCCGTAATTGTTCGAGCAGTTCGTCACCAGCACCGGCAGGCCATAGGTGCGGTGCCAGGCGCGCACCAGATGGTCGGACCCCGCCTTGCTGGCGGAGTAGGGCGAGCTGGGGGCGTAGGCGGTGGCTTCCGTGAACAACGCGCCGGTGTCCGCCAGATCGCCGTAGACCTCGTCGGTTGAAATATGATGAAAACGGAAGGCTTGCTGGGCGTCGGCATCCAGGCCGTTCCAGTAACGGCGGACGGCTTCCAGCAGGGTGTAGGTGCCGACCAGATTCGTCTGGACAAAGGCGGCCGGCCCGTCGATGGAACGGTCCACGTGCGATTCCGCCGCCAGATGCATGACCGCATCGGGCTGGTGCAGGGCCAGCGCGCGGTCAAGCCCCGCTGCATCACAGATATCCAGATGCTCAAAGGCGTAGCGGGGGTCGTCGGCAACCGGCGCCAGGGATTCCAGATTGCCGGCGTAGGTCAAGGCATCGACGTTGACGACATGGTGGCGGGTGCCGGTGATCAGGTGGCGGATCAAGGCGGAGCCGATGAATCCGGCGCCGCCGGTGACGAGGATTTTCATGCCGGATTCCTGTAGAGCGTGATGCCGGGTGTCACAGCCGTTTGATGAATACCAGGCTGTTGCGCGAATGGTTGTAGTGCGCCCGTTTTTCGTGGGGCAGGTCGGATACCCCGCCCTGTACGAAGCCGCGCTTCAGGAACCAGTGCGAGGTGCGGGTCGTCAGGACGAACAGGCGGCGTGCGCCGTGGCTGCGCGCCGTGGTTTCGGCATGGCGCAGCAATTTTTCACCGTCGCCTGTGCCTTGCCATTCGGGATGCACGATCAGACAGGCCATTTCCGCCATGCCGTCGTTCGCGTAGGGGATGACGGACACGCAGCCGTAGATGACGCCGTCGTGTTCCAGCACCGTGAATTTTTCCACGTCGCGTTCGATCACGGCGCGGCCACGCGGCACCAGCGTGCCATCGGCTTCCAGCGGTTCGATCAGCTGCACGATAGCGCCGACGTCGTCGGCCAGGGCGGGGCGCAGGTCTTCCAGAGTGTCTTCCACCACCATGGTGCCGACCCCGTCGTGGGTGAAGATTTCCAGCAGGATGCTGCCGTCCAGGGTGTAGGGCACCAGATGGGCGCGCGCCACGCCGCGCTTGACCGCCAGCGAGGCATGGCCCAGAAAGGCGCTGGTGTCCTCGTCCAGCACGTTTTGCGCCAGCAGATCGTCGGCGTCCTTGCGCGCCAGTTCCGTATCCACCGAGCCGTCGGTTTCCGTGACAGTGCGGTTTTGCGTCAGGAAGATCAGCTTTTCCGCCCGCAAGGCGACGGCGGCATTGGTGGCCAGGTCTTCCATGGCCAGATTGAAGGCTTCGCCGGTGGGGGAAAAACCCAGAGGGGACAAGAGCACGATGGCGCCCTGGCTGATGACGTTGTGCATGGCATCCACGTCCAGCTTGCGCACCGTGCCGGCCCGTTTGTAGTCCACCCCGTCGATCACACCCACCGGCCGGGCGGTGACGAAATTGCCGGAGATGACACGGATCTTGGCGTGCGACATGGGCGTGTTGGGCAGGCCCTGGCTGAAAGCAGCCTCGATGTCCAGGCGGATTTCGCCGGCGGCTTCCTTGGCGCATTCCAGGGCTTCCGGGGTCGTGGGTTCCGTGCCTCGGCCGAACTGCGTCGTATAACCTTTCAGGCGCAGCTGTTCGTTGACCTGCGGACGGGAACCGTGGACCAGCACCAGTTTGATACCCAGGGCGGACAGCAGCGACAGGTCCGCCACCAGGGCTTCCAGGCCGCCGTCTTCGATCAGTTCCCCGCCCAGCGCCACGACAAAGGTCTTGCCGCGAAAATCGTGCACATAGGGGGCGACCTCGCGAAACCAGCGCACGAACTGTGCGGGGGCGAATTCCGGGGCGTCCTGGGCGGAATAGGTGTCGATCTCGGGTGAATTCATGGCAGGTGACAGGGACATCGCTAGGGGGAACCTCGAAATTATAATAAGGGATTGGCCCCCGATTTCAGTGTATGGGCCGACTTCATCCCCGGAACTCTTCGTTTTGCCAGAAAAAACATCGCCAGCCCTTGTGCCGCCATCCCGTCCCGCCCGGCGCAGCGCCCGTCAGGGGCCGCCGCGTCATGCGCCTGCAGGCGCCGGGGACCGCCCCCTGCCTGCCATCGTCTATCCCGAAGACTTGCCTGTCAGCGCCTGCCGCCAGGAAATTGCCAAGGCGATCACGGACCATCAAGTCGTCATTGTCTGCGGCGAGACCGGTTCGGGCAAGACCACGCAGTTGCCCAAGATCTGCCTGGAATTGGGCCGAGGCCGCCAGGGCATGATCGGGCATACGCAGCCGCGCCGCCTGGCAGCGACCTCCGTGGCGCAGCGGGTGGCCGAGGAACTGCGCACCGAGCTGGGCGACTGGGTGGGTTATCAGATCCGTTTTGGCGAGCGCGCCGGGCCGGCGACCGCCATCAAACTGATGACCGACGGCATCCTGCTGGCGGAAACCCAGCGGGATCCGCTGTTGCGCCGCTATGACACGCTGATCATAGACGAGGCGCACGAACGCAGTCTGAACATCGATTTTCTGCTGGGCTTCCTGAGGCGTCTGCTGGCGCGCCGCCGGGATCTGAAACTGATCATCACCTCGGCCACGATCGATGCGGCGCGCTTTGCGCAGCACTTTGCGTCCGGCAGCGAGCCGGCGCCGGTCATCCAGGTGTCGGGCCGTCTGTTTCCCGTTGAACTTCGGTATCGCCCTGTGCAGCCGGATGCGCCTGCTGACGAGGCGCAGACGCCGGGCCGAGGCGATGAGGAACGCGATCTGGTCGATGCCGTGGCGGACGGCGTCGATGAATGCGCCCGCCACGGCCCCGGCGACGTGCTGGTCTTTTTGCCAGGCGAGCGGGAAATCCGCGAATGCGCCGAGGCCCTGCGCAAGCGCCACCCCGCCGGCGCCTTGGTATTGCCTCTGTATGCCCGCCTGTCGCGGGCCGAGCAGGAGCAGATATTTCATCCGCGCAGCAATGTCCGGCGCATCGTCTTGGCGACCAATGTGGCGGAAACGTCCCTGACGGTGCCCGGCATCCGCTACGTCGTGGATAGCGGCCTGGCCCGCATCAAGCGTTATTCCTGGCGCAGCAAGGTTGAGCAACTGCGCATCGAGCCCATCAGCCAGGCATCGGCCAATCAGCGGGCGGGGCGCTGCGGGCGGCTGGGGCCGGGGGTCTGCATCCGGCTCTATGCCGAACAGGATTTCAAGCAGCGGCCCGCCTTCACCGACCCGGAAATTTTGCGTTCATCGCTGGCCGCCGTCATCTTGCGCATGAAGGCGTTGCGCCTGGATGACGTGGAGGCCTTTCCTTTTGTCGAGCCGCCCACCGGCCGGGCGATTGCCGATGGCTATCAGCTGTTGCAGGAACTGGGGGCGCTGGATGAGCAGAATCGCCTGACCCCGGTCGGACGGGTGCTGGCCAAGCTGCCGGTGGACCCCCGCGTGGCCCGGATGATCTTTGCGGCGCACGAGCAGCAGTGCCTGACGGAAATACTGGTCATTGCGTCCGCCCTGTCCATCCAGGACCCGCGTGACCGGCCCATGCAGGCCCGCGAGGCCGCCGACAATGCGCATGCCCAGTTTCGCGACAAGCAGTCTGAATTCCTGTCCTGGCTGAAATTATGGGATTGGTACGGCGAGCAGGTCGCCCATAAAGCGTCGCAGCGCAAGCTGGTGGACCAGATCCGCGCGAAATTCCTGTCGCCCGTGCGCTTGCGTGAATGGCACGACACGCACGTGCAGTTGCTGACCCTGGCCAGAGAGCAGGGCTGGCGCTTGAACCAGACGCCGGCCACCCGGGAGCAGATCCACCTGGCCTTGCTGGCCGGTTTGCTGGGCAATATCGGCATGAAAGCCGATGACGCCAGCCTGTATCAGGGTGCGCGCGACATCCGCTTCGCCATTCACCCGGGTTCGCCGCTGCAGAAAAAAGCCGGCCGCTGGGTGCTGGCTGCCGAACTGGTGGAAACGACACGTCTGTATGCCCGGTGCGTGGCCCAGATTGAGCCGGCCTGGATCGAGCGGGCGGGCGCTCACCTGTTGAAGCGCGCCTGGTCCGATCCGCGCTGGGAGAAAAAAGCCGGCCAGGTGGTGGCCAACGAACGCGGTACCGTTCATGGCCTGCCGGTCTACACGGGGCGCCGCGTGCACTACGGCCGTATCGACTCCAAGGCGGCCCGAGAGATCTTCATCCGTGATGCGCTGGTGCCGGGCGATATCGACAGCAAGCTGCCCTTCATCGCGCATAACCGCCGCCTGATCGCGTCCATCGAGCGGCTGGAACATCAAAGCCGCCGCCCGGATATTCTGGTGGATGACGCCCTGATTCAGGCTTTCTATGATCAGCAGATTCCAGCCGACATCAGTCAGACGGCGACGCTGGAAGCCTGGTTCGGCACGCTCGATGCCCAGGCGGCCCAGCGCCTGAATCTGAAGCGCGACGATCTGATGCAGCACGACGCGGCGGGCGTCACCACGGAAGTCTTTCCCCGCCGCCTGCTGTGGGCGGGCGCGGAACTGGCGGTGGACTACCATTTCGAACCCGGTTCGGCTCGTGATGGCATGACGCTGACGGTGCCGCTGTTCGCTTTGAACCAGATCGATGCCGCCCGCTGTGAATGGCTGGTGCCCGGCATGCTCAAGGAAAAGGTGCAATTGCTGTTGAAATCCCTGCCGCAAAAATTACGCCGCCATTGCGTGCCGCTGCCCGACTACGCGGCCGGTTTCCATGAGCGCTGGTTCGAACGTGCGGCAGATCCGGGCATGGGGTTGCTGGATGCCATCATCCAGGACGTCTGGGATCAGTGCCAGGTGCGGCCGGCGCCCACCGACTTCAAGCTGGAAACCCTGCCGCCGCATCTGTTCATGAATTTCAAGGTCATCGACGAGCATGGCCGCATGCTGTCCGGAGGCCGCAGCCTGGATCAACTGCGGGCCGAGCATGGCCGCCAGGCACAGGCATCCTTTCAGCAGGTCGCAGCACGGGATCGGGATGCCGCGCTGGTGCTCGAACATGAAAACCTGACGGCCTGGACGTTCGGCGCCTTGCCGGAATTGCTGGAAATCCACCGAGGCGGTCAGGCGCTGGTCGGCTATCCCGCCCTGCGCGACCGGGGAGAATCCTGCGACCTGGATGTGTTCGATGATCCGTTAGAAGCCCGCCGGGTCCATGCCGGCGGCTTGCGGCGCCTGTTTCGCCTGGCGCTGCGCGAGCAGGTCCGCTATCTGGACAAAAATCTGCCGGAACTCACCCGCATGGCCATGTGGTACATGGATCTGGGTACGCAGCAGGAATTGCGCGATCAGCTGGTTGATGTCGCCGTGGATCAGGCCTGTCTGATGGATCCCTGGCCTGAAGACGCCGAGGCCTTCGCCGCGCGCTGCGAGACTGGGCGGGCGCGCCTGGGCCTGCTGGCTCAGGAACTGGCCCGGCTGGCGGCTCTCATCTTGCAGGAACGGGCGGCGCTGCTGAAAAAATTGCCCCTGGCCAAGCCGTGGCCGTCGGCTCAGCAGGACATCCGCCAGCAGCTCGATGCCTTGATCGGGCGTCATTTCGTGCGCGACACGCCGCCGGATCAGCTGAAGCACATGCCGCGCTACTTGAAGGCCGCCCAGATGCGTATCGACAAATTGCGGGAAGATCCGGCCAGGGATGCACGTTTGGTGGCCGAGATGGCGCCTTTGGTCGCCCCTTGGCAGCGGGCGCGCGCCGCCCTGAAGGGCGCCCCGGATGCGCAGCTGGATGCCTTTCGCTGGCAGCTGGAAGAATTGCGCGTCGCCCTGTTTGCGCAGACGCTGCGCACCCCGTTTCCTGTTTCGGTCAAGCGCCTGCAAAAGGCCTGGTCCGCCATGCAGCGTTAGCCTTCCTGTTCAGTACAATCCCCGCATGACGACGTCTTCAGCATCTCCTTCCTTCGTACACTTGCGCAGCCACTCCGAGTTTTCGGTGGTGGACGGCATCGCCCGGATTCCCGATCTGGTCAAGCGCGCCAAGGCTTTCGGTCAGCCGGCCATGGCCCTGACGGACCTGGCCAATCTGTTCGCCTGGATCAAGTTCTACAAGGCGGCGCGCAAGGCGGGGGTCAAGCCGATTGCGGGTTGCGATGTCTGGCTGCAGAACCCGGATGATGACGACAAGCCCTTTCGCGCCCTGTTGCTGGCGACGAACCACACCGCCTATCTGGATTTGTGCGAACTGCTCAGCCGCGCCTGGACGGAAAACAGCCAGCGCGGGCGGGCCGAATTACGCCGTGAATGGTTATCTGGAAAAAGCGGTCTGATCGTGCTGTCAGGCGGCCGGGCGGGCGACGTCGGTCATGCGCTGGAAGCGGGGCGGACGGACGAAGCGCAGCGCCTGGCCCGCCAGTGGGCGGCGGATTTCCCCGGCAGCTATTTCATCGAACTGCAGCGTGCCGGATTTGATGGCGATGAAACCTATGTCCAGGCCGCCTTGCGGGTGGCGGCGGCTTGCGATGTGCCGGTCGTGGCGACCCATCCCATCCAGTTCATCGAGCCCGAGGACTTCCGCGCTCACGAGGCCCGGGTGTGTATCGCTGATGGTGAGCTGCTGGGCAACCCTCGTCGGGCCAAGCGCTTCACCCCAGATCAATACATGCCCGACAGCGACGAGATGGCCCGGCGGTTTGCCGATGTGCCCTCGGCGCTGGCCAATACCGTGCAGATCGCCCGGCGTTGCAATCTGACCTTGACGCTGGGGCATCCCGAATTACCGCTGTTCCCGACTCCTGATGGCGTGTCGCTGGACGATTACATGGTGCAGCTGTCCAACGAAGGCCTGCAGCGCCGCATGGTGCAGTTGTATCCGGATGCGCAAGAGCGCGCCCGCCAGATGCCCGCTTATCAGGATCGCCTGGATCTGGAATGCAAAACCATCGTCGATATGGGGTTTCCAGGCTATTTCCTGATCGTGCAGGACTTCATCAACTGGGGCAAGGGCCACGGCGTGCCGGTCGGCCCCGGACGAGGCTCGGGGGCAGGGTCGCTGGTGGCCTACAGCCTGGGGATCACGGATCTGGATCCTTTGCGCTACGACTTGCTGTTCGAACGTTTCCTGAATCCGGAACGCGTGTCCATGCCCGACTTCGACGTGGATTTCTGCCAGGACAATCGCGAACGCGTCATCGAATACGTCAAGGAAAAATACGGCCGTGATGCCGTCAGTCAGATTGCGACCTTCGGCACCCTGGGGGCCAAGGCCGTCGTGCGCGACGTGGGGCGGGTGCTGGAGATGCCCTACAGCGTCTGCGACAACCTGTCGAAGATGATTCCTTTCAATCCGGCCGACCCCTGGTCGCTGGATCGCACGCTGGAAAATGAACCGGCCTTCCGCGAACGCTACGACACGGACGAGGAAATCCATGCCCTGATCGACCTGGCCAGGCCGCTGGAAGGGCTGACGCGCAACATCGGCATGCACGCGGGTGGCGTGATCATCGCGCGGGGCAAGCTTACCGACTACACGCCCTTGTATTGCCAGCCGGGCAGCGAATCCAGCGTGGTGTCGCAGTACGACAAGGGCGACGTCGAAGACGTCGGCCTGGTGAAGTTCGACTTCCTGGGACTGCGCAACCTGACCATTCTGGATTGGGCGGTGCGCTACGTGCGCGAATTCAATCCCGGCATGCAGGATTTCGACATCATGAGCCTGCCGCTCGATGATGCAGAAACCTATGCCTTGCTGTCGTCGGCCAATACCACCGCTGTCTTCCAGCTGGAATCGCGGGGCATGAAAGAGCTGCTGAAAAGCATGCAGCCCAATACGTTTGAAGACGTGATCGCCTTGCTGGCGCTGTTTCGCCCCGGCCCGCTGGAATCGGGCATGGTGGTTGATTTCGTCAATCGCAAGCATGGCCGCGCGGACGTGGATTATTTCCACCCGGACCTGGAATCCGTGCTCAAGAGCACCTATGGCGTCATCGTCTACCAGGAACAGGTGATGCTGATTTCGCAGATCATCGGCGGCTATTCCCTGGGCGGCGCCGACTTGCTGCGCCGCGCCATGGGCAAGAAAAAGCCCGAGGAAATGGCCAAGCACCGGGTGGTCTTCCAGGAAGGCGCCGTCAAGAAAGGCTACGACGCCGATCTGGCGGCCCATCTGTTCGACCTGATGGAAAAATTTGCGGGCTACGGTTTCAACAAAAGCCATTCCGCCGCCTATGCCTTGATTTCCTATCAGACCGCCTGGCTGAAGCGCTATCATCCGGCGGAATTTCTGGCAGCCACCATGCTGTCGGATATGGACGATACCGATAAAGTCCAGGTGTTCTGGCGCGATGCTGTCGCCAATGGCGTGGCCGTGCTGCCGCCCGATGTCAATGCTTCGGGCTACCGTTTTGCGCCGGTGGCCGATGAGGCCACTGCCAAGGGTCAGCCGCCGCGCACGATCCGCTACGGCCTGGGAGGGGTCAAGGGGACGGGGCAGGCCGCGGTCGAGGCCATCCTTGCCGCGCGGGATGCGGACGGCCCCTTTGCCAGCCTGTTTGATTTCTGCGCCCGGGTGGATCGTCATTCCGTGAACCGTCGCACCATCGAGGCCCTGATTCGCGCCGGCGCGTTCGATACCTTGGAAGAAAATCGGGCGGCTTTGCTGGAAACCCTGGGCAGCGCCGTCGAAGCGGCTGAACAGGCCGAACGCAATGCCAATCAGGGGGCGCTGTTTGCCGATGAGTCGGACCAGTTGGTCGCCGGCGAGCTGGCGCGGGTCACGCCTTGGGATCTGCAGACCTACCTGACCGAGGAAAAAACCGCCCTGGGGTTTTATTTCAGCGGCCATTTGTTCGATGCCTGGCGCGACGAGATCCGCCGCGTGGCGCCTACGCCGCTGGCGCGCCTGGCGCCTGCGCGCGGTCCGCAGTGGCTGGCTGGCGTGCTGGCCGCCGTGCGTCCGCGCATGACCCGGCGCGGCAAGATGCTGTATGCCTTGCTGGACGACGGCACCGCTCAGATCGAAATCGCGATTTTCAACGAACTCTATGAACAATATCGGAACAGCCTGAAGGAAGACCGCCCCCTGGTCATCCAGGGCAGGGTCAGCCACGACGACTATTCCGGGGGGCTGCGAGTGTCGGCAGATGAACTGTATGATTTGCAGCGCATCCGTGAAACCCGCGCTCGCAGCCTGCGCCTGTCGGTGCCCGCAACGCTGGAGCCGGCTCGATTGCAGGAACTGCTGGGCCCCTGGCGCTCTGCCGAATCAGGCGTGCCGGTTGAATTACGCCTGAGCCGACCGGATTTTTCCTGCCTGCTGCGCCTGGGCGACGACTGGCGTGTGCGCATGGATGACGCGCTGATCGCCGGCGCGCGGCAATGGCTGTCCTATGATCAGGTCGAGGTCTACTACGGATGAACACATTCCCGATTCGCATCATCAGCCTGGCGTCCCGGCCTGATCGGCGGCAGCAGATCGCCGCGCAGTTCGACCGGCTGGGGGTGTCAGGCTATAGCTTTCTGGATGCCGTCAATGGCAAGCAGCAGCCGGACCATCCCTTGTTCGTGCATTACGATCCTGTGGCTAGGGCCCGTGTCAAAGGGCGTGGCCGCGATCTGAAGCCGTCCCAGCTGGGTTGCTTTGCCAGCCATTATCTTTTGTGGCAGGAATGCGCTGCATCCGGCAAGCCGCTGATCGTGGTCGAAGACGATGCGATTCTGAAGGACAATTTTCCCGAGATGCTGGCGCATGCGCAGGCACTGTCGCAGGCCTGGCCGTTTATCTGGCTGCATGAATATGACCTGCCTGGTCGCAATCCATCCATGGTGGTGGGTAGCATCGGCCCCTTTACACTGACCCGCAAACTCAAGAAGCACACCTGCTCGGTGGCGTATCTGCTGAATCCGTCAGGGGCTGCTGCTTTATTGAAGTATTGCCAAGCCTGGGTCTATCCCTTGGATGACACAGTTTTTCGTTTTTACGAACATGGTGTAGAAAATATTGTGCTGCAACCGGCATGCGTGGCTCAGGATCATGAGTCTCCGTCGGATATCACGGGTGCTGATACAGCCAGTCCGCTGTCTCTGCGGGATAAGGCCCGACGAGAGGCCTACAAGCTCAGGGACACATTATGGCGCCTGTTGCATAACGTGCGGTTTCGCATCCGCCATGGACGCGCGGCCTCATGAAGCCCTTGCGTATCGTCCATGCCGAAGCCGCCACGGGGTTCGCCGGTCAAGAACGCTACATCTTCCGCTTGATGTCTGCGCTGCGTGATCGGGGGCATCACGTCCAGGCGATTTGCCAGCCGCATGCCCGCTTGGCCGACGAATTGCGCAAGGCCGGTTTTCAGGTCGATACCTTGTATATGGACGGCGCCTGGAATCATCTGAAGGGTCTGCCTTATCTGGTGCGTTTGCTGCGCCAAGGGGCGTTTGACGTCCTCAATACGCATAGCCGTCGCGAAACCTTGCTGGTCGGCGCCGCCGCCAGGCTGGCGGGCATTCCCCTGATCGTGCGCACCCGTCATCTGGCCAAACCGGTGGGTTCTTTGCTGGCTTACACCGGGGTACCCAAGCGGGTCATCGCCCCCAGTGCGTTCGTGCGCCAGCATCTGATCGACCGGGGGGTGGCTCCGGCCCATGTGGCAGTTGTGCCGCCCGCAGTGGATTTTCCCGATCCCATGCCGGTCCCCGTTCTTCGAGCCGAATTGGGTTTGGATGCGGATGCCGTCGTCGTGGGCAGTGTCGGGGTGCTGCGCAAGGAAAAAGGCCACGAGCAATTGATCCAGGCCATGCAGCCTCTGTTCGAGCGTCATCCGAACCTGCACCTGGTAATCGTTGGTGGCGGGGATGCCGCGTTGACGGCACTGCGTACCCAGATCGCTGCAGCTGGTCTGGAGACGTGTATCCACCTGTTGGGCACGCGTTCCGACGTGCCAGCGCTGCTGCCGGATGTTGATGTCTTCGCGCTGGCGACGCATATCGAGGCATCGGGGACTGCATTCGTAGAGGCGGGGGCTGCGGGCGTGCCGGTCATTGGCACCCGGGTGGGTGGCGTGCCGGAAATGATGCGCGAGGGTGACAGCGGCCTGCTGGTGCCCTTGTTTGACATCCCCGCTTTGACTCAGGCGCTTGAGCGCTTAATCACCGACCCTGATCTGCGACAGCGCATGGGCCGCGCCGGGCGGCGCTATTGCCTGGAAGAGGGCCGTTTTACGCGGGCTGCGCTGGGTGAGCGAACCGAGTCCTGTTACCGTCGATGGCTCGAGGAGCTTACCTGATGGCCGCTGACATTGTGCCCGTCCTGATGTATCACCATGTTCGCCCCGGTGGCGGCATGATCGCGACGACTCCCGAACATTTCGAGGATCAGCTGCGCTGGTTCGCCCGGCGCGGCTACCGGAGTCTGAGCACGGCAGAGTTCCTCCACCACCTGCAACAGGGTGGAGCGCCGCGCCGGTCGATGCTGATCACTTTTGACGACGGCTATCTGGACAACTGGGTCTATGCCGCGCCTTTGTTGCGTCGCTATGGCATGCAGGCGACGGTGTTCATCGTCACAGGCTGGGTTGGCCAAGGCCCCGTCCGGCCACAGTTGACGGATGGCGAGCGGTTGCCTGACACGCCGGAACATCGGGAATGCGAACGCCGCATCGACCAGGGACGGGCCGACGAAGTCATTCTGCGTTGGTCGGAAATCCTGGCGCTGCGCGAACAGGGCGTCATGGAATTTCATAGTCATACTCATACCCATACCCGCTGGGATCAGCTGGATGCGGCTGCAAAAAATACGCATATGCGCGCAGAACTGACGCAGTCTCGGGGTTGCCTGCAGCAGCACCTGGGCGAGGTGTCCGATCAGTTGTGCTGGCCACAGGGCTATTTTGACGAGGATTACGTGCGCATCGCCCAGGAGACCGGCTTCCGCTACCTGTACACAACGCGCGCGTTTGGCCGAAATCGCCAGGGGACCGATCCGGCCTCCATCTTTCGCTTTGCCGTGCGTGATACCAGCGGCGCTTCCCTGGGGCGGCGCGTCCGCGTTGCAGCCCATCCGGTGCTGGCGCCCGTCTTCAATGGCTGGAAACGCTGGAAGCGGGGGCAGCACTATGGGGACTGAGGGTTTTTCGATCGCATGGCGCTTGCCGCAACAGGTGTTCCGCTCATGAAGCTGTCCGTCATCGTCATCACCAAGAACGAGGCCGGGCATATTGGCGCTTGTCTGGATTCCGTCGCCTTTGCCGATGAGATCATCGTGGTGGATTCCGGCAGCACGGATGCCACCTGCGATCTGGCGCGTCAACATGGCGCGCGCGTGATCGTCACCGAAGATTGGCCGGGTTTCGGGCCGCAGAAAAATCGTGCGCTGGACCTGGTGACTGGCGACTGGGTCTTGTCCATTGACGCCGATGAGCGAGTGACGCCGGAACTGGCGTTGTCGATCCAGGCGGTCCTACAGGCGCCCGATGCCGATGCCTACCGCATCGCCCGCTTGTCGACGTTCTGCGGCCGTTGGATCCGTCATAGCGGCTGGTGGCCGGACTATGTCGTGCGCTTGTTTCGGCGGGATGCAGGGCGTTTCACGGGCGCCACTGTGCATGAACGGGTTCAAGTCCGGGGCCGCACTGACACGCTGGAGGGGCATTTTCTGCACTATCCCTATGCCAGCCTGGAAGTCTTCATCGACAAGATCAACCGCTATTCCACTGAAGCGGCTCGCGGCGCCTTCGAGCAAGGGCGCCGCACCAGTCTGCTGGGTCCTTTCGGACATGCCGCGTGGACCTTCATCCGGCATTACCTGTTGCGGCGCGGTTTTCTGGATGGTTGGCAGGGTCTGGTGCTGGCCGGAATGGCGGCAACGGGCAGCTTTTACCGCTACGTGAAGCTCTATCATCTTGGGCGCACTCGGTGAGCGGGCAGGCGTCTGCATACCGCCCGGCGGGGCAAGGGGCCGATATAATTCGCCCATGATCCCCATCCTCATGTACCACCAGATCGGCGAACCCGCAGCACGGGGCACCCCCTATCGGGGCTTGACCGTCCATTCCCGGGATTTCCGGCGCCAGATGGTCTGGCTGCGCCGCCTGGGCTATCGGGGTCTGTCGATGGCGCAACTGATGCCCTATCTGCGCGGTGAAAAACAAGGCAAGGTCTTTGGCCTGACCTTTGATGACGGCTATCAGAATGTGCTGGACCATGCCGTGCCGATCATGGAAGACTGCGGCTTTCATGCGACCAATTATTTCGTCGTCCGGCAATTGGGGGGCTCCAATGTATGGGACCACCCCGAGGGCGTGCCCGCCTCGGCCTTGATGGATGCCCAGGGGCTGCGGGACTGGGTCGCAGCAGGACACGAAGCAGGTTCTCATACGCTGAATCACCCCGTGCTGCCGCGCCTGTCCCCCGAACTGGCCTTGAATGAAATCCGTGATTCCCGGGATGCGCTGGAACAGATCACGGGCGCGCCGGTCAAGGCCTTTTGTTATCCCTACGGAAAGTTCACACCCGCCCTGGCCGATTGCGTGCGGGATGCCGGGTATGAAAATGCCACCACGACTGCCCGTGGCCTGGCGCGGCAGCCAGACGATCTCTATGCCTTGCCCAGGGTGGCGGTTGCGCGTTCCACCACCCTGCTGCGGTTCCTGCAAAAATGCCTGACCCGTCTGGAAGACAGTAAGCGCCGGCAGCAGGAACGGAGCGCAGCATGAGCACGCGTGCTGCGCCCGTGGTGCATGAACCGTCCGGGACCGGGCTGTCCATCGCTTTTGTCGTCGATCGCTTCGGCAGCCGCTTTGGCGGGGCGGAAGCCTATGGTGTGGCCTTGATGCGGGAATTCGTTGCCGCGGGGCATCGCATCACGGTATTCGCACGGGAATACGATCCCGCTTGTGACTTGCGGCTGTCGTTTCGGCTGATCCGGATCAGCCGCCGCTGGCCTAACTGGATTCGTAGCTGGCTGTTCGCGCGGCAGGCGGCGCGGATGACTCACCAGGGTTTCGACATCGTCCATTCCCACATGAACGGCTGGTGCGGAGATATCGAGGTCGTGCATGTCACCCCGGTCCGTTATCGTTGGCGGGTGCAGGCCATGGGTCGCGTCAAACGCGGACTGTCCTATATCAGCCCCAGGGTGCAGACCTATCTTGGACTGGAGGCCCGTCGAGTCGCACCGCAACCCGCGCATCGGGTGGTGGCGGTGTCCCAGCTGATTGCCCGCCAGTTGGGCCAGGCCTATGCCATGGCCGAACCGGATATCCCCGTGATTCCTCCAGGCGTATCGGTCGAGCCTCCTGTGTCGGCGGATCAGCGGCGGCAGAGCCGTCAGGCATTGGGACTGCCTGCGCAAGGCACTCTGTGTTTGCTGGTGGCGCGCAACCCCATGCGCAAAGGCCTGCCCACTGTGTTGGCCGCCTTGCAGAACTTGCCCGATGATGTCCTGCTGCTGGTGGTCGGGGCGAATGCCGCGTCGCGCGACTATGTCGCTCGTGCGCCGGAATCCGTGCGCATGCGGGTGCATCTGGTCTCTGAGACCTCCCGGGTGGCGCCGTACTACCAGGCGGCTGATCTGTATGTGCATCCGACCTTGAATGACAGTTTCGGCATGGCGCCCCTGGAAGCCATGTCTTTCGGCCTGCCGGTGATTCTCAGTCCGGTTCCTTGGTGTGGTTTCGCTCAGTACGTCGAGGCGGACAAGGATGCTCTGGTGCTCAGCCACCCCGAAAGAGCAGACGAACTGGCGCAGGCCATCGAGCGCCTGCGTTCGGATGCCGCCTTGCGTGAGCGGCTGCAGGCCGGCATGCGGACGGTGTTGGCGCGTCATGCCTGGCCCGAGGTCTCCCGGCAGTACCTGGCGCTGTATGCAGACATTCTGCGAGAACGCCAGACGTTGCTCGACCAGTGACCCTGAGCCGTTTTTTAGGGGCTTAAACCCAGCCGCGTACCCAGTACACCAGCAGTCCCAGATATTCCTTGACGATTGAACGGCTGGCGTTCAGCGCGCGCAGATCCGGCAGCCAGAAAGAGAAATCCGGCTCGTCAGGCACCACGATCTGGGCGGGCGATGGTGCTGCAATCGGCGCCAGACCTTGCTTCTGGAAGCTGGCCATGGCGCGGGGCATGTGCAGCGCCGACGTCACCAATAGAAAACGTTGAATCTGGTGCTCTCGCAGCACTTTGGCGGTATAGACCGCATTCTGATGCGTGGTCAGACTGTGGTCTTCCTGGATGATGGCGGCGCTTGGCACGCCATTGTGCTCCAGCGCCGAGGCCATCATGCGGGCCTCGCTCACGCCGCCGTCCAGGGCGGCCCCGGATACGATGATCAGCGGTGCGCGCCCGGCGGCATACAGGCGGGCGGCGGTGTCCGTGCGCAGGACAGTGTTTTGGGGATCGTAGGATTCGAACCAGTTCTGCCGGCCATTGGCTGTGTTGCCGCCCAGCACCACGATGGCCTGGGCAGTGGGCAGGGTGGCGGCGGGCGCGTGCGGATAGCGTTGTTCCAGCAGGCCGCCGGCCCATAAGGAAGTGGTCGGAAGGGACCAGAATACTGTCCAGGCCAGGGCGCCGATCGAGATGACGGCGGCGGTCTTGCGCCAGCGTGCAATGAATAGGATGACAGCCAGAACCAGCAGCGTAACGGAAAGGTTCAGGGGGATGACCAGATTAGCCAGAAATTCGGACACACTCATGCGGCAGGGGGGATATTCATTTGTTCCAGTGCTTGATCCAGGACGTCAGGAGCGCTGGGCCAGGCGTTCAGGCGCCCCAGGCGCAGTGCCTGATTTGACCAGGGGCCGGTGCGGTGCGGGTCGGTGACGCCGAACAGGGTGATCTGGCGGGCATGGGCGGCGGCGGCCAGGTGCGATACCCCTGAATCATTGCAGATGACCAGGCTGGCCAGCCGGGTCAGGGCGGCAAAGGCCCCCAAGCCCAGCGGGGGCAACAGCTGTGCGGTCGGAGCGGCGGCTTGCGCCGCCTGCTGTTCAGTGGCCGGGGGCGCCATGGCCACGGTGATTCCGCGCGCCTGCAATGAACGGGTCAGGCTGTCGAAGCCCGTCCATGCTTTGATGCGGCCTTTGTGCAGCCCTGTGGCAGTGGGGGCGATCAATACAAAGGCATCCCGGTTTAGCCCGGCTTGCGCCAGCACCTGGGATGCCTGGATGTCGTGGGTCGCTGCTGCCTGCCAGCGCAGTTCTTCGGCAGGTTCCGGCGTCGTCACCGGCAATTGCCATTGCGTCAGCGCGTAGCGGGTCAGGTAGTGCCATGATTGCACGGCATGCAGCGTCGCGGCGGGTTTGCGGCAGGGCCAGCGCAGGATCAGGCTGCGTCCGTCGTCCCGGTAGCCAGCGCAGGGAATGCCGGCAAAGCGGAAGGCCAGTGCGCTGGACAGCGAATCCGGCAGCAGCAGCCCCAGGGGCCGGCCGGGTGCGGATTGTTTCAGGTGGCGGCGCACGGCGACCCGGTCCGCCCGCCAGGAGGGCCCCTGGATCGGCACGAAACCGGCTAGCGGGTAGGCCGCCAGCAGGTCCTGAGCCCAAGGGCGAGCGCACACGACGACAGGGAATCCCGTCCCCAACAGGGTATCCAGGCTGGGGAGGCTCATGCAGACGTCACCCACCCAATTGGGCAGTCGTACGTAGAGGGTGGGTCGGGTAGCTGGTGTCAACGCGGGGGCTCCGGCGGCCCGCTGCGGAAATCCATGGCTGGCGGGCTAAAATGCGTGATTCACGACAGTATATAAGAGAGTGTGCCGGTTGAAACCCCATCCCGATCAGGCTACTGACAGCCGCCCCGTACGGCGGGAACTGTGGCGCCAGATTTACATCCGTCTGGGCAAGGACTGGAAAGTCGGTCTGCTGGCATTGCTGCTGCTCAGCGTGGCATCCGCGACCCAGCCTCTGCTGGCCGTCATCATGAAGCCTTTGCTGGACGAAGGTTTTACCGGCGCCCAGCCTTCCTACATCTGGTCGATCCCCTTGGCGGTCGTGGGCATCATGCTGGTGCGCGGCGTCACCACGTTCCTGGGCACCTATCTGATGTCCTGGGTCGCGAACAATATGCTGCTGGGTTTGCGCCACGATATGTTCGAGCATCTGCTGGGCATGTCCGATGACACCTTCCGCTCCCGCGACCGCGGGCGCTTGTTGAATCGCTTCACGATCGATGCAGGCAACGTCAGCGGCCTGTCCACGGAAGTCATTCGCGTCATCGTGCGCGAATCGCTGACGGTCGTCGCCTTGCTGGCCGTGCTGCTGTACATGTCCTGGCAGTTGACGCTGATCGTGCTCGTCATGTTGCCGCTGTCTGTATTGACGGGCCGGTATTTCGTGCGCCGCCTGCGCCGCATCAATCGCGACACCATCAATATGAATGCGGAGCTGACTCGCGTCGTGTCAGAAGGCATCGCGGGTCAGCGCGTCGTCAAACTTTTCGATGGTTATGCCCGTGAACGCGAGCGCTTTGGCTATGTCAATGCACGCCTGCGGCGTTTTGCCATGCGGGCGGCCAGCGCCGATTCGGCCATGTCGCCGATTTCGCAATTCTTTGTGGCGCTGTCCGTCGCCATCGTGGTGGCGGTCGCCTTGTATCAGGCCAACCATCAGGGTCTGACGGTCGGCAGCTTTGCGGCCTTCATGGCGGCGCTGGGTCAGATCTTTGATCCGCTCAAGCGCCTGACCAATATTGCAGGCGCCGCCCAGCGCATGCTGGTGTCGGCGGAAAGCGTATTCACCTTGATCGACGAGCCGGTCGAGTCCGATACCGGCACACAAGAAGTCGCCGGGCGTTTTGCCGGACAGATCGCTTTCCAGGCCGTCACGCATCGTTTCCCGGACGCATCGCGCGACACGCTGGATGCCGTGACCTTTTCCGTGCAGTCTGGTCAGACCGTCGCCCTGGTGGGGCGCTCGGGCAGCGGCAAGACTACGCTGGTCAATATGCTGCCCCGCTTTATCGAGCCCAGCAGCGGGCAGATCCTGATCGATGGCGTCGATGTGCGGGAATTCCGCCTCAACGCCTTGCGGGCGCAGCTGTCTTTGGTCAGTCAGGATGTCGTCCTGTTCGAAGGCAGCATTGCCGACAACGTGGCCTACGGGATACAGGGAGATCTGCCCGAGGCCCGGATTCGTGCTGCCCTGGAAGCCGCCAGCCTCTGGGATTTCGTCGAGAGCCTGCCGGAAGGCATCCATACCCAGGTCGGCAACAATGCCAACGCCCTGTCAGGGGGGCAACGCCAGCGCCTGGCTATCGCCAGAGCCTTGATCAAGGATGCGCCCATCCTGATTCTGGACGAGGCGACCTCCGCCCTGGACAACGAGGCAGAGCGCCAGGTGCAGGCATCGCTGGAACGTCTGATGGCTGGACGCACCACACTGGTCATTGCCCACCGGCTCAGCACTGTGCAAAGAGCGGATCGCATCATCGTGCTGGATCAGGGGCGGATCGCAGAATCCGGCACGCACACCGATCTGTTGGCGCAGGGCGGCTTATATGCTTCTTTATATCAACTGCAGTTCCGGGATGATGTCCTCGATACGCCTGACCGCGCAGCGGGCGAAGCCGTCGATGCGTAGCCTGATCCCTTTCTCTTGAGTCCTTGAATCTGTTTGCGGGAGCATCCGATGAAAACGATTTACCTTCTGGCATCCCTGGCCGTGCTGTCCGCCTGCGCCAGCCAGCCGCGCGGCCTGACCGTCAATGAACTGGAAACGTCGTCCTATCAGGTAACGGAACGTCGCCGCCTGCCCATCGACTTTCCCGCCGTGCAACAGAACCTGTTTCGCCATGCTGCTGCCTGCGGGCAGACCTATACCTTCGAGATGGTACCCAACGAATCGTCCTTTGGCCGTGTGGTGTACCGCCCGACGCCGGATGCCGGTTGGGACCGCAGCATCGTGCTCAGCCTGACCCTGCTGCACAACCGCACCATCAACGTCAAGGCCTATAGCTACTACTCCGGCCAGATGGATCGGGTGCATGAGATGCTGACGGCCATGATGAAGCCGGAACTCTGCCAGGCGGACAGCAGCTGGGAAAACAAGATGGATGTGGGGGAGTAAAACACTGCGCAGGCATGATGTTTCATTGTGTTAGCATTGCTAACTTTTACCATTCCTTCATCATTCATGCGCCCTTTGTTATTAGCAGGATTCGTCTTTCTGGCGATTTTTTGCTGGATTCGCCATCGCCATTTACTTGCTACTGCGTCTTTGGCTTTGGGGCTGTTATTCAGTTTGTATTACAAGTCGGTCCGCTTTTGGATGGATGGCTTGGGGTCGGACTCCTTTCTCGAGGCGCAGAATTTTGAGTGGCATGAGGCCTGGTTTTATATCAAGTCCGTCGTGGCGGTCTTACGGCCTCTAAGATTTGGGGCGCTGCTTGAAACGTTTGGCTTGACCTTGCTGATTGTGCTGGGTCTGTATGGTCTTTGGCGATTCGCGGTTATGCAGCCGACTGGCTGGTTGTGCCGCATGGTTGGGGGAAGATCATCTGCTCACAAGTGGGTGAAGTACCTAGGGGTGCTGTTTGTTCTGATTCCCGTTGTCTCTCAGGCATATCGTGCTTATTCGCGGTTCGAGTCCAATTCCTCGGTCTACGAGGCATTGTCCATAATTTCACGCACCCGATGCTGCTTATCAAACACGCAGCATCGGACCCCATCAGATGCGGGTGATTGTCTATATCGGTGAGTCGACCTCATTGATGCAGTGGGGGCTGTTTGGATATCCGCGCGCTACTTCGGTGGAATTGGAGGATTTTGCGAAGCGGAATGTAGGCTTGATCGCGTTTGATCGTGTGCAGTCTACTCATCTCATACCTCGCTTAGCTTATTGGAAGCCCTTAGTTTTGGTGTGGACGCGAAAAGGACTACCTGCCCATCACCGAACGGCGGCGCATCTCACTGGTAGATGTACTTGATCGCTTGTCTATTCCTACGCTGTTCTCAGTAATCAGTGGGCAACGGGGGCTTCTAACATGGCGGGGTCTGTTGTGTTCAAGCACCTGTCTCAAGTCGAGTATGTCCGTGATAACGGTCTGATTGGAGAGCAGGCCTGGAGCCAAGTCTCTTTTGACGAAGATCATTTCAAGACGGCAGTGCAGCGGTTTCAGGAGTTTGCTCCTCGGGGACCTGGCGTTTTATTCCTGCATTCTTATGCGGGACATGGGGATTATCTGTTCAATATTCCCGAGTCGGCACGTCGTCCGGTCGATGCCAGGTTTGATGGGGTATCTCGTGTTGCCGCTTTTGGTGCGCTGGTGGGCAGTGATGCATCAGTTCAGTTGGCGGATCAAGGATACGATAGCGCCATGCGGTACGTGAGCCTTAGCCTGAGCGACGTCATGACGCAGGCGAAGGGCTCTGATATGCCGACTGTTGTGATCTATTTTTCGGATCATGGAGAGTCACCTTATGGTGACTTCGGGCACATTCTCCCGGTTTAGTCATGAAATGGTGCGAATTCCCTTTTTATGTACTTCAACGATGCAGCTCGGGACGCCTCGCCTGATGTGTATCAGCGGTTTGTGCAGGCGGCACTGGATCATCAAAAGAGCACTTTGGCGCAGTTGCCAGCTACGGTGTTGCGGCTGTTGGGCTATCAAATCTCTCCACTGCTCACGGTTATGCAGGCATTGGACTGGATCCGGTTGATACACTGGTGCCCGTTATCGTTCGTCGGCTGGGGCAGCGTGTGACATATATCCGTAGTCATGGAGGGCAGCGCGAGAGTCGAGAGTACGCCGAAGATGTGACTGATCCGGCCACGGCAATGTGGTTGAACCGTCGGCTGGAAAACCAAACGACTCCCACCGAGGCACCAGCGCTGTGTTATGGCGACGTCAACACTTGGCCAAGGCCGCTCGTGGCTCTATTGTGGCGGACTGTCTAGAGATACCATTGGGTCTGAACCAGGGAACTTTAGATGCAACGCCCATCGTCACGTCAAAAGGCCTGGGTGGGTGCTGGATGCAGTGGCTGATATTGCTGCACGTCGCCAGCAAATCTTCACTGGATGGTAGCGCATTATCTGGGGGCGAAACATGCGCAGCTGATCCTCGTGGGTAGCTGCTCGTACCGCACGACTCTCCCGCGTCAACAGCCCCCCAGAGGCGGCTCTCAGCTCATTGTCAGTGGTGCTGGAGCCGATTCAGCTGCCTGCAGGCAGTTGGCAGCGCAGTCCGTGATTGTGGTGCTGAGAGTGCCGTCGGATGTTCAGCAGGATAGTAGCGATTCAAACATTGTTGCATCGCGTGCGCTCTCTGGGAAAGGCTCGGATCGTGCTGAGTCATATACCGTCTTTAAAGATTTGGCGGAATTTTCGCCGCAAAAAATTGGGTCTGGATGGTGCTCTCTGAGAGCCTACCCTGGCGTAGCCGGCGCTGGCGGATGGCATGTATGCCAGTGAGCCTAAGGTGCTAACGATGCGGACGGAGTGGGATCGAACTCACGTTAGCGAACTAGTGCCAGCCTACAGCAGCACCAGATCGTACTGTTCCTGCCCGTAGCTGGCTTCCACCGCCAGCGAAATCGGCTTGCCGACAAAATCGCCCAGCATCGCCAGGTGCTGGCTTTCTTCTTCCAGGAACAAATCGATCACTGTCTGGGACGCTACGATGCGGAATTCCTTGGGGTCGAACTGGCGGGCCTCGCGCAGGATTTCCCGCAGAATCTCATAGCACAGCGTGCGGGCCGTGCGCACCGATCCCCGGGACTGGCAGGTCGGGCAGGGTTCGCACAGCTGGTGGGCCAGGGAGTCCCGGGTGCGCTTGCGCGTCATTTCCACCAATCCCAACTGACTGAAGCCACTGACCGTCACGCGGGTACGGTCCGGCGCCAATGCCTTGTGCAACTCGGCCAGAACCGATGCCTGATGTCCGGCATCATCCATATCGATGAAATCCAGCACGATGATGCCGCCCAGGTTGCGCAGGCGCAGCTGCCGGGCGATCGCCACGGCGGCTTCCAGATTGGTCTTGAAGATCGTGTCGTCGAAATTGCGTCCGCCCACATAGCCGCCGGTATTGACGTCCACGGTCGTCAACGCTTCGGTCTGGTCGATGATCAGGTAGCCGCCGGACTTCAGGTCCACGCGCCGCGACAGGGCGCGCGCGATTTCCTCATCCACGTTGGCGGTGTCGAACAAGGGCCGGTTGCTGCTGTAGTGATGGATGCGCTCTACAACGGATGGGGTATAGCGCTGCGCCCAGGCGATCAGCTCCTGGGAAACCGTCCGGGAATCCACTGTGATGCTGCCCGTGTCCGGGGTGACCATGTCACGCAGCACCCGCTGGGCCAGGGTCAGTTCGGTGTAGACGGGGGATGGCGCCGGCGCCTGCTTGACCCGATCCTGGATATTGGCCCAGAGCGTGCGCAGGTAGTGGATGTCCGCGTCCAGCTCTTCGTCGCTGGCGCCCTCGGCCTGGGTGCGCACGATGAAACCGCCGGGCTCGTCGGTCGGGCGCAGCGCCAGGATGCGTTCGCGCAGGGCTTCGCGCTCGGCTTCCGCGCCGATACGCTGCGAGACACCGATATGAGGCTCATGCGGCAGATAGACCAGCATGCGCCCGGCGATGCTGATGTGGGTGGCCAGACGAGCGCCTTTGGTGCCGATGGGGTCTTTGATGACCTGCACCAGCAGCGGCTGGCCTTCGAACAGCAGTTTCTCGATGGGGGTCGGGGGAGTGTGTTCCCCCGCACTGCGCATATGGCGATTCTGCCGCAGATCGGCGACATGGATGAAGGCTGCGCGTTCTTGACCGATATCGACGAAAGCGCTTTGCATGCCCGGCAGCACCCGCACCACGCGTCCCAGGTATAGATTGCCGACGTGTCCGCGCTGGATGCTGCGTTCTATATGAAGCTCTTGTGCGATGCCCTGGGCGGTAAGGGCCACACGGGTTTCAAAAGGGGTGACGTTGATCAGTATGTCTTCGTTAAGGGGCATGAATGGGCAGCCTGTTTGTTCTTGTGTGTGAGGGATTCCTCCTTGGACTGTATCACCATCAACTATTTTT